>NZ_CP062222.1:605000-1805000 GCF_017487405.1 Brevundimonas goettingensis | reverse complement strand
TGGCCCACGAGGACAACGGCGGGACCGCCCGCCTTGGCCATGCGCACCAGCTCCCCGGCGCAGGCCCGGACCTGGGTCACCGAGCCCGGCCCGGCCTCATGGGCGTCGGACCAAAGTGTCTGGACGGAATCGACGATGACGATGTCGAACTTCTCGCGCTTCAGGGTGCCGAGGATGTCGCGGAGCGCTGTCGCCGAGGCCAGGGCCACCGGCGCCTTCTCCAGTCCCATCCGCTTGGCGCGCGAGCGGATCTGCTCAATCGCCTCCTCGCCCGAGATATAGGCCACTTTCACGCCCGCGAGGGCCGCGCGGCCCGCGACGTCCAGCAGCAGGGTCGACTTGCCGACGCCCGGGTCGCCGGACAGCAGCAGGGCGGAGCCCGGCACCACCCCGCCGCCGCAGACGCGGTCGAATTCGGTCACCCCAGTGATGATGCGCGCCGGCTCCGGCGTCTCCGACATCAGGGATTCGAACTGCAGGCCGCGTGTTTTCGAAGCGCTGACGGGCTTCAGCGCGCCGGGAGGGGCCGCACGGCTCTCCTCGACGATGACGTTCCACTGATTGCAGGCGTTGCACTGCCCCGCCCATTTGCCGTGCACCGCCCCGCAGGATTGACACACATAGATCGCACCGTCTCTCGCCATACGACCGGCTTACAGGAGTCGGTCGAGATCGGGCAGGGGGCTGTAGGTGGGGTGCGTCCGGAACTGACGCCCTTCTTGGCCGACTAGCCGATATAGGCGCGCGGCACACGGGGCATGACCGAGGTCAGCATCTCATAGCTGATCGTCCCCGCCGCCTTCGCCGCATCGTCCACGAGGCGGTTCGCGCCGAACAGTTCGATGGAATCGCCGACGGCGACGTCGAGCCCGGTGATGTCGACCGCGATGACATCCATCGACACCCGGCCGAGGATACGGCGCGTCTCGCCATGAACCCAGACCTGGCCGGAGCCGCTGGTGCCGGTCGCGCGGATCAGGCCGTCAGCATAGCCGGTGGCGCAGGTGGCGACCCGCACGGGCGTCTCGGCGATGAAACCGCGCGAATAGCCGACGCTTTCACCTGCGGGCACGTCGCGGGTCTGGAGCACTTCGGCGGTCAGGGTGGCGACCGCGGCGATGCGCGGGTCGGCCTTCGCCTCGGGGCCGCCGCCATAGAGGCCGATGCCCGGCCGCACGACGTCGAACCGGAATTCCGGCCCCAGGAAGCAGCCGCTGGAGTTGGCGAAGGACCGTGTGACGCCGGGATATTTCAGAGTGGCGGCGGCGAAGGCGTCGCGCTGGCGGGTATTCATCGGCTCGGACGGCTCGTCGGCGCAGGCCAGATGGGTCATGACAAGCTCCAGCCCCTCGAATGGCTCGGGCGCGTCCTCGGGGCGGAAGCCGAGCCGGTTCATGCCGGTGTCGATCTGCAGGCCGCAAGGGCCGCCGCCGACCGCCGTCCAGGCCGCCTGCTGCTGTCCATGATTGATCACGGGTCGGATCCCCGCCGCCTTCAGCGTCGCCGCCTGATCGCCGTGACAGCCGTCCAGAACATAGATGACCGCCTCAGGACCCAGAGCCTCGCGCAGGGCGATCCCCTCGGTTCCGCGCGCCACGAAGAAGGTTCGCGCCCCCTCGGCCATCAGCCGCGTCGCCACGGCCGCGGCGCCCAGCCCATAGCCGTCCGCCTTGACCACCGGCTGAACCGGCAGGCCGCTGACCCGGCCGAGGGTCTGGTAGTTCCGCGCGAGGGCGTTGAGGTCGACGGTCAGGCGGGCAGGGGCGTGCATGGGCGCCTTATGCCGTAAGTCGCGGCCGTCATCACTCCGGAATGTCGCCGAAGCTTGAGCCATAGCCCTTAGCCAGGTTGCCGAAGCGGGTGGTGTCAGCGTCGAAGCTCAGTTTCACGATGCCGATGGGGCCGTGGCGCTGCTTGCCGATGACGACTTCGGCCTGGTGCTGCAGGACATCCATGTCCTCCTGCCACTTGAGGTGCTCCTCGGTGCCCTCACGCGGCTCGGTCCGGCCCAGATAATAGCTCTCACGGTACACGAACATCACGCAGTCGGCGTCCTGCTCGATCGAGCCCGATTCCCGCAGGTCGGACAACTGGGGCCGCTTGTCCTCGCGCTGCTCGACCTGACGCGACAGCTGCGACAGGGCGATGATCGGGACGTTCAGCTCCTTGGCCAGGGCCTTCAGGCCGCCAGTGATCTCGGAGACTTCCTGCACCCGGTTCTTGTTGCCGTTGCCCTCGCCGACGGTGATCAGCTGAAGATAGTCGACGATGATCAGGTCGAGGCCCTGTTCCATCCGCTTCAGGCGGCGGGCGCGGGCGGCCAGTTTGGAAATGGCCAGACCGCCGGTGGCGTCGATGTAGAGGGGGCTTTCGCCGATCTCGATGGCCGCGTCGCGGATGCGGCCGAAGTCCGAAGCGTCGATCTCGCCCTTGCGGAGCTTGTCGGACGACACGCCTGAGGCGTCGGCCAGGATCCGCATGGCCAGCTGTTCGGCGCTCATTTCCAGCGAATAGAAGGCGACGACGCCGCCGGACACGGTCTTGCGGCCGTCGGGGGTCGGCTCCCAACGGTAGTTTCGGGCCACGTTGAAGGCGATGTTGGTCGCCAGCGCCGTCTTGCCCATCGACGGACGGCCCGCGAGGATCAGAAGGTCGGACGGGTGCATGCCGCCCAGCTTGGAATCGAGGTCGTCCAGATGGGTGGCCAGACCCGCCAGCTTGCCTTCGCGCTGATAGGCTTCGCCCGCCATCTGAACGGCGCCGGCCAAGGCGTGGGAAAAGCTGACGAAACCGGACGAGGGTGCCCCGCTCTCGGCCAGGGAGTAGAGGGTCAGTTCGGCCTGTTCGATCTTGTCGATGGCCGCGGTCTCCGGATCCGGCGCGTCCTTGATCATATCGCCGCCGATGCGGATCAGGTCGCGGCGCAGGGCCAGATCGTAGACGACGCGCGCATAGTCCGGCGCATTGGCCCCCGGAGGCGCCCGGTCCATCAGGTCGGCCAGATAGCGCAGCCCGCCGAACTCGGCGAAGGCCGGGTCCTGTTTGAACCGCTCCATCAGGATGGTCGGCTCGGCCAGCATCCCCTGGCGGATGTGGTCCTCGATGGCGTCATAGAGCCGCTGATGGAAGGGCTCGTAGAAATGCGTGCCCCGCAGCCGGTCGGACAGCCGCTCGAAGATGGCGTTGTCGAACATCAGCGCGCCGAGCAGCGCCTGCTCGACCTCGAGGTTGTGCGGCAGGGACGGGACGGCGACCGTATCGGGGAAGGGGGTGTAAGCGTTCATTGTGTTAACGCCTTACCCGTCGCACGCCCCTGCGACATGCTCGGTCGCCCCCGCATCCGTGGACAACCCAAGCCCTTCTGGGGACAGGGTGAAAATATCCAATCCTGTCAGGGAACGGAGCTTTCCAAAGGAAGGATCCTTGCGGCAAGCCTTAAGGAAGAGCCCTTATGCCGGGCAGGGATAGCGGTCGGCCATCCATTCGCGCAACGCCTGGGTCACGCTGATCTGGCCGCGGCGCGCCGCCGGGATGGCGTTGAAGCGGCCCAGGATCTCATTGACGTTGAAGCTGACCTTCTCGGGCATGCAGGTCGCGGGGCGACGTCCGGCGGCGCGATCGGCGGTCTGTTCGGCGCGTACGGTCTGCATGCCGCCCTTGAATTCGTTCATCAGCCGGCGGGTGTCGGAGCGCAGCAGGGCGGTGGGGTTCTGGGGGATGCGGCTGGCGGTCGTCAGGAACTCCTGCACCGTCATGGCGCTGGCGGCCGTGGCGATCAGGCTGACGGCGACAGCGAGGATGGCGACGCGCTTGAACATGATCTTTCCCCTTGTTCCTAAGGCCAAGCTTGGCGGGGCTCCGGTGGCGAAACAATGACCTGCGCAAGGCCAAAACGGAAGCGGCGCGGGGATCGCTCCCCGCGCCGCCCTCGTCCGTGCCGCGAGCGGCCTAGAAGCTGTAGCTCAGCCGGCCGTAGAAGAAGCGCCCGTTGAAGCCGTAGGGCGAGTACTGCGGGAAGCCCACCGACCCGGTCGTGCCGTTGATCGCGGCCGGGGTGAAGATCGGATATTCGTCGGTCAGGTTGTTGACCCCCACCGCGGCGGCGACGCCCCACGGCAGCTGATAGCGGCCTTCCAGATCCAGCAGGGTCGCGTAGCCGGTCGAATAGTCGAGGCTGGACGCGTTGTTGGCGATCAGGACGCTGTCGTAATAGGTCGCCTTGGCCGTGACGCCGAAGCCGCCGTAGGTCCAGTCGACGCTGCCGAGGATCTTTTGTTCCGGCGTGCCCTCCTCGAAGGCCAGGACGTTGGCGCGGTCGAACAGGAAGCCCGGGGTGGTGGTGATCGTGGCCCCGCCCGGGATGGAGATCGTCGGGTTGGACGGGGTGCGGGTGATCTCCGTGGAGTTGAAGTTCGCCGCGACCGTGAAGTCGAAGCGGCCCCAGCTGTCGGTGGGCATGCGGTAGCGGCCCACCACGTCCACGCCGCTGGTCGAGGTGTCGACGCCGTTCAGGAAGAAGCGGGCGGCGCTGATGCCGAAGGCCGAGGTCAGATAGGCATTGATCGCCGCCGCCGTCGCCGCCGACTGGCCGTCGCGCGACCCGGTCCCGCCGAGGTTCTCGGAGTAGACGATCCGGTCCTGGATATCGATGCGGTAGGCGTCGACCGTCAGCTCGAAGCCGCCCTTGCGCAGCACGAAGCCGCCCGAGAAGTTGGTCGACATTTCAGGCTCAAGCGGCTTGGCGCCCAAAGCGATGGCGGTCGGCGAGTTCACCCGGAAGGTGCCGGCCTCGATCAGCGAGGTGCCGGCCGTCGTGGTCACCAGATTGGTCGAGGTGTAGCTGAAGTACTGCTGTTGGAGCGCCGGCGCCTTGAAGCCGGTCGAGATCGCGCCGCGCAGGGCGAAGAATGGGTTGACGTCGTAACGCGCCGACAGCTTGCCCGTCAGGGTGTCGCCGAAGTCGGAGTAGTCTTCGTACCGGACCGCGCCGCCCAAGGTGAACTGTTCGGTGAACTTGCCTTCCAGGTCGGCGTAGACGGCCCAGTTGTGGCGATCCACGTCGATGGCGGTTGAGGGGCTGAAGCCGGGGAAACCTTGCGAGCCCAGGGCGGCGTTCAGCGGCCCCTTGTTGTAGGAGGCGGCCTCGCCGGGCGTCATGCCGAAGGTTTCGCGACGGTATTCCGCGCCGACGGCCAGGTTGAGCGGCTCATAGAGGCCCAGCTCGATCGGCTTGACCGCGTCTAGGCCCACGGTCAGCTGGTCGTAGTCGAGACCGCCGGCCTGGAAGAAGGTCTTGGACGCCGCGCCATAGGATGCGTTGAGGGAGTTCAGGACCGTATAGGTCAGCTCGTTGCGGCCCCAGCCCACCGACAGGTCGACGTCGAAGCCGGCCGCCTGGCCCTTGATGCCGCCATACAGGTTGTAGTCGTCGATCTCGGCGCCGATCACGGGGGTGAAGCCGTTCGGATAGATGGCGGTGACGTTGCGGGCGTCATTGTACGGACGCGCCGTGGCGGCCGATTGGGAGTAGCGGTGCTGGTAGCCGCCGAAGCTGTAGGCCTCCCAGCCCGCCGACAGGGGCGTGCCGGCGTTGTACCAGATCGAGCCGGACTTCAGCTTCGGATCGCCGAACCGGGCCAGGACCGTGGTCGACGAGCCGCCGTTGACCGCCGCCGGGGCGGCGTAGTCCGAGCGGTTTGTCGGGTCGCGCTGCTGCAGCTCGCCCGACACTGTCAGGAAGCCTTCCGAGCCGAGGGGCAGGCCGACCCAGCCGGCGACCGAGGTCGTCTCGCCGTCGTGGCGGCTGTGCGAGCCGCGGGCCGTGTCGAAGTCGGTGTCATAGACGCCGTAGTTCAGGGTCAGGCCGCCGCCGTGGTTGGCCTCGCGCAGACGCAGGTTGATCACACCGGCGATGGCTTCGGAGCCGTACTGGGCCGAGGCGCCGTCGCGCAGGACTTCGGTCGATCCCAGGGTGACGGTCGGAATGGTGTTCAGGTCGAACGCCGTCGAGCCGCGACCGATCGCGCCGTTGACGTTGAGCAGGGCCGCGATGTGCCCGCGCACGCCGTTGATCAGAACCAGGGTCTGGTCGGGAGCGAGACCGCGCAGGGTGGCCGGACGCACATGGTCCGAACCGTCCGAGATGGCCGGGCGGGGGAAGCTGATGGAGGGGGCGGCGGCGGCCAGGGAGGCGGCCAGCTCGGTGCCCGTACCCGAACGCTGCAGGGTCTCGCCCGAGATCACATCTACGGGAGCGACGGTGTCCAGGCGCGAACGGCCCGCGACCCGGGTGCCGGTGACGACCACTTCCTCGACGGTAGAGGCGTCATCCTGCGGCGCCGCCGGGGCGGTTTGCGCGGAGGCCACGAGCGGGCAGGCCAGCATCGCGCCGGCGGAGGCGAAGGCCAGAAGAAGGGTGCGGGAAGAACGAGCTTGCATGGGGTGCGCCTGGAAACCGAGGAAAGGGCCGACGTGTGAGCGCCGGGGGTGATCGCCTGATCCCTGGATCCGGCGCAGGCCGGGATGTTTCCCTTTGGTCGGTCTACGGAGGAGTGCGCGGCAAGATCATTGCCGAAATGCCCCAGACGCCGTTCTTGAGCAGCAGGCTGGTTGCGTCGGCCGGGGCGGTCAAGCACGCCTTAACCGCTTCCTTTCACGACGTTGCATATTTGACATATCGATGACGCGCGGCTGGCGGTGGACGGCCAGGCCGTGGCTGGTCGTCCGATTTATCCTTTCGGACCAAAGTTATAGGTCTCGCCGGGACGGCCGGAGGGCATCGGGCAAAGAAAAAGGGCGCGTCCCGGAGGACGCGCCCTTGATCGTTTCAACCGTCAGGTCGATCAGGCTTCGAAGCCCAGGCCGTCCTGTTGGCCGGCGCCGCCCTCGACCATGTCGCGGGCTTGTTCGGCGGCGGCTTCGCGGTCTTCGTCGTAGGCCGACTTGATCACGTCCTCACCCTTCGCCTGACGTTCGGCTTCTTCGGCCGAGCGGGCGATGTTGATCTTGACGGTGGCCGAGACCTCGGGGTGCAGGCGAACCAGCACTTCGTGGACGCCCAGCGACTTGATCGCGGTGTTGAGCACGACTTGCGAGCGCTCGACCTTGCCGCCTTCGGCCTGAACGGCTTCGGCGACGTCGCGGCCGGCGACCGATCCGTACAGCTGACCGGTTTCACCGGCCGAGCGGATCATGACGTAGAACTGACCGTCGATCTTGTCGGCGACCTTCTGGGCCGCGTCCTTATTCTTCTCGTTGCGGGCCTCGATGGCGACGCGGTCGAGTTCGAACTTCTCCAGGTTCTTCGACGTGGCGCGCAGCGCCTTGTCGCGGGGCAGGAGGAAGTTGCGGGCGAAGCCGTCCTTGACAGTGACGACGTCGCCGATGGCGCCGAGGTTATCGACGCGTTCCAGCAGAACGACTTTCATCTTACTTCACCACGTAGGGCAGGAGGGCCAGGTAGCGAGCGCGCTTGATGGCTTTGGCCAATTCGCGTTGCTTGATCTGGGACACGGCGGTGATGCGCGAAGGCACGATCTTGCCGCGTTCGGAAATGTAGCGCTGCAGGAGCTTGACGTCCTTGTAGTCGATCTTCGGCGCGCCTTCACCCGAGAACGGGCAAACCTTGCGGCGACGATAGAAAGGACGGCGGCCGGCGGCGCCGGAGCCCGCGGGCGTGCCCGGGACGTTACGGGGAGCGGTGGTATCGGTCATGTGATCTGATCCTTACGCTTCGACGGCGTCTTCACGCGCCGGACGCTCGCGGTCGCGCTCACGTTCGCGCTCGCGGCGGGCCAGCAGCGGCGACAGTTCCAGGTCGAGTTCCTCGACGCGGACGGTCAGCCAGCGCAGCACGTCTTCGTTGATGCCCAGCTGACGCTCGACTTCGGCCATGGCGGCCGGAGGCGTGTCGATGGCGAGCAGGGAATAGTGCGCCTTGCGGTTCTTCTTGACCCGGTAGGTCAGGTTGCGCAGGCCCCAGTATTCGATCTTGGCCACGGTGCCGCCGCCGGCGACGATGAGGTCCTTGATCGTGTCGTTGAGGGCTTCGGCCTGTTGCGCGCTGATATCCTGGCGCGTCATGACCGTGTGCTCGTAAAGAGCCATTCGTCAGTCTCCCTTGTGGGGCGTCGGCGCCGACGGACCGGGTAAGTCGCGCCTGCGATGGCTCCTGAAGCGGCGGCCGGGATGACTTCCCGAACCCTTTGGCGTTCCGCATCAGGACCGAAGCCCTGGAAAGCGGGCGCGTATAGGGGAAAACCGGCGATCCGGCAAGGACTGTCTGGCCGCGCCGGGAGGGGCGGTCAGAAGCTGCGGCGCAGGCTCACCGAGGCCTGGATCTGGCCCTGGCTGAAATTGACCTCGTCATAGGCGGCAGGGCTGGCGCCGCGCACGCCCTCGAACAGGCGGAACCGGCTCTCGCTGGGCTGGCTGACGTTCAGGTCTGCGCTGAGGCTGAGCGTGTCGTCGGGGCGGTAGCTAAAGCTGCCGTAGACAAAGGGATCGGACCGCCAGCTCGAGAGGGTGCGCGCGCCATAGGACCGGCCCTCGCCGCCGCTGGAGGCGCCGACGGTCCAGCTGATCCGCTGGGCGGTCAGGTTGCGGCTCAGGCTCAGGCTCCACAGGAACGGCTGTTCGCTGCTGAGACGGCGCTCCTCCAAGGTAATCGGATCGCGGGTCTGCGATCGTCGCCAGGTCGCCGAGGTGTTGAACATCCCGCCGGTCCAGCCGAACCGGTCCAGCGGCAGGCGGTTGGTCAGTTTCAGGGTGTCGCGCGTCGCGTCGGCGACGTTGCGCGTGATGGTGAAGGTGACCGGGTCGGTCTCTCCCGGCGGGATTTCGGTGACGATCACCGACCCCAGGACGTCGTCGATCCACTCGTGCGTCAGCTCGGCGGTGAAGGCGCCCTGTTTGTCGTAGACGCGTTCGTAACGGGCCTGGGCGAGCCAGGTCTGGGCCGGGCGGATATCGGGGTTGCCGCGCCCGAACACGCCGGTGCTGAACGAGGCCGAGGCCTGGAAGGAGCCGAAGGACAGCTGTTCGGCGTTGCGCTCGGCCTTGAAGTTCCACTGATGGCCCGGCTTCGGCGTCCAGCCGAGGTTCAGCCGGGGCTTGAGGAAGCTCAGGGTGGTCTCGCCTTCGCCGGCGCTGCCGGTGGCGGTGATTCGCGACGCCTCATAGCGCAGGGTGGTCTCCAGGCTGAGGTTCGGCCGGGCCGCCCAGACGCCGGTGATGAAGCTCTCGGACCTCAGTTCCTCCACCCGGGTGTCGTCGCCAGGCAGCAACAGGGGATCGCCGTTGAACCGGTAGGCGGTGTCGCTCTCGACCCAGTTGAGCGCCGCTTCGGAGCCGGTCTCGAAGCTCCAGGCGCCCAGCGGCGTGTTCAGGGACGCAAACTGGACCGAGCCGTTGAGGATGCTTTCGCCCCTGTCCTCGTCGGAGAGGCTCTGGGAGGTGAAATCGGGGGTGTCGTAGAGGCCGTCAGAGGTTGAATGGATCAACTGCTGCGAGCCGACCAGCTCAAGGGTGGCGCCGCGCGGCAGGCTGCGGGTCCAGCGCAGGGCCATCTCGCCCTTGAAGGTCTCTTCCTGGCTGACGGAGTCCTCGCGGCCGAACGGAATGACCAGAAGGTCGGTGAAGGCGTAGTCGGAGCCGTTGTAGCTGAACAGGCCGTTGGCGCGCAGACGGCCGCCGGCCAGAGGGCCTTCATAGACGCCGGTCGCCTCGGCCTGATCGAACATATAGTCGCCGGTCGACAGGGCGCGCAGCAGGACCGTTCCGTCCGGGGCGGTGCGGATGCGATAGCCGTTCTGGGCGCCCGGCCCGTGATAGAGCTGCAGCGAGCCCTCCAGCGAGCGGCCGCCGCGCTGTTGCTGGATCTGCAGATAGAGGTTGGGCTGGATGTCGCCGGTGGAGACCAGATTGGCCCCGACCGAGACGGCGCCGCTGACGCCCGCGTCGGGTTTGCGGATGACGTTGGCGACCACCGCCTTGCCCTGCATGTCGATGCCGCCCGCGCCGCCGCGGACCAGTTCGATCCTCAACACCTGCGAAGCCGGGATGCGGGCCAGAATGGAATAGAGGGTGTCGCTTCGGGTCGGCGGCCGGTCGCCGTCGATCAGCACATTGCCCTGGGTGCCCGCCATGCCCCGGGCCGAGGTCCCGCCGTCGAACTGGAAACCCGGGATGCGATAGATCATGTCCAGGGCCGTGACCGGGCGGAACTCGGAAAAGAAGTCGGCCTGATAGGGGGTGACCCTGTCGTCCGCAGCGACCTCGACCGCAGCGGAGGCTGTCTGGCTTTCATCGTCGTCGAGGGCGAAGGCCGGATCCGCACCCAGCACCGCAGCGAGCCCCAAAGCCCAGGCGCCGAGGGCCAGACCTCGGCCGCCGGAACGGTGCAGGCGCGTCTCTACGAGATTGAAAACCAAGGCCCGTTCCCCCCGAACGCCGTTTCGGTATGGTGACGCTGGAGGGGGATTGTGTCGGACCTGCGGCTTCAATCAGGTCCTTGTGCAACCGAGGCGATATCGGGCGTTCCGCTTGCCCTGACGGAATGATCGGCTTACGCCTCCGGTCCTGATTCAACGGCCCACGGACGGTTCAATGACCCTCGCCCTCCTGTTCCCCGGACAAGGCAGCCAGTCGGTCGGCATGGGCGCGGCCCTGGCCGACGCCTTCGCCAGCGCGCGCGAGGTCTTTGCCGAGATCGACGAGGCCCTGGGCCAGAACCTGTCGCAGCTGATGCGCGAGGGGCCAGAGGACCAGCTGACCCTGACCGAGAACGCCCAGCCGGCCCTGATGGCCGTGTCGGTGGCGGCGGTGCGGGCGTTGAAGGCCGAGTTCGGAGTGGACGTGACGACCGCCGGCTTCGTCGCCGGTCACTCGCTGGGCGAATACTCCGCCCTGTGCGGCGTCGGGGCGATCTCGCTGGCCGACACGGCCCGCCTGCTCAAACTGCGCGGCCAGGCCATGCAGCGCGCCGTGCCGGTGGGGCAGGGCGCCATGGCTTCCCTGATCGGCCCGAAGACGGATCTGGCCCTCGCTGAGGAAGCCGCCAAGGCGGGTTCGGAAGTCGGCGTCTGCGTCGTCGCCAACGACAACAATGCGGGCAATATCGTCATCTCGGGCGACAAGGCCGCGGTCGATCGCGCCATCGAGAAGGCCAAGGAGCTGGGCGCGCGGGCCATCCCGCTGAACGTCTCGGCGCCCTTCCACTGCCCCCTGATGCAGCCCGCCGCCGACGAGATGGCCACGGCTCTCGCCACCGCGACCATCGTCGCCCCGGCCGTGCCGGTCGTCGCCAACGTCACCGCCGGTCCGGTCACCGATCCGGAAATGATCCGCCGTCTCCTGGTAGAACAGGTCACGGGTCGCGTCCGCTGGCGCGAGAGCATGATGTGGATGGCGGGTGAGGGCGGCGTCACCCGCTTCGCCGAGATCGGCTCGGGCAAGGTCCTGACCGGCATGGCCAAGCGCATCGCGCCGGACGCCGACGCCGTCGCCCTGAACACCCCTGAAGAGCTGGAAGCGTTCGCGAAGTCGCTGCAAGGAGCCGAATAATGTTCAATCTCACCGGCAAGACCGCCCTCGTCACCGGCGCTACGGGCGGTATCGGCGGGGCCGTCGCCCGCGCCTTGCATGCCCAGGGCGCCACCGTCGTCCTGTCGGGCACGCGCGAAGCCGTGCTGGCCGATCTGGCGAAGGAACTCGGCGAGCGCGCCCACTTCGCCACCGCCAACCTGTCGGACCCCGAGTCGGTCGACAACCTGGTCGCCGCCGCCGAGGAAGCCGCGGGTTCGCCGCTGGACATCCTGGTCGCCAACGCCGGCATCACCAAGGACGGCCTGCTGATGCGGATGAAGGACGAGGACTTCCAGTCCGTCCTGACCATCAATCTGGAGAGCTATTTCCGCCTGTCGCGCGCCGCGATGAAGGGGATGATGAAGCGCCGCGCCGGACGCATCATCGGCGTGACCTCGGTCGTGGGTGTTACGGGCAATCCGGGCCAGACCAACTATGCGGCCTCCAAGGCCGGGATGATCGGCTTCTCCAAGTCGCTGGCCCAGGAAGTCGGCTCGCGCGGCATCACCGTCAACTGCATCGCGCCGGGCTTCATCGCCTCGCCGATGACCGACGTCCTCAACGATGCCCAGAAGGACGCCATCATGAAGAACATCCCGATGGGCCGGCTGGGTCTGGGCGACGAAATCGCCGCCGCCGCCGTCTATCTGGCCTCCGACGAAGCCGCCTATGTCACGGGCCAGACCCTGCATGTGAACGGCGGGATGGCGATGATCTGAGCGATCAATCCCTGTAAACCCCTCTTTCCAGCCGATATGGCTGTGCTAAAGGGCCTCGCAACCGCTTGCCGCCTGACCCGTTAGGGTCTTGCACAAGCGTCGCCGTCATGAGACGGCAGGATTTGAGACAACAGCCGCATCTTGCGGCCCCATAAGGCAGAGACACCCATGTCCGACACCCTGGAACGCGTCCGCAAGATCGTCATCGACCACCTGGACGCCGATCCGGACAAGGTCACCGAAAAGGCCAGCTTCATCGACGACCTGGGCGCCGACTCGCTCGACAACGTCGAGCTGGTCATGGCCTTCGAAGAAGAATTCGACATCGAGATCCCGGATGACGCCGCCGAGCACATCCAGACCGTCGGCGACGCCGTGAAGTTCATCTCGGAAAAGACCGCCGGCTAAGCCCGGCGTCCTGACCCCGAAAGGGGCATGGACGACAGATACGGCCGCCCGATGCTCCCGACGGAGCGCGGGCGGCCGTTTTCGTTTCCGGCTTCCGAAAAGCGCTGATCAGCGCTCGCCCTAGCGGTAAGGCCCCGCGCTCACTATGATTTACGGCTTGAGTCTCAACAGTCATGGAGCGCAGGGCATGCGCCGCGTTGTCGTCACCGGCCTTGGACTGGTCACCCCCCTGGGCTGGGGCGTCGAACATACCTGGAAGGGCATCGTCGAGGGACGCTCGGGCATCGGTCCGATCACCGCCTTCGACACTGAGGGCTATGGCTGCACCATCGCCGGTGAAGTGCCCTCCGTCGACGGTCGCGGCGGCGGCTCGCCTGACGCGCCCGGCAGCTTCGATCCCGACAAGGTCATGTCCGCCAAGGACCGCAAGCGCGTCGACGACTTCATCCTGTTCGGCATCGCCGCCGCAGACGAGGCGCTGAACGACGCGAACTGGCACCCTGAGACGGACGAGGACAAGGAAGCCACCGGGGTCATGATCGGCTCCGGCATCGGCGGCCTGGGGCCCATCGCCGACACCGCCATCGTTCTGAAGGAACAGGGCGTGCGCCGGGTCAGCCCCTTCTTCATCCCCTCGGCCCTGATCAACCTGGTCTCGGGCCAGGTCTCGATCCGCCACGGGCTGAAGGGTCCCAACCACGCTCCGGTCACCGCCTGCGCCACAGGCGCCCACGCCATCGGCGACGCGGCCCGGATGGTCATGCTGGGCGATGCCGATGTCATGCTGGCGGGCGGGGCCGAGAGCTCCATCGTCCCGATCGGCATCGCCGGCTTCCTGGCCTGCAAGGCCCTGTGCACCGCCTATAACGACACGCCCGAGGCCGCCTCGCGTCCGTATGACCGCGGCCACGCCGGCTTCATCATGGGCGAGGGCGCCGGTGTCGTGGTGCTGGAAGAGTACGAGCACGCCAAGGCGCGCGGCGCCAAGATCTATGGCGAAGTCATCGGATACGGCATGTCGGGCGACGCCTATCACATCACCGCCCCGTCCGAGGACGGCGACGGCGCCGTGCGGGCCATGAAGGCCGCGATCAAGCGCGCCGGGATCGACGTCTCCGAAATCGACTACATCAACGCCCACGGCACCTCGACCATGGCCGACTGGATCGAGCTGCGCGCGGTCGAGAAGGTCGTCGGCGACCATGCCAAGGATCTGGCCGTGTCCTCGACCAAGTCGATGACCGGTCACCTGCTGGGCGCCGCCGGGGCCATCGAGGCGATCTTCTGCCTGCTGGCCATGCGCGATCAGATCGCGCCGCCGACCATTAACCTCGATGATCCGGAACACGAAACCGCCATCGATCTCGTGCCACACAAGGGCAAACCCATGAAGATCGATGTGACCATGTCCAACAGCTTCGGCTTCGGCGGCACCAACGCCTCGGTCATCTTCAAGAAGGTGGCCTAGTGCTCAAGGGTTCGGGGGGACCCATCAAGGGGCCGGTGAAGGGACCGAAGCCAGCCCTGCGCGGCAAACGTTCGGGCACGGTCGCGGCCCTGCTGGCGGCGTCGGCGACGTTCAGCCTGTTTCTGATCGCGGGCCTGGTCTGGGCCTGGAGCGTCTATTACGCGCCCGGGCCGTCCGCGCGGACGGGAGAGGCGACCGTCGTCTCCCTGCCCAGCGGATCGGGAGTCTCGGCCATCGCGGCCCAGCTGAAGAGCGCGGGCGTCATCCGCTCGACCGACATGTTCAAGGCCGCCGCCACCCTGACCGGCGCCGACCGCAAGCTGCGGGCCGGCGAGTATCAGGTGCCGACGAAGGCTTCGCTGCGATCGGTGCTCAGGCTGCTGACCGACGGCCGCGTCGTGCGCCACTACGTCACCATCCCCGAGGGCTGGTCGTCGCTGCAGGCCGTGGACATCCTGAACAAGGAAGACGTCCTGACCGGCACGGTCGAGACCCCGCCCGCGGAAGGCTCCCTCTGGCCCGACACCTATGAGGTCTCGCGCGGCGAGACCCGCGCCTCGGTGATCGCCCGCATGCAGCGCGCGATGACCGACAACCTGGCGCGGCTGTGGGCCACGCGCAGCCCGGCGACGGTGGTGCGCACGCCCGAGGAGGCGGTCATCCTGGCCTCCGTCGTCGAGAAGGAGACCGGTCTGGCGGCCGAGCGCCCCCGCGTGGCGGCCGTCTTCTCCAACCGGCTGCGCATGGGCGTGCGGCTCGAGAGCGACCCGACCATCGTCTATGGCATCACCCACGGCCGTCCGCTGGGGCGCGGCATCCGCCAGTCCGAGCTTCAGGCCGACACGGGTTACAACACCTATCTGATTGACGGCCTGCCGCCGACGCCCATAGCCAACCCGGGCAAGGACGCCATCGCCGCCGTGCTCAACCCGCCGCGCTCGAACGATCTGTTCTTCGTCGCCGACGGGACCGGTGGGCACGTGTTCGCCGCGACCTATGAGCAGCATCTGGTCAATGTCGCGCGCTGGCGCGAGATCGAGCGCCGCAAGGCCGGCCTGCCGCCCGGCGCGACCCCGCCCGCCGCGCCCGGCGCCCTCGCGCCCGGAACGGCGCCCACGGACCAGCCCCTGACCGGAGAGGCCGTCATCACCATGCAGCCGCCCGGAACCCTGACCCCGTCGCGCCCCCTGCGTCCGGCCACGGCGGATCCCCGGTGACCACCCTATCCGGCCAGATATCGGGAATGACCGGCTTCGGACGCGCCGACGGGGCGCTCGACGGCTGGAGCTGGAGCGTCGAGGCCCGCTCGGTCAACGGACGCAATCTGGAGGTCCGCTTTCGCGGCCCCAACGGTTTCGACAACCTCGAACGCCTGACCAAGGCGGCGGCGCAGGAGCGGCTGAACCGGGGTCAGGTCACGGTCGGCGTCCAGGCGAAACAGGCGCAAGGGTCCGCGGCTGCGCTCGCGGTCAATGAGGCGGTGCTGAACCGCTATCTGGAGCTGGCCAACCAGCTGACGATGGAAGGGGCGACCCCGCCCTCGGCCGACGGCCTGCTGGCCCTGCGCGGCGTGCTGGATACGCCGGAAGAGGATGCCGATCCCGAAGCCCGCGCGCCGATCGAGGCCGCCATGGCCGTCGCCGTCGCTGAGGCCCTTGATGCCCTGAAGCTGTCGCGCGAACGCGAAGGCGCCCAGCTGACGCCTGTCATCAGCCAATTCATCGACGCCATCGCGGCCCTGGTTGTCCGCGCCGAGGGCGAGGCCCAGGCCCAGACCGATCACATCCGCGACCGCTTCGCCCGCCGCATGGCCGAACTGGCGCCCGAGGTCCCCGGCCTCGACGACCGCATCGTGCTGGAAGCTGCGGCCCTGGCCACCAAAGCGGACGTGCGCGAGGAGCTGGACCGGCTGACCGCTCACGTGGCCTCGGCCCGCACCCTGTTGCGGCAACCGCCCGCCGGACGAAAACTCGACTTCCTGATGCAGGAATTCATGCGCGAAGCGAACACACTGTGCTCGAAATCGGCTACGACGCCGCTCACCGCCATCGGACTCGATCTGAAGGCGGTGATTGAGCAACTCCGAGAACAAGTCCAAAATGTCGAATGACCGCACGCCGCGCCGGGGCGTCCTCCTGATCGTGGCCAGCCCCTCGGGCGCCGGCAAGACCTCCCTGTGCCGCCGTCTGATGGCCGACCACGGCAATCTGGAACTGTCGATCTCCATGACCACGCGCGGCATTCGTCCGGGCGAGGTCGCTGACCGCGACTACCACTTCGTCAGCCCGGAAGAGTTCCAGGAACTGATCGATCAGGACGCCTTCCTGGAGTGGGCTGACGTCCATGGCAGCCGCTATGGTTCGCCGCGCGCGCCCATCGATAAGGCGCTGGAAGAAGGCCGCGACGTCCTGTTCGACATCGACTGGCAGGGCGCCGCCCAGATCGCAGAGAAATGCCCCGAGGACGCCGTCCGCGTCTTCATTCTGCCGCCCAGCCTCCAGGAGCTGCGTCGCCGTCTGGTGACCCGTTCGCAGGACGCCGACGAGGTCATCGAACGCCGCATCAACAATGCCAAGGGCGAGATCGAACACAGCGATATGTTCGACTATGTGTTCGTCAACGACGACTTCGACCGCTCCTATTCGGAGCTCGCCCACATCTATCACGCCGAGCGCAGCCGCCGGTTCCGCAACGTCTGGGTCGAGGCCTATCGCGACGACCTGCTGCAGGAAGATGTCTGAAATTTAAGGTGAACGCCGGTTGGCGAGGGTGCGCAGGCGTGCATTACTGATCCCGACACGGGGGTGTTGGGAGACTTCGGATATGACGAACTTCAAACCCGCCAGACTGGCTGTCGTCGCTCTTCTCGGCGTGATGGCCCTCGGCTCGGCCGCTTGCGCCTATGACGACTACGGCGACCATCACCATCGCGGCCACGACCGCGGCGGTCATGGCCCGCGCGGCGACCACGGCCGCGATCACGACGGCCGCGGCGATCATCGCGGCGGTCACTGAGTAGCAGCATAGCGCCCGCCGTTCCTCAGGGACGGCGGGCTTTTCGTTTCAGGCTTTCAGGAAAGCCGCGCGCGCCGCGAACCAGGGCCTCAGCCGCTCCAGCGCCTGTTCGATCAGGGGAGTGGACACCGCGAAGCTGAAGCGCATGAAGCGGTGGCCGTCTACCGGATCGAAATCCACGCCGGGCGCGGTCGCCACCCCCGTGTCGCGCAGCAGCTGCTCGCAGAAGGCCACGCTGTCGTCGGTCAGATGGCCGATGTCGGCCCAGACGTAGAAGGCGCCGTCGGGCGGGGCGATGGTCTTCAGGCCCAGCGAGGGCAGGGCCGCCAGCACCAGCTCCCGGTTGCGCCGGTAGACCTCGATATGGCCTTCCAGCTCCTCGACGCAGTCCATGGCCACCAGACCCGCGTGCTGGCTCAGCGACGGCGGCGTCAGGAACAGATTGCCGATATAGGCCTTGGCCGCCGCGATATGGTCGGGCGGGACCAGCAGCCAGCCCAGCCGCCACCCGGCCATGCTCCAGTATTTGGAGAAGCTGTTGATGACGAAAGCCTCGGGCTCGAACTCCAGGATCGAGGGCGTCGGGCGGTCGTAGCTGAGGCCGTGATAAATCTCGTCCGAGACGATGGCGATGCCGCGCCGCTTACAGACGGCGGCGATGGCGGCCAGTTCCTCGGGCGCGATGATCGAGCCGGTCGGGTTGGCCGGGCTGGCGATGATCACCCCGGCGGGCGCCGGCTCCAGCGCCTCAAGCGCGGCGGCGGTCAGCTGATAGTGTTCGGCGGGACCGCAGGCGATCTCGACCGGGGTCAGGTTCAGCGCCTTGACCGTATTGCGATAGGCGACATAGCCGGGCCGGGCCATGGCGATGCGGTCGCCGGGCCGGAAGCGCGACGACAGGGCCAGCACGAGCGCGGGCGAGGCGCCGCAGGTCAGCAGCAGCCGGTCCGGATCGACCTCGACGCCGTAGCGATCCTGATAGAGCCGGGCGATGCGCGCCTTCAGCGGGGCGCTCTCCCAATAGCCCATGCCGTCGGCATCCAGCACCCGGTGCGCCTCGGCGATGGCGGCGGCGGGCGCGCCGGTCGACGGCTGGCCGAACTCCATATGGATCACATCGCGCCCCTCGGCCTTCAGGGCATGGGCGATGCGGCTGATGGTGATGGCGCGGAAGGGTTCGATCTCGGTCATGGCGCCGTTAGTGAAGAGTGAGCGGGGGGTGAGCAAGGGGTGAGTGGGATCTGTTTTTGAGGCTCACGACTGCGCTCACTTTTCACTCCTCACCGATCCAACGCCGCCGCCAGCCGCAGGAAGCCCGCCACGTCGATGGTCTCGGCGCGGGCGTCGGGATCGATGCCGGCGGCCTCGCACAGGGCGCCGCCGCCGAGCTGTTTCAGGCTGGAGCGCAGCATCTTTCGGCGCTGGCCGAAGGCGGCGGCGGTGACGGTCTCCAGCCGCTTCAGCGTCGCCCGGTCGGGCCGGTCGGCGCGTGGAATCAGATGCACCACGGCCGAGGCCACCTTGGGCGGCGGTGTGAAGGCGGCGGCAGGCAGGTGCATGACGATCCGCGCCTCGGCGACCGCCTGCGAAATGACCGCGAGGCGCCCGTAGGCGTCGTCGTCGGTATCGGCCACGATCCGCTCGGCGACCTCCTTCTGGAACATCAGGGTCAGGGCGCAGGGCGTCCAGGGCCCGGTCAGCCATTTGATCAGCAGGGCCGTGCCGACGTTGTAGGGCAGGTTCGACACCAGATGAGTCGGCCCCTCCGCCAGCTTCGCCTCATCGACCTTCAGGGCGTCGGCCTGGACGATGGTCAGGCGGCCGTCGCCGGCGTCCAGCTCCTCCAGCAGGGGGACGAAGCGCCGGTCCTTCTCGACCAGGGTCACCCGACCGGCGTCGCTCTCGAGAATGGCGCGGGTCAGGCCGCCGGGCCCGGGACCGACCTCAATCACGGCGCGGCCCTCGAACGGACCGGCCAGACGCACGATCTTTCGCGTGACGTTCAGGTCCAGCAGGAAATGCTGGCCGAAGCTCTTCTTGGCCAGCAGGCCGTGGGCTTCGAGGGATTCGCGCAGGGGCGGCAGGTCGGCGGTCATGCGCCCTTGAACACCGACAACCTGCGGAAAGCTAGCCGCCAGCGCGCGCCGCGGCCATCTCGGTCGCCAGTCTGACGGCGGCTATCAGGCTCTCTGGGCGGGCGACGCCCTTGCCGGCGATGTCGAAGCCCGTTCCATGGTCGGGCGAGGTGCGGACGATGGGTAGGCCCAGGGTGGCGTTGACCCCGCCCCAGAAGTCCAGCGTCTTCACCGGGATCAGGGCCTGATCGTGATAGAGGCAGATCGCGGCGTCATAGGTCGCGCGGGCCTCGTCGTGGAACATCGTATCGGCGGGGCGGGGTTCGGTGATCGCGATCCCCTCGGCGCGCAGGGCCTCGACAGCGGGCGCGAGGACCTCGATCTCCTGCAGCCCCAGAGCCCCGCCTTCACCGGCGTGAGGGTTGAGGGCGGCCAGGGCCAGACGCGGACGGGCGATACCGAAGTCACGCCTCATCGCCTCATGCACGACCCGGGCGGTGCGGATGACCCGCTCGCCGGTCACCAGCTGGGGCACCTGGTCCAGCGCGACGTGGATGGTCACCAGACAGGCGCGCAGGTCTTTCGCCGTCAGCATCATCACCGGCCCGCGGGTCCCGGCGAAGGGCGCGTCCGCGGTCAGTTCGGCGATGAACTCGGTGTGGCCCGGAAAGCGGAAGCCGGCGGCATAGAGGGGCGCCTTGGCGATGGGGGCGGTGACCAGCCCCGAGGCCTCTCCGGACAGGCACAGATCGACGCCGCGCTCGATCCAGTCGGCGACGACCCCGGCATTGGCCGGATCGGGCTTGCCGACGGTCACAGGCGCAGACACGGGATGGCTGAGCACCGGCAGGGCGCGGGCGAAGCGGTCGGCGGCGTCGGCGACCTGTCCGATCTCGACGATCGGCACGCCTTGCGCCTTCAGCAGTTCGGGATCGCCGATGACCGCGAAAGGCGCGCCCTCGGACGAGAGCGCGCGCCAGGCTTCAGCGATGATCTCGGGGCCGACGCCCGCCGGCTCGCCCATCGACAGGACCAGCGGCCGGGGCGCGGTCATCGGGTTACTTCAGCTCGATCAGGGCGTCGGCGCGCAGGTCGCGAATGTAGCGGCGCGCCAGCATGGCCAGGTTCTGGTTCTGCAGACGGCCTTCGACCTGTTGGAAGGTCGGGGCGTCAGGGCCGCCGACGCGACGTCCGCAGACGGCCAGCAGGTGGACGCCCAGCGGGGTGCGGACAGGCGAGCTGATCGTGCCGACTTCCGCGGCGCGGGCGACCTGCTGGAACTGCGGCGCCAGGTTGGCGATGTCGGATTCACCCAGGTCCGAGCCCAGCAGGCCCTGTTCCGAGGTGGCGCGGGCCAGGATGTTGTCGCAGGTCAGTTGCGGCTTGAGGGCGTTCAGCCGGGCCGTGGCGGCGGCGACCTCGGCCTCGGTCGCCGTTTCCGGCACCTCGACCATGATCTGCTTCATCGTCACCAGGCTGGTGGCGGCGCCCGAGCGCTTGTCGCGCATGTAGACGATGTAGACCCCGCCCTCGACCGGGATCGGGCGCGACAGCTGGCCGACCTGGAGCTGGTCCAGGGCGGTCTGCAGTGCGGGTTGGACGGTGCCCTGGACGACCCAGCCGGCGTCGCCGCCGCGTTGCGCCGACGGGGCGGCCGAGAACTGGCGGGCCACGGCCTGGAAGGGCGCGCCCTGGACCATCTGCTGGACCAATTGGTCGGCGCCGTTGATGGCGGCCTGCTGACCGCCCACGCGGGCGGCCTCGATGTAGATTTCGCCGATCAGATACTGGGGCTTGGACGCCGCCTCGGTCATCTGGCGCATGGCCTGTTCGACCGCGGCGTGGGAGACCTTGGCCCGGCTGTTGAAGCGGCCGCCGACCAGGGCGCGCCAGCCCAGTTCGGTGCGCAGCTGCTCACGCATGTTCTGCGGGCGGATGCCGCCCTGGGCCAGGAAGTTCATGTAGTTGGCGGGCGTGGTGCCGGCCTCCTGCGCCATGGAGGCGATTTCCTCGTCGACCTCCTCGTCGCTGATCACCAGATCCTTGTACTTGGCGATTTCCTGGTTCTGGAGCCGTTCTTCAATCAGGGCGTTCAGAGCCTGCTGCTGGATGGCCGGGATGTTCTCCTCGGTCGGCTGCACCTGGCTCATGGCGATGATCGTCAGCATGCGCTGACGCAGGTCGAAGCTGGTGATGACCTGGTCGTTCACCGTGGCGATGACGCCTTCGGAGATCTGGAACTGGGGCGGCGCGGCGGCCGGGCGGGCGGGCGCCTGTTCAGCGGCCGGGTTCAGCGCTCCGGCGGAGGGAGAGGCGGGCGCCTGCGCAGGTGTCTGGGCGGGCGCGGGCGCCGGGGCCGTCTGGGCCCAGGCCGGCGCAATAGCCGAGCCCGCGAGAAGCGCGGCGATCGCGACGCCCGTCGTGTTACGCATCAAAGGCATAGTCAGTCCTGAATCCTAGAGAAGCGCCGTCTCGACCCCATTGTGCGGGGAGGTCGCGCCCCTGCAAGCGATGTGTTCATCGGTTGCTGTTTCGTCCGTAGCCTGTACCGCCAAAAGTGGCGAGGTTTAGGCGCACATAAACCCCCTCGGACGGGCCCGAAGGCCGTACGCGGGTATTGTCCTGGCGGAAACCCAGTTCGAACCGGAAGCAATCATCGTCGAACAGCAGGCCGACCTCGGAACGGGTGATCAGGTCGCGCTCCAGATCGGCGATGCCTGTGACCGCCACGCCCCAGTTGCCATAGACGAACTGCTGGCCCTGAAGCTGGATGAACTCATAGTTCCGGTTGTTGTCCCCGCTGAGGGGATTCGACCGGTCGACGATATAGCTGACGGTGGCGACGTTGCGGCGGCCCCAGGTTCCGTCGACGGCGGCCTCGGCCCGGCGGATATCGCCCGAGCCGTCGATGGTGGCGTGCCCCCAGGCCCGGAACCGGTCGGTCGGCGAGACGCTGGCCTGAACCACCCAGTCCGAGGTTTGAGAGGCCAGCCCCGACGGGTCGTAGAGCTTGCTCGTATCGTCCGGAATGGTGGTCAGGAAGGCGTCTTCCTCGTACGACCGCATGCTGCGGCCGATGAAGAGGCTGGCCTTGCGGATGTCGTCCCAGCGCAGGGTGGCCCGCGCCCCCGCCGTGAACCGCGAACCGCCTTCGTAGAAGTCGTACCCCGGCAGGCGGTCGGTGCGGAACAGGGAGCTTTCGTCCAGCTCGAAGGTCTGGGTGTCCTCGATCGGGATGCGCGGATCGAGGTTGGCCTTGTTGGAGATCGACAGCTGGGCCATCGGCTCGATGATCAGGTCCGACGTGGCGCTCAGCCGCTTGATCATCGGATAGCTGACGTCGACGCCCGCCGTGGCCCGGCCGCGGGTGATAATGTTCTCCGAGTCGCTGCCCGGCATGGGCGGAAGGTCCGAGACCGAATAGGCGTCGAAGCGACCGTCGATGAAGGGCTCGATCCGGACGCCCGAGGCGGTGGTGAAGGCCCGGCGCCATTCGCCCTGCAGGGTGATACGGCGGCTGTCGACACCGCCGAAGCCGTCGGTCGAGCCCGCGGGAATGACCTCGGGCCGCAGCACCGGCGCACCGACATAGGCATTGCGCGACAAGGACACCGCCGACAGCTTCAGGCGCAGACGTCCGCCAAGGATCGGGTCGGCCGGCTCCCAGCGTCCGTCGATGAGCGGCGCCACCAGCGGCAGGGTCTTGTCGTTCTCGAAGGCCTTGTAGCCATCGGGGTCGCGGAAGTCAGTGTCGGCATAGGCCTGGTCGAGGCGCAGGCTCTGGATCGAGAAGGCGGCGATCGACAGATAGGATCGTTCGGTCTGGCGCTCGGCATAGACCTGGCTGATCAGCCGGCGCTGGTCGCCGTAGTAGAGCCCGTTGTCCTGGTAGGGGTCGCGGACGTCATAGCGGTCGAACAGGTTCTTGTCCGAGGTCCGTTCCGCCGTGAAGCCCCAGCGCCAGGGACCGGCGGGATCGAACGCGCCATAGGCCAGGATGTAGCTGCGGCTGGTGCGATCGCCGAACTCGACATTGCTCTCGGTCGAGCCATCGCCGTCGAGATCGAAGTCGCCGAAATTCCGCTCATAGGTATAGCCGCCGCGCGCCACGATGGTGCCGCCCGCGAACCGTCGGCGCCATTGCAGGTTCACGAAGGGCGCGACCTTGGTGTTGATCTGCGGGCTGACGATCCAGTCTTCCGACGGGGAGACGACATGCAAATAGGGCATCTCGACCGAGAGGCCCCGGCCCTCGTCATAGTTGATGATCGGGACCAGCAGGCCCGAGGCGCGTTCGACCGTCGGGTCCGGCACGGCGAAGACCGGCAGCCAGAACAGCGGCACCCCGCCGACCACGAAGGTGGCGTTACGGAACAGGATGGCCCGCAGTTCCTCGTCCTGGACCACCTTCTCGGCCTTGACGGCGATGCTTGGCGTCTTGGCGTTGCCCTCGGCGTCGCAGATCGCGCAGGGGGTGAACAGGGCGTAGTTCAGCTCGCTGACGTTCTCCGAACGGCGCACGGCCGTGGCGGCCATCAGGCTGGAGCCGTTGGACAGCCGGGTCGCGAGATCGACGACGACACCGGCCCTCAGGTCGGAATCGAGTTCGAGATGGCTGGCGTAGACGACGTCGCCGGCGGGGCTGGTCAGCTCGACTTGCCGATCGGCGCCGCCGACGCCCCGGGCCGTGTCGTAGGTGACCTCGCCGGCCCGCAGGGTGTGGCCCTGGAAGCGGGCGAAGACGCGCTCGACCGTGCTGCTGGCGGTAATCACATCGCCGGTCCGGGTGGCGTGCTCGGCCTGGATGTAGACCGCCTTGGGCGGCAGGCCGTCGGGGCCCGGCGCGTTCGAATCGGCGGCAGCCGCGGCGGGCGTCGCTTGAGCAGGAGCCGTCTGGGCGGCGGCCTGGCCGGCCAGCCATGGCGCGCAGGCGATCGCGGCGGCGCCGGCCAGAAGCCGGGCCCGCAGGGCATTGCCCTGGCCAGTGCCTTTTGAGGCGCCGCGTTCAGTCTGCATGCGAATTCGATCCGTAACGCTTGGCCCCCGCCGAGCGGTCGCTTAGCCGTCTTCGGTATAGAACAGCAAGGTAAAGGCGGCGAGCGCCGTCAGCATGGCAGGCAGCCAGGCCGCCACAAAGGGCGGAACCACCTCGGCCGAACCGAACGCCGAGGACGCCTGGTTGAGGAAGAAGAAGGCGAAGCCCAGCACCACGGCGCCGACGGTCATCTTGGCCAGATCGCCCAGCCGCATCAGGCGCAGGGAGAAGGCGGCGGCCAGTATCGACATGGCCGCGAACATCAGCGGCGTCGCCAGAAGCTGTTGCAGCCGCAGCCGGTAGGCGGTCGAGGAGAAGCCGGCGTCCTCGATCCGGCTGATCTGGGCGGGCAGCGACCAGAATGAGGTCGCCTGCGGCCGGGCGAAGCGTTCGAAAGCCTCGTCGTCAGCCAGGCTGGAAGGCAGGTCCAGGGTGGCGTAGCGCACCGCCCTCTGGCCGGTCTGGGCGCCGACGGCGTTGATCAGCCGCCAGCGGCCCGCGCTGAGACTGGCGGCGGGAGCGTCGATCCGCTCGCTGAAGGCGCGACGGCCCTGGGGATCGGTCGTGTAGATGAAGAAGGTGACGTCCAGCAGGCGGGCGTTGGCGCGGTCCTGACGGCCGGCGCGGATGACCATCTGGCGCGTATCCTCGCCCTCGCGCAGCCAGATCGCCTGTTTGTCCTCCTCGGCGCCGAGGACGGAGCCGGAGATCCGGGCGCGCTCCCGCTGGAACAGGTTGTCGCCCGCCGCCGCCAGCGGGCCGATGCAGGTGACGGTCAGGACCCCGAGCACCAGCGCCATTCCGGCCGCGGGCAGGACGAAACGCCAGGCCGAAATCCCCGCCGCCCGCATGGCGATCAGCTCCGAACGCCGGTTCAGGCTGACGAAGGCCGACAGGGTGCCGAACAGGAAGACGAAGGGCAGCAGCTGGACGATCACCTGCGGCGACTTGATCAGCATCAGGCCGACGATGCGCAGGGCCGAGAGGTCGGTCTCCGAGCCCAGACCACGCGAAATCTCGACGAAGTCGATCAGCATGACCAGGGCGCTGATGACGGCCAGGGCCACGCCCAGGGCGCGCATCTGCTGGACCAGCACATAGCGTTCGATCCGACCCAGACGGATCGGCTTGCTCGTATCGCCGGCGCGAAGGGAGAGTTTCATGCGAACCGCGCCTTCATCCGCTCGAGCATCGGCCAGGTGCGGCGCCGGCGCGGTTTGAGCGCGCGGTACAGAAGTCTTAACGCCAGGGCGGCCGCGACGAGAGGCAGGATGTACTGGAAGACGTTCAGCCAGCCGTTCCAGGCGCTGGCGGCGACGATGCCGTAGCCCATGATCCGCACCAGCAGGAAGACGCCCGCCGCCTTGGCGATGCGCAGACTGTAGCCCGAGCGGCTGAACTGGCCGCCCATGATGGCCGCCAGCGCCATGGCCATCGCCGTCAGGGCGTAGAGGGGCGACGACAGCCGGTTGTTGGCCTCGGCGAGCAGCTCGCCGCGCGATCCGCTGTGACCGATCAGGTCGGGCGTCGGATTGATCAGTTGGGACATCCACAGGTCCGCGGGCTTGTAGCGGATCTTCTCCGAGCTCTCGGTATAGGGGGTCAGGTCGAACGGCAGCCGGTCGAAGGACAACTGGTTCAAAACGCCGTCCTTGGAATATTCCTGCGCCGATCCGTTCACCAACGTCAGCGTCGGGGCGCCGTCGATCCGTTCGAACCTGGCCTCGCCGGCGTCCCAGGTCCGCACCGTCTTGCCGTTGTCCAGATAGACGAAGAGGTTCTTGAGCAGGCCGTTCTGTTCGATCTGCTGCACATAGACGGTCAGGCCGCCGGGGCCCTGGACGAACCGGCCTTCCTCGACCAGCAGGGCGGCCAGGTCGGTGCGGATGGCGAAAGCCTCCTGGCGTGCGGTGCGCTGGGCCCAGGGCTGGGCGAACAGGTTGGTGAACAGGGCCAGCAAGGCCACGAGCACCGCGATCCGCACCGCCGGCGAGATCACCTGCCACCGCGTCATGCCGCTGGCGAAGGTTGCGGTCAGCTCCTGCTCGCGCTGCAACCGGGTCAGGGAAATCAGGGCGCCGACGAACAGGCCGATGGGCAGGATGACCGAAAACAGCTGCGGCAGGGCCAGCAGGGTCAGTTTGATCATAACCAGAACGCTTTGCCCGCGTTCGACGATGACCTGCAGTTGATCCAGGCTCTGGGACAGCAGGCCGATTCCCGCCAGGGCGCCGCACGCCGCCACGACGGGCAGGGCGATCTGTTTGAAAAGATAGCGTTGAATCAGGGTCATGCGGCGGCCGGCGAACACCCAGGTTGCGGGCGCGCGTGATGGAGAGCATCTAATACACATCCGGACGCCCTGCGGACAACCGCGCGGCCTCCCTCCCGAACTGTAGCAAACGACCGGGGCTCAATCCCGGCTGGAGTCGCCTTCATGAAGATCGAATTTGTCGCCCACGCCGGCGCGTCGGAAGTCCTTGCCGTTCTGGTCGGCGAGGGCCGCGCCCTGGCCGGAACCGGGCCGGCTCTGGATACGGCGGCCTCGGGCGCCCTGACGAAGGCGATGACCGCCAGCCGCTTCACCGGCGCCGCCAACTCCACCCTGACCGTCGCCGCCCCCGTGGGCGTCGAGGCCGCGACCGTCCTGCTGGTCGGAGCGGGCAAGGACGCGCTGGACGACAAGGGCGTCGAAACCGCAGCCGGCGCGGCCTGGCACGCCGTCAAGCTGTCGGGCGCCGAGACCCTGACCCTCGACTTCGGTCATCTGACCCCGGAACAGTCGGCCCGCGCCGCCTTCGCCGTGCGCCTGGCCGCCTACACCTTCAACAAATACCGCACGACGCTGAAGCCGGAGAAGATCGCCTCGATCAAGACCGTGCAAGTCGTCACCTCGGACCTGCGCGCCGCCGAAGCCGCCTTCGAGCCGATGTCGGCCGTCGCGGACGCCGTGGTCTTCGCCCGCGATCTGGTCTCCGAGCCCGCCAATGTCCTCTACCCGGCCGAGTTCGCCAAACGGGTCAAGGATCTGGAGCGCCTCGGCCTGAAGGTCGAGATCCTCGGTGAGGCCGAGATGGAGAAGCTGGGTATGTGGACCCTGCTGGGCGTCGGCCAGGGCAGCCGTCGCGAAAGCCAGCTGGCCGTCATCCAGTGGAATGGCGGAGAGCCGGGCGCCCAGCCCCTGGCCTTCGTCGGCAAGGGCGTTTGCTTCGACACCGGCGGTATCTCGATCAAGCCGGCCGACGGCATGGAAGACATGAAGTGGGACATGGGCGGCGCTGCCGCCGTGGCCGGCCTCATGCACGCGCTGGCGGGCCGCAAGGCCAAGGTCAACGCCGTGGGCGTGCTCGGCCTCGTCGAGAACATGCCTGACGGCAACGCCCAGCGCCCGGGCGACGTGGTCGTTTCCATGTCCGGCCAGACGGTCGAGGTGATCAACACCGACGCCGAGGGCCGCCTCGTCCTCGCCGACGCCCTCTGGTACACCCAGGAGCGCTTCAAGCCGAAATTCATGATCGACCTGGCCACCCTGACGGGCGCCGCCATCGTCGCCGTGGGCCTGGACATCGCCCCGCTCTACGCCAACAGCGAAGAGGTCGCGGGACCGATCCTGGCCGCCGCCGAGAAGGTGGGTGAGAATTTCTGGCGCATGCCGCTGCCGCCGCAGTACGAGCAGCACATCGATTCCAAGATCGCCGACGTGAAGAACACCGGCAACGGCCGCGCCGGCGGCTCGATCACTGCCGCCCTGTTCCTGCAGCGCTTCACCAACGGCGTGCCGTGGGCCCACCTCGACATCGCCCCGACCGCCTGGGTCAACAAGTCGCCGAGCCCGACCGTCCCCGAGGGCGCCGTCGGCTTCGGTGTCCGCACCCTCGATCGGATGGTCGCGGACAGCTACGAGGCCAAGTGACCGACGCGACCGGCCCGGAAATCTGGTTCTACCACCTCGAGCGGTCGACGCTCGATCAGGTGCTGCCGGAGCTTCTGGGCCGGACGCTTCAGCGCGGCTGGCGGGCGCTCGTCCGGGTCGCCGAGGAGCGTCGGCTCGAGGACATCGACGAGCGGCTATGGACGTTTCGCGAGGACAGCTTCCTCGCCCACGGCCGCGCCGACGAGGCCAATGCCGGGCGCCAGCCGATCCTGCTGACGCAATCGATGGAGAACCCGAACGGCGCTCAGGCGCTGTTCATCGTCGACGGCTCAGAACTGGGCGCCACGGAGAGTTACCAGCGATGCTTCATCATCTTCGACGGACGCGACGACACGGCGCTGACCGGCGCACGGCAGCGCTGGAAGGATCTGAAGGGGCAGGGCGCCAACCTGGCCTACTGGAAGCAGACGGACGAGGGCTGGCAAAAGGCGGCCTGATCGTCGCCGGGCTCGCGCTTCTGGCTGCCTGTTCGACCCCGGCTCCGGCGGCGAAGCCCGCGCCCGCGGTGGTCGCCGAGGCCCAGGTGTCCCAGCCCGTCGGCACCCGCATGCCTCAGACCGGTCAGGACCTGTGCAAGGCCAATGACCTTCAATGGCTGGTGGGCCGCAACAAGACGGAAATCCCGGTCCCGGTGGACGTGATCAACCGCCGCGTGGTCTGCACCAGCTGCGCGATCACCGAGGACTATTCCCCCTACCGCCTGAACATCTTCTTCAACGCCCAGACCGAAACGGTCGAACAGGTCCGCTGCGGCTGACCGAACAGGAGACGACGCCCGTGAAAACCTCTGCGCTTCTCTCGACCCTGATCGCCTTTTCCGCCCTGGCCGCCTGTGCTCCCGTCGAGGGCGGCGGAGCGACCCCGGCCCCGCCGGCGAACGAGCTCGGCCAGTGCAAGGCCGATGCCTATCGCAGCTATATCGGCAAGAGCCGGTCGGAACTGCCCGCGGCCGCGCCCGGCGAGATACGCCGGGAAGTCTGCACCACCTGCGCCATGACCATGGACTTCAACCCGAACCGGGTGAACATCGTCTATGACACCGCCAGCAACCGGATCACGGAAGTGAAGTGCGGATGAGGGCGCTCGCCGCCCTTGTCGCAAGCGCAGCCCTGACCGGCTATATGGCGACGCCGCCTGAGGCCCCTGGCCCCACGCCGCCACAGCGCTGCGACGCCTCGGCCGCGCAGTCGTTGATCGGCTCCCACGTCGGGGCCGTGGACTTCGCGCCCGGCGCCAATGTCCGGATCGTCTGCACCACCTGCGCCACGACCCGCGACTACCGGCCGGACCGGCTGAATATCCGGTTCGACCAGCAGACGGGGATCATCAAGTCGGTGGACTGCGGCTAGTTACCGGGTCCGGGCGGCGTAGAGCTCGCTGAGCCGGTCGGGCGTGCCGGGGATCCGCTCCAGGTGCGGGTAGCGCAGGCCGCCGTGGTAATCGAGGCTGACGGTGCGGTAGTGGTCGCCGTCCTTGACGATCAGCTCGATCGGCGTGGTCGTGTCCTTGGCCGCCTTGATGGCCTCGGTCAGGTTTGAGGCCGAGGCGGCCTCGCCGTTGACCGCGACGATCGACATGCCGATGGCCAGTCCCGCCTTAAAGGCCGGGCCGTCCCACTGGACCGCCGAAATGCCGTTCTCGCCGTTGGTCTGCAGACCGATGGAGTACATGAAATTGTTGCGCTTCAGCCCCCCTTCCAGCGTCTTCTGCCAAGGGCTCTTGGTGTCGGTGTAGACGAGGCGGTAGCCGCCGCGCGCCAGACCATCCAGCGGAGCGCCGGGGCCGTGGCCGTCCAGACGGGTGCGCAGGAAGGTGGCCCAGTCGTTCTCGACCACGCCGTTCAGCGCCGCGACCACGTCGTCGAAGGTATAGGGCGCCTCGTTGTACTCGCCGTCGTGCGTGCCGAAGAAGGCCTTGGCGAAGTCGTCCAGACCCTTGCGGCCATTGGTCTTCTCCCGGATCAGGGTGTCGGCGTCGAGCCAGATCAGCTGACCCTCGACGTAATAGTCCTCGTCGCGCTGCTCGCTCAGCCAGCCCTTGGGCCGGCGCATGGAGATGATCGGGTCGTTGACCGTGTCCTGCATCGCCCGCCACGAGCGGCCCACGCGGTTGTCATAGGTCGCGGCGTCGATGGCGAGGGCGTCCAGCGCCTGATCCCTGGTCATCAGGCCCGAGCGGGCGGCCAGCACCTTGCCCCAGAACTGGGTCTGGCCCTCGTAGACCCAGAGCAGTTCGTTCTGCAGCGGGGTATTGTAGTTGGGGACGTACTGCCCCGCCGGACGCCGCCACTTGCCGTTCCAGGAGTGGGTGTATTCGTGGGCCAGCAGGTCGCGGTCGCCGAACTGGTTGTCCCAGTCGGTGAAGAACTCCGGATCGACGCTGTCCTCGGACGAGCGGTGGTGCTCCAGCCCGATGCCGCCCAGCCGATCGGTCATGGCCATCAGGAAGTTGTAGTGGTCGAAGTGGCGCGCGCCGTACAGGCGATCGGCCTGGGTCACCAGCGCGCGCAGGATGGCGATCTGGGCGTCGGTCGGAGCGATGTTCGAGGCGGCGTCGGCGAAGATATCCAGCTTGACCGGGGAGCGGCCGCCCGGATCCAGATCGATCTGGCGATAATGGCTGCCCGCCATCAGCGGGCTGTCGATCAGGACGTCGAGGGTCACCGGCTTGAAGGTGGTGACGTCGCCCCCCTCGATCTTGGCGGTGGAGGCCGTTTCCAGCGCCGTGCCGAAGCTCCAGCCCGTCGGCAGCTTCACGCTGGTCTGGGTCGTGATGTTGTGGTGCCAGCGGCCCGCCGGATAGAGCAGCATCTTCTCCCACTGGGCGTTGAGCATCTCGGCCGTCATGGTCACGCGCCCCTGCGCTCCGGCCGTCGGCGACAGGTGCTGGAAGTCGGCGCTGATCTCGGTCACGCCCTCGGGCACGACGACGTGGAAGGCGAAGCTTTCGACCGGGTCGCGCGTCCATTCTATGCGCTGGCCGTTCGCCGTGATGATCAGGCCGGCCAGTTGGGTGATCGGGCCGTCGGGGCCGTGGTCGCCGGGCAGCCAGGCGGGGAAGAAGAGGGTCAGCGGACCCGCGCCCTCGACCGGAATGGTCTCGTGGACGCTGTAGATGCGGCGGTTCAGGTCGGTGGCGTCGACGTCCAGCTTCACGACGCCGGGCCAGGGCTTGTCCACCACCACCGGGATCGGCGCCATCGTCGTATAGGGCGTCGCATCTGGCGCGGCGGTCTGCGCCATCGCAGGCAGGGCGGCGGACCCAACGCTCCCGCTTGGGCTGCGTCAAGTCGCCGCGCCTCACGAAGTGTCACGCGCGACTGTTTCGATAGCGAAATCCGCTTGCATCCGGCGCCGCTTCGGGGCGTAGCTTCGCCCATCGCCGTTCAGGATGCCCCCCGATGCCTTCCATGTCGAAGCCGCTTCTCCTCGCCGCCGCCGTCGCAGCCCTGGGGGCGACGGCCCTGTCCGGATGCGTGATCATCGCCAGCGACGGAGGCGACAAGACCATCGTCGCCATGCCGGGCGAGGAAGCGACGCGGGCCGAGGAGAACGCCTACGCCGCCGCCATCGCCGATCCGCTGCGTCCGGCCGAGGAGGTCGCTCGCGATCCGCTGCGCAAGCCTGCCGAGATGATGGCCTTCGCCCAGTTGGACGCCGGGGACCGCGTCGCCGACATCCGGCCCGAGGAGGGCTATTTCACCCGCCTGTTCGCCAAGGCCGTCGGTCCGTCGGGCCGGGTCTATGCCTTCGTGCCCAACCAGACCGCCCAGCGCGAGAACGGCTTCGGCGACACCCTGGCCGCCGCCTATCCGAACGTGAACCGGATCACCGGCGACCTGAACGTCATGACCTTCCCCGAGCCGCTGGACGTGGTCTTCATGGGGCAGGAGTACCACGACTTCACCATCCCCCGGTTCAACGTCGATGTCGCCAGGATGAACGCGGCGGTGTTCGCGGCGCTCAAGCCGGGCGGCCTCTATGTCATCCTGGATCACCAGTCGGCGCCGGGCGCGGGCATCAGCGTCTCGGGCACCCTGCACCGCATCGAGGGCGCGGAGCTGCGTCGCGAGGTCGAGGCCGCGGGCTTCGTCTTCGCCGGAGAGACTTCGGCCGTCGCCAACCCCGAGGACGACCACACCCTGACCGTCTTCGACCCGGCCATCCGGGGCAAGACTGACCAGTTCGTCTATCGCTTCCGCAAGCCGGGCTAAGCCCAAAAGGTAGGGGCGTAACCTCGGCGGTTTGCGGGCGTAATCAATCAAGCGCCGCTCAGGGCGCGTGGGAGGCTGACATGAAGCGTTCGTTCGTCCTGGCCGTTTCGGCCGCCGTTCTTCTGGCCACAGGCGTCGCGGGCGGCGCCGTCGCCCAGATGCATATGGAGCCGTCGGCCTATTCGGCCGCCCTGGCCGATCCGGTCCGCACCGAAGCCGACAAGGCGCGCGACGAGGCCCGGCATACCGCCGAGACCCTGGCCTTCGCCGAGGTCATGCCCGGCCAGACCATCGGCGACATGATCATCGGCGGCGGCTATTTCACCCGCGTCTTCGCCGCCGCCACCGGCCCGACCGGCAAGGTCATCGCCTGGCAGCCCGCCCAGTTCATCGGCTTCCAGGCCTCGTATGCCGACGCCATCACCGCTGCCGACGCCCTGCCGAACGTCGAGGGCATCCGCTCGCCGCTGGGTGCGCCCGAGTTTCCGGCCGCGATGGATCTGGTCTTCACGGCCCAGAACTATCACGACCTGCACCTCAAGCCCTTCGCGGCCGATACGGCGGCGAAGACGAATGCGGCAGTATTCGCGGCGCTCAAGCCCGGCGGCCTCTATGTCATCGTCGACCACTATGCCGCCGCCGGCTCGGGCCTGGCCGCCGCCGACAGCCTGCACCGCATCGACCCGGCCATCGTCAAGGAGGAGGTCGAGGCCGCGGGCTTCGTGCTGGAAGACCATAGCGACATCCTGAAGAACGACAGCGATCCCCTGACCGCCAATGTCTTCGATGCGGCGATCCGGGGGCACACCAGCCAGTTCATGCTCAAGTTCCGCAAGCCTGCATGATCGCCGGTCTGCTCGCCGCCGTCATGCTGCTGACGGCGGCGGCTGACGACCGTCCCGCGCCGTATATGATCGCTCCCGGGCTGTTCGACGCCTCGAAGCCCGACCTCGGCCTGACCCCGGCGCCGGGCACGGAGACCTTCACCGTCTTTCGACCGGAAGAGGGAACCGATCACTTCAGCAACGGCGTCTCCCTGATCGGCTTCAGGGGGCGGCTCTATGCCCAGTGGCAGTCCTCGCCGCGCGACGAGGATTCTCCCGACACCCGGGTGATGTTCGCTTCCAGCGCCGACGGCGAGCGCTGGACCGCGCCGGTCGAGCTGGCGCCGCCGGGAGAGGGCGGACGGATGGTCTCCAGCGGCGGCTGGTCCACGGACGGCCAGACCCTGGTCGCCTACCTCAACGTCTGGCCCAACGGCTTCCAGTCCGGCGACGGCGGCCAGACCGAATACCTGAGCAGCGGCGATGGTCAGAGCTGGTCCGCCCCGCGGTCGGTGCTGGCGGCGGATGGGACGCCCATCGACGGCGTCATCGAACAGGACCCGCACCGTTTCGGAGACCGTATCATCGGCGCCTTCCACATGCGGCCCGGCATGATCGCCACGCCCGCCTTTACGGATGACCCTCTGGGCGTCTCCGGCTGGACCCTCGGCCGCATGACCCATCTGGAGCGGGCCCCGACCCCGGCGGGCGCCCCCATCCATGAAAGCCGCCTCAGCCGCGAGATCGAGCCCAGCCTGTTTCAGGCCAGCGACTGCGCGGTCATGGTCTTCCGCGATGAAGACCTCAGCTTCCGCCAGCTGGCGTCCGAGAGTTGTGACCGGGGCGTCAGCTGGTCCACGCCGGGGGTCACCGCCATGCCTGACAGCCGCGCCAAACAGAGCGCCGGTAACCTGCCGGACGGCACGGCCTTCCTCGTCAATGCGCCGAACAGCGACCGCCTCCGCATCCCGCTGGCCGTCACCGTCAGCCGCGACGGCCGCACCTTCGACCGGTCCTTCCTGCTGCGCGGGCAGGGCGACCTCCAGCCGCTTCGCTACGAAGGCCAGTACAAGCGGCCGGGTTATCACTACCCGAAGAGCACCGTCTGGAACGGCTTCCTCTGGGTTGGATACGCCGCCAACAAGGAGGATGTGCAGGTCACCCGCATCCCCATGAACGCACTCTCCGGCTATTGAGAACCGTTATCAATTAGCGGTTTAGGACAATTTGTCCTTGTCATCGCGTGGACACCCGGGGTCAATCGGCGCAAATACCCGCCACGTTTTTCGCGCGAAAGTCCGCCCAGTTGTACGACTACAAGGCCGCCTTCGAATCCGCCGTCGATCAGGTGAAGAGCGAGGGGCGTTACCGCGTCTTCGCCGACCTGAAGCGCGTGCGCGGCCAGTTCCCCAAGGCGGTGCGGCGGCGTGAGGACGGCTCCGAGCAGGACGTCGTCATCTGGTGCTCCAACGACTATCTCGGCATGGGCCAGAACCCGGTCGTGCTGGAGGCCATGCAGGCCGAGATCGACGCCGTGGGCGCCGGCGCCGGCGGCACCCGCAACATCTCGGGCACGACGCGCTCGGCCGTGGACCTGGAGGCCGAGCTGGCCGCCTGGCACCAGAAAGAAGCCGCGCTGCTGTTCACCTCGGGCTATGTGGCCAATGAGGCGACCCTGACGACCCTGCAGCGCATCCTGCCGGGCCTGATCATCTTCTCCGACAGCCTGAACCACGCCTCGATGATCGCCGGCATTCGCAACGGCGGCTGCGAGCGGCATGTGTTCATGCACAACGATCTGGCGCATCTGGAGCAGCTGCTGGCCGCCGCGCCCGCCGATGCGCCCAAGCTGGTGGCCTTCGAGAGCGTCTATTCCATGGACGGCGACATCGCCGACCTGGCCGGCACCATCGCCCTGGCCCGCAAATACGGCGCCCTGACCTATCTCGACGAGGTCCACGCCGTCGGCCTGTACGGCGCGACCGGCGCCGGCGTCGCCGAGCGTGACGGGGTGCTGGCCGGCATCGACATCGTCGAATGCACCCTGGGCAAGGCCATCGGCGTCATGGGCGGCTATATCGCCGCCGATGCGGTGATCGTCGATGCTGTGCGCAGCTGGGCCTCGGGCTTCATATTCACCACCTCGCTGCCGCCGGCCCTGACTGCGGGCGCACTGGCCTCGGTGCGCCACCTCAAGGCCCATCCGGAACTGCGCGTCGCCCATCAGGAGCGCGCCCGGACCCTGAAGGACCGCTTCGCCGCCGCCGGCATCCCGGTCATGCCGTCCGAAAGCCACATCGTCCCCGTCTTCGTCGGCGATCCGGTCCACACCAAGATGATCTCGGACATGCTGCTGGAAGAGTTCGGCGTCTACGTCCAGCCGATCAACTATCCGACAGTGCCCAAGGGCACCGAGCGTTTGCGTTTCACCCCCTCGCCGAACCACGACGACGGCATGATGGACGCCCTGGTCAGCGCAATGGACCAGCTCTGGACCCACTGCCACATCGCCCGGATGCCCTCGGCGGCTTGAGAAGCGGCTTGATTTCGGCTTCCGCTATTTTCGCGGTATGGTTCCGGCATGAACGTCCACCAGCCGATCCCGGATGCGCCGGTCGAGGAGGAAGACTTCTTCGACATGGCCAATCTGCGTCCGAAGACGACGGGCCTGCCGATGACCGTGTGGGTTAGCCACAGGGGGCACGCGCGGCATGACGCCCGCATCAAGGTCTGCCAGACGCCGGGCGACCGGATGGGCGTCGATGATCTGGCCGTCGTGGGTATCCGCCCAGAACCGAGCCTGATCGAGGGCGCTCTCGACGCCGCCAACCTGAAGCTGGTCCAGCAATGGATCTCCCTGAACGCCGAGACCCTGATCGGCTATTGGGACGGCGAGATCGACACCGCCGACATGATCCAGGGCCTGCAGCGGCTTTGAGCGACGCCAGCCTCGGGCAGCTCATCGTCGAGAAGACCCGCAACGGACCCTATCTGAAGGTCACCGCCGTCCATGTCGCGACGGGAACCGAGGCCACGGCCGTCGGCCCCGCCATGGAGCCCAAGGCGGTCGAGCGGCTGGCCGTCGCCAAACTCCGGCGTATTCTCGGCCTCTGACTGTCCGCTCCGCTTCACAGTCCCGACACAAGATGTTGTGGTTGGCCCCTCTCAGGACTAGATAGGGCGCCTTCAGATTGCCGGGGACGCCTGTGACCATCACCACCCACGCCGACTACTTCTCGAAGTCTCTCGCGGACGCCGATCCGGACGTCTTCAAGGGCATCCAGGGCGAGCTGGGCCGTCAGCAGGAACAGATCGAGCTGATCGCGTCCGAGAACATCGTCTCCAAAGCGGTTCTTGAAGCGCAAGGCTCTGTTCTGACGAATAAATACGCCGAGGGCTATCCCGGTCGCCGCTATTACGGCGGCTGCGAATATGTCGACGTCACCGAGGATTTGGCCCGCGAGCGCGCCAAGCAACTGTTCGGCTGCGCCTTCGCCAACGTCCAGCCCCACTCGGGCGCCCAGGCCAATCAGGCGGTCTTCTTCGCCCTGCTGCAGCCCGGCGATACCTTCCTCGGCATGGATCTGGCCTGCGGCGGCCACCTGACCCACGGCTCTCCGGCCAACCAGTCGGGCAAATGGTTCCGCCCGGTGACCTACAAGGTCCGCGAGGACAATCACCTGATCGACTACGACCACGTCGCCGAGATGGCCGAGAAGGAAAAGCCCAAGCTGATCGTGGCCGGCGCCTCGGCCTACAGCCGTCACATCGATTTCAAGCGCTTCCGCGAGATCGCCGACAGCGTCGGGGCCTACCTCTTCGTCGACATGGCCCACTATGCGGGCCTGATCGCCGGCGGCGTCTATCCGGACCCGCTGCCGCACGCCCACGTCGTGACCACGACGACGCACAAGACCCTGCGCGGTCCGCGCGGCGGCATGATCCTCAGCAACGACGTCGAACTGGGCAAGAAGATCAACTCGGCCGTCTTCCCCGGTCTGCAGGGCGGGCCGCTGGAGCATGTCATCGCCGCCAAGGCCGTGGCCTTTGGCGAGGCGCTCAAGCCCGAATTCAAGGCCTATGCGAAACAGGTCGTGCTCAACGCTCAGGCCCTGGCCGGCGTCCTGGTCGAGCGTGGCCTGGCCATCGTCTCGGGCGGCACCGACAGCCACCTGATGCTGGTCGATCTGCGGCCCAAGGGCGTGACCGGCAAGGCCACCGAGCTGCAGCTCGAACACGCCCTGATGACCTGCAACAAGAACGGCGTCCCCTTCGACACCGCCCCCTTCACCGTGACCTCGGGCGTCCGTCTGGGCACCCCGGCCGGCACGACGCGCGGCTTCGGCGAGGAAGAGTTCAAACAGATCGGTCACTGGATCGCCGACGTCGTCTCCTCGATGAACGGCGGCGACGAGGCCGATCCGGCCGTCATCGCCGAGGTCGCCGGCAAGGTGCGCGAGCTCACGCGCCGCTTCCCGATCTACGGGTAGGCGCCTGATGAAGTGCCCCTTTTGCGGACATCAGGACACCCAGGTGAAGGACAGCCGGCCGTCTGACGACGGCTCGGCCATCCGCCGTCGCCGGTCCTGCCCGAACTGCAACGGGCGCTTCACCACCTTCGAGCGGGTGCAACTGCGCGAGCTGATGATCCTCAAGCGCAACGGCCGCCGCACGCCCTTCGACCGCGACAAGCTGGAGCGGTCGCTGAACGTGGCCCTGCGCAAGCGGCCTGTTCAGGCCGAACAGGTCGAACAGCTGGTCAGCCGCATCACCCGCCAGCTGGAAAGCCTGGGCGAGACGGAAATCCCGTCCAGCATCGTCGGCGACTTCATCATGAAGGCGCTCAAGTCGGTCGATGAAGTGGCCTATGTCCGCTACGCCTCGGTCTACAAGGATTTCCGCCACACCGGCGACTTCGCCCGCTTCCTCGGCGACGAAGGCCTGGACGAGACCTGATGCGGCCCCGGATTACTCTCAAGATCGCGACCTCGCTGGACGGTCGTATCGGCACCTCGACGGGCGAAAGCCAATGGATCACGGGTCCCGAAGCCCGGCTCCAGGGTCACCGCCTGCGCGCGGCCGGGGACGCCATCCTGGTCGGCGTCGAGACGGTGCTGGCCGACGACCCGCGCCTGACCGTGCGCCTGCCCGAGAGTGAAGCCGGTGTGCGGATCGAGAAGGCCGATCCGCTGCGTGTCGTCCTCGACAGCCGCCTGCGTACCCCGTCTTTCGCCCGGCTGGCCAAGGCAGGGACCCTGATCATCACCACCCGCGAACCCCAGCCGATCGGCGGCGCCGAGGTGGTGCAGGTCGCGGGTGACGCCCAGAACCGCCCGACCATCGAGGCCATTCTGGAGTTGCTCTACGCCCGCGGCGTGCGCAGCCTGATGATCGAGGGCGGCGGCCGGGTCGCGGCGGCTTTCGTCGCGGCCGGCGTCGTGGACGCCATCGACTGGTTCCGCGCCCCGATCCTGCTGGGCGGAGACGGCCGTCCGGGCGTCGCGGCCCTGTCGCTGGCGCGTCTCGCCAACGCTCCGAAGTTCCGGCGCCTTGCGGTGGAGGCTCTGGGTGACGACCTGTGGGAGCGCTACGAAAGGGTTTCCTGATGTTCACAGGCATCGTCACCGACATCGGCCGCGTCCGCGCGGTCACCGAAACCAATCGCGACCGCCGCTATGAGATCGAGACCGCCTGGGACGTTTCGGGCATCGACATGGGCGCCTCCATCAGCCACGCGGGCTGCTGCCTGACCGTCGTCGAAAAGGCGGATGGTTGGTTCGCCGTCGAGGTTTCGGACGAGACCCTGTCCAAGACCACCCTCGGCGGCTGGAAGACCGGCGACCCCGTCAATCTGGAGCGCGCCGCGAAACTGGGCGACGAGATGGGCGGCCACGTCGTCTCGGGTCACGTCGATGGTCTGGGCAAGGTCGTGTCGATCGAACAGGTCGGCGGATCGCACCGGATCGTGGTGGAGGCCCCCGCCCCCCTGCATCGCTACATCGCCGCCAAGGGCTCGATCACGGTCGACGGCGTGTCCCTGACGGTCAACGCCGTGGACGGCCGGAACTTCGACCTGAACATCATCCCCCACACCTGGGAGGCGACGACCCTGGGCCGCTTGCAGCCCGGGGACGCCGTGAACCTCGAAATCGACATGCTGGCGCGCTATCTCGCACGCTGGCAAGAGACCGCGTAATGACCAACACCATCCAGCTTTCCTCGGACATGTTCTCCAGTCCGATCAGCCCGATCGAGGACATCCTCGAAGATGCCCGCAACGGGCGCCCCTACATCCTCGTCGACGCCGAGGATCGCGAGAACGAGGGCGACATCATCATCCCGGCCCAGTTCGCGACGCCGGACCAGATCAACTTCATGGCCCGCCACGCGCGCGGCCTGATCTGTCTGGCCATCACGTCCGAGCGCGGCCGCCAGCTGCGCCTGCCGCCGATGACGTCCGACAACCGTACTTCCATGGGCACCGCCTTTACCGTCTCGATCGAGGCGAAAGAGGGGGTCACGACCGGCATCAGCGCCGCCGACCGCGCCCGCACGGTCCAGGCCGCCGTCGATCCGAATAAGGGCGCCGACGACATCGTCTCGCCGGGCCACGTCTTCCCTCTCATCGCCCGCGACGGCGGGGTTCTGGTCCGCACGGGCCATACCGAGGCGGCCGTCGACATCAGCCGCATGGCCGGCCTGACGCCTGCGGGGGTGATCTGCGAGATCATGAATGACGACGGCTCCATGGCCAGGATGCCGGATCTGGTCGCCTTCGCCCAGCTGCACGGGCTGAAGATCGGCACCATCGCTGATCTGATCGCCTATCGCCGCCGCACCGAGCGCTATGTCGAGCGGGTCATGGATCAGCCGTTCGAGAGCGTCCACGGCGGTCCGTTCCGTCTGATGCTGTACCGCGACACCATCGAGGGCGGCGAGCACGTCGCCCTGGTCCACGGCCGTATCGAGCCCGGCAAGCCGACGCTGGTCCGCATGCACCAGGTCGATTTCGCCGCCGATCTCCTGGGCCATCGCGAGGACCGCCAGAACTACATTCCCGCCGCCCTCAAGCAGATCTCCGCCAGCGGCGAGCCCGGCGTCGTTGTCTTCCTTCGCGACCCCTCGCTGCAAGGTCTGGCCGAACGCCTCGCCGGCGCCGACAAGCCGGTGACCAACGACCGCGCCATCAAGGCCTATGGCCTGGGGGCCCAGATCCTGCTGGACCTCGGGGTCCGCGACATGATCGTGATGAGCTCGACCCGCCCTGAGCCGACTGCGTTGGAAGGCTACGGCCTGCGCATCGTCGGCTGGCGCGGCATGAACGGAGAAGACCAATCCTGACCGAACCGATCCGCGTCCTCATCGTCGAGGCGCGCTACTACGACGCACTGGCCGACGCCCTGCTGGACGGAGCGAAGGACGCCCTGCGCGCCCAGAATGTGGCCTTCGACGTGGTCACCGTGCCCGGGGCCCTCGAGGTGCCGACCGCCATCGCCCTGGCCGACGAGGCCGGCAAATATCCGACCGCGCCCAAGTACGACGGCTTCGTCGCACTCGGCTGCATCATTCGCGGCGAGACCTACCATTTCGAGATCGTCTCGGACCAGTCGGCCGCGGGCCTGATGCAGCTCGGTCTGAAGGGTCTGGCGATCGGCAACGGCATTCTGACGACCGAGGACGAGGACCAGGCCTGGGCCCGCGCCAAGCTCAGCGAAGGCGACAAGGGCGGCGGCGCCGCGCGCGCCGCTCTGGACCTGATCGCCTTGCGCAAACGCCTCCGGCATGGTCTTGCGGGGCAATGACCGAACCCAACAGCATCCAGGCCGTCCTGCAGCAACTCGCCGAGAGCGAGAAGGAACGCGCTGAACCCTCCCTGACCTCGCGCCAGCGCCGTGCGCGCACCGTCGCCCGTCTGGCCGCCGTCCAGGCCCTGTACCAGATGGAACTGGCCGGCGAGGGCGTCGAAACCGTGATCACCGAGTTCTCCAACCACCGCTTCGACGCCGATATCGAGGGCGAGCCCCTGGCCGAGGCGGACGAGGAGTATTTCGGCGGCATCGTGCGTGGCGTGATCGAGAACCAGCGCGAGATCGACACCGCCGTAAAGGCGCGTCTGGCCTCCAACTGGCGCATGGAGCGTCTGGACGCGACCCTGCGCGCCCTGCTGCGCTGCGGAGCCTGGGAGCTGGCGCACCAGCCCGAAGTGCCGCGCGAGATCGTCATCGACGAATATGTCGAACTGGCGAAGGCCTTCTTCGACGAGGCCGAGGCCAAGTTCGTCAACGCCGCCCTGGACGGCGTCGCCCGCGACGTGCGCCCGAAGGCGTAAGCGCTATGCCCGCCGTCGACGTGTCCGGCGAGTTCGAGACCATCGCGAAACTGCTGGCGCCCCTGGCCCATCCCGAATGGGGCAGGGGGTTGGTCGACGACGTCGCCGTGGTCCCGTCCCGTCCGGGCTTCGATCTGGTGCTGACCAAGGACGCCCTGGTCGAGGGCGTGCATTTCCTGCCCGAGGATCCGCTCGACACGGTGGCGCAGAAGCTGTTGCGCGTGAACCTGTCGGATTTGGCGTCCAAGGGGGTGGAGCCGTTCGGCTATCTGCTGGCCTGCCACTGGTCGCAGCGCTGCGGCTGGCCTGAGCGTCAGGCCTTCGCGGAGGGGCTGGCGCGCGATCAAAAGGAGTTCGGCATTCACCTGCTGGGCGGCGATACGGTCGTCACGCCGGGTCCCGCCTCGTTTTCCGTCACCCTGATGGGCTGGGCGAAGGCGGGCAGGGTGGTGGCCCGCAACGGCGCGCGCCCCGGGGACGCCGTCTTCGTCACCGGCCAGATCGGCGACGGCTTCCTGGGCCTGAAGGCCGCGCAAGGGGCGTTGACGCTGGCGCTCGAACGTATCGAGGCGCTGATCGACCACTATCGCCGTCCCATGCCCCAGACGGCCTTCGCCGAGGTCGTGCGCGACATGGCGACTGCCTCGCTGGATGTCTCAGACGGCCTGATCGCCGACATCGGCCATATCGCCGAGGCCTCGGGCGTGGGCATCGAATTGGATATGGAGCGGACGCCAGTGTCCCTGGCCGGTCAGGCCTGGCTGGAAACCCGCGTCGACCGTCAGGCGGCCTTCGAGCAACTGGCCACCGGCGGCGACGACTATGAGATCGCCTTCACCGCCCCCGCCGCCGACGAGGCTGCCCTGCGCCGCGAGGCCGAGCGCCGTCACATCCGCCTGACCCGGGTCGGCCAGGTCGTGGCCGGAGCGGGCGTCCGGGTTCGTTTCGAGGGCCGTCCGGTCGAGCTGGCCCGCGCCGGCTGGACCCACGGCTGACAGCGGTCGCTGAAACTGAATCCTAACCCCCGCCGGTTAGGGTTACCCTCATGCGCCGCAGAGACCTCATCGCCGCCGGAACCGCCGTCGCCCTTTCGGCGCCGGTCATCGCCGCCACGCCCGCTCTGGCGAGTGCTCCCAAGAAGGAGGAGGGCGCAGAGCCCGCAGACAAGACCGTCAGCATCCGCGCCGTGGGCCTGCCGGTCATCGTCGAAGGCCGCATCCGCAACTATGTCTTCGTCAATCTGAAGCTCCACCTCGCCCCCGAGCCCAAGGTGGAGGACATCCAGAACAAGGAAGCCTTCTTCCGCGACGCCCTGGTGCGGACCGGCCACGGCGCGCCATTCACCCTGCCGGACGACTGGAACAAGCTCAGCGACAACAAGATCAACGCCGCCCTGATGGCCATCGCCGAGGTTGTCGTCCCCCACGCGATCATCAAGGCCGAGGTGACCAACCAGATCCCGCGCCGCCGTGTCAGCGGGCCGGTGATCGAGACGGTTCCGGACCCCTATCTCACGCCCGACGGCTCTGACGGGTCGGCTGACGGCGTGGCCTCGACCCTCTAGGCGTCTCTCGCTTCCAACGACCCTCCCCAAAGACCCTTCAAAGATCACGGTTGCGTCATCACGGCGCATGCGGCACGGTCATGCGGCAATTCCCGAGTGACCGCAGTTCTGCGGTTGTAGCGCACGGGGGAGCCGGAAGGCGGATAGAGGCCAAAAGGCCCGCCGCGCCAAGGAGCCGGGCGCCTTTTGCAAGGGCATGGAAACGCCAATGAGTCATATACTTACGCTGGTCTTTGGGGCCGGCGTCCTGGGGGTGCTGTATGGCCTCGCCCAGACGGCTGTGCTGATGAAAGCCGGCACCGGCAATGACAAGATGCGAGAGATCGCCGCCGCCATTCAGGAAGGCGCCTCGGCCTATCTGAGACGGCAATACACCACCATCGGCATCGTCGGGGCCGTCATCCTGATCGCCGCCTACCTGCTGATCGGTCCCTATGCAGCCGTCGGCTTCCTGATCGGGGCGGTGCTTTCGGGCGCCGCCGGCTATGCCGGGATGCTGATCTCGGTGCGCGCCAACGTCCGGACGGCCCAGGCCGCGTCGGAAAGCCTCGCCAAGGGGCTGGACCTCGCGTTCCGCTCGGGCGCCATCACCGGCATGTTCGTCGCCGGCGGGGCGTTGGCGGGCGTCTCGGGCTATTTCGCGGTCCTGGTCATGCATATGGGCCTGGAGCCGACGAGCCGCGAGGTCGTCGACGGCCTTGTCGCCCTTGGCTTCGGCGCTTCCCTGATCTCCATCTTCGCGCGACTGGGCGGCGGCATCTTCACCAAGGGCGCCGACGTGGGCGGCGACATGGTGGGCAAGGTCGAGGCCGGCATTCCGGAAGACGATCCCCGCAACGCCGCGACCATCGCCGATAACGTCGGCGACAACGTTGGCGACTGCGCCGGCATGGCCGCCGACCTGTTCGAGACCTATGCGGTGACCACGGTCGCCACCATGGTCCTGGCCGCCATCTTCTTCCGGGGGACGGAGTACGTCGGGACGATGATGCTGCTGCCGCTGGCCATCTGCGGCATCTGTATCGTCACTTCGATCATCGGCAGCTTCTTCGTCCGCCTGGGCAAGAAGCAGAACATCATGGGCGCGCTGTATCAGGGCCTGATCGTCACAGGCGTCCTGTCCGTGGGCGCGGTCTGGTGGGTGATCACCACCCTGGTTCCGGCCTCCGTCACCACTGGCGACGGTCTGGTCATCACGCCGATCAGTCTGTTCTACTCGGGTCTGGTCGGTCTCGGGGTCACCGCGGCCATCGTCGTGATCACCGAATACTACACCGGTTCCAACTTCCGTCCCGTGCGGTCGGTGGCCAACGCCTCGGTGTCGGGCCACGGCACCAACGTCATCCAGGGTCTGGCCGTCTCGCTCGAGTCGACCGCGCTTCCGGCCCTGACGATCATCGTCGGCATCGTGGCCAGCTATCAGCTGGCCGGGCTGTTCGGCATCGCCATCGCCACCACCACCATGCTGGGCGTGGCGGGGATGATCGTGGCGCTCGACGCCTTCGGTCCCGTCACCGACAACGCCGGCGGCATCGCAGAGATGGCCGGACTTCCCTCGGAAGTGCGCCACTCGACCGACGCCCTCGACGCCGTCGGCAACACCACCAAGGCCGTGACCAAGGGCTACGCCATCGGTTCGGCTGGCCTCGGCGCCCTGGTGCTGTTCGCGGCCTATACCTCGGACCTGAAGTACTTCTCGGCCAATCCGGGGGACTATCCGTTCTTCGCCGGGATGGGCGCGGTCGCCTTCGACCTGACCAACCCCTACGTCGTCGTCGGCCTGCTGTTCGGGGGGCTGCTGCCCTTCCTGTTCGGCGGGATGTCGATGATGGCGGTCGGTCGCGCGGCCGAATCGGTCGTCGCCGAGGTGCGCCGTCAGTTCCGCGAGAACCCCGGCATCATGACCTATGAGGTGAAGCCGGAATACGGACGCGCCGTCGACATCCTGACGAAGGCGGCGATCCGCGAGATGATCGTGCCGTCGCTTCTGCCGGTGCTGTCGCCGATCGTCCTGTTCGTCGCCATCCTGTTCCTGGCGGACAAGGCCAACGCCTTCGCGGCCCTCGGCGCCATGCTCATGGGCGTCATCGTGACCGGCCTGTTCGTGGCCATCTCGATGACTTCTGGCGGCGGCGCCTGGGATAACGCCAAGAAGGTGATCGAGGAGGGATTCACCGACAAGAACGGCGTCGTCCACGGCAAGGGCTCCGAAGCCCACAAGGCCGCGGTCACCGGCGACACGGTCGGCGATCCCTACAAGGACACCTCCGGCCCGGCGGTGAACCCGATGATCAAGATCACCAACATCGTCGCCCTGCTGCTCCTGGCGGTGCTGGCGAGCGGCAAGATCGTCTGATTGCGTCCCGGACAGCGGCTTCGCCGCTTCCGGGAGGACAAAAGTAAACGCCCCGGAGAGCGATCTCCGGGGCGTTTTCTTTCCGACTGTCTCGGTGACTTAGTCCGGGCGGCGCTGGCCGGGGACGTCCTCGTCGGTGCGAGGCAGCTGGCCACGGGCGACGTTGCCCAGCAGCTGTTCCATGACGGTCAGCGAGCGACCGCGGGTCGGGGTCTCGCGACGCTCCATGGCGATCTTCTGGCCGTCATCCAGGCCCAGGGTACGGACCGAGGCGACCTTGGAATCGGCCTTGTCGAAGGTGATCTCGGTCACGCTGCGCTGGGAAATCTGCGGGCGATTGTAGGTGTAACGCTCGCTGGTCTGGCTGATGTAGTACCAGACCTGATCCGGTTCGAAGGTCGAGGTGGTCGAGGGCGTGCCCAGGCGCGCCAGGACGGTCTCCTTGGTGTCGGTGCCGGCGACGATGTCCGAGGGCTTCACATCGACCACCTGGAAGCCGTGCAGACCCACCACGGGGGCGCAGGCAGCGGCCGAAAGCGCCAGGGCGGCGACGGCGACGAGAGGGGCGATACGAAGCATTTGCGGGCGCCTGCGACAGAACAAGGTCTTTGACCTAACCGGACACGGGCTCTAGTTCAACGGCGCGGCGGAAAAGGGGCCGTGAAACATGCTTAAGTCTCTCTTCCGGAAACATTCTGCGCCGAGCCCGGGCGACACCCTGTATGCGGCGGTCGCGGCCCAGGCGCGTCAACCGGCCTTCTACACCGTCCTAGGCGTCGCCGACCGGATCGACGCCCGGTTCGAGCTTTACACGCTGCACGCCCTGTTGCTGATCCTGCGCTTGCGCGATGAGGACGCCGGGGAAGACGGGAAGGGCGTGGCCGCCGCCCAGTCCCTGTTCGACGCCTATGTTTCGGCGCTCGACAACGTCCTGCGTGAACTCGGCGTCGGCGATGTGTCGATGGCCAGGAAGATGCGCACCCTGGGCGAGGCTCTGTATGGCCGCATGACCGCCTATGAGAGCCCGCTGCGCTCGGGCGACGCCGCCACCCTGTCCGCCGGACTGGCCCGCAACGTCTTCGAGAGCGAGGACGCGGAACGCGGCGCCGCGCTCGCCCGCTATGCCCTTGCGGCGCGCGAAGCTCTGGCCGCCCAGTCCTTCGCCGCCGTTCTGAAACCGTCCTGGCCGGAGATCGCCGCATGAGCCTCGCCCTTCCGTTCAGCGAGACCGTCCGCCTCAACGAGATCGGCGCCGGTCTGAAGCGCACGCTGGAGCCCGACGCCGCCGTGCGCGCCCGCATCGCCCGCTCGCTGGACCTGGCTTCGCTCGACGCCTTCGAGGCCGAGGTGGCCCTCGCGCCCAACCCTGATCTGGGTCCGCATCTGGGCAAGGGCGGCTGGAAGCTGACCGGCCGCGTCAAGGCCAGCGCGGTCCAGACCTGCGGCATCACACTTGAGCCCCTGCCGGTCGAGATTGACGAGCGATTCGCCGTCGATCTGGTCGAGCAGGCTCCTGAACGGCCTGAGGACGAAGAGTTCGAAATCGGCGTCGACGACGAGATCGCCGATGTGATCGAGGACGGCCGAATCGACCTGGGTCAGTACGCGGTCGAACAACTGGCCCTGAACCTCGATCCCTTTCCGAGGAAGCCCGGCGTGGAGTTCGTCCAGCCCGAGGAACCAAAGGAAATCTCGCCCTTTGCGGTCCTGAAACAGTTCAAGCCCAAGGACGAAGCCTAAAAACTTGACCTAAGGTCGCCTGCCTTTGCATCGACCTGTTGCAGGTCTATCGTGAACAGCCCAGATGAGCGTCGCGTCAGACGACGCCCGGAGAGCGTAGCCTTTTGCCCACCCCCGTCCTGATATCGCTCGACGCCATGGGCGGCGACCACGGACCCTCCGTCGTCGTCCCCGGCATTCGCGAATACCTCCGCCGCCACGGCGGTGAGAACGTCCGCTTCCTGCTGCACGGCGACCAGACCGCCATCGCGGCCGAGATGGCGAAATGCAAGCTGACCGCCGAGGTTTGCGAGATCCGTCACACCGACAAGGTCGTGGCCATGGACGAAAAGCCCGCCACCGCCATGCGCCGAGGCAAGGGCTCCAGCCTGTGGAACGCCGTCGAATCGGTGAAGTCGGGCGAGGCAGGGGCCGTGGTCTCCGCCGGCAATACCGGCGCCCTGATGGCCATCTCCAAACTGATCCTGCGCATGTCGGCGCCGGGGCTGGAGCGTCCGGCCATCGTGGCCAGCTGGCCGACGCTGAAGGGCGTCACCGCGGTTCTGGACGTCGGCGCCAATATCGAGAGCGACGCCGAACAGCTGATCGAGTTCGCCATCATGGGCGAGGCCTTCCATGCCGCTGTCCATGGGGTGAAGAAGCCGACCATCGGCGTCCTGAACGTCGGGTCCGAGGACATGAAGGGCCATGAGGAGGTGCGCGAGGCGCACGCCATCCTACGCGCCGGCGGCCTGGACCTGAACTACCACGGCTTCGTCGAGGGCGATGACATCGCCAAGGGCACGGTCGATGTGGTCGTCACGGACGGCTTCACCGGGAACATCGCCCTCAAGACCGCCGAAGGCACGGCCCGCTTCATCTCGACCCTGCTCAAGGGAGCCCTGTCCTCCAGCGTCCAGGCCAAGATGGGCGCACTTCTGGCCCTGCCAGCGCTCAAGGCCATGGGCCAGAAGATCGACCCCAACGCCATCAACGGCGGCCCCTTGCTGGGCCTGAACGGCATTGTGGTGAAGAGCCACGGCGGCGCGACCGCCCAGGGCTTCGGCAACGCCATCCGCATCGGCGTCGACCTGGCCCGCAGCGACTATCTGACAACGGTCGGCTCCAAGCTGGGTCGGCTCGACGACATCATGCACGCCCTGCCATCCGCCGCTGAAGCGGGGGAGGCGGCCGCATCCTCCGGAGAGATTCTGCAGTGAGCGTTATCCGCAGCGCCGTCACCGGCGTTGGCTCCTATCTGCCTGAGCAGATCGTGACCAACGCCGACTTGGCCGAGTTCGTCGAGACCAGTGACGAGTGGATCCAGGAACGCACCGGCATCAAGCAGCGCCACAAGGCGCGCGACGACCAGCCGACCAGCGATCTCGCCGTCGAGGCGGCCCGCAAGGCCCTGGCCGACGCCGGCAAGACGCCCGCCGACGTCGATCTGATCATCGTCGCCACCACGACCCCGGACATGACCTTCCCGGCGACGGCGACCATCGTCCAACGCAAGCTGGGCTGCCCGGTCAATATCGCCTTCGACGTCCAGGCCGTCTGTTCGGGCTTCGTCTATGCGCTCAGCGTCGCCGACGGCTTCGTGGCGCGCGGTCACGCCAAATGCGCCCTGGTCATCGGCGCCGAGGAAATGACCCGGCTGATGGACTGGTCGGACCGCACCACCTGTGTCCTGTTTGGCGATGGAGCCGGCGCCTTCGTGGTCGAGCCGCGTGAAGGGCAGGGGACCAAGGACGATCAGGGTCTGCTCGGCTTCGCCCTGCGCGCCGACGGCTCCAAGACCGATCTGCTCTATGTCGACGGCGGCCCTTCAACGACCGGCTCGGTCGGTCACCTCCGCATGCTCGGCAACCAGGTGTTCCGCCACGCGGTCGTGAACATCGCGGAGGCCATCACCGCCTGCTGCAAGGCGGCGAACATCGAGATCGCCGACGTCGACTGGTTCGTGCCCCACCAGGCCAACCAGCGCATCATCAAGGGCGTAGGCGACCGCCTCGGCCTGAACGAGGAGACGGTGATCACCACCGTGGCCCAGCATGCCAACACCTCGGCGGCATCGATTCCGCTGGCCATGGACGCCGCCATCAAGGACGGGCGCATCAAGCGGGGCGATATGGTCCTGCTCGAAGCCATGGGCGGCGGCCTCACCTGGGGCGCTTGCGCTTTCCGACTTTAAGTTGCCCTTAAGCTCAAGCTTGTCGACTTGGGGCTTTCGTTTTGTTGGGTTTTCGCCTTTTATGAGAACCTCGCATCGACCGGAGACGAACCTTGGCTGAACAGAGCACATTGACCCGCGCGGATCTGTGCGAGGCTGTCCACGAAGAGGTGGGCCTGTCGCGGCAGGAATGCTCGTCGATGGTCGAGCGCACCCTGGATCTGATCGTCGAGTCGCTCGAGCGCGGCGAGACGGTGAAACTGTCCGGTTTCGGCGTCTTCCAGGTTCGCGAAAAACGCGCCCGCATGGGCCGTAACCCCAAGACCGGCGAACCGGCCGCGATCAATCCGCGCCGGGTCATCAGCTTCCGCGCGTCCCAGATCATGAAGTCCAAGGTCCACGACGCCGCCGTCGAGGCCTGATCGCCTTGGCGAAGAGCCCTAACGCTTTTCGTACCATCTCCGAAGCGGCGGAGGCCGTCGGCGCGCCGCAGCATGTGTTGCGCTTCTGGGAAACCAAATTCACCTTCATCGACCCGGTCAAACGGGCCGGCGGTCGGCGCTTCTATCGTCCCCAGGACGTGGTGGTGCTGAAGGCCGTGCGTCGGCTGCTGCACGACGAGGGCCTGACCATCAAGGGCGTGCAGCGCCTCTACAAGGACCAGGGGCTGGCCCGGTTGGCCGCCTACGGTGATCCCGAGGCCGCCTTCGCCATGGACGCCGAATCGGGTTCGGACGCCGCGCCCGTCGCGGAACAGGCCTCGGCCGTGCCCGGACCGACCAACGGGCCTGTTTCGACCGTCCGCCTGCGTCAGCTTCTTGTGGAGATCGAGAGCGCGCGGGCCCGTCTGGACGCCGTTCTGGCCGGTTGATCATAAAAGCGCGTTTTTGCGTTTGCGGCGGGCGGGTCGCCCCGCTATACGACCGCCTCTCGGAGCGTGGCGCAGCCTGGTAGCGCACTTGACTGGGGGTCAAGGGGTCGCAGGTTCGAATCCTGTCGCTCCGACCATCTAACCTCTTGGTTTCATGGTCGAATTTAGGGGCCGCCTTCGGGCGGCCCCTTCTCAATTCCGGCTTGGGGCACATATGGGGAGCAGTCCCAATTCAGCGGTTTGATTCGCACCGCTCCTGGTCGGCGTTGTTCAGTTTTGACGGCGATCGGCGGCTGCTCTCAGCGAAAGTCACGCGTCTTCGGCCTTATCGAGTCGATGTGCAGGTCCGGGATGTATATGTCGCGCGCAGCCATGCCCTTCGGCGGCGCGTCGCGGGCATCCGGTGACCCGCCGCGAGCGAACTCATCCCCTCGACCCTGTCTGAACCTGAGCGGGGCGTCGCGGCCGCCGACGCTGGCGAGCTGATCGGACAGATCAAACAGCTTGTAGGCGACGAGATGGACGACCTCGCCCTCGCGCTGGATGCGACCGTGGACGCCGAGCATGGAGGCGCCGAGGATCGTGCGGCGGTTCTCTTCATAGAGTTTGGGCCAGATGACGAGGTTGGCGATGGCGGTCTCGTCTTCCAGGGTGATGAACATCACCCCCTTGGCCGAGCCGGGCTTCTGGCGGACGAGAACGACCCCGGCGACGCGGACGAACTTCTGGTCGCGGGCGGCGCCAGCCTGGGCGCAGGTTTCGTAGGTTTGCCGGGTCAGATCCTCGCGCAGGAAGGCCAGGGGATGATCCCTGAGCGTCAGGCCGATGTGGCCATAGTCCTCGACCACTTCACGGCCTTCGGTCATCGGCTTGAGCAGGATCTCGGGCTCGTCGGTCTCGGGGACGATCTGCTGCTCACGCAGGGAGGCGGCGGCGAAAAGAGGCAGCGGTTCGTCGCGCAGACCCTTGATGGCCCACAGGGCCTCGCGTCTGGCCAGTTGCAGGGAGGGGCGGAAACCGTCGGCCTCGGCGATCTTCACCAGACTGGCGGCGGGGACGCCGGCGCGGCGCCAGACGTCATCGACCGAGGCGAACGCCTGGTCGGCGCGGGCGCCGACGATCTTCGCGCCGTCGACATTGGCGAGACCGGAGACCATGCGCAGGCCCAGCCGGACGGCGAACTGTTCGGGATGACGGGTCGGCTCGAGACTGCAGTCCCACCGCGAGGCGTTGATACAAGGGGGATGGATCTCGACGCCGTGTTCCCGCGCATCACGGACGATCTGGGCGGGCGCATGGAAGCCCATGGGCTGGGCGTTGAGCAGGGCGGCGCAGAAGACGTCGGGATGCCAGCATTTAAGCCAGGACGAGGCATAGGCGATCAGGGCGAAGGAGGCCGCGTGGCTCTCGGGAAAGCCGTAGGAGCCGAAGCCCTCGAGCTGGCCGAAGGTTCTGGAGGCGAATTCCTCGGTGTAGCCCCGCGCGACCATCCCGCCGATCAGCTTGTCCCGGAAATGGCTGACCCCGCCGGTGAACTTGAAGGTCGCCATGGCGCGGCGGAGCTGATCGGCCTCGGAGGCGGTGAAACCTGCGCATTCGATGGCGACCCGCATGGCCTGTTCCTGGAACAGGGGCACGCCGAGCGTCTTGCCCAGGACCTTCTCCAGTTCGGGCTTGGGGTATTCGACCGGCTCCTTGCCCTCGCGACGGCGCAGATAAGGGTGCACCATGTCGCCCTGGATCGGGCCGGGGCGGACGATCGCGACCTCGATGACGAGATCGTAGAAGGTGCGCGGCCTGATCCGGGGCAGCATAGCCATCTGGGCCCGGCTCTCGATCTGGAAGACGCCCAGGGTGTCGGCCTTGCGGATCATCGCATAGGTGCGCGGGTCCTCGGCCGGGATGGTCGCCAGATCGAGGTCGATCCCCTTGTGGTCGCGAAGCAGGTCGAGACCGCGCTTCATGCAGCTCATCATGCCGAGGGCGAGGCAATCGACCTTCATGAATTTCAGGGCGTCGATGTCGTCCTTGTCCCATTCGATGACCTGGCGGTCCTTCATCGCCGCGGGCTCGATAGGCACGAGATCGTCAAGCCGGTCCCGGGTCAGGACGAAGCCGCCGGGGTGCTGCGAGAGATGGCGCGGGGCGCCCTGGAGCTGATGCGCCAGTTCTAGGGTCAATCTCAGGCGCCGGTCCTCGAGATTGAGGTTCAGCGCCTTGAGGTGCTTGTCTTCAACACCTTCCGTCGACCAGTGCCAGATCTGGGAGGATAGGGCCTTGGTCAGGTCCTCGGGCAGGCCGAGCGCCTTGCCGACGTCACGGATGGCGGCCTTGGCGCGATAGCGGATGACGACCGAGCAGAGGGCCGCATGGTCCCGGCCATAGGTGTCGAACACCCACTGCATGACGACCTCCCGGCGCTCGTGCTCGAAGTCGACATCGATGTCGGGCGGTTCGCGCCGCTCCTCGGAGACGAAGCGCTCGAACAGGAGGTCGTTGCGCTCCGGATCGATTGAGGTGATGCCCAGCACATAGCAGACGGCCGAGTTGGCGGCTGAACCCCGTCCCTGGCACAGGATGTCGCGACTGCGGGCGAAGGCGACGATCGAGTTCACGGTCAGGAAATACGGCGCGTACTCCAGCCGCTCGATCAGGCCGAGCTCGTGTTTGAGGACGGCCGCGACCTTGTCCGGCACGCCGTCCGTATAGCGCCGGGCCGCGCCCTCGAAGGTCAGCTGCTCCAGGGTCTGCTGCGGCGTCATGCCGGGCGTCGAGACCTCGTCGGGGTACTGGTACTGGAGCTCGGCCAGGGAGAAGCGGCAGCGGTCGGCGATCTCGAGCGTCCGGGCCAGGGCCTCCGGATACCGGGCGAATAGCCGATGCATCTCCTCGGCGGGCTTCAGATGTCGGTCCGCGTGGCGCTCCCTCCGAAAGCCCAGTTCGTCGATGGTGCAACGGTGGCGGATGCAGGTCAGGACATCCTGAAGCAGGCGCCGCTGCGGATGATGGAAGAGCACGTCGTTGGTGACGACGGTCGGGACGCCGGCCGAGGCGGCCAGGTTCGATAGGTCGTGGAGCCGCAACGCGTCGCCGGGGCGGCGACGCAATGTAAGGGCCAGATAGGACCGGTCCGCAAAGATGGCGCGGAGCCTGCGCAGATTGGCGGCCGTGGCCGCGTCGGCCTCGTCAGGGACGAGGATGGCGATCAGGCCCTCGGCCCAGTCGGCGACGTCGGTCCAGTCGAGATGGCATTTTGCCTTGCCGGCGCGCCGCTTGCCCACGGACAGCAGCCGGGTCAGGCGCGAATAGGCGGCCCGATCGGTGGGATAGACCAGCAGCCCGGTCCCATCGGCGAGATCCAGGCGGCAGCCGACGATCAGCCTGGCGCTCGTGGCCTTTGCCGCCTGCCAGGCCCGGACGATGCCGGCGACCGAGTTCCGGTCGACGACGGCCATGGCCTCGATGCCGCAGACGTTCGCCTGGCTGAACAATTCCTCGCACGACGAGGCTCCGCGCAGGAAGGAGAAGTGCGAGGTGGCCTGGAGTTCGACATAGCGGGGCGGCGGCGCGGACATTATGTTCCCGTATTGTTCTTTTTAGAGGCGTGCGAGTCCGATGGGTGTCGGAACTTCAAAATCGTGGGGGATTTCCTACGTAGAGAGTTGAAACAGCTGACGGACCGCGGAGGACGACATGGCCGGCGGATGGACACGTGACGGCGCCGTTCTGGATCAGATCCACGACACGGTTCTCGACGGGGTGTTGAACGCCCGGGCGCAGATGCCGGTCGGTGAGGGCGCCTCGGAATGCGTGGAATGCGGGGAAGACATCCCCGAGGCCCGGCGCAGGGCGATGCCCGGAACCACGACCTGCATACATTGCCAATCGGGCAGGGACAGCCGCGTCGTTCATTCCGCCATCAATCGGCGCGGCAGCAAGGACAGCCAGCTGCGCTAGGTGCGCAGTCAAGGTCGCGGTGAACCGGCAGGGCGCTCGGGTGTTCGGCGCAGATGACCTCGCAGGATCCCGACCTCTGCCGCCGTGCTCTCAGGGAGATCGGCGAGATCGCGGCAGTCGCCGTGCTGGACGGCAGTGCGATGACGGAGCAGGAGGCGCTCCAGACCATCGCGGCCATCGCGGAATGGGTGAGTGAGGAAACGCCTTCCGACCGGGCCGGGTGCGGCGACCGCATCCGCACCCTGAACACGATGACCGATGGCGTCGATTTCGACCGTCTGGATGATCACGCGGCCGTCGCGCTTTTCCACGCCGTTGTAGGCACCCTCCAGCGACCGGGCGCGGCCTCATCGTCCTGATGGCCGGGTTCGACGAGCGTCGCAACGCCGGCGCCGGCTGGCAGCACGACAATGATCGACGCGAGGGTGAGCGGAGCGCTAGGCGCCGGGCAGGGTGCTCATCAGTTCCCTGATGCAGGCCGCGAGCGTGTCGATGTTGAAGGGCTTGGTGATCATCGACATCTCGGGACCGAGGAAAGCGCCGCGGTCGGTGGCCTGTTCGGCGTAGCCCGTCATGAACAGGACGCGGAGATGCGGCTGGAGCGTGAGCGCCATGTCCGCCAGTTGCCGCCCGTTCAGACCAGGCAGACCGACGTCGGTCACGAGCAGATCGACATGTCGCCCGCGCAACAGCGCCAGGGCGCTCTCCGCTTCGGAGGCCTGCAGCGGCGCATATCCGATCTCTGTCAGGACATCGAGCACCAGCAGACGGACGGAAGGATCATCCTCGACGACGAGGATGGTCTCCCCGCGGCCGAGGGGCGTCGGGATCGCCTGATCACTCTGGACGGTCGAAACCGACGCCGCGCGCGGCAGATAGAGGTCTATGGTCGTCCCGCCGCCCGGTTCGCTGGCGATCGACACGCCGCCGCCGGCCTGCCGCATGAAGCCGTAGATCATGGAAAGACCCAGGCCGGTGCCCTGTCCGATCGGCTTGGTTGTGAAAAACGGATCGAACACCCGATCGATCACGTCCGGAGCAATGCCCTCGCCGGTGTCCTCCACCCGGATGCGAACATAGTCGCCGGCCTCGAGGCCAAGCCCCTTATCCACGGCAACGGCCAGGTTCGACGTCTCCAGGGTCAGGACGCCGCCGCCCGGCATGGCGTCGCGCGCGTTGATCGCCAGGTTGAGGATCGCGCTTTCCAGCTGGTTCGCGTCGCTCCACGCGGGCCAGGTCGCCGCGTCGAGGCGCACCAGCAATCGGGTCTGCTCGCCGAGCGTCCGCGTGAGCAGGTCCTCCATCGACCCGACGAGTTCGTTGACGTCGACAGCCCTGGTGTCGAGGGACTGCTGTCGGGAGAAGGCGAGTAGGCGATGGGTCAGGCCGGCGGCGCGCTCGGCGGAGGTGGAGGCTGCATCCATGAAGCGGCCGAGATCCTCGGTGCGTCCGTCCGCGATGCGGCGGCGGATGATGTCGAGGCTGCCGATGACGCCGGTGAGCATATTGTTGAAGTCGTGGGCCAGACCGCCCGTTAGCTGGCCGACGGCTTCCATCTTCTGGCTCTGCCGAAGCTGTTCCTCAAGCTGTTTGCGATGGCTGATGTCTCTCCCGGTGAGGAAAAGTTCGTCATCCTCTGCGGCGCCGCTCCAGTCGATCCAGCGATAGACGCCGTCGGCGTCTCGTAGCCGGCTTTCGAAGCTCTCGACCGTGCCCTGTCGTCCGAGACCGTCGATCATCCGGCGCAGGCCGATCTGGTCGTCGGGATGGATCAGATCCCGTAGGTCCCTGCCTTCGAGTTCGCCGCTATCGTGTCCTCCAAGGCGGCTCCAGGCCGGATTGGTGGCCCGCAGACGCCCGGCGCGGTCGGTGACGGCGAACAGGTCGCGCGACAGGGCCCAGACACGGTCCCGTTCCTGGGTCCGCGCCTCGACGCGTTGTTCGAGGGTGGCCGCAAGTTCGCGCAAGCGGGCTTCGGCCTGTTTGGCGTCCGTGACGTCATAGATCACGCCAACGAAGCGGACTCCCAGCGGACCGGCATCGCGGATCAGTTCGCCGCGCCGGGCGAGCCAGCGCTCGGCGCCGGTGTCGGCGCGCCGGATGCGGAATTCGGAATAGGCCGATTGCTGCTCGGGGGCGGTGTCCGCGCCGAGAATGATCGGCGGTTCGCCCGGCGCCACGACGGCGTTGATGGTGCGGACGGGAAGGGCGTCGGCCGGCAGCAGGCCGAGCAGGGCGCAGAACTGCTCGGAGACCGTCGCCGTGCCGAAACCGCTGACATATTCGAAACTGCCGACGCCTCCTGCGGTCTGGGCGATGCGGAGTTGTTGCTGGACGCGCTTCTGTTCTGTGATGTCGCTGAGCACGCCGGTGAAACGCGCGGGGGCCCCGGATTCATCCAGGGTCAGGCCGCCCCTGGCGAGCACCCACCGAACGCCGCCGCCGGGATCCCGCAGTCGGTACTCCCGGGCGAACACCTCGGCGCCGTGCAGGACCCCGGCGACGGAAATCCGAACCCGCGTCCGGTCTGCTTCGTCGATAGCGGAAAAGAAGGTCGCGGTCGGCACCCCGTCGCGGGCCGCATCGCGATCCAGGCCGTACAGCTCGGCGAACCGGGCGTCGGCGCGCAGACGGTCGCCGGCGATGTCCCAGTCCCAGGCGCCGCTGGCGCCCTCCAGAGACCGCCGTCCCTCTGGGGTCGGCGAAGGCTCAGGAGGCATCGGCGCCGACGATACGCTCGAGGAACTCGGCGATGAGCACCTTGAGAGCCTCGATCGAGGGCAGGTCCATCAGCATGGCGATATAGCCGCGGATGTCCCGGCCGCTGACCGAGAAGTTGATGTAGAGGAACAGGACGACACCCGTCGTGCTGGACGGGTCGGTATCTGACAGTTCGAACAGAACCTGCCCGTCGCCACGGATGACGGCCGGCAGGGACATTTCGAGCGGCCGCTTGAGCATATTGGCCATGGTCGCCAGACAGCCGTAGAGGACCACATTGCCGGTCTCGGACAGGGCTTCGTCTTCCATCTCAAGGACGCCCGCCTCATCCAGCTCGTCGCCGGTCACGGCTCGCACCAGGGCGAGGCTGTTGGCTTCGGGGAAGATCAGCAGGGCGCGGCCCGAGAAGGCGCCTTCGAAGTCCTGACGGACGGCGACGAGATCACCGCCCTCCCGCTCACGGATCAGGGTCGCGGCGACGGTTCGACTGACGATCTCAAGAGCCGGCACGGACAGCAGGACCTGATGGCCGATCATCTTGCGCAGGCTCGCCGCCGCGCGACTGACGCCGATATTGACCAGTTCCGTCAGCGCGTCCTGCTCGAGCTCGTCCAGATATCCCCCGGTCCGGGTCACGTTCTGGTAGACCGGAGCTTGAGGGCTGCGCCCGACAGGAAGCCCCGGACGCTGTCCTCGGTCACCGGCTTGGCGATGAAGGACACGTCGGCGTCGCGGGCCCGCGCGATGATCTCATCCTGGACGTTGGCGGTTGCAAGCGCGATCGGCATGGATGGATGGGCGGCCCGGAGCTCTTCGGCGAGGTCCAGTCCGTTCCGGCCAGGCATGTTGAAGTCGAGAATGGCCAGATCCACCGCACCGTCCGCGATCCGGGCGAGGGCCTCGTCCGCATTTCCGGCTTCCACCCGCGTCCATTCCGGTTGCAGGGCCGCGACCGCCTTGCCCAGGACGATCCGGGCCAGCTTGCTGTCGTCGACGATGAGAAGGGTGGTCATACGCGGTTACGCCCCTGGTCACGGGATGGCTGAATCTCACGTCTTATAAGCGCCGCCGTGCGGTCTGTCCCGTCAAGTCTCGGCTTCGCCTTGATACTTTGGCGATAGAAGCGGGGTCAGCCACGCATCCAGAGACGGGTTGCCGACACAACCGACGAGTTTCGGCGCGAAGACCAGCAAGACCTGGAGAACCGCGCCGTTCAGGTCGGTGCAGGCCGACAGATCGACCGTCCGTTCCGGCGATGCGATCAGGGCGTTCGCCAGAGGTTCGGCGTCTTCAACCCGGGCCACCCCGTCAACGACGATCGTGTTCGCTTCCACGGTAACGCTCATCGGACGAGCGCCTTCAGGTCCAGGACCAGCAGGAGTTTTCCATCGCCGAGCAGCGTGGTCCCCGTCGCGCCCGGGACCGCGGCCAGAAGGCCGGAGAGCGGCTTGAGCACGACGTCCAGCCGCGCCCCGACGGCGTCCACGCCCAGGGCGAGGCGACCCTCCGCACCCTCGACGATCAGGACGGTCAACCCGCTGTCGAACGGCGCCGGAACGCCGGGACGCACCAGATCGGCCAGACGGACGAACGGGAGCACGGTCTCCCGGACGACGATGGCGGATCCCAGTCGGACAGGCGTGATCTCTTCGGCGCGGATGCGCAGGGTTTGCTGAACGTCGGAGAGCAGCAGACCGAACCGCTCGCCGCCCACCTCGACGATCAGCACCCGCGTCATCACCACGGTCAGAGGCGCCCGCAGCGTGAGGACGGAGCCCCGGCCCGGCAGACTGGCGATAGCGATACGGCCGCCCAGTCCGGTGACGGCTTCCCGCACCGCGTCCATTCCGACGCCGCGTCCGGAGACGGAGCTGACACGGGACGCGGTGGAGAAGCCGGGCGTGAAGATGAGTTCCAGAGCCGCCTGCTCGCTCAAACCGTCCAGATCAATCCGGTCGCCGAGGCCCCGCGCCCGGGCGATCTCGCGCAGATGCGCCGGGTCCATGCCGCGGCCGTCATCACGAACCTCGACCTCCACCTCGTCGCCGTCCACACGCGCCCGGACAGACAGGATCGCCCGTTCGCCCTTGCCGGCGCCATGCCGTTCAGCGGTGTCCTCGACCCCGTGGTCGAGCGCATTCCGCACGAGGTGGAGCAGGGGCTCGTACAGGCCATCGACGACGCCCTTGTCCGCCTCGACCCCGTGGCCCCTGAACTCGATATCCACGGACTTCCCGAGTTCAGCCGCGAGTTGGCGCGCCTGCCGCTCGAGGCGACGCAGGACCGGGGACAGGGGTGTCATGCGCAGGCGCATCACGCCGCTGTGCAGATCCGTCGTCAGCCGGTCGATGAGAGCCTGGATCCGCGCCAGTTCGCCATCGGGGTCGGCGAGGGCCAACAGGGCGTTCTTGGCGATGACGAGCTGATCGGCCTGATCGGCGAGGGCGTCGACCTGGCGTCCATCGACCCGCAGACGGGTCGCAGCCAGGCTCGTCCTGTCGACCGGGACGGCCGCCGGTGCGCTTTCGGCCGTCTCGTGATCGGTCGAGAGGATGATGTCCGCCTGATCCTTCACCAGACGGAAGGCCTCCGCGACCCGGTCCGGATCGGCTTCGGACAGCAAGTCGAACGCCAGCCGGCAGACGAAGGGGTCGTAGTCGGCGGACGGGTCCACAGGCCCGGCAGAAACCTCCAGGGCCCGCAGGCCGGGCACGGTGCGGACGATGGCCAGGGGGTCATCGCCCCGGAAAAAGGCCTGGGCGTCGGGGCGATAGCGGACAGCCGTCAGTCGTCCCTGCGCGTCGGGATGGCGCAGTCTGAGCGCTCCCACCCAACGGACATCCGGCGCGGCCGACGTCGTTCGGTCCTCATCAGTTCGGCCCAGAAAGTCCGAGAGACGCGCCACGAGACGATCGGCTGCAACACCGGCGTCGGAACCCAGTTCGCCATCGCGGCCAAGGTCTTCCAGCCAGGTTTCGGAGCGGTCGACGACGGCCAGAAGCACGTCGACCAGATCGCCGGTCGCCGTGAGCCGCTTCTTTCGGACCGCGTCGAGCACGTCTTCGGCCGAATGCAGCACCCGCCCCATCGGCGCCAGGTCGAAAAGGCCGACGGATCCCTTCAGGGTATGGACGGCCCTAAAGGCGCTGTCGATCAGGGCGGGGTCGTCCGGCGTCCGCTCGAGAGCCAGCAGATCCTGCCCGGCGCGCTGCGCCAGTTCAGGGCCTTCGATCAGGAACTGTTCGAGCAGTTCGTCCATCACACCGGCCTCTGATACACCATCGCCTCCGGGAAGCGCCGGAGCACGAAGGCATCGGAAATCCGGCTCATGGATTCCGTATGTCCGAGGCAAAGGAAACCTCCTGGGACCAGGGCGTCGAACAGATGGCCGACCGCGACCTTTCGCGCGGCGTCGTCAAAATAAATGAGCACATTGCGGCAGAAGATCACCTCGAACCGGCCATGCCCGGCCATCGAGTCCCGGTCGATCAGATTGGCGGGCGACAGGCTGATCGACTCGCGAAGATCGTCGATGATCCGGCGGCGGTGGTGATGGGTCGGATTGAAGTAGCTGTCGAGCACCGGGCCCGGCAGTCGCGACAGGGCGCGGTCGCCGTATTCGCCGGCCGCCGCCGCGGCGAGGGCATGGCTGTCGATGTCGGAGCCGACGATTTCCACATTATAGGCGTCGACCAGGCGCCAGTTTTCCAGCAGCCACAGGGCGATCGAATAGGGCTCCTCGCCGCTGGAGCAGGGGTTGGACCAGATGCGGACCCTGTCGCCGGGCGCCTTGTTGCGGATCAGCTCCGGCAGGAGGTCGTCGGAGAGGCATTTCAGCTGGTGGTCTTCACGGTAGAAATAGGTCTCGTTGACCGTGCACGCGTTGATCAGGGCCTCGCCCTCGGCCGGATTCGCGCGAAGCAGGCCGAAGTAGAAGGTGAAGGACACCGTGCCGTTCGCCTTCATCCGGTCGGCCACCCGGCGCTCGATGTAATAGCGCTTCTTCTCGCCGAAGATCATGCCGGTGCGGCGATAAAGGAAGTCGCAGATCCGCTCCAGGCTCTCGGCGGTCAGGTGGAAGTCCGCCATGCCCGGCGTGCCCCGGCTCATCGCGCACGAACCGCTGCGGCCAGATGGGCGCCGACGTCGCCGAGGTCGGCGACGACGCTCGCGCCGTCCGCCCGGGCCAGTTCTCCCGGCATGCCCCAGACGATGGCGGTCTGTTCGGACTCGGCGATTGTCCACCCGCCGTCTGCCTTCAGCGCGGCCATGGCGGTCGCGCCGTCATTGCCCATGCCGGTCAGGAGCACCCCGGCGAGCCGCTCGGCCGGCATGACCTGACGGGCGCTTTCAACCAGCCGGTCCACGCTCGGATGCCAGCGCCGTCGTTCATCCTGGGGGGCGGGGAGGGCGACGATGCCGCCGGCCCGTCGCGACAGGATCATATCGGCGTCGCCGCGGGCCACGACCACCAGACCGGGCTCCAGCCGTGTCGCCCTGGCCGCCTCGACGACGCGAAGGCGGCAGAAGCCGTCCAGCCGGCGCGCAAGGGAACCGGTGAAGCTTGCGGGCATGTGCTGGGCGACCACGACCGGCCAGGGGAAATCCTCGGGCAAGGCGCCGAGAACCGCATCCAGGGCGGGAGGGCCGCCGGTCGAGGCGCCGATCACAACCAGCCCGGGCAGATCGGCGCCGGACGCCTGGTCAAGAGGCTCGACCGTCTGGCGCGAAGAGGCCATCGGGAGGTGCGCCACACCCTGGGTCTTCATCCGCACGCGCTCGGCGAGACGATGGGTGCGCCGGACCCTCGCCGAGGCCGCCGAGCGCACGGTCTCGATCAGCTGGTCGGCGAGGTCGTCCATCTTCAGGGACACTGCGCCGGTCGGCTTGGCGACGAAATCCACCGCGCCCAGGGTCAGGGCCTCGAGCGTCTCGTCCGCGCCTTCGGTCGTCAGGGCGGAGAGCATGACCACGGGGCAGGGACGCTCGAGCATGATCCTGTCCAGGGTCTCCAGTCCGTTCAGGCCCGGCATGTTGATGTCCAGGGTGATGACGTCGGGACGGAAGGTCTCGAGCCTCTCCAGCGCCTCGACGCCGTCTCGCGCGAAAGCGAGTTCGAATCCGTCGTCCCGCCCGAAGACGTCCGCGAGCAGACGACGCATCAGGGCGGAATCGTCAACGACCAGAAGCTTGATCACGCGGGGGAGCCGAGCCCCGGCGAAAGCGCGGCCAGGACGTCCGCCTCGGCCTGGTCCAGCAAGGTCCGGGCGTCGGCGATCAGGATCACCGTCCCGTCGGGATTGCGGGCCACCCGATCGAAGATCGCGCGGTCATCGGCCAGGAGGTCGGACGCCGGCGCCAGATCGGACCGGGCAATCGCCCGGATACCGGCGACGGCGTCGACGATGAAGCCGGCCTGAAGCGCGCCCGCCGCGGTGACGATCACCTTGCGAACTGTTGTGGCCGCGCGGTCGGCGCCGAAACGCTTGCCCTGGTCGATCACCGGAACGACACGGCCTCGCAGATCCATTACTCCCTCGATGAAGCCCGGGGCGTTCGGAACCCGGGTGAGGGTTTCGGGCGCCGTCACAACCTCATCGATGTCGGCGACGGGCAAGCCGTAGGTTTCTCCGCCCAGATGAAAGATCAGGAAGGTCTCGGTGTCCTGCATGCTATCCTCGGCCACCGTCTCAAGCTCCTGTCGACCATCGGCCATGATCTGTTCGAGCGCCTCGGGCCGGAACAGGCGTTCGGGCGACAGAAGGCTGACCACCCGACCCGACCCGACGCGGGCGAGGGCTTCGATGGCCGCTTCTCCGCCGCCGCGATTGAGAAGGGCGGGGGCGGGACCGATGGCGCTGTCCGGTATTCTCAGGACGACCTGCAGGCCGTCCACCCGCAATCCCGCCAGGGCGGACCCGATCCGCACGACGATCAATTTGCCCGCTGCCGTCGGCGGGACCAGTCCCATCAGGGCGGCGAGGTCGACGACGGGCAACACGCCCCGACGATAGGGGACCACGCCGAGATCGGCGCGCTCGCCATGCGGCAGGGAGGCGATGCCTTGCGGCGTGTTGATCGCCTCGACAACGGCGGCGATCGGCAGGCCGTGGGTCTGTCCGGCCACGGTGAAGGTGAGGATCTGTGTCGTCGCTTCGACCTGGTCGGCCATCTCCGGCCCGGGTCCGGCTGCGAGCGGACGGCTCGACGCGCCGCCGGTCCTTGTGGTTCCGAACGCCGCCAGGAGCGCGCCGTCCAGATCAACCACCCGGATCGCCTCGTCCTCGGCGACGAAGACCGGGGCCTTGCCATGGCCCGAGGCCTTCATCTCGCCCAGTCCGATCACCGCATCGACCTTGAGGGCGAGGGGACGTTCGAGATCCATCACGATCAACCGGCCGGCGGCGGTCGCCGGCGTTTCCGCTCGTCCGAGAAGCCGCGCGGCCGAGATGACCGGCAGAACGGCGCCGCGCAAACTGGCGACCCCGTCCACGCAGGCGGGCGCATGAGGCACGCGGGTCACGGCGAGGTCGCGCGCGACTTCGCTGACGATGGCGGAGGGCGCCGCCATGGTCACGCCGTCCACCCGGAACCTGAGCACCGGGATCATTGCCGTGTCCGTCGGGCTTCCGGGCGCGACCGGGGACACGCTCATGCCGTGCCGGTTTTCAGCGCGTCCGCGAGCGAGGCGATCTCCTCGATCGCCACCGCCAGATCCTCGGAGCTCTGGGCCTGCTGGCGGGCGGCGGCGGCGGCCTGAACGGACGCGCCTGAAGCTTCTTCGGCGGCGGCGGCGATCTGACGGGCGCCCGCCAGGACTTCGTTGACCGTCGCCAAGATCGCGCTGGATCCGTCCAGGATCGCATCGGACCCGTCGCGGATCGTGGACAGGTCGTTCTCCACCTCCGCGAGGCGTTCGTCGATCATGCGATTGCGCACGACCTCCGCGCCGACGCCGGCGACGATGGTCTCCAGTTCCCGCCGCGACGCGAGGGTCTGGGCCTGGATGAGCCAGACGCGATCCTTGATCTGGTCGGCGTTCTCTCCGGCGTCCCGCGCCAGTCCCCGGATGTCGGAGCTGACCATGGCGAAACCGCGCCCGGCGTCCCCGGCGCGGGCGGCCTCGACCGACCCGCTGACGGCCAGCATCGTGGTCTGGACGGCCAGCAGGGCGATGCCGTCGACGATCTTGTCGATCCGGCGGCCGAGCGTCTCGAGGCCGCCCAGCAGGGCGATCACCTCGGTGGTTTCCGTCAGGCCGTGAGCCACCCCCTCGGAAAGGGCGGCGACGGTGGCGCGGCTGCCGGCGACGCGGGTCCGGGTTTCGGAGGCGCGGGCCAGTGAGCGTTCGGCGACGTCCCGGGCAACCTCGGCCGCCCGTTCGATCTGGCTCATCGCCGTGGTGGCCTGCTGGGTCGCGCTGGCCTGAATCTGGGCGCCGCGGCTGATCTGATCGACGGCGGCGAGGATTTCGGTGGCTGCGCCGGAAAGCTGCTGCACGGCCGCGGAGAGTTCCTCGGCCGAGGCGCTGACCTGTTCGGCGGCGGTCGCGCCCGCCTCGCCCTGCAGGACCTCGCTCAGACGGGCGAGGTCTTCGGAGGTCTGCTGGCTCTGTTCCAGCGACACCGTCTGCTGCTGCACGGCGCGCTGCGCCTCGCCGGCGGCCGCGGCCTGTTCCTCGGCGGCGGAGGCGACGTTTTCAGCGCCCTTCTGGGCTTCTCGCAGCGCGATGTCGGCCTCGACGGCCGAGGACAGGACCGTCTCCGCGTCGCGGGACATCGCCCCCGCCTCCTGCCGAACGGACTGGAGTTCGGCGGAGACCTTTTCGGCGGAGGCGGCGCCTCGGGCTGCGTCTTCGGCGGCCGCCTTGACCCGTGTGGCGATGGTCTGGACCTCGGCGGCGATACTGTCCGCGAGGTCTCGAACCTCGCGCGCGCGCGTTTCGGCCGTTTCCGCCAGGGCTCGCACCTCGTCGGCGACCACTGCGAAACCGCGCCCGTTGTCGCCCGCGCGCGCCGCCTCGATGGCGGCGTTCAGCGCCAGGAGACTGGTGCGATCCGAGATGTCGGCGACGGCCCGGGTGATCTCGCCGATGGCTCCGGCGTGGTCTTCCAGGGCCGAGATGGCGGCGACCGCGGCGAGTTGTCGTTCGGCGGTCGAGCGCACCGAGGCGATGGAGCCTTCGATCTGGACGGCGGTTTCGGTGATGGCCGTCTGCAGGGCTTCAGTCCGCGTCCGCGCGCTCTCGGCGCGACTGCGGGCTTCCCCGAACGCCTCGCCGAGGCTTGCGACGGAGGCCAGGGACTCGTGGGCCGCTCCGGCCGCTTCCTCGGCGCCGCCTGCGATCTGTTCGAGCGCGCGTCGCAGCTCTTCCGCGGCGCTCGCGGCTTCCGCGATGCCGCCGGAGAGTTCCTGAGTTGCGGCGGCGACCCGTTCGACGGCTGTCTGCCCGCTCCGGGCGACCGGCCTGGTCGCCCGGCGAGGCGGAGGCGGCGACGCCTTGGGCGCGCGTCCGCCGCCCTGACCGGACAATGCTGTCGTCTTGACCAGCGACATTCAGGAACCTTTTTTCGAGTACGGTCCGCACGCTAGACTATCCGGGCGGGGCGGTCACGAACTGAGACCGCCTGTCAGGAAGATCGTGCGGCGAAATCCGGTCGCCCGAGGACGGCGTCAGAGATTGACGATCTCGAAGTCGTCGCTCGCCGCCAGCCTTTGCGCCAGAACCGCCCGGTGGCAGCCGGCAGGGTCGGTCTCGAAGCACAGCAGGGCGACAGGCGCTTCCGAAGCCATGGCCTCGAGTTCCGCCAACTGCAGCTGGGCGGCGGGCTCGGCGAGGTGGTCCTCGAAAACGGCGCGCATCTCCGCGATACGTCCCTTTCTGGCGGCGTCACGGCCGGACTTGGGCGTGCCGAGCGCCCGCAGGTGCCGGTAGGCGATACCCTCGGCGGCAAGGCTCGTCGCCAGGATCGTCTTGGAGAAGCCCGCGCGCCGTGAGGCGGCGACAGCGCGGACGTCGACCAGGGTTTGCACCCCGGCCGACTTCAACCGGCCGATGACTTCCGCCTGGGTGGCGCCTTCATATCCGACGGTGAACAGCTTCATCCTCGACATATGGCGGCTCCGAACCCGGGCGGAAGACCTCAAGGCCTAGCGCAGCGCCATGCGCAGCCGTCCGAACGACCAGGCCTGGGCTTCCCGGGCGTCGGAGACGACGTCAGCCATCGAGAAGAACTCGTGGACCGAACCGTCCCAGACGCGGCGTTCGACGGGCACGCCCGCGCGACGAAGGGCGGTCATCAGCGTCTCGCCATCCGAGCGCAGGGGGTCGATCTGGGCGTTCACGATGGTGACCGGAGCCAGTCCACGCAGATCGGCGGCGACCAGATTGTAGCGGGGATCATTCTGATCGGCGGGACTGCGCAGGGCATACTGACCGAACCAGCCGAGCGTCGGCGTGCGCAGGGGCAGGCTGGCCATGTTCTCCACCTTGGACGGCAACTGCGGATTGGCGTCGGCGATCGGATAGACCGCCAGAATGGCCTTGGGCTGGGTCCAGCCGCCGTCGCGCGCCGCGATGGCGACGTTTAGGGCCAGGTTGCCGCCCGCGCTTTCACCGGCGATGGCGATGTTCTTCGGATCACCACCCCAGGACGCGGCGTTCTCCTGCACCCATTTCCAGGCGTTGTTGGCGTCTTCGTAGAAGGCCGGGAACCTGTTCTCGGGGCCCTTGCGGTATTCGACCGAGACGACGATCGCATTCAGGTTTTTGGCCATCGAGCGGGGCGTGGCGTCATAGACATCCAGGTTGGCGATTACCCAGCCGCCGCCGTGATAGTAGACGACGACCGGCAGATTGGCGCCCATGGCCCCGGCCGGCTTGTAGACGCGGATCGGCTGGGTCGTTCCGCCCGTCGGATAGGTCAGGTCCACGGTCGTGACGCCGGCGTCCGGCGCGGTCGACATGCCCATGATCATCTTGACGCGGTTGACGGCGTCGGCCGGCGACGGCTGGGCGCGCGCCTGCTCGACGGTGAGTGTCTCGATGGGCTTGGCGCCGAGCGCGGATTGGGCGTCGAGCACGGCCTGCATGTCGGCATCGGGCCGGGCGGTCATGCCCATGGGGGCCATGGCGCTGGGCGGCGGGGCGGACGGCTTCATGCCCATCCCCCTGCCGGGGGCACAGGCGGTCAGGGTGGCGGCGAGGGCGACCGAGGTCGCCAGCAGGGTAAGGGTCGATTTCATAGAAGGTCTCTGATCAGAAAAAGGGGGCAGGGCGGCGCGCAGGGCGCTCAGCGCATCAGACGTTCGACCATCGACAGATGGCTCTGGACGATCATGACCGTGGCCTGGGCGGCGGCCTTGAGCTCCGGCGTGTCGCCGGTCTCGGCATAGGTCTTCATCAGACCCAGCGCCTCCTTGTGAGCCATCATCTGCTGGGCGAGGTAGAGACGGTCGCGCTCCACGCCGTCGTATTTCTGAAGCGACGCCAGCATCGCCATCTTCGGCGCGTCGAGCATCGGCGTCGGCGCAGTCATTCCGGCCCGCATCGCGGCCGCGGCGGCGTCTCGGGTCGTTTTGGTATGGTGCTCCACCATCATCTGGGCGAAGCGGCGGATGTCAGGGTTCTGGGTGGTTTCGAGCACGAGCTGACTGGACTGCACTTCATAGAGGTCGCCGGCGCCGGCGAACATCAGGAAGGTCGGGGCGGGTGGGGTGGGCGCCAGGGTGCCGGCGGGCGTCCAGTTGTAGTCGAACGTCTGGGCGGAGGCCGCGCCGGCGATCAGGCAAGCGCAAGCACTTGCTGCGAGCAAGAGTTTCATCTTCGAGTTTCCGGTAAGTTATTCAGTTGCCTAGGAAACTTGGTCGAACGCTGTTGGTTCCGCCCAGCGGCGTTCGACCCGCAAATAAGCCTCTGATCGCTCAGGGTTTGCGCTTGAACGTCTCGCCCACGACGCCGGCGTCGGGCCCGTCAGGACCCGCGCTTTCCCGTTCTAAGCCCGTTGTCACGCAGGCCTTCTTCGAGGTGGAGGCGTCCGGCTTGCCGCCGGGGGCGGCGCCGTTCTTGCGGCGACCGTCTGTCTGTTCCTCGGCCATCTCAGTGCTTCCCGCCGCCAGGCTCGGCCTGTCTGCGGTGCACCTCCGCCAGCGCAGTCTGCGGCGTGACGGCGGCGGTCGCGGCCTGAAGCTTGTTCATGACGCCCGCGACGACATCGCCTTCGCCGCGCTGCATGGCGTGGTAGCCGATCTTCGCGACATCCGCCGGATCCATCTTCTTGCCCTGGCCGACGACGGTGTCTTCCATGCCGGCGCGGTCGAAGAACTCCGTGTCGGTCGGTCCCGGCATCAGGACGGTGACGCTGACGCCCGTGTCCTTCAACTCGTTGCGCAGGGCGAATGAGAAGCTGTCCACATAGGCCTTGGAGGCGTTGTAGACGGCCGCGAAAGCGCCCGGCATCAGACCGGCGATGGAGCCGGTCAGCAGGATCTGGCCCTTGCCGCGTGTCCGCATGTCCCGCCCGACCAGATGCAGCAGCCGGGTCGTGCCGGTGATGTTGGTGTTGATCACATGCAGGATGTCGCCGAAGTCCTGATCGAGGAAACCTTCGCCCAGACCATGGCCCGCATTGGCCGCAAGGGCGTCGACGGAACGGCCCGATACGAGGTCGTAGAGCGACTGGACGCCCTCTTCGGTCGACAGGTCGGTCTGCAGGGTTTCGACCCGGGCGCCCAGGCTCTCGAACGCCTGTTTGGCCTCGGCCAGGGGTGTGTCGGCAGCGACCACCAGATCGAAGCCGTCCTGTGCGAAGAGGCGGGCGAGTTCATAGCCGATGCCCGACGAGGCTCCGGTCACGATCGCGAGCGGCCGCGCGGTCTCCGCTGACGTAAGTCTACTATCCGACACAAGAATTCTCCGGGTGAAGCGATGCCCGATGAAGCGCGGGGCGTCCTGCAGGTTCCGTATCGTGACGCTGGAACGGGCCGGGGGCGGAGGGATTGGAGTGCCCAGCCCAAGGAGTGCGCCATGTCCCACGATCCCCTTTCAACCGACGCCGAGGTCGCCTCGCCCGCCTTCAGCGACAAGGACAATGTCGGAGGCGACTATTCGGCGTCGAGCATCCGCGCCGTGATGATCAACCGGCCGCGTCAGGAGCTTTATGACTTCTGGCGCGACTTCTCGAACCTGCCGTTGTTCATGGAGAATGTGAAGGCGGTCGAGATGCTGGAATCCGGTCGTTCGAAATGGACCATCGCCGGCCCCGGCGGCAAGGATGTCGAACTCGTTTCGGACATCACCGAGGACGTGCCCGGCGAGAAGATCGCCTGGACCTCGAGCGAGGACTCCGACCTCGATCACGAAGGCTGGATCGCCTTCAAGGACAACGCCTTCGGGCGCGGCACAGAGGTGCGTGTCTTCATCAGCTATGACCCGCCCGCCGGCGCGCTGGGCAAGGTCGTCGCCAAGGTCCTGCAGCGGGAGCCGCGCGTCCAGGCGCGTGGCGAACTGCGTCGCTTCAAACAGCTGATGGAGACCGGCGAGGTGTCGACTTCGAAAGCGCCCGACGCCGCGCCCCGCGCCGACCGTCACTTCTGATCTTCGGCTTCAGCCGCACCCTCATTCCCTGAAAGAACCCCCATGCGCGCACTGACCTGGCACGGCAAACACAACGTTCAGGTGGACACTGTCCCCGACCCCAAGATCGTCAATCCCCGCGACGCGATCATCAAGATCACCGCGACCGCCATCTGCGGCTCCGACCTCCACCTCTACGACAGCATGATCCCCGGCATGTCGAACGGCGACATCCTCGGCCATGAGTTCATGGGGATCGTCGAGGAGGTCGGGCCGGCCAACACCACCCTGAAGCCCGGCGACCGGGTGGTGGTGCCCTTCGTCATCGCCTGCGGAAAATGCTTCTTCTGCGATCACAAGATGCCGGCCGCCTGCGACAACTCCAATCCGGCCGAAAAGGCCGACGCCTCGGAAGTCGCCTACGGCTACGCCATGACCGGCGCCTTCGGCTATTCGCACCTGACGGGCGGCTACGCGGGCGGCCAGGCCGAGTATGCGCGAGTGCCCTATTCGGACTATGGGCCGATCAAGATCCCGGACGGCGTTTCAGACGAGCGGGTGCTGTTCCTGTCGGACATCTTCCCCACCGGCTGGATGGCTGCCGAGAACGCCCAGATCAAGCCAGGCGATACGGTCGCCATCTGGGGCTGCGGGCCGGTAGGCCTGTTCGCCATCAAGTCGGCCATACTGATGGGGGCCGGACGGGTCATTGCCATCGACCACCACCCCCGCCGCCTCGAACTGGCGAAGCAGAATGGCGCGGAGGTGCTGAACTTCCACGAGGTGAAGGTTCGCGAGGCCCTGATGGAGATGACGGCCGGCATCGGGCCTGACAGCTGTATCGACGCGGTCGGGATGGAATCGCACGGCTTCTCCCCCGACAACATCATCGACGCTGTGAAGCAGGAGACGAAGATCCTGGGCACCGACCGTCCCCACGTCCTGCGCGAAACCATCATGGCGGTTCGCAAGGGGGGCACGGTTTCGGTCCCCGGCGTCTACGGTGGCGTTGCGGACAAGTGGCCGATCGGCGCCTTCATGGAGAAGGGGCTGACGCTGAAGACGGGGCAAACCCATGTGCAGAACTATCTGCCAGAGCTGCTGCAGCTGATCCTCGACAACAAGATCGACACCACCGACCTGATCTCCCACCGGCTGCCGCTGGAACAGGCGGCCGAGGGCTACAAGAATTTCAAGATCAACCAGAACGAATGGACCAAGGTTGTCCTGCTGCCCCACTGAGCGGTCAAGGAAGCGCCCGGCGGCTTTAAGGCTGCCGGGCGGATGGGCGTCATCAGCCCTGTTCTAATGGCGCCCTTCAACCCATGAGGGCCCATACTGCGGTGTGGCGTACCAGGCTTCCGCTGTTGGGCCCGACGGCCCAGTGCATCAGTTGCGAGCTCGTCCCAGCGGGGCCACGTCTTTGGCGACCGCTGGCCGTGGAGGGCAATATCAGGCGGCGGCCGGCCCCTGTCTCGCGGGTCCAAATCCGCATCCCCGACGCCACGCCACGGCAGTATCGACGATGGTGGCGAGGTCCCGCACCTGCGGACTCCAGCCAAGGCGCTCCATTGCGGCCGCCGGATCAGCCACCAGCATCGGCGGATCGCCTGCACGCCGGCCCCCCTCGACAACCGCCGGATGACGGCCGCAGGCTGCGGTGACCGCAGCGATGATCTCGCGCACTGACGATCCGACGCCGCGCCCCAGGTTCATGGCCTCGAACCCGGCGTCCAGACCGCCGACCTGCAGCGCGAGGACGTGGGCGCGGGCGAGATCGGCGACATGGATATAGTCCCGGACGCAGGAGCCGTCAGGCGTGGGATAGTCCGATCCGAACACCGTCAGCGGCGCTCCGCCCATAGTTGCCTCGATGGCCAGCGGGATGAGATGGGTCTCGGGATAATGGGCCTCGCCCAGGTCGCCCTCGGGATCCGCCCCCGCTGCATTGAAGTATCGCAGCGCCACAGCCTCCAGATCGAACGCCGCGCAGGAGGCGGCGATCAGACGTTCTCCCGCCAGCTTGGAGTCGCCATAGGGATTGATCGGCGCAAGACGGTCCGCCTCCCGCAACCGGGACATCTCCGCCGGCGCGCCGTAGACGGCGGCGGTCGAGGAAAACACCAGCCGTGCCGTGCCCGAGCGTCGCATGGCCGAGACCACGGCGGCAACGCCGTTGAGGTTGTGATCCCAGAACAGGTCCGGGCGGCTGACGGATCGACCCACCTCGATCAGACCCGCGAAATGGATCACGCCCGCGACCGAATACTCTCGCATGGCCTCGGCGAGGTGGTTGGCGTCCCGGACGTCGCCAATGATCAGCGGCCCCCATTTCACCGCCTCGACGTGCCCGTTCGACAGGTTGTCATAGACGACGGGCGTATAGCCGGCGCGAGACAGGGCCTTGGAAGTGTGTGACCCGATGAATCCGGCGCCGCCGGTGACGAGTATGCAGGGCCCCGGCATCAGCAGGCAGTCGCGAGATCAGGCCGTTTCGACGGGGCCCGAAGGGAGAGGCGCGTCTCGGCGTCTTCGGGCGTAGACCAGCGCCGATCCCCGCCAGACTTCGACCGCCGCGCGATGCGGCAGCCGCAGGAGTTCGGCCGCGGCCCTTGCCCGCGCCTCACCGTCGGAGGTGAGGTCAGCCCGCTCGAAGGCGGGGGAGAGGGAGGTGGCGCTGAAGTAGCGGAACTCATAGTCGGCCACCCGCTCACCCGAGGCCGACGGCGGCGGCGTCGGACACCGAGACTTTCAGGGACGGCGCGAGCTTGCGATAGGTCGCCAGAGCCTGACCCACAACCTGGTCCATGTTGTAGTACCGGTAGGTCGCCAACCGCCCGACGAAACTGACCTCGGGCCGTTCAGCCGCCAGCGCTTCATAGCGTTTGAACAGCGCGTGGTTCTCCGGGCGCGGAATCGGATAGTAGGGGTCGCCCTCCGCGGTCGGATATTCGTAGGTGATGCTGGTCGACGGGTGCATCTGGCCGGTCAGGTGCTTGTATTCGGTGATGCGCGTGAACGGCGTCGCCTCGTCCGGAAAGTTGACGTTGGCCACCGGCTGGAAGGTCTCCTGCGGGTGGGTCTCGTGCCGGAACTTCAGCGACCGATAAGGCAGGCGGCCGTAGCGATAGTCGAAGAATTCGTCGATCGGACCCGTGAATACCAGGCGGTCGTGGGCGACCATCCGGGCGACATCCCGGTATTCGACCCCGGTCCGGACCTCGATATTCTCGTGGTCCAGCATCCGCTCGAACATGGCCGTGTAGCCGTCCAGTGGCATAGCCTGGAAGGTATCTGTGAAGTAGCGGTCGTCGGTATTGGTCCGCGTCGGCACGCGCGAGGTCACCGACTTGTCGAGCTGGGACGGATCCAGACCCCACTGCTTGCGGGTATAACCGCGGAAGAAGGTCTCGTAGAGCTCGCGCCCGATGGCCGAGACCACGACGTCCTCCGACGTCCGCACTACTGACACCGGCTCGGCGCGAGAGGCGAGGAAGCCGGCGGCCTGCTCGTCGTTCTGCAGATCGAGCCCGAACAGGATGTTCAGCGTCGTCCGATTGATCGGCATCGGCACGAGAGTTTCGCCGACCTGGGCCAGAACGCGATGCTCGTAGGGACGCCAGCGGGTGAAGCGCGACAGATAGGCGAACACCTCTGCCGAGTTGGTGTGGAAGATGTGGGGTCCGTATTGGTGGATCATGACGCCGGTGTGGTCGAGCCGGTCGAAGGCGTTGCCCCCCACGTGCGGACGTCGATCCACAATCAGGACGCGCTGGCCGCTCTCCGACGCCAGCCGCTCGGCCAGAACCGACCCTGCGAACCCGGCGCCGACGATCAGGACGTCGTAGTGGGCGAGCGGCGCCTTCGGTCGCCGATCGGGCGTCGATACGGCCTTGGTTCGCGCCACGGCGGCGCGCTCGATCAGGGCGTTCATGCGGATATAGGTCTGGTCCCAGGACAGGTCGGCCAGGGCTGCATCGCTTTCGGCGAGCCAGGCGCCGTTGCAATCCGCGGCTTGCGCCAGCGCGGTTTCGCAGGCCGCCACGAAGGCCTCGGCCGTGTCCGCGATCCCGACGGCGGCCAGGTCGCCATAGTGGCGGACGACGTCGCGGATCGGTGTGGAGACCACGGGCTTGCCCGCGGACAGATACTCCGGGGTCTTGGTCGGGCTGATGAAGCGGGTGGACTCGTTGATGGCGAACGGCATCAGGGCCACGTCCCATTCCGCCAGCCTTGCGGGCAGATCGGCATAGTCGGCGCTGCCCGGGTAGTGGATGTTGGAACGTCGCGGCAGTTCGTCGGGGGAGATTTTCACGACCGGTCCGACCATGACGATCGTCCAGTCCGGCCGGGCGTCGGCCACGGCGGCGATCAGTTCCAGATCCATTCGCTCGTCGAGGACGCCGTAGAAGCCGAGAACGGGGCCGGTCGAGGCGCGTGCCGGCATCCTGCGGGTTTGCGCAAAATGGGCGCGATCAACGCTGGACGGGAAGGGGTGGATATTGGCGTGCAGATGCTGCTTGGCCTCATACAGACTGTATCCGCCCGTAAAGATCACGTCCGCGGTGGCGATCAGCTCCTGCTCCAGGGGACGCAGGGCGGGGGGGGCGAAGCGGAAATTCGCCAGCTCGTCCATGCAGTCGTAGACGACAGCCGAGGGCTCGATGTGCCGCGAGATCGGCAGCATCATCGGCGTGTAGTACCAGAGGATGGGCCGCAGGATGTCTCGGTCGCGGACCAGGGCGTCCAGCAGCGTCTTTACGGTGTGGTCGCGCTCTTCAGCGCCAAGGCGGCCGGGAATGAGCGGCGTCGCAACGGTGACGCCCGTCGGCTCTTCGCGGAGCGCGAGGCGAGGGGTCTCGTCCAAGCCGATTGCGACGGCTTCCTCGAAATAGATCACCGGACGGGCGGCGGCGAACCGGCCCATGAGATGCTGGGGGCGCTGAAATACGAAATCCCACCGCAGGTGGGAGAAGCAGATCAGCGCGTCGGGCTCGCGGCCCAGACCGGCGAGGGAAACGACAGACGCGCCTTCGAGCGCCAACGGGGGATGGGGACGGTCCATAGGCGCGCTTTCTTGTGCTGAACCCTGTCAACATCTCCCCGCAGGGGTCGTTCCAAGTTATTAAAAATAAAGGCGATTTCCGGCGGAAAGCGTCGACTTCCCGACTTATCGGATGATGGCGGAAAGCCGTGCGATTTCCGCGGCGAGAGGCGCGTGGACGGTTCTTTCGCCCCCGCTGTCGGGCGGTCCGAACAGGCCCGTCGCACAGGACCGGTCGTCGTCCCAGCCTGGGTAGCTGGTGACAGGGTAGAGGCAGATTGCTCCGATGTCCGCGCCGCCGGCTCGTGCGTCCATGACCTCCTGGCAGACGTAATGCAGCCAGGGCGCCCGCGCGGACCCTTCCGCGCCCGTTTCTGCGACGATGACCGGTCGGTTGTATCGCCGCCAGGTCTCCTCCAGCAGGTCCGACAGCGGCCTGTAGTCGTGATGGCCGAGCGGCAGGGTCGGCCCGTGCTGTCGCCACTGATTCTGCGGATAGAAGTTGCAGCCGATGACATCGAGCAGATCCGGCGATCCGCCCAGTTCCGGGTCCATCCGGCCGCAGATCATGTCGAAGGCCTGGTACTGGGTCAGGCTGGCCCTACGCGCGGCGGAGACGTCATCCTCGCCATGAGTAACCGGGGCGATATGGATAAGAGGTTCAGCCCAGAGCAGCCGGCAGCGGGGGTCGACCTCTCGGAGCGTGCGCGCCGCCTGAACCCCGGCGCGCACCAGTTGCCGCTTCAGTTCATGGCCGCGTTCGAGCCCATAGGGATGAAAGTCCCCGACCTCTCCCGCGATGAAGGCGTAGAAGGACATTTCGTTGAGCGGACACCAGAGCGGCGGGGCGTCGGTCAGGGTCTGGTAGTGGCGCGCTGCGGCCTCGGCATAGTCGGCCAGCCGCTGGATGAAGCCGGCCGACCAGATGTCGATGTCGTCAGGCGTGCCGTAATGCCAGAGGTCCCAGATCACCCGCACGCCGGCTTGCGACGCCGCCTCGATCATCGGCGTCCAGCTGCGCCAGTCGTATACGCCCGGCTTCTGCTCGATGAGATGCCATCGCAATCCGTCTCGCGCCGTCTCCATGCCGTGCTCGAGGATCGCGGCATAATCGGTCGCCGCATGGCGGTCGTGTCCGCTGCCCCGCGTCACATCCAGACGGATGCCGTCACGACGGCGGTGGGTTGAACACTCGAACCCGGCCATGAAGGGATGACCGAAAAGCCAGTCACTCATGGAGTGGTGCGCAAAGGATACTGATCGGGTGTGTTCGGCTCGGGTTGGCGGTCCTCACGGGTCTTCATGCGGAGGCCAGCTCTGTCAGTACAGTCTCCACGAAGGCGGGGTCATGAGGCGTGGCCCCATCGGCGTCGACGATCAACCGGTCCTTCGACCACCTTCGTTGGGGCGTCAGGGCGAGGGTGTCGGCAAGCGACTTCGCAACGATTGGGCTGACCGTGAAGGCGGTGGCCTTGGGCCCCGAGGTGATATCCGTCACTCCCGCGGCGAGCGCGAGGGCCGTCAGACGGGCGGCGCTCAACAGCAGTGACGCGCCCTCCGGCAGGGGGCCGAACCGGTCCTCGATCTCTTCGTGGAAGGCGTCGATGTCCTCGACCGCCGTCAGCCGGGCGAGGCGGGCGTAAAGGTTGATGCGGGTGGTCGGGTCGGGGACGTAGTCGACGGGCAAATACCCCGCTGAGGTCAGATTGAGTTTGGGCGGCGCCAGATCGAGGGCCGGCTCGCCGCGCGCGATCTTGAGCGCCCGTCCCAGCACCCGCTGATACAGGCTGGCGCCGATCAGGCGGATGTGGCCGGCCTGTTCGTCGCCGACGAGGTCGCCGCCGCCCCGGAGGTCGAGGTCTCGCGCGCTGATGGCGAAGCCCGAGCCCAGCCGGTCCAGCGCCTCCAGCGTCTGCAGCCGCGACAGGGTGTTCTCCGACAACGGCGCCTGCGGGTCGCTGAGCAGATAGGCGTAGCCCTGCCGCCGGCCGCGCCCGACCCGTCCGCGCAGCTGGTGCAGCTGTGCGAGACCGAACCGGTCCGGTCGCCAGACCAGAATGGTGTTGGCGCGCGGCACGTCCAGGCCGTTCTCGATGATATTGGTCGCCAGCAGGACGTCGCCATCGCCCGCCGCGAAGCCGGTCATCACCGCATCCATGTCGTCGGGAGACAGTTCCCCGTGGGCGACGACGACCTTGAGTTCCGGGACCAGTTTCGAAAGCTGCTGCTGCAACGCCCCGAGGTCCTCGATGCGGGGCGCGACAACGAAGCTCTGTCCGCCACGGGCGGCTTCCCGCATCAGCGCGATCCGCACCGAGCCGGCGTCGAAATCGGTCAGGAAGGTGCGGATCGGCCGCCGTCGCGCCGGCGGACTGGCGATGACGCTGACATCCTGGATCCCGACCATGGCGCCCTGCAGAGTGCGGGGGATCGGGGTGGCGGTGAGCCCCAGGACGTGGGGGGCGCGCGCCGACAGCTCTGCCTTCATCTTTGCCCCGAAGCGGTGCTCTTCGTCGATCACCACAAGACCCAGATCGGCGAAGGACAAGCTTTCCGACGCGAGGGCCTGGGTGCCGACCACGACCCGGAGAGAGCCATCCGCCAGACCCGCTTTCACCTTGCGGGCTTCCGCGCTGTCGGTCATCCGCGACAGCTGCCCGACGGCGATCCCGGCCTCTTCGAAGCGCCTCTTGAAGAGAGAGTAATGCTGGCGGGCGAGGACCGTGGTCGGCGCCACGATCATGACCTGTCGGCCGGACAAGGCGACGACGGCGGCGGCCCGCAGGGCGACCTCTGTCTTGCCAAACCCGACGTCCCCGCAGACCAGCCGGTTCATCGGCTTGCCGGAGGCCAGGTCGCCGACGACAGCCTCGATCGCCGCCATCTGGTCCGCTGACTCGGGGAAGGGGAAGCCGGCGGCGAATTTCTCATAGGCTGCGCGCGGCGGCGCGATAGCGGGCGTCGAGAGGGCGGCGCGGGCCCGGGCCTGTTCGACCATGACCGCCGCCGTCTCGTCGATCCGGGCGCTGACCTCGGCGCGTCGCTTGATCCAGCCCTGGGTGTTCAGCCTGTCGAGCGTTACCGCACCGGCCTCGGAACCATAGCGCCAGATGCGCGAGAAGGCCTCAATGGGCGCCAGCACCGTCGCCCCGCCGTGATACTCCAGCCGCAGGACGTCACGCTCCACGCCGTCGGCCTCGATCATCTCCAGCGCCTGCAGGACGCCCAGCCCGTGGTCCTCGTGGATCACGACGTCGCCGGCCCGGAGTTCCGTCTCGCCGAAGGGGTTGGTCGTCGCTGCGGTCGCCCGCGCGATGCGGCCGCCGGTGACGTCCGAGGGGGTGATCACCACCAGGGCCTGCCGGTCGTCGACAAACCCCTGATCCAGGTCCGCCGTCAGGGCGGTCAGGGCGCCCGGTGACGCCTTGCGGGCTTCGTCCCAGGACGCGATGCTCTGCGGCGCCTCGACGCCGCTGCGCTTCAACAAACGGCTGACGACCCGGAGTTCGTGAGGCAGGCCGACGAGGACGACACGGCGGTCCGCTTCACGCTGTTCCTTGATAAAGGCCCTGAGCGCGGGACCCGACGCCTTCTCCCGCGCAAACTTCGGGGCCGGCGTCACGCCCTTTACGGACAGGACCTCGGACCTCGACAGGTCGGCCATCATCTCTTCAGTCGTCAGGTATAGACTTGTGGGCGGCAACGGACGCAGGCCGTCCGTGTCGCCGAAGGCGCGCCGGGCCTCGAAGGCCTCGGCGATCTGGGAGTCGATCCGGGCGATGCGGGTGTCCACACCGGCCTCATGACGGATCGTTGCGGACGGCAGGAATTCGAACATGCTGGACAGGCCGTCGTAGCGTTCCGACAGGCGGTGCTCCAGACCCGTGGTGTCGAAATCCTCGTCCTCGTTCTCGCCTAACCGGCGTTCGTTGGCCGGATCCAGTCGCAGGGACGAGACCTCCTCGCCGCTGCGCTGGCTGACCGCGTCGAACGCCTTGATCGACTGGATGACGTCGTCTTCTGACAGTGAGATCCTGAACGGGCCGGCGGCGGCGGGCGGATAGACATCGACGACCTCGCCCATCAGGGCGATTTCGCCGGGCTCGTCGATACGGTCGTCCGTCACATAGCCCCAGTTCCGCGCGAACACCGTTAGCGCCGCCCGATCCAGCGTATCGCCGACGTGTACGCGAAAGGCGTGGCCGACCACGTCGTGCGGCGGCGTGCGCTGCATGGCGGCCTCGGGGCTGGTCACCACCCAGCGCTTCAGGTCCGCCTCAGGAGCCTTCAACGCTGCCAGAACCGCCATCCGCCGCCCCATGCTCTCGCGGGACGGGGCGGCGCGGTCGTAGGGAAGGCAATCCCACGGCGGCAGGACCAGAATGTCCGCCGCTGTCGCGGATCCGAGCGCGCCCAGGGCCGAGGCGATCTCATCGGCCCGCCGCTCGTTCGTCGCCAAAAAGACGAGGTCGCCCGGATGATCAGCAAGTTCCTCCGTCAGCCGCGCCGCGACCGCCGCAGCCGGGGCCTTGCGCGGCGGATCGGTGATGTCGGCCGGTATCGGTCCGTCGACGAGTGAGAGTTCGCCGATGATCGGGACGGTCGTCTGGTCGGACAGAGAAGAGGACATAGGCGGGACAATCGGTTTCATCATGAGGATCAGCCGCCGGACCGGCTGAGATGTCGCGAGGGGTCACCGGAGAGCGGTCACGACTCCGAGGCCGGGTGGTTGCAGGTCGACGGGGGCGGGCAGGGACGCGACGAAGGTCTCGATGGCGAGGTGGTAGCTGTCCGCTCGCTCCAGGAAGCCCATGTGGTTGACGCCGTCGATCATCTCGAGAGCGGCTTCAGGCGTCTCCGCGGCCATGACCTTGCTGGCGTCGGGCCTGGTGACGATGTCGACCTCACCGCCGAGGACCAGCAGGGGGACGCCGAGGTCACGCAGGGCTCCGGTCGCGTCCCAGTGGAACATCGCCAGATTGCCGCGCGCCTGGACGCCCGGCGGATTGCGGGTCGCCAGCAGGGTCGTGTGCTCTAGTTGGCTGCGGGTCACATAGCGACCGAAGCCGAGGCGGTTGGCCATGTGCGCCGAGCCGCTGAGGTAGCCCTGCCAGGCGCCGAGCCAGAAGAGCGGTTGAAGCCAGGCCATGACATGAAAGACGGGCTCAAGCACGGGCTTCTGCAAGGCCCTGAGAAGGCGCGAGACGATCATCGTCCGAAGGGGATTGGTGTAGGTGGTGTTGATCAGGACCACGCCGGCGACGCGGTCCCGCACGAAATCCGGACGGTCGCGGACCAGGGTCTGGATGGTCATGCCGCCGATGCTGTGGCCGACAAGGACGACGCGCCCGTCGCTGGAGCTCATGACAACCCGGCGCAGATCCTCGGCGAAGGCGGGGAGGGTGACGCCGGATGGTTTCACCTTCGAACGGCCGAGACCGGGAAGATCCCAGACCACCAGCGGATGACGGGCGCCGAGGGCCCGCGAGGCATAGTCCCAGATGGTGCTGTCCAGCCCCCAGCCGTGAGTCAGGACCAACGGAAGCCCCGATCCGGCGCCGCGGCGCTCGACATAGAGGCTCGCGTCCACGCCATCGATGAAGACGCCGTCCTCGCGGCGCGCGGTCGACGGGTCGGTGTCGCTCCGGGCCAGGAGCACCGTAACGAGCGGCCGCCCCATGAAGGAAAAGGCCAGCAGACCCAGACCGGTCCAGAGACGCCAGGTGTCGCGGACGAAGACCAGACCGACGCCGTCGTCGGCCGGGATCAGATAGCCGCCCCACCAGGTCCAGAACAGCCAGACCGCCGTTCCCAGGATGAGGAGGGACAGCAGGCCGAAGACCAGCTTGAGAAGAGGGATAAGGGGCATTGAGGGATCCTGACTGGCCCCACCAACAGACCCGGCGCCGCATCGTTCCGGAGCGAGTGACCTTATTCTCTGGAACGTCGCGAATTCATGCTCCAGCCCCCGTTCGCCTTATCATTTGAGAGTGCGAGCGGCTCCAAACACGCCGACACCGACCCATGATTTTTTGGGAGGAACGCATGCCGGATTATCATTTCATGCTTCAGCCCCGCCGAAGCGATGAGCCGGAGTTGGAGTGGGTCGCAGCGACCGATGACGAACAGGCCGCGGCTCTGGCCGAGCTGCGCCTTCTCATGGACGACAACTTCGCCGCCGTGAGCTTCGAGGGGATGGATGGGCAGGTGCGCCGTCTTCAACGTGATCCCGTTCGCCTGGCGGTCGGGCGGGCGCATCGTCCGGATGTTTGACACTGTAGCTCCCGCAGCGACGGGCGACGGGTCCGCCGACGGACTTTCCCTTCTTCTCGATCCGGAACTCGACGCCTTCGGCGCCAGCCGGACCGTGACGCGAGGTACACGCCTTGCGGCTGGTCGCCGCGGCGTTCTGACGATCGTCAGGTCAGGGGTCGTCTGCCGCACAACCGCGCATTCGGGCGTGTGCGCGGGCCTGGTCCGAGCCGGCGAGATCCTGGAATCGGAAACCCGGCTCGGCGGCCCGACAAGCCACGGCTGGTGGATGTCAGACGGCGTCGTACGGGACATTCCCCTGGCGGCGCTCGAGGAGCGCTACGGCAGAGACGTCCGTCAGGACGTCTCGGAGCTCTGGCTGTCTCAGCAGCTGGCGGCGAGTCGGACGACCCTCGTATGCGCCGTGCGCCATCGGGGCGCGCAGCGTATCGCGGGCTGGGTGGCGGCGCTGGCCGAGGCGGACGGCGTCGCCCGTATCGCCCAGGGCCAGTTGGCCGCCATGGCGGGTCTGCAAAGGACCAGCGTCTGCGCGTTGCTGGCCGATTTGGCGGGCCGAGGAGCGGTCCGCGTCGGCCGGGGAAAGGTGGCTGTTCACGACCGGAATCTTCTGCTCGCGGAGAGCTGTGGCTGCGCCGCCCGTCTGGACCGGAACTAGAGACGACCTCCTGCCTTTCAGGTCGCTCCCTGCATTCGGCGACGCCCCGGGGCGAGTCCCCGAAACGACCTGAGCCTTCTCAAACCCGGTGTGTTCATGCCCCGATACTTCTTCAACACCCAGGACGGCCATTGCGTCCGGGACGATGCCGGCGAAATCCTGGACGACGACGCGGCGGCGCGGCGCGAAGGTTTGGCTGTGCTCGGAGAGATATTACGCTATCAGGATGAGAGTTTCTGGAACACCGGTGAGTTCTCCGTGATCGTTCTGGATGAGAACTCTCGGCATGTGGTCACCCTGACCACGCGGGCTACGCGGGGCGATCCGCCGGAGACGCAGACGCCATGAACGCCCTGATCGACAAATTGACGCGCCGCGATGTTCTGACCCCGGAGGAGCAGGCGGTTCTGCACGATCTGCTGGAGTCCCCACGGACGGTCCCGGCCTCGGCGGACGTCGTCACGGAGCACAGCCGGCCCAATCATAGCACCCTCGTCCTGTCCGGCCTGGTCGGGCGTTACAACACCCTGCGCGACGGCGGCAGGCAGATCACCCAGATCGGCGTGACGGGAGATTTCGTCGATCTGCACAGTCTCTTGATGAAGCAGATGGATCACGGAGTGGTCGCGCTCACGGATGTTGTGGTGGCTCATGCGCCGCACGCGAAGCTTCGGGCGATCACGGAGTCCTGGCCCCATCTGACCCGGCTGTTGTGGCTGGACACCATCATCGACGCCGCGATTCATCGACAATGGCTGACGGCCATGGGGCGCCGCAGCGGCGTGGGCCATCTGGCTCACCTGCTGGCCGAGCTTTATCTGCGTCTGGAGACGGTCGGGCTGGCTCGGAACCACGCCTTCGACCTGCCGCTGTCGCAGCCGGTGCTCGGCGACGCCCTCGGATTGTCCGCGGTGCACGTCAACCGGCTGGTCTCCGACATCCGCCGCGCGGGACTGGTCTCCTGGACCGGATCGCGGATCGAGATTCTCGACTGGCCTGGACTGGTGCGAGAAGCAGAGTTCGATCCGACCTATCTGCGCCTGCACCGGGAGCCGGTCTAGGCCGCCGCCACCGACGCCGGACCGCCCGTGCGACCCGGAGCCGCGGCCCGGTCCCCGGACAGGGCGGCGCCCTCGAAGCCATCTGTATTGTTGGTCCCCGCGAACCCGAACGCCGGCGCATCGACTGAGCCCACGAACCTGTCTCCGTCGAAGACGTGGGCGCTCGCCGATCCTGGACTGGCCCTGAGCGTATCGCGGGCTTCTTCCATGGCCGGCTCAGGTGCGGTCGCGTGGAGAAGGGCCATGGACGCGTCGCCCGCCTCGCCATGATCCAGGAAGGCAAAGTAGATCATGCTGTTTCCGAGTCCTCGGAGTCGAGCAGGGCATGAAGCTCCGGATGGCTCTCTGCGGGAAACCGCTCCAGGGCGGCGCTCAGGATCTCCCGGGCCTGACCCTCGTCCAGATCCGCTCGGGCCTCGCGTGCTTTCAGGTCTTCCAGAACAAGGGCCAGAGCCAATTCGCCCATGGCGTTTGAATCGATGGCGGCAGGGGTTTTGGTCATGATTGAATTTCCTCGTGCAGATCCAACCCGAACCCCTGCGAGAGATGATGGTTTCTAAGTCAGGAAGCCGACTCCAACTGCTCATGGCTTTGAGGCTTCAGGCTCGGCACGCCGGGTTTTCACGCCTTCCATTTGCCCGCCGGCGCCATATAGCCCGATCAGCCGCGCATGCAACCAGGAGCCGCGCCAAACCCCGGGCCTGGGGATCGGCTGCCGTGCGGCTCGACGCTAGAACCCCCCGAACCCTGGTTGACCCTCCCGCGCCGGCAAAGGCGCGGGGCGGGCGTCAATCGTCCGATGTCACCGCGATCACCGGCCTGTCAGCCGGCCCGACCTGGCAGCCCCCCTGCCTGCCGGCTTTTCCTGACGGCATGAAATCCCTTGTGTGGTGATCTATCGGTCTGAACCCGGGGGACCGCCGGGACCGGGATGGGGCTCCCGTTCGCCGACGTCCGATCTCGGGACCGCATCCGCAGGACCTCAATCGACCTGGGGCGGGCGTGGCTTTATCGGAGGGAGCCGGGAACGGGCTGCGGGCCGCGGTCGCTTCCCCGCAATGACACAGACGGATCTGTTCCAGACGTCCGGGCCCTATGGACCTGAAGGGTTCAGCTATCGACCCGAGGCGATCTCGCGCGATCTCGAGCGGGACCTGATGCGACGGTTCGAGACCCTGCCGTTCGAGGCCTTCGACTTCCACGGCTTCAAGGGTCATCGGCAGGTGGTCTATTTCGGCTGGCGCTACGACTTCACACGCGCCCGGGTCGAGACCGCCGAACCGATCCCGGATTTCCTGGAGCCCGCCCGGGCGGTCGCCGCCGACCTGGCCCAGGTCCCGCCGGAGGCGCTCGTCCAGGTCCTGATCAACCGGTACGGGCCCGGCGCGGGGATCGGCTGGCATCGCGACCGGCCGCAATTCGGCAAGGTCGTCGGGCTCTCCCTGGGGGCGTCGACGCCGTTTCGGTTCCGCCGGGGAAGACCCGGCGGTTGGGACCGGCGTACGGTTCCGGTCGAGGCGCGGTCCGCCTATCTGCTGGACGGCGAGGCGCGCGATGTCTGGGAGCACAGCCTGAGCCCGGTTGCGACCCTGCGCTATTCGATCACCTTCCGGACCTTGAGACCTTGAAGACCGGGCCGATGAGCGGTCGGCGCGGGCCCGACGCGCCGGGTCCGGGAGCCGACACAGGAACCGGTTGGCGCCCTGACGGATTCGTCCAGCCAAGGAGGATCAATCCAATGGACAGTCCAGCAGCACCGGTCACGGGCGTGAAAAAACGGGGCTTCGCCTCCCTCTCGCCGGAGCGCCGATCGGAAATCGCCAAACTCGGCGGGCGCTCCGTGCCCGAGGAGAAGCGCAGCTTTTCCCAGAACCGGGATCTCGCTCGCGAGGCGGGCCGCAAGGGCGGAACGCAGTCGAGCCGCCAGAAGAAGGGAGACGCCTGATGTCGGATGACAAGACCGGGCGCGGCGGCCAGGACGGCGATCCGGTCCGTCCGCAAGAGGATCGGGAGGATCCGCCGCGCGGCGAGGGCCGGCCCGGCTCCGACGCCTGGACGCCTGACCCGGCGCAGCCCGGAGGAACGCCCGCACGCCGGGAGACGCCTCCGGGAGCGCCGGGAACCGACGCGGGAACGCGCTAGGGCGCAAGCCCTCGGATCGGCGGCACGGCGCTGCAGGACGTGGCGCGCGGCCGTCGCGCAGGCCCGGCTCACGGCGTCCTCAACACCGGCGCGGGCCGCTGCGACAGGGCGTTCAGGGCCGCGGCGCTTCCGCCGAGGGCGGCCAGACCGGTCGCGCCGGCCAGGAGCAGAACGATCCCGCCCCAGTCCAGGCTCCAGTGCGCCTTGAACACCAAGGCGACGATGGGCCAGGCGCCGGCCGCGCCCAAGGCCAGGCCCGCCACACCCGCGATGGCCCCGACGAGACTGTATTCGATCAGATAGGCGGCAAGGATCTGGCTATGAGACCCGCCCAGAACCTTGAGCACCGCCGCCTCCCGCGCCCGCTCACGCACCCCCGAGGCGATGGCGCCGACCAGAACCAGCAGCCCCGCGAGACCGGCGACCGCGGCGGCGCCCCGGATCGCCAAAGCCAGGCGGTCGAAGAGTTTCGCGGCCGACTCCAGTTGTTCGCGCACACTGATGACGTTCACTTCGCGGAAGTCCCGGCCAAGGCCCTGGGTCAGGGCGCGCTCCTCCGCGGGCGTGGCGCGGGCGATGGCGACGCTTCTCGGATTGGCGCCCTGGATGGCGTGGGCGTCGAGCACGACGAGGAAGTTCGAGCCGAAACCGCCTGGATCCACCTTGCGCAGGGCGGCGATGCGGGCGTCGATCTCGCGGCCCAGCACCTGCAGGGTCAGGGTGTCGCCGACCTTCAGTCCGGCTCCCCTGGCCTGATCGCGCGCCATCGCCACCCGGGGCGGACCGGCGTAGTCGGCAGGCCACCATCGGCCGGATACGACATTGGCGTCGTCGGGGGCGCCGGCGAGGGCCGACAGCAGGATGTCCTGGTCGAAGGCCCAGCGCTGGTCGTCGCGGATCCTGTCCAGATCGACGGTCTCCCCCTTGAGTTGGGTGATGCGGCCGGTGATCAGGGGGGCGCGGCGATAGCGGTCAGGCCCCGGATCTCGCATGGCGCGCGCGACCACGGCGTCAAAGGCCGCGCCGCGTTCCCCTGGGATTTCGGTGAAGACGACCGAGGGCGCGGACCGGGGCGCCACATCGGTGATCTGGGCCAGGAGGCTGGACTGGATGAGGACCACACAGGCGAGAAGGGCGACGCCGAGGCCGATGGCCGGAGACGCGGTGCGGGCGGCCGAGCGCGGTCCCGCCAGATTGGCCAGGCCGAGGCGCACGGCGCCCGAGGTCCCGCGCCGGAGGACGCCCGCCAGCCGGGCGGCGGCAAGGCCCAGAAGCCAGAGGAGGCCGAAGGCGACCAGGGTTCCGCCGATCAGGCCCGCGGCGGCCGGCTTCGACGGAGCGGTCAGGACGGCCATGGCCGCCAGAGCGAGGCCCGCGAGGCCGGCCCCGAAGACCTCGGGCCCGAATTGGACGCGGCGGGCCGTCGCCTGGCGGAACAGGGCGGAGGGCGGGGTCGCACGGGCGCGGGCCAGGGGGGCGAGCGCGAAGGCCGCGGCCGCAAGCAGGCCGAAGGCGCCGGCCCGCAACAGAGGCTCGGGGTAGACGGCGAACAGGGCGGGGATCGGCAGGCTGTCCCTGGCCAGGGCGCCGATGATGAGAGGGGTGACGGCGCCGATGACGAGACCGATGGCGACGCCGAGCCCGGCCAGAACCCCGATCTGGATCAGATAGAGATTGCGGATGAGGGCCCCGTCTGCGCCGAGCGCCTTGAGGGTCGCGATCGAGGGCTTGCGGCCCTCGAGATAGGCCGAAACCGCGCCGCCGACCCCGAGTCCCCCGGCAACCAGGGAGGCGAGACCGATGAAGCCGAGGAAATACTCCAGTTGGTCGATCAGGCCCGAGGCGCCGGCCGCGGCCTCGGACCGGTCGCGCGCCTCCAGCCGGGCGTCCGGGAAGGTCTTGCGCACCTGGGCGATGACGGCCTTGGGATCGGCGCCGGCCGGAAGGACGATGCGAACGGCCTCGCCGAAGAGGCCGCCGGGTTGCAGCAGGCCCGCCCGTTCGACGACAGGGACGGCGGTGATCACCCGCGGGCCGAGGGCGAAGCCGCGCCCCAGCCGGTCGGGCTCGGCGATGAGGACGGCGCGGGCGACCAGGGGCGTCGCGCCCACCGTGAACCGGTCGCCGAGCTTCAGATGCAGACGGTCCAGAAGAGTCTGTTCGACGACCGCGCCGGGAACCCCGTTTACCGGGGCCAGGGCGGCGGAGAGGTCGGGGGCTCCCGTCAGCTCGACTTCGCCGACCAGGGGATAGGCGGCGTCGACGCCCCGCATGTCCACGAGGCGGCGCTCGCCCGAGGCCGTCTCGGCCATGCCGTTGGCCCGGACCGACCAGGCGACCGGTCCGAGCCGTGAAAGGGCCGCGCGCTGTTCGGGGGTGAAGCGGGTCTGGTCGAGGCTGAAGACGACGTCGCCGCCGAGGATTTCGCGCGCCTGTCCGGTCAGACCCTGCCGGAAGGCCTCGGCGGTCGAGCCCGAGGCGGCGATGGCGGCGACGCCCAGCGCCAGGCAGGCCAGGAAGATGCGAAAGCCGGCGACCCCGGATCGCAGCTCGCGCCAGGCGAAACGCAGGGCGAGGCTCACGCGGGTTCGTCCTGGCCGGCGATGCGGCCATCCTTCATCCGAACGGTCCGGTCCGCCCGTTCGGCCAGCCGCCCGTCATGGGTGACGAGGACCAGGGCGGCGCCGGTCTCGCGCACCAGGTCGAACAGAAGATCCGCGACACGGGAGCCGTTGACGGCGTCCAGATTGCCGGTCGGTTCGTCGGCGAACAACAGCTCGGGCCGCACCGCGAGCGCCCGGGCCAGGGCGACGCGCTGCTGCTCGCCTCCCGACAGCTGGTGCGGGTAGTGGGTGCGCCGCCCGCCGAGACCGACGCGGTCGAGCCAGGCGCGGGCCTCGGCCGTGGCGCCGGGCCGATGGTCCAGCTCCAGGGGCGCGGCGACATTCTCCTCGGCGGTCATATTGGGCAGGAGATGGAAGCTCTGGAACACCAGCGCCGCGCGGCCGCGCCGAAGTCGCGCCCGGCCGTCCTCGCCCAGGCTCGCCAGATCCACCCCGAACAGAACCGCCTTCCCGTCGCTGGGCGTCTCAAGTCCCGCGGCGATCGAGACAAGGGACGACTTTCCCGATCCGGAGGGCCCGATCACGGCGACGGTCTCCCCGGCGGCGACGCTCAGGTCGACGCCCCGCAGGATCTCGACGGGTCCGGCCGCGGAGGGCAAGGTCAGTCTGACGGCCTCAAGGACGAGGGGAGGTTCTGAAGCCATTGGAATTCCGACGCGATGTCTTGGGAGGAGACGGTTCCTTCCCATATAGGCGCTCAACGCCATGACATCAGATCAGACCCATTTCCCGCGTCGTTTCGTCCTCGCCGCCGGCGGCGCGCTCGCCCTGGCCGGATGCGGACCGCGTGAGGCGGAGACGCCCGCCGCCCCGGCGCCCGACGACCCGGCGGCGAGGCCGCCCGGCCCGCGCGCGGCCCCGGGCCGGATCGTCACCCTGTTCGGCGACTCGATCACCGCCGGCTACGGGCTGAAGGCGAGCGACTCCCTCCCGGCTCAGCTCGAGCGTGCGGTCGTCGCCCTGGGCGTCCCGGTTCGGGTGCGCGCCGCGGGCGTGTCCGGCGACACCACGGCGGGCGGGCTCGCGCGCGTGGACTTCAGCGTGCAGGACGACACCGATCTCTGTATTGTGGCCCTGGGCGGAAACGACTTGCTCCAGGGGGTCGATCCGGGCGAGACCCGGCGCAATCTGGACCAGATCATCAAGCGGCTGCAGGCCCGCCACATCCCGGTCCTGCTGGCCGGCATGCGCGCCCCGCCGCAGTACGGCGCCTGGGCGCGCGAGTTCGATCAGGTCTTCGTCGACCTGGCCCATGAGGACAACGTTCCCCTCTATCCCTTCCTGCTCGAGGGCGTGGCGCTCGACCGACGCTACAACCAGGCCGACGGCATCCATCCGAACCCTGTCGGGGTGAAGATCATCGCCGCGAGGCTCGCCCCCGTGGTGGCGAGGGTGCTGGCGCCCGCCACACCGTCCTGATCCGGCATGACTGGCGTCACGCGTTCCCCTGACGGTGTGGCCGAAGGCGCGCCGGCGTCGAGCCGGGTGGCGCTCAAGGTCGATATCGTGGTGATCGGCGCTGGCCAGGCGGGCCTGTCCGCGGCATACCATCTGAAAAACCTGGGCCTGGAGCCGGACCGGCGTTTCCTCACCTTCGACCACGCGCCCGGGCCGGGCGGGGCGTGGCAGCACCGGTGGCCGTCGCTGACCCTGAGCACGGTCAACCGCGTCCACGACCTGCCGGGGATGCGGTTCGACGCGGCGGTGAGGACGGACGACGGGCAGGTGAGGGCATCGGTGGCGGTGCCCGAGTATTTCGCGGCCTATGAGAAGGCGTTCGATCTTCGCGTTCACAGGCCCGTTTCCGTCGTGGCGGTCTGCGACCGGGGCGAACGGCTTCGGGTGGAAACCGACCGCGGCGTCTTTTCGGCGCGCGGCGTCATCAACGCCACGGGCGCCTGGGAGGCGCCGTTCATCCCGGAATATCCGGGCGCGGACCGCTTCAGGGGGCGGCAACTGCATACGAAGGACTATCGCACCGCGGCCGCGTTCGCCGGCCAGCATGTGGTGGTTGTCGGCGCAGGCATTTCCGCGATCCAACTCCTCGACGAGATTTCGCAGGTGACTTCGACGACCTGGGTGACGCGTCGCGCACCTCAGTTCCGCGAGACGCCGTTCACGCCCGAGGACGGCCGCGCGGCCGTGGCGCGGGTGGAGGCCCGGGTTCGCCAGGGGTTGCCGCCGGGTTCCGTCGTCTCGGTCACCGGATTGCCGATCACGCCCGCGATCCGGGCCATGCGCGCCCGGGCGGCGCTCAGCCGCCTGCCGATGTTCTCGGAGATCACCGAGACCGGGGTCCGCTGGGCCGATGGTTCCGAACAGGCGGCGGACGTCATCCTGTGGTGCACCGGGTTCCGCAGCGCGCTTGACCATCTGGCGCCCCTGCAACTGCGCGAACAGGGCGGCGGGATCGTCATGACGGGAAGGCTCGCCACCCAGGTGGCCAAGGATCCTCGCATCCACCTGGTCGGCTATGGTCCGTCGGCCTCGACCATCGGCGCCAATCGGGCCGGCGGGGCGGCGGCCAGGGAGCTGACGACATTTCTGTCGCTCCAGAGGGGGCAGGCGCGCCCGCCGGAGGCGTAAGGCGTCCTGCCCAGGCCGTCATGGCCGAACCGCCATGTCCGGGCGCCCCCTGCGCTCGCCCCTGTCTTTGGCGGGGAGCATCGGCGCGCTCTGTGCGTTGCGGATGTCCATGTCACAAGGAATCCGCCCATGAGCTCGACACTGACCGCGACCTTCACCACGCGCCGCGAGGCCGAGCTGGTCGTCGAGCGGCTGGTTCAGGAGTTCAAGCTGGATCGCAAGGCGATCGCCGTACAGGCCGACGGAGACGAGAGCACCGTCGGCGAGACGACGTCGGGCGGAGACGCCCCGTCCGTCGGACCGGGCGCCGAAGGCCGGGAAGACGCTCCCGTCGAGGGTCGGATCCGGGTGTCCGTATCGCCGGAGGCCGGCGGGGACCCGGAGGCTGTGCGCAGCGCGTTCGCGGAGTTCGGCGGCGAGTCCGCCTGAACGCAGCCGCCTGAGAGGCCGCGCGCCAGGCGCCGGCGAGCGCGCGCCTCATCCGAACAGGCCGTGGAGATACCAGGTCAGGTCGCCGGTGACCGGTTGTTCGCCGTCGCCCCGCCGGAAGACCCAGAAGCGTTCGCCGGCCTCGTCCTCGAGCTGGAAATAGTCGCGCACCGCATCGCGCTCGCCGTCACGGCGCCACCATTCGCCGAAGATCCGTTCGGGGCCGTCGGCGCGTCGGACGCGACGACGCACCCCGCGCCAGCTGAAACTCACCGGCGGCTGGTCCGGGAGGAGGGCGACGGTCTCGATACGCTCGGGCGAGGGCAGCAGCCGGACCGGCCGCGGCCAGCGCTTCGGCCAGCGCTCGGGCACGGGCAGAGCGGTCGGGGCCAGTCGTATCGAGGACCGCTCGGGGACATCGCTCTGGGCCGGCGCCAGCCGGTAGAGACGGCGGCCGCCGAGGCGGTTGGACAGGATGTCGATGAGATCAGACACATCGGCGGCGGCGGGCGTGGCGAGATCTCCGGCGGCGGGCTTCCAGTCCAGCGGTTCGACGACCGGAGCCGTCAGGACCATGATCTCGACGCCCAGGCCCGGATCGACGGTTTCAAGCCTGTCGCAGAGCAGCCGGGTCAGGCGTCTGACGTCGCGGATCGGCCTGGCCGTTCCGATCCGGATGACCTCGATGTTGGCGTCGACGCGATGGAAGCGCAGGTCGAGCTTCAGCGCGCCCAGCCCCCGGGTCTCGAGCGCGGCGCAGAGCGTATGCGCCAGTTTGAGGGTGTAGCGCGCAAGGGTTTCGGGCGCGCCGATCGGCTCGGCGAACACCTCGCGCGCCTGGATCAGTTCCGGCGCCTCCACCGGATCGATCGGTTCGGCCGTCCGGCCGAAGGCCTGGTCCAGTCGCCGGGTCAGTTCGGGCCCGAAGCGCAACGCCAGGGGCGCGCGCGGCTTGGCTTCGATCTCGCCGACCGTATCGATCCCCATCCTCGACAGACCGGCGACGATGTCCGGCGTCAGGCGCAGGGCCGAGGTCGGCAGGTCGGTGATCAATCGTGCGCCCCGATCGGGCGCGACGAGGGCGGGCCGGGCGAGCAAGCGGGCCAGGGCATGGGCCGAGCCCCAGGTGTCCGCCATGGCGGCGCGGGCGGTCAGGCCCACCGCGCGGCAGGTCTCGACGAGGTCGTCAAGCAAGCCCTCGTCGCCGCCGTAGCGGTGGGTCGCCCCTGTGGCGTCGATGACCAGGCCGTCCGGGGGATCGGCCGCGACGATGGGCGCATAGCGTCTGAGCGCCCACAGGGCGAGCTGCTCCAGGCCGTCCGCGTCGCCCTGTGGGTCGTGATCGTGAACCGTGAGGTCGGGGATCAGGGCCCGCGCCTGGGTCGCGGCCATGCCCGGCCGGATCCGCCGGGCCTGTGAGGCGGCGTCGGCGGCGACCACGACCCGTTTGCGCCCGATCCTGCCGACCAGGACGAGCGGCGTCTCAGGCGACGGCGCGTCGGTCCCAAGCCGGCGTCGAAGACGATCGGTCGGCCAGGTCGGCAGGTAGAGCGAGACGACCCGTCTCATCACAGGCTTCCAGTTCAAAATCGGCGCATGCGCCGGCGCGGCAGCGGATCAGTTCGACGAACCAGCGGGCCCGACCGACGCCGGCCACAGGCAGGGGCTTGGAGGGCAGAGGGGTGGAGGGCAAGGCGGTGACGCGCCAGCGGGTGACGGCGGCCGTCGGCTGGCCGAAATCCGCCGCCTCCGCCTGTCGCCGCCATCGGCGGATCGCCAGCCCGAGGGTTCCGGACCCCTCGGCGGCGAGTTGCAGCCGTCGCGACGCGGTCATGGAGAGGCGGGCGACCTCGCCGACCACCGCGCCCAAGCCACCGTGGCGCAGCCCTTCCTCGAAGGCGGTGAGCACGGCCGCCTCGTCTTCGGCCTCGACATAGACCACCCGGTTGGACTCCAGCCCGGCCTGCTCGAGGGCGGGCGCGAACAGGTCCGCGCGCGTGACGCACCACAGGACCGGGCCGCGGGTGCGCGCCGCGACGCCGGCGACGAACAGGGCCGACGCCGTCCCGTGCAGGGCGCCGTTTCCGCCGCCCGCAACCTCGTGCAGGGCGCCCAGCTGAAGCCCGCCTGCCGGAAGACGAGCGTCGATATCCGGGACGCCGAAGGGCAGCACGCCGCCGGGCGCCCGTCCGCCCGCCTCGAGCCGCGCGATGTCTTTGCGCAGGGTCTCGAAGGCGCTGGTGGGCGGGGCGACGGACATGGACTCCGGAACGGTGAGGCTGCAAGCATGTTCCGTATTTGTTCTCTTTTCAAGCCGGCCGAGTCAAGGCGAGCCCGCCCGTGACTGTGGACGGTCCACACAATGGGAGGGAGTCTCGCCCACAGAGACGGAGCGGCTCGCGATCACCGAGGCGTTGCAGAGTAAGGCCGCCGCATTCGAGAGCCGGCTAGCGGCTTGGTCATCGATCGACATCTCCCGGCTAGCCGAGCTCCTTGAGCGCCTTAACGGCAGAGCGAGCGAAAACTGGCCGAATTCATAATCCGACGCACATAAGGTGCGGTGGCCTATCGAACGTCCGCTTTGGGTCGGATTGCGAAGTTAGCACCCTGCCCGAAAGCGGACCTGAGCAGCCCTTTCCATGAGCGTACGTTCCGGACTTCAGCTAGGGGTGGGAAGCGGACGTTCAGAGCAGTCGAACAGAGCTGGAGCTCCGCTACGCCTGTATCATTCCTTGCCGGATTGCGAACCGCACAAAGTCACCTGGCGTCCGAACACCCGCCTTCCGCATTGCCGATGCACGGTGGGTTTCCACCGTCTTCACACTGATACCAAGACCATCGGCGATTTGTTCGTTGCGCAGTCCCTGCGCCATCATACAGCCGACCTCACGTTCCCGCGCGGTCAGGAGCTGGCGCCGCGACAGGACGTGGTCCCGCAGGTGCCCGGCAGTAAGTAGCTCGCACACCCAGGGCGAATAGTAGGGCCGCCGATTGCCCAGCGCCGAGATCGCGGCCCTCAGATGCAGACCTGTATCGGACTTGAGGATGTAGCCCCTCGCGCCCGCCGCAAGACCAGCATTCACCGTCTCGTCGTCATCTCTCATTGTGAAAAGTAGCACGGAAACTTCTGGCGCCTCCCGCTTGAGGCGGCGCGTCAGGGTCACGCCGTCCAGGCGGGGCAAAGACACGTCCAGAACGGCGATGTCGGGGCGCAGTGTCAACGCGAGAGCGAGCGCCGCATCCCCATCCCTTGCCTCCCCGACGACCGTCCAGGTGGGGTGATTGGTAATAATTCCCCGGAGTCCGCGTCGAACGACGGCGTGATCATCCGCTAGCAGGAGCCTCAGCATGTTGCCGCCCCTCTGTCAGCGGAGCGGTACGATCGGCCGGGAACGCCCCGGTAAGCCATCAGGTCAAACCCGCATACCTGGTCGGTTTCGCCAGTGTGACCTGAATCGAATCGTTCAGAGCTCGGCCAGCGCCGAGGCGCCTATCGGCCTCGCACTCCGAGCCGGACCTTGTCTTCCCTCTTCAAAAGCGGACCTCGCCGCGTCCGCAAAGGGTGAAGTGGACCTAGACGTCGTAGCGCTTGATCCCCTTCATAGAGAGAAAATACCGTCCGCCCTTCGGGCCGCTGAGGATGTTCTCGCCCTCGCACCGCTCTCCTGTGAGGTCTTTGTAGTGGGGTCGACGGCCCCAGGTATGCGGCACCTTGGCTTGGCGAAACGCCGCGCTCAGATTTCCGAACTCGGCGTCGATGTGGCGCAAGGAGGGCAACGACCGGTCCGCCATATAGAGTGCGACGTCTACCCTTCCATGTGTTTCGTAGAGCCTCCGGATTCCGTCCAGAACCTCCGCGCGTGAGAGTTTGGAGCCGTCCTCATGGCGTCCGCGTTTGACGGCGCTGAGCGGTAGTCCCGCCAGTCGATAAGCCCGCCCGACCGAACCGAAGCGAGAAATATAGGCCCTTGAACCGTGAAGTCCTGGTTCAGCGTCAATCAGACTGCAAGTCACCTTGCCCTCACGCCGGGCAATACGGCGCAGTCCCTCAACCATCTCCTCCTCCGTCTGAGTGTAGAGACCGTCGAGTTCTCGAAGGCGCCCCTGAGCCGCCGAGAACAGGCGCTGCGATAGAAGCGGCTTCATGACTTGGGTTGTGGCCCACGCGCCGCGCGGGTGATGTTGGACGGGCGTTGCAAGGTGATGAGTGGATTTGCCGAAGGCCTGAGTACCGGTGACCAACTCGCATCTCAGGACCCGACCGACCCGTTCCTTCGTCCAGGGCGATCCGTCAGTCCAGAAGCTGCCTTTCCTATTGAGAAGTTGCGCGATGTCAGCCTGCCGTTTTCCTTTCGAAACGAAGAGCCGGAAAATCGTACGGATGACCGCTGTCTCGGCTTCTCCCGCCGGCGCATAGCGCACCGACTGGGTTATTCTCGACTTTCGTTCCCCCGGCCGGAGGAGACGGTCTTCCGTACCGTCTGGATTGAAGGTTTTGCGGCAAAACCCGTAGGGAGCCGGCCCCCCGGAAGTGTGGCCCATCTCCGCGTTCAGTCGCTTGGCAGCTCTGACCTTGGCCGAAAGTTCTCTGCTGTACTCTGCCGCCATTACGCGTTTCAGATGCTTGACGATTGACCCTGCGAAGCCATCTCCAAACGCTTCAGCGCAGTACACAACCGCGACCCCTCGCGACCTGCACAGGTACTCGTAGTGGGCGGCCTCATCCGTGTCCTGGTATCGCCCCCAGCGACTGACATCGAGAACCAGAATGGTTTGGAAGTCGGCCTGACCGCCAATGACGTCCGCAAGAAGTTGCGCCAGTCCGAGTCGCCCCGCGGCCGATAGTCCACTGCGACCTGCGTCGACATAGGACTTAACGATCTCGAACCCTTCCGCCTCCGCATAGGAGGCAATCGATGCCGCCTGATTCTCCAGCGAAAACCGCTGATGGTCGGTAGACATTCGAAGATATTGTGCCGCGCGGCGGAACGTGTCGCTGGTCGGGGGAGCAGACGGAGGCATCGTCATGAGGCAGAGTACCGCAACTGGACGTCCGTGTCCGATTGCGATGAGCCCGGAGCGGGTCTGATCGCTCAGGGGTGGCCGTTGGCGTGGCGCATTCAGGCCGCGCGTCAGCGGTAATGTCCGCAACCGGTCGATGCGACATCGTCATCAGGCCGCAAAGCCGACCTTGCTGATGAGCGGACTTTCCGGACTTCAGCTAGGGGTGGAGAGCGGACCCTTTATTGCGTCAACAAAATCCACCCGGCGATGGCCGAACCCGCCAGCACCATCGCGTTGGCGTACCGGCTCCTCCAAAACCACACCGCCGCGAAGGCCCCCAAGAAGATCGCTATCGCTATTGGAACGGAGGGGACGCGCTGAAGCGTAGTCCAGCCCAACTGAACGCTCGTGGCCGCGATGATCCCCACGACGGCGGCGGCGATCCCGGCCAGAACCCGGTGAAGCCGTTCGTCGCTTACCACAGCCTCCAGACGCTCATAGAAAATCATCGAGAACGCGAAGGCCGGGAGAAACACGCCGACCGTTATGGCCAGCGCGCCGACCCAGCCTGCGGCCACGAAGCCGACGAATGTGCAAAAGATCACCAGGGGGGCGGGAATGACGCCGGCGAACGCGACGCCGTCGAGAAACTGGCCGTCGCTGATCTGGCCGCGCCCCACCGTGTCGGCCCTGACATAGGGGATGGCGGTGTAAGCGCCTCCGAACGTCAACAGGCCTGCCTTGAGTCCGGTCCAGAGCATGGCCAGCGCGCCGGTCGCGGCGATAGGGTCGACGTGCTCCCGGGCCGTAGGCTGGCCGTAAAGATGCAGACCGGCCGCGAGGATGACGGCGGCGACGGCCACGACGAGCGCCAGGCCGTATCGACCCGTCTTGACTAAGGCGTACCCCGCGCCGCCTGCAATCAGTGCGTTCCAGAAAGCGACGCCGAGCAGCGTCGCTCCGAACGCAACGATGGCGATGACCCACAGCCATCGATCTTCGAGAATGTGCAAGCCGATCTTATGCACGGCCCGGACGATCACCGCGACCACAGCAGCCTGAACACCCATGAAGGCTCCGGTCAGGAGCCCCATGACGGGCGAAAGCGCGACATAGGCCCAGCCGATAGCGAGCATGATGACGAAGCCGGGAAGCATGAATCCGAGGCCGGCGAGCAGGCCGCCGAAGCGCCCTCTCGCTCGCATCCCGAGGTGGACGCAAAGTTCATGCGCCTCGGGCCCAGGCAAGACCTGAAGCACTGCCAAGAGGCGGTTAAAATGGGCATTTGAAATCCAGCGCTCTTCGTCGACGAGCTCGCGCCGGATCATGGCGATCTGCGCCACCGGCCCTCCGAAGGCGAGCAAGCCGAAGCGAAGGAAGCGCACGAACAGCGCCGGGATCGACAGCGAGGGAGGGGTGCGGTCGGTTTCGATAGAGGTCACAAGCATGGCTCCGGTTTCCGCGCGCACGGCGCAGAGAGAGGAGCGGAGCTTGGACGGCGAACCGTCTGGTCGGGCGTCCGCGTGTGCCCGCTGATCGACACTACTGCGGTCAAGGGGGATTTCCAACCCGGGGCAAGGTCAGCTTTGGGTCGAAAGCGGACACTTAAAAAGCGCCGGAACCCCGACCTGCCAACCGCGCTGAGTCCGGTCATTTGATCGGAGGTGCTGAGATGGCTGTCAGAAAGACGCTGTTGAAGTCCGACACCGGCGTCTGCCTGACTCAGGTGGACGAGGTCGCGGGCGTGAAGGTGAAGGCGACCCACTATCGGCTGACGACGCTGAGGCCAAACCAGCCGCGGGTCATTGCCGATCATGACCTGGCGGAGGTGGCGTTCGCGGGCGAGGTGGCGGAGTCCAAGCGCGATCCCGTCGCTGTCCGAATGGCCTCCGATCTGTAGCGTCGGCGGGCGGACAGAGGAACCGGTGCAGCCCTTCGCGCGTCCGGTCAGCGAAAGGAGACCACCATGTCAGACGACAAGACCAAGACCGGCGGCCAAGACCGCGAACTCATCAGCCTCAGCGAAGATTACGAGGCTCGCGACTGGGCCGAGAAGTTCGGGGTTTCGGAAAAGGCGCTGCGCGACGCCGTCGCACGCGTCGGCAACCGCGCCGAGGATGTCCAGCGCGAGTTGGGCGGTCGATGACCCGCTCTGACAAACCGATGGCGACCGGGCTCGTCGTCGGCGGTCTCGGAGGACCTGAGGATCAACTGCTCGAAGACGGGCAGGAAGAAGTCTTCGCGCGGGAGGAAATCGAAGGCGGGCGGGTTGAGCATCATACAGGCGAGGATGACGCCGGCCGCACCCAAGACCCACGTACCGAACAGGGAGACCGCTGATGGAAAAGGGAACGTCGACGCCATTGCAGCCGGCCGCGCCGCTTGAGGATCCGCCTCGCACGCCCGGAAAGCCTGGATCGGACGCCTGGGAACCGGGCGCCGACCAGCCAGGCGGCGTCCCGGCGCGCAAAGACACGCCAGAGGGCGCGCCCGGCACCGAGGACGGCACGCGGAACCCTGAGCGCGCCTAGACTGTCTCGGCTCCCTCGAGCGGCGGGAGGGCCTTCAGGACTTCGGGCCCGAAGATCAGCTCGCCGAAATAGGGCTCGAGCGTCAGCAGTCTGGGGTGGTCGCCATAGGCAAGGGTGACGTGCAGTTGTGCGGGAAACTCAGTCTTCCAGCCTGAGGACTTCCAGGCCTGACGGCTCCGATTTTCGAGCCTTGGAGACTCGAAGGTCAGGACGATGGCGTTGTCGCGGAAGGCCTCGAGCCGCCGATCGCCGGAGGCATCGACCCGGACTTCGCTTGGCCCGAGGGTCAGCTCTTCGACGTCAATGTCGTAGCGGCTGTAAACCAGGGTCGCATGCAGCTCATGCAGGGGACGAAGCGGTGAAAATCCGACGCGGTTCGCCCAGCTGACGATGTCGTCGACATTGAGGAGGCGACGAGTGATCAGGAGGGGCGTCGTCGCCGGAATGAAATTCGGCAGGTGGGCGGCCGCATAGGCGACCGCGGCTTCGATGTCCGCCCGTTCCAGATAGGGATAGTCGTCCAGTATTTCCGACCAGGGACCGCCGAAGGCGACCATGTCGAGCACGTCACGCACGGTGATCCCCATGCCGCGGATGCAGGGCTGACCCCGCTTGTGGTCAGGATCGACAGTGATGCGCGAGAAATCGGCCATAGCCTACCTTGGCCCGGACGATCGGAAACCGGAAGGCCCGCCGCCGTTGCAGCAGCGGCGGGCCCGGCTTCTCCCCAGAAACCAGGAGCGGCGTCCCTGTCGCTCCGACTCCACAATCAGTGGAGGCCGTGTCAGGTTCCGTCCATGATCAGGCCTGACCTAGACCGACTGAACCCCAACCTGAATGAAAAGGCCCTTTCCGCCGAAACCCTGGCCACGGTCCGGCGGCTGGTCACCGTGCTTTTAAGGGGCGTTCTGGTCGCCGATGCCTATGCGCGGGCGGGCCAGCGTTTGGCAGAGGTTGGCGAAGACCCGCTCGATATGACCTTCGCCTTCGTCGAGCCTGACATGTATCTCGAGGTCTGGCGCGGTTTCCTGCAAGACTTTGAGACGGGTTTGAAGACGCTGCTTGCCGACGCCCGCGCGGAACCCGCAGCCCGGGCGGCCTTGACCGAGTTCCGCGATGCGTTCCGTAGCGCTGTGCCGGCCGAGCCTGCATCGTCTTTGAACAAGCGGAGCATGATGGCGGTCTTCGCCAACCAGATGGAGCTCGGGTTGCAGGATCGGGCGATCAGGAAGCTCGAAGCGGTCACCTATCTGCTGGTCGACGGCTTGCCTCGGGCCCCGCTCGAGGAACTGGCGGGCGAAGACGGGGCCCCGGCTGACCAAGGCCCGGAGTCATACAATACCATGCCAGGGTCCTGAAATGACCGAGATCAAGGACTGCCGGACCGATCGCGAAGCGCTCGCCTTGATCCTCGACGCCTTGGGACAGCCTGAGGCGATCGATACGGAGCGCGATTCCGTCCACTATCTGGATTTTGAGTGGCGGCGACAGGCGATGCAGCTCTACCGCATGACCGACGACGGCTTCACAGCGTTCCAGGTCCGCTTGCTGGCCTTGGCCGGCGGATCCTGGGACGGCCGGAAGGCGGTTGGACGCGCGCATGCGCTGGTGTCCTATGTCGTCGACGCCCGTCATTCGGCGTGGCGGGAGGCGGAAATCGCCGCCGGTCGAGATCCCGATCGTCCTGCCTGACTCCACAAAGCCCGATCGTCGTGCCACGGTCGGTACATGCCGATGCTGTCCCGCGCTGAACTGACCGCCTTCGTCGTTGCGCTGAGGATGCTGGTCGACGAGACCTCTCCCGATCGCCTGCCTCCCGCGACCACGCCCTTTGACGTCGCTGCCGAAATCGCCGCCTTACGGGTGTTTTGCGAAGATCATCTGGCTGTCGCCTCCAACGCCCAGCTGATTGCCCTGAGAGATGGGTCGTCGCCAAACATGCCTGAGAACGCAACGAAGGCCGAGAAGGATCTTGCCCGACGGGTCACCCGCGCCGAGCGCCGCATCTTCAACGGCATCCTGATCCGCCGTGGCGCCGAGCCCGCTCCGGCCCTGTCGCCGCCGGTTGATCTGGAGGCGGACGCCATGGCGATCCGCCTGACGCTGTTGTTGCTGCTTCGGAACGTTTCGGACAAGGCGGTGATTGAGGCGAACCGCATCGCCTTCGCCAAATGGACGGCTATGGGGGAAGCGGGCGTGCCCGAGACCGATCCCGAGCGCCTGGCGCTCGACTACCAGCTCCTGTTCTATCGGACGTTCATGGACGCCTCGGGCGTTACCGATCGGTTCGTCGCCAACCTGCAAACAGGGACGATGAACTAATGTGCAACCTCTACTCCATCCGCAAGGGCCCGGCCTCCATCCTTGACATGGCCCGGGCGATGTCGGGAACAGTCGGCAATCTGGAGCCCCGCGACATCTATCCCGACTATTCGGCGCCGATCGTGCGCCTGAACGAGGCAGGCGAGCGGGTGCTGACCCTGGCGCGCTGGGGCATGCCAACATCCTCCCGCGTGCTGTACGAGGCCGCGACCAAGCGGGCTGACAAGCTGCGCGCCAAGGGGACGGAGTTCGCATTCAGCGAGCTGCTGAAGATGGAGCCGGACAAGGGCGTCACCAACGTCCGCAACACGGCCAACGCGTCCGGCGGCGTCAACGCGCACTGGCGGCCCTGGCTGGGTTGGCCCAACCGATGCCTGGTCCCCTTCACAGCCTTCAGCGAGCCGGACCAGGACTATCGGGGCACCAAGAAGCCGATCTGGTTCGCCCTCGCGGAGGATGAGCCCCTGGCCTTCTTCGCCGGCATCTGGACGCCGCACGCCTGCGTGCGAAAGATCAGCGTCGGTTGGGAGGAATTCGACGCCTTCGGCTTCCTGACCACGGACTCGGCCGAGCCGGTAAAGACCTATCATCGTAAAGCCATGCCGGTGATCCTGACGACCGAGGAAGAGCGCGACGTCTGGATGCGCGCCGGGTGGGATGAGGCAAAGGCGCTTCAGCGACCGCTGCCGGACGGGCTGCTTCAAATCGTCGAGCACAAGGCGTTGGCGTGAAGGGCTGGAAGACCCTACCAAACGGCGACCTCGAAGTGTCGCTTATGCGCTCGATAGAAACCGCCAGTGACCCTGAGGGCGCCGTAGCCATTCGGATCGAGCACGAGCGAGTAGCTGGTCAGCTAGAGGTCATCCAACTGGCCATGTCACCGGAGGATGCCGAGGCGATGGGGCGCGAACTGATCGAAGTGGCGCAGCTCATGAGGCTGGCAAAAGGTCGAGCCTGAAGAGGCTAGCGCTCAACACGTGAAAACTACGGCTGCAAATCGTCTAGCGCTTTGACGTCCCAAGTCTTCACGACGCTGGGTTCAACACCTTCGCCAACGCTCAACAGCAGGTCCATGGATCCGGTACGCTCAAAACCCGCGACAATGTGGCAGACCGGTATACCCGTACCATCATCATCCACTCCGATTTCGGTCTCTCCGGCCCACTTCACTTCACCATTAAAGCGGAGCTGGGGGTACAGTTTGGTCTCGCCGATCCCCTCAACGTCGCAAACTAAAACCACCCCAAGGCGGGCTTGGGCGGGGAAGCTTTTGAAAACGAACTCGCCGTCGGTCAACACTCCCATGAAGGAAAGGAGGCCATTCTCCTCCCGCCGAATGTCATCACAGACAAATGCTGATTTGACGTCGAACTTGACGCTCACTGGACCACCTGCCTTGAGAGACTTGGAGCAATCTGATCAGACCAAGGAGTGATATCAGCCTGTTCGCCGAAGATTGTCCGGGTGTTCAGAATCCGCGTGAAGGTTGTGTCGCGCAACAGCAACGTTGCTTGACGAGGTTTGCGGTCCTTGCCCGATTTTGACCGAGACATCGAAACAGGCGTCGGAACCCCCGAGGATGATGACCCCAGCCGACCTCGACCGGATCCTCGACGAAATGCAGGCCAAGGCCGCCGGAAACCCTGACGCCATGCCCGGCCTGATCACCGTCCAGACCGACGACTGGATCGCGAGCATCGCCGCTCTCTCGACGAGGCCCAAGACGCTCGTCGACGGCATCCGGATCCGGGACATCAAGATCGCAGTCGGTGCGACAGAGACCACCGCTGTTCTAACGCGCGCCGAGGCGGGTGAACGCGGCGAGCCCTATCGCGATCTGGCGCAAGGGCCTGAAACGACGAAGGCCCGCCCCTCCGCGAGGTCCGTCAGTTTGCCAAGGCAAACCGGACGAGCTGCTGAAATGTGTCCTTGGCGGGATCGCTATCGTTCCAGCCCTCCCGAAGTACGCCCTGTTCGAGCCCTTCGACTGCGGCCACACCGAAGCCGACACCCTGCGTCGATTCCGCCATGACCTCACACTGCCGAGGATGCCTACCTTCGTCGACGCGGCATCGCACGGTCGCCCATCCGGAGGTGACATCTCGAGAGGACGCAAGCACAGGATACCTCGGGCGCGGGATGACTTCCCACACGAGAGGTGCGACGAAGACGTCGGAGTTCAGCCCCATCAGTGGCGGGGTTTGCTGAATCAGCACTATCGCCAGCGCTACCTGGATCACCATCAGTCCCTCCGCGTCGCCAGCCATTGATAGCGGAACCGCCGTTTCCGGCAATGGAAGCCAGAACCCGCACACGACAAAAGGCCCGCCACCCCGCGAAGGGTGACGGCCTTCCAGAGGCAGGACAGGATGAGGTCATGCGAACGCGAGAGACGACCGTCGAGGACCTGGAGGACTTTTGGACAGCTCTGCAGGCGCCGCTCGGCCGGGCCCTTCGCGACGCCTGGTCGATCCTGACCGAGAGGGTCGAGGCGCAGAACCGGCGAGTGTCGGACATGCCCGATCAGGAGATGGTCGAGCTGCTGTGCGTCGCTTTCCGCGAGGCCGCGCCGATCCACTACCAACACGTCGACAGGGATCGCCTTGAGGCCGGGCTCGATGAGCTGGTCGCCACCCTGAGGATGGAGATGGCGGCGAACACGCCTTCCAACGAGACGATGAACTAGCCGGGCCTTGATGGAAGCGTAGTCAGATCCGAACCGCCACCACGGCTTCGACCGCGCCTGGGCGATGGCGACCCAGCTCACCGTCCAGCCTTCTGTCGCCTTCAGCAGGGCGTTCAGTCCGTCGACCTGTCCCTGCTTAAGGCCGCCCAAGCGCTTGCGCACCCCAGCAAAGAACGCTGCGTGATCCATGGTCAGACTCCTGATTCCGGGGTGTCCCACCGTTGAGAAGTGTCTCACGGCAAAAGATGTGAGGCGCTCGCCGTTCGGCGCCGTCGTTACCTGTGGCGGCTCACACCGCCGTCGGCTGTCCTCGGGGGAGGCGGCCAGATCCTTCCAGATCGGCGGCCCGGCGCGGAGAGCGGCCGGGTCGTTTTCTGCCCTCGGCATTGGAACCTCAAGCGCTGGGCCGCCCGCCTGCTTACGCTCCCGAACACAGGAACCGGCGGTCTCTAACGCGGTTGAGCACACGTCCCAAGGCCATTCCCCGTGTGGCCCAACGACCGAGCGGCCCGGCGCCTCACCCTCAGCACGCCGGGCCGCAGGCGTCGCCCTATCGGGTAACGACCTCAGACCTCAGAGCACGACCAAGGCATTTATGCTCGGATCCCTTCTTGCCGCCGCTCATCGCGCACGGCGCCCAATCGTAGTCGCCGGCTCAATCCTCGCCCTGGCCGTCGTCATCGCCACCGCTCGCGGATAACGAGCCCTGCCTGACCGCAGGTTCGGGGCGGGCCGGCGGTCCGAAAGACCCCATGGTCCCGCCGTGCTGAGCGGCTAACGTGGCGCGGCAGGTCAAAGCCCCACCGCGATCTGCCGGGGCTCCGATTTCCGCCTGACCGCGATGCGGAGCCCCACCTTCCCCGCTTTCCGTGGGAGGGCGTCGTAGTTTTGTTGCGTTGCAACCGATCCGGAAAACATTAGTTTTTCAAAAGAAGCTGGCCACTGGCCGACTTCTGGCGGCCCGCCCCGAACCTTCACTGGCTCAGGGACGGGCCGCCGCCGGCCTGATGGCGGCAGAGATCCTGTCTGGCCTGACAACAGGCCGGGTCGCCTGCTAGCTGCGGTGCAGGGGGGGGCATCACCGAGGCACCCCTTGGGTTGCACGCCGCTAGGCATGCCGGTTTCCGGTAGCGCTGGATTTCCAGCTAGTCGTTAGTTCTCAATGAACATGTAGGCCGTCCAACCCCACACCGCAGGAGCGCGGCAAGTGTTGGCCGCTTGACCTGCGACAGCTTCGCCTTGCGCCAGCGTCTGGGGGGCGATGCGCAGACCTGACGGGTTCCTCACGTTGACGCTGTCGCACATTCGATATCGCACCTCGCCTGCCGTGTTGAGAATGTACAGGCAGGCGGCATCGACTTGATCCAGCACCGGTTCGCCGCCTTGAGCGTAGATGGTTGCGCCGGTGAGCGAGAGCGGCCGCCCAGTTTGGTTTACCCAAGGCGACCAGCGCGTCTGCTGAACCTGCCCATTACACCGGATCACTTGATCAACCCGGGGCTGTCGCCAGGTTTCCAGCCGCCTCGACGCTGCTGAAGCCGTGACCGAAACAGTGAACCACGGCTCGGTGTGCATGGGACTGAAACTGACATAGAGGGTATCGCCGGGCTGCACCGTCAACCCGGGCCCTGCTGGCGAGCTGCGCAGCTTAATGCTCGAGATCGCCACGCCACTGTTTCGTGAAGTGCAGGCTACTTCCCCTTCACCAGCGGCCGACTGCCCGGTCTCAAAGCGATTGCGGCCGATGCAATACTCCAGAAATTCTCGCCCCCTGCCTGCGGCCGCGCCTTGGACCGCGTCGATCTGCAACGACTGGTCCGACGTGTTTGTTAGCTTCAGATATTGGGTCAGACCGCTATCAAGCCGATAATTCTGCTCTCCGATCATCAAGGGACACGAGACTTCGTTGGTGCGGGAGTTGGCGCAGGTCGCGTCTCTGGTGACGGCCGCAGCGGGAGCTTCCTGGCAGTTACTGAGCAACCATGCCGCAAATAGCGATGTCACGACGACGGCGGCCGAACGATGGAGCTTCAAGGTGGCCGTCCCTTCGGCTTGGCGGGTTGAGCCGCTGCGATTTCGAAAATTCCAGGTCTCGCAACGAGCAATAAGGTTAGTCGCGAGCAAAGACGCTCGCCGAAGATGGCGGTTTCTGGGAAATCACTCGCGGCGCCAGTCGTGACGCCATCTTAGCGTTGAAGTCTTCGCCGGCTCGAACGTGCCGACACTTACCCAAGGGGTCATAGCCGCTAGGCCATGACCTGTTCAACGATGGTGGGTGCCGTGGTTCCGGTGAACCGTTCCCAGCTCCCGCCCTGATCGACCACCAGCTCGCCCGACGTATTGGGCACCTCAGCGGACGCACTCCCATCTTCCGTCGATGGCCAAACAGTTCGGTCGCGCCTCTAGAACCCGTTTGTTGCTTTCCTTCATCCCCGCTTTGATCACCTGGCGGAGATGACCGCCGATGCGGTGAGGTCGCGGACTGTTAAGGAGCCCGCGCCATAACGGCCTGATGAAGGCCTTCATATCTCTTGCGGGTGACACAGCCCGAATCCCTCACGACGAACGCCAGCGGGCTGCGCGGTTGACGCGCGTGCTGGAATCCATGACGGCCAGCCTTCTGCAGCTTCTGGCGGAAAGAGATCGGCCCTCTGGCCGCTTCTTCTGGGATGGCTTGACGGGTGAGTTCAGGACCTGCCCGCTGGTCAGCGCGCTCGCACTGACGAGCGCTGACGGTGTCATCCATGCGGAGGCCAGGCTGCGGAACGACGAGTGGTTGCTGACCATATCGGTCAGCCTGCCGGATCATGCTCTCCGCGGCGTCTACGACCGGCTGCATGGCCTTCTCAACCTGCTATCCTACAGCGATCTGGAAATGGACGCCCACACGGTCCACTGAGTTCGGGCTTCCCGCCAAAAAGCAGACGCTTGGGCGTTGGGTCCGGCCGTCTTTGACACGATGTCCTGTTGCACCGCCGAACACGATCCTTAAGGTCGCGCCGGGCTTCAGGGATTGGCGGGTTGCGGATGTATCGAACGAGACTGGCGGCGTTGGCCGTCGCCCTGTGCGGATCGATCGCGACCGCCGCTGTAGCCCAGGTGAGCGTCGGCGCCGTTCAGCAGAACACGGGGGCCTTCGAGGACAAGTTCCGCCAGTTCGAGGGCGAGGACTGGCCGACACCGACCGACTATCGCAACGCCTCTGGCGCGCCGGGCTATCGCTACTGGCAGCAGAAGGTCGACTACGACATCGACGTGTCGCTGGACGAGCCGACCCGCACCCTCACAGGTAAGGAGGTCGTCACCTACACCAACAACTCGCCCGACCATCTGGGCTATCTGTGGATGCTGCTGGACCAGCAGAACTACCGCCGCAACTCCATCGCCGAGATGACCCGCACCTACACCTCGGCGACCGAGGTCAGCGTGCCGGAGGTGCTGCGCGTCCAGCGGATGAAGGACTGGCAGGGCGGGTTCAACGATCTGAAGATCACAGGGCCGGACGGCGCGGATATTCCCTTCACCATCGTGGATTCCATGATGCGGCTGGAGCTGCCGGCCCCGCTGGCGACGGCTCAGAGCTTCACCTTCACCATTACCTACACCCTGCCGATGGTGGAGAATAAGGTCGTCGGCGGGCGCAGCGGCTATGAGTGTTTCACCAAGCCGACCGAGGACGGCAACTGCCTGTTCGAGGCGGCCCAGTGGTTCCCGCGGCTGGCGGTCTATTCCGACTACGAGGGCTGGCATAACGCCCAGTTCATCGGTTCGGGCGAGTTCACCCTGGAGTTCGGCGACTACGACGTGCGTGTCACCGTTCCGGCGGACCACCAGGTCGCCGCCACCGGCACGCTGCAGAACCCCGACATCCTGACCGCCGACCAACGCGCGCGTCTGGAACAGGCGCGCAACGCCGCCGAGCCGGTCTATATCGTCACCCCCGCCGAGGCCGCCGCCGCCGAGGCGCGCCCCAGCCGCTCGGGCACGCGGACCTGGCATTTCCAGGCCGACAACGTCCGCGACTTCGCCTGGGCCAGCTCGCGCAAATTCGTCTGGGACGCCATGGGCGTGACCCAGGCCACGACCAGCCGTCCCAGCGTCATGGCCATGTCCTTCTATCCGAAGGAAGCGCGGCCCTTGTGGGACACCTATTCGACCCGGGCCATCGCCCACACGATCAAGGTCTATGACCAGTTCGCCATCCCGTATCCGTACCCCACCGCCCAGTCGGTGAACGGGCCGGTCGGCGGGATGGAATATCCGATGATCACCTTCAACGGCCCGCGCCCGATCCGCGACGACAACGGCCGGCTGACCTATACCGAACGGGCCAAGAACGGCCTGATCGGGGTGGTGATCCACGAGGTGGGCCACACCTATTTCCCGATGGTCATCAACTCCGACGAGCGGCAGTGGACCTGGATGGACGAGGGGCTGAACAGCTTCGTCCAATACGAGGCCCAGAAGCTGTGGGACCCCGACTTCCCCTCACGCGGCGAACCGCGCGACATCGTCGAATACATGGTCTCGCAGGACCAGGTGCCGATCATGACCAACTCGGAATCGGTGCTCCAGTTCGGCAACAACGCCTACGCCAAGCCGGCGACGGCCCTGGTGATCCTGCGCGAGACGGTGCTGGGACGCGAGCTATTCGACCGGGCGTTCCGCGAATACGCCCAGCGCTGGGCCTTCAAGCGGCCTACGCCCTATGACTTCTTCCGCACCATGGAGGAGAGCTCGGGCGTCGATCTGGACTGGTTCTGGCGCGGCTGGTTCTATTCGACCGACCATGTCGACATCGCGCTGGACGGCGTGACCAGGGTCACATTGCAGTCGACCGATCCCGAGGTTCGCGCCCGCGAGGCCCGCGCCCGTTTCGACGAGGCGCCGGTCCCGACCACGGTAACCAACAACGCGGGGATCCAGACTGTGATCGAGCGGGATCCGGCCGTGCGCGACTTCTACAATACGACCGACCAGTTCACGGTCACGGCTCAACAACGCCGCGACGCCGAGAGCGCCGACAAGAAGGCCGACGAGGATCGCCGTCGGGCCCAGGGCTTCACCGACAACATATACCGCTTCACCTTCACCAACCAGGGCGGTCTGGTCATGCCGGTCATCGTCAAACTGACCTGGGACGACGGCTCGACCGAGACGGTGCGCATCCCGGCCGAGGTCTGGCGCCGCAACAGCCGCCGGGTGATCTGGCAGTATGTGTCGTCCAAGGCCCTGCGTTCGGCTGAACTGGATCCGCTGTGGGAGACGGCCGACACGGACCGCGCCAACAACTATTTCCCGCGTCGCCTGGACGTCAGGTCCATCCCGTTGTCGGCGGACGGTCCGTCACAGCCCAACCGGATGCGCGACAGCGACGTCGAGGTCAGCCCGGATTCGACCGCCGTGCGCGACGCGCCCCGTTCGGGAGGTCGCTCATGAGCCGCCTGTTGCGATCGGGATCAGTCCTGGCGGTCGTGGCGGCGCTCGCGATAGCCGGACCTGCGGCCGCGCACCGGGGCCACGCGGGCCTGACCGTCGTGGAGATCGATCCCGTCACCGGCGGCGTGACCGTGGTTCACCGCTTCTACGCCCACGACGTCGAACCTGCCCTGGCCTCTCTGGCGCCCGACGCCCAGCCGTCGCTGGATGATCCCAAGGCGGTCGCCGCGCTCGAGGCCCATCTGGCGGCGCGCTTCCGCTTGGACGTCGATGGGCAGCGCGTCGTGCTGCATCAGACGGGCGATGATCTTGCCGGCGACAACGTGCGGGTGGAGCTGGCGGGAGAAATCAGCCCGGCTCCGATTCATAACGTCCGGGTCGATGTCGATTTTTTCCCCGACGTCTATGAGGACATGGAGATGCAGGTGAACGTCCGCGTCGCCGGCGTCACGCACACGGCGGTGTTCCACTCTGGAACGCAGGCGCAGACGTTGGAATTCGCGGACTGAGGAGCTGGGATGACGAGGGTCGGCTTATGGTCGACCGCGATCAACGCCAAATGTCACGTTTGCGATCGCCATCCAATTTCCGCTTCCGGCGCAGACCCGCTGGAGCCTGCCCGGGCGGAACGCCTAAACGTTAAGGCGCCCCGAGCTCATAAGAGACAATGACGACATGGCGGAATAAATCCGTTGCTCGATATGACGGATATCTCCCGCCTGTGCATCGTGTTCGGAAAAGCGGGTAGGTGATGGCCCCGACCGGGAAACCTCAGGACGACGCGGACAGGATCCGCTGGCTGGCGCGCGAAATCCTCCCGCACGAGGCGGATGTGCGCGCCTGGTTGCGGCGATCCCTTGTTCTGTCCGGTGAGGTCGACGACGTGGTTCAGGAAGCCTACTGCCGACTGGCGGACATCGCCAATTTTCAGCGCATTGTCTCTCCAAGAGCCTATTTCTTCCAGACCGCGCGCTCCATCGTCCTGGAGCAGATGCGCCGGGCTCGCATCGTTCGTATCGAGGCGGTGACGGAAATCGACGCCCTGCGCATCGAATGGGACGAGCCCTCGCCGGAACGTATCGCCGGCGGGAGAAGGGAGCTTGCCCGCGTCATGGATATCGTCGCGACCCTGCCCGAACGTGCGCGCCGGATTTTCGAAATGCGCAAGATTCTCGGCCTCTCCCAGAAGGAGATCGCCGAGCGGCTCGGCGTGTCCCAGAACGTGGTTGAGAACGAGGCCGCCCGCTCGTTGAAGGTGGTTCTGGCGGCGCTGCAGACGACGCCGGACGAAACCGTCGCCGGACGGACAGGGCAGCGACGCGCATGACCGGAGTCGAGACGGTTCAGCAGATTCAGGACGAGGCCGCAGACTGGGCGGTTCGGCTCGACGCGGGCGAGCTCGACGGCGACGGTCAGGGTCGTCTCGACGCTTGGCTGGCCGGCGATCCGCGCCGCCGCGGCGCCCTCTTGCGCGCGAGAGCGGGTCTGGAACTGATCTTGGAGCCGGAACCGGGCGAGGTTCGCGACGCGATGTCCCGTCCGCGGCGTATGGATCGTCGCACGCTTTTCGGCGGGCTTGGCGCGGCGGCGGCGGCGGCGGCGCTCGGGACGTTGGCGCTCATTCCGGTTCTGAACGATCGGCGCTACAAGACCGATATTGGGGAGATTCGCAGGGTGCCGCTCCGCGACGGTTCGCTGGCGGCGATCAACACCGACACCGAAATCGCGGTCGATCTGCAGCCCCGGCAACGCGCCATTCGCCTCGAGCGTGGCGAGGCCTGGTTCCAGGTCGCGAAAGATCCGTCGCGCCCCTTCGTCGTCACAGCGGGAGACGCGCGGGTGCGAGCGGTCGGCACGGCCTTTTCAGTGCGCCGCCGCGTCATGGGCGTCGAGGTACTCGTCACCGAAGGCGTGGTCGAGGTGTGGAGCGGCAAATCCGGTGCGGCGCGTCGAGTCTCCGCCGGCAACCAGATCTTCGTGAGCGACAGCGCCGGCCCCGCCAAACCGCTGCACCGGCCACTGGAAATGGATCGTGCTCTCGCTTGGCGGGACGGTCAGATCGTTCTGGACGGCGACACCATCGCGGCGGCGGTTCATGAGTTCAACCGCTACAATGTCCGCAAGATCGTCGTGACGGATCCCCAGCTCGAAGGCCGGCGGATTGTGGGCTGGTTCCATACCAATGAGCCCGATAGCTTCGCGCGCGCGGTGGCGGCGTCGGAAGCCGCCGAGCTCGATGTGAGCGGCGACGTCATCCTGCTCGGCGGCTGAAGCCTCGCATTTTTTTTCGTAGGATCCCGACGGAAAATCCGCGGTCGATCATCGCTCAAGACGGAACCCTCGTCAGAAGGGTCCGGGACATGGAAACGAGAAAAGGGGAGGCAGTCTCATGCCGTTCACGTGCAATACCGTCGTTAAGGCGAGCCTGATGGTCGCCGTCAGCTCCATGGCGCTCGCGAGCGCCGGGGGGGCTCTGGCCCAGTCCAGACAGTTCAACGTTCCGGCCCAGGCGGCGGCGACCGGCGTGCCGGAGTTCGCTCGTCAGGCCAATCTGCAGATCCTCGCGCCGGCGTCCGCGGTCGCCGGTCAACGCACCGCCGCTGTTCAAGGCGTCTTCGGCGTGGATCAGGGCCTGTCGCGCCTTCTGACCGGCAGCAATCTCGTCGTCGCCTCCAATGACAGCCGCACAGCCGTGCTCGCAGCGGCCAGCCCGGTCGTTCAGGTCTCCACGACCTCCCAGTCGGTGCCCGCTCCAGAGCAAGCCCAGGACGACACGGCGACTGAAATCGACTCCATCGTGGTAACCGGTTTCCGTGCGTCTCTCGGCAGCGCCCTGAGCGCCAAGCGCCGCGCCAACGGCGTGGTCGATGTGATCAAGGCCGAGGACATGGCCGATTTCCCGGACGCCAATCTGGCCGAATCCATTCAGCGAGTTCCGGGCGTCTCCATCGCCCGCGACGCCGGGGAGGGGAGGCAGATCACGGTGCGTGGTCTCGGACCGCAGTTCACGCGCGTGCGCATCAACGGGGTCGAGGGGCAGAGCACGGCTTCGGGCACCGACAGTTCGGGCGGCGCTAACCGCAACCGGGCCTTCGACTTCAACGTCTTCGCCTCGGAACTCTTCAACAGCATTACCGTGCGCAAGACGGCGTCTGCTGAAACCGAAGAGGGCTCGCTCGGGGCTACCGTCGACCTGCAGACCGGCCGTCCGTTCGATTATCGCGGCGCCAACCTCGCCCTGTCGGCCCAGTACGGCTACAATGATCTGTCGCAGGAGTGGGACCCGCGCTTCGCGGCCCTGGCTAGCAACACTTGGCTCGACGGCCGTCTCGGCGCCCTGGTTTCGGTCGCCTACACCAAGCGCCGCCTGCTGGAAGAGGGCCATGGCTCGGGCGGCTGGCTGAACGGGACCGAAGCCGGCGGCTTCAACCCGGCTTCGCCCTACACGGCTGCCAGCCGCGCCGACGTCTATACGCCGCGCTTCCCGCGCTACGGGCGGCTGACTCACGACCAGGAGCGCCTAGGCCTGACCGGGTCGCTGCAGTTCCGGCCCCAGGACACGACCCTGATCAACCTCGACGTCCTCTACTCGGACTTCAAGGCGACCCGTCAGGAGAACTGGCTGGAGGCCCTGTCCTTCGCCCGCAACGCCTCCCAGGGCGGCCGACCCGAGATCATTGTCCGCGACGGCGCGATCAACTCCAACGGCGAGATGGTCTACGGCCTGTTCGACGACGTCGACATCGAGACCGAAACCCGTTTCGACGAGCTCGACACCAAATACACCCAAGGCACTCTGACGCTGGAGCACCAGTTCAGCGACCGCTTCCGGGTCAAGGGTCTGGTGGGCTGGTCGAAGTCGGACTTCGACAACCCGGTCCAGACCACGGTGATCCTCAACCGCGAGAACACGGACGGCTATTCCTACGATTACCGCGACAACCGCAACCTGCCGCTGATCAACTACGGCTTCGACGTCACCAGCCCGGCGGCCTACAATTTCGGCGCCGCTCGGTCGGAAATCCGCCTGCGGCCCCAGGGCGTGACCAATACGATCAAGACCGGCCAGTTCGACGCCGCCTATGACCTGAACGACAGCCTGACCCTGAAGGGCGGCGTCAACTACAAGGAATATGCGTTCGACTCCTGGGCTCTGGCCCGGGTCAACGAATCCGTCGTACCGCAGCTGCCGGCGGGGTTGACCCTCGCCAGCCTGACCCAGCTGGTCAGCGGCTTCGGGCGCAATCTCGGCGCGCCCTCGGGCACGGTCACGAGCTGGATCGCGCCGGACCTCAACGCCTTCGCCGATCTGTTCAACATCTACAGCGGCACGGGCCTGTTCGAGCTCAGCGGCGCCTCCAACGCCAACGCGCGGGGGAATATCCGCAGCGTGACGGAAAAGGACACCGCCGCCTATCTCCAGCTCGACTTCAACACCCAGCTCGGTGCCGTGCCGATCCGCGGGGATGTCGGGGTCCGCTACGTCAAGACCAACCAGAGCTCGACCGGCTATCAACTGGTCGCCGGCGCGGCCCAGCAGACGACCGTCGAACGCGACTACGACGACGTCCTGCCGGCCCTGAACGTCACGGCCGAGATCTCGCCGGACTTCCTCGTACGGTTCGGCGCGGCCAAGGTGATGACGCGGCCCAACCTGGGCAGCGTGACGCCGGGCGGCAGCCTCAGCACGGTCGGCGTGTTCAGCGTGAGCTCCGGCAATCCGGAACTGGATCCGATCCGGGCCACGACCTACGACCTGTCCGCCGAATGGTATTTCGCGCCGGACGCCTTGCTGTCGGTCGGCCTGTTCTACAAGGACATCGAGAGCTACATCCAGACCTCGCGCGTCTCGATGCCGTTCAACCAGTCGGGCCTGCCGCTCGAGCTTCTGAACGGCCTGGGCGTCTCGGCCAGCGACGTCTTCCTGTTCAGCCGGCCCGTCAACACCGAGGGCGGCCCGCTGAAGGGCATCGAGATCAGCTACCAGCAGCCGTTCAGCTTCCTGCCCGGACCGTTCGACAACCTCGGCGCCATCTTCAACGTCACCTTGGTCGATTCCGAGATCAGCTACATCTCGGCGCGCTCTCCCACCGGCTTCGTGGACAACGACCTCGTCGGCCTGTCGAAGACGGCCTACAACGCCACCCTCTACTATGAGGACGACCGCTTCAGCGCCCGCGTCTCGGCCGCCTATCGCGACCGCTATCTGACCGCCGTGCCCAGCGGCACCAGCACCAACGACATCGACGGCGTGAGGGACATTGTGACGGTGGACGCCTCGGCGTCCTGGGCCCTGACCGACCAGGTCAAACTCACCTTCGAGGGTCTCAACCTGACGGACGCCTTCAACGAACAGTACACCGACAGCCGCCGCGACGGCACGGTCGTCTACTCCCACACCGGCCGTCAGTATAATTTCGGCGTGCGCTACAGCTTCTAGACTTCCTCCTCCCGAGGATTGGGCGTCGGCGGCTTCGCTGGCCGGCGCCCGCTTTTTCTTTGAGGCTTCAATGTCTTCGTCCGTTTCTCGTCGTCTGATCCTTACCGCGGCGGTCGCCGCACCCTTGAGTGGGAGGGCGATGGCCGCAGACGCGACACGTTACGACGCCGTGGTGTCGCGCTCAGGGATCGCGCGTATTCCGGGCGTTCCCGCCTATCCGGATCTGACGGCCGCCATCGCGGCCGCGCCTGCGGATGGCGTTCGGCCGTTTCGCATCCTGATTGGGCGGGGCATCCATGACGGACAGGTGGTGATCGACAAGCCCTTCATCCATCTGGTGGGAGAAAGCCGGACGGGTTCGGTGATCAATCATCTCGCGGCGTCCGGTCTGGCCGCGCCGGACGGCCGCAACTGGGGCACCTTCCGCACCCCGACGCTGTTCGTCCGCGCGCCGGATTTCCAGGCCCGCAACCTCACGATCAACAACGCCTTCGACGGCCTGGCCGAGATGACGAAGCCTGGCGGTCTGCACTCGCACAATGGCGCGGGGCCGCAGGCGGTGGCGCTGATGCTGGACAAGGGCTCCGATCGGGCCGTGCTCCGCGACTGCGACATCCTCAGCTATCAGGACACCCTGTTCCCGGACGCCGGGACCGCCCTGTTCGAACGTTGCCTGATCGTGGGCAGCTATGACTTCATCTTCGGCGCAGGCCGGGCCTGGTTCGAGGCCTGCGAAATCCGCTCGCGGCCCCGCCCGGTCGATCCCGTCGACGGCTATATCGTCGCGCCGAGCACACCGGTCGACCAGCCCTTTGGCTTCGTCTTCCATCGGTGCCGCCTGACGAAGGAGGCGGGAACGGCGAGGGGGTCGGTCTATCTGGGACGGCCCTGGCGGCCGTCGAGCGCCTTCCCGGACGGTCGCTACGGCGATCCCCGCTTTGTCGCCGCCGCCAGCTTCCTCGACTGCTGGATGGACGACCACATCGCCCCGGCCGGCTGGACCGAAATGTGGTACACCGGCAAGGACGGCAATCCCCGCACCATGCTGCAGCCGGAGGACGTCCGGTTTTCGCAGTACGGGTCGCGTGGCCCGGGCCGTGCGGACTTCGCAAGAGGAGTGACGCTCACCTCCGCCCAAGCCGCCGCGATTACGCGCGTTGCGGTCATCGGCGTCTAGGCACCCATCTCAAGGGACGACGGATCAAGTGGCCAGCAGCAGGACCCCGGACTCTGGCACATTGGGGATTGCGGCCGGCGAGACATGTCCAATTTTAGGAGGCGAGCTAACGTCCGCTCCTGGCGCTTCGGGGACGCTCGTCACTGGAAGGGCAGGGCTGTGGGGGTTGATGAAAGCAAAGGGCCGCGTCTCCTGCGAGACGCGGCCCTTGTGTCGACATCTGCGCGGTGGATCAGTAGCGCAGGCGCAGGCCCACCGAGGCGCCGATGGCGCGGGTCTCATCGCTGTAGCGGCCAGTGACGTCGCCGAAGACTGTCCAGCCGTTGACTGACTGGCTGGTCAGGCCGGCCTTGACCTCGCCATAGGCGTTTTCGAATTGATCGGGGACGCGCAGGTCCGGACCGGCGCTGCCGACCGTGGCCGCGTTCTCCGACAGGGCTTCGCCGACGGCGCGGACCGAGACGTTGTAGCGGGTCGTCCAGCTTCCGCCGATCGACGTGTCGCCGGAGACGCGCGCGCCCAGCGACGGACGCAGGCTTTCGCCGTCCTCGAAGCGGAAGTTCGAACCCACCGCGACGAAGTCGTCCACCGAGGTGTTGACGTAGGCCAGGGCCGCCGTCGTCTCGATGAGCGTGCCCATGATGAAGGGGGCCCGGAAGCCCGCCTCGACCGTGGCGCCCACAGAGGTGATGTCGGTATCCGCATGGGTGAAACCGGCGAGGCGAGGGGCCTTGATCTCGGCGTTCAACTGGTTGGCGCCGACCGTGCCCGCGACGAACCAGCCGCCCCGAACGAAGGTGGCGTAGGCGCCGGCCGACCAGCCGTCCATGTCGATGGAGGTCGACTGTTTGTCGAAGTCGGCGCTGGAGTTCACGTAACCGACCGAGGCGCCGAAGACGACGTCGCCGTCCATCATCGGGCGCACCGCGTCGATGCCGATCGTCGCCGAGCTGAGGTCCTGGCCGTAGGAGGCGTCATAGTGCTTCACGCCGGCCAGGGTCGCTTCGTAGCGGTCGACCTCGCGGGCGGTGTGCGTGCCCTGGACATCGACCCAGAAGCCGCCGGCGCGTTCGCCGGCCGCCAGTTGATCGCGGACCTCGGCCTGACGGGCCGCGCGCGGCGCCGTCTCGTACCAGGCGGCCTGGGCCTGCGAGGCCAGGGTCGAGAACTGGTAGGCCTGGACCTTGGGCAGGCTGACGAGAACGGTCTGGCCCGAGGCGTTGACGCCCAGCTGGCTGAAGAACAGGCCCGGCTTGTCGATGGCGCCGCCGAAGACGCCCGCGTTGTAGAAGCTGGAGCCTGCGTCGAGGACGAAGTCGCCGGCGTGGGTCGAACCATTGACCACCACGATGCCGGTCGGGTTGTAGGCGCCGAAGCCGGTCGTCGTATCGCGGATCGCCACCGAGGTGACGCCCGAGGTCGTGCCCACGGTCAGGACGTCCGAACGGCCGCCGGGGGCGATGGCCGTGTCGATCAGCAGGCGTGCGCCTGTCGTGCCGACGTAGTTGGCGCCCGTGGCGACGATAGCGTCGCCGAGGACGCCGTTCATCAGGTTCAGCGAGCCGGCGTTATTGAAGGTCGTCAGGCTCGTCAGGAAGAAGCTTGAGCCGCTGGCCGTGACCGGGCTGAAGCCGACGAAGATCTGGCCGTTGTTGTTGAAGACGTTGGTTCCGCCGCGGAAATCGAAGTTGGTGACAGTTCCCACGGTCACCAGCTGGCCGGCGTTGGTGAAGGTGTCATTGCCGGCGCTGAAGGTCGACAGGCCGCCGGTCTGGAAGGTGGTGCCGGCTCCGCCCGAAATCTGGCCGGTGTTCGATCCGGTCAGGGCCGAGAAGTCGATCTGGCCGGAGATGACGCCGGAGTTGTTGACGACGACCGAGCCGCCGGTGGCGCGGATGGCGGTGGTGAACGGCGAGCCGCTGACCGCCTGGACCGTGGCGCCCTGGGCGACGTTGATGGTCGAGCTCGTGCCGGAGGCGGTGTTCAGCGCGATGACCGAGTCCGTCGCGCTGTTGACACGACCGGCGACGACGGCGCCGGAGGCGATGGTGATCGTCCCGCCGCCGGCCGAGTTGGCCAGAATGGCCGGGCCGCCCGCCGAGACGACGTTGCCCTGGATGTTCAGGTTCAGTCCGCCCGTGCCGGACGAGGCGTTGATCGCCGGTCCGCTGCCCGAGGTGATTGCGCCGGTGTTGGTGACGACGGTCGAGCCGGAGCCCGTCGAGGTCGCCACGATGCCGGAGGTGGCGCCGGAGACGGCGCCGCCCGCCGTGACGACGACCGGGCCGTTCCCGCTGACGGCCTGGAGGCCGATGCCGCTCAGGCCGGTGATGGTCGTGCCGGGCGCCGAGGTGACGGTGACCGCGCCGTTGCCGGTCGAGGCGACGTAGACGCCCTGACCGCCTTCAACGAGGCCGCCCGTCGCGGTGTAGGAGACCGGGCCCGCCCCCTGGACCACAACGCCGTAGGCGCCGGGGTCGATGACGCCGCTGGAGGTCACGTTCACCGCGCCGGTCCCGCTGTTGACGGCGTAGATGCCGGCGCTCTGGAGACCCGTACCCGCCGAGACATAGATGCCGCCCGACGAGTTGATGTTCAGCGCCCCCGCGCCGGAGGCGATGCTGGCGTAGATGCCGGTGCCGACGGTGTTGCCGGCGCCCGCCGAGCCGATCGAACCAGCCTGGTTGATGGTGATGGCGCCGGTCTGGGTGACCGCCTGGATGCCGACCGTAGCGCCCGGAGCGATCGTGCCGCCCGCCGCCGTATTGATCGTCACCGTTCCCGAGGTGGTGGTGGCGCTGATGCCGACGTTGGAGGCGTTGATCGCGCCCCCGGAGGTGATGGCGATATTGCCGCTGTTCGACGCGCCGCTGACAGAGGCGACGATGCCGTTGGCGACCCTGTTCGCGCCCGCCCCGCCGATCTGGGCCTGGTTGTTGATCGTGATGTTGTTGGCGCCGGTCGCGCCCGTGGCGTTGGCGAAGATGCCGGTGCCGCCGATGGCTCTGAGGGTTCCCAGCGCGGCGGTGTTGATCGTGGTGGAGCCCAGGCCGTTCAGGTTGGCGTTGATCGCGATCTGGCTGGCGCCGCCGGAGACGACGCCCGCATTGGTCGTGATCGCGATGCCCGAACGGGCCGTTGTGCCGGTGCTGGACACGTCGATGCCGCGATAGGTGCCGCTGATGCCGCCCGCCGCCGTGTTGACGGTCACGAGCGAGTCACCGCGTCCGTCGGCGAAGATGGCGTCCCAGGTTCCGTTCGTGCCCGAGAAGGCAGTGACGTTGCGGGCGTTGATCGTGATGTCCCCGCCGACCGTCTGGGCGCTGATCCCCGATCCGCCGGTCGAGGTGATCGAGTCCGTGCTGGTGATCGAGATCGTGTTGGCCGCCAGGGCGCCGTTGTTGACGGCGACGATGCCGAAGCCTGAGGCTGCATTGATCGGGGCGGCGACGTTCACGACGACCGCGCCGTTGGGGTTCGCGCCCTGGCTGGCGGCGACGATGCCACGCGTTCCGGCGTTGACGCCGTTGGCGTAGACCGAGACGTTGCCCTGGCTGGTGGCGAAGATCCCCGTCGCGCCCGCCGAGACGGCGCCGAGGCGCTGGTTGGCGCTGCCGATCGTGGTGGCGCCCGTGCCGATGTTCGCCGCATCCACGCCATTGGCGCCCGCGCCCGAAATGATGTTGGCGACGTTGTTGATGCTGATGCTGCCGGCGCCGGAGTTGTTGGCGGCGATGCCGACGCCCAGGGCGTTGATCGCGCCGGTTCCGTTGATGGTGATCGCGCCGCCCGCGGCATAGGCTTCGACGCCGCGTCCGGCGGCGGCGGTGACGCCGGCCGTGTTGATGGCGATGGCGCCCGCACCCATGGTCTGGCCGTAGACGCCGCCCGCGGCGCCGCCGGTGACCAGGCCGGTGGAGGTCAGGCTGACGTTGCCGCCGCTCGACAGGCCGAGCACGCCGAAGCCGCTGGTCGCCGAGGCGTCCAGGACATAGCGCGAGCCGCCGGTCTGGTAGGTGACGCCCGTGCCGCCGTTGGCGGTGACCGCGCCGGTTGCGATGGTGACATTGCCGCCCGACTGGCCAAAGACCGCCGGACCGCTGGACGAGGTGACGCCTGCAGTGCGCAGGGCCACGGCGCCATTGCCTGCGATGGTGCCGACGACGCCGCCGATGGCGCCGGAGACCTGGCCGCGCGCATCGATCAGGATATTGCCGCCGTTGGTATGGCCGTAGACGCCGTACTGGTTCGTGCCGGTGACGGCCGCCGTCGACAGGACGTTGATGCCGCCCGCCGCGCCGTCCGACAGGGCGTAGATGCCGTCATAGCCCGTTACCGCGCCGCTGGTGTTGATGGTGATCAGGCCGTTGCCCTGCGACTCGGCGAAGACCGCGCTGTTCGAGCTCAGGGTCTGGGACGCGGTCGAGAGGATGGCGCCGTTGGTCGCGATGTTGATGTCGCCGCCGACCGTCTGGGCGCTGATGGCCGTCCGGCCCGTGCCGGTGACCGCCCCGGTGTTGATGGTCAGGCTGTTGGCGGCGAGCGAGCCGTTGTTGACCCCGATAATGCCCCAGGAATTGAGCCCGACGACCGGACCCGTGACGTCGATCAGCACGCGGCCGTTCGGGTTGGCGTACTGGTTGGCCGCCACAATACCGCGCGTGCCGCCCGATACCGAGGAGGCGTAGACCGAGACGTCGCCGGCGCCGAAGGCGGTGATGCCTGTGCCGGTCGCGCCGTTGGCCGTGACCGCCCCGAGGCGGTTCGTCGCCGACCCGACGGTGACGGCGCCGAGGCCGGTCGTTACCGCCGCGATGCCGTTGGCGTTGGTGCTGGTCACGGGGCCGGTGGACAGGATGCTGATCGTGCCGGCGCCGCTCGTAGCCGCCTGGATGCCGAATGACGAGGCCTGGACCGGACCGGTGGTGGTGATGCCGACATTGCCGCCCTGGGCGACGGCCGCGATACCACGGGCGTTGGTCGAGGTCGCGCCGGCGGCGTAGATCGTGATGTTACCGGTCGTGGCGGTGGTCTGGGCCGCGATGGCGTCAGCGGTGACGGCCGAGGTCAGGCCGCTGGCGTTGATGTTCACCGAGCCGCCCATGGAACTGCCGAAGACGCCGAAGCCGACGTCGGCGGTGGCGTTGGCGATCGAGGGGCTGTTGGCCGTGGTCGAAATGACCTCGGCCGTGCCGCCGGTCGCCGCGACCGTGGTTGTCGAGACGTTGACGTCGCCGGCGCCCGTGGCGAACACGCCCGAGCCGCCCGTGGTGGTGATGGCGCCGATCCGGTTGGTCTGGCCGATGTTGACGCCCGCCGAGCCGACGGCGACGGCGCGGATGCCCTGGTAACCGTTGATGGCTCCGGTGTTGACGGTGATCAGACCGCCCAGACCCAATCCATCATTCTCGATGTCGACGCCGCGGAAGGAGGCGTTGATCGATCCGGTTGTGACGCCGATGTTTCCGCCATTGTTGGCGACCGCGTAGACGCCGGTCCAGCCGTTGTTGTTGCCGTAGGTCGAGGTGATGTTACCGGCGGTGATCGCGGTCGCGCCGCCGTTGGAGAAGCTGTAAATCCCGGAGCCGCCGGTCGAGTTCACGTCGGCGACGCGGACCGTGTTGGTGTTGGACGCCAGCGCGCCATTGTTGACGACGGTGACACCCTGGCCGTTGTTGGCCGTGACCGTGCCGTTGACGTCGATCAGGACCGCGCCGTTGACCTGGAAGTTTCCGCCCGAGGTCTGGTTCGAGGCCAGGACGCCCCGGCCCGCGCCGGTCACCGTTCCGGCATAGATCGAGATGTCGCCGCCCGAGGTGACGAAGATGCCGTTGGAGCCGCCAGTGACGGTCCCCACGCGCTGGTTGGCCGCGCCGACGGTCGCCGAGCCGAGGCCGACGTTGCGGCTGTCGATGCCGCTCAGGGTTCCGCCGTTGACGGGTCCGGTGGCGCTGATGGTGGTCGCGCCCGCTCCGGCGCTGACAACGTAGATGCCGCCCTGGGCGCCCGATATCGCGCCGGTGGTCGCGATGTTGACCGCGCCGGTCGTGGTCGTGGCGGTAATCGCGCGGTCGTTCGGCGCGTTGACGGCGGCGGTGTTGATGGTCACCGAGCCTGGGCCGCCGGCGACGATGCCGACGACGCCGCCGGTGGTGGCTCCCGCCAGGTTGATGTCGATCGCGCCTCCGGCCGAGGTGCGGGCATCGACGGCGCGCGTGTTACCGATGATGGCCGAACCGGCGTCCAGCGCGCGGATGGCGATGGCGCCCGAAGTCGCGTTTGCGGTGACGCCCGTCGCGCCCCGCACGGTGTTGGCGCCGTTCAGGGTGTAGTCGACGTTGCCGGCCTGGCCCGACAGATAGACGGCGTCGAAGCTGGCCGAGGTGACGGCGTTGGTGCCGACGGTGACGGTGCCCGCGCCCGTGGTCGAGGCATAGACGCCGTTCTGGCCGCCGGTGATCGCGGCGGTCGCGTTGACGGCGACATTGCCGCCCTGCGAGGTCGCATTGACGCCGCGCACGGTCGGGGCGGTGGTCCCGCCGATGACGCCGCCGACGTTGACATCCACCGCGCCCGCGCCGTTCGAGACGGCGTTGATGCCGATTTGGCCGCCGTCGATCGTGCCGCCGGCGCCCGTGGTGATGCTGATCGCGCCGGGCGTGGCGCCGTTGGCGAAGGCGCTGATGCCGGTGGCGTTGTTCTGGGTCAGGCTGATCGCGGTGGTTACGCCGGCGGCCTGGCCGATGGTGATCGTCCCGCCGTTGCTCTGGGTCGAGATGCCGTACCCGCCTGCGGTGATCGTCCCGCCGGTCGAGTTGACCAGGACCGTGCCGGTCGCGCTGTTGCTGCCGGCGAACAGGGCAATGGTGTTGGAGTTGATCGTGTTGGCCCCGTTCAGCAGGCTGACATTGGCGGCATTGCTGTTGGCTGACAGCGCCGCGCCATTGCCTGCTGCCGCGAAGGTCGAGCCTCCGGCGCTGGCGTCAATCGTGACGTCATACGCCTGGCCATACAGGCTGACGGCGGTGGAGGCCGACTGGATGCTGGATCCCGACAGTATGTTGACGATCAGCGGGTTGGTCGCGCCGTTCTGGAGATTGGCGGTGAAGCTGGTCTGGTTGGCGCTGGCGCGGCTGTCGATGACGGCGCCGGTCAGTGTGACGATGTCGCCGTCGGCGCCATAGACCCCGACGCTCGAGTTCGCGCCGCCATCGGAGATAAAGCCTGTCAGGGTGGTGATGGCGCCAGCCGTCAGGGCCTGGCCCGGTGCGCCGACCTCGGTCTGCTGGGCATGGGCGACGGGGGCCATCGCGGCCAGCACCAGCGCCGACGCGCTGGTCATCATCGCCGCGGAACGCGTTTTAAACATGATCACTTGGACAAACCTCTGGCGCCCGGAACATTTCCAGCGCGAAACACGCGAGGGCCTTACGCTATCGACGGTGAAATAAATGGTTGATTTTTTTAGTGTTCCAGAATTGGGACGTCGGTCGGATGGTTTCGGAACCTTTGTCCGACATCGCCTCGACCGGGCGGAATTGCGGCTCACAATCCCGACTGGCCGGAGGCGTTTGACCGACGCAGCCGTTTAGGGTGTCGGAGGCTCCGTTCGTCTATCCGACGATGCGGGCGACCGACGACTGGGGGGGCCTGGAAGTCGAGACCGGCGGCGCCCTCGTCTGGAGCGAGGGACGGCGAGCGATGGTCAAGGCTCCTGTTGACGTCTTCGGATCCGGGCAGGGATGGCGGCTCAGGCTGGCGAAGGGGTGAGCCATCGCGCCTGGCGACGGCCATGGCGGTTATCGCGTGGTCTGCACGCGAGACTGTGGCGATTGAGCTGGCGGCCGCCGCCTCCTGACGGCGGGTGTGAGGCCCCGGCGTGGCTCCGGCGCCGAACCTCGAACACTTCGAAGGGTGTGTCGGCCAGGGTTGTCAGAACCGGCCGGGGCCACATCATGGACGGGCGTGCTCTTGCGGGTCTTGCCTCCGGGACGCCGCGATGGACGTGGCCGTGCACGACGAGACGTGGTCAGCGCGGCCGATGGCCTTGGCAACCCTTTCCGGCGGCGGTGGGTCGATGATTGCAGTGTCGAGGGTGGCGGCGTGGGCTCTGATCGGGGCCGGTGTGACGTTGGAGATCCTCGCGGCGTTCCCTCGTGTCCCGACATCCGCCAGTCCGGCCAATCCGTGGGCGCCGGATCAAGACTGTCCAGCGTGTTGCGGAGAACGGCGACTTGTCCATCCTCCGCCCGCACCTTCAGCCCGGCGACTTTGCCGCGTCATCTAGCCGGCTGGAAGCGAAACTGCCGGAAGAGCCTCCAGATCAGCCTTTGTCAGGGTCGTCGCCAGATCCGTGTCGGTCCCTCGCACGACCGGCGTCAGACCTGACAGCGGAATCCTGACGAAGCGATCCGGATGGCTGTCCTCGATTTCAACGAGCAGTTGGTCGACCGATCCGTCGGCGCCTTTGATGACCTGGGCGACGTCACCGATTTCCGCGCCGCCGGCGCCGACGAGCTCGGCGTCAAGGAGCTGGGCCTCGGTCAGGCCCAGCGCGACGATGGACGGCCCGGAAACCACTGCGCTGGCCTCCGCCTGTCGTTCCATCCTGTCCTCGGCTGCGTCATTTCCGTCGCTACAGGCGACCAGCAGGCCTGCAAGGCCGAGGACGAGGGGAAGGGCTTTCATGGGACATCCTTTCAAACGACTGTTCTGAACGGCGTTCTGCTGCCGCAGTTTCCGACCTGTGACGATGTGAGGCGGTTCCCGGCTGCAGAAGTTTGTTAACGGAGAAGGGGCGGGCGAACCGGACAGCCGGCCGTCGATCTGATTGGCCGATGATGTTTGAACACCTGCCCCCGATGGCCCCCTCGATCTTCGGAGCCCTGGTCGCCGGCGGCGTGATCGGGTTCGAGCGCGAATGGCGCGGCCGGCCCGCAGGTCTGCGCACGCACATCATTGTCAGCCTGGCGTCAGCCCTCCTGATGCTTGCGTCTATGTCCCAGGCGGACTGGGCGTTTCATGCCCTGCCCGAAGAGAACATTGTCACAGACCCCACGCGCATGGCGCATGGCATCCTGACCGGCATCGGGTTCCTGTGCGCCGGCGTCATCTTTCGCACCGGTTTCACGGTTCATGGCCTGACCACTGCAGCCTCGCTCTGGATTACATCGGCGATCGGGATCCTTTTCGGCGCCGGTCTTTATGGCCTGGGGATTGCGGCGACGCTCACAACGGCTTCGGTTCTGATCGTGCTGCGGGCGATCAGCGCCCGGATGCCGACCCGAGCCTATGTGGATGTGGAGGTCAGCTGGCGGCGCGGAGATGATGGCTCGGAGGCGGCGATCGAGGCCGGGCTCCAGGCGATCGACAAGACCGCTCGGCCCGGGATCTTCGAACTGATCGAAGACGGACGGGTCGTCCGGCGGACGTGGAGAGTGGGTTCGGGCGGAGAGACAGATATGAAACTCCTGGCCTGGCGATTGTGCGAGATCGAGGGTGTCATCGGCTACAGGTTCGTTCCCCGCGACGATTGAGCTCGGGTCGTCGTCCGGGGCGCCGATGGTGACATTCAAGGCTTGAGGCAGTGAAGGTGACCGATGACCGGAAGCCATGGCTCATCAAGGTTCGCGTCGGATAAGCAAGGGCGTCGCGCCCGGCCAAGTCGGTTCGGTGACGGCCAGGGCAAAGTTCGCGTCCCTGCTTCTGGCGGGCATCCGCACCCTCGGGGACGGTAGCTTCCACAGAGGCATGGGGACTGACATGAGCGGACGTGTCAGACCGCTCAACTGGCCGCGCAGACCGTCGTGCGACCCGGCTGTCGGTGTGATTGCAGTCCGGATGCTGGCAAACCGGCAGCGGCGCGCCCGAAGCGCCCGTTCACATAGGGTCGGCCTGGCATCTAGCGCTGAGTCCTGACGTTCAACTTCATGCAAGATTTGATGAAGCGCGTGCGGTCCATGCACGATTGAAGGCACTGGCGATGGCGGTTTTCGATCTTCCAAGTGACAAAGCCTTCCGAGGTCTTCGCTCTCCTGCTTCGGGGCGGATCATCTCCGCGAAGCGTTTGGGGGCCGGGACAACGGCATGGCCACGAACGAGGCGAAAACCTCGTGATCCCACCGTTGCGCCTCTATTGCTTGCCGTCGCCGCCGCCGACAGGATCCGCGTGGTCGGGGCGCGCGCCCTGAAGGATGACATGGACAGGTTCAAATTGAGCCTGACCCTGCCGCCGTCGCGTAGGCGGCTGTGAAGCCTTGGCGTGCCTCCCGCGCTAGACCTCGAACACGCGATAGGGAGTGTCGCCCAGGGTTCGAAGGACGGGCAGGGCCACGTTATAGACGGGCGTGCCCTTGTGGGTCTTGCCCTCGGGCGCGCCGCGATGGGCGTGGCCGTGGACGACCAGGCTGATGTTGTCGTACCGGTCGATCGTCTCGGCCAGCCGGGAAGACCCGAGGAAGGCGTGGATTTCCGGAGGCTCGCCGACGACGGTGTCGACCACGGGCGAATAGTGGAGCAGCACGACCGAGCGTTCCGTTCGCAGGGTGCGGATCGAGTTCTCGATCAGATTGGCGTCCTCGACGGCCTCCTGGACGAAAGTCTTGATCGAGCTTTCGCCAAACGAACTCAGCATATAGCGCCCGAAGCCGCCGACGAACCCCTTGCCGCCGGCGAAGCCGACCCCCTCGATCTCATAGGCCTGACCGGTCAGCATCTTGACCCCGGCGTCGCACAGCATCTTCGTCACGTGCTCGGGCTGCCCGCATTCGTGCTCGTGATTGCCCAGCACCCCGACCATGGGGATTTTGCAGGCGCGGATGTCTTCGAGCAGGATCTCCACCTCGCGCGTCTTGCCGAAATTGGTCAGGTCGCCACACAGGCACAGGACGTCGGCGTCCTCATGCACCTGTTCGAACAGACCGCGGTGGGGTCGGTCGTGGTTCTCGCCGACATGCAGGTCGCCGACGGCGGCGACGCGCAGCTTCTTCTTCGGACCGGTGTCCATACCGGGCTGGGGCGTCTGCGGGGCGGACGAGGCCGGGGAAATATCGCTCATGCCGTCTCCTTCAGTGACCGAGGTTGACCGGATCGTGCCGCTCGTCGAGCCCCTTGCCAACCACGTCGCCGAAGCCCCATTCGGAGATGTCGAGAACGTAGTCGCGCGCGCTGAACAGCCGCCCACGGCAGACCTTCACCCGGGGCGAGGGCAGGGTGACCTGGGCCTGCAGCCGTTCGGTCAGCTCCTGCATGAGCCAGGCCGGCGCCTTGTCCCGTTCGGTCGGATAGGCAAAGCGGAAGTTCAGGAGATGGGCCATCAACACCTCCCAGTAGAGATCCATCTGATCCAGCAAGGCCTTCCAGTCGATGGCGTCCGACTGTTTGAGGATGATGTGGTTCACATCGGCGCCGTCATAGCGATAGCGGTCCTGGATGAAGACCTTGGACAGGATCAGGGCCGTCGGCGGGGTGATCGCGACCTCGTGGCCATAGACCTGAATACGGTCGTCGCCGAACCAGCTGTCGTTGACCGCGATGGTGCCGTTCGACATGGCGAAGATGACGTCGAAGAAATGCTTCTCGTCCTTCCAGACTTTCGCGATCCAGCGCTCGTCCTCAACGTCGGTGCGGTAACCGCGGGCCTGGAAGAAGGCCAGGATCCGAGGATAGTCGCCGGGCTTGCAGAAGACATCCAGATCCTTGGTCGGGCGGCGGATGCCCGTATAGGCCGTCACCGCATAGGTGCCGCTGAGCAGGAAGGGGATGCCGCTTTCCTTCAGGAGCCGCAGGCTTTCCTCATAAAAGGCGAGGGCGTCCTCAGGCGGATGAAAGGTCGGTTCAATGGCGGTTTCGGACACGTTGGCTCACCCGTTCGCAAGCGCTGACAACGAGGCTCAAGGAGAGGGGGTTCCGCCGCCGCGGGCGCTGAATCCGTTTCACAGGCCCGGACGCGAGCCGGCTCACTCAATTTGGATTTTCGTGGCCTTCGGAATCATTCCCGCCTCGGACCATTGGCGGTGCCGGCCAGCCTCAGAGCCGTGGGACATACGATGATCAGACGTATTCAGGATGACCGCGCCCTCTTGGTCACCGGCGTTGCCGCAGCGACGGGGCTTTCGCTCAGTCTCGCGACGATCGTCGCCGCGTTCGTACGCTGAGCCATCGCGTTTGCGATCTGTTTCGCGCCTCTGAATATGGGCCTGTCTAGGGGTGAGCCTGCGCGGTCATCGGACTGCCGCCCGCGAGCGGTCCCCTCTCCCTAGGCGAAACGGGAATTGGCCTCTGCCCGAAGTGGACTCGCCCAATGTCCGGGGAGCGTGGGAAGCGGATGTAGGCTGTCGAGGGCTCGCTCCGTATACTGGACAAGGAGTGATGCTAGCCCGATCTCGAAGTGGGGAGCGGCTCATGCGCGACCCAACAGCCTTCCATGGCCCTTCGCGCGGCCACGCCCCAATCCGCAATAGCGCCCGCGTTTGATGAGAACTGCGAGTATGCCGGATATCGGTCAACCTGCTGCGCGCTGGTGGTCCAGAGGGTCCAGCTTACCCCGTCCAGAACCGTCTGGGGAAACTCTGGAGGCCATTTGAAGCCTGGGATCACCGCGCGTGGCGGATCGAGCGTTTGAAACTGCTCGGCAAGGCGAAGCAGCGCAGGGCATCGATCGCTATCGGTCCAAGTGATTTGATCCGGCCGGCCAGCCCGGCGATCCAACCGTCTGGCCACGAAACGAAGTCGCGTCGGACGCCCTGTAGGCGCGCCCTCAGACGTAGGATTTAGATAAAGCGATATCGAGCCGGAGAAGGTCTGAAACGCATCGGTCCAACGCCAGCCCAGTAGAGCCGGATTGTAGTTCCAGAGAACTTCATCGTCGACACCAACGGCTTTAACAAGAGGGCGTCCCTCGGCCTGACTAAGGCTTGATTTCGGCACGGCAGCCGCTGCTGGGACCGAGGCTACTAAGGCAGCACATAAGGTGACGACATAGGGAAGCTTTCGCATGTCCAGACGATCGCATGCTGTCCTGGCTGTGTGAAGTTTGACCCGTCTATGTCCGCTATGGGTCGAGAGCGGTCTTTGGCCAACTGACCGATAGGGGACCTGTCGCCCGGGGGGAGGTCGGGGCTCCGCGAGCGTCTGTCGAACAGCTCCGGAGCCCCGGCCGGCGTCAGGTGGGGCGTCGACCGGCGGGGGCAAGATAGCCTGCACGGACGGCTGCGCCATGGGGTCTTTCGTACCGCTACGGTTTGCGATCGCTTCTACCCGAAGGTTCGCGGCAGACCTGCACGCACCCACGCCGTCCACTGGTCTCGTAGCCATTCGCGCATATGGGTCACCTCGATCTGAGCTGACCAAGCGCGCGCCTTGCGCGGCCGTTCCCGCGTCCACAGAACCACCCACAATCGGATCGGACGGGCGTTGCTCCCGCTGAAGTCCGCCCCCGGGCGCAGATGGGACGTTGACGCCGTTCCAGGGCGCGATTGCAAAGGGACGGCTCGTCTGTCGGAAACCTTGCGCGAGGCCTGACTAGTGCCTCGCCTCGCTTGAACCGACGTTTGCGACCAACTCCCGATTGACGATCAGTCGCAGCAGCGCGCTTTAAGGTGTTGATTTAAGGAACCAAATCTGAACCGCCGCTGTCAGGCCGTCTCAAGCTCGGGCTGGCGGACGTCGGGCAGGTTGACGAGGTTCGGCGGGGACTCAGGGTCAAGCGGAGGTAGACAGACGAACCGGGCCTCGGTCGTGCTGTTGCGAAGCTTCAGACGCAGTCGGACGAGCTTGCCCGCTTGAGCCAGTCTGAAGGCCAGCGCCCGGGCGGTCTCCTCGGCCGCTCGCCCTGTCCTGAACACCATCGGGTTGTCGACAGTATCCGCTTGAACGGCCCAGCCGCGGGCGAGGGGTTCAACGACGATCGTTTCCATAGGTCCTCCGCTGAATGGCCCGCGAGGCCTCCAGGCTCGCCGGCGGCAGTGATTTTGGTTTCGGGCGTATCGCCGTCAAGAGGTCGCGGAACCTGCGGCTTAGCTGGAACGCCCGCAGCTAGCTCTCGTTGTGGCCTCACCTCAGGAGATGCCCGCCATGACGCCAGAAGAACCGAACCGCCACGAGAAGGCCGCCGAGGCGGTCCGCGAAAACCGACCGGTGAAGGCGGAGTTTGTCCGCGGCGGACGCCCCGGCGTGCCCGTTCTCGTGATCCTGATCGTATCCACACTCGCCGCGGCGTTGGCCATGTTCGGGCTTTGGACGCTTTTCCACGGCGGGTTTGCTGCAGAGAAGCCCAATGTGGGTGGCGATGTTGCCGATGTCCGCGCGTTCGAAGGCGACGCGGCCCAGGGACCGCCGACAGCCGACGCTCCGACGACATCGACGGGTGAGGCCCAGCCTGTTCCGACCGGCGAAGCGCCCAACGTCAACGCGCCGACCGTGCCTTCCAACACTGTCGAGCCCGTTCCTACTCCGCGGCGCTAGCGCGTCGGAACGCGGAATTCCAGCTCGCGATAGGGCTCGCCCCGCTCACCGGCCTCGGCGCGGGTCATGACGCCCGTCATCTCTGTCGCTCCGACTGCGACCTTGATGTCCCGGATACGGATTCCGTCAACGAGGGTCCTTGGCTTCGTCGAGAGGGCGGCGATGCTCGCAATCCAGTCATTGGTCTGGACGGTGATCAGCCCAGGCATGGCGTCGGGACTGCCGGCAGCCTTGGCCTGCATGTCGTCGAGAATCTGGTGGAGCTGGGCGGGCGTCATGCTGGCGGTCTAACCGAGTCGCGTGTGCCCGTCCGGGTCTGAGCTGTCAGAATTCAGCCTAGCTCGGGTCCTGGGGTTGAGCGCGCGCCCACAGGACCGCCTTTTGCGGATGCACCAGGGGCAGGCCGTCATCGCTGATCGGGGTCGCCGTAAGGAGGAGACCCCGGATCACCGCCTGCGGTGACAGCTGCGGAGCCACCGCAAGCATCGAAGCGGCCACGCGGGCGACGAACGGCGAGGCGAATGACGTGCCCGACGACCGCATGACCTGGCCGCCTGGACCGCGTACCAGGTTTCCTTCGGCCAGGGCATACAGTTTCACCTGGGGTCCATAGGTGGTGAAGGTCGTCGGCAGGCCCGTCACGCCGGTTCCCCCGATGACGAGCAGATTGGGCGTGTCGATCGAGGAGGGCGCGCTCCCGCCGTCGACGTCCGCGCGGTCGGTATTTCCGGCGCCGGCGATGAAGAGGATGTCGGGGCAGTCCCGCATCAGGGCCTCGATCCCCGCTCGCGCCGTGGCGTAGATGGCCGCGCCCCGCGCCGCGGCCCGGTCGGGGTCGGTCTCTGCGCCGGTCTGCAGCAGGGTCGTCGCCGCCTCCTCCTTGTCGAATCCCCAGCTCATATTGACGACGCGCACGCCAGCGCCCCGCATCCGACGGCAGACCCCGGGCAGGATCGCCGCCCACCGCGCGGCGTCGTCCTCCAGCACCGGGACGCGCTCTGGACTGTTGCCGAAGGGGATGGCGTTGGCCCCGTACAGGCGCACGAACGGCGCCGGATCGGCGATCAGGCTCGCAACCCAGGTCCCGTGAGACCAGGCGCCCCATTCCTCGGTCGCAAGCGTGTCTTCGATCTGTTCCTGGATGCCGGCGTTTCGCGCCCGTTCGGCGACAAAGCGGGATTCCGGGGTGTCGTCGCCATAGGCGAGATCGCGCAGACCCTTTTCGAGCGCGGTCTGAAGCCCGAGCCGTGCGGCGAGCACCGGCGAGGGCGGGGTGACCACCTCGGCCGTGGGCCGAAGGTGAAAATCGAAGGTCGGCCCGAACGCGTCGTCGATCACACCATTGTCGTCGTTGTCGACGCCATCGAGAGGTTCGGCGGGATCGAAGGCCAATCGCCCTGCGAACAGGGTACGATCAAAGCCGCTCTCGAGAACAGCGACGGTGACAGGCCGGGCCCCCTCGAGATCTTCGGTCGCAGGCTCGCGTGCCGGCCAGATGTCGGCGGGCCGATGTGAGGGAACATCCAGCCAGGCCTTGAGGGCGGCGGCCATGGTTTCGCGGCAGGGCGGCACATAGACCGCCTCGGCGGCCATGCCGGCCAGGGCGAGGCCGCCCATGATGTCGATCGACCCTTGCGCCCTGGCTTGCGGATCGACCACCAGGGCGGCGCTCCCGGCGTGGAAGGCCGGGCTGGCGGTCTGGGTGACGCCGTAACGGCTCAGCACCTCATCGCGGACCACGGACGGGTCTGCAGACTCCAGCGTTCTGGACAAGGTTCTGACGGCAACGTCGCAGCGGGCCGGGACCGGGGCCGCGGCGCCGGCCGCCATGGCCTCTCTGACCAGATACCCCACCTGCTTCATCTGAGGTTTGGATTCGTGGGTCCGCTGCTCCCGGATCAGGGCGACGGAGTCGTCGGGGCGACCTTGCAGGAGGGCGATGGAGGCCAGGCCGATCCGCAACCGGGCCTCGATTTCCGGGTCGGTGATCCGGTAGTCCGACAAGAGCCGTTCGCCCTCGCGCCGGATGTGGGGCACAAGCGCGTCCAGGAACGCGGGTGTCAGATAGATTTCACTCGGAGGACCTGCGACCTCGAAACGGGTCGCAGGGAGATCGGCGCGGGAGGCGATGACGGGTCTGGCGTCCTGGGCCGAGGCGCCGGTCGCCATGACGACCCAGGCCGCAGCCAATATAGCGATCCGCATCCTTGTTCCCCCTCGATCAGCCCTCAGGTTACAGCGACGGTTTCGCACGACAAGGGTTTGTGAAGCTCGCCGGCGGTCATGGGCCCTTAGGAGGCTTGGGGCCCGTAAACCGGGTGATGCTCGGTGGACACGAGGCGTCTGGTTTGGGGCGGCTGGTCGCTTTCGGGGGGGCGTTGATTTCGTAGCGCGCCTTGGCGTCCGCCGATACTCACGCTCCCTGTCGCAGAGAGCCGGTGTGGCCTGAATCAACAGGGCCGCCGGCGAATTCCGGACGGGCGATGGGCCCCGGCCCGGCTCGCCGGGTCGGCAGAGCAGGCGGCCAGGACGCCTGATCGGGCGCGAACCGCTTCGCGGCACGGATAGAATGCCGACCCGGGACCCGCCAGGGGATGACCGGGCAGTGCGAGTTTCGGGCGCGGCCGGGCGGTTCGCTTCAAATCCGACAAGGCGCGTGCCGCTTCCTGGTCAGGGCATGGATCAGAAAACCGGAGCAGGGAGAAGGGGACGGATGCTGTGCAGGACGTCGCGGCCGACGGATCTGCGCGCCGGACGACGTCTCACGCGGCCTCGTCTGCCGTCCTGGGTCCGAGGGCGGCGAACTGCTGCCGGGCCAGGGCCTCGTCATAGAAGACCTCGGACTGACGGGGCGGGGCCAGAAGATAGAACTGGGTGACGGGAAAGGGATCGCTGCGGTCGCGACGCCAGAGCGCGCGTCCCTCGGCGGCGTCCAGTCGGGTCCACTTGCCCGGTTCGTTCGGATGATCGAGCTTAGTCATGGGCCCAACCTACAGCGTTCGTCCGGATTTTCGAGGGATGGACGCGGCTATCGGGCCGAAACCCCGTCGGGTGTGGCTCCAGCGCCCATAAGGACGTTCACAATCTGTTCTCGTGGATGTAGGCTCGCAGCACCATGACCGAAACGGCCGTCCGCAAGATCATCCACGTCGACATGGACGCCTTCTACGCGTCGGTCGAGCAGCGTGATGATCCGGCCTTGCGGGGGCGGCCCGTCGCCGTCGGCTATCCCGCGAAACGGGGCGTGGTGGCGGCGGCCAGCTATGAGGCGCGGGAGTTCGGGGTCCGGTCCGCCATGCCCTCGACCACCGCCATGCGCAAATGTCCGGATCTGGTTTTCACCCCGCCGCGGTTTGAGGTCTACAAGGCGGTGTCCCGCCAGATCCATGCCGTCTTCGCCGACTACACCCCTCTGATCGAGCCCCTGTCGCTCGACGAGGCCTATCTCGATGTGACCGAGAACCTGCGCGGCCTGGCGACGGCGTCCGAGACCGCGCAGGACATCCGCCGGCGCATTCTGGATGAGACCGGGCTCACCGCCTCCGCCGGGATTTCCTACAACAAGTTTCTGGCCAAGCTGGCGTCCGACCAGATGAAGCCCGACGGCCAGTTCGTGGTCCCGCCCGGCCGGGGAGAGGCCTTTGCCGAGACCCTGCCCGTGACCCGCTTCCATGGCGTGGGGCCGGTGACCGCCAAACGTATGCACGACCTGGGGATTCATACGGGCGCGGATCTCAAGGCGCAGACCCTCGAGTTCCTGCAGCGCCATTTCGGAAGTTCGGGACGCTGGTATTACGACATCGCGCGCGGCATCGACCACCGCCCCGTTCGCCCGGACCGCGAGCGCAAGTCCTCGGGCTCGGAGACGACCTTCGCCGAGGATCTGACCGATCCGGTCGGCATCGAGGCCGGGGTCAAGGCCATGGCGGCCGACGTCTGGGCCTGGTGCGCGCAGACCGGCGTGCGTGGCCGCACCGTCACCGTGAAGGTCAAATGGGCGGACTTCCGGCAGGCGACCCGCAGCCGGTCCGTCCAAGGCCGCGTCGATGACCTGGAGACCCTCAGCGCGGTCGCCCTCGACCTCGTTCGCTCGCTCTATCCACCCCGGATGGGGGTCCGCCTGGTCGGCGTCACCCTGTCCAACCTGGACCGCTCGCCCGCCCCTTCGGCCGGCGAGCCGCAACTGGCGCTCGGATGAGGCCTTCAGGCCGGATCAGGCGTTAGGGCGGGCATGGTTGTCTTTCTGGATTTCGAGGCCTCGTCCCTCAGCGACGACTCCTATCCGATCGAGGTCGGCTGGGTCTTCGAGGACGGGCGCGGCGAGAGCCATCTGATCCGGCCGGCGGACGACTGGCGCGACTGGGGCCCGCAGGCGGAGGCCATCCATAAGCTCTCCCGAGCCCGCCTGCTTGAGGTCGGGACCTCTCTCGAGCATGTCGCGCGCCGCATGGTCGAGGTCCTTTCCGGCCACGCCCTTTACGCCAGCGCCCCGTCCTGGGATGGCAAGTGGCTCAGCGTTCTGCTGCGGCGCGCCGGTCTCGCGCGCAAGGCCCTGACCTTGCGCGATACCGATGAGGCCCATGCCGCCCTTGCCTCCGGAATCCTGTCCGGGGTCCTGTCGGATGTCGAGGTCGAAGCCCTCATCCCGACCCTGATCCGTCGCGCCCGGATCGAGCGGGAGAGCGTGCCGGTTCGCCACCGGGCGCTCGCCGACGCCGAGGAAGAACGCCAGGTCTGGCTGACCGTCGGGCGATTGGCCGAGGCGGAACGGGCCCGCCGGCTGTCCTAGTTGCCGCCCTCGCGGCCGCCGGCGGCGCGCAGCAGGTCGCCGACCCTGCGTCCATCGAGACGACAGGCGGCGATGACCCGGTCATAGACGATGACCCTGCCGTTGCGGCCGCGTACGGCGACGCAGGCGAGCACCCGCCCTCTGACCAGCCGGGAGAGCCGGTCGCGGTCGGCGCGACCCGTCGGGCTGTGCAGTTCAGGCGCATCGAAATCGGACAGGCGCACCTCGATCCAGGTGGCGGGGTCCGCGCCCGGTCCCACGCAGAGGCTGTCGCCGTCGCCGACGTAGCGGACTTGGCCGGAGAAGGTCTCGCCCGCGCGGGCGGGCAGACGGCCCTCGCAGGGATCGGCATGGGCGAGCGCGGGCAGGGCGGCGGCGGCGGCGGCGAGGCCGGCGAGGAGGGGAAGCCGTGTCATCACGACAGGATGGGGCGCTTCCGTCGCCTCGCCAAGCGACGATCCGGCCGAAAGGGAGAGCGAGGGCCGCGCGGGGCGCTCCGATGGGGAGTGAGGATCAGGAGATCGCCATGAAACCGCTCTCGCGCACGTCGGAAGTCCGTTGGGTCGAGCCGTCGCCGCGCGGCGCCGCCCGCCGGCCCCCGGGCCGTGAGGTTTCGGCGCCCGAACCGTCCTGCCTCGCCGGCCTGGACGACCGCGTCCTGCTGGCCCTTCTTCTGGATCGCTGGCTGCCGCCGGCCGAGGTCGATGCGGCCGCACAGGGCCTGATCGCGCGGTTCGGGTCGCTCGGCGACATCGCCGCCGCCGAGATCGCCGAGCTCGGGCGGGTCGCGGGGATAAGCGCCCCGGTGATCCGGGACCTCAAGCTGCTGCGTGAGCTCAGCGTGCGACTGGCGCGCAGCGCCGCCAGCACGCGTCCGGTCCTGTCGTCGTGGTCGGCGCTCCTAGCCTATGCCCGAACGACGCTCGCCCACCTGCCCCGGGAGCAGTTCCGGGCCCTCTACCTGGATCGTCGCAACCGGCTCCTTGGCGACGAGCTGGTCGCGGACGGCACCGTCGATCATGCCCCCGTCTATCCGAGGGAAGTCATCCGGCGGGCGCTCGAGCTCTCGGCCTCGGCCCTGATCCTCGTCCACAACCATCCTTCGGGAGATCCCGCGCCGTCGCAGGCGGACATCGCCATGACCCGTCAGATCGTCGAGGCGGCCGGCGTCTTCGGGCTTCAGGTCCACGATCACCTGGTCGTGGGTCGCGAGGGCACGGCGAGCTTTCGCGCCCTGGGCCTGTTGTGAGGCGATCATGACCCTGCGCTCCATCGTCTTGGCCCTCGGCGGCGACCTCTACCAGGGCGGTCATCGCGCCAATGTGCCCGCGCCGGGCCACAGCCGGGCCGACCGGTCGGTTTCGCTCCTTCTCTCGAACGGGCGGGTCATCATCCATGGTTTCGGGGCGGCGGACTGGCGCGCGGTGCGCGATCAGCTCCGCGACGGCGGATTCATCGACGCCGCCGGCCGTCTGAGAGGCGGCGGGGAGGCCGGTTCGAGCGCGCCGAAGCCGGACCGCCGGATCCGGCTCGAGACCGCCCTGCGTCTGTGGGAGGGCGGCGTTGACCTTTCCGGAGGCGATCCGGCGTCGCTTCATCTGCGCCGCCGCGCCGTTCGCGGCGGCGAGGCCGCCCGGGATCTGCGTTTTCATCCAAACGCGCCCCTGTCGGTCTACCGCCCGGGCGGCCGCACCCGCCCGGCCCTGGTCGCTCTGGTCCGGGCGCCCGACGGCGACCCGTCGGCGGTCGAGTTGACCTATGTCGCGCCGAACGGCCTGAGGGCTTCAGGCCTTGCCCTGTCGCGCAAGGCCGTCGGGGTCGTGCCGCCGGGTTCGGCTGTTCGTCTGGGCGACGTCGCGCCGGAGATGCTGGTGGGCGAGGGGATCGTCACCACCCTGTCGGCGATTCGATCGCTTCGCGCTCCCGGGCTGGGCGCTGATGTCCGCCAACAATCTGGCCGCCTGGACGCCGCCTGAGGGCGTCCGCCGCGTGCTCGTCGCCGCCGACCGCGGCGCGGCCGGCGAGGGCGCGGCGGCTCGCCTGGCCGGCCGGCTCGCGCGCCTGGGGGTGGCCGCCCGGGTGATCCTGCCGGCCCCGGCGTTCGACGACTGGAACGCGGTCGCGCGCGCGGTCGCCGAAAGGAAGGAGGCAGGGCGCTGAGAGGCGCCGGAGCGGCGGGGATAGGCCCCGATGTCCGGCGGGAGACTTCCCATGACCGACCTCGTTCCTGTCGCCGCCGCTGCAGCCCCGGCTGCGGCCGTCATCTTCACTCCGCAAGAGCGCACCGTCCGCCTCGGTGATCTCGGCATCGCCCGTGAGAACCTTCGCTGGTCCGAGCCGCCCGATGACGACATCCCGACCCTGGCCGCGACCCTGAAGGCCGCCGGACAACTCCAGCCCGTGACCGTTCGCCCCGGGCGCGGCCGGAAGGAACAGGCCTGGATGGCCCTCGACGGACGGCGTCGCCGCCTGGCGCTCGGCCTGCTTCTGGAGGCCGGCGACATCGACGAGGACTATCCCGTCCGCGCCTATGTCGAGACGGATCCCGCCCGGCAGGCGGCGGCGGTTCTCCTGACCAACACCGCCCTGCCGGTCCATGTCGCCGACGTCATCGCCGCCATCGGCCGCATGCTGAAGTCGAGGCTGACCGTGACGACCATGGCCCGGGCCCTGGGCTATGCCGAGGTCGAGATCAAGCGGCTGGCGGCGCTGGCGGACCTGCCGCAGGACGCGATCAATGCGCTCAGACTGGGCCGGCTGACCCTCAAGCAGGCCCGTCTGCTGGCCCGTCTGCCGGACAAGGCCGAACAGGCCGAGCTGGCCGAGGCGGCGCTCGACGGTCGCGGCTTCGCGGACTGGAAGGTCATCGAGCGTCTCGACGACGCGCGCGTGACGGCGCGCGACCGGCGCTGCGCGCTCGTGGACGCCAGGGCCTACGGCGACGCCGGCGGGCGCACCGAAGCCGATCTGTTCGGCGAACTGACGCCCGTCCTTCTCGATCCCGACATCCTGACCGAGCTGTGGCTCAAGCGCGCCCGCGGGATCGCGGCCGTTTTCGAGGCGGAAGGGATCGCGGTTCACCTCACCGCCGGGCCAGAGCCCGAACTGCCCGGGGATCTCGAGGCGCTCGGCTATGTCTATGGCGGAGCCCTGCCGGCCGAGGTGCTGGCGCTCTACCGCGCCCAGCGCGAGGTCTACGCCGATCGGATGGAAGCCGCGCGCGGTGCGGTGGAGGACGCGGACCGTCCGGACGTGGCGGATGTCGCCATCGTCGACATGATCCACGCCCGGATCGCGTCGGACCAGACCGGCTGCGGCGGACGCGCCGTGACGACGATGGTGATGTGGCCGGCGTCGGGCTGCGGCGTCGAGGTGCGCTGCTACACCCCCGTGGAGCCGGACGATGGGCCGGAGGACGAGGGCGAGAGTGCAGACCGTGACGCGCCGGAGCCTCGCGCGGCCGGCGCGCCGGCCTATGTCGGTCCGGAGGTCGAAGCGCCCGAGCCTGACATCGACGGGGTCAACCACGCCCTTCACGCGGTGCGGACCGATGTCGCGACGCGAGGCCTGATCCGGGCGCTGGCGGACGATCCCGGGGCCGCCCTGACCGCACTGATCTCGCGGCTCTTCGTGGTCATCGTTCGTCGGGCGCGCATCGCCCGCTCGGAGTCCGCCCTGTCGATCGTCGCGACCGGCTTCCACCCGGCAGGCGGGCGGGTGATCGAAACCCTGGACGGCGACGTCCGCCAGCGGCTCGACGACCGCAGGGCTCAATGGCAGGCCTCCGGTGAGACGGTGATCGCCTGGGTTCACGGCCTGCCGCACGGAGAGAAGATGGGTCTGCTGGCGGAACTGACCGCCGCGTGCCTCGATGTCCGGGAGGAGAACACCTCTCAGATCCGCCGGGCCGCCCCGGGCGGAGGCGACGGAGCTGGCGGCGCTCTGCGCCGCCGAGATCACCCGGCACTGGACGCCCGACGCGCCCTTCCTGCAGCCGCATTCCAAGGGGCTGCTGATGTCCATGCTGGAAACCCTGGGGTCCGATGCCCCGGGCGCGGCGGGCCTGAGGAAAGCCGAACTCGTCGACCGGGTCGCCGAACAGGCCGCCGCCCGGTCCTGGGCGCCCGGCTTCCTGTCATGGCGGGCCGACATCGCGCCGGACGCGGCCGAGGCGGGGTCGGGCGATAACCTCGGCGCCGGCGATCCCTCGACCGCGGAGGAGGAGGGGGAGGATGCGGACGGGGCGGGGGCTTTCGCCGTCACCCCCGAAGGCGAGTCGGCGCTCAGCGACGCCGCGGCCTGATGCAGGACGGGTTCCCGCGACGCCGTCCCGGGTCCCCGGGGCGGCGTCGCGGCGCGCCCGGTCCAAGAGGCGGTCAGGGAGAGCAGGTTCGACGAATCCCGCTCTTCAACCGCGGTGTGGGAAAGACCCGGAGGATGATCTCGCCTGTGGCGGACCGGCCGGGGTCGCGGCTCAGGCCGCGGCTTGCCGGACCGCCAGGCTCTGGACGGCTTCACGACCGAGGGGGGCGACGGCCAGGACGCGCGCGAGGGCGCCGAAGTCGACCGGCTTGTCGACATAGGCGTCGGCGCCGGCGGCATGGCCGAGGGCGTGATCCTCCGGCCGGGCCGAGGCGGAGAGGACCGCGATCGGCGTCTGCTGGTTGGGACCGGGGCGCGACCGGAGTTCACGGGTCGCGGTCAGCCCGTCCATGACCGGCATGTTCACATCCATCACGATCAGGTCGAAGGGCGACTGGTCGGCCATGTCGAGGGCGATCTGGCCGTTCTCGGCCGTGGCGCAGGTATGACCGACGGAGCCCATCCAGGCCTCGAGGACCATGCGGTTGACAGGATGGTCCTCGACGATGAGCACATGCAGCGCGGCGACGTCGGCCGCCCCGGCCGGTGCGCCATCGTCGATGGCGGTTGGAACCGTCCAGTCCAGGACGTCCATTTCCAGCTCGAGCGTGAAGGTGGAGCCGACCCCGGGGGCCGACACGACCGAGACCTCGCCGCCCATCAGATGGGCCAGCCGCCGGCAGATGCTGAGCCCCAGGCCCGAGCCGCCGAACCGCCGGGTGGAGGAGGCGTCAACCTGGCTGAAGGGCTGGAACAGACGGTGGATGTCCTCGGCCCCGATCCCGGCCCCGCTGTCGGTCACCGAGAACCGGTAGCGCATCCGGTCGCCGCACAGCCGTTCCTTGTGGGTGGCGACCCGTATCTCGCCGCTATCGGTGAATTTGACCGCATTGCCGAGAAGGTTGTGTGTGATCTGGGCGAGGCGAAGCGGATCGATCCGTACCAGCGCAGGGTGTTCGCCGGTTCGCTCGACCGAGAAGTCCAGGCCCTTGGCCTCGGCCTGGGCCCGGAAGGGGCCGATGAGCCGCTCGAGCAGGTCGCTCGTCTCGGTCGCCACCGGATCAATCTCGAGCCGGCCCGCCTCGATCTTGGTCAGGTCGAGGATGTCGTTGAGCTGGACGAGCAGGCTTTCGCCCGACTGCCGGATGATCGAGACATAGTTGGCCTGGGCGGGCCGGAGATCGGTCGTCTCCAGCAGCTGGGCCGCCCCAAGGACGCCGTTCATCGGGGTGCGAAGCTCATGGGAAATGATCGCCAGGAAGTTCGACTTGGCGTCACTGGCGGCATCCGCCCGGTCGCGGGCGGCCTCCAGATCGACGATGAGCCCGGCCTGACGGGCGTTCACGGCGGCCAGTTCGTCGTCCTTCATCCGGGTGATGACCACCTTGATGAACAGGGCGAGACCCAGAACCGGCGCCATGGCCAGAACGGTCAGGGAGTTGCGGGTGCCCCAGAGGTCCGCGATCAGGATCAGCACTACCACCGTGTAGGGCAGGGAGACGATCAGCGCCTCGCGCGGCGCCGAGCGCATCTGGGTGAAGACCAGCATATAGCCGGCCATGAGCAGGGCCACGGCCATGGCCAGGGAATGGTCGTGACCGCTGAAGTAGGAGAGGAGGGGGGCGATCGCCCAGGCGACACAGGACGCTGTGGCCACGACCAGCTTCAGACGGGCATGGAAGGTGGGCTCCAAGGTGGTCATCCGGGTTTCAACCACGGTGCGGGCCAGGCCCAGCACGGTCGTGCCGGCGAACCACGCCAGGGCGACGATCCAAGGGATGGTGGTGGCCAGCGCCAGGGCCCAGCTTGCGATGATCCAGTAGCGCATATTGCCCGAGGCGACGATCCCGTGGAGGACCGGCGAACGGGCTTCAGGGACGTCTGCGGTCGGCGTGGCGGTCATGAAGGGCTCCCGATACCGTCGTAAGGCGAGAGGCCCTAAGAGACTGTAAAGCCGTGTGAAATGTCCGGTTTCGTACGCGGGTAGACGAGCAAAAGGTCGAAGGGAGGGTGGCCGGGGGCGAAGCGGAACGCGGGAGATCGGCTCCCGGGGCGCTTCGGATCGACAGGAGACTGACATGCAGACCATGATGTTCAACGGCCGACTGGCGGCCGACCCCCAGATCACCGACGACTTCGGCAAGGCCGTGTTTCGCCTGCTCGAAAAGCGCGGCGTCGATGCGGGCGGCAAGGACCGGCTCGTCGGCGTCAACTGCGTGAGCTGGTCGAAAGGGCTCAATGAAAAGGTCATCGCCCGCGGGCTCGTCCGGGGCTGCGAGGCCATCGTCACCGGCGCCTTCATCGATCTGGCCTATGCGGCCAAGGACGGCACGGAGCGGACGGCCAAGGAGCTGGTGATCCATCGCCTGATCGTCCTGGACTGGGCCGAAAACCGGGCCGAGGACCGGGCCGGAGACCGGGACGCCGGGACCGCGGCCGACCAGGCCGCCGCCTGATCTTCAACCCATCTCAAAGGAGACTGACATGCAAACCCTCGTCATCGAAGGCTATCTGGCCGCCGACCCGTCCATCCTCTCCGCCCACGGCTCCGGCAAGAAGCGCGCGAGCTTTCGCGTTCTGGAAACCACCCGCTTCCGCCGCGCCGACGGCACGCCGGGCGAACGCACAACCGGCTTCAACTGTATCTGCTTCAACGCGGCCACGGCCGAGAACTATATCGAGGCCTATGCCAGAAAGGGCAGTCGGGTGGTCCTCCAGGGCCATGTCGAGAACAACACCTGGACCGGCAAGGATGGGGTCGAACACTACGACCTGCAGGTGATCGTCGCCGACATCCGCCTGAAGAAACGGCGTGACCGCGGAGAGGCGGCGGCCTCGGCGCAAGGCGGCCAGGCCGCGGACCTGACCGACGACCCTGACCTGAGCGACGACATCCCCTTCTGAGGGAGGCGACCACAGAACGCCTCAGGGCGGCCCGGCGCGCGAGCGTCGGGCCGCCTTCTCTTTTCAACGGGAGGAGGGGGAAGGGCGGAGGCGGGCGAGCCGATCGGGCTCGTTGAACAGGGAGTTTCCCCATGATCGCCTCCGTCTGGACCCAGGACCGCATCGATCGCCTCCGGACCCTCTGGCTGCAGGGGCGGACCGCCGAACAGGTCGCACGCGCGCTCGGAGCCGACATCACGCGCAGCGCCGTTCTCGGCAAGGTCCATCGGCTGGGCCTGTCGGCCGGCCGGCCGGCGCCGCCGGTCAAGCGACCGGTCCAGCCGCGGCCGCTTCCGCCCGCGCGCCCCCTCCCGCTGAAAGCGGTTGCGAAGACGAGGTCGAGGATCCCGACGCCGGAGGATGTCCCGGTGCGTGAGACCGGGCTCGCGACCCTGCTGTCCGTCGGTCGCCGGGACTGCCGCTGGCCCATGGGCGATCCGCGGGCCGAGGGCTTCAGCCTGTGCGGTTTGAAGGCCGTGCGGGGCGCCTACTGCGCCCGGCACGGTGCGATCGCCTATCGGCCGGCGCCCGAGAACCGGCGCGGTCTGGAGTTTGTCTTGCGCCTGGATTGAAATCCGCCGCCCTGCGCTCGCCGCCCTGCGCTCGCCGTCATGGGGCCGCCGCCATGCGCTCGCTGCATTCCGCCCCTATCGAAGTCACCACGGCGGCCTCGACGAGGTCGCCGTGCATCTGTTTGTCCGGGTGGCCGATCTGAGCCGCCCGCCTTCGGCCCCCCGGGCCGTGAGAGGTCCCATGTCGTCCCCCGCCGCTGAACTCAAACTCGCCCGCCGGATCCTGGGCTGGGACGCCTTCACCCTTGGGCGCGCCCTGCGCCTGTCGGGCACGCCGGAAAAGATCGCTGCGCGGGTTCTGGATATGGAAGCCGGAAAGCGCGACATCAGCGGTCCCGTGCAGGTCGCCCTCGAGGCGTTCCTGAGCGGCTGGCGTCCCAACGCGTGGCAGGACGACGTGGCCGCCTGAGCGGAGCTGCGTCGCGACCTTGGGGCGATCGCGGTGCGGGGAGACCGGCGAACAGCGGTCGGGATGAACCCTTATGGTCAAGCTGCGTTCAACACACATGACCTTCAGACCCACGACCCTCGAACGCGCCTACCAGCTGGCTGAAGGCGGCGAATGCCAGACCGTCAGCGAGATCAAGCTTCGGCTTCAGGCCGAGGGGTTCGCCAATATCCAGGATCAACTGTTCGGCCTGACCACGGCCCGGGCGCTGAGAGACCGCTGCAAGGCCCACTGCAGGCCCGTCGCCGCCTGATGTCCCAGACACGCGCTCTGGCTATCGGTCCGGGGTTCGCGGTCCTCGTCGCGGCGGTGGTGACGGCCGCCTGGCGGCTGATGCCCTGATCGATCCTGAGGCGTGCTGCGGCCCGTCAGTGCAGGGTTTGCCAGCCCATCACGGCCTCGACGTCGTGCGAGCCGTCCTGCTGGACCAGAAGCTCCACGTCGCGGCCCGCGCGATGAAGTCGCTGGGTCAGGTCGAGCCCGGCCTCCTCGGCGTCGACCCGGTAGTCGTATTGGCCGACCCGGCGGTCGTTCCTCATGACCCGCCATCCGCCCTGGACCCGCAGCACGGCGATGGTGATCTTGTCCATGGAGGCTCCGTTCTGGATGGGGCGGCGACCTAGCACGCCGCCTTGCCGCCGCGCCATCGGACAGGATGTCCCAAGAGCCTGCGGCGCCGGCAGGATGGGCCTTCCCGGGGGCGCCGTAGGCTCGCCTACGGAGACGGAGAGGAAGGTGGATGGCCGTCCGTCCGCATCGGCGCAGCGTGCGCCGAATGGCGTCCTCGCCCGAAGGGGGCGAGGACATTGCCCCCACACAACGCCCTCCGATCTTGTCATATCACCCCGGAAGTCAACGGCTGCGCCGTTCCCCTGCGCGAAGGGCGAGCGGCCCTCCGCTCCGGTGACTGCCGGGGACCCCGATATGGCCAAGACCGGGGTCGTTGCGCATGGGGCGCACGGCATTCTCCAGGAATGTTCCAATGACCCGTTTCAACACTTCATCCTCCGCCTTCACCCCGAAGTCCGACTCCGCCTTCGACGACCTGTCGGCTTCGCTCGGCGATCCGCGTCCGCATCCGACGCAAGAGGCTCTGGTCCAGCTCGGGCGCGCACTGATGACCGAGCTGGTGGATGTGATCTCCGACTCCGCACTGGAGGACTTTCAGACCATCCTCGGGGAGGCGTTGATCGGCGCCTTCCACTCGGCGGCCGGGCGGATCGAACGTGAGGCGGACCGGGCGCGCGACACGATGCGATCGCTGGACCGGGACTTCGACGGATCGGAGGCCGCCGACACCGAACTTCAGGAGGCGACGGCGAAAGCCCGAGCCGGAGATGCGGCCACCCAGGCCTGCGAGCTGATCCGGGATGCGGCCTCCGAAACCTGGACGGTCGCGACCGGCGAGGTCTGGACGGCCTGGAGGGGGAGCCGCCGGGGCACGCATCTGACCGCGGCGCAGCTGGAAGCCAAACAGGCGATCCGGGCGATCCGGCAAAGGCGTTCGGGGGAGGCGGATCCGGGCGGTCCGGTGGTCGCCTTCCGGGGAGCCCCGACGGCCGACAGCGCCGAGGACGCGGGCCGGATCTTCGACGCCCTGAACTGGGCGAAGTCGGAATGGCCGGACATGGCTCTGGCGACGACCGGGGCGAAAGGCTCCGAGAAGCTCGCGATCAAATGGGCCCAGCAGAAGGGGGTCACCCTGATCCTCGCGCGGGCGGATTTCGATACCCACGGCAAGGCCGCTCCCTTCCGGGCGAACGACGACCTGATCGCGCTCGAGCCGGAGGTCTGCCTGACGCTGGTCCACTCGGTGGCCGGGGTCCGGGAGGAGCAGCGTCCGTTCGGTCCGGCCCTCAACCTCGGGCAGAAGGCGATGGAAAACGGCGTCCGCCACGTGTCCATCAAGGCCCGGGCCGCCTGACACATCACGACTGAGATGGAACGACCCGCTCGGCTTCGGCCGGGCGGGTTTTTCTCTGTCATCCGGAAATCTCCCGCGGCAAACCCGCTCCGACAACGCCTCCGACGTCTTGAGCGAACGCCTTTGATCGCGTGTGATGAGATGTCGGCGAATATGATGGCGATGTCTGAAAATCCGCAAAAGGGGTGGAGGGCAAGATAAAAGGCGGTGTTTGGCGGTCTTCGTTTCTCGTATCCTGTCCGTGGGTTAGCGGCCTGATCCGAGGCGTTGGATGACTTGTCGCAAGTCGTCCTGTCCTGGGCGCGTCGGCGGCCCGAAGGAGGCCTGGCCATGCTCATCCGGGATGCGATCGACGGTCGACTTGAAACGAACTCCGCACAGGGGCGGGACGAGGTTCAGGTCGGCCTTCCCCTTCGGCTGAAGACCGAGCGGATGACCGTCAGGAACGGCATGCTGAAGCGTCTGGCGAGCTCGCGCGCCTTTGCCCTCGGCGACCGGTCAGGCGTGCTCCGGGCGGCGCAGAACCGCTCGGGACGCGCCTTCAGGCTGGACGTCCGGCAGAGGGTGATCGTCAAGGCCCTGGTCTCGCGCCATGTCGGCAAGGGCGTCGATCGCGGGGCCGCCCTGGCCAAGCATGTCGTCTATCTGGGTCGCTCCGGCGCCGGCGCCGAGGGCACGAGACCGGAGTTCTTTGACCGCGAGAGGGATGGGATCCGGCCGCAGGCGGCGACGGCAGGGTGGAGTGGGGACCGGCATCATTTCCGGTTCATCATCTCGCCCGAGCATGGCGATCGGCTCGAACTCAGATCCTATGTGCGGGCGGTGATGGACCGGGTGAGGGCGGATCTCGGCGAGCCGGACCTGAACTGGATCGCGACCTGTCACTACGACACCGATCAGCCGCACGCCCATGTGCTGGTCCGGGGGCGACGGGCGGATGGGCGGGACCTCGTCATTCCGCGCGACTACATGGGTTACGGCTTCCGCGCGCGGGCCCAGGAGGTGGCGCAGGAGCGGCTGGGCGATCTGTCTCGGGTCGAGGCGGAGCGCAGGATCTGGAAGGAGACCCAGGCCGACCGGTTCACCGGCTTCGACAAGCGGTTGCTGGCGGCGGCCGACGCACGCGGCATGGTCGATGACGGCGTCGGCGCGAACGACGCGTGGGCGGCCCTCACGCGGGGACGGTTGCGGCACCTGGAGGGGCTAGGCCTCGCGGTGCGATCAGGAGGTCGCTACCGGCTCGACGCGGAAATGGAGCTCAAGCTGCGGACCCTGCAGGCGCGGCGGGACGTCATCCGGACGCTGAACCAGCGGCGGCTGGAGGGAGCGAGGGTGGTGCGAGCGCTCGGCCATGAACGGGTGAGGGGCGTGGTGGTGAAGACCGGCTTCCATGACGAGGCCGGGGCGGCGCCCTGGGCGGTGATCCGGGATGGCGGCGGCGTCGAGCATTATGCCCGGCTGCGGGCCGGGTCTCCAGCCCTGGACATCGGCAAGACGGCCGAGCTCATCCCCTCGGGCGCCGGTCTCGCCCAGGCGGCGATCGTGAGGGGCGTGAACCTGGCGCGCTGAGACGAGGGGCGCCCGGACGTCACGGTCGGAGAGCCGAGAGGGCTTCGGTGAACCGGTCTCGTCGGCCGTCAGTTCGAGCAGATTCGGGCCCGGTCGTTCACCCAGCATCCGTCGTTCAGACGCACGGTCCCGAGCGGATCGCCGGCCCGGTCGTCATCGGGATCCGCGTTCCAGGTCGCGTCGCCCGTTCCGTCGCGATTGCGCACGACCACGGCGAAGTGAGACTGGCGAGGCTTGCCGTCGGACCAGGCGTTCAGCGTATAGCCGCCGTCGCCGAACGGAAACACGAGGCACTCCCCATCGACCCGGACCTTGCCGTCCACGGACAGATAGCACCGGCGTCGCGAGGACGATGGCGACGGAGCGTTGGAAGGTGTTGGGGCCGTGGTCTCCGGGGGAGCAGCGGGCGTGTCGGACGTCGCCGGGGGGCCGGATGGCGCGAGGCCGACGGCGCCGGGCCTGATCGACGACGCCTGCTCGGGCGAAGCGGGCGCTGAGGCTGTGGAGGCCGTTGGGCGCGACGCGGGTCGGGCGTCGTCATCGCCGCAAGCCGCCGTGCCGGCGATTAGGAGACACGCCGCCGCCCAGGTCATCGGTCCGCGGGGAGTCCATCTCATGATCATGATGCTGTCCTTTCGGTCGCGGAGTTTGGGGCCGGCCCAGAGCCTGGAGATGGCCTCCGTAAAAGGAGGTGGAGGTCTGCGATCTCCGGATTGGCGTGTGGAGAGGCAAACCGTACGGGCTGAAGACAGTTCCGTGAGCCGTGGCGCGCGGTGGGTTGGAGGTTGCGTCGACCTCGACCTGGGGGCGGCGTGTCACGTTTGACAGGGGTGTCCCCAGCGCGGTCGGGGCAGGGACTGACAGAAGACACAGGGGACATTCCGCGATCGATGGAACATGTCTCCGGATGCGGGATTGATTGAGTTTCAAGGTCACCCGGTTCGGTCCGGGGGCGTGCGCCGACAGCGACGCGCGATCTTCGACAAGGGGCCGGCATGGCGGGCGACATTGAACTCTCGAGACGAGGTGTCCTGATGGCGGGAAGCGCGACAGCGGCCATGGCCGCGGTGTCTCCCGCGGAGGCGCAGGCCCCGCTGCCGGAACCGCCGCCGACCACCATGGGCGTCTCGTTCGAGGTCAACGGCGCGAAACAGACGCTGGAGCTCGACACCCGCACCACCTTGTTGGACGCCCTGCGCGAGCACCTGCACCTGACCGGGACGAAAAAGGGCTGTGACCATGGTCAGTGCGGAGCCTGCACCGTCATCGTCGACGGCCACCGCATCAACGCCTGCCTGACCCTGGCGGTGATGCACGAGGGCTCGAAGGTCACGACGATCGAAGGGCTGGGGCAGCCGGACAATCTGCATCCGATGCAGGCGGCCTTCATCAAGCACGACGGCTATCAGTGCGGCTATTGCACGCCGGGCCAGATCTGCTCGGCCGTCGCCGTTCTGGAAGAGATCACGGCCGGCGTGCCGAGCCACGTCTCGGCCAGCCTGACCGATCGGCCCGAAGCCACCAGTCTGGAAATGCGCGAACGGATGAGCGGCAACATCTGTCGCTGCGGCGCCTATTCCAACATCGCCGAGGCGATGGCCGAGGTGGCGGGAGCGTCGGCATGAGGCCCTTCACCTATGAGCGGGTCACGGACCCTGCGGCGGCCGCGCGGGCGGCCATGGCGAAACCAGGCGCGAAATTCATCGCCGGCGGCACCAATCTGCTCGACCTGATGAAGCTGGAGATCGAGACCCCGCCGCACCTGATCGATGTCGGGCCGCTGGGCCTGGACCGGATCGAGGAGACCCGCGACGGCGGCCTGCGGATCGGGGCGCTGGTGAAGAACACCGACCTCGCGTCCGATCGTCGGGTGCGGCGCGACTATGCGGTGCTGAGCCGGGCCCTGCTGTCCGGCGCCTCGGGCCAGTTGCGCAACAAGGCGACGACGGCCGGCAATCTCCTGCAGCGAACCCGCTGCCCCTATTTTTACGACACCAACCAGGCCTGCAACAAACGCAGGCCCGGATCGGGGTGTTCGGCCATCGGTGGGGTCAGCCGACAGCTGGCGGTGATCGGATCCAGTGAGGCCTGTATCGCCACCCACCCCAGCGACATGGCCGTGGCCATGCGGGTGCTCGACGCGAAGGTCGAGACGGTGAATGCGGCGGGTGAGACCCATGTCATTCCGATCGCGGATTTCCACCGGTTGCCGGGAGACCAGCCGCATATCGACACCACCCTGCCGCCCGGCGATCTGATTACGGCGGTGACGCTGCCCAAGCCGCCGGGCGGAGTCCACGCCTATCGCAAGGTTCGGGATCGCGCCTCCTACGCCTTCGCTCTCGTCTCGGTGGCGACCATCATCCAGGGCGACGGTTCGGGTCGGGTGGCCTTCGGGGGGCTGGCCCACAAGCCGTGGCGGGTCGAGGCGGCCGAGGCGGGCTTCGCGCAAGGCGCCGGGGCCGTGGCCGGGGCGGCGCTCGCCGGGGCCAGGCCGACGCAAGACAACGCCTTTAAGGTCACCCTGGCCGAGCGCGCGCTGGCCGCGGCCATCATGGACGCGAGAGGCTGAGCCGATGAAGTTCGACACGCCCGCCGGGATGAATGCGATCGACCAGGCCAGGGTCGTGGGCAAGCCGTTCGACCGCATCGACGGACCGCTCAAGACCACGGGCCGCGCTCCCTACGCCTATGAGCGCCACGACATCACGACCAACCCGGCCTATGGCCATGTCGTCGGCGCCGGTATCGCCAAGGGTCGCATCCGGAACCTGAAGACCGATCGGGCGAAGGCGGCGCCGGGCGTCCTGGCAGTCGTCACCGCCGATACCGCCGGGGACGTCGGCAAGGGGGACAACAACACCGCCAGGTTGCTCGGCGGTCCCGAGATCCAACACTATCACCAGGCGATCGCGGTGGTGGTCGCCGAGACCTTCGAACAGGCGCGGTCGGCGGCCCAGCTGATCGAGGTCGATTACGTCCGGGCCGAGGGGGCCTTCGATCTGGCCGACGAGAAGGACAGGGCGAAGCTGCCGTCGCCCAAGGAGGCGTCGAGGCACGGCGACTTCGAGGGGGTCTTTGCCGCCGCGCCGGTGACGCTGGACGCTACTTACACGACCCCCGATCAGAGCCATGCGATGATGGAGCCGCACGCCACCATGGCCGCCTGGCAGGGCGACAGGCTGACGCTGTGGACGTCCAATCAGATGATCGCCTGGGGCAAGGGGGAGGTGGCCAAGATCTTCGGTCTGAAGCCCGAGAATGTGCGTCTGGACTCCCCCTATATCGGCGGCGGCTTCGGCGGAAAGCTGTTTGTCCGGGCCGACGCGGTCATGGCCGCCCTGGGCTCCAGGGCCATAGGCGGGCGGGCGGTGAAGGTCGCGCTGCAGCGGCCGTTGATCGCCAACAACACCACCCACCGTCCGGCGACGATCCAGCGCATCCGCATCGGCGCGGAGCGGGACGGGCGCATAACCGCCATCGCCCATGAGAGCTGGTCCGGTGACCTGGAGGGCGGCGGAACCGAGACGGCGACCCAGCAGACGAAGCTGATCTATGCCGGCGCCAACCGGATGACGGCCCAGAAGCTGGCGGTGCTTGACCTGCCCGAAGGCAACGCCATGCGGGCGCCGGGCGAGGCGCCGGGGCTGATGGCGCTCGAGATCGCCATGGATGAGATGGCTGAAAAGCTGGGCATGGATCCGGTCGAGTTCCGCATCGTCAACGACACCCAGGTCGATCCGGAGAAGCCGGAACGACAGTTCTCCAGCCGGCCCTTCATCGCCTGCCTGACGACCGGGGCCGAGCGCTTCGGCTGGTCGCAGCGGAGATCCACCCCGGCCTCGGTACGTGACGGGCGTTGGCTGATCGGGATGGGGATGGCGGCGGGCTTGCGCAACAACCTTCTGATGAAGTCGGCGGCGCGGGTCCGGCTGAACAGCGACGGGGTTGTGATCGTCGAGACCGACATGACCGACATCGGCACCGGGACCTACACCATCCTCGCCCAGACGGCGGCGGAGACCATGGGCGTGGGCCTGGACAAGGTCGTCGTCCGGCTCGGCGATTCCGATTTTCCGGCTGCGGCGGGGTCGGGCGGACAGTGGGGGGCGAACAACTCGACCTCCGGCGTCTATGCCGCCTGTATGAAGCTGCGCGAACAGGTGGTTGAGAAGCTGGGTTATGGTTCCGACGCGACCTTCGCCGACGGACGGGTGACCTCGGGCGCGCAGAGCGCGGCCCTGGCCTCGGCCGCACGCGACGGGACCCTCACGGCCGAGGATCACATCGAATACGGCGATCTGGACAAGACCTACCAGCAGTCGACCTTCGCCGGGCATTTTGTCGAGGTCGGGGTGGACGGCATCACCGGCGAGGTCCGGGTCCGCCGCATGGTGGCGGCCTGCGCGGCCGGACGGATCCTCAATCCCAAGACCGCGCGCAGCCAGGTCATCGGCGCCATGACCATGGGGGTCGGCGCGGCCCTTATGGAAGAGCTGGCGGTCGACAAGCGGCTGGGCTTCTTCGTCAACCACGACCTGGCCGGCTACGAGGTGCCGGTCCATGCCGACATCCCGCATCAGGAGGTGATCTTCATCGACGAGCTGGACGACAAATCCTCGCCGATGAAGGCCAAGGGCGTGGGGGAACTCGGCCTGTGCGGCGTCGGGGCGGCCATCGCCAATGCGATCTACAACGCCACCGGGGTGCGGGTGCGCGACTATCCGATCACCCTGGACAAACACCTCGATCGCCTGCCTGATATCGCCTGATGCGCCTTTTGCCCTCCGCCGCCCGAGCTCCGCGCCGGGTCCATGAGACGTCTGTGGCGAAGGGCGCGGGATGACGGTCCTGATCGCCGCGCGATCCGCGGCGCCCGGAGGCGGGCCGCTGATCGATCCGTTCGGACGCCGGGTCGACTATCTGCGGGTTTCGGTGACCGACCGGTGCGACCTGCGCTGCGTCTACTGCATGGCCGAGCGCCAGAACTTCCTGCCGCGCGCCCAACTGCTGTCGCTGGAGGAGCTGGACCGGGTCTGCACCGCCTTCATCGGCCTGGGCACGAAGCGGCTGCGGCTGACGGGCGGTGAGCCTCTCGTGCGCAAGGGCTTCCTTGATCTGGTCGCCTCCCTCTCGCGCCATCTCGCGTCCGGGGCGCTGCAGGAACTGACCCTGACCACCAACGGGACGCGGCTGGCCGAGCACGCACAGGATCTGGCGCGGCATGGGGTCAGACGGATCAATGTGTCCATCGACACCCTCGATCCGGAAGCCTATCGCCGGATCACGCGGGGCGGCGAGCTGGCGAAGGTGCTGGCGGGTCTGGAAGCGGCTCGGGTCGCCGGAATTGCGATCAAGATCAATACTGTGGCGCTCAAGGCTGACAATGCAGATGAGCTCGGCGACATGGTCCGTTGGGCCCATTCGCGCGGCATGGGACTGACCCTGATCGAGACCATGCCGCTGGGCGAGATCGAGGCGGATCGCACAGACCAGTATCTGTCCCTGGCGGACGTCCGCGCCGGCTTCGAGCGACACTGGACCCTGACCCCGATGACGCAGCGGACGGGCGGGCCCGCGCGCTACGTCCGGGTCGAGGAGACGGGCGGGACGCTCGGCTTCATCACCCCGATGAGCCACACCTTCTGCGAAGCCTGCAACCGGGTGCGGGTCACCTGCACCGGCGACCTGTTCCTGTGCCTGGGGCAGGACGACAAGGCGGACCTCAGAAGCGTCCTGCGCGCGTATCCCGGCGATGACGCGCCCCTGGTGGACGCGATCCGAGACGCCATCGCCATCAAGCCGAAGGGGCATGATTTCCGCATCGACCGCCCGGGCGCGGCGCCCGCCGTGGCGCGGCCGATGTCTATGACGGGCGGCTGAGGTCTTCCGGCCGGTCGACGTCGAAGGTTGCGCCGGGGGCCTCCACGTCGAGGGTCGCGACGGCGTGCCCCAGGGCCTCCAGGACCGGACGCCCGCCCTGGTCGCCTGTTAGGGCCATCAGGGCGGGGAAGGTTGACGCGGCGAAGGCGGTCGGATGCGCCAGCCCCTGCGGCGCGCGCGCCCGGGCGGCCGGGGCGCGGTCGCTCACCAGATCGAGCAGCCGGTCGGCGAGACCGGGATCGACCTCGGGCATGTCGCCGAGAAAGATGGCGACCGCGGCGGCGTCGTCAGGCAGGGCGGTGAGACCCGCCTTCAGGGAGGCGGACAGGCCCTCGGTCCAATCGGCGGCCTCAACGATCTTCAACCGGGGGGCGGCTAGGTCGGAGACCGCGTCTTGCACGGTCCCTGCCAGAGCGCCGACCACCAGCACGACGCTCTCCACCCGGGCGGCCAAGGCCGCCCGCACGGCCCAGCGGATCAATGGCTCGCCGCGCCAGTGGGCCGTCAGCTTGCCGCCGCCGAAGCGCGATGCGGCGCCGGCGGCCAGGACGACGGCGTGACGGCCCGCAGTCACGTGTTCGGTTTCCGAGTCTGCCGCGCCTGGACGATCTCCGCGACCACGGAAACCGCGACCTCTTGCGGCGATCGGGCGGCGATGGGGATGCCGATGGGGGCGTGCAGCCGCTCAATCGCCTCCGCGGGCACCCCGTCGGCATCAAGGCGGGACAGGCGCTCCGGCAGCCGCCGCCGCGAACCCAGCACACCGACGTAGCCGGCCCGGCTGTCCAGGGCGGCGCGCAGGGCGTCATGGTCGAGGTCGGCGTCGTGGGTGGCGACCGCGACCGCCGTCCACGGATCGGGTTCAAGGGCGGCCAGCGCGGCGGCGGGCGCGTCGCGTTGGTAGGCGAGGGGCAGGGGCGGGGCGGCCTCGGGGCCGTTCGGGCGCACCAGCGTGACCTGCCAGCCCTGGAGCAGACCCTGCTGGGCCATGGCCATGGCGAAGGGATCGGCCCCGATCACGATCAGCCGTTGTGGTGGGTCATAGACCCGCAGGGCGCCGGGGCCGGCGGCCTCGCCGTCGGCCAGGCGACGATGGCGGCCGTCGGAGACCAGGGTCACCGTACGGCGATCGGCCTCGGCTGCTTCCAGCCCGGCGATCACCGGATCGTCGAACGCCAGCCGCTCGACGAGCAGCTCCAGTCGTCCGCCGCAGGGCAGGCGCGCATCGACGAAAGGACTGCCGCGGCCATAGACCAGGCGCGCGGGCTCTCCGGTGGCCAGCACTTCCCGCGCATGGATCGCGACGTCGGCCTCGATACAGCCGCCGGACAGAAAGCCGCCCATGTCGTCGGCGGTCACGACCATCTGGGCGCCCGGACCGCGCGGCCCGCCGCCCTCCGCGGCGACGATGGTGACCAGGGCGATTGGCTGGCCGAGGCGCGCCGCGGCAAACATGCGAGGCCGCAGGTCGTCTTCCAGTCCCGCGACGTACCAGTCATCCAAGCGTGTGGTCTCCGTTGAGGAGGCAATGGCCCCGTCTGGCCAACAGCTGATGGGGGTTTGGCGTTTCCATCCGGGATGAAGTCGCGCGAGATAGGAGTCTCAGGCGAGATGGACGGGTTGGCACGAGGGAGCTGGGGCGCATGTCTGATTTGGGCTCAAAGCGGTGATCGGGAATGTCCGCTCTGGGCAATGCCGCTTTCGCATTCGTGATGATGGGGTCGCGTGGGGCAGAGGGCGATTAGGGTGGCGAAGCTTCCGGGGCAGAGGATTCACGACCTCCGCCACAGCGCGGCCAGCTTCATGATCAACAACGGGTGGACCTGTTCGCCGTCGGGAAGGTGCTGGGGCACGCCAGCTATCAAAGTACCCAGCGGTACAGCCACCTCGCCAACGATACCCTGCTTGCGGCGGTCGAGGCCGGGGCGGCAAAGCAGAACGCCGCGTGATCAAACTCCCCACCCGCACCCTGACATCGCGTCGGGGTGCGGGTGGGGCACTCTTTTTTTGAAAGGCCCCCTCACGACCTTGCCGAAGTGGCCTTCAGAGCTGGGGTTAGCGGCGACGGCTCCAACACGATTGCAACTGGTCGTCCGCGTAGCGTGTCCAGTCGTAAAGATAGCCTGTGCCTGCGGTGACAGACATGGTGGCCATTGAGCCATCGGGCTGCACCGCATACCCCCAAACCGTCACGTTGCGGCGCTCGGGCGGGGTCGGAGTCCAAGGATGGAAGTCCGGTGCAGCCGCGTTACGCTGCGCCACGTTGGGGACGCGGAGACGGGGTGGGGACAGTTCGTTCAACGCTTCGAGGACGCCAAAGATCTGCGGACAGGTTGTGGTGCTGATCATCTGACCTTCCGGTCCGCCCCGGCGGGCCAAGAACTCGGTCGGTCCCCGTTGGCCGGGTCCCGCCTGCGGGCGTGCGTAGAATTCCACCACGCCGCCACGCGACGAGTACCCGGCCCAGAAATTTGCGGCAGCGGGTGCCTGCCGCAAACTTTCGTTTACTGTCTGAGCCTGCGCCGGAAGGGCGCTAACGAGGGCCAGTGCCCCCCCGAGTGCAGTCATCAGGTGTTTGGACAAGGTTGAGCCTCCGGATCGACTTCGGGACCGACACCGCCGCCGATGGCGGCCTCGCGGTTCCGCTGATCGTAGACGTGCAGCCTGGGCGTGCCGGGGATTTCATACGACCCGTCACTATCGCGTGCAACGATATACAACTTCGTCTGGTTCCGGTCGCCACCGTTGGCAGCCCGCATGGCCTGCATGCCGCTGAGGTGGTCTTGGTCAGTAGGGTAAGAGTTCGGACCCGACTGCTCACCATTAGGGTGGTTCGGGCCCGTCGACATCACCCAGCCCAAGGGGCCGTGGCTATGGACGCTGCCGACGAGGACGGCGCCCGCGACGGGCGGCGTGAAGTCCACGTCGGGGCTGGGCTTTTGATCGCCGCCGCCCGGCTGGCTGAAGGTCTCCTCGCTGGTCGTGATCGGACCATGGTCGAACGAGCCGTCGGGCAGTTGCCACAGCGCGGTGAAATATTCGCGCTCGTTGAAGGGAGTCTCGTTCGGCTTATGGCCTTTCGCAAACTCCTCCATGTCCTTCGCCGCCTTCGCGGCGGCCGCGTCGGCATTGACCTCGAATTGGCCCAGCGCGTCAGCGCAGGGATCGTTCTGGACGGGCGGCTCCGGGTTGGGGTTGTCGCTCACCTCGTCTTGGTGAATACCGCCCGTATCGCGAGGGCCGCCAGCGCTGCCGCCGTAACCGCCCGTCGAGCCGTGCGCACGGCGGGTCCCGGTGACGAGGATTTCGCCCAAATAGGTCGTGTCAGTCATTATGCTTCTCCATGTCGCGAGGCGGGATGCCCGGCCGACTTGGGAAGTGTTAATGGCGCACTGCGCCAACTCCGGACGTAGGCGTAGGACGATTTTCCTATACCGCCTTTCGGTGGCACGTTGCGCAATCTGTTGAAGGGGTGCCCTTGTCGCCAGTCAGCGGACGTTCCGGACTTCGGCTGGGGGTGGGAAGCAGTCGCTCGGGTCGGCTGGGTCGTACGGGGGATGCCGCAATCCGGGTAACCTGTAGTCTGCCCCAGCGTCGCAGCCGGTGGAGCTTGTCGAGGGTTCGGGTTACCGCCTAGAAACTCCCTCCCTTCGTTCGTCGCTCAGCCCGCAGAGGACCCATGCGTCGCCGTCCCCGCCCCAAAGTCTTCCGCCCCGCGACGTGGGTTTGGATTTGGTTGTTGTTGGCAGGGATCGGGTTGGCGGCCCTAGTCGCCGCTTCCGCGTGGCTGGGGGAGCATGCTCTTTGACGAGGACATCAATCTCGCGACTTCCGGTCCTCGAACGGGCTTATCAGATTGCGGACAGTGGGGGCGCCGCATCAACAAAGACCCTTCGCACCGCGCTCGTTGCAGAGGGCTATGCGTTCGGTGAAGTCGCTGCGGCATTGCACGGCCTGGCAATCCGGAGGTCCCTGAAAGCCCGCATCGCTATGGCTCGTTCAGAGAGAGATGATTCCGGCGGCGAGACCTGAAACGCTGAGAAGGTCGATCGCAGGGCATAAAGGGTCGGAACGCCGGTCAACTGCGCTCCCGTTCATGAACCTCTGATATTGTGACGCTGGACAATCTGTGGCGTTCGCATTTTCATAACCAACGCTATGGGACGCATACTTGATCGCCTGAAGGCGGGTGCAGCTGAATACACCGTGGAGCCGACCGGAGAAGGCGGCTTTGTGCTCGTCTGCAACCGTGAGCATAGCGAGGATTTCGCCCGCTTGGTGCGGGACCTCATCAACTACCCCAATGACGAACTCGCGGTTTTGCCGACCGGCGACGGAAGGGGAGGCTACGAGCGAGTGGTAATACTGCCCCTGTAAACCCATCGTCCTGAATTTGGCATCGGTGAGCGTCCGCATTGGGTCGATTTCGGTCCCCGGCATCATGCCAGAACGCGGACATTGCCCTGATCACCAGTGAGCGGACATTCCGGTCTTCCCCTAGGGGTGGGAAGCGGGCGCTCCAGTTCAGGTGGAGCACATTGCTTCATATGACGGGAGGAACCTGAATCTGAACGTGAAGCTGGCATGGGGCGGATCGAAGCCGTTCATCCAGTCCCAACGCCCTACATAAATTTCATCGGGTTGAGCACGACACGCTTGCCGCACCGGGCACGCGGTCAGACGTGCGTGAACGGGATCGACGTCAACGCAGTCTCGCTGGCTCACAAGCTTGAAGTCGTCGCCGGGGTGGATGGCGATCAGGTTGATCGAGTTGTTTCGCACCAATCCGCCCCCGTCGTTCAACCTCATTGTGCGGGTGACGCCGTTGGACCCCACGAGGATGGCCGTGCGTCTCGCTGTTCCGGGGCGTTGCGGGTCATCGACCGAACGAACGGTAAGGGTGGCTCCCGTCCGCCCCAGCAAAGCGGTAGCTGTCTCTGTTCGGCTTTGGGCGAGACAGGCTCCTCCGACAAAGAGCGCACCTGTGGTGGAAATCGCAATGAAGAGCGCTCGTCTGTTCATCCGAGATGAGTCTTCCGAAAGCAGCTCGCATGCAAGGTTGGATCAACGTCCGCAACGGGTCGAGAGCGGTCTTTCGCCTGCCGCCCGACACCGGACCCTCACCCCAAGTGAGATTGGCATCACTTCGGTGGGGTCTCAGCGATCACGGCGGCGAGATCTTCTTCCACGAACGGTGCCAGATACAGCCTGACCGGCCGGTCGAAGCACGCTATCCATTGAAGATTGCTGAAATAGAACGACCAGAAATTACGCCCTTCCGGACTCGTTGCGAAAGCCTTGAGCGCTAGCAGGTCCGGGACGCCTAGCCTCTGCGCGATCGGCTCAGAGACGCACAGGATCGCCTGGTCGATAAGAGCATCGGGCGAGGCGATCGCCCTGGCCGCCAAGCGGTCCGACAGGCGGAAGTCACGGTCATAAAGGTTCACGCCCCGCGCGTTCAGCACCTCGGCCGAAAGACGAGCAGCGGCCATGTTCATCCCGTGATGGTACTCGGCCGTGTAAGCCTGTCGCGGAAAAAGGGCAGCCGCCGCGGCGCGACGCTCAGTTCCCGGATCCTGCGGCAGCGCCGGTGAAATTGGAGCAACCTGGAGGCCCAGGGCAAAGGCAAGCGCTGCAATCATGCTTCAAAATATCGGTCGTTGTGAAAGTCCGCAACGGGTGGATACGGGACCTCGGCGTTGTCATTTCTGAATGCCTGAAGCCTATTGCGTCACAGAGGACCAGCATCTGAAGAGGAGCTGGTCTGCGAACCGGCCCCAGCCGCCGATCTGACCTTCCGTTCCACTCACTCGCAAATCTGCAAAGGAGCCATCGGACTGAGTGGCCGAGGCCCAAATCGTGTAGCTTGCGGCCTCCGTCCGCTGAGTAGTAGGCGACGGGAAAAACGGGCCAAAACTATCTTGCCGAGACAGATTCCGAACCCTTACAGTCGGCATCGGCAGGCCGTTCAGCGACTCCAAAACAGAAGCGAGAGCAGGGCATTCCCGCTCATCAATGACCTGAACCTGCTCTTCCCCAGCCGTGGCGGCGAGCGCACGACGAGCGAGGAACCGGTAGGGTTGTTCATTGGTGCGGAAAAACTCTGTGATCCACACTCCCGCTAAAGGGCCGTTGCTCGCGCTGGCTCTGTAGCCCGCCAGAAAGGTGGAGTTGGACGGGGCGTGATCTTGCCCGATTTGCACAGTCTGAGCGTTAGCCGTCGCTGCGTTGATCGAGAGGGCAAAGGCTGCGGTCGCCATGACATTTTTCATATCGATAACGTTGCATGGTTTTCGCATGATGTCCGCCATGGGTCGGAAGCCGCCTTAGGCTATCGGCCGGAAAGCCGACTTTCGAGCGCACGCTGAATGTCGTGTTGCCGGGCGACATTGATAGACCGCTTCTGGCGCTTCTGAGACGTCGGCGCGATGATCGCTTTGAGTCGACTTGGTCCCCGGCACTAGGCCAAAACACGTGGACATTGCCCAGACCACCAGCAAGCGGACGTTCCGCCAATCGCAAGTCGTGCGCAGCCGTCCCCGATCGTGAAGTTAGCCTTCATTTGTCGGAGACCTATCGCCCCCACCGAGTTTGCGGGCCTTCTCATCAAACATGGCCGCCAAGCTGAGCAGTTCGGCCCTGTGGATCGGATTTGAGGTTAGTTCTGCGGCTTTGAGGCATTTGGCGGCTTTGGCTCTGGCAGAGGCGGCAGTTAGTCGGCTTATGGTCATCGAACCTGACTACGTGAAATTACGTAGCCAGATCATGGCAAGAATGTAAAATCGCGTTACTTTTCAAGGGTGACTTTGACTAGAAGGTTCTAGCGCCCGGCTTGGAACAGGAGGGACGTCATCAAGCTGCTGGTCACGCCATCCACGCTCAGGTTGGCTCAGCGAGATCTCTGGGCCTGTTACGTTGCACCTTTACGACGATTGAGTTCGGAAGTGCCGGCCGAAAAACGTTCTCAACGGGAGCCGTCGGGAGGCTATCCGCCGGAAAGCCGACGTTCGAGCGCACGCTGAATGTCGTGTTTGCACGCGGCAGCGAAGGACCGCTTCTGGCGCATATCCGACTTTGATCGGCCGGCGCCAAGCGCGCGACTGATGGTGCGAACCGCACCATGGACGGGTTGTGGAAAGTGCAACGGCTGCGGCGGAATGAGGATCGCTGTTCGGCCCGAACTGTTTCGACCTTGATACAAACAGTCCCGGCCCAACAATTCTGCCGCGGATAGCTTGAATTGTATTATTATATAGCTACCGTAAATCCGTGCCTACCGGCGTGAAGACCGGGGCGGAGTGAAACCCAGGAACAGATCAAGGGAAGCGCGGCCTGCGCTTGGCCTCTTGGACAACTTCGGCCGAAGCACGGGGAGAGGCGACACCGGTGTCAATCTTCCGCCGACTGTGACCAAGGGCTGTCGCCCGCATCAGAAACCGTGACCGGGCCCAAAAGAGCCGGCGCTCCAGGAGGGATTTGCAGTGAAAAATACTCAGCAGAACAGCGGCTTGTTGTCTTCAGTGTCCCTGATCGCCGTTATGGCGTCGGGAATCCTAATGGCGGGTGCGGTCCAGGCCCAGACAACACCGCCGACCGCCGAGCCGGCGGCCGACTCCCAAGCCAGCGAGGTCGAGGAAGTCGTGGTGACCGGCATCCGCGCTTCGCTTCGCCGAGCGCTCGACACCAAGCGCAACTCCAATGTCATGGTCGACGCCATCAACGCGGAGGACATCGCCGACTTCCCGGACGCCAATCTGGCCGAGTCCCTGCAACGTCTGCCTGGCGTTTCGATTGACCGGGACAACGGGGAGGGGCGCACAATTTCGGTCCGGGGCCTGGGCGGGGATTTCACCCGGGTACGGCTGAACGGCCTCGAAACCCTTTCGACTGCAGGTTCGAACGACTCTGGCTCCAGCCCCAACCGGGGCCGCGGCTTCGATTTCTCGACCTTTGCTTCGGAGTTGTTCAGCTCCCTCAAGGTTCAGAAGACGGCGTCGGCCGAGACCGATGAAGGCGCGCTCGGCGCCACCGTCGATCTGGTTTCCGGTCGCCCGTTCAATTTCCCGGGTCGGCGTTTCGGCCTTTCTGTCCAGGATGCCTATTACGCCAACGGCGAGACCAACAATCCGCGCGTGGCGGGGCTGATCTCCGATCGCTGGCGGTTCAACCATATCGGCGAGTTCGGAATCCTCGGCTCGGTCGCCTATAACAAGCGCAACTCGATCAGCGACAGCTACGAGCGCGGTCCGGGGCAGAGCGACTACGCCTACCGCGGCGCCACCTTCCAGGGCACCAGCACCCCGGCCGGATCGGAATACCAGGGCTTCGCACGTCCCATCGGCACGACGATTCCCAACGTCACCAACCCCAATGCCCTGGCCCTGATGACCGGGTCGGATCCCGCCGCCTACGCCCTGATCAACGGCAACGGACGTGGATCTTTGGTGCGTATTCCCGCCTTGCCCACGATCAATCACCGCGAGATCGAACAGGAGCGGCTGGGCCTGACGCTCGGCGCCCAGTGGCGACCGACCGACCGGACGACCGTCAGTGTCGATGGCCTCTATTCCACGTTCGACAGCTCTTCGGTCAATTATCAGATCGTCCCCGTTGGCCTGAACCGCAACAATACCTCCGGCGTGATCCCCAACGCCACGAACTACAGCTACAATACCGCGCGGCCGGGCGCGCCCAGCCCGGGGACCGTCAATACGAACCAGGGGTCTGCGGCCCAGAGGCGCGCCCTTTATTCGACCTGCACCTCGCAGCCCGTCCTGACGGGCTCCAACGGGAACCGTATCCGGGACGCCATCGATTGCGGGGAGTCCCAGAACGGCGGCGCGCTCGTCCCGGGCTATGGCTTCAGCTTCAATCCCAACAACCTGGACGTCTACGAATACTATAACAATCCGCTGTCCCCGGGTTACATCAATGACCCTTACGGCCTGGCCATGCGCGGCGCCTTCATCGGCCGACCCGCGACGCGACTGATCGACGCCGCCGTCAGCGACGACGGCAGCCAGGCGACCTATCTGAAGCTGGGCAATGTCGATTTCCGCTCGGCGGCCGACTCAGGGACCTTCACGACCGAGTTCCAGCAGCTGTCGATCAATGTCGATCACCAGTTCACCGACAGGCTGCGCCTGAACTTTACCTACGGCGCCTCGAAGTCGACCAACGAGAGCCAGGGCCTGCTGGCCGAGTTCACCCGCCTGGACTCCGGCAACGGCACGGCCGGCAACGACTACTTCGTCTATGACGCTCGTGGCGGCGGCGACTTCCCGCTGATGAATTTCGGGTTCGACACAGCCGATCCGACCAAGTGGGATTTCGTGAAGGGCTTCTCCGCCCTGAGGAACTACCGTCGCTCGGTCGAGAACACCTACAGCGGCGGCAGGCTCGACTTCGCGTTCGAGGCCAACGACAGCATCACGTTGAAGTTCGGCGGCGGCCAGCGTCAATTCGGCTTCAGCACCAGCCAGGCCGAGCGCCTGATCGGGGACACCGTCAACCCCAGTCTGCTCGAGGGGGGCTCGCCCACAACCGTCAAGGACATGGGCCAGCTGATCTCCTGGGGGCAGGGGCTGGATGTGCCCAACGGCATGCCGACGTCGTTCTGGGCGCCCAACCTGCAGGCCTTCGACAACAGGTTCGGCTTCACCTGCGACTGTATCAACAAATGGGGCGACTGGCGGCTGTCCAGGCTGCGCAGCCCCGCGAGCTCATTCGGCGTAGACGAGACCGACACCAGCTTCTACCTGCAAGCCGACTTCGACACCCTGCTGTTCGATCGACGTCTGCGCGGTAATGTCGGGGTACGCTACGCCCTGACTGAACTGGAATCGAGCGGCCTGACAACCACGGCCCGTCAGGTCTCGGCGACCAACGACTATGACGACACCCTGCCGTCGGTGAACGTCGTCTATGAGCTGTCGGACAAGATGTTCCTGCGCTTCGGCGCCGCCAAGGTGATGGCCCGCCCCCTGCTCGGAAATCTGGCGCCCAGCATCACCGCCTTCTCCGTACCCAACACCGCCGGCGCCACCACGGGCGGCAGCATCACCCTTGGCAATCCCAAGCTGCAGCCCTTCCGCGCCACCAACTACGACCTCAGCTTCGAATGGTATTTCGCCCGCGACGCCCTGTTCTCGGTCGCCCTCTTCGACAAGGAGATCAGCAGCTTCCCGCAGACCTTGGTCGGCGAGAACCGGCTGTCGGAAATCCTCTCGGCCGACGAGATCGCCCAGTTGCGCGAAGCCTTCCTCGATGCGCCGGGCGCGGTTCCCAATGCCAATCTGGCCAACCAGCGGGCCTATCTCGACAGCGACCAGCTCTTCGGGGTGCGCCAGTTCCGTGACGCTCCCGGGGGCTATCTGAGAGGCATTGAACTGTCCTACCAGCAGGCTCTGAAATTCCTGCCCTGGTATTTCGAAAACCTCGGCATCCAAGCGAACTACACCCATATCGAAAGCGAGCTGAGCTACATTCTGAGCCCGCAGCCTCTCGTGGTGGGCAAGGGCCCGTTCCTCGGCGCCTCGCCTGACGCCTTCAACTTCACACTCTACTACGAAGTCCCGAAGTTCTCGGCGCGTGTCTCGACCTCGTATCGCGCCGAGTACCAGACGACCTATCCGCTGGCGACCGGCACCTGCGATCCGGGTGTCTGCGACAGTCCCCTGGTCAATGATTTTGGAGGTAGCGCGGCCACCCTCAATGTCGACTTCTCCTCGACCTACAAGTTCAACGACAACTTCAGCCTGACCGTCGAGGCCCTGAACCTCACCGATCAGGCGAACGATCGCTATGCCTACTCCGCCAGCCCCGTGACGACCTCCTTCGGCCGGACCGGCCGCCAGTTCTTCGTCGGCGCGCGGATGTCGTTCTAACCGGACTGCCGTCCCTTATTCTCCTTCCCCGGGATGGCCTGCGGGCGTCGGTTCGCCGACGCCCGCCTTTTTATGAAAGCGGACCGCTATGCAGCTGGATCGACGAGGTTTCCTGACAGCCGGCACCGCCTCCGTGGTCGCCGTCACAGCCACAGAATCCGCAGCTGCGGGCGCTGGCGCCCTGGCCATCGCCGACGAAGGTTGGAGCCTGTGGATCGATGAGGGCGCGGCCTGGAAGGATGACGACATCCATCTGCCCGGGGCCTTCGATCTGGCGGCCTTGCCAGTCAATCCGCCGACCGGCGGCTGGGACGCGCTGAAGTCCGTCGACGCCCTGACCGTCAGCCTGCCGACCACGGTCGAGGAGCATCTCTGGGGTCGGTTCGGCACGCGGCCCTATGGCCCCGACGAATACCGCTACGCGGAGACCGACAATGTCCCGCAGTATGGCGCCTACAAGGGCGTGTCCTGGTGGTCGAAGGCCGTCGACATTCCGGCCGAGGCGGCGGGCCGGCGGGTGCTGCTCAACCTGCGCGGGGCGCGCCTCCGGGCCGAGGTCTTCCTGAACGAGATTCTGGTCGGCTATTCGATCATGTCGGAGCTGCCGTTCAGCTGTGACCTGACCGAGGCCATGCGGCCGGGGCAGGCGAACCGGTTGGCGATCCGCATCACCAATCCGGGCGGGCGCTACGACTGGCGAGATTCCACCACCATGGTCTGGGGTAAGGTGAAGCTGTTCGCCTCGCACGGCTTTGGCGGCATCGACCGGGGTCTGGCCCTGAGCCTGCATCCGATGACCGGCCGTATCGACGACGCCTGGGTGCTCAATACGCCCGAGCCGCGCACGGTCACCGGGTTGATGGACATCCTGCTGGAGCAGCCGGTCGCGGCCTCGGCCATCCCCAGCCTGCGGTCGAAAGCCGGCGTCGAACTGGTCGACGACAGGACGGGGCAGAGGGTTCCGGCCGTCGTCCGTCTGGACGCGCTGGAGACTCTCGGCGACCGGCGCCTGCGCGCCCGGTTCACGGTGACGGCGCCCACCGCGAAACTTTGGGATCTGGAGACGCCGAATCTCTATCGCCTGCGCTTCCGCTGGGCGGAAACTCCTGAGGCAATCGACACGCGCGAGCCGCGCTTCGGCTTCCGCTGGTTCGGGGTCGAGGGCGTCGGAACCGACGCCCTGCTGCGTCTGAACGGCCGCCGGACGCGGCTCTACTCGGCGATCTCCTGGGGCTACTGGGGCTACAACGGTCTCTGGCCCACGCCGGAGTTGGCGAAGCGTGAAGTGACCGCGGCCAAGACCCTGGGTCTGAACACGCTCCACTTCCACCGCAACGTCGGCAAGCCCGAGGTCTTCGCGGCCATGGACGAGATGGGGCTGATGCGGGTGATGGAGCCTGGCGGCGGCCGCCATGCCGTCGGCCGCGACCTCCAGCCCGGCGAGAGCTTGTCGCCCGCCGACGCCTTCAGCCGCGACTTCATGGTTGAGAAATGCCGCGCCATGGCCCGCGCCTTCCGCTCGCATCCGTCGCTGGTCCAGTACACGCTTCAGAACGAGATCGGCGCGAACCTGGCCAATCCCGACGTCCAGTTCGTGCTCAAGGCCATCCATGACGAGGATCCGAGCCGGGCGGTGGTCCTGAACGACGGCTTCGTGAAGCGCGGCGCGGCCCAGGCCATGTACCTGCCGTACAACGACCACTACTTCCGCTCCGACGTCGAGGAGTGGGGCGGCTGGTGGGTCGAGCACCAGGCGGCCGGCGACCAGTGGTACGACCGCTTCTACAAGTCGAAAGACGACTATGTGCACATGCAGAAGGGCAAGCCCTTCATCGTCGAATTCGGCGAGATGCAGGGCTGCGCCGTCGCCGACAACCATGTGAAGATCGTCGCCGACATCCTGGCCCACGGCGGCAAGAGCTACGACTTGGGGGACCACAAGGTCGTGGTGGCGGCGACCAGCGCCTATCTGGACCGCTGGGGTTTCCGCGGCGCCTTCCAGACGACCGAGGCCCTGTTCCTGTCGGTCGGGCGCAAGGCCTACGAGAGCTGGCGGAACTATCTGGAGAACATCCGTCTGGGCGAGACGGTGGACGTGGCGTGCGTTTCCGGCTGGGAGAGCACGGCGATCGAGAACCACTCGGGCATCGTCGACAACCTGCGCTACTTCAAGGCCGATCCTGAGCTGCTGGGGCAGGCGCTGAGGCCCGTCATGGCCGTCGCCAAGCCAAAGGCCCTGGCCTATGCGCTCGGGGAGACGGCCGAGCTGGACCTGTGGCTGTTCAACGATGCGGCGACGTCCGCGACCGGCGAGATCGTTGTGAGCCTGACGGGGCCGTCGGGGGCGGAAACGGTCTTCGCGCGGCGCCCGGCGCCCCAGCAGACGCCCGATCAGTTCAGCTATCTGGTCGCCGAGAGCGTGCGGTCGCCGGCCTTCGCCGAGGAGGGGCTGCACCGATTGCGTGTCACGGTCGGCGGGGTGACCTCGGAGCGGGAGCTGTGGGCGACCGGTCCGGCGGCGGCGAGGCGGCCACTGCGGATCGGGGTCTCGGGCATCGCCCGCAGCCTGCGGACGAAGCTTGAGGGCCTGCCGGGCGTGACGCTGGAGGATGTGATCGCGGGCGGCCGCTATGACGGGATCATCGCCTCGGGTCTGAAGGCCGATGAGATCGCGCGACGGCAAATCGGCGAGGAAACCGGTCTGGAGGCCCAGCCGACTCCGGGCCAGACGCCGCCGGTGGTGCTGGGCGAACTGCCGGAGGAGGTTCTGGCCGCCGTCCGTGCCGGTACGCCGCTGCTGGCTGTGATCCAGGAGGACGGTCTGGCCGACGGGGTGGCGAAGCAGCTCTCCGGCCTCGGACTGTTCGACTATGCGGGTCAGGTCGGCGGCCTGCGCGCGCCCTGGATGGGCAACTGGAACTATGTCCGCGCCCATTCGACCTTCGACGGCGTGCCCGTCGACTGCGGCATGAGCGTCCTGCATCAGGTCGAGGGCCAGCCCTCAAATGGTCTGGTGATCGAGGGGCAGGGCGTCGAGGTCATCGCCGCCTACAGCCGTGACCACGACCGCCAGAACGGCGCCGCCAGCTTCATCGTGCGCAAGGACGGCATGCGGGTGCTGGTGCATCGTCTGCCGGATATGGCCGGGCCGCTACAGACCCGCTGGCTCGCCAACGCCGTCGGCTGGCTGGCCGAAGACACTTCACACGCGTGACCGGAGATCAGTCTGCAACTGACGAGATGATAGTCAGCCGCGGCCGCGTGTTTGCAGAGGCCGCCCCTCCCTCTCGCGATGGCGAGCAGAAGTGCCAGGGCGAGCGTGAGTGGGTTGCCGGGCTGCACCCGCCACGGTGCTCGATGTCCGCTCTCCGACACGCGGTAAATGTCCGCTCATGGCGCTTCTCAGACCTGCGCCACCAGTAGCCACCCCGGGCTCGTAGCTGTCCTTCGGAATGTCTGCTTGTCGGACGCTACCCTGCGCGATCTTTCGACGCCTCATGTCATCTGCATGGGTTAGCTCGTCCGGGCCCACTCTGGCGGAAATACCAGCTCGGGCGACGCTTCTCGTAACTGGGGCTTGGAGTCGGCCCAAGGGGCGCGCCCCGAGCCGCCCACTCGCCGATTATAGGGTGCTAAGGAAGAGATTCTGGCGCAGCTTCACAACCGCACCACAGTCGCGGGACCGTCCTATGCCCGTCAGTTTAGCTACCCGTTCGGCTTAGGTCGTGGACTCATAAGCTCTGAGCCACAGGCGGGTTGAGGCCAGCAGTACGGCGGCGAGGAAGTTGCGGGCCAGTTTGTCGAAGCGTGTGGCGACGCGGCGGAAGTGCTTGAGCTTGCAGAAGTAGCGCTCCACGACGTTGCGCTGTCGATAGATGGCGGGATCGACGGAGCGCTGGACCTTGCGATCCTTCTGGGTCGGGATATGGGCGCAGCCGCCGCGAGAGCGGACCAGATCGATGACGGCCTGTGCGTCGTAACCTCTGTCGGCGACGAGCGCCTTGGCGGGCTTGAGGCCGTAGATCAGTTCCTCGACGGCGGCCTTGTCGGACGCCTGGCCGGCCGAGAGGGTGATCCTGAGCGGCAATCCGTCCTGATCGACCAGGGCGTTGATCTTGGTGCTCAGTCCCCCACGAGATCGGCCGATGGCGTGATCCGGCCCCCTTTTTCCACCGGCGGCGTGCTGGTGGGCCCGAATGATCGAACTGTCGATCAGGTGCATCGAACCCGGCGACGCCGCCGACAGCGCCTCGAACACCCGCACCCAGACGCCTGCTTTGGCCCACCGATTGAAGCGATTGTAGACCGTCGTGTGCGGCCCGTAGCGACCCGGCAGGTCACGCCAGGGCGAACCCGTCCTCAGAATGTAGAAGATGCCGTTGATCACCCGACGGTCGTCCACGCGGGCCACGCCGCGGGGCTTGTTCGGAAGCAACGGCTGGATCAGCCGCCACTCCGTTTCGCTCAGATCGTATCGCGCCATCGACGTCTCCTTCCGAAGACCTCGAATCCCTCAGACCTTTATGGGTTCAGAACCTAGGCGATGCGCATGCGGCTGATCGGTCTCGGTCTGGGTCTGGTGGTCGGCGCGGCGGCGGCGACCGAACTGTTCGCCTGGACCTACGGCTGGGCCGAAACGCTCGGTCCGGCCTGGCGGGTCAATGCGGATCTGTCCCTCTATCCGCCCTGGGCCATCTTCATCTGGCGCGGCCAGTTCGGGGAGGAGGCCCATGCGGTCATGGCCCGATGCGCGCCCCTGATGCTGCTGGGCGGGGTCGGCGGACTGGGGCTCGGCGCCGTGGCCGGCGACCGGCCGCATCGGCGGATCAGGGGCTGGGGCGGCTGGACGGACATCCGCGGGGCGGGCCTTCTGGCGCGGGACGGGGCGGTGCTCGGCCTGTTCAGGGGACGGGTCCTGGCCACGACCGATCTGCGGCCGACCCTGGTCACAGGCGGGACGCGCAGCGGCAAGGGCCGGGGACATGTCACGCCGACCCTCCTGTCCTGGGGGCAGAGCGTCCTCGTGCACGATCCCAAGCGCGAACTCTGGTCCGTGACGGCCGGGTGGCGCTCGCGGTTCTCCCACGCCCTGTATTTCGACCCGCGCGATCCCGTCTCGGCGCGCTGGAACCCCCTGGCCGAAATCCAGCCGGGCCCGGGAGAACTGGCCCAGGTCCAGAGGCTGGTGGCCATTCTGTCGGACCCCGGCGGGGTGAGGGACGACGAGGCCATCTGGGACAAGGCGGCCTCGGAAATCCTCGAGGCGGTGATCCTGCACGTCCTCTATACGGCCGAGGACGCGGACAAGAGCCTCGTCCGGGTGCGCGAGCTTCTGGCGGACCTCGACGCCGCCGCCGACGTCATGGTCAAGACCCTGCACCGGGCCGGCCCGGGCGGCGAGCCCGAGGCGCATCCCTTCATCCGCACCGCCGTGAAGGGCTATGCGGCCATGCACGACCGGTTCCGCACCTCCGTCCAGGGCACGGCGCGCTCCTATCTGAAGTGGCTGGCGGGTGACGACCTGGAGCGGGTCCTGTCCGCGTCCGACTTTTCGTTGGGCGACCTGATGTGTGCGCAGGCGCCGGTGTCGCTCTATGTGCAGGTGGCGCCGGCCGACGCCGCGGCGCTGCGGCCCCTGGTGCGGCTGCTCTTCTATGCGGCGGCCCAGGCCCTGACGGCGGAGGAGAGGCGCGACGCCACGGGCCGCGACAAGCGCCACAGCCTCCTGATGGTCATGGACGAGTTTCCCCTGCTGGGACGGCTGGCCTTCTTCGAGAAGTCCCTGCGCCTGATGAGCGGCTACGGCGTCAAGGCCATGTTCGTCGCCCAGTCCTTGAATGACATCGTCGAGACCTACGGCGCCCACAACACCATTCTCGACAACTGCGCGGTCTATACCGCCTTCTCGGCCCTGGACCCGCTGACCCAGGACAAGGTGTCGAAGCTCACCGGCTCGGTGACGGAGACTCGCACGAGCCGGAGCGGCCCGGCGTTGATGGGAGCGGGGCGGAGCTCGGTGTCGCGCGCCGAGATCGAACGGCCCCTGCTGGAGCCCGGCGAGATCCGGTCCCTGCCGGACGATCAGCAGCTGATGTTCGTCGCCGGCCGGCGCCCGCTGCGGACGGAGAAGCTGCTCTATGACCGGCGCGAGCCGTTCCGGAGCCGGGCCGGGGAGGCGGCGCCCGACCAGGGCGTCCGCATCGACGCGCCGCCGCCACGACCGCACCCTTGGGCGGGGCGCCGGGCCCTGGGCCAGGACGCCGAGGCCAGCCTGCCGTTGTTCAAGGAGGTCTCGGCCGCCATCGACGACAGGAAGATCGCGGCCAAGGCCGCGGAGATCGCGGGCAAGGTCACGCAGGAGATGGCCGCCCAGGAGGCCGCGCTCGATTATCTGAGAGGATTAGCCGATGCCAAGGACTAACGGAGCGGCCGCCCGGGTACAGGTCTATCTGAGCGATCCGAAGATCGCCCGGGCGCTGGAGCGCGAGGCGCGCGCGGGCCATATGCCGCTGAGCCAGGCGGCCGGGCGCGCCATCACCCGGGGCCTGATGGGCTCGCCACGCGCCGACCCGGAAGACCGGATGCTGGCCCTGGACCGGTCTCTGCGCGATCATATGAAGGCCACCGGCCGGGACATGCAGATCGTCCAGGAGCTGCTGATCGAGGTGGCGCGGGCCTTCTTCCTTCGACTGCCTGATGCTCTGGTCGATCAGGATCCGACGGTCCAGGCCGCCGTCGAGCAGAGGATCGAACGACTCCTGGACGCCACCGCCGCCCGGATTGTGGCGGGTCGGACGGCCCGGGAGGCCGAGCGTCCGGCCGAGCCCCGCTCGTTTGATCCGGACTGATGGCGGTCCATCCGATCGTCGGCGAGCGCAAGCTGGAAGCGCTGCGCCACGCCCTGGGCGAGACGGTGCTCGCCGCGCTGGAGGAGCCGGCCGTGGTCGAAATCCTCGCCAATCCGGACGGGCGGCTGGTCCTCGACCGGGCCGGAGACGGGCGCTGCGACACCGGAGAACGGCTGTCGGCCGAGGCCCGGGAAAGGGTCATCAAACTGGTCGCCGACTATGTCGGCGAGAGCGTCGCGCGCGAGACGCCGCGGCTGTCGGGCGTCCTGCCCGCGACCGGCGAGCGCTTCCAGGGGCTTTTGCCGCCCCTCGTCACGGCGCCGGCCTTCTCGATCCGGAAGCGCCCGCCCGTGATCTGGAGCCTCGACGACTATCTGCGCGACGGGGTGCTGGACGCGGCCCAGGCCCGGGCCCTGCGCCAGGCCGTCGAGACGCGGGCCAACATCCTCATCTCGGGGGGGACCGGATCGGGCAAGACCACCCTCGCCAATGCGGTCCTGGCCGAGCCCGGGTTCGCCGGCGACCGCGTCATCCTGATCGAGGATACCCCGGAACTGCAATGCGGGGCCTGGGACCTGTTGCCGGTCCTGACCCGGCGGTCCGCTCCGCCCGTGGGCGTCGGCGACCTCGTGCGGGACGCCCTCCGGCTTCGGCCCGACCGGATCGTCGTCGGTGAGGTTCGGGACGGGGCGGCGGTTCTGGAAACCCTGAAGAGCTGGAACACGGGCCACCCGGGCGGGCTCACCACCATCCACGCCAACTCGGCGCAAGACGCCCTGTCACGGCTCGAGGATCTGATGGCGGAGGTCTCGATCCGCCCGTCCCGGCGCATGATGGGCCAGGCGATCGACCTGATCGTCCACATCGCGCGGCGCCCGGGAGGTCGCCGTGTCGAGGCAGTGCTGGCCGTCGACGGGGTCGACGGCGCCGCCTGGCGGATCAGGCGCGTCGCCTGACGGTCGGTCGGTGAGAACCGGTGGCGCCGGCTCCGGAGGACAGAGGACACGGCCTTCAATCGCCGGCGGGTCGCGAGACGCTCTCTCCGAGACCCGCGACCCAGTCGGCGTAAGGCGTGTTGCGCGCCATGTGGCGGTTGAGATCGGGCGCGCCGTCTGTCCACCAGACCGGACCGCGCTCGCCCAGGGCGACCTTGGCGGCCTGGACCTCTCCGCGCGCCGCCCTCAGCGCCTCGGGATCACCGGCAGCGAGCGCGTCGCGGACAGCGCGGCGTGCGGCCATCAGGGCCTTGACCTGCCGATCCCGGGTGTCGGGATCGAGGGCGGGGTTCGAGCGCCGCCAGAGGCGGCCCCGGACGACGATATAGCGGCCGTCCGGTGTCTGCGGCGGCGCCCGGCGCGTGATCAAGGCTCCGACCATCCCACAACCCGGAAGCGCGCGGTCCCCGGATTCGTGTCGAAGCGCAGGGAGACCCTGGCGTGGCCGTGTCCAGGCACATAGTCGAGGGCGGCGTGCGCCGTCTCCTCGCCGAGGACGCCCTCGACCTCGACGGCGGCGGCGGTGTCGTCGCCCGCATTGTCGATCTGGACCTCGGCCACCCATCCCGCCGTCGTCGGCCGGCTCAGACGCAGGCTTGCGCTCAGGACCGGCGGCGCGGGCGGCTCGACCGCCTCGCGGACCACGATGGCGATCACCCCCAGGGTCATGAGACCGCCGAGGACGGCCATGGCCCATTGGAGCCACGGCCGTCCGGGCGGCGGTCCGGCGGAAGACGCCCTGGAGGGCGTGCGGGCGGGGGCTTTTTGCGGCGTTGTCATGGACGGTCAGACCAGGAGGCGGGCGGCGGCGGCGCCGATGGAGGCGGGAAAGCCGAGGACGACCATCGTCTGGACCACCCCTTCGAGGCCGTGGCCCTCGATGCGGCCGAACACCCACAGGGCGAACAGGCTGATGCCGAGCGAGACGGCGTAGCCGGGCAGGGTGAAGTGGAAGAAGGCCGTCAGCGGGCGGTCCGCCTCTTCCTGGCCCGCGAAGCCGGCGTTGAAGACGATGAGATGAAGCAGGACGATCGAGGTGACGATCAGGGCCAGGATGTGAAGGGGCGTGGCCTTGTAGGCGATCAGGATCATCTCCTCGGTCGGGGCGACGTTGAGGGCGAAGAACAGGGCGCCGGCCGCCATGAGGAAGAGCTCTCCGCCATACGAAGCTTCTTCCTCATCACCCGCCCCCTCGTCCCGCGATCCGCTGAGCTGGCGGCGGGCCAGCAGCGCGCCCATGGCGCCGGGGACGGCCTGCAGCGCCACCATGCCCACGGCTTCGTGGGGCGAGACGTCCCATTCGACGACGCCGAACAGGATCAGCAGCGCGGAGGCGGTGATGAAGCCGACGGCCAGGGCCACGCCGGTGTCCAGAAGGTCGCTGACCGGACCTCGCGTGCGGGAAAAGCCGGCGTACCAGGCCAGGCCGTAGAGCAGAGGCAGGCCGCCCGCGATGAACGCAAGCAGGCGCCAGCGGTCCATCACAACCCCTTGCTCCCACATTTCCATCGTCATCAGGAGCGGGATATTGAAGACGAGGGCTCCGGCGAACGCCCGCCCCAGGTCACGAAGATAGGCCTTCTCACGGGGTAGCGAGAGCGGTGCAGGGCTGGAGGCGGCGGAGGTCATCCGCCGCCAACGCCCGTCCAGGCGTTCGGCTCCGTGCGTCGCTCGCTCCTCTGACCCGGCGCCCGGGCGGCAGGCGGATGGCGAACCGCCAGGGCCGCCGTCAGGCCGCCTCGGAAAAGCCCGGCAGGGGTTCCGCTGCGAAGCCGAGGGCCGGGTTGGCGAGGACGGCGATCGACCGCTCGCCGCTGTAGAGGGCGATCGTCTCGTATCCCGGCCAGCGCTCGGCGAACCGCACCAGATCCTCGCCGGCGGACGTCTCGTCCTTGACGGCGAGGACCGCGATCTCACGCGCGGGCGCGCCCGGCAGGTTGACGATGCAATAGTAGGGCGACACGCGACACTCCGGGCCTCGGGACGCGACGTTCCGCGACCTTGGGCGTCGAGAACGGCGGCGATCCCGATCCGTTCCGCGAGCGCCGCGTGACCGAGGGATCGTTAGGCCCGGAACGGAATCGGCAGGGCGTCGGTTTCCAAACAACGTCCAACCGCAGGAGGCCGATATGGGTGACAAACAGTCCGAGGGACGCAAGGCCAACGGCGCCGCGCCGGGCGGGAAGCCCGATCCCGCAACGCCGGACAAGGATGTGATTGCCACGGGGCGTGAGGCCGCTCGCCGGGCTGGGCCTGACGGCCCGGACGCGGGCGAGGTGGGCAAGACCTTCAAGTCTGCGCCGGGACAGGCGCCGACCGATCCGTGAACGGGCGCGGCTTCGTCCTGACGAGTCCCGTCGCGGCGGCCGGTCATGCCGGCTGCCGTCTGACGGTGCTGGCCGAGCGCCTGGCCGGACAGGACGACCGTGAGCGGGGCAGAGCGTGAGGCTATGAGCGAGGTCGTCGCGTTTCTGGAGGGGACCGGGGCCGATGGACGCGGGCGGCCGATCGAGACCGTCCTGGCCTTCACGCCGACGGAGCTGGAGCGTCATCACGACTTCATCCAGTGGCTCTTTCCACTCGCGGAGCCCAGCCGGGCGGTTCCCGGCTCGCCGGTGCTCACCCCGGCCGATATCGCCGCGGTTCGCGGCTCCATCCCGGCCCAGGCGAACCTGCGGCGCGCCGCGGCGATGATGGCGGACTTCTATGACCGGTCCGGCCATTGGCTCGAACCTTCGGACCACAACCATCTGCGCATCACCCGCATCATCCGGAGCCTGCGGCTGCTGGCGGGCCCGGAACCGGCGGATGCGTTTCGCAGCCGGATCGAACGCCGGGTCGAGACGGCGGGCGCGACGATCGGTGAGCGCACCCGCGCCTTCTGGACACAGGCCTGAGGGTAGGACCAACCCTTGACGGCGACACCCAGATTCATCAGGGCTCTGATCAACTGTCACAATCGGCGCCGTTTTGCGCCGGCCCGCGCTATTCGAATCCATGTCCTTGCCCGCCCCATCCGTGGTTCATCAGGTCGCCGCCCTGTGTTGGCAGCGGCGTGCGGGGAGCGTGCACGTGCTGCTGGTGACGTCGCGCGAGACGCGCCGCTGGATCCTCCCCAAGGGGCATCGGATGCCGGGAAAGACCGACTGGGAGGCCGCCGCCCAGGAGGCGGTGGAAGAAGCCGGAGTCCAGGGCGTGATCGGCGAGCACCCCATCGGCGCCTTTGACACCGTCAAGACGGGGCGTGGGGGGCGGACGCGCCCGGTGCGTATGGCGGTCTATGCCCTGGAGGTTTCCATCGAACTGGCGGACTGGCCCGAGCGACAACAGCGGGAGCGCCGGTGGGTCGCGGTTCCGCAGGCTCTCGCTCTGGTCCAGGAGCCGGGCCTGAAGGTCGTGCTGCGGCGGTTCGGCCGCGACCACGACGCGCCCAGGGCGTGGGGCGCCGCCCCGCGTCCCTGAAGGGCTCAAGCGGGGTCGGTGTCGGCCAGCTCGATCCAGGCCGGAGCGTGGTCGCTCGCTCTTTCCCGTCCCCGCACCGCCGCATCCACCCCGGCGTCCTTCAGTCGGGCCGCTGCCCGTGGATTGAGGAGGAGGTGGTCGATCCTCAGGCCCGCATCTCTCGCCCAGGCCTCGCGCAAATATTGCCAGAAGGTCCAGGGCGGCTGCTCCGGAAACCGTTCGCGCAGGGCGTCGGTCCAGCCCTGGTCGAGCAGCCGGGCGAAACCCGCCCGGCTCTCGGGCTGGAGGAGGGCGTTCGCCTTCCAGGAGCGGCTGTCGTAGATATCAGCTTCGGTAGGGACGACATTGTAATCGCCGCACAGGACAACGGGCGCGTCGACCGTCACGAGCCCGGCGGCGTGTGCGATCAGTCTCTCCATCCAGGCGAGCTTGTAGTCGAACTTCGGACCGGGGCGGGGATTGCCGTTGGGCAGATAGAGGCAGCCGACGAGAACACCCTGGACGGCGGCCTCCAGATAGCGGCTCTGCCGGTCCGCCGGGTCGCCGGGAAGCGAGCGGCGGGTGACGACCGGGGCGCCCACCCGCGACAGGATCGCCACGCCGTTCCACCGGTGCTCGCCCTCCCAGACCGCGTCATAGCCGGCCTCCCGGATCGCGACCTCGGGGAACTGGCGTGCGGTCGCCTTCAGCTCCTGCAGACAGGCGATGTCCGGGGCCTCGGCCTTGAGCCAGTCGAGCAGATTGGCGAGACGGGTGTTCACCCCGTTGATGTTGAAGGTGGCGATCCTCACGGCGGTCCCGCACTGCGACGTGTGACGGCGCGCAGGGCGCGCCTGTTCCGGCCAATCGCCGCAGACCCGTTCGGTTCCTCAGGTCCGGTGGATTTGTCCGCGGCGGAAGCGGGGCGGCGGGCTGGCGCCGGCCGGCGACGCGGGCAAAAGCACCGGCGACGCATTCCTAAGCCTAAAGTGAAGGTTGTGGCGCTTCAAAACACACGTATTTCTCTGTGCTTGACGATGCGTGCGGGGTGGAACCGATGACATTCAAGGCGTGCCTCGCGGTCCTGTGGCGCAGCTTGTCGACCGGCAAACTCGCAGATGGCGGTGGAAACCTCGCCCGTGTCGAACCGGGCGGTGACCGTCTTCTTGGCGGGGTTCTGGCAACCGCCTGCAAAGGCTGCGCGTTGACGACCAGAAACGGCCTGAAACCTGTCGGCCGCTGTCCGGAGTGCTCCGAAAATGTGCGTTATCTGGGCGGATGATCCGGTGCAGGGCGCGAAGGCCTGATGGCGCGTTCACTTGAGCGCCTCGCCTACCGCAGTCGTGCGACGGTCTCGGTCGATTCCCTGCTGCTGATCGCGGACGTTCTGGCGGTCTCGCAACGCAACAATCGCCGCGACGGCGTCAGCGGCGCGCTGACCTACAGCGACGGCGTCTTCTTCCAGGTTGTCGAAGGCTATCCCGAAGACCTGGACAGGCTGCTGCGGCGCCTGTCCGAGGATCCGCGGCATAGCGCGATCACCATAGTTCACAGGGCCCCGGTCGCGGGGCGACTGTTCGGCGAGTGGAGCATGACGGCCCCCAGGATCGCGCCGGATCTGGCGCCGGCGATGAAGAAGGCGGTCGAGGAATCCGATATCGCACCTTCATTGGCCATCGAGACCTTGCGTCGACTGGCGACGGCGAGCCCGCAGGCCGATTGAGGCGCTGACCCGGGATGTGTGGCGGTCGGGCCGGCTATCCGATTCCGGAAACGGCGTCGGCCGGCGCCCTTCTCGTGACCGGCCCGCTTGTCAAGGCGCCGAAGGCGACCGAAAAAAGGACCGCCTGATTACACCCGACAGACGTCTCCGTAGACCGCATGCCGCGCCGCCCTCGTAACAGACTGTTCCGACGTTCCCCGTGGCTCTGGATCTGGCTGCTGGCCGCGAGCCTCCTTTTGGGCGCGCTGCTCGTCGCGGCGACCTGGTACGGCGACGGCCGATGAACGCGGGGCGTCGATCGACCGTTCTCGAGCGCGCCTTCGAGCTTGCGGACAGCGGAAAGCTTTCTTCCATCCGCCCCTTGAGGCGGATGTTGCTGGATGAGGGTTTTGCGTTCGCCGACATCGCCTCGAACCTGGGCGGTCTGGGGATACGTCGCGCGCTCAAGGCCAGAATCGACGCGTCTCGCGCCCGGGTGTCTGGCTAGCCGTTCCCTCGGTTTCGCGGTCGGGGGGGCGTCGTCCAGTGGCCAGCGCGTCGGCGGGCCTGCGGCGCTCACCAGGCGAGCAGCGGGGAGACCCAGCGTGGACATCATTCGCCCCTGATCAGCCGCTCAGGCGTTGCAGCCCCGCCGCTCGCGGTTGTGCCGGGCGCGATGCGGGCTCGGCAGGCCGGCCTCACGAAACCGTGTTTTTCGCGCTGACGGACGGGACGACGACGCGCCCTTGGTCTGCACGCCGCGCAGCGGTAGTGGGCCTCCACGGACAGGCCACAACAACGGCTTGGGTGGACATGCAATTTGGCAAGTCGTCAAGCGTCAGGCGTCGACCACGGACAAGTCGTTCGAAAAGTGTTTGCCGGAAATAATCTCAAGTCATGCCAAGTCGGAAACAACTTGAGCAAACTAACCTGTAGTTCGCTGTATTCGGCCTGTTGACAACCTGCGGGTGGATTTGCTTGCAATGAGTCGCGCCGTGTTGAACCGCGCTGAACAACAGGACATCAGACATGCAACGGACCCTGGGGCGCCGCCTGTTCGGCGCAGCGATGACGTGCGGCCTTCTGGTCGCGGGACCGGCCCTGGCGGGCGGATCGGGAATGCCGTGGGAAGGGCCCCTGCAGCAGGTGGTCCAGTCGATCACCGGGCCTGTGGTCCAGGCCGCGGCCGTGGTCGCCGTGGTCGTGTTCGGGGCCGGCATCGCCATGAGCGAGAACGGGTCCTCGATGCGGCGGGGCCTGGGCATCATGTTCGGACTGTCGATCGCCTTCGCCGCCTCGACCTTCTTCCTCGACTTCTTCGGCTTCGCCGGCGGGGCGGAGATCGCGTGATGGCCGACCAGCCCGAAGGTTGGGAGCTGCCCGTGGCCCAGGCCCTGGCCGAGCCGGTCCTGATGGCCGGCATGCCGCGGGACTATGCGATCGCCATGGGCACCATCGCCCTGGTTCTTGGCCTCGCCATGCGCATCTGGTGGCTGGGTCTGCTCTGGTGGGCGGTCGCCCATGCGATCGGCCTGTGGGCCGCGCGGTCCGACCGCCGCTTCTTCGACGTGCTGCGCCGCCATCTGCGCACGCCCGGCCATCTGGACGGGTGAGGGCGGGATGCGGTTCCTCGACGAACATCGCAGACGGCCCGCCGCCCTGGCCGATCATCTGCCCTGGGCCGCCCTGGTCGCGCCGGGGGTGGTGCTCAACAAGGACGGATCCTTCCTGGCCGGCTGCCGCTTTCGGGGGCCCGATCTGGAGAGCTCCACCGAGGATGAGCTGATGGCGATCCGCGCCCGGCTCAACAATGCGCTCAAACGGCTGGGCTCGGGCTGGTGCCTGCATATGGAGGCGCGCAGGCGGCCGGCGGCGGCCTATCCGCAGAGCGCCTTCGACCTGGACGTCGCCTGGCTGATGGACGAGGAGCGCCGCAGCCGTTTCGAGACCGCCGATCCGGCCTTCGAGACCGACTTCCACCTCGCCCTGACCTGGCTTCCGCCCGCCGACGAGACCCGTCGCATGGAGCGCTGGCTGTTCGACGGCCTGGCCCGGGCCGGACAGGACTGGCGTCTGTCCCTGGCGACCTTCTCGCGCGAGGCCGACACGACCCTCGATCTTCTCTCCGACGCCCTGCCGGAGATCGCCCGCCTGGACGACGCCGACCTCCTGACCTGGCTGCACGACAGCGTCTCGCCGACGCCCTTCGCCGTCCGGCCGCCCGAGACCCCGATGTTCCTGGACGCCTGGCTGGCGGACGCGGCCCTGACCGGCGGGGTCGCGCCCCGGCTCGGCGACCGCTGGCTCAAGGTCGTCTCGGTGCGCGGCCTGCCGTCGGTGACCCGGCCGGGACTGCTGGACGCCCTGGGCGCCCTGCCGTTCGACTATCGCTGGACGGCGCGCTGGATCGGCCTGGACAAGCCCGAGGCCGAGCGGGAGATCGTCAAGCTCCGCAAGCGCTGGTTCGCCAAGCGCAAGGGCGTCGGCGTCCTGCTGCGCGAGGCCGTCACCCGGGAGGAGGTTCCGCTCCTCGACACCGACGCGGCCTCCAAGACCGAGGAGTGCGACGGCGCCCTGGCCGCGCTCGGGGCGGAGAGCTGCGCCTTCGGCTACCTGACCCTGACCGTGACCGTGCTCGAGGCGACGGAGGCGGGCGCCGCCGCCCGGGCCCGCGCCGTCGAGGCGGCCCTGAACGCCAAGGGCCTGGTCGCCCGTGTCGAGGATCTCAATGCGGTCGAGGCCTGGCTCGGCTCCCTGCCGGGAGAGCCCTATGCCGATGTCCGCCGGCCGCTGGTCTCGACCCTGAACCTCGCCGACCTGCTGCCGGTCTCGGCGGTCTGGGCCGGCCCCGCGGAGGACGCCCACCTGGCCGGACCGCCCCTGGCCACGGCCCGGACCACCGGATCCACCCCGTTCCGCCTGGTCCTCCATGTCGGGGACGTCGGCCATGCCATGGTCGTCGGCCCCACGGGTTCGGGCAAGAGCGCCCTCCTGTCCTTCCTCGCCCTGCAGTGGTTCCGCTATCCGGACGCCAGGGTCGTCTTCTTCGACAAGGGCCGGTCGGCGCGGGCGGCCACCCTGGCGGCCGGCGGCCGCTGGCGGGCGCTCGAGCCCGGGGCGCGCTTCTCCCTGCAGCCGCTCGCGGCGATCGACCGGGAGGACGAGCGGGCCTGGGCGTCGGAATGGATCGCCGAGACGGTGCGGCTGGCCGGGCTGGAGCCCGTGCCGAGGGTCCGGGAGGAGATCTGGATCGCCCTGTCGGCGCTCGCCGAGGCCCCGGTCTCGCAGCGCACCCTGACGGTGTTCTGCGCCCTGGTCCAGGACAAGGCGGTGTTCGCGGCGCTGGAGCCCCTGACGCTGAAGGGGCCGCATGGGGCGCTGCTGGACGGGGAGGGGGAGGCCCTCGCCCCGACCCGGTTCGACACCTTCGAACTGGAGACCCTGATGGCCACGCCCTCGGCGGTCGCGCCCGTGCTCTCGGCCCTGTTCCATCATCTGGAGGCGAGTTTCGACGGCCGGCCGACCCTGTTGGTGCTGGACGAGGCCTGGCTCTTCCTGGGCGAGACGGCCTTCGCGGCGCGCATCCGCGAGTGGCTCAAGACCCTGCGCAAGAAGCGGGTCAGCGTCGTCTTCGCGACCCAGAGCCTGGATGACGTCGCCGCCTCCTCGATCGCCGCGAGCCTGATCGAGAGCTGCCCCACCCAGGTGTTCCTGCCCAATCCGCGCGCGCTCGAGCCGTCCTCGGCGGCGCTCTACCGCGGCTTCGGCCTCAACCGGCGGCAGCTGGAGCTGATCGCCTTCGCTACGCCCAAGCGGGCCTACTACTGGCGCCAGCCGCGCGGGCGCCGGTTGTTCGACCTGCGTCTGACCGGCGTGGCCCTGGCCCTGTGCGGCGCCGCCTCTCCGGAGGACCAGGCCCTGATCGACGCGATCCTGGAGCGATCCGACCCGGAGGGCCAGGCGCCGGGCGGGTTCGCCCGCGAATTCCTCAGAGCCAAGGGAGTGCAGAATGTTGACGCCGTCTTCGACGCCTTCGCCCGACCGCTCGCGGCCGAATAGGCGCCTTGCGATCCTCGCGGCCGGTCTGGTCGCGGTCAGTCTTCTCGCGGCCGCTCCCGCTCCGGCGCAGCAGGTCGTCTTCGATCCCCGCAACCATATCGAAAACGCCCTGCAGGCGGCGCGTCAGCTGGAGAGCCTGGCCAATGAGGCCCGGAGCCTGGCGGCCTCGCCCTACAGCCATCTGGTCCAGTCGAGCCAGAGCCTTCACGACATGGCGGAGCTGGCGCGGACGGCGCGGGGATTGGCGAGTTCCATCAACGGCCTGGAGCGACAATTTCAGACCCTGTATCCGGAAGATCTGACGGGGGCGGACCTGCTGCGCCTGCTGGAGCAGGGGCAGGCGCGGACCGCCAACGCCCGCCGGACGGCCGAGGACCTCGCCCGAACGGCGGCGGAGCTGGAGCGGCTGGGGCAGGGCCGGCAGGCCCGGCTCACCGGAGCCCTGACGGCCAGCGAGACGGCCACGGGCCAGACCGCCGCCGTCCAGTCGACCAATCAGCTGCTGGCCGTGCTCGCTGAGGACATGGCGGCGCTGCGCACCCTCCTGCTGGCCCAGTCGCGCCTGCTGGCCGAACAGACGGCGCGTGACGCGGCCGACAGGGCGTCGGGCGATGCGGCGCGACGCCGGCGCTGGGCGGCGACGGCCCCGCGCCCGACGGCGCCGGCCTTCGATCCCCTGTCCCACGCCGACGACTGAGGAGACAGACGATGTCGGTCGGAGTGGAAACGCCCAATGAGCTGATGGTGGTGTTCTCCAACACCGTCTCGGCCGGGTTCGACGCCCTCCAGGGTTCGGTCAACGGCGTCTTCGGCCTGCTGATCGTCCTCGTCGTCGCCCTGACCGGCATCCAGTGGGCGCTGTCGCCCAACCGGGAGGTCCTCGCCTCGGGGTTCGGCAAGGTGATCCTGATCGGCGCCTTCGCCTGGTTGATCAACGATTGGCAGCAACTCTCTGAAACCATTTACGCCGGCTTCCTCGAACTGGGGCTGACGGCCGGGGGCGGCTCCCTGTCCCGCGAGGAGTTCCTGAATCCCGGGGCGATCCTGGCCCAGGGCTGGCGCATCGTGAAGGCGCTCGGCGACACCCCGGCGCCGGTCGACAACCCGCTCGATGTGGTCGGCAACCTCGCCGACGCCCTGATCCTGGGCCTGGCCATGATCGGCATCATGCTGGCCTTCGCGGTTCTGGCCCTGCAGATCATCGTCTCCCTTCTGGAGTTCAAGATCGTCACCCTGGGCGGTTTCGTCCTTCTGCCTTTCGGGATCTGGAACAAGTCCGCCTTCCTGGCCGAACGGCCGCTCGGTTACGTCGTGTCCGCGGGACTGAAGGTCCTGGCCCTGGCCATCGTGGTCTCCGGCGCCCAGACGATCTTCGATCAGCTGCAACCTTCGGCCAATCCGGACATCTACGAGGCCCTGACCATCCTGGTCGCGGCGCTTCTGCTGGCCATGCTGGCCCTGTTCATCCCCAACCTCGCCTCGGCCCTGGTCACGGGCGGACCGGCGCTGGGCGCCGGGGCGGCGATCACCGCTGGCGTCGCGGTCGGCGGGATCGCCGCGCTCGGCGCCGCCGGAGCGGCGGGCGCGGGGGCTGGCGCGGGCGGCGCGGCGACGCGACTGGCCGGGCCTGCACGGAGTGCGTCCGGCGCAGGCTCCGGCCGGCCGCCGACCCCGGGGGCGCCGCGGGGAGGGCCGGCGCCGGGTGGCGGCTCCCCGGCGGCATGGGCGGGGCGACCGCTCCGATCCCCTTGACCCCTTCGACACCTGCGGCGCCGCCGCGGCCGGCGGGCGACGAACGCAGCGCTTTCGGCCCCATCCGACGGTCTGAAGAGCCGGCGGCGCTTATGGTCGGCGATGTCGCGGACCCGGCGGCGGGAGGGACCTCGCCTTCCCCGGCGTCGGACCCGGGCAAAGCGCAGGCGACGGGCGACGGCGCGGCGGCCTCCGGCGCGGCCGGGGCCACATCCAGACCGGCGCGAACCGTGACGGCCGAGGCGGCCCGGGCGCGCCCGGACTTCCACCGCGCCGCAGCCCGGTCCGCGGAGGCTCCGGATCGCCCGTCCACTCCCGTGAGCCGGTCCCAGGCGCTGCAGGCCTTCTTCATCGCCAACACGGGCCGCGGCCTCCTGCCGGCGGGTGAAAACAGCGGGGTCCTGTCCCCCCATCTGAAGAGCGAGGAGAGTTGAAATGCACCCCTTCTTCCGGCCCAAACGCGCGATGGCCTCGGCGCCCGACCAGACGCCGTACCAGCGCGCGGGCCAGGTCTGGGACGACCGCATGGGCCTGTCCCTGGCCCACGCCCGCAATTGGAGACGGATCGCCGTGGCCAATCTGGCCCTTGCGGGGTTCCTCGGCGCCGGCTGGTGGGTCCAGGCCGACCGGGCCGTCGTCAAGCCGTTCGTGGTCGAGGTCTCGGATTGGGGCCAGACCCAGAGGATCACCGCCATCGGCGGCCGCTACGAGCCCAATGAGGCCCAGGTCGGCCATGCGCTGGCGGGCTGGGTGCGCGATGTTCGCTCCAAGTCGATCGATCCGATCGTCATCCGGCAGAACTGGCTGCGCGCCTATGACCTGCTGACGCCCCGGGCGGCGAGCTTCCTCAACGCCTGGGCCCAGACCCACGACCCGTTCGCCGAGGTCGGGCGCGAGGCCGTCAATGTCGAAATCCTCAACGTCGTCAGACGGACGGAGCGAACTTTTGATCTGCAGTGGCGGGAGACCCGCTTCGTGAACGGGCAGCAGGCCGGTGTCGAACGCTGGCGCGCCCTGATCACCACCACCGTCCAGCCGCCCCGCACCGAGGCCGAGCTGATGAAGAACCCCTGGGCCTTAAAATCGAGGACATCTCATGGACCCCCGACGCCTCCTGATGCTCGCCGCCGCAGGCCTGGCCCTGTCGGGCTGTGCGCTGCTGCCGCCCCCGGTCCGGATCGCGGCGGACAGTCCGGCCGCCCCCGTGGCCGAGACCCGACCGGCCCCGGAGACCGAGGCCGGTGGCGCGGGATTGCCGTCTGACGGGATCGGTCCGTCACGGTTCGCCCCGGCCGCCGCGGCCACCGCGGAGGACGGCGTCTCGCGGGCGCGTCCCTATCTCGAGGTCATCGCGGCGGGCGGCCCGCCCGCCGGGCGGGGGCGCCGCATCCGCCACCGGTCGTCCGGCCATCGCGGCGGCGAACACGGCGGCCCGGGCCCGGTCGACCGAGGACCGCTTCGTCGGCGGCGTCCAGATCTTCGGCTGGTCTCCCGGGCGGGTCTTCGAGGTCTGGGCCGCCCCGTTGCGCGTCACCACCCTGAGCCTGGCGCCCGGCGAGACCCTCGTCTCCAAGGCGGCGGGCGACACGGTGCGCTGGCAGATCGGTGAGGCCGCCTCCGGCTCAGGAGAGGGCAGGATCACCCATGTGCTGCTCAAGCCTCTGGAGCGTGGGCTGGAGACCAACCTCATCCTGACCACCAACCGGCGCGTCTATCTCATTGATCTGAAGAGCGGCGGGGCCGATGCCTTCAACGCTGCGATCGCCTGGGATGCGGGCTCCGTCACGGGGGCTTCGTCGCCTGTTGTCGCTCAGAGCGAAGGACCGGAGCCGCCGACGCCCGATCGCGTGCGCAAGTCCGTGGTCCAGACCATCGTCATCGCCGGCGCCGTCCTCGTCTCCGGATCCCTGGCCTGGGCCTTCGTGGTGCAGCCCGAGTTGCGGGCGAACGCCCGCGACCGGCAGGCCGAGGCCCGGGAGGATCAGGCCCGGGGCGTGGTCCGTCCGACCGACGCCGTGACCGACCAGCCGGCGAACTATGACCGGCTGCCGTCCCCGAGAGGCGCGTCTCCCCTCGATGACGCCGAAGCGGGACCGGCCGCACCGCCGACTTCGGAGGCAAGGGCCCCCGGTTATGCGTCCTCGGCCCATGCGCGCTCCCCTATGCGCCCGCCGAACGCGCCCCGGGCCCGCCGCGCGCCGGCGGTCCGTCCCCGCGCGAGCTGGCGGCGCGGTCGGGCCTGTTCTTCGCCGGCGCGCCGGGATCGTCGACAGCGCCGCCCGTTCCGGCGCGGGGTGAGGGCGCGGCCTTCCGGGCGGCGGGCGCGGACCTGGGCGCCGACTTTGGCGAGATCTACAACGGGCACGGCCTGGTCGCGCCACTTTCCCCGTTCGAGCTCAAGGCCGGTGCGCTTGTGCCTGCCGCCCTGCTGACGGCGGTGGATACGGCGCGCGCCGGACCGGTGATCGCCACGGTGACCCAGAACGTCTTCGACACGGTCAGCGGCCGTCACCTGCTCATCCCGCAGGGGGCGCGACTGATCGGCAGGTCCGAGGGCGAGAGCGCCTATGGCGACCGGCGGGCGTTTCTGACGTGGGAGCGGCTCATCCTGCCCAACGGCAAGAGCCTGATCCTGACGTCGGAGGCGGGCGTCGACGCCCAGGGCGCGATCGGCGTGCGCGGCCAGGTCGACCGCCGGCTCTTGCCTCTGCTTGTCGGGACCCTCTTCGCCGGCGCCATCACCACCCTCGGTCAGGTGGCGCGCGACGGCTCGGACGGCGGCGGCCTGCTCGGCGACGCGGGCGACGCCGCCGCCATAGAGGGCGCCCGGGTCGGCGGGCGTCTCATCGATCGCGAACTGCAGGTCCGGCCGTCGATCCGGCTGCGCGCCGGCGCGCCCGTCCGGGTGTTGATCACCCGGGACCTGATCCTGGAGCCCTACCGGCCATGACTTCGCCCCTCGCCACCCGAACCCGATGGGCAGCGCTCGGGGTCCCGGTCGTCCTGCTCGGTTGCCTCGCCCTCATCGCCGGGGAGACACCGGCCCTTGCCCTGGTCAATGAGAGCCCGAGCCTGCCGCGCGGTCTCTACGTCCGCCAACCGGGCGCGGCGCTGGAGCGCGGCGCGATCGTCGCCATCCCCCAGCCGGCGATGGCGCGCGCCTACCTCGCCGATCTCGGCATGCCGGCCGAGGTCCTGCTGATCAAGCGCGTCGCGGCGATCGGCGGAGACCGCGTCTGCCGGGACGGCGCCCGGCTGACCGTGTCGCAACGCGTCGCCGCCGTTCTGGAGGCGGACCGCCGCGGACGGCGGCTGCCGTCCTGGTCCGGCTGCCGACGGCTGAAGCCGGACGAGCTGTTCGTGCTGGGCGACACCCCGTCGAGTTTCGACAGCCGCTATTTTGGACCCGTGTCGGCCGGTCAGGTCACCGGTATCTTCAGGGAGACGGTGACATGGTGAGGACGCTCCTTCTGGCGGGGCTGGTGCTGGCCCTCGCGGCCCCCGCCCGGGCGCAAACGGTCGACTGGCGCGGGGCGGGCGGCGACCTTTTCGGCGCCCCTGCGCCGGAGCCGCACCGGACCGAAACCGCGGAGAACCCGGATCCGGTCCGGGTTGCGCCGCCCGCCCAGCCCTGGCGGGAGGCGGTGGAGGCGGCGGCGCGCGACTACGGCCTCGACCCCAAGCTTCTTCACGCCCTCATCGTGACCGAAAGCGCCTATCGGCCGGATGTCTGTTCGCCCGCCGGCGCCTGCGGCCTGGCCCAGCTCATGCCGGCGACCGCGCTCGACCTGGGTGTGAAGAACCGCCTCGATCCGGTTGAAAACCTGAGGGGAGGGGCCGACTACCTCGCCCGGCAGATGGTTCGCTTCGGAGACGTGCGCCTGGCTCTCGCCGCCTACAACGCGGGCCCCGCCCGGGTCGCCCGGGTCGGACGCGTTCCCGACATCGCAGAGACCCGGCAATATGTCGCCACCGTGATCGAATGCTATCTGGCGCTCTCGGCGGGTCGGACGATCGCCAGCGCGCGCCAGTGCGGGCGTGGGGAGGAGCGCCCGTGACGCCTGAGCTCCCTGCCGACGCCCCCGCCGAAGGCCGGCTGCTGACGCGCGCCGAGGCGGCGGAAGTCCTCAGCGCCATGGGGGTGCGCATGAAGGCCGCCACGCTCGCCCGCCTGTGGTCGACGCGATCGGATGGGCCGCCGGTGCGCCACATCCGCTCCAAACCCTACTACCCCCGCGTCTTGCTGGAGGGATGGGGGCGGGCCCAGATCTCGGAGCTGCGCACCGGTGCGCCGCCGGCGGCGAAAGGCCGTCGCCATGGATAGGCGCCCGGCAAGGCCGGAGGCGGGGACGGTCGCACCGGCAAACCCCGGGGTTGCGGCGCCCATCGCGCCGTGGCGCGTGGCCGGCGCCCGGGTCCGCCGGGGCCGTCCTCACCCTGAGCGGGAGGGGCGAGGGCTCGCCGTGGGCGTCGGACCGGAAGCGGCGGGGGCTGCAGGGGGCTGACATGGCCTTCCATGTGAACGGCGCGCCCGTGGAGAGCGGCGGTCCCGCGGATCGCCTCCTGTCGTGGGACCGCGTGCGCGACATGACCGGCATCAGTCGCAGCACCGCCTGGCGTCTGAGCCATGCGGGCGCCTTTCCCTCGCGTGTGTCGATCTCGCCGGGACGGGTCGGGTGGTGGGAGAGTGAGCTGACCGCATGGAAGGCGTTGCGGGGCTCTGCGCAGGCGATCGATCCTCCCGGCCGGATGGCGCGCAAGGGGCTCGAGCCGCCGATGCGGCCCCGGCTTCCCGGGATGGCGAGGGCCTCGCCGACACGGACCGCGCCGCCGGCGACGGCGACGGCCCAATCGGCCCAACCGGATCTCACGCCTCCCGCTCCGGCGCCTGTCGGGTTCGAGGCCGCGCAGGCGGCGAACCCCGCCCCCGACCAGATCGACTTCGGGTTCTGACACAGCGGCGCTCTCCCGGCGTTATCCAGTCGGGCGTCCGGCGCTCCGGGTCGTCACAGCGGATGTCGGCCTCCGTCGGAGATGAGGCAACCAACGGGCTTCGCCCCTGTTCTTGCAGGGCGCGTCGACCCGACGCGCGGTTTCCAGACCTCGGGACGCAAGCTGTTGAGACAGAAAGACGATTGGCGTCTGACCGACGCCGTGCCGCATGAGACGGGCCGGGGCGATCCGTTCGCGGCCGCGATCCGCGGCACGCGCATGGCCATGGTGATCACCGACCCGCGCCAGGACGACAACCCGATCGTCTTCGTCAACAAGGCGTTCCAGACCCTTACGGGCTATGAGCGTGAAGAGATCATCGGCCGCAATTGCCGGTTCCTGCAAGGCGCCGACACGGACCCGGAGGCCGTGCGGGCGATCGGCGATGCGATCCGGGCCGCCGAGGACATCCAGATCGACATCCTCAACTATCGCAAGGACGGATCCAGCTTCTGGAACGCCCTGTTCCTGAGCCCGGTCCGGGGCGAGGACGGCCAGGTCCAGTTCTTCTTCGCCTCCCAGCTCGACGTCTCGGACCGGATCGAGGCGCACGCGGAGATCGCCGCCCAGAAGGCGTCGGTCGATCGGCTGGTCGCCGAGCGCACCGCCGAACTGGAGGCCGCGCTCGAAGCCAAGACCCTGCTGCTGCACGAGGTCGATCATCGGGTGAAGAACAACCTCACCATGATCGGATCGCTGCTGAGGCTTCAGGCGCGGTCGCTGCCCGACCCCCAGCTTCGGGTCACCCTCAACTCGATGCTGGAGCGGGTGGACGCCTTGGCGACCGTGCACCGCCGCCTCTACCAGTCGGGCGACATCACCCGGTTCGATGTCGGCGGTCTGACGGAGACCCTCACCGCCGACGTTTTGGGGTCGACCGGGCGGGGGAAACATCGAGGCGTCTGTCGAGGTCGAACGCATCCTGGTCCCGTCGAACCAGGCCTCGGCCATCGGCCTGATCATCAACGAGCTCCTGACCAACGCCATCAAGCATGCCTATGCGGACGGACGACCCGGACGGCTGGCCGTCAGCGCGGCGGCCGACGGCGACCACGCCGTCATCACCGTCGAGGACGACGGCCCGGGGCGGGTCGACGCCGGCGCGCCCGGTCTGGGCCGCAACCTGATCGGCCGGTTGTCGCGCCAGGTCGGCGCCGTCACCGAATGGGCTTCCGTCGAACCCGGCACGCGCGCCACCGTCACCTTTCCGATCGAGGCGCCATGACGACCCCACAGGCCCCCTTCAACGTGCTGATCGTCGAGGATGAAGCCTTGCTCGCCATGGACCTCGAAGCCATGATCGAGGATTGCGGCCACCGGGTCGTCGCGGACGCCATGTCGCTGGCCGACGTCCACGCGCTCGCCGGCATGGCTGCGCCCGACATCGCCTTCGTCGATCTCCATCTCGCCGACGGGTCCAACGGCCTCGACGTCTGTGCCTGGATCCGCGCCAACTGGGACGGGACCGCGATCGTGTTCGTCACCGCCAACCCCGATGAGATCCCGTCGGACTTCGGCGGCGCGCACGGCGTGATCCCGAAGCCCTTCTCACGACATGGTCTGGCCTCCGCCATGCGCTTCATCGGCGAGGGGATCAGCGACCCGCCGCCAAAATCGGGGCAGCCGGCGAGCTTCATTGCGTCGCCACGGATCCGCGAGCTTTGGGCCGCCTGAGCCGCCGGACTCCCGGTGGTGGCGGGAGACCGGCTCTGCGCCGGAGAGGCTCGCCGCCGTTGAGGCGCAGGGCGTGCCCAAGGATCGGACCGAGTGGTGAGATGACGGGGGCGGGAGAGCTGCCGAAGGGGCCTTTGCCCGACACAACCCATGCCTCGCCGACGGCTGTCTGCCCGGACGGACCGCCTGGCAGGCTCGTTGCGGGGGCCCGATGCGCGCGACATCTGCTGCGTCGGATCATCGTGAGCAACCCGGGCTGGCGGCGTGAGCCGCCCGTCGAGGCGGCGGATCCTTGCCGCGAATTCATTTGAATGCGGAACCCTGGATCGGCAGGGCTGGGCAGCCCCCGGAGTTTCCCATGACGCACCGCCTGCCACTCGCCGCGATCTTCGGCCTCGCCGTTCTGTGGAGCGCGCCCGCCTGGGCGCAATCGTCCGGCGCCGCGGTCGACAACGCCCGCATGGCGCAGATCTTCGCCGACGACCAGGCGATCCGCGAAGGCGTCTCGGCCGGTCGACGGCCGGACCGCGCCTTCGTGGAGCGGATGCACGCCGAAGACGCCGCTCGACGGGTCGAGGTCCGGACCCTGCTCGAGGCCGGGGCCCTGGCGAGCGCCGAGGATTTCCGCAAGGCCGCCTTCGTCTTCCAGCACGGGACCCAGCCGGATGATTATCTGCTGGCCCACAGCCTGGCCGTGGCGGCTGCGGCCAAAGGTTCCGAGGGCGCCGCCTGGATCGCGGCGGCCAGCCTGGACCGGTATCTCCAGATGAAGGGGGAGCCGCAGATCTACGGCACCCAGACCACTGTGCGTCAGGGGGAGGCTCCGACAGACGATCCCTATAACCGCGGTCTTGTCCCGGACAGCTTGCGCACAGCCATGGGGGTGCCGACCCTCGCCGAACAGGCCGCGAAGCTCGAGGCCGTAAACGCGGCCCTGGCTGCGGCCAAGGCGGCTTCAGGGTCGCGCTGATCCCGGTGTGCGGCGCGTAACGCCCGGTCGGTCGAGCGATGGACATCCATCGCCGCCAGCGGCCCGGCTTTGTAGACATCAGACTGACGGCCTTAGGCGTCCGGGCGCTCGGGAGCGGCGAGACGCATCATGTCGCTCTGGAGCCTGCGTACGTCACCGATAGGACCGGCGGCTGGCCCGGACCATCTCCTCGAGCCAGTTGATCAGGATCGTCGCATAGACCCGCTGGTCGGCCGGGTCGCGCAGGGCGTGCGAGGCGCCGGGAATGATCCGGTGGGTGAAGGAACTCGCCCGCTTGAACGCCGCCTGGTAGGACAGGATGACCTCGGTGGGAATCCGGTCGTCCGCGCCGGACTCGACGATCAGAACGTCCCCCTCGAACGCCTCGCAGGCGGCCAGAGCCCGATTGTCGCCAGGCGCGCGGATGTGTTCGCGGTAGGCGCGGACGCCGTCCTTGTTCAGGAGCGCCTTGGGCGTGTCCCAGTCCGCGTCCGGATAGAGGGCGGGCACGCGAAGCGCCAGCCATCGCACCGGCCTGTCCTGGGTCAGCAAGGCGGAGAGATATCCGCCGTAGCTGGTCCCGATCACGCCGATGGCGTCGCCGTTGATGAGGGGCTGGGACGCCAGGAAGTCATAGGCCGTCCGGACGTCGTTGAGCCCGTCCTGCCGCGTGACCTCCTCGCGACCGGCGTCGCTCCCGGCGTGACCGCGCAGATCGAAGGTGAAGCAGACGCAGCCGAGCCTGGCGATCTCCTCGGCGTGGCCGAGGTCCTCCTCCTGGTCTCCGCCCCATCCGTGGACGAACAGAAACCCCGGGACGGGCGCATCGGGCTTGAGCAGGGTCCCGGCCAGCTTCTGTCCCTCGACGGCGAGTTCGACGCGGCCCTCCTGGATGTCGCTCTGGTCCTTCACATCAACCTCATCGCGTATTTGGTCATGGCGCCGACGACCGGATCGACACCGCTGAAATAGGTGACGGCGTGCGGCGGGATGGCGGCCTCGCCATAGACCTCGACCGTGGCGGTGTTGACGAAATCGAGGTCCGGCCCATGGGCGAAGGCTTCGAGCGCGGCGACCTCGGCACCGGTGGCGCCACCGACGCGCCAGGATTGCTCGAGGACGCCGACGCGGCGATTGCCTTGAGCGTCCCGGCCAGCAAGCACATCATAGTTGCGGCGGGTGAGCACCATGGTCGGATAAGCGCGTCGTGCGGCGTCGTCGAAAACTGCGGCGCATCGGATGGCCTCGACGGCCTCAGGCTCCAGACCGAGGTGGGTCAGTCGGTCGAGGCCGCCCCTGACGCAGCGCAAACGGGTTCCGCCGTAGACTGTGCGGCCCTTGTGATCGATCGTCTCCTGCTGATCGCCGACGTAGCTGATCTCCAGACCCGCGACCCAGAGACTGCCGACACTGTAGGTCTCCACCTCGCTCATATTCTCCTCGACGACGATGCCGAACCGCGCAAGTTCGTCCGGATCCTGTTCGGCGATGACGGCCCGGAGGTCGTCGGCGGTCCTCACCACCGTCTGGCCGAGGCTCGCCTTGCCATTGACATCCTTGACCCGCGCTGGGCCGGCTTCGAGAAGCCTCAGACCGGCTTCGATGGCGTCGGCGGCGGTGAAGGCCGTATAGCCATTCAGCGCGGCGTCGCCGAGCCGGTCCGCCATCGCGTTCGACCATCCTTGCGGGCATGTGGCCTCGGGCCGGACCAGACCATGGGTGATCGCCTTGGTCGCGACGAAGGGGTGAGGGACGAGCCCTCCGAGCAGGGTCGTCGCCGAAAATGTCATCGTGGGACCCGGTCCCTCGACGATCGTCTCTCTGGGAACCAGGAGGATATCCGGTCCGACATCGTCCGTCGTCTCCACCTGGGCGATGAGCGGAATGCGCAGCAGGGCCGCCAGCCGCGCGACCAGGACTTCCCGCGACGTCTGGTCGTGGCGGTTGCCGCCTTTCTGGGCGCTGGGACTGTAGAGGGCGATCCGGCCAGAGCCCTTGCGTTCGTGAACGACGGGACGGGCGCGACGTCATGGGGGCAGCTCGATCATCGCGCTCTCTGTTGGAACTGTCGTCGTCCTCCTGACCCGGGATCGCGGGGGCTGCCGACCTGCCTCTGTCCAACTCTCCCAGCTCGGTCGCGATCCGGCGGGCTCGAAAGAATTGCGGCGGGAGAGGCGTCAGTCCGAAAGGCCGGTTTGCTCGATGACGCCCCAGCCCTCGGTTGCATGGTCACGGCGACGAGCAGCCCGGAACCGGCGGCTTAGGGATCAGGGTAGCCTTTGCTCGACCAGGCCTCCTTCAGAGGCCCAGTTGGTCCAGCGTCCTGTTGAGTTGAGAAGCGGTCGCGCTGGAGGGGGCGATCATAGGCGGCCAGGGGAGGGAGTGGGGCGTGGGCGTGTGGGACATCAGGGACGGACGCCGGCACGGAGAGCTGACGATGAGGCGCTGCCTTGCGACGCTTGAAGCGGATCGCGCAGCACGATTGTTTCATGACGGGCAAATGCCTGCAGGCTTCGTCCCAAGCGGTATAACCAAGGTTAGTCCGTGGCTTAGGTGGCGGTTAAGCTTGTCGTGTTACGTCGGTCTCTGAAGAGGGGCCATGTCCGGCGCAAACGAGCTAACCCGCGCACGTCTTGTGCGATTGCTGATGATGGGCGCCATCGCCGTGGCGGCCGTTCTCCTCGCCGTGTTCGGGATGGTGGCCTATTCGGCCACGGTTCTCGACCGGATCGGGCTGGAGACACAGACCCGCCTGACGGAGCGGCGGATCGAAACCCGACTGAAGGGGCTGGACGCAGACGTCTTGTCGGCCACGGTGTGGAACGAAGCCTATGAGCGCACCTTGGCCGGCGACCAGGCCTGGATGCAGGCCAACTACGGCGACTACTACGCGGACTATATGCACCATCAGGTGACCCTCGCGTTCGATGGGCGGGGACGAGCCATCTATGCATCTCGTGACAGCGAAGCGGTCGCGCCCGGGGCGGAGAGAGCGTTGGCGCTCGCAGTCCAGCCCCTGGTCAACGCGGTTCGGAGTCAGGCGCCCAGAAAGGGTCCCCGCGAGCCCGGGGCCCGCTACGGCCTGGATTCCGTCGTGCACCGGACCGCCATCGTCCTTGTCGATCGCGAGCCTTATATGGTCGCCGTTTCGACGGTCGTGCCCGAGGATTCCGCGCACGCGCGCGCAGGGGCCCGGGATCCGGTCGTGATCAGCGGCCTGCCGGCGCGAGCTTTCATAGCGTCTCTCGGCCAGGACCTCATGCTGGAAGGGGTGCATCTGGCAGGAGCGGGTGCTCGAGGTCCGGGCGGGCAGATGGCGCTGCGCGATCCGGCGGATCGTGTGCTCGGGACGGTCGTCTGGACGCCCGCGAAGCCCAGTGCCGTCATGCTGTCCCGGGCGGCGCCGGCCTTGTCCGCCCTGATGGCGCTCGTGCTGATCGCTTCCGCGCTCGGCGTCGCCAGAGCACGGCAATTGATCCGTAAACTCGCACGCCATGAGGCGGCGCTGGCCCACAGCCTCGGGGAGGCCGAGGCGGCGAACGCGGCAAAATCCCAGTTTCTCGCCAATATGAGCCATGAGCTTCGCACGCCGTTGAATGGCGTCATCGCCATGAGCGAACTCCTGCACGCGTATCAGGGCGACGACCGCGGACGGCAAATGGCCCGCACCATCGTCAGTTCGGCCCAGGTTCTCCAGAGCGTCGTAAACGACATTCTCGACGTCGCCCGCATCGAGGCGGGACAGGTCCAGCTGGAGCTCGCCCCCTTCGACCTCTCCGAGACCCTGCGGGCCGTCGGAGACCTGCACGGCGCCGCGGCCGCGACCAAGGGTGTCGAACTGACGGTCGTCATCCACCCCTCCGCCGCAGGTCTGTATTCCGGAGACCGGACGCGGGTCACCCAGATCGTGTCCAACCTCGTCGGGAATGCGGTCAAATTCACCGAAGCCGGACATGTGACGCTGAGGGCCCGACGCAGGGCGTCGGGAAGTCTTTGTCTCAGCGTCAGTGACACCGGGATCGGCTTCGACCGGGCGACGGCGGCGCGCCTGTTTCAGCGTTTCGAGCAGGCGGACCTCTCCACAAGTCGGCGTTTCGGGGGCTCAGGGCTCGGATTGTCGATCTGCGATTCTCTCGCCACATTGATGGGCGGAACGGTCAAGGTCCGTTCGCAGCCCGGCCGAGGTTCGACTTTCCTTGTTCGCCTGCCGCTCGCCAGGATCGGCGACGCCGCCGAAATGCAAGCACCGAGCGCATCGGCCGAGCTCGCCCAGGAGCCGGCAGGCGCCCTGCGGGTGCTCTGCGCGGACGATCACGAGGTGAACCGCCAGGTTATCACGATGATCCTAGAGCCTTTGGGGGTCGATCTGACCCTGGCCGAGAATGGTGCGGAAGCCCTCGAGCTGTTCCGCAGCGAACATTTCGACATTGTTCTGATGGACGTGCAGATGCCCGAGATGGACGGGCTGACGGCGACGCGCGCGCTTCGCGCTCATGAAACAACCACCGGTCTGGGCCGGACGCCGGTGATCTCGCTTACGGCCAACGCCATGCCCGACGACGTCCGGCGCAGCCTCGAGGCCGGATCGGATCTCCATCTCGCCAAGCCGATCCGACCAGCCGCTCTGCTCGACGCCATCGTGCGGCTGACGGATCCCGCAGGCGTTTCCGATGACGTCGCCGCCTGAAAGATCGCCATGCTGAAACCGCTGTCCGCTAGCCTTTTCCTTCTTGGCGCGACCCCGGTCCTCGCCGGAAGCCCGCCGTCTTCGCCCGAAGGAACGGCGACGCCAACAGTCGCCACGGCGTGGCGCGTCGAGGGGACGGCGGGCGTTGTCAGCGACTATCGGTTCAGAGGTTATTCGCTCTCTGGCGGCGAGCCGGCGGTCCAGGCGGGCCTCACCCTGACCCATGTGTCGGGCTTCTATGTGGACGTCTACAGCTCCTCGATTGAGGACTACGGTGTGGATTCCGACGGCAATGGAGCCGAAGTCGAACTGACCGGGTCGCTCGGGTGGCGTGGCCAGGCCTCTGGAATTGACGTCGAGGCCTCGGTCGCGGCCTACCGTTATCCTGGCGGAGAAGCGGTCGACTATGTTGAAATCCCTGTTCAGGCTGGACGGAGTTTCCTGGCCTTCACGGTTACGGCGGGACTGGCCTATGCCCCGGCCCAGAGGGCCCTGGGCGACGCGGACAATCTCTACGAATGGATCGCGGTCGATTACGCGCCCGGGGGCTGGCCCGTCAGCCTCAGCGGACGGGTGGGCCGTGAACGCGGGGCTTTCGCCGAAGACGGGAAGTGGGACTGGGAGGCAGGCCTGAGCAAGGATCTCGGCGTGGCGACCATGGGGCTGTCGTGGACGGACAGCGATCGCACCCAGGGCGCCTGGGTAGCTTCGCTCTTCCTCAGCTTCTGACCCCTGACACTACTGGAGCTGGTCGAGACGCCGCGTCCAGCGCTCCGATCGCTCGATAGGGGCGACGGTCTTTGGGACGCGCGAGCGGTCATCAGCAAGGTCTCGTCGGGACTTCCGCAGCTTGTCATCGGACGAGGGCATGGCCTCTGAGACAGTTCTGAAAAGACCTGGGACAGGCCTTTCGACCGGATATGGATTATCTCGTTCGCGGGCTCATAGGTCTGAGCGCCAGCTTGGAGCGCCATTAGTCCGGTTTGCTCGCGTGGCCGAAACCTTCGCGGGCAGCTGTTTCCAGGACGCGGGCCCGATCCTCGAATTCCTCGGCCAGCTTGCGAAGTTCGGACTTGATGGCGGGATCGGATGACAGCGCCGCGGCCCTGCGGCACTTTTCGGCTTTGGCTCGGGATGAGGCGGGGGTCAGACGTTGGCGCATAGGTGATCTATAAGGGAAATTACCTATCTCGCCACACGGTGAATTGGAAAATGCTCATGGATTTCAATGAATGTACGCTGCGGCCCGCCTCTTCTCGACTATCGGAGACGCCGCTGTCGCTGACCCTCGAAATCCTTGGCCCGGCGCCGACGGCGGCTCATCGGCTGGACAGGAAGAATGTGTTCCCGTCCGGGTCCTGAAAATAGACGTGCGGAAAGGGCTTCGAGACGGGTGGGCCCAGGAACTTCACGCCCTTCGCTCTAAGGCGGTCGTACTCGTGATGGACATTCTCACATCCGAACGATCCGTTGAAAAAGGTGCCGACCCTGTCTTCCTGACCGGTCGGCGTGAAGAGCAGCAGCCCGGTCTGTGCGCCCGGGATGGTCAGTTCGATCCAGCGCCTGTCTTCGACCGGACGATCGGTTGCGATGATGAAGCCCATGACCTCCGTCCAGAAGGACAGCGCGAGATCCTGATCACGGGTCGGGATGCCGACGTAGTTGAGTTTTCGGATCACGATTGATCGGCTCGACGCTGACGGCCGAATCTGCCGGCCAGATTTGCTGTGCTAGAGGCTTTGGCATGAGCAACAAGCGATATGCCCTGGATCGATATGTCCTCGATACGCTCATGCGCGACCTCGTGGGCCATGATCGCAAGGCGTCCGCTTTTCTCGTCTACCTCGCCTTGTGGGCCGCGTCGGAAGACGGGGTTCCTCGGCTCAGCCATGCGCAACTCGCCGAGAGAACCGGGCTCTCCAAACGGAGCGCCCAGGAAGCTGTGCGGCACCTCCTTGCCAGGAACCTCCTGCAGGCGACCCGACCCGGTCCCACCGAGGTGACGCGCTACGAAGTCCTGAGTCCTTGGAAGGGACATCTCGTGAACCGCTCGAACGAAGGGTGAAGGCTCAGCGGGGCTGCCACAACTCGATTTTCGTCCCGTCGGGATCCTGGATCCATACAAACCTTCCGAAAGCGTCGTCATCATTCCGGTCGAGGATCGGCACGTCCGCTGAGCGGAGCCGTTCGACCATGGCGTCCATATCGTCGACGGTGAGGTTGATCATGAACTCGCGCGTCGACGGGGCCATGTGGTCGCTCGTCTCGGGCACGGCCATCCAGGAGACGGCCGGAGGATGGCTGGCCTCGGTGTAGCGCAGCACCGCGCCTCCCCATGCGGCAACATCGACGCCCAAGGCTTCGCGGTACCAGTCCGCGAGCGCCGCCGGGTCCTTGCTCTTAACGAACACGCCGCCAATGCCCGTCACATGACCAGGAGCCTCAGCCATGACGGGCGCCTGACATGCGAGCGCGACAAGGAACACGGCCGCCCCAAGCTTGCAAAATGACATGATACATCCCGAACGATCCGGTTGAGACTGTGAGCGCCGTGGGCCAAGTGATAGAGGGGCCAAAACGGATCGGCCATAAGTGCAACGAATGCTATAGCAGCAACCTGCGCGTCGTCTGTCGTGGCAGGCGATGTCCGCCCGTCAGGCGTAGCCTTCGACCACCTTGCACACCGTCAGGCCGCACAGGATGGGCCAGTCCGATCCGCTGCGCCGAGAGACCACGACTGAGGATCAGGGCCGGGAGTATATCAACTCGGGGCGATCTCGCCCGGCGGGGAACGCACCGCACGGGATTGGAGAGCACGGACGAAGACCGGTGGAAAGGCACGGCTTGGCCGGCAGCCGAGCGCCCTGAGGAGCGGCTTACGGAAATGTAATTCCTCGGCGCGCATCCGCGGCGCGGTCCCGGCTCCTCATTAAGGCAGACGCACCCGTTGGAGGCGTTTGAATGTCGTCACGCTTCCCAAACGCACCGCGTCCGCGGCTCGACGCTCCTGTCGCATGTGAGCGAGCACTCGGGCCGCCCGTATGACCCCCCTCTGACGGCTGACGATCACTGACGACCGGCTGGGTCAAACCCGAAAGTCACGGGTCGTCCGCCGGCGGACCCCTCAAAAATTTCAGAAACGGAGATCCACGATGCGACCTGTCGCCATCGCTTGCGGGCTGCTGCTTGCCGCCTGCTCCACGACCGCTCTCGCCCGTACCGCTGCCGAGCCTCAGGCCCGGTTTCGCTATGGCGACCTGAACCTGCGTGAAGCCGGCGATCGTCAGATCCTGGTGGCCCGCGTCGATCACGCCGCGGCCGACTTTTGCCGCAGACACAGCGCTGTCGTCACCCCCTACCATCGGCGCAATGACCCGCGCTATTGCGTGGCCAGTATTCGGGTCCAGTTGATGTGGGCCATGCCGATCCCGGTGCGCCAGGCCTATGACAGCGGCTGGGAACGTCGGCCTGTCGGGCGCTTTGCGACGCCAGGCGCTCACCGTCCGTCGCCGGGTCCGACGGCGGTCCCTTCGATGATCAACGGCGACAACGGCGATGCTCCAGAGTGAGGAAGGCATTCCCGGTGGGGGAACGGCTCGGCGCGTGCGGTGTTGAGGCCCCCATGGCTTTGGGCGAGCGAAGAGGATCATTCATGAGGAACGACCGGGCCCTGATGGTCGGTTTGGGTTTTGCGGCATTCGTGGCGCTGGTAGCGGTCATGATCGGAAACATCCTCTTCGTAGCGGCCTGAGAGGATGCGACTCGGGGGGCGCGCTTCCCACATTCATCGACAGGCCCAGGCCTGACCTTTCGGACCGCGATCAGGAGGTTCGCTTGATCTCCTCGATGTCGTCCGCGGTCTCCTCGTCCAGGCCCGCCATCTCATTGCGCGCCCCTTCCGTGGCCAGGATCAGTTCATCGAGCTTGGCCTGAAGCGCCGCGGTGTCGCGGTTCTGGCCCCTCTGGATGATGAGGGTCATGGCGATCGCCACCAGCGTCGCCACGGCGTGGAGGTCGAAGCTGTCGGGTTCGATGCGCCGCCAGACGAGCGCCGCAATCAGCAACACGACCAGGCTGGCCGGATGGCCCAGGGCGTTGACGGCGGTGGTCATGAGGTGGTGCAGGCGATCACGCATCCCCACCCAGCGATTTGAGGACGAGCGGGTTGCGCCGTTGCGACGCTTCGACGCGAGCCTGCCGGAAATGGAAAGCCCGCCACCCTGGAAGAGGTGGCGGGCTGGAATGCGGAGCGCACGGAGCGCTCGACGCATCGACCGGGAAGGGTGAGGGGCGGGAGCGGCCCTTCCGGTCGCCAGCCCACCCAACGGCGATATCCCTTGCGAGGTTCCACCCCGGCCCTTGACGGCATTAAACCGGGATCCAGGATCACCGCCGCCGGCGAGCCTGGAGGCCTCGCTGCGCGATCAACGGAGGACCTTATGGAGAAGATCGTCGTTGAACCCCCGGATGCGGGATGGGCCGTGCGCACCGACGCCATCGCCAGCACGATGGTGTTCCGAAGCGGAAGCGCGGCCGAGGAGGCGGCGCGGGGCCTGGCGATCAGACTGGCCAGGGCGGGCGAACCCGTCAAACTGCATCTGAAGCTGCGCAACAGCGCGGCCGAGGCGCGGTTCGTTCGTCTGCCGCCGCTCGAGCCTGGTGCGACGCCGAACCTCGTCACCATCCCGGACGTCCGCACTCCGGAACACGAAGGCGTTCAGGCGACGAGACGGGCGCAGTCTGGGCGGTCGCGGGCGTCGGTCGAATAAAGGTCCGCGCAGCTCGGCGTCGAGCGGAGGGCCGGCAGCGGGTCCGGCGGAAGAGCGTTGCGGCGGCCCAAGGCCTTCGATCGACCCGCCCGACAAGACGGTCGAAGCGGGCTTGGGGACGGCTGCGTTCGAAGCGGTCGAATACGGGCGTGACGGCGCTCGAGAGATTTCACCGACCCAGGCATGGGAGCGCAGCTGGTGATTCCGCCACGGCGTCTGACGAACGGGTGACGCCGGTGCTTGGCCTGAAGGGCCCCAGGGGGAAAAGGGCCTCAGACCCGGCCATTCGCCGCGCGCGCTGGGTCTGATCCTTCACCGAGCCGACATGCCACGGCGTCCAGCACCCCGAGAGCGGCCGCCACGTCCTCCTCGGAAACGCCGGCGAAGACGCGCTGACGCACGGCGGCGGCATGAAGCTTTGGCGTGTCGGACTGGAAAGACGTGGGTGGTGTCACGCTGCGGATTGAACGTCTGGCCCGCTGGACGGATCGTCGGCGGCGACCTGTTGGGCCACCTCAGGATAGAGCTCGAGGATCTTGATCAGCAGCGCCGTCGGTCCATCGAAGACCTCGTCCCGCTTCTGCTCCCAGTTCTGCAGCGTTCGCACTTCAAGGCCTACGGAGTTGGCGAACTGTTCCTGGCTGAGGTTGAGGCCCTTGCGTGTCCGCGCCAGCTTGCGGCCACTGGCGGGCAACGGCCGTTTCGCACCCACCCCCAGGTTTCGCAGCTCCTGGATCAACGGGGCGCCGTCGTATCGTGGAATCTCCAGATGCGCCGAGCGGCCCGTCAGGAGCCGCTCGGCGACAGCGCGCGCGACGCTGGCCTTGACGCCGCGTCGCACAAGGGCGCGCGCGAACGGCACCGTCTGCATGAAGGCGTCAAGGGGACGAAGGATGACCCTTGCGCTGGAATCGCTGTTGACCGGAGCGACGGCCTCGGTTCGCACCCGTGGTCCGAGTTGCGCCGCCAACGATGATTTCATCGACATCGATCGTCTCCATGACCACCTGGATCAACCAGCGGAGTTTCGTGACGCCGAGGCTGTTCGGACCTGTTCCGTGCAGGTGTAGCCCGTGCAGACGCAGCGTGGGACCTGACCTGAGGACCTCCGCCATCACCCAGACCGGCCCGTCCGGAGTGTCGATCCTGGCCGTTACGACCGGATCGAAGACGGCGTCGTCGTCCAGGGTGATGAGAATGTCCCCGGGGGTCCAGCTCACGGCAAAGACTCTACGCTAATAGCGTATGGTTGGCACGATCGGGGGCATGGCTCCGATGGGTCACAGCGCCAGCTCCGGCTGGATCGGGTCGCCCGGAGGAGGCAGGGCTTTCACACCTTGTGTCTCCAGGGCGGAGACCGGTTTGACCGTGGCCAGGATCGTGCGTTCAAGGATCTCGATCGCTTCACGCTTTTCCTCGAGATAGTCGTGCTGGACGTAGACCGACATGGTGATCGAAGATCCGCCGCCGAGCTCATTGGCGTGGTTGAGCAGCTTCGACAGGATGAAGGGGCTGACGCGGGCTTTTGCGAGCCGTGTCGCGCCACTGCGACGCAGATCGTGGACGGTGATGTCGGGAACATCGATCGCCGCCCGGATGTCGCGCATGGCGTGGCTGATCGCTGAAGGGTGAATGGCGCCGGGAACCTCGCCCCGGCCGACGAAGACGAACGGGGAGGGCTTCTCGCCGTCGGCAAGCCTGGGCCGAAGCGCGAGGGCTTCGCGGATCAGCAGGATCGAAAACTCACCGAGCGGGACGACGGTCGTACGGCCGGCCTTGGTGCGGGCCGCCGGAATCGTCCAGGTCCGTTCCTCGAAATCCAGTTCCGCGACGCGCATTTCGGCGATCTCCGCCCGCCGTTGGAGCAGGAGCGCCGCCAACTGGATCGCGATCCGAATCGGGCGGCCGACCATGAGAGGCTCGTCGCGGCCTTTCGGAAGCGGGCGGCGAAAGCCGGAGGTGTCCTCAAGCGCGCGCCACAGCGCCCGCAGCTCCATATCGTTCAGGACCCGGGTGCGCGGTGTTTCCTCGGCGAGATCGTCGAGCTGTTGGGCGGGGTTCTTGAGAACCCGGTCCTCGGTGATTCCCCACGCGAAGATCTGACTGATCAGGCTGCGGGCGCGGTTGGAGGTCACACCCTTGCCCTCCTGGAGGATGTCCCGAAGCCTTTGACGGACGACAGCCTTCGTCACCGCCTCGATGCGCAGGGAGGCGATGGGCCCCAGATGCTTCTTGTAGAGGTTTCTCTCGGACAGGATGGTGGGCGCCCGCTTTCGCTTCTTGCTGGGCCGGTACTCGCCGCTTTCGGTCGCCTGGAAATAGCCCTCTGCCATGTCGGCGAAGGTTCGAAGGGGTTCGTCCCTCGCTTCAGCCTTCACGATCTGGGCCTCTGTCGCGGGATCCTTGCCGTCGTCGACGTCGCTTAGAATTCGTCTCGCCTTCGCCCGGGCGCCGGCGACGGTCAGCGCAGACTTGTCCCCGAAAGCCTGATCGGGGGGGACGTAGTGACCCAGCCGCATGCGCGGCTGGCTCCCGTCGGGGCGACGATACCTGAAGCCCCAGACTTTTGAATGGCCGGAGATGCGGAGGTACAACCCCTTCAAATCGGCATCCCAGAGTTCCAGCCGGTCTCCGGCGGTTGGCCTCAGCGCGGCGACGCTGCGGTCTGTCAACTTGGTCGCGGCCATCTGGTCCTCGTCCTCGGCCCCGGAAATTTGGGGCACATATGGGGAGCAAAATGCAGGAACTCAGAGAATAGCCGCGAACTGTCGGAGTTTCAAAAAATAAAAGGAAAACAGCAGTTTAGAACAGATTTGAACCGTCCTGAACTGTGGTGAAAAAGGGGCGAGAGGCCGCTGGGGGTCAAGGGGTCGCAGGTTCGAATCCTGTCGCTCCGACCATCTTCTTCATGAAGACGGTTGGTTGAAGGGGTCGCTTTCGGGCGGCCCCTTTGCAATTCCGCTATCGGTTATTTCGGCTTCTTCTCGGCCCAGCTCAGCAGGGGCAGCAGGGGGAAGCCCCAGGCGATGCCGGCGATGCCGTAGTAGAGCAGCCGCACGATCTGGTTGTCGGGCAGATGGGAGCCGATCGAGATCACAGCCCAGACGTAGAAGATCAGGAAGCCGACGACGCCCAGCGCCGCGACGGCCCGCCGGGCGCGAGGACCGAGCTTGGGGCCCATCAGCGCTTGTTCCGGAACAGGTAGTAGGCCACCAGGCTGAACACCGCCCCGCCCAGCGCCCAGATCACCCACTGCCAGCTGTCCATCGTGGTGTTTGCGAACACCCGGATCGGCAGAAACCAGCCGCACACGGCGCCGACTCCGGCGACCAGCAGGGCGGCGAAATAGCCGCGCTTGCCGCTCAGCAGGTCGGCGATCCAGGCCACGGCCAGAACACCCAGGGCGGCGATGACGATGTCGGCGTATTGCAAGCCCTTGTTCCTCCAACCGTGTTCGACTTTCGCGCCGCGCCGGGCTGCGAAATCGTCTTTGATCTTGTCGCCCCGGGCGGGCATACCGCCACGGTCCGGGGTCCTTCCCGACCCCTAGCATAGCCGTCAGGACATCGGGCGTCGAATGAACCGTTTCGCGTACCGCGACCAGAGCCGTTCGGTCGCCATCTGGCTGTTCCTCTGCGCCGCCATGGTCTTCGCCATGGTGGTGATCGGGGGCGTCACCCGCCTGACCGGCTCCGGCCTGTCGATCACCGAGTGGAAGCCGATCATGGGCGCCATCCCGCCGATGTCCGACGCCGCCTGGGCCGACGCCTTCCAGAAGTACAAGGCCATCCCCCAGTACGCCCAGATCAACGCGGGCATGAGTCTGTCGGAGTTTCAGGGCATCTTCTGGTGGGAGTGGCTGCACCGGCTGGTCGGGCGGCTGGTCGGTGTGGTGTTCTTCCTGCCCTTCGTCGTCTTCGTGGTGATCAAACGCATCCCGCGTCGACTGATCTGGCGCTGCCTGGTCCTGCTGGCCATGGGCGGGCTTCAGGGGCTGATCGGCTGGTGGATGGTGACGAGCGGCCTGTCGGTCCGCGTCGACGTCGCGCCCGAGCGGCTGACCATCCATCTGGGCCTCGCCCTCCTGATCTTCATGGGCCTGATCTGGACGGGGCTGGAGGCCTGGGCCGGGCAGGAGCATTCGCGCTCGCCCGAGGGCTGGAGCCGGGGCGCCACTGCCCTTCTGGTCGCGGTCTTCGTCCAGTGCCTGCTGGGCGGCCTCGTCGCCGGGGCCAAGGCGGGCTTCGTCTATACCGACTGGCCGCTGATGAACGGTGGGTTCTTCCCGCCTGTCGAATGGGGGAAAGGCGCCATCGCCTTCCTGCACGATCAGGCCCTGGTCCAGTTCAATCACCGCATCTGGGCCTACGCCCTGCTGATCGGCGGCACGGCCTATGCTGTCCAGGCCTGGCGCTGGCGGCTGGCCGAGGGGCTGGGCTTCTCGGCCTTCCTTGTCGCGGGCGCCCTGTGGCTGCAGGCCCTGCTGGGGATCGTCACCCTGATCAACGCCGTACCCTTGTGGCTGGGTGGGTTGCACCAGGCGGGCGCCGCCGTCGTCCTGCTGCTGGCGACCGCCAACCTCTGGCTGGTCCGCCGCTCGCAGCCCCGGCTGTTCATGTCAGGGCCCAGAAGGCGCTAGGAAGTCGGCGCCAGTTCCTTCGCCAGCCCCGCGGCCCCTGCGCTGACCTCCCGCCAGGTCGTCTCGAACCCGGCGTCATCGCCATAGTAGGGGTCGGCCACCGACTGTCCCTGCCGCCCGGCATGGTCCAGCAGCAGGCTCAGCGCCGCCGTCCCGTCCTTCGGCCGCAGCCGCTTCAGGTTGGCCAGATTGTCAGCATCCAGCGCCACGATATGTGTGAAGTGGCGGAAGTCCTCCGCCTTCACCTGCCGCCCCCGATAGCCCGAGATATCCACCCCGTGCCGCCGCGCTGTCGCCTGAGCCCTCCGGTCCGGCGGATCGCCGACGTGCCAGCCGCCGGTCCCCGCCGACTCGATCTCGATGTCGAGCCCCAGTCGACCCGCCTCGGCCTTCATCGCCGCCTCGGCCAGCGGCGAGCGACAGATGTTGCCGAGGCACACGAAGAGGATGGATGGCTTCATGACTCTCTTCTCCGCTCATCCCGACGAAGTCGGGATCCAGATTCACACGCCGTCTGTGCCGCAAGGGCTCGAGCAGTGCGAACCTCCTGAGGCCTGATCTGCAATCTGGATCCCGGCTTTCGCGGGGATGAGCGGTGTTTGAGATCACCGCCGCCCGAACAGCTTCTCGAGGTCGCCCAGCTTCAGCTCGACATAGGTCGGGCGACCGTGGTTGCACTGTCCGGAGTGGGGGGTGGCCTCCATCTGGCGGAGCAGGGCGTTCATCTCGGGCGCCGACAGCACGCGGCCGGCGCGGACCGAGCCGTGGCAGGCCATGGTGCCGCAGACCTCGCCCAGACGTTCGCTCAAGGCCAGCGCCGCCCCGTGTTCGGACAGGTCGTCGGCGATATCGCGGATCAGGCCTTGAACGTCCGTGTCGCCCAGCAGGGCCGGAGTCTCGCGCACCAGCACCGCCCCGGCGCCGAAGGCCTCGACGATCAGGCCCAGCTCGGCCAGTTCGTCCGCCTTGGCCACGACCCGGTCGGCTTCGGACGGATCCAGCTCGACGACCTCGGGCGTCAGCAGGGCCTGCCGCGTCACCGACCCGGCCGCCATCTGCACCTTCATCTTCTCATAGACGAGCCGCTCGTGGGCCGCGTGCTGGTCCACCACCACGATGCCGTCGCGCGTCTGGGCGACGATATAGGTGCCGTGCACCTGGGCCCGGGCGGCGCCCAGCGGATGGTCGACGTAGTCGGGCGCCGCGCCCGATCCGCCTTGGCTGGGCCATGAGGCAAAGCTGGGCGACACCTGCTCGACCCGCGCCGATTGTTCGTTCAGTCCCGGCAGGACGCCGGTCACGGGGCGCACGGGCGGCGCCTCCCAGCCCTGCCACCCACTGAAGCTCGTCGCCGAGGGCGTGGACGGGCTCCATGCAGGATAGTTCGGGCTCGGCGCACCTGTATGGGCCGTGAAACCCGCCAGCGCATCCGCCGCCACCGTCGTCGAGGCCCGGTGTCCGGCGGCGGCCAGCGCATGCCTCAGTCCGCCGACAATGAGCCCGCGCACCAGTGCCGGATCGCGGAACCGCACCTCCGCCTTGGCCGGATGGACGTTGACGTCGACATACAGCGGATCGACCTCGAGGAAGAGCACCGCCGCCGGGTGGCGGTCGCGGGCGAGGAAGTCGGCATAGGCGCCGCGCAGCGCCCCCTGCAGGAGCCGGTCGCGCACCGGGCGGCCGTTGACGAACAGATACTGATGCGCCGCATTGCCCCGCGAATAGGTTGGCAGGCCCGCATAGCCGCTGAGGCGCACGCCATCCCGCTCCTGATCGATCAGCAGGGCGTTGGCCTCGAAATCGCGGCCGAGCAGGGCGGCCAGTCGCTTCAGCCGACCCTCGTCGCCCGGATGTTCGGCGGGCAGGCGCAGGACCGTCTTGCCGTCGAGGTCCAGGGTGAAGGCGACGCTCTCATGCGCCATGGCCTGACGCTTGATCTCGTCAGAGATGGCCATGGCCTCGGCCCGCTCGGACTTCATGAACTTCAGCCGTGCCGGGGTGGCGTAGAACAGGTCGCGCACCTCGACCCGCGCCCCGTGCGGCCCGGGGAAGCCGGCGGGCGCGACCGCCTTCTGATCCCCGCCCTCGACATGGATCATATGGGCGTCGCCGCCCTCTTTCGGACGGCTGGTGATGGTCAGCCGTGCCACCGAGCCGATCGAGGGCAGGGCCTCGCCGCGGAAGCCCAGGGTGTTGATCCGCAGCAGGTCGACGTCGCCCGCGTCATCGGGCTCCAGCTTGGAGGTGGCGTGCCGCTCGACCGCCAGGGCCAGTTGGTCAGCCGCCATCCCGTGCCCGTCGTCGGCGATCAGGATGCGCGCCAGTCCGCCGCCGTCCGCCTGGACCTCGACCCGCCGCGCGCCCGCATCAAGGGCGTTTTCGACCAGCTCCTTGATGGCGCTGGCCGGCCGCTCGACCACCTCGCCGGCGGCGATGCGGTTGACGGTCTCGGGCGGAAGGCGGCGGATGGGCATGAAGCGTCAGTTCTGGCGGGAAGAGGGGCCTCTCGTCCAGATAGGAACGGCGGCCCGGATCACCAGAATATCGGCCGATTCTGCGTCTGCGTGGTTAGTCGTCTTCCCACGGCGCGGGGCTGTAGAGCCCGGCGATGAAGTCGGTCAGGGCGGCGACGGCGGCCGAGGGTTCGCCACGCGGCCGCACCGCATGGATGCCGACGTCGGCGGCCCCCTCGACCTCGGGCAGGACGCGGACCAGCTGCCCCGAGGCCAGTTCCTCCGACACGTCCCACAGCGAGCGCAGGGCGACGCCCAGCCCCGAAAGAGCGAGCTCGCGCACCACCTCGCTGGAGTTGGTGCGGACATGGCTGACGCCGCTCACCTCGACTTGTCGCTTGCCGGTCGTCAGCCGCCAGGGCAGCTGGCCCTCGGCCGCCACCAGCCGATGGTTCGCCAGATCGGTCAGGCTCGCGGGCGCGCCGTGCATCTCCAGATAGGCCGGCGCGGCGCACAGGATGCGACGGCTGGTCGCCAGTCGGCGCGCGTCCAGTCCGGGCGCGACGCCCGACGAAATCCGGATCGCCAGATCGATCTTCTCGGCGATCAGGTCGGAGAAGCCGTCGGACAGGTCGAGCGTCAGCTGGATCCCCGGATGCCGGTCCAGAAACGGCTTCAGATGCGGCGCCAGATGCATCCGCCCGAAGGACGTCGGCGCCGACAGCCGCACCGGTCCCGACAGGCCATCGCCCGGTCCGCGCAGCCGCGCCTCGGCCGCCTCGACCGCCGCCAGGATACCGAGCACATCCCGATGGAAGCCCTCGCCCTGTTCGGTCAGGGCCAGCCGCCGCGTGGTCCGATGGATCAGCCGCGCGCCCAGCCGCGCCTCCAGCCGCGCCATTCGCTTGGACGCCATGGCGGGCGAGATGCCCATGTCGCGCGCCGCCGCCGACAGGCTTCCGGCGGCGACCACTCGGGCGAACAGGGCGTAGTCAGGGTCCAGCATATCTGTTCTTCTGAGGAATGACTGTCTTTCGTTTTATATCTCTACCGCGCATACCCAGCCCGGTCTATCCTTCGGCCATGGAACAGATGATCGACAAGGCCGGCCTCAAGGTCGCCCAATCCCTGACCGCCTTCATCGACGGTGAGGCCCTGCCCGGGACCGGCCTCGACGCCGCCGCCTTCTGGACCGGCGTCGCCGACGTCTTCGCCCGTTTCGCGCCCGAGAACGCGGCCCTGCTGGCGAAGCGCGACGATCTGCAGGCGAAGATCGACGCCTGGCATCTGGCCCAACCGGGCCAGCCCGACCCGGCCGCCTATGAGGCCTTCCTGCGCGAGATCGGCTATCTGGTCGCCGAACCCGCCCCCTTCGCCATTCAGCCGACGAAGGTCGACGCCGAGGTCGCGGCCCTGGCCGGCGCCCAGCTGGTCGTGCCGATCCTCAACGCCCGCTTCCTGCTGAACGCCGCCAACGCGCGCTGGGGCAGCCTGTACGACGCCCTCTACGGCACGGACGCGATCCCGGGCGCGGCGGCGAGCAAGGGCTATGACCCCGAACGCGGCGCGCAGGTCATCGCCTGGGCCAAGGCCTTCCTCGACGAGGCCGTGCCTCTGGCGAGCGGGAGCTGGACTGACTTCACGGGCGGCGACCCGGCGCTGGCCGACGCGGCCCAGTTCGTCGGCCGCGCCGGTGACAATCTGCTGTTCCGCCACAACGGCCTGCATATCGAGGTGGTCGTCGACCGCGCCCATCCGATCGGGGCGAGCGATCCGGCGGGCATCGCCGACGTGGTTCTCGAAGCCGCCCTGTCCACGATCGCCGACCTCGAGGACTCCGTCGCCGCCGTCGACGCCGAGGACAAGGTCGCGGCCTATGCCAACTGGCTGGGCCTGATGAAGGGCGATCTTCAGGCCGGATTCGACAAGGGTGGACGGTCGATGGTCCGTACACTGAATACCGACCGGACCTATACCGCGCCGAACGGTTCGGAGCTGGTCCTGCCGGGCCGCAGCCTGATGTTCGTGCGCAATGTCGGGCACCTGATGACCACCCCCGCCGTGCGTCTGGCGAACGGCGCAGAGGCGCCCGAGGGCATCCTCGACGCCATCGTCACCAGCCTGATCGCGATCCACGACCTGAAAGGGGAGGGGCGGTTCCGCAACAGCCGCGCCGGCTCGATCTATATCGTCAAACCCAAGATGCACGGGCCGGAGGAGGCCGGCTTCACCAACCGGCTGTTCGACGCCGTCGAGGACCTGCTGGGTCTGGAGCGGCACACGATCAAGGTCGGGGTCATGGACGAGGAGCGCCGAACCTCGGCCAATCTCGCGGCCTGCATCCACGCCGTGAAGGACCGGATCGTCTTCATCAACACCGGCTTCCTCGACCGCACCGGCGACGAGATGCACACCTCGATGCGGGCCGGCGCCATGGTTCGCAAGGCCGAGATGAAGGCCTCGGACTGGATCGCGGCCTATGAGGATCGCAACGTCCAGATCGGCTTGGCCTGCGGCCTGTCGGGCAAGGCCCAGATCGGCAAGGGCATGTGGGCGGCGCCCGACCGGATGGCCGACATGCTGGAGCAGAAGATCGGTCACCCGCGCTCGGGCGCCAACACCGCCTGGGTGCCGTCGCCGACGGCCGCCGTGCTGCACGCCACCCATTATCACCGCGTCGACGTCTTCGCGCGGCAGGCCGAGCGCGAGGCCGAGCCGATCGCGGCCCTGTCGCGCCTGCTGACCATCCCGCTGGCGGCCGGACATAACTGGTCGCCGGATGAGGTCCGGGCCGAGCTGGACAACAACGCCCAGGGCATCCTCGGCTATGTCGTGCGCTGGATCGATCAGGGCGTCGGCTGCTCCAAGGTGCCCGACATCCACGACATCGGCCTGATGGAGGACCGCGCGACCCTGCGCATCTCGTCCCAGCACATGGCCAACTGGCGGCTGCACGGGGTCTGTACGGACGAAGAGATCGACGCCGCCTTCGCCCGGATGGCCGTCAAGGTCGATGCCCAGAACGCCGACGACCCCCTGTATCAGCCGCTGTCCGGCGGCGAGGCTGATAGTCTGGCGTATCAGGCCGCCCGCGCCCTCGTCTTCGAAGGGGTGGAACAGCCGAGCGGCTATACCGAGCCCCTGCTGCACCTGTTCCGCCGTCGGGCGAAGGGGGAGGCGGTCTGAGCCGCTCCCCTCTGACCTGGCTCTTTTGACCTAGCCGGGGGAGCCCGGCTTGGAGGTCCCCGGCACGGCCTCCTGCAGGGGCGCGACCCCGTCGCCTCGCACCGGATCGGGCGCCTTGGTTTCCTGATGCCCCAGGGCGAGGACATAGGCCGCCACGGCGAGGATGGCGATCAGGCCCAGAATGACCGCGAAGGCCTTGCGGGCGCGGCCCGGGTTTTTGATGGCGGGTGGCTTTTCGTGTTCCATGGCTACCAAAGTCGCTCCAGCCCAATGGGTTGCCGCCTCGGCTTCGGCGTCTCGCTCTCTTCAGGCGCTCTATCCCATTTCACCGCTCATCCCGGCGAATGCCGGGATCCAGATCCAGACGCCCTGTTTGCTGCGGCGGCCCGAACAGCATGAGACTCTTGGGGCCCCATGTGAATCTGGATCCCGGCGGTCGCCGGGATGAGCGGTAGGAGATATCCACCCTCGACCTTCGACGCTTGGCGGACCCTCGACCCTCAAAACAACTCCAGCTGCGCCCGGGCATCCGCCGGCACGCGGAATTTCGTCACATCCAGCACATGCCGCTCCTGATCGAGGCCATAGCGTTTGATGGCCGCCTTGAACCGGGTGGAGATCAGCTGGGCGACGGGGCCGGACCCCTTCATCCGCTGGGCCCAGTCGGCGTCATAGTCCTTGCCGCCGCGCGTCTGGCGGATCAGGGACATGACCCGGGCGGCGCGGTCGGGCCGCACGTCGGCCAGCCATTCGCGGAACAGGTCCTTGATCTCCAGCGGCAGGCGCAGGGTGACGTACATCGCCGTCTGGGCTCCGGCTTTCGCCGCCGCTTCCAGCACCGCCTCCATCTCGTGGTCGTTGAGGCCGGGGATCACGGGTGCGAAGCCGACGCCGACGGGCACGCCCGCATCGGCAAGCGCCTTGACCGCATCCAGCCGTCGCTGCGGCGTCGAGGCCCGAGGCTCCATCGCCCGCGCCAGCCCCCGGTCCAGGGTGGTGATCGAGACGAAGGCCGTCGCCAGTCCCTCGCGTCCCATGGGGCCGAGGATGTCGATGTCGCGGGTGATCAGGTTCGACTTGGTGATGATCGAGAACGGCTGGTTGAACCGCTGCATGACCTCAAGGATCCCCCGCGTCGATTTCAGCTCCCGCTCGACCGGCTGATAGGGGTCGGTGTTGCCGCCTATGTGGATACGTTTGCAGACGTATTTCCGGGCTGAGAGCTCCTGTTCCAGGAGACGCGCTCCCTCGGGCTTGAAGAAGATCCGGCTCTCGAAATCCAGGCCCGGGGATAGGCCCATCCAGGCATGGGACGGGCGGGCATAACAGTAGATGCATCCATGTTCGCAGCCTTTGTACGGGTTGATGGAGCGGTCGAAACCGACGTCCGGGGAGGTGTTCTTGGCGATAATGGTGCGGGCGTGCTCGGGCGTGAGCGTGGTCCGCAAGGGCTCGGGGGCCTCGTCTTCCGGCGTCCAGCCGTCGTCGAAGGCTTCATGGGCGACCGGTTCGTACCGGCCGGAGGCGTTGGTGCGGGCGCCGCGTCCTTTCGTCTGCAGAGGCTTCGTCGCCGGGATGGACATGAGGGGACGATAACAGCAGAACAGAACAAAGCAAGAACATTGAGAACGTGGAACGTCCGGAACAAGCGTCTTATCGCCCGCTGATGCGTCGAATTCGGTCGTAATGCCGGGCTGGGCTAGAGCTTGAGCAGCTGGCTGCTCGTCGCCACCAGTGCGAGCAGCCCAGCCACAACCCCGAAAGCCAGCGGCAGGCTGGAGGCGTGGGCGATCCAGCCGATGCCGGCGGGCCCGGCGAGGATGCCCGCATAGCCGACCGTAGTCACCGCCGGCACGGCGAGATGTTCCGGCATGTCGGTCTGGCGGCCGATGGCGCTGAACAGGACGGGTACGAGGTTGGAACAGCCCGCGCCAAGCAGGGCGTATCCCACGAGCGCCGCCGGCCAGGCGGGGACCAGCACCGCCACCGCCATTCCCGTCGCCGCCAGCAGACCGCCGAACAGCAGCACCCGCGCGCGGCCCAGCCGCTCGACGATCCGGTCGCCAATCAGCCGGCCCGCCGTCATCGTCAGGCTGAAGGCCGCGAAGCCGAGGCCGGCCATGGCAGGCTCAACCCCGCGCTCGGCCGTCAGGAAGACGGCGCTCCAGTCCAGGGCCGCGCCCTCGGCGAGGAAGACCACGAAGCAGAGCGCCGCGATGAAGACGACGACGCCGTGCGGCAAGGCGAAGGCGGGCCCGTCACCCTTCGCCGCATAGGGCAGGAGCCCGGGCCGCGCCCACAGCAGCAGGCCCGCCGTCAGCACGACCACGATCCCGGCCACCCCCAACGGCGCGACGCCCAAGGTCAGCAGCGCCGCCGATCCGCCCGCGCCCGCGAGCCCGCCCAGGCTGTAGAAGCCGTGAAAGCCGGACATCAGCGTCTTCCCGCTGGCCCTTTCGACGATCACGGCCTGGATGTTGGCCACGCAGTCCATCGAGCCGATACCCGCCCCGAACACGAACAGGGCGACGGCCAGGCCCGGCACGCTGGCGGAGGTCGCCAGCACCGGCAGCATCAGGACGGCGGCGACGGTCGCGACGGTGATCACCGTCCTGCACCCGGCCTTGCGCGCCCAGGCGCCCGACAGCGGCATGGCCAGGATCGACCCCAGTCCGAGGCAGAGCAGCAGCAGGCCCAGCGCGCCTTCATCCAGTCCGGCGCGCGCCTTCACGTACGGCACCAGCGGCGCCCAGGCGGAGAGGATCACGCCCGGAATGAACAGGGCGAGCCGCGTCGCGCCCTGTTCGCGCAGGCCGGGGATTTTCTGATCGGCTTCGATGATCGTACTCACGCTAATCACCGCTCATCCCGGCGAATGCCGGGATCCAGGTCCAGACGCCGTGTCCGCCGCAAGGATGCCGGCGGTGCGAAACTTCAAACACTCGATGTGAATCTGGATCCCGGCATTCGCCGGGATGAGCGGTGGAAGAGAGCGAGTCTCTTCCACCGTCCGGATCAATCCTCGGCGGCGGCCTTTTTGGCGGCCGGCTTCTTCGCCGGAGCCTTCTTGGCGGCGGGCTTCTTCGCGGTGGCCTTCTTGGTCGCCGGCTTCTTCTCGCCTGCCGCCTTGGGGGCGGCCTTCTTCGCCGGCGCCTTCTTGCCCTTGGACGGGGCGGCGGCGGCGCGGGCGGCCAGAAGCGGCAGGGCGACTTCCAGCGTCAGATCCTCGGGCGCCGTGCCCTTGGGCAGGGTGGCGTTGATCTTGCCCGACTTCACATAGGGGCCGAAGCGGCCGGCCATGACGTGGATCGGCTCGCCCGTCTCCGGGTGGGCGCCCAGGTCCTTGAGCGGGGCCACGGCCGCGCCGCGACCGGCGAACTTGCCCGCCCGCTTCTCGGCCAGCAGGACCACGGCGCGGTTCAGCCCGATCTCGAACACCTCGTCGATATCCGCGACATTGGCGTAGGTCCCGGCGTGCAGGACGAAGGGCCCATAGCGCCCGAGACCCGCGGTGATCGGCTTGCCATCCTCGGGGTGCATCCCTACCTCGCGCGGCAGGGCCAGCAGGCGCAGGGCCTGGTCCAGCGTCAGCGACGCTGGGCTCCAGCCCTTGGGCAGGGACGAGCGTTTCGGCTTGTCCGCCTCGGGCGGAGTGGTTTCCACATAGGGGCCGAAGCGGCCGATCTTCAGATGGACCGGCTGGTTGGTCTCCGGGTCCAGACCCAGTTCGCGATCGCCGCCGTCCGCCGCCGCTTCCGAATCCGGAGAGGCCACGGGCCGGGTGTATTTGCAGTCCGGATAGCGCGAACAGCCGACGAAGGCGCCGAAGCGGCTGGTCTTCAGGCTGAGCTGGCCGACGCCGCAGGTCGGGCAGGCGCGCGGGTCCGAGCCGTCCTCCTTCTGCGGGAAGATGTGCGGCCCGAGCGACTCGTTCAGGGCGTCCAGGATGGCCGTGGTGCGCAGCTCTCCCGCCGCCGCCGTGGCGACATGGAAGTCGGACCAGAACTCGCGCAGCAGCACCTTCCAGTTCAAATCGCCGGCCGAGACCTCGTCGAGGCGCGTCTCCAGCGCCGCGGTGAAGTCGTACTCGACCCATTTGCGGAAGAACTGCTCCAGGAAGGCCGTGACAAGCCGTCCCTTGTCCTCGGGATAGAAGCGGTTCTTGTCGGTGCGGACGTATTCGCGGTCGCGCAGGGTGGTCAGGATGGAGGCATAGGTCGAGGGACGGCCGATGCCGAGCTCTTCCAGCTTCTTGACCAGAGTGGCTTCCGAGAAGCGCGGCGGCGGCTCGGTGAAATGCTGCTCGGTGCGGATCGCCTCGACCTTGGCCTTGGCGCCTTCCTTCAGCGTCGGCAGGCGGGTCGAATCGTCGTCCTCGTCCGTCTCGGCGCCCTTCTGCTTCTCGTCGCGGCCCTCTTCATAGACGGCAAGGAAGCCGTCGAAGGTGACCACCTGGCCGGTGGCGCGCAGGGCCGTCTGGCCGTCAGAAGTCTCGACGTCGACCGTGGTCCGGTCCAGACGCGCGGCCTCCATCTGCGACGCGACCATCCGCTTCCAGATCAGCTCATAGAGCCGCTGCAGGTCGCCATCGAGACGCAGGCTGTCGGGGTGGCGCGCGATGTTGGTCGGGCGGATGGCCTCGTGCGCCTCCTGGGCGTTCTTGGCCTTGGTCTTGTAGTAGCGCGGCTCGGCCGGGACGAAGGCGGGGCCGAACTGGCCGGCGATGACCTCGCGCGCCTGGGCGATGCCCTCGGGCGTCGTCTGGACGCCGTCGGTCCGCATATAGGTGATCAGGCCGCCCGTCTCGTCTACGCCCTCGTACAGCTTCTGCGCCGCCTGCATGGTGCGCTGGGCGTTGAAGCCGAGCTTGCGCGATGCCTCCTGCTGCAGGGTCGAGGTGGTGAAGGGCGGGGAGGGGAAGCGGCGGACCGGCTTCTTCTCGATGGACTTGATGGTGAAGTCGCCGGCGTTGATCGCATCGCGGGCGGCGAAGGCGACAGCTTCCGAGGGGATGTCCAGACGTTGGATCCGCTTGCCGGCGTGCTTGACCAGACGGGTCGTGAAGGGCGGGCTGTCGGCGGCCAGATCGGCCTCGACCGACCAGTATTCCTGGGCCTTGAACCGCTCGATCTCCATCTCGCGGTCGACGACGATACGCAGGGCGACCGACTGCACCCGGCCCGCCGAACGGGCGCCGGGCAGCTTGCGCCACAGCACCGGCGACAGGGTGAAGCCGACCAGATAGTCCAGGGCTCGGCGGGCGAGATAGGCCTCGACCAGCTCCATGTCGATCTGGCGCGGCGCGGCCATGGCCTCGAGAACCGCGGTCTTGGTGATGGCGTTGAAGGTCACGCGCTCGACGTGGGTGTCCTTGAGCGCCTTCTTCTTGTTCAGAACCTCGAGCACGTGCCAGCTGATCGCTTCGCCTTCGCGATCCGGGTCGGTCGCGAGGATGACGCGGTCGGCGCGTTTGGCGGCCTCGGCGATTTCGGACATGCGCTTGGAGCCGCGGGCGTCGACCTCCCATTCCATGGCGAAGTCATCGTCCGGCTTGACCGACCCGTCCTTGGACGGAAGGTCACGGATATGGCCGTAGGAGGCGAGGACCTCGTAACCGGAGCCGAGGTATTTGTTGATGGTCTTGGCCTTGGCCGGGCTCTCGACGATGACGAGGTTCATTACAGCGCAGTCTGTTGGGGAGGGCGCGAACGTGGTTGGCGCCGGGCGGCGTGTCAATCAGCAGAGGTTGATCCAACACAACTTCCCGGAAAGGTTGCAACCTTACTTAAAGTTGTGCTCTTGTTCCTCATTAACCGCGATTCACAGGATCCCCCCATGTCGCGCGACGCCTCTCCGGTCCAGCAGCCCGACCCCAAACCCCGCTCGGAACCGCCGGCGACGGGGCGCGAGAAGGATTATCCGGTGCGCGAATATATCGGCGGGATGTGCATGGAACTGGCCCAGATGGCGCGATGGGACGGCGACGAGCGTCTGGCCGTTCTGCTGGAAGCTGCGGCGGCCCGCGCCCACGAGCCGAGGCCCGACCGTCCCGAGATTGAGACGGTCGAGCGGTTGGCGCGCCGGGCCTAGGGGCCGGGGGCGGCCGGTCACCCCTCGCCGACCGTCCCCGTCTTCACCTCGCCCGCGCGGCGATAGAGGGTGGAGATCACGCCCGAGCTGGTGGTCTCGCTCTTCTCCAGCACGAAGCCGCCCGGCTTCGACAGACCGTCGAACCAGCGCTTGCCCCCGCCGAGCACCAGCGGAAAGACCATCAAGCGCAGCTCGTCGATCAGATCGTGGGCCAGAAGAGCGTGCAGCAGGACGCTGGACCCCTGGGTCAGCAGGTCCGGCCCGTCGCCCTGTTTCAGTTCCGCTACGCGAGCGGGCACATCGCCGGTCAGGCCGACCGAGTTGACCCATTCCAGCGTATCCGGCGAGGAGGTGGCGACATATTTGGTCACCCGGTTGAACAGGGGCCCGATCGGATGCTCCTGATGCACCGGCCAGTAGCCCGCGAAGATGTCATAGGTCTTGCGGCCCAGCAGCAGGTCGAAGGGCTCCGTCTCGGTCTTGCCGAACACCCCCATGAAGGGGTCGGCGTCCTCGGTCCAGAAGGGGGCGGTCCAGCCGCCGAAGGCGAAGCCGCCGTCCGGGTCTTCGCCGGGCCCGCCCGGGGCCTGCATGACCCCGTCCAGGCTGACGAAGGCGGCGCCGATCAGTTTTCTCATCGGGATGGCTCCTCAGAGCGCCGTGGCGGCGCGGCGGAAGGGGAAGAGGGCGCGCAGGGCCGGGTCACGCAGCCACAGACCGCCCCACATGATCAGGCCGAGGTACAGGCTGAACAGCTGGTGGCTGAACAGGGGCGCATCGACGCGGACCTGGGTCGCCATCGCCCCACCCAGCAGCCCCATCATGACCACTGCGCCGAAGACGCTGGTGCGCGGATAGATGTAGAGAAGCACGCAGGTCAGCTCGATCATGCCGATCGGCAGGACCCAGGCGCGCGACCAGCCGACCTGCTCCAGGGTGTCCCCGGCGACGGCCATGCCCGTGAGCTTGGGCAGGACCGAGGCGCCGAGCATGAACAGGACGAACAGGGCGCTGAGCACGCGCCCCGTCCAGACCATGGGGGAGGCCTTCAGCGCCATCAGCCCGCGCCGCCCGGCTTCCAGTCTTCCGACGGATTGGTGTTGATCATCCACGGAATCCCGAACTTGTCGGTGAAGGAGCCATAGCCGGGCGACCAGAAGGTCTCGCTGAAGGCCATGCCGACCTTGCCCCCGGCTGACAGGCCATCGAAGACCCGCTTGGATTCCGCTGCGTCATCCGAATGGAAGGTGACGTCGAAGCCGTTCTTGGGCTTGTCGATATTGGGCGCGAACTCGGGCGGCATGTCCGCGCCCATCAGGGCCTGGCCGTCGATCTCCAGCCAGCCGTGCATCAGCCAGTCCTTGTATTTGGGATCGATCGGCATGTCGGGCGGTCCGTCGCCGAATGAGAAGGCCTTGATCTCGCCGCCCAGGACCGACTGATAGAATTCGAAGGCCTGGCGGCATTCGCCCTGGAAGCTCAGGCTGGTGACCAGTTTCATGACGCGTTTCCTCTTCTTTGTTGGGGTTGGATCAGGCGTTCTCGGTCGGCGCGACGACATTGGTCATCCACGGCACCCCGAACCGGTCGGTGAAGCCGCTGAAGCCCGGGGCGCAGTCGTTGACGCCGAAGGGCATCTCGACCTGGCCGCCTTCCGACAGGCCGTCAAAGACGCGCCGCGCCTCCTCGACCGTGTCGAAATGCAGGGTGATATCGAAGCCGTCCTTGGGCTTGTGCATGTCGGGGGCATGGTCCGGATGCATGTCCGAGCCCAGGATGGCCTGGTCCCCGACCTGCAGCCAGCAGTACATCAGCTTGTCCGCCACCTCGGGCGGCCCATCGGGGAAGGCCTCGCCATAGCGGATGGCGGTGGTGATCTCCCCGCCCAGAACCCGGGCGTAGAAGTCGAACGCCTCGCGGCAGGTGCCGGGCAGGCTTACGCTGGTCACGATCTTCATCACGGCGTCTCCGATAAGGAATGTCAGTCGGGGTTGGCGGCGAGCCAGGCCTCCAGCCGGTCGGCGGTCGAGGTCCAGCCATGCTTGTGGCCGGTCAGGCTCTGTTCGGACTTCAGCCCCTCGTGGGTGAAGTCCATGACGGTCCGGCCGTCGGCGGTCTCGTCGAAGTCGATGCTGACCTGGGTGTCGACCGGCGGCCCGTCCTCGTGGCTCTCGTCCCATTTGAAGGTGAAGGCCAGCCGGCGCGGGGCGTCGATCTCGGTATAGATCCCGCTCTGCCAAAGGTCCTCTCCGGTGGCGGGCGAGCGGAGGCAGATGCGCCAGGCGCCGCCGACCCGGAAGTCGCACGTCGCCGACACCGCCGGCCATTCCACCGGCCCCATCCAGAGGACAAGAATCTCCGGGTTGGACCAGGCCCGCCACACCAGATCGCGCGGCGCGTCGAAGGTGCGCTGCATCTTCAGGGTCGGGCGGGTGGCGGGGGCTTCGGCGACGGCGATGGTCATCGGCGTGTCCTCAGAGGGTCTTCACGAGTTCGGCAAGCTGGTCGGCGACCTGGCCCCAGCCGTCTTGGAAGCCCATCTGCTCGTGCTGCTTCATGGTGGCTTCGTTCCAGTGGCTGGCGGTGGCCTTGTATCTGGTCTTGCCGTCGGCCGTGGGCTCCATCTCGATCCGCGCGGTCATGAAGGGTTGGCCGGCGGGCTTCCATTCGGGGGTGAAGGCGTCCGTCGAGATCAGGCGGCGGTTCGGCACGACCTCAAGGAAGATCCCCGAGTTCGGGAACACCTCGCCGTTCGGGCCGTGCATGGTGAAGTTGAAGCGGCCGCCGGCGCGCGGTTCGACGATGGCGTCGGTGATCGTCCAGGGCTTGGGCGCGAACCACTGGGCCAAGATCGCCGGGTCGGTATAGGCCTTGAAGACCTTCTCGGGCGGGGCGTCGATGATCCGTTCCAGCACCAGATCGAAGGCGTGGGCCGCCCCGTCGGTGTCGCACGGATTGTCGTTGGGGTGCTGGGCTTCAGTTTCGTTTGCCATCGTCGTTTCCCTTCTGAATCTTGCGCAGATAGTCGTCCAGCCGGTTGAAACTCTTGTCCCAGTACCGGCGGTAGTGTTCCAGCCATTCGGCGATGCCCTTCATCCCCATCGGCTCCAGCCGGGCAGGGCGCCATTGGGCCTCCCTGCCGCGTGAGATGAGGCCAGCCTTCTCCAGCACCTTCAGATGTTTCGACACCGCCGGCAGGCTCATGTCGAACGGCGCGGCCAGGTCGTTGACGCTGCACTCGCCCTCGGTCAGCCGCGCCAGGATCGCCCGACGGGTCGGGTCGGCCAGGGCCGCGAACTTCGCATCAAGAGGATCGGGAGTGGGCTGCATCGTCCGTCTTCAAATCTAACCTGTCAGTTAAGTACGGTGATCTCTGCGCATTGTCAACCGATCGGTTAAATTAGCGCTGCGGAACGCGAAGCGCCTGAGATTGTTGGTCTTCCCACACCGATGGAGCGACCGATGAAGGCCCTGATCCTCAACTGCACCCTCAAGCCCTCGCCCGAGACTTCCAGCACCGAGGCCCTGGCCAAGGTCGTCATCGCCGAGCTGGAGAAGGGCGGTGCGGAAACCGAGCTGGTCCGTCTGGTCGACCTGAACGTCAAGCCGGGCGTGGAGAGCGACATGGGCGAGGGCGACGACTGGCCCTCGGTCGATGCGAAGCTGAAGGCGGCCGACATCGTCGTCTTCGCCACCCCGACCTGGCTGGGCCAGATGTCCAGCGTCGCCCTGCGCGCGCTGGAGAGGATGGACGCCTGGTTCGCCGAGACCGACGACAGTGGCCGCCCCGTCGCCTTCGGCAAGGTCGCGGGCATCGTCATCACCGGCAATGAGGACGGCGCCCACCACATCGTCGCGACCATCAGCCAGGGCTTGATCGACATGGGCTTCACCATCCCGGCGCAGAGCTGGACCTACTGGCACCTCGGCCCGGGACCCGGCCCCGACTATGTCGAGACAGATCAGGGCCACGACTACTCCGACCGCGTCGGCCGCAACGCCGCCCGCAACCTGATCGCCCTGGCGAAGGTGTTGAAGCCGGAGACCTATCCGGTTCCGGAGAGCGGTGAGTAAGCTCTCCCACATCCGTCATCCTCGGGCTTGTCCCGAGGACCCATGGCGGCTTCGGACAGGACGCCGCCGCTGTGACGCCGCGGCGGACCCGGTCGTGTCCCGCTTGCTGAACGATGGGTCCTCGGGACAAGCCCGAGGATGACGGGGTTAGGCGTTGGCGTCCGCCGACACCCGACGTATGAAGGGGCGTACAAACCGGGAACTGCCGCCATGTCCGTCATCGCCCTCGCGCTCGTCGCTGCGCTCCAGACCGCTCCGGCCGCGACGGAGGAAGCCCGGATCGGGGCCGTGCTCGATCAGTTGAACGTTGCCTCGACCGCCGCCGACACTACGGCCTACTTCAGCCTGTTCACCCCCGACGCCCGCTTCATCGGCACCGACCGGACCGAGCGCTGGTCGATGGCCCAGTTTCGGGCCTTCACCGAGCCCTACTTCGCGCAAGGCAAGGGCTGGACCTACACCCCGTCGGACCGGGTCATCACCGTCGCGGACATCGACTGCCGCTGCGTGGCCTGGTTCGATGAGCAACTGTCCAACGCCTCCTACGGGGCCACGCGCGGCTCGGGCGTGCTGCGGCTGGTGGATGGCCAGTGGAAGATCGAGCAGTACGTGCTCAGCTTCGCCGTCCCGAATGAGGCATCCAAGGCGGTGGTCGCCGCGATCAAGGCGACGCCGGAGCAGCCGGCCCTCTGATGGAGTTCCAGGAAGAGGCCTTCGTCCTGTCGGCGCGGGCGCATGGCGATACTGGGGCCGTCGTCGACCTGCTGACCGAGACCCACGGGCGGCACGCGGCCTATGTTGCGGGCGGTGCGTCGCGCAAGATGAAGCCCTTCCTCCAGCCCGGGTCGCGGGTCATCGCCGACTACCGCGCCCGCACCTCGGACCATCTGGGCTCGGCCCGGCTGGAGGCGGTGGGAGAGGGGGCCTCGGCCCTGTTCGACGACCCCCTGGCCCTGACCGGCCTTGCCGCCGCGACCGCGGTGACGCAAGGAGCCCTGCCCGAGCGTGAGGCCCACCCCGGCGCCTTTCTGGCCTTCGAGGCCCTGATGAGCGCCTTCATGATCCCCGAGGTCTGGCCCGCCATCTTCGTCCGCTTCGAGGCCGGGCTGCTGGAGGATCTCGGCTTCGGCCTCGATCTGTCGCGATGCGCCGCGACAGGGACTGTCGACGACCTGATCTACGTCAGCCCCCGCACCGGCCGCGCCGTCTCCCGCGAGGCCGGCGCCCCTTATGCCGACAAGATGCTGAAGCTGCCGCCCTTTATGCTCGGCGCCCAGGCCGGGCTCGGCGAAGGCGACGTCGGCGCTGGCCTGGACCTGACCGGCCACTTCCTTGAGCAGTTCGTCTTCCACCCCCAGAACAAGCCGCTGCCGGCAGCGCGCGACTGGATGGTGGACAAGTTGAGGGAACAGGGACGGCTCTAGCGCCCGGACCCGACTATCGGAACACCCTCAGGGGCGCCGCGGGGAAGCCGCCGACAGGAGTCGCCAAGCGGTGCTGAAGGTCCTTCAGCGCCGTGCCGATGACCGTCAGGTCAAAGATCTGATGGTCGAAGTCCGGACAGGGGCTCAGGGTCTTCATGGAAGGTCTGCGTCCAATAACGCGGTTCACAGACAGAACGGCTCCCTCAACCACAAGTTCCGCCTGTGCGCTCCGTTTCGACTTTGGCGTTCGGGCGTGACGGGAATGTCGGCTTCCGACGCCACGGAGCGTCTGGATTGCGTGGGCTGTCCCCGGTTCGATCCCCGGTCGATGCGCGTCCGGTTCAATCCCGGCTAGACTTCGCGATCCGCCTGAGTGATTCGATCCCGCATGACCATCCACACGCCTCCGCCCCCAGAGGGCGGCCGTATCATCGACGAGCCCATGGAGACGGCGCTGAGCCGCCGCTACCTGGCCTATGCCCTGTCGACGATCACCAACCGCGCCCTGCCGGACGTGCGCGACGGCTTCAAGCCGGTGCACCGCCGCATCCTCTACGCCATGCACCAGATGCGGCTGAACCCGCAGGCGGCGGCGCGCAAGTGCGCCAAGGTCGTCGGCGAGGTCATGGGCGGCTATCACCCGCACGGCGACGCCTCCATCTATGACGCCCTGGTGCGTCTGGCCCAAGATTTTTCCCAGCGTTATCCGCTGGTTGATGGCCAAGGCAACTTCGGCAACATCGACGGCGATAACGCCGCGGCCATGCGCTACACCGAGTGCAAGCTGACCGCCGCGGCCGTCCTGCTGATGGACGGCATCGACCAGAACGCGGTCGACTTCCGCCCGACCTACGACGACCAGGACGAGGAGCCGACGGTCCTCCCGGCCGGCTTCCCCAACCTGCTGGCCAACGGGTCGTCGGGCATCGCCGTGGGCATGGCGACCTCGATCCCGCCGCACAACGTCGGGGAGCTGATCGACGCCTGCCAGCTGCTGCTGGACCGGCCCGACGTCACCACCGCCGAACTGGCCGAGATCGTGCCGGGGCCGGACTTCCCGACCGGCGGCGTCGCCGTCGAGGGGCACGCCTCGATCCTCGATGCCTATGAGACCGGCCGGGGCGGGGTGCGGCTGCGCGCCCGCTGGGAGACCGAGGACTTGGGCCGCGGCGTCTGGCGGATCATCGTCACCGAGATGCCCTACCAGGTCCAGAAGTCCAAGCTGATCGAGGCCCTGGCCGAGCTGATCGAGCAGAAGAAGGCCCCGCTGCTGGGCGACGTCCGCGACGAGTCGGCCGAGGACATCCGTCTGGTCATCGAGCCCAAGAACCGGACCATCGAGCCCGAGGTCCTGATGGAGAGCCTGTTCAAGCTCTCCGATCTGGAGGTCCGCTTCCCGATCAACATGAACGTCCTGGATGCCACGGGCACGCCCGGCGTCATGGGGCTGAAGGCCTGTCTGCAGGCCTTCCTCGACCACCGCCGCGACGTTCTGGTTCGCCGCGCCCAATGGCGGATCGAGCGGGTCGAGAAGCGACTGCACCTGTTGGAAGGCCTGCGGATCGTCTTCCTGAACCTCGACGAGGTCATCCGCATCGTGCGGGAGGAGGAGCAGCCCAAGGCCGTCCTGATCGCGCGCTTCGGCCTGACCGAGCTGCAGGCCGACTACATCCTCGACACCCGCCTGCGTCAGTTGGCGCGGATCGAGGAGATGGCCATCGAGAACGAGCACAAGGCGCTGGCCGAGGAGCTGGCCATGCTGCAGGCCCTGTCCACCTCGCCGGCCAAGCAGTGGAAGAAGATCGGCCAGGACCTGGCGGCCGTCCGCAAGGTGATGATCTCGCCGCGCCGCACGACTATCGCCGAGGCTGTGGATGCGTCGGCCTTCGTGGCGCCCGAGGCCTATATCCCGCGCGAGGCCATCACCGTCATCCTGTCGGAGCGCGGCTGGATCCGCGCCGCCAAGGGCAAGGTCGAGGACCCGTCGGAGCTCAAGTTCAAGGAGGGCGACGCGCTCGCCTACCTCGTGCCGGCCTTCACCACGGACAAGATCCTGGTCGCCGCCTCGGACGGCCGGGTCTTCACGATCGGGGCCGACAAGCTGGCCGGCGGGCGTGGCCACGGCGAGCCGCTGCGTCTGATGATCGAGCTGGAGGAGAAGGCGGACATCGTCGCCGTCCTGGCCTACCAGCCGGGAGCCAAGCTGCTGGTGGCCTCGAAGGCCGGCTATGGCTTCATCGCGCCCGAGGACGACATGGTCGCCCAGAAGCGGGGCGGCAAGCAGGTGCTGAACGGCGACCTCCTGGCCATCCTGCGTCTCGGAGCGGCCGACCACGTCGCGGTGATCGGCGAGAACCTCAAGACCTTGATTTTCAAGGCGGAAGAGCTGCCCGAGATGGGCCGTGGCAAGGGCGTCAAGCTGCAGTCCTACAAACAGGGCGGGCTGCAGGACATCAGCGCCTTCAACGGCGAGATCGGACCCGAATGGGCCGACGGAGGCGGCCGCCGCCGCAACTGGCCCGACTGGAAGGACTGGCTCGGCAAGCGCGCCGGGGCGGGCCGGATGGGGCCGCGGGGACTGCGGAAGTTCCGGTAACGCCCTGCGGGGTGGGATGAGGCCGTAGTTCCACCCAGTCACGCCCACGCCGTCATCCTCGGGCTCGTCCCGAGGACCCATGGCGGATGCGAGCGGGATCTGAGCCGCTGAGAGGCATTAACTGATCGTCGTCGTCCTGCCATGCCGAACCGTGGGTCCTCGGGACAAGCCCGAGGATGACGGGTTTGGTTTTGCACTCCGGAAAAACGTTGCACTCGAGTGCAATGGCGGATGTTGATCGTGAGGATCGACTTTTAATCTTCTGATTGAAAACCATTTTCTAATTCCAGAAGCAAGGCGCCGGCTTTGCACTCGAGTGCAGGGGCGTGCACTCGGCGTCTCATTGGATGGTGATGTCAAAGACCGGAACCCGCCAGTCTAAGCCCGTTCCGGAGGGCGCCGAGCCGATTGGCGTCGCGGATCGGCAGGGCCTTGATCGGCAAGGGTTTCGTCGGCGAGCTTATGCGAGGTCGGGGCCTCAGTCGTCGTATTTCGAGCGGGCGATGGCCTTGAGGGCTTCCAGAGCGCGGTCGCGGGCCTCGCTGTGGTCGAGGATGGGGTTGGGGTAGTCGGTCCCGAGACGCACCTTCGCCTTGGCAAGCACATCTTCCGGCGCGGTCCAGGGCGCGTGGACCCATTTGGCGGGGAGGGCGGCCAGTTCCGGGACCCAGCGGCGCACATAGTCGCCGTCGGCGTCAAACCTCTGGCCCTGTGCGGTCGGGTTGAAGATGCGGAAGAAGGGGGAGGCGTCGGCGCCCGAGCCCGCGACCCATTGCCAGTTCTGGACATTGTTCGCGAGGTCGGCGTCCACCAGGGTGTCCCAGAACCAGGCCTCGCCCTTGCGCCAGTCGACCAGCAGATCCTTGACCAAAAAGGAGCCGACGATCATTCGCACCCGGTTGTGCATCCAGCCGGTGGTCCACAGCTGCCGCATGCCGGCGTCAACGATCGGATAGCCGGTCTGACCCCTGGTCCAGGCCTTGAAGCCCTTCGTATCGGAGCGCCAGGGGAAGGCATCGTATTCGGGCCGGAACGACCGTTCCGTGATTTGCGGGAAGGCGTGGAGCAGGTGGGCGGAGAATTCGCGCCAGGCGATCTCGGCGACGAACTTGTCCGCTTCGGCCTGAGGCGCGCGTCTGTCGGCAGCGGCCTTCTGTACCGCCTCGACCACCCGCCAGGGATGAATCTCGCCCCAATGCAGATGCGGCGACAGCCGGCTGCCGCCGACCTCCGCCGGATGATCCCGCCCGATGGAATAGGTCTTGAGCGCGTCGCCGGTGAAGGCGTGCAGGGCCTCGGTCGCCGCCGCCTCGCCGGGTGTCCAGTCGAAACGGGTGGACCAGTCGGGCTTCGTCGGCTTCAGGTTCCAGTCGTCAATGTGGTCGCTGTCCAGCCCCTTCACCGGCGTCAGTTCGCGCGGCGCGGTGGTGTGCGGCGGGGCCTCGGCTTTTGCGAGCAGGGCGTTCTTGAAGGGGGTGAAGACCTTGTAGGGCCCGCCGCTTCCCGTCAGCACCGACCCCGGCTTCGCCATTAGTGAGCCGTTGAAGCCCCGGCATTCGACGCCGTCGTCCTTCAGCCCGTGGGCGATGTCGGCGTCGCGGGTCCAGGCCTCGGGCTCGAACAGCCGGTTCATGAAGACGGTATCGGCGCCGGTCTCCGCGATCAGCCGCCTGAGTTCGCTCTCGGCATGACCGCGTTTCAGCAGCAGGGGCGCGCCCCGATCCTTCAGACTGGCGGCCAGGGCGCGCAGCGAGCCGTCCAGCCACCACAGCGAGGCCGCGCCCCAGGGGCGCCCGTCGCCGGCCTCGTCGAGGATGAAGACCGGGATCACCGGCCGCCCCGTCTCGGCCGCCGCGTTCAGCGCCGGATTGTCGGCCAGCCGCAGGTCGCGCCGGAACCAGAGGATGACGGGCGAGGCGTCGGCGTTCGGCAAGTCTGGGCTCCGTGAGGTTTCAGTGTCTTAGGCCCGTGAAGCCCGTCCGGGACAAGTCGCGGCGCGGTCAAAGGTTTCCTCAGGCGCCCGAAACCCCGGATGGCGAAACCGGACTGAATCCGGTAGGTCACCCGGATGGCTGAACACACCCTTGATCTGGGCTCCCTGCAGACCTTGCTCGACCGCGTCGCGGGGCTGAACATCGCCTGTATCGGCGACCTGATGCTGGACCGCTATGTCTATGGCGACGTCACCCGGGTCTCGCCCGAGGCGCCCATTCCCGTGCTCAAGACGAAGCGGACGGTGTCGATGCCGGGCGGCGTCGGCAATGTCGCGCGCAACGTCGCGGCCATGGGCGGGCAGGCGCGTCTGGGCGCCGTCGCCGGGCCCGATGCGGCCGGCGACGAGCTGATCGGCCTGATCGCCGCCGAGGACCGGGTCGCCGACTTCGTGGCCCGCCCGGACGGCGCCGCGACCATCGTCAAGACCCGCTTCGTCTCCGCCGGCCAGCAGCTGCTGCGGCTGGACGAGGAGGAGATCGCCGTCGGCGTCTTCGACCGCGAGGACGTCTTCGCGGGCGCCTCCGCCATCCTGCTGTCCGACTATGACAAGGGCGTCGTCACCGAACGGCTGATCCGCGCCGCCCTGTGGGCCGGGCAGAATGCGGGCGTGCCGGTGATCGTCGATCCGAAGGGCCGCGACTTCGCCCGCTATGGCGCCGTCGACGTGATCAAGCCGAACGCTTCCGAACTGGCCGGCGCCACCGGCCTGGCGGTCGGGACCGACGCCGAGGTCGAGGCGGCCCTGACCCATCTGCTGTCGATCACCACGGCGAAGGCCATCGTCGTGACCCGCGCGGGCAAGGGCATGTCGATCGCCAGGCGGGACGCGCCGATCGTCCATCTGCCGGGCCGGGCGCGCGAGGTGTTCGACGTCTCGGGCGCCGGGGACACCTGTATGGCCTCGCTGGGTCTGGCGCTGGGCGCCGGGGCCTCGCTGGAGCGGGCGGTGGAGTTCGCCATCCTCGCCTCGGGGGTGGTGGTCGGAAAGAGCGGCACCGCCGTGGTCACTCCGGCCGAGCTGATCGAGGCCGAGATGAGCCAGCACGCGGCCTTCGCCCAGGCCAAGGTGACCCCGGTCGAGGAACTGGCCGCGCGGGTCGAGACGTGGCGCCGGCAGGGGCTGCGGATCGGCTTCACCAACGGCTGTTTCGACATCCTGCACCGCGGTCACGTCGCCTATCTGGCCCAGGCGCGCAGCTGGTGCGACCGGCTGGTCGTGGCCCTGAACACCGACGAGTCCGTGCGCCGGCTGAAGGGCGACGGCCGTCCGGTCAACGATCTGGAAAGCCGCGCCGTCGTCATCGGCGGACTGGCCAGCGTCGACGGGGTGACCTCCTTCGACGACCCGACGCCCCTGGCCCTGATCGAGCGCCTGCGTCCGGACGTCCTGATCAAGGGCGCGGACTATACGCGTGAGGGGGTGGTCGGGGGCGATCTGGTCGAGAGCTGGGGGGCGAGGTCAAGCTGGCCCAGTTCCAGGACGGGTACTCCACCACCAAGACCATCGAGAAGCTGTCGGGAGACGCATCATGAGGCGAATGATCGTCGTGACCGGCGGGGCCGGCTTCATAGGCTCCAACATCGTCGCCCGGCTGACGGGCGAGGACCGCTACGACGTCGTCGTCTGCGACCGGATGGAGACGGCCGACCTGGCCAAGTGGAAGAACCTGGCAAAGCACCCGATCGCCGACTTCTGGGAGCCCGAGGACCTGTTCGAACAGCTCGAACGCCATGCGGAAGAGATCGAGGCGGTCGTCCATATGGGCGCCATCTCGGCGACGACCGAACAGGACGCCGACCTGATCATGCGGACCAACTTCATCCTGTCGCGCGATCTGTGGGACTGGTGCTCGCTCCGCGACGCCCGGTTCATCTACGCCTCGTCGGCGGCGACCTACGGTGACGGGGACGGCGGGTTCGAGGACGACGACAGTCTGGAAGGCCTCGGCGCGCTGCGGCCGCTGAACGCCTATGGCTATTCCAAGATGCTGTTCGACCAGTATGCGGCGCGCCAGTCGGACCGCGGCCAGTCGCCGGGCCAGTGGGCGGGGCTGAAGTTCTTCAACGTCTACGGCCCCAACGAAGGCCACAAGGGGACGATGAAGTCGGTGGTGGCCCAGATCTGGCCCAAGGTCGCGGCGGGCGAGACCGTGACCCTGTTCCGCTCGCACAATCCGAACTATCCGGACGGCGGCCAGATGCGGGACTTCGTCTTCGTCGAGGACGTGGTCGACATCATCGCCTGGCTGCTGGACACGCCGCACGTCTCGGGCGTGTTCAACGCGGGATCGGGGCAGGCGCGGTCCTTCCTCGATCTGGCCAACGCCACCTTCGCCGCCGCCGGCAAGACCCCGGCCATCGACTATGTCGATACCCCGGTCTCGATCCGCGACCGCTACCAGTATTTCACCGAGGCCCGGATGGGGCGGATCCGCGCCGCCGGCTATCCCGGCCAGTCGACGCCGCTGGAAGAGGGCGTGCGCCGCTACGTCCAGGACTTCCTGTCCCAGCCGGATCAGTACCGGTGACGCCCCGCCGGCTGACCTTGCGCCAGTGGGTCGGCTGGTTGGGCTTCGCGATGATCTTCATCATCGCGGCGGCGACGGCCGTCTGGCGCGGCGACATCCTCAAGGCCGGGCTCGACCCCCAGGTGCCGTTCCAGACCTATACGCCGCCGCCGGCGCCCGACTACGCCCAGGCGTCGAGTTGGGCCCTGCGCGAGGCGCGGACGCCCGGGTCCGGCGTGGCCGCGGTCTTCTTCATCCACTCCACCACCTATGACGGCGGTCGGAACTGGAACGGGCCGATCGACGACGCCGCCGCCGACGCCTATCTGCGCCGGGTGGTCATTCCCAACTACGCCGGGCCGTTCGAGCGGGCCGGGGCGATCAGCATCCCCCGCTATCGCCAGGCAAGCCTCTATACCCGCCTGACCCTGAGGACCGACGCGCGCGACGCCCGCGCCTTCGCCTATGGCGATGTGGCCGCCGCCTTCGAGGCCTGGCTGGCGCGGCATCCGTCGGGACCGATCGTCCTGGCCGGGGTGGAGCAGGGCGGCGACCTGCTGGACCGGCTGGTGCGGACCCGGATCGCCCCCGATGCGGCCCTGCGCCGCCGTCTGGTCGCGGCCTATGAGATCGACACCCTGGTCGCCGTGGACCAGATGAGCCCCAACGTCCCGCCCTGCGCCTCGCGCGCCCAGACCGGCTGCGTGGTCGGCTGGTCCCAGGTCGGGGAGGGCGACGACGGAGCAGCCGAGCGGCGGCTGCGTCGGGCCCTGGTCTGGAACGCGCGCGGCCGGCTGGTCGATCTGGACGGCCGCAAGACCCTTTGCGTCAACCCGGTCAGCGGGGCGGCCGACGAACAGCCCGTGCCCGCCCGCCGCCACCTGGGCGCCGCCAACGCCACCGGGCTGGAGTGGGGCGTGCGTCCCGCCTTCCTCGACCGGCTGGTCGCCACCCAGTGCCGAGGCGGGGTGCTGCGTCACACCATGCCCGACTCCGAGGCCTTCAAGGAGGTCGGGGACTGGGCGGATCGCAGAAAGGCGCGGCAGTACAATCTGTTCTATGCCGATGTTGAGGCCGATGTTCAGGATCGCCTGAACGCCTGGAAGGCGGCCAACCCGGCCGCCTAGTCCAGCGACCTAGTCCAGTCCCGGCCGGTCGTTGCGCCAGTCGAACAGGGCCTCCAGCGTCTTTACCGCCTCGCCGCGCGGGCTGAGCAAATCCGGGTCGCGGCCGAGGATCAGACGGGCGTCGTCGGCGGCGGCCAGCATCAGGCTGCGGTGGCGGATCGGGTCGGCGAAGCGATAGGCCGGGAAGCCGCTCTGCTTGAGGCCCAAGGGGTCGCCGCCGCCGCGCAGGCGGAAATCCTCCTCGGCGATTTCGAACCCGTCCTCGGTGCGACGCAGGGTCTCCAGCCGTTCCTTCGCCGTCTCGCCCAAGGTGTCGCCGTACAGCAGGATACAGGCGCTGGCCTTGGCGCCGCGCCCGACCCGTCCGCGCAGCTGGTGCAGCTGGGCCAGGCCGAAGCGGTCGGCGTGTTCGATGACCATGATGGAGGCGTTGGGCACATCGACCCCGACCTCGACCACGGTCGTGGCGACCAGAATGGGGATCCGACCGTCGGCGAAGTCGGCCATGACCGCTTCGCGCCGGGCGCCGGGCATCTGGCCGTGGGCGAGACCGACCTCGACCTGGAGGATACGGCGCAAGTCCTCGGCCCGGGCCTCGGCGGCGGCGAGGTCGGTCGCCTCGCTCTCGGCGACCAGAGGGCAGATCCAGTAGGCCTGGGCGCCGCCCTCGATGGCCGCCTTCAGGCGTTTCGCCACCTCGCCGATGCGGGAACCGGGCAGGACGGCGGTGGCGACGGGGGTGCGGCCGGGGGGCTTCTCCATCAGCCGGCTGACCTCCAGCTCGCCGTATTGGGTCAACTCCAAGGTGCGGGGGATCGGCGTCGCCGACATGGTCAGGAGGTGAACACCGCCGACGCGCGGATCGCCCTTGGCCTGAAGCCGCTGGCGTTCATTGACGCCGAAGCGGTGCTGTTCGTCGATGACGGCCAGACCCAGCCGGTCGAAGCGCACCGCGTCCTGGAACAGGGCGTGGGTGCCGATGGCGACCTGGGCCCGGCCGGTGGCCAGGGCGTCGAGACGTTCGCGCCGCTCGGCCGTGGTGTCGCGGCCGGTCAGCAGGACCGAGGCGATGCCCGCGGCCTCCAGCATGGGCGACAGGCGCTGATAGTGCTGGCGGGCCAGGATTTCGGTCGGGGCCATCAGGGCCGCCTGGAAGCCGCTCGAGGCCGCGTCGGCCATGGCGAGGGCCGCCACCGCCGTCTTGCCCGAGCCGACGTCGCCCTGCAGCAACCGCCCCATCTGTTCGCCGCCGGCCAGATCGGCGCGGATCTCGGCGACGGCCTGGCCTTGCGCGCCCGTCAGGGTGAAGGGCAGGGCGGCCATGAGGGCGTCGGAGGCCAGGCCCGGGCGGATGACCGGGGCGGGCGTGATCTGACGCGCGCGGCGGCGGCGGGCGAGGGCCAGCTGGTGGGCGAACAGTTCGTCATAGGCCAGCCGCTGACGGATCGGGGCGTCGGGCTCCAGATCGCGTTCGCCGGTCGGGGCGTGCAGGGCCTCCAGCGCCGGCCGCCAGCCGGGCCAGTTCTGTTTCGACAGCCAGGCCGGGTCCTGCCACTCCGCGAGTTCGGGCGCCGCCGTCAGGGCCTGAAGCGCCAGCTTCCTGACCACCCGCGAGGTCAGGCCCGCCGTGGCTGGATAGACGGGCTCGACCGTCGGGATTTCCTCACCCTTGTCCAGCGGCACGATCCAGTCGGGGTGCAGGATCTGCACCTCGCCGTTGAACCGCTCGACCTTGCCCGAGACCAGCCGCCGCTCGCCGCGCGGCAGCTGGCGGTCGATGTGCTGGGGCGAGCCGCCGAACCAGACAAGGTGGACATAGCCGGTGTCGTCCGAGGCCCGGACCTTGAGCGGCGCTCCCGGCCGCGAGGGCACGAACAGTCGGTCGACGACCACGTCGAACACGCCGACCTCGCCGTCCACGGCCTCGGCGGCATTGGTGCGGCGTCGCGTGATCACGCCCGACGGGCTCAGGAACAGGACGTCCCGGACCAGAGGCCCCGCCAGCTTCTGGATCAGGGGCGCGACCTTGGCCCCCACCCCCTTCAGGCTGGTGGCCTCCGCGAACAGGGGAAAGAGAATCTGCGGCCGCATCGGCGCCAGCATAGGGCGGGGCGGGGCCGAACCCTAGACGCCTTGGCCATATCCGCTCCCGGTGAAGGCTGTCCGGACGTTCGGGGTTTCAACGGATGGGGTCGGCCGCGCGCCCCGACGATTGTGTTGGTCTCCACCGCCGAAAGATCGCCCCTCATGGACAAGCCGTCTCCGTTCGACGCCGTCGGCAACTGGCTGTCCGCCCGCGACTGGACCGATGCGGGGCTGCATCTGGCGGCGGCCCTCGCCATCCTGGTCGGCGCCTTCCTGCTGTCGAAGCTGATGCGTGTCGCGCTGGATCGGCTGCGCGGCCGGCTGACCGTCAGCGCCCCGGCGATTTATATGGTGGAACAGATCGGCGGCTATCTGATCCTTCTGGTGGGGGCGCTGATCGCCGTCTCGACCTTGGGCGTGGACCTGGCCTCCCTGGCCATCTTCGGCGGGGCGGTCGGCGTCGGCCTGGGTCTGGGGCTTCAGGGCATCGTTAAGGAGTTCGTCTCCGGTCTGGTGCTGATCTTCGATCCGGCCATCCAGGTCGGCGACTACATCGAGGTGGACGACAGCGTTCGCGGCGAGATCGTCGAGATCGGTCCGCGCGCGACCCGCCTCAGGACCAACGACGATCTGAACGTGGTCATCCCCAATTCCAGCCTGATCCAGAACCGGGTCACCAACTGGACCTACAACACCACCTCCCGCCGGATGCATGTGCCCTTCTCAGTCGCGGAGGAGAGCGACATCGCCCGGGTGCGTGACGTGGTCCTGGCCGCCGCCACGGCCCTGCCGTTCACCCTTGCCAATGACGATGTGCACAAGAACCAGGTCTGGCTGACCGACTTTTCGGGCGGCAAGCTGGACTTCGACCTGGTGGTCTGGCCGGCGCCGGAATCGTCGCGCCATCCGCGCGCCATGCACGCCGCCTACACCTGGGCGATCTATCGGAGCCTGGTCGAGGCCGGCATTCGCGCGGCCGATCCGAGGATGGACATCCGCCTGACCGAGTCGGAGACGAGCAAGGCGGTGACCGCCCGGCCTCACCCTTCGAGCCGTCCGACCGAGAATGACGCAGCCAGCGCCGTCTATGACGACGCCGACCGCAGCCGCCGCCTCAGGGAGTCCGAACCCCGCAAGCGCGACCGGCCGGCTGCTGGGTGAGAGCGCTGTGAGGCGAAACCGCATCCGGAGAACGCGCACAGATTGCAAACGACGTTATGCGAGCGCAGGATCGCAACCGTCAGGACAGCACGAAGGGACTGGGGGATGTCAGTTTCGATTCTGCAGCAAAACCTTACCGACAAGGGCTATGACGTCGGCATCATCGACGGCAAGCTGGGCGCCCTGACTTTTCAGGGGTTGGCGGAATATGTGAGCAGCAATGTCGCCCCCGACGCGACCGGCGATCTGCTGGCCCTGGTCCTGCCCAAGGCCATGAGCCAGAGGCTGGAATACATCCATTTCTTCGCCCAGGTGTCCCACGAGAGCGGGTTCAAGCCGCAGTCGGAGAACCTCAACTATTCGGCGGCGGGGCTGCGGGCGACCTTTTCCAAGGCTCGCATTTCGGACGCCCAGTGCCAGAAGTTCGGCCGCACCGCGACCCGGGCGGCGGACAAGGTCGCTATCGCAAACACCATCTACGGCGGGACTTGGGGGGCGAAGAACCTCGGCAACACCCAACCCGGCGACGGCTATTGTTATCGCGGAAGGGGCCTGATCCAGCTGACGGGGCGTGCCAATTATCACGCCCTGGGCGCCAACTATGAGGTCAATCCGGATCTGCTGCTGACGCCGGCCGGATCGATCGCCGCGGCGGTGGATTTCTGGACCTCCAAGGGGCTGAACGCCCTGGCCGCCACGGACAGCGTCTCCAAGGTCACCCTGCGCATCAACGGCGGCGACAAGGGGTTGGCCGAGCGCAAGGCCCTGACGGACAAGATCAAGAAGATCTGGCCGGCGTAATCCTCTGGCAGCAGGCGACCGTTCCTGACGTCGGCACGGCTGGCGGCGCGGCGCGGCGCTCGCTATATCCCGCGCCTCATGACTGATGACCGTGACCAGACCCGCCTGTCTCGCGCGCGCTTTCGCGCCTGGCGTCGAGGCTTCCGTGAAGCCGATATGGTGCTGGGGCCGTTCATCGAACAGGTTGGGCCCGGGCTGACCGACGCCGAGATGACCGAGTTCGAGGGCCTGCTGATGCAGGACAACGATCACGAGCTCTACAGCTGGATCATCGAGACGGCGCCGACGCCGCCCGAGCACGAAACGCCGCTGATGGCCCGCATCCGGGCCTTCGTGAAGGAACATGTCTCCCACGCCGTCCAGCAGGGGATCGGCTGAGTGGCGCGTCAGGATATCGAACTGGGCGGGGTGCCGGAGGGTCTCGACGCCCTGACCGTGGCCGAACGGCTGACGAAGTCCGGCGGGACGGCCGTCTTCATCGCCCGCGACTACCAGCGCGCCGGAAACTTCGCCCAGGCTTTCCGGTTCTTCGCCAAGGACGTTGAAGTTCTCGAGTTTCCCGCCTGGGACTGCCTGCCCTACGACCGGCTCAGCCCGACGTCGTCGGTGTCGGCCGAGCGGATGGCGGCGCTCACCGAGCTGGCGGGACGGCCAGCGCGCTCGCCCAAACCCCTGTTGGTCGTCACCACCATCGCCGCCGCCATGCAGCGCACCCCGCCGCAGGAGGTCACCGCCTCGGCCGGATTCGACGCCGCCGTGGGCCGCGACCTGGACCAGTCGGCGCTCGAGAAATACTTCACGACCAACGGCTATATGCGCGCCTCGACCGTCAACGAGCGCGGCGAATACGCCGTGCGCGGCGGAGTCATCGACGTCTATCCGCCGGGGTTCGAGGAGCCGGTGCGGCTCGACATGTTCGGCTCGGAGCTGGAGTCGATCCGCACCTTCGACCCGGCGACCCAGCGGTCGACCGGCCAGCGCAAGAAGATTTCCCTGTCGCCGGTGTCCGAGGCCCTGCTGGACGCCGAGACCATTTCGCGCTTCCGCACCGGCTATCTGGGCCTGTTCGGCGCGGGCGGGGACGACCCCCTCTATGTCGCCGTCTCCGAGGGCGCGCGGCGTCAGGGGATGGAGCACTGGCTGCCGCTGCTCTATCCGAACCTGGAGACCCTGTTCGACTATCTGCCGGACGATGCGTCGGTGTTCCTCGACAATCAGGCCGAAGCCGCGCGTGGCGAACGCTGGGCCCTGGCCAAGGACGCCTATGAGGCCCGGCGTGAGGCGTCGCTGGCCAAGGGCGGGGCCGCCAATCGCGCCCTGCCGCCGGAGCGGCTCTATCTTCCTGAGGGCGACTGGAACAGCGCGCTGGCGGGCCGCGACGTCCGCCGTCTGACGCCGTTCGACACGGCCGGCGAGGACGCCGGCGGGCGGCTGGGCCGGACCTTCGCCGCCGAACGGGCCCAGGACAGCGTCAATCTGTTCGAGGCCGTGGCGAACCATGCGGCGGCCTTGAAGGGGGAGGGCAAGCGCGTCCTGTTCGCCAGCTGGACCGAGGGCTCGTCCGAGCGTCTGTCGGTCATGCTGGCCGACCACGGGCTGGATCACGTCGTCGCCGTGCGCGACTGGGCCGACGTCCAGTCGGCGCCGAAGGACCTGTATCTGCGCGCCGTCCTGCCGGTGGAGCACGGCTTCACCACGGACAGTCTGGCGGTCATCTCCGAGACCGACATGCTGGGCGATCGGCTGGCGCGGCCCAAGCGCAAGCGGCGTGCGTCCAACTTCCTCGCCGAGGCCTCGGCCCTGACGACGGGCGATCTGGTCGTCCACCTTGATCACGGCATCGGCCGCTACGAGGGGCTGAAGACGCTGGAGATCCAGGACGCCCCGCACGACTGTCTGGAGCTGCAGTACGCGGGTGATTCCAAGCTGTTCCTGCCGGTCGAGAACATCGACCTGCTGACCCGCTACGGCACGGATTCCGAAGACGTCCAGCTGGACCGTCTGGGCGGCGCCGCCTGGCAGGGGCGCAAGGCCAAGGCCAAGGCCCGGCTGCGCGAAATGGCCGAGGGGCTTATCGCCCTGGCGGCGAAGCGCGCGCTGCGGGTCTCGGACGCCATCACCCCTCCGCAGGGGCTGTTCGACGAGTTCTGCGCCCGCTTCCCATACGAAGAGACCGACGATCAGCTCAACGCCATCGGAGACGTGCTGGAGGATCTGGGCAAGGGCACGCCGATGGATCGTCTGATCTGCGGCGACGTCGGCTTCGGCAAGACCGAGGTGGCCCTGCGCGCCGCCTTCGTGGTGGCCATGAGCGGCCAGCAGGTCGCCGTCGTCTGTCCGACCACGCTTCTGGCGCGACAGCATTTCAAGACCTTCTCCGAACGCTTTGCCGGCTGGCCGATCACGGTGCGCCACCTGTCGCGCATGGTCACGGCCAAGGACGCGGCGGAGACCCGCAGCGGATTGAAGGACGGGTCGTTCGAGATCGTGGTCGGCACCCACGCGGTCTTGGCCGAGCAGGTCGGGTTCAAGGATCTGGGCCTCGTGATCGTCGACGAGGAGCAGCATTTCGGGGTCAAGCACAAGGAGAAGCTCAAGAGCCTGCGCGCCGATGTGCACCTGCTGACCCTGACGGCGACGCCCATTCCGCGCACCCTGCAGATGGCCTTGTCGGGCATCCGCGAGATGTCGATCATCGCCACGCCGCCGGTCGATCGTCTGGCCGTGCGGACCTATGTCACGCCCTGGGATCAGGTGCTGATCCGCGAGGCCCTGCTGCGGGAGAAGTATCGTGGGGGTCAGGCCTTCTACGTCTGTCCGCGCCTGTCGGACCTGCCGGACATCGAGAAATTCCTGAGGGAACAGGTGCCCGAGATCAAGTTCGTGGTCGGTCACGGCCAGATGTCGCCGACCCAGCTGGAAGACGTGATGAGCGCCTTCTACGACGGCGAATACGACCTGCTGGTCTCGACCACCATCGTCGAGAGCGGCATCGACATTCCGACCGCCAACACCCTGATCGTGCATCGCGCCGACATGTTCGGCCTGGCCCAGCTGCACCAGATCCGCGGCCGGATCGGGCGGTCCAAGGCGCGCGCCTTCGCCTATCTGACCACCGATCCGAAGCGGCCCCTGACCCTGTCGGCCGAGCGGCGTCTGCAGGTGTTGCAGTCGCTGGACAATCTGGGCGCCGGCTTCCAGCTGGCCTCGCACGATCTGGACCAGCGCGGCGGCGGCAATCTGCTGGGCGACGAACAGTCGGGACACATCCGCGAGGTCGGGGTCGAGCTGTACCAGCAGATGCTGGAAGACGCCGTGGCCTCCCTGCGTGAAGCGGGTGAGGAAGTCGTCGACCGGGGCTGGTCGCCGGCCATCAACGTCGGCGCGGCCGTCTTGATTCCAGAGAATTACGTCCCGGACCTCAACGTCCGTCTGAGCCTGTATCGCCGTTTGTCGGACGCCGAACGCACCGAGGAGCGCGAGGCCCTGGCCGCCGAACTGATCGACCGGTTCGGCCCGCTGCCGGACGAGGCGAAGCAGCTGCTGCGCATCGTCGGCATCAAGGCCAACTGCAAGACGGCCTGTATCGAACGCATCGACATCGGACCCAAGGGCTGTGTCCTGACGCTGCGCAACAACAGCTTCCCCAACCCGATGGGGCTGGTCGGCCTGATCCAGAAGAACCACGCCTTCTGGAAGATCCGTCCGGACCAGAAGATCGTCGTCATGGGCGACTGGCCGACGCCGGAGGACCGTCTCAAGGTCGCCGAACGCATCACCGCCGATCTGGCGCGGGTGGCGGGGGCGGGGGCCTAAGGCGGGGTACTGGGGGCACGCCGGAAGCTCTTGTCGGCGAACCGTTGGTTGCTAAGGTCAAGCTTCGGACAACGGAGCTTCAGCATGCGCACCGGATCGGCCAAAGTAGTCGCGACCGCGATTGTGTTGCTCTGTGGTGCGGCTTCGCCCGTTTTGGCGGCGGAACCACAGGAGGCCGCGACATGTGAGCTCGGGTCGTCTGTCTGGCTCGGGGAGCTTTACCATACGCTCAGCGCTCGGGCGATCGAGATGGTCGCTCGGGCGAGGCAGCCGGGCTGGGCCAGCGATGAGCGACTTGTGGAACTTGTGGCTCCTGGGGCCGGGTTTACGTTGGTCATCGGCGATGTCTCGGATGCGCCGGCGGCTGAGGGTGTCCCCGCCGCCCACGAATTCGCGAGCCGATTGGGGTTCGAAAAGTTTCGGTATGGCAGCCGGGCCGGAATCCCGATCCGGGTGAACGGATGCGACGCTTACGACGTCGAGATCGAATTCTTCGATGCGGAAACGGCAGACAATGTGACCGTCAGGTTCAAGATGTCGCAAGGCCGCGTGGTCAGCGCCGAGGGCTGGAACGGCTTCTTCACCGAAGGTCGAGTGTCGCCGACTTCCTGACCAAGGCGTCTAGGCTTGATGCGCCTGAGCCGCCGCGCGGGCCGCCTCGTGCTTGCGGCGCGACAGGTCGGCGGAGGCGCGTTCGAGGACGGAGGCGGGGCTTTCGCCGGGGGAGACCTCGGCCGAGCCGACGTCGAACTCGACCACGAAGGGCGAACGGTCGGGGCCGGCGTCGAAGGCGGTGCAGCCCACGACGGCGGCGATACGCTCTGCGGCCAAACGTCCGGCGGGGCCGGGGGTGGCGGGCAGGGCGAGGGCGAAGACCTCGGGGGCGAGCAGGGCGGCGGTGTCCTCGACGCGCACCAGACGCGAGACCATGGCGCCGATCTGCGGCATGGCGCGGTCCAGCCAGCCGCCGGCGCGGGCATGGGCCAGGCTGTCGCTGTCGGCGACGCGCAGGACGCAGACCGACAGGGCCCGGCGGCGCGACTTCGCCCCCTCGGCCAGCCGGGCGAGGTGGGCGGCGAACAGTTCGCGGGTGAACAGGCCGGTCGAGGAATCCATCAGGCCGGAGCCGCGCGCGGTCTCCAGCGCCTTGCGGATCGCCTGATGCCGGCGGTGCGAGGCGGCGAGGCCCAGGACGCGCGAGGCGGTCTCGGCCTCGGGCGTATCGGCGGCGGCGATGTCGGCGAAGCCCCGGTTGTAGAGCTCGGCCAGATTGATCTCGCCGGCGCTGCGCAGATAGAGGATCAGGGGGATGTGATAGAGGCGGGTGTTGCGCTTCATCCCCGCCGCGATCGACAGAGCGGGCGCATGGTCGGGGGCGCCCCACAGGACCGCCGCGTCGAAGGCGGCCTCATGCAGATAGTCGAAGGCCGTATAGGGCGTCGGCGCCGCCACCACCTCGGCTCCCGCCGCCGTCAGGGCGTTGGACAGGGCGATGAAGCGCGGATCGGCGCCGCCTGCGACCAGAATCTTGAGCGGGGCGGGGTCGGGTTGGTCTGCGCTCAGGGTGGCGCCGTGCAGGGCGAAGGTGGCCTGGCGCAGGCGGAACTCTTCCTCGGCGATGGCGGCGCGCATCAGGTGTTCGATGCGCAGGGCGGCCTGGGCCGGATGCGGCGGTTCGGACATGGCCAGGTCGACGCCGGACGCGTCGGCGTTCTGGCCGATGGCGATGATGGACAGGCGCCGGTCGCCGGCGGCTTCGCGCAGCAACTGGGCGATTTCGGGGAAGCCGGGATGGCTGGCGTCCAGAACGGCGGCTTCAAGGGTGAAGTCGTCGAGGGCGGCGACGGCGGCCGGAGCCGACCGCGCGGTCAGGGTCCGCCAGCCCAGGGCGTCGAGGCCGCGGCACAGCGGCCCGACCAGATCGTCCGTCTCAGCGACGACCAGAACGCGAGGATCGGGGCCCAATTAGTCGTCTCCTAAGCCTCGCAAAACCACGGGTTTATACCCCGCGCGAAGTCGGCGGACCATAACGATGGCCGCCCCGCCGACGCAACGGCAATGCAGAGCCGTAGGGGGAAAACTTTGTACGACTTTCGTACGCTTCCCTCGCGGGCGTTTTCCGCTAAGAGTCGCCTGCTTAATAGTGCGGTGGGGCCGGCTTGAGCGGACAGACGACAGACGTCGAGACCGAAGGTCACACGGGCAGGCTTTCTCCGGTCTTCTGGGGCAAGCTGGCGGTTCGGGCCTTCACGCGCAGCTGGGGCCGCGACGTGATGCTCTATACGGGCGGGGTCTCCTTCTTCGCCCTGCTGGCGGTGTTTCCGGCGATCGCCATCCTGATCGGTTTCTACAAGGCCGTGCTGTCGATCAGCCAGGTCAGCGAACAGGCCGTGGCTCTGGCCGACATGCTGCCCCATGCCGCCCGCGCCATCTTCCAGCAGGAGGTCGAGCGGCTGGCCAGTGTCGGGGCGCGCACCGTCTCGGCCCAGAGCGCCTTCGCCCTGTTCATCGGCGCCTATGCGGCGCATCGGGGGTTCAAGGCCTTGCTGGCCGGTCTGAACCTGATTCACGACGAGACCGAGCCGCACGGCTTCTTCAAATTCAATCTGCTGGCCTTCTTCGTGGCCCTGTTCGCCTTCGTCCTGTTCACCGTGGTGTCGGGCGCGGTCGTGACCTCGCGGCTGATGGAGCATACGGCGACGACGACGCGCGGCCATGCCCTGCCGATCGACGGTCTGTGGCCCGCCCTGGGTCTCGCGCTCGGCCTGTCGCTGCTCTACCGCTACGCCATGTCGCACCGGACCAAGGTCGCCTGGGCGCCCTCGATCACCGGCGGGGTGGTGGCGACCGTCATGTCGATGATCTCGTCATGGCTCTGCGCCATCTATGTCGAGCAGGTGGCGTCGCTGGGCGCGACCTATGGCTCGGTCGGCGCCGTGGTGGTGCTGCTGATATGGCTGTCGTGGAACATCAACGCCATCTTCTACGGCGGCGCCTTCGCTACCGAAATGGAGATCGCCTGGCGCGCGCGCGGCAAGCCGGACGCCCAGCCCGAAGGCGGCGACGCCGGCCGCGTCGTCAGCCTGTCGGAACGGCGCCAGTCTCGACGTTGAGGCTGAGGACGCCGTCGGCGTCCGAGATTTCGATCACCCGGCCGCCCAGTTCGCTCATCAGGAACGGCACGTCGATCCGCGCCATGGGGTCGGTGGCCAGAAGGGTGGCGCGGGTTCCGGGCGGCGCGCCCTCCAGCGCCTTCCTGAGCCGCAGCGACGGCACCGGGCAGCGATGGCCGCGGGCGTCGATGAGAACGGGGGGGATCATGCAGTCAGCCGCGACAGCAGGATCGTCAGGGCGACCTTGACGCTCTCAAGTCGCACCGCCTCGCGGCCCAGGTCGCCGAAGCGATGCTCCTGATGCACCACCCCCGCCGCATCGGCTGCGGCGAAATGGACCAGGCCGACCGGCTTTTCCGCCGAGCCGCCGCCGGGTCCGGCGATGCCGGTGATCGAGACGGCGAGGCCGGCGCGAGACTGGGCCACGGCGCCGACCGCCATGGCTCGCGCGACCGGCTCGGACACGGCGCCGTGGGTCGCGATCAGATCCATGGGCACGCCCAGCATCTCGTTCTTGGCCTCGTTGGAATAGGTGACGAAGCCCCGGTCGACGACGGCGGAGGACCCCGCGACCGCCGTCAGGGCGCCCGCCACCAGGCCGCCGGTGCAGCTCTCGGCCGTGGCGATCATCATCTCGTTCTCCAGGGCGGCGGTGATCACAGCCTTTGCCAATGCCTCAATCTCTTCGGGAAACATTGTCCTATCCGAACCACTTGCGAGTCGGCCTAGGGTGACGACAGACCGCCTGTCTGTCGACCGGCCGAACCGTGACGGAGCGCCTATGACCGACACCGATATCGACAGCGTCGCCAGCGAACCCATGCGCAATCCGGCGCCGGTCCTGTTCGCCGTGGCCATCTTCACCTCGGCGGCCCTGGTCTTCGTGGTCCAGCCGATGGTCACCAAGCTGGTGCTGCCGATGCTGGGCGGGTCCCCGTCGGTGTGGAACACCTCGATGGTCTTCTTCCAGACCGCCCTGCTGGCCGGCTACGCCTACGCCCACGCCCTGCAGCGGCTGAAGGCGGTGCGATCGCAGCTGGCCATTCACCTGGCGCTGCTGCTGCTGGCTGGACTGTTCCTGCCGCTGAAGATCAGCGGCCTGCTGGGCGAGCCCAATCCGGCGGCGCCGATCGGCTGGCTGCTGGCCACCCTGACCCTGTCGGTCGGGGCGCCGTTCGCGGTGCTGTCGGCGACCGCGCCCCTGCTGCAGGCCTGGTACGCGCGGGTTCGCGCCGGTCATGCGGACGGCCAGAACCCCTATGTCCTCTATGCCGCCTCCAACCTCGGCAGCTTCCTCGCCCTGCTGGCCTATCCGGTCGTGATCGAACCCCTGATGTCCCTGTCGGGCCAGAGGGCGAGCTGGAGCGGCGGCTATGCGACCTTCATGCTGCTGATCGTGGCCCTGGCCTGGCTGGTCTGGCGTCGGCGGCTGGACGATGCGGTGGCCTCAGAGCCTGGGGCCCTGCCGGCCAGTCCGGCCATCCCCTGGCGCGAGAAGGCGGTGCTGGTGCTGCTGGCGGCGGGACCGTCCAGCATGATGCTGGGGGTGACGGCCCATCTGTCGACCGACGTGGCCTCGGCGCCCTTCCTGTGGGTGATCCCGCTGGCGCTGTATCTGCTGACCTTCGTCATCGCCTTCCAGAACAAGCCGATCATCCCGCTGCCGATCACCCTGATGATCGCGGCGGCCGTGGGCATCGTCTGCATCGCCTTCACCGCCTCGCGGTCGGGCAACTGGGCGATGATGTTCGGCCTGCATCTGTCGGCGTTCTTCTTCCTGGCCCTGATGTGTCACCAGCGGCTGGCGGCGCGGCGGCCGGCGCCGGACCGGCTGACGGAATTCTATCTGCTGATGTCGCTGGGCGGGGTGGTCGGGGGCGCCTTCACGGCCCTGCTGGCGCCCGTGATCTTCAGGACGGTGCTGGAGTATCCGCTGGTGCTGGTCCTGGTCGGGCTGGCGCGGCCCAGCAGCAGGACGCCGATCCGCAAATGGGAGGTCTATACGTTTGTCGCGGCCGTTCTGATCTGTCTCGCGCCCATCGTGCTCAAGGGGGTGTTCGACGCCAACTGGGACCTGGCCTGGGCCTGGAGCCGCAACGTCAATGTCTCCATGGAGCAGACGACCCAGCTGATCCTGATGTTCGCGATGATCGCCGCCTTCATGATCCGCGACCGGATGCCGGCCTATGTGATCATCAGCGCCCTGATCGCCATCGTCACCCTGTCGATCGGCCGGGGCTATGACTGGGCCCTGACGGAGCGCAGCTTCTTCGGCGTCATGCGGGTGGCGGACCAGACCGACGACCGGCTGGGCGGCAGCGTCCATGTGCTGATGCACGGCACGACCCTGCACGGGGCCCAGCCGCGCGATCCGGCCTTCGCCTGCAAGCCGACCCTCTACTACGCGCCGGCGACGCCCATTGGCCAGGTGACGCAAGCCGTGCAGAGCCGCGCCTGGGGTATCCGTATCGGGGTGGTGGGGCAGGGGTCCGGCGCCATGGCCGGTTACAAGCGCGCCGAGGACCGGCTGACCTTCTTCGAGATCGATCCGATGGTCGATCGGCTGTCGCGCGATCCGAAATGGTTCAGCTTCATCAACGGCTGCGCGAAGCAGAACGGGCCGGGCGGGACGATCGACACGGTGCTGGGCGATGCGCGGCTGTCGCTGGTCAAGCAGCCGGCGGGGACCTACGACCTGTTGCTGATCGACGCCTTCTCATCGGACTCGGTGCCGACCCATCTGCTGACGGAAGAGGCCATCGCCGGCTATCTGAGGCTGCTCAAACCCACCGGCGTCGTCATCCTGCACTTGTCGAACCGCAACCTCGACATCACCGGCCCGGCCGAGGCGGCGGCAAGGGCGCTGAAGGCCCCGCACCTGCACCAGATCTATTTCGAGGACCAGAACGCGCCCGACATGGCCGAGGCCTCGACGGAGGTCCTGATCCTGTCGCCGACGGAGGAGGGGCTGGCCGAGTTCACGGCGGACCGACGCTGGGAGAACCTGCCCGATCCGAAGGTGCGGCCCTGGACCGATGACTATGTGAACCTGTTCGGCTCCCTGTGGCGGCACCTGAAGGCGCAGTGGGAACAGCCGTAGGGGCTCAGGAGGCTTTGTTCAGGCGGCGGGCAGCTCGATCGTCGCGACGGCCTGGGCGGCCAGGCCTTCGCCGCGACCGGTGAAGCCCATGGCCTCGGTGGTCGTGGCCTTCACGCTGACGGCGTCGAGCGGCAGGGACAGGATGGCGGCGATGCGTTCGCGCATGGCCTGACGGTGCGGCTTCACCTTGGGTCGCTCGCAGATCAGGGTCACGTCGACGTGGACCATGCGGCCGCCGCGCGCAGTGACCTTCTCGGCCGCATATTCGAGGAAGCGGTCGGACGACGCGCCCTTCCACTTCGGGTCGGTGGGCGGGAAGTGGTCGCCGATGTCGCCGTCGCACAGGGCGCCGAGGATGGCGTCGGTCAGGGCGTGCAGGCCGGCGTCGGCGTCCGAATGGCCGATCAGGGTCTGGTCGTGGGGAATCTCCACGCCACACAGCCAGACGGAGCCGCCGGGACCCCAGCGGTGGGCGTCGAAACCGGAGCCGACGCGGGTCTGCATACGGGTTTCAGATGCGATCAGGGCCTCGGCCATGGCGAAATCCTCGGGGAAGGTCAGTTTCATCAGTCGCGCGTCGCCCTCGACGACCACGACCTTGCCGCCGTCGGCCTCGACCACGGCGCAGTCGTCGGTGGGGCTCCCGGCGGAGGTCCAGTTGGCCCAGGCGGCCTCGAGCCGGTCGCGGCGGAAGGCCTGGGGCGTCTGGGCGCGCCACAGGTGGTCGCGATCGACCGTGCCGGTGATGGCGTCGCCTGAAGTCTTTTTCAGCGTATCGGCGACGGGCAGGGCGGGCAGGGCGCCGTCGGCGGTGTCCAGCGCGGTCAGCAGGCGTCGGATCACGGCCTCACCGAGAAGCGGCCGGGCGGCGTCGTGGATCAGGACGATCTGGTCGGCGGGGCCGGTGAGGCTGGCCAGTCCGGCGCGGACCGAGTCGGCCCGGGTCGCGCCGCCGGTGACGGAACGCCAGCCGGTCAGGCCCGAAAGCGCCGCCGCCGCCGCCTCATGCCCGTCCTCGGAGACCACGACCGCGACATCGTCCGCGCCCGCCGCCAGCAGGGCCTCGACGGACCAGCGCAGCACGGGTTTGCCGCCTAGCAGCCGCCACTGTTTCGCGATACCGGCAGGGTTAGCGGCTCTGGAGCCGGTTCCGGCGGCGACGACGATGGCGGCGAATGTCATGGCGGCCTTCTAATCGCCCCGGTTCGGCTTGACGAGAGGGGCTGAAGACGGCGGAAAGGGCCGATGACGGACAGTTCGCGCAACATTTTGCAGATCGGCGACGTCTTGATCGCCGGCCGGGTGCTGATGGCGCCGATGACGGGGGTCACCGACCTGCCGTTCCGTCTGCTCGCCTCGAAACTGGGCGCGGCCTATGTGGCGACCGAGATGGTGGCCTCGGCCGAGCTGGCGCGCGGGCGGCCCGATGTGGTGCGGCGCGCGGCGGTCGGCGGCGGTCTGCCCCTGACGGTGATCCAGCTGGTCGGCCGCGATCCCGGCGCGATGGCCGAAGGCGCGCGCATGGCCGAGGCGGCCGGCGCCGACATCATCGACCTGAATTTCGGCTGTCCGGCCAAGGAGGTCACGGGCGCGGCCTCGGGCTCGGCCCTGATGCGCACGCCCGACCTGGCCTCGCGCCTGATCGCCGCCGCCGTGGGCGCGGTCAGCCGCCCGGTGACGGTCAAGATGCGCCTCGGCTGGGACGACGACAGCCGCAACGCCGCCTGGCTGGCCAAACGGGCCGAGCAACTGGGCGTCGCCGCCGTGACCGTCCATGGCCGCACCCGCCAGCAGTTCTATACCGGCGTCGCCGACTGGGACGCTGTGGGCGAGGTCAAGGCGGCCGTCGGCATCCCGGTCATCGTCAATGGCGACATCATCACCGCCGGTCAGGCGCGCGAGGCGCTGGAGCGGTCCGGTGCCGACGCCCTGATGCTCGGCCGGGGCGTCTATGGCCGTCCCTGGCTGGCGGCCCATCTGGACCGCGCCCTGGCCGACGGAACCGAGCTGGAGGAGCCCGGGCCGGAAGAGCGTCTCGCCATCGTCGCCGAGCATCTGAGGGCCTCGGTCGCCTTCTACGACGGGCCGGTGGGGCTGAAGATGTTCCGCAAACATCTGGGCTGGTATGTCGAACAGGCGCCCTGGCCCGCCGACCCGGCCGAGCGGCGTGCGGCCAAGTCGCGGCTGTGTCGGCTGGACGATGCCGAGGCCGTGATCCGGGAGCTGAAAAACCTTTGGTTACCGTTGGCTCATTTCGGCAACTCGCCTGTTGAGTTTTCGCCACAGCTGGTCGAAGCTGATGCGGCATGACGGACACACCCGCCTCCCTGCCGGGCGCCGATAATGACGCAGCCCTGACGGCGACCGAGACCGAGCCCAGCCTCTGGGCGCGGTTCGCGGCCGGACGGGCGCGCGCCCTGTTCGGCGCGGCTTACGGCGGTGCGGTCATCGTGGCGGCGGCGGCGATCTGGCTGGTGGCCATTGCGCCCGGCGCCACGGCCGATGGCGGGGCCCGCGCCATCGCCGGTCAGGCCGTGCTGCTGATCCTTCTGGCCAACCTGCTTCTGATCGGGGTTCTGGCGGTCATCATCGGAGCCCAGGTGATGCGGCTGGTCCGCGTCCGGAACACCGATCCGGGCGCCCGACTGCACCTGCGGTTCGTGGCCCTGTTCTCGCTGGTGGCCGTCGTGCCCGCCATTCTGATCGCCCTGGTGTTCGGGGTGCTGGTCAACAGGGGCGTGGACCAGTGGTTCAGCCGCAACGTCCAGGACGCCGTCGATAACGGCGCCTCGATCGGCAAGGCCTATATCGCTGACGTCGGCGGCCGCATGACCCGCGACCTCGGCGCCATGTCCAACGAGCTGGGCGGGGTGCGGCAGGTCTTCGACAACCGCATCCAGTTCACGGGCGCCCTGACCCAGATCGCCGACTTCTTCGGCTATCCGGCGGTCTATATTCTGAACGGCGAGGGCGAGGTTCTGGCGCGGGGCGAACTGCCCGAGGCGCCGCCCTATGTCGCCCCGCCGCTCTCGGCGCTGGAGATCGCCGCCGAGGGGCAGGACGCCCCGGTTCAGGTCACCGAGAACCCCGACACCGTCCGCGCCCTCTATCCGCTGCCGGGCTATGGCGACGCCTATCTCTATGTCGTGCGACCGCTGGCGCCGGGTCTGGTGGCCCAGATGCGCGCCGCCGTGCAGTCGATCCAGGGCTATCGCGAGGCCGAGGAGAGCCGGGCCCGCATCCAGTCGGCCTTCGCCCTCAGCTATCTGGAGACGGCGCTGCTGGTGCTGGTCGGCGCGGTCTGGCTGGGCATGTCGGCGGCCAGCGCCATCTCCGGCCCTATCGGCCGGCTGATCAAGGCCGCGGATCAGGTGGCAGGCGGCGACCTCAGCGCCCGCGTCGACAACCAGGGCGCTCCCGGCGAGATCGCCGACCTGTCCGAGGCCTTCAACCGGATGACCGGCGACCTGGAGCACCAGCAGGCGGCGCTGAAGACGGCCAGCGAGGACGCCCAGTCCCGCACCCTGTTCATCGAGACCGTGCTGTCGGGCGTCAGCGCGGGCGTCATCGGTCTGGACCGGCGCGGCCGGGTCTCGGCCATCAACGACAGCGCCCTGCAGTTGCTGTCGATCGACGAGTCCGAGGTTCACGGCAAGCCGCTGGCCCAGGTGGCGCCGGAGCTGTCCGAACTTGTCGGCCGGGTCGAGGCCCATATCGAAGAGGACATCGACGTCGCGCGCGAGGGCGAGACCCGGCGTCTGCGCGTCCGCATCGAGGGCGGGCAGGGCGGCGAGATGGTCCTGACCTTCGACGACATCACCCGTCTGGTCACCGCCCAGCGCAACGCTGCCTGGCGCGACGTGGCTCGCCGCATCGCCCATGAGATCAAGAACCCCCTGACCCCGATCCAGCTGTCGGCCGAGCGGCTGCGGCGCAAGTACCGGGCGCGCATCGGCGACGACGTCGAGGTCTTCGACCGCTGCACCGACACCATCATCCGCCAGGTCGGCGACATCGGCCGGATGGTCGACGAGTTCTCGTCCTTCGCCCGGATGCCGACGCCGCGCTTCACGGCCGAAAGCCCGGCCGAACTGCTGCGCGAGGCGGTCTTCGCCCAACGGGTCGCGGCGCCCGACATCGCCGTCGAACTGGTCGAGCCCTTGCCGAATGTGAAGTTCCAGGCGGACGGGCGCATGGTCGGCCAGGCGCTGGCCAACATCCTCAAGAACGCCGGCGAGGCCGTCGCCGCGCGCCGTCTCGGCACGCCCGACGCGGTCGAGAACGCGCCCGCCATCATCGCGAAGCTGTCGGTCGACAACGGTTTCGCGACCTTCGCCATCGAGGACGACGGCAAGGGTCTGCCGGTGCGCGACCGCGACCGCCTGACCGAGCCCTATGTCACCACCCGCGAGAAGGGCACCGGCCTCGGCCTCGCCATCGTCAAACGCATCTGCGAGGACCATGGCGGCGAGCTGAAGCTGGCCGACGCGGAGACCCTGCATGGCGCGCGGGTCTGTCTGATCTTCCCCCTGAAACCCCACCCCAAGGCTGCCGACGACGCCCGCGCGTCCGGTGTGGTCGCGGCCGAATAGCGAGGCGATATGCGTTCAACTGGCGCTGACATCCTGATCGTCGATGATGAGGCGGACATTCGCGAACTGGTCTCGGGCCTGCTCGAGGACGAGGGCCACGGCGTACGCGTGGCCTCCAACGCCGAGGAGGCCCTGGCGGGCATCCGGGCGCGCAAGCCCACGCTCCTGGTGCTCGACATCTGGATGCAGGGCGGGGGCATGGACGGGCTGGAGCTGCTCGACATGGTCAAGGCGCTGGACGCCGACCTGCCGGTCGTCATGATCTCGGGCCACGGCAATATCGAAACCGCCGTCAGCGCCCTGAAGCGCGGCGCCTATGACTTCATCGAAAAGCCGTTCAAGTCGGACCGGCTGGTGGTGGTCATCGAACGCGCGCTGGAGGCCGCCAGCCTGAAGCGCGAGAACCGCCGCCTGCGCGCCCAGGCTTCGGTGCCGACCGGCCTGATCGGACGTTCGGCGGCGGCCCAGGCCCTGCGCTCGACCATCTCCAAGGTCGCACCGGCCAACAGCCGTGTCCTGATCTCGGGTCCGCCCGGATCGGGCAAGGAGCTGGTTGCGCGCCAGATCCACGAGGCCAGCCCGCGCGGCCGTGGCGAGTTCGTCGCCATCTCCGCCGCCGGCATGACCCCGGAACGGCTCGACGTCGAACTGTTCGGGGAGGAGGGCGCCGACGGCCGTCCGCGGAAGATCGGCGTGTTCGAGCGCGCCCACAACGGAACCCTGTATCTCGACGACGTCGGCGACATGCCGCGCGAGAGCCAGAGCCGCATCCTGCGCGTCCTCGTCGACCAGCGCTTCCGCCGGGTCGGAGGCGAACAGGACGTCCAGGTCGACGTCCGCGTCGTCACCTCGACCTCGCGCGACCTGAAGGTCGAGATCACTGAGGGCCGGTTCCGCGAGGACCTGTTCCACCGCCTGAACGTGGTGCCGATCCGCGTTCCACCGCTGTCGGAGCGCCGCGAGGACATCTCCGAACTGGTCGACTATTTCATCGACACCCTGTCGAGCTCGCAGGGTCTGCCGCGCCGGCGCATGGGCGACGACGCCGTCGCCGTGCTGCAGGTCCATCCCTGGCCGGGCAACGTCCGCCAGCTGAGGAACAATGTCGAGCGGCTGCTGATCCTGGCGACCGGAGACCTCAACGACCCGATCAGCGCCGAGATGCTGCCGCAGGAGGTGGCCTCGTCCAACTCCGGCGCCTCCATGGGGGCGGAGCGCACCATCGCCCTGCCGCTGCGCGAGGCGCGCGAGGTGTTTGAGCGTGAGTATCTGGCCGCCCAGATCATGCGCTTCGGCGGCAATATCTCGCGCACCGCCGCCTTCATCGGCATGGAGCGCTCGGCCCTGCACCGGAAGCTGAAGTCGCTGGGCGTGTCGCCGTCGCGCGGCGGCGAGGACGACGAAGGAAGTCTGGACTGATGTCACGCGTCGCCTACGTCAACGGTCAGTACCAGCCGCACGGACAGGCCACGGTCCATATCGAGGATCGCGGCTTCCAGTTCGCCGACGGCGTCTATGAGGTCTGGGCCGTGTTCGACGGACGGCTGGCCGACTACGAGGGCCATATGACCCGGTTGGGCCGCAGCCTGTCGGAGCTGCGCATTCCCGCCCCGATGACGAAGGAGGCGTTGACCCGGGTCCTGCGCGAAACCATCCGGAGGAACCGGGTGCGCGACGGCCTGGTGTATCTGCAGATCACGCGCGGCACGGCCCGACGCGACCACGCGTTTCCCGCCGAGGGCACGCCGCCGAGCGTCATCGTCACCGCGAAAAACCTGAACTACCCGCGATCCGAGGCCCAGGCCGCGAAGGGCGTCGCCGTGGTCACCCAGCCGGACATCCGCTGGGGCCGTTGCGACATCAAGACGGTGGGCCTCTTGCCCAACGTCCTCGCCAAACAGGCGGCCAAGGAACGCGGCGCCGCCGAGGCCTGGTTCGTCGACGAAACGGGTCTGGTCACGGAAGGCTCCTCGACAAACGCCTGGATCGTGGATCAGGACGGCAAGCTCAGGACGCGGGATACGCAGGCCAACATCCTGCGCGGCGTCACCCGCGCGGCCGTGCTCGACATCCTCGCCTCCGAGGGCTTCGAACTGGACGAACGCCCGTTCAGCGTGGACGAGGCCAAGGCGGCCAGGGAGGCCTTCTACACCTCCGCCAGCGGCTTCGTGACGCCCGCGATCTCGATCGACGGGGCGAAGATCGGCGACGGCAAGCCGGGCCCGGTCGCGACCAGACTGAGGGCGCGATATATTGAAGCGGCGCGGCGCGACGCCATTTAAGCGACTGATTAAGCTATTCCGGCGGTTGCGGCGGCGGTTCGCTGGCGTCTAAGGTGACCGGGCCGGGCGCTTCGATCCGGTCCCCGTTCTCCCCGGCGGGCGTAACAAGCAAGAACAGGACTAACCTGCCATGTCGCAAGACAAGCGTCAGAACCTTCAGGACACCTTCCTCAACTCGGTCCGCAAGACCAAGACCCCGCTGACGATCTTCCTCGTGAACGGCGTCAAGCTGCAGGGCATCGTGACCTGGTTCGACAACTTCTGCGTGCTGCTGCGCCGCGACGGCCAGTCGCAGCTGGTTTACAAGCACGCGATCTCGACCATCATGCCCTCGGCCCCGGTCCAGCTCTACGAGCCCGACGCCGACGAGGACTGATCCTTTCGGCCGGGAGGTCGTGGGTGTTTCGGTGAATAGTGCTAGTGAGCGAGGGGTGAGCCGATGCGGGGCACGCCTTCGCCTACTATATGGGCTAGTGCGCCAGATATGGTCGAGCGGGGCGTCGCGGTCGCGCTCACCCCTCGCTCACTAGCACTCTTCACCCTTTCCGAGTTTCAGAGACCCTTTGACTTCAAAACTGATCGACCATTCCGTTCCCCTGATCCGCGCGATCGTCATCCATCCGGACGGGCGCAGCGAAAGCTCCCGACTGGCGGAGGAACGGCTGGAAGAGGCGGCGGGCCTGGCCCGCGCGCTGGACCTCGACGTGCGCGCCGAGGAGATCGTGCGCCTTCGAAAGACGACCCCCGCCACCCTGTTCGGCGCGGGCAAGGTCGAGGAGCTGGCGGCCCTGGTCCGTGCGGCCGAGGCAGAGGCCGTGGTCGTCGACGACCAGCTGACCCCCGTCCAGCAACGCAATCTGGAGAAGGCCTGGGAGTGCAAGGTCATCGACCGCACCGGCCTGATCCTCGAGATCTTCGGCCGTCGCGCCCGCACCAAGGAAGGCCGGCTGCAGGTCGAACTGGCCCGGCTCGACTATGAGCGCTCGCGCCTGGTCCGCACCTGGACCCACCTTGAGCGGCAACGCGGCGGCACCGGCTCGACCGGCGGCCCCGGCGAAACCCAGATCGAACTCGACCGCCGCCTGATCGCCGACCGCATCGTCCGTCTGAAGGGCGAGCTGGAGGAGGTGCGCCGCACGCGCGGCCTGCACCGCAAGCAGCGGCAGAAGGCGCCGTTCCCGACCATCGCCCTGGTGGGCTACACCAACGCGGGCAAGTCGACCCTGTTCAACCGGCTGACAGGGTCGGAGGTCCTGGCCAAGGACCTGCTGTTCGCCACCCTGGACACCACCCAGCGCACCATCCGCCTGCCGCAGGGCCGGCCGGCCATCGTGGCGGACACCGTCGGCTTCATCTCCGACCTGCCGCACGAACTGGTCGAGAGCTTCCGCGCCACGCTGGAAGAGGTGGGCGAGGCCGACCTGATCCTGCACGTCCGCGACATCGCCTCGCCGGACAGCGCGGCCCAGGCCAAGGACGTCGAGCAGGTCCTCAAACAGATCGAGATTCCCGAGGGCAAGACGCGCCGGGTGCTGGAGGTCTGGAACAAGACCGACCTGCTGGACGAGGAGGCCCGTGAGGCCGTTCTCGGTCAGGCGGAACGTCTGGCGGCCGAGGGCAAGGCCGTCGCGGTCTCGGCCTGGACCGGGGAGGGGATCGAACCTCTGCGTCACGTCATCACCACCCTGATCGACGACGATCCGGAGACGCGGTTGACGCTGCAGCCGGAGCAGGGCGACGCCCTGGCCTGGCTGTATCAGCACGGGCGGGTCACCTTCCGCGACACCGACGACGAGGGCCGCACCCATGTCGTCGTCCGTCTGGCTCCGCAGGCGCTGGGCCGGTTCGAGCGCCTCTATCCCGATATGGGCGCCTGACCGTATGGCGGTGATCGAGACCGTCCTGCTGCTGCTTCTGGCCGTCGTGGTCTCGGGGGCGGTGGCGCGGATGACCCGCATCGCCCTGCCTCTGGTGCAGATCGCACTGGGGGCCTTGGTGGTCCTGATCACCGGCCATACGATCGACCTGAAGCCGGACATCTTCTTCCTGCTGTTCCTGCCGCCGCTGCTTTTCCTCGACGGCTGGCGGATCCCCAAGGAGGCCCTGTTCCGCGACCGGGCGATCATCCTGGAGCTGGCTCTCGGGCTGGTGCTGTTCACCGTCGTGGGGCTGGGCTTCCTGATCTGGTGGATGATCCCGGAGATGCCGCTGCCGGTGGCCTTTGCGCTCGCCGCCATCCTGTCGCCGACCGACCCGATCGCGGTTCAGGCCATCGCCGCCCGCGTGCCCATCCCCAAGCGGCTGATGCATATTCTCGAGGGCGAGTCGATGCTGAACGACGCCACGGGCCTGACCTGTATGCGGATCGCGGTGCTGGCGGCGACGACGGGCGCCTTCTCCATCGGCAACGCGGTCGGGACCTTCGCCTGGCTGGCCCTTGCGGGCGTCGTTGTCGGCATTCTGATGACCCTGGCCATTTCCCTCGCCAAGAACGTGATCAGCCGGAAGTGGGGCGAGGACGTGGGGGCCCAGATTCTGGTCAGCCTGCTGATCCCTTTCGCCGCCTATCTCGCCGCCGAGGAGTTGCACGCCTCGGGCATACTCGCGGCCGTCGCGGCCGGCATCACCATGAGTTTCACCGAGCGCGGCCAGACCCAGCAACTGGCCACGACCCGCATCCGTCGCGCCGTCGTCTGGGACACCGTCCAGTTCGCCGCCAACGGGGTGATCTTCGTCATCCTCGGCGAGCAGATGCCCTCGATCCTCGCCCGCGCGGCCGAGGTGGTGCGTGGCACCTCCCGGCCCGAGGTCTGGTGGCTGGCCGTCTATGTCTTCGCCATCGTGGCGGCCTTGGCGGCCCTGCGCTTCATCTGGGTGTGGACCTCGCTGAAGATGACCCTGCTGCGCCGGCGGCAGGACGCCCCGCCTCCGAGGGTCGGCCTGCGCCTGACCATGGTGATGTCGATGGCCGGCGTCCGCGGGGCCATCACCCTGGCCGGCATCCTGACCCTGCCGTTCGTCCTCGCCGACGGATCCGAGATGCCGTCGCGGAATCTGGCCATCTTCCTCGCCGCCGGGGTGATCATCGTCTCCCTGGTGCTGGCCACCCTGGTCCTGCCCGGGCTGATGCGGAACATCGAACTGCCGCCCGAACCCTCGCACCAGCAGGAGGAGGATCGCTCCCGCGTCGCCGCCGCCGAAGCCGCGCTTCAGGCCATCGAGGACAAGGCCCACGCCCTTTCCGAGGGCAAGCCGGACCCGGATATCTACACTGACATCGCCGCCCGACTGATGGCGCTGTACCGACAGCGCATCGAGACCCGCACCCGCACGGACGAAGACGACGTCAATGTCTCCCGCCGTCTGGACGAGATCGAGCGCCAGCTCCGCCTGACAGGTCTCAGGGCCGAGCGCGACGAACTCGGCCGGCTGATGCGCGCCCGCGAAATCGATTCCGACACCGGCAAGAAGCTGGTCCGCGAGGTCGACCTGCAGGAACTGCGTTTCCTCTGAAGGGCTTGTCTGCGCCGAAATCCGGCCCGTTAAGGCCAAATCCCCGCCTAAAGTGAGTTTCGGCCGCCACAGAGAGCGCCGGAGCCGAAATGCGCCTGTCGGACCGATCGCGCGCGTTTGTTCCGTATGCGGCGAAAGGCGCGCGCGAACCGTCCAGCGTCACCGGCGGATCACGCTTCCGTGGACCGTTGACCGGTCACGCTTGAACCCTGAGGCCGTGAGACCACATACTCCCTTGAGCGCCGTCGGAATCGACGGGTCGTTTCGTGGGGTCGCTGCATGTCGCGGGGCTTTTCGGAACGACGGGCCGGAGATCTCCAATGGCCCGGGAGTAAGTAGAATGACCGAGACCAAAACCCTGCCCGTGTTGCCTCTGAGGGACATCGTGGTTTTCCCGCACATGGTCGTGCCCCTGTTCGTGGGTCGCGAAAAGTCTGTGCGCGCCCTCGATGAGATCATGAAGGGTGAGAAGCAGATCCTGCTGGCCACCCAGAAGAACTCCGTCGACGACGATCCGACGCCTGAAGCCATCTATCCGGTTGGCGTCCTCGCCACCGTGCTGCAACTGCTGAAACTGCCCGACGGCACCGTGAAGGTCCTGGTCGAAGGCAAGGGCCGCGCCCGCCTGACCAAATTCACCGACCGCGAGGAGTATTTCGAGGCCGAGGCCGAGACCATCGACGACGAGGCCGGCGAACCGGCCCAGTCCGAGGCCCTGCTGCGCGCCGTGGTCGAGCAGTTCGAGAACTATGTGAAGCTGAACAAGAAGGTCCCGCCCGAGGCCCTCAGCTCCATTCCCCAGATCACCGAGGCGTCCAAGCTGGCCGACAGCGTCGCTGCACACCTGTCGGTCAAGATCGCCGACAAACAGGCCCTGCTGGAGACCATCGCGGTCCCGGCGCGCCTGGAGAAGGTCTATGGCCTGATGGAGGGCGAAATCTCGGTCCTGCAGGTCGAGAAGAAGATCCGCTCGCGCGTGAAGCGCCAGATGGAGAAGACCCAGCGCGAATATTATCTGAACGAGCAGATGAAGGCGATCCAGCGCGAGCTGGGCGAGACCGACGACGCCCGTGACGAGATCATGGAGCTGGAAAAGCGCATCCGGAAGACAAAGCTCAGCAAGGAAGCGCGCGCCAAGGCCGAGGCCGAGGTCAAGAAGCTGCGCAACATGAGCCCGATGTCGGCCGAGTCGACCGTGGTCCGGAACTACCTCGACTGGCTGCTGTCGATTCCGTGGGGCAAGACCAAGCAGAAGCCGATCGATCTCAACAAGGCCGAGGACATCCTCGAGGAGGATCACTACGGCCTGGAGAAGGTCAAGGAACGCATCATCGAGTATCTGGCCGTCCAGGCCCGCACCAACTCGCTGAAGGGTCCGATCCTGTGCCTCGTCGGCCCTCCCGGCGTCGGCAAGACCTCGCTCGCCAAGTCGATCGCCAAGGCGACCGGCCGCGAATACATCCGCATGTCGCTGGGCGGCGTGCGTGACGAGGCCGAGATCCGCGGTCACCGTCGGACCTACATCGGTTCGATGCCGGGCAAGATCATCCAGTCGATGAAGAAGGTGAAGACCACCAACGCCTTCATCCTGCTGGACGAGATCGACAAACTGGGCGCGGACTGGCGCGGGGACCCGTCCTCGGCCCTGCTGGAGGTGCTGGATCCGGCCCAGAACAATGCGTTCGGCGACCACTATCTGGAAGTCGACTACGACCTGTCCAACGTCATGTTCGTCACCACGGCCAACAGCCTGAACATGCCTCAACCGTTGATGGACCGGATGGAGATCATTCGGGTCAGCGGCTACACCGAGGACGAGAAGGTCGAGATCGCCAAGCGTCACGTCCTGCCCAAGGTCACGACCGACAACGGTCTGAAGCCGGCCGAGTTCGTGGTGCCTGACGAGACCATCCGCGACCTGATCCGCTACTACACCCGCGAAGCCGGGGTGCGGTCGCTGGAGCGGGCCTTCGGCGGCCTGGCGCGCAAGGCCGTGCGCGAAATGGCCAAGACCGGCGTGGACTCCATCACCGTCGATGCGGCCAAGCTGGCCGAATACGCGGGCGTCCAGAAGTATCGCTACGGCGAGACGGACGAGGAGGATCAGGTCGGCATCGTCACCGGTCTGGCCTGGACCGAGTTCGGCGGCGACATCCTGACCATCGAGGCGATCAAGATGCCGGGCCGTGGCCGCATGACCGTCACCGGCAACCTCAAGGAGGTGATGAAGGAGTCCGTCTCCGCCGCCGCCTCCTACGTCCGGGCCCGCGCCCTGAACATCGGCGTCAAGCCGCCGGTGTTCGAGAAGACCGACATCCACGTGCACGTGCCGGACGGCGCGACGCCCAAGGACGGTCCCTCGGCCGGCGTGGCCATGACGGTCGCCATGGTCTCGGTCCTGACCGGCATCCCGATCCGCAAGGACATCGCCATGACCGGCGAGATCACCCTGCGCGGCCGGGTCACCGCCATCGGCGGCCTGAAGGAGAAGCTGCTCGCCGCCCTGCGCTCCGGCATCAAGACGGTGCTGATCCCGCAGGAGAACGAGAAGGATCTGGCCGATGTGCCGGACAATGTGAAGTCGGCGCTGGAGATCGTGCCGATCTCCACGGCGGACGAGGCGCTCAAATGGGCCCTGGTCGGCAGCCTGACCCCCGTCGAGTGGGACGAGGCGGCCGAGCCGCTGAACCCCACCCCGCCGCCCGCCACGGACGGCTCGGCGGTCGTCAGCCACTGATCGTGGTTCAGCCTTACGGTTGACCCGACGTTAGGTACGAAAAGCGCGGTCCGGGACCTCCCGGGCCGCGTTTCTCTTTTGACGCGAGCCCAAATCCCCGCCTTACTGATTCTCCAGAGGGGCTTCACGGGGATGGATGCGGCGACGCATCCGGAAGGGGATGCTGAAAGAATGACCAAGGCCGAACTGATCGCCGCCATGGCGGCCGGCGCCGACATCACGCGAGACCAGGCCCGGCTGGCGCTCGACGCCTTCACCGACACCGTCACCGGAGCCCTGAAGAAGGGCGACGACGTGCGCATCGTCGGCTTCGGCGCCTTCGTGGTCGTGGACCGCAAGGCCGGCGTATCCCGTAATCCCCAGACCGGAGCCACCATCAGCCGCCCCGCCTCGCGCACCGCCCGCTTCCGCCTGGGCGAAGGGCTGAAAAGCGTCTTGAACGGATAGGCCGGGACGGGCACAAGCACTCCTCCAACGCGCGGCCGTCATACCGACAGGTCGCCGCGACGTGGTGAGGGCGGCTAGCTCAGCTGGTCAGAGCATCTCGTTTACACCGAGAGGGTCGGCGGTTCGAACCCGTCGCCGCCTACCACCCCTGGCCCGCGAGACCGCGCTAGAGCGGATTGAGGTCGCGAGGCGCGCGGATCTTGCGGAACCGGGCCTCGACGAAGGCGAAGGTTCCAAAGGCCGCCAGACCGACAGCCGTGAGCCCCAGCATCCAGGACCCGCCGGGCTGACGTTCAAGGGCGTCCAGAGACGAGCCGAAGCTGCCGACATCGCTGGACCGCGCATGCCAGCCGGCCAGGATGACCAGCACCGCCAGCGGCAGATAGGCCAGGCCGCGCGCCACATAGCCGGTTCGGGCGATCAGCGAGAGTCGGCGGCAGAGACGCTCCGAACAGGCCAGGGTCTCGCCGAAATCGCTGCTGAAGCCCTTGATGATGTTGCCCACCCCGACGGCCGTGACCACCAGTCCCACCCCGATCAGCAAGGCGTCGCCGAACGGCAAGGCCAGAAGCATCTCTGCCTTGCGCTGGTTTTCGGCGACGTCCTCGACGGCCATCGACGGCCCCACCTCATCCAGCAGCTCGAACACGCCCGAGGCCAGCAGGCCGTAGAACAGACCGCTCACGGCCTGGCCCGCGCGGAGCAGAAGGGCGCGGGCGCTGGAGCCTTCGCGATCGGCGTCGAAGACAGCCTGCAGAATGCGCCAGCCGACGAAGGCCCACAGGCCCAGGCCGAGCAGGACCAGCCACAGCCGTCCGAACGGCTGCTGGGCCAGCCAGACTGCCGCCCCCTTCGTTCCGACCGCCCGGTCGCCGAGGTCGAGCGCCGCCATCAGGGTCAGGGCGCCGACGGAGGCATAGACAAAGCCCCGGGCGCCGTAGCCGATACGCGCCGCCATCTCGATCAGGACGGGCAGGGGCGGGACGCGCCGCAGCAGGGACGAGCGCCGCCGGCCAAGGTCGCCGAGGCGGGCGGCGCGGTGACGGATCGTCTGAAGCACTGAGGTCAAGGCCGGGTCCGTCTGCAAGCGAGACTGTTCAATCCCTGGCGGGGGCAAAGGCTCCGCACCGGCTCGCCCGGACGGCGACGGGCCAGCAAAAAGGCCGCCGGAGCGATCCGGCGGCCTTTTCTTGGTCTGGCCTGATCCCGGGGATCAGAAGCGGAAGCTGGCCCGCAGCAGCAGGGTGTAGCGGACGTAGTCTTCCAGCATCTCGGCGTCGGCGTTGATGGTCAGCATGCCCAGTTCGTTGCCGACCGAGAGGCGGAAGCCGGCGATAGGGCCGCCGCCTTCGATATTGGTCGGGTCCAGGGTGAAGGACGAACCGCCCGAGGCGAAGCGGGCGATGGTCTCGCCCGGATCGACCGAGAGGTTCTGGCGCCAGCCGAGGCGGACCTCGGGGCGGATCCAGCCGTTGGAGCCGAAGCCGTAGCCGATGTTGACCGCCGCCACGCCCGTCAGGAGGTGACCGTCGCGCTCGTCGATGTCGAGGTCGAAGCCGTCGCCGCCGCCCGATTCCGTGCGCGCGCCCTCATGCAGGCCGAAATACTCGGCGTAGATTTCCGGACGGATGTTCAGACGGCCGAAGTTCCGCTCGTAGGATGCGCCGCCGGCCAGGGCCAGGGAGAAGCCGTTCCAGTCCGACTGGTTGTTCAGGTACAGGCCGTCGCCGACCAGCGAACGGTCGGCGCTGAAGGTCGCATAGCCGGCCGCCGCGCGGGCCCAGGTCGTCCAGTTCTGACCCTGGGCGCGCCAGTAGAGACCCAGTTCGACCAGGCTGGCCGACAGGATCTCCTGGGCCTCGGCCTCGGGGTCCTCGATGTCGGAGGAGGTGAAGGCCAGGGAGATACCCACGGCGCCGAGGGTGGTGCCGGTCTCGACCCCGCCCGCCACGCCGAAGCCTTCCGAGCGGAAGCCGTAGGTGTCGGTCTTGTCCTTGTCGGCGTAGAAATTGATTTCCTGGACCCAGGCGCTGGTCTCGCCGACGCCGGCGGAGGCGTTGCGGCCGGTCAGGGCGCGGGTCACGGCGTCGACGCCGCTGGCCAGGGAGAGCAGGGGGCCGCCCGAGTGGTCGGGCAGGGTCTGTTCGTACAGGTTCATCAGCCCGTCGCGCGTCGTCTCCGACAGGAAGGCCGACTGCAGGGCGGAGTTGGCGGCCAGGCCGTTGTAGACCGCGTCGAAGGCCTGGGACTCGACCCCGATCATGCCGATTTCAGAGGCGGTGCGGCGGCGGGCGTCGATATAGACGTCCCCGGCGGCCACATCGGCGCCGGCCGAGACCACGAACAGATAGGGCGAGTTCTCCTGGACGGCTCCCGAGTTGACCGTGCCGTAGTTCAGGGTGTCGGCGTGGATCAGGGTGAACCGCTGGGGCGATTGAAGCAGCGAGGTGAAGCGGATGCCGAGCGTGGCGCCAGTCGCGATGTTCGCCGTGCCGTTGACCTTGAAACCGCCCGCCGTCGTGCTGGTGGCCGGGTCCAGCGCCACCAGCAGGGTGCCGGTCGCGCCGACATTCAGGCCGGTGACGTTCAGCTGGCTGGTCTGGCGGGCTTCGAGGGTGCCGTTGGCGACATTGACGTTGAGCAGGCCGTCGGTGTCGCTGAGGGCGCCGCTGACGACGGCGCCGCCGGTGATGTTCAGGGCGTCCGCTCCGGCGCCGAAGGCTATGTCGCCGACCCAAGTTCCGTTCTGGACGTTGATGGTGTCCGCGCCCGAGCCGAGCAGGACGTTGCCGACCAGGATGGGCTCGTCGACATCGTCGACCCCGTCGTTGTCGGTGTCGTCCAGGACGCTGTCGGTGGCGCTCAGGATTCCGGTCTGGGTGATGGTCACGCCCGAGGTGTTGGCGCGCAGATCCATGGCCACCGCCGTGCCCGTGACCGGATCGCCGTCGGCGTTCGCCACCAGATTGGCCTGGAAGGAATAGGTGTTCACGATTGAGGTCAGGGTGCCGCTCAGATCGACCAGGGTGGCGATGTTCGCCGTCCCGCCGCCCGAGGTCGCCAGGATCGAACCGTTGTTCACGAACGACGGCAGGCTAGCGCCGGCGTCGATGCGGATCGCGTTGACGGTGCTGGTCGCGGAGGTGGCAGAGGCCGCAGTGATAAAGCCGTCGTTGCGCAGGATCGGGGTCGAGGCGCCGGCCGCCAGATGGAGGCTCGTGGCGTTGGCTTCGCTCGCCAGGACGGCGATGGTCCCGGCGTTGAAGATGCCGCCTGCGACATTGACGGTCTGGCCGGCGCCGCCGCCGAACAGGACGGCATTGCCGTTGATCCCGTCGTAGATGCCGTTGCCGACGATGGAACCCCTGTTGATGAAGCCATAGGCGGTATCGGCGGTCGTGCCGGCGGCGCCCAGGGTGATCGACTGGGTCGCCGAACCGATGGTCACGGCCGGGGCCGAGCCATAGGCCAGGATATTGGCGGTGCCTTCGCTGGCGTCGAGGCGGCCGTCGCCGTCTTCCTCGGCATTGTTCGCGTCGAGGTCGACCGGGGGGGCGTCGAAGACCACGCCGCCCGCCACATTGGCGCCGACGATCACGGTCGAGGCCGTCTGCAGCAGGTCCTCGGGCTCAAGGCCCTTGATGAAGGCGTCGGTGCCCTGGGCGTTGTAGCGATAGCCGCTGGAGGTCAGGGCGCCCTGGATGGTCAGGCGGCCGGACACGTCGCCGAGGATCTGGGCCGCCGAGGAATTGCCGCCGCTGGAGGCGAGGGTGCCGTCCAGGGTGATGTTGCCGGTGACCGCCGCCGTAGTGCGGAAGGCGGCGGAATTGTCGCCGAAGACGTTGATCGTGCCGAGGTTGGTCAGGTTGCCGATCAGATTGGTGTCGATGGCGACGGCGACCGAATTATTGCCCTCGACCTGAACGACGCCGCTTGTGCCGATGTCAATGTTGCCGGTCACGGCGCCCGCGCCGGACAGACGCACGCCGTAGCGGTTCGTGCCCACGGCCCAGGGGCCATCGACGTCGCCGTCGCTGTCGGTGTCCGGGTAGGAGGTCAGGGTGTCGGCGACCAGGACCTGGCCGTTGATCAAAACCGTCGTGGTCACGCCGCCGTTGACCTGGACGGCGATCGCATTGTCGGCCGCGTTCTCGATATTGACGTTGGCGCCGCTGTCGACCGTCAGGGTGTTGTTGGAATCGATCGTCACGGCCGTGCCGGACGACAGATTGGTTCCGCCGCCCGAGGCGAATCGGATGTTGTCCGCCGCCGAACCGGTGGCGTTCGAGGTCTGAATCGGGGTCGTACGGATGGTCGAGACGACGACCTCCGCCTGAACGCCGGTGGCGACCATCAGCGGAGCGAGCGCCGCAGCGGTCGCGAGCAGTTTACGCATTCGGTAGAAACCCCTGTGGACACACACGCGCACTATTGTCGCGACCCTGTAACAGGGCGTCCGCGAGCTTGCCTCAAGTTTCTCGAATTTGAGGCGATTGCAAGGCCGGAACGACAGCTTTGAAAGCATCTCGCAGCGATGCTGCTTGTCAGTGACGCGATCAAAGTGATATCACTTCGATAACGAATATCGGAGGGATTTGATCATGACCACCCATTCCACCTCGTCCGAAAGACCGGCCAGCACCGCCAATGGGGTGCTGATCTTGCTGCTGGGTCTCGCCCTGATCGTCGGCGGCCCGTTGCTCGGTTTCGCAGGCGCTGACGCGGCCGCGTCGCATGGAGAGGAGATCGGATCGGTCGGCCTGGGCCTGTTCGCTGCGGTCGTGGGCCTGCTGGCGCTCTGCGGCCTCTATTCGCTGCAGCCCAATGAGGCGATGGCCATCCTGCTGTTCGGCGACTACCGTGGCACGGACCGTCACACCGGTCTGCGCTGGGTTCTGCCCTGGTACAGCCGCAAGAAGATTTCGTTGCGGGCGCGAAACATCACCAGCGACAAGCTGAAGGTGAACGACAAGCGCGGCAACCCGGTCGAGATCGCGGCCAACGTCGTCTGGCGCGTGTCGGATTCGGCCCAGGCCCTGTTCGACGTCGACGACTACCAGGCCTTTGTGAACATCCAGGTCGACACCGGCCTGCGCGACATCGCGTCCCACTACGCCTACGACCACGGCGAACAGGTCGAGGGCGTGGATCAGGAGCTGACCCTGCGGGCGGACGCCGAGGACGTGGCCGCTCGACTGCGCGACGAACTGGCCAAGCGCTGCGGCGTGGCCGGGGTGGTGGTCGACGAGGCGCGCCTGGCCCACCTGGCCTATGCGCCGGAAATCGCCGGCGCCATGCTGCGGCGTCAGCAGGCCGAGGCCATCCTGTCGGCGCGCCGTCTGATCGTCAGCGGCGCGGTCGGCATGGTCGAGACGGCGCTGGACGATCTGAGCGCGCGCGGCGTCGTCGATCTGGACGAGGATCGCAAGGCGGCGATGGTCTCCAACCTGCTGGTCGTGCTGTGCGCTGACCGCGAGGCCCAGCCCGTGGTCAACACCGGCACGCTCTACGGCTGATGGCGGCCAGACTCCGCAAGCCCTTCCTGATGCGCGCCTCTCCGGGCGTGATGGCGGCCGTCGAACGTCTGGCGGCCGCCGAATTGCGCTCGGTCAACGCCCAGGTCGAGGTGCTTCTGCGTGAGGCCTTGCTGCGCCGCGGCGTCGCCGTGACGAGTAACGATCCGGGGCCTGACGATCCCGCATGACCTCTTGAGCTTGGCGTTGAGCGGGTCTAGGGGCGTTTCATGGTCCCGCGTAAAAAAGCCGCCCGCATCCAAACCCGCACGCCACGCGTTGCGCGATCCAAGCGAGCGGAGGAGTCCTCAATGAGCCTGGTCGATCTCGACGTCACCGAAGCCGACCTGCGGCTGATCCCGGGCTGGGACGAGGAAGTCGCCGAGACTCTCAGGATTCTCAAGGCCTCGGCCGAGGACCCCCGGCCGCGCCTGGTCGACACCACCATGCTCTATGCGCCGCGCTCGGGCGGGGTGAAGCGCTATCTGGAATCCAAGAAGGTCTGGCTGGCCGAGAACCGGCCGGGCGTCAGCCACTCCTTGGTGGTGCCGGGCGCGCGCCATGACGCGGGCGCCGATGGCGTCATCAAGCTGCGGGCCACCAAGCTGCCGTTCGGCGACGGCTATCGCTGGCCGTCCTCGGTCAAGCGCTGGGGCGCCTGGGTCGCCTCCATGAAGCCCGCCATCATCGAGGCCGGCGATCCCTATACGCCCGGCCAGGGCGCGCTCGAGGCGGGCCAGAGGGCCGGCTGTCCGGTCGTCGGCTTCTGCCACTCCGACCCGGCCGGCCTCGCGGCCCTGCATTTCGGCGAGTGGGCCAAGAAGCCGGTCGAGAAGCGCTGGGCCAAGCTGTTCGGCCAGTTCGACCGCGTCGTCTCGCCGAGCCGCTTTATCGCCCGCCGTCTGGAAGAGGCCGGCGTCGGCAATATCGTCATCCGGCCCCTGGGCGTGGAGATCGACACCTTCCGCCCGGACCGCCGCGACCGCGACTGGCTGCTGAAGAAGCTGGGCCTGCCGGCCAGCGCCCGCCTGCTGTGCTTCGCCGGCCGTCCGGCGCGCGAGAAGAACATCGATGTCCTGATCGAGGCGGTCCAGAAGTTGGGCGACCCTTATCATCTGGTGCTGGTCGGGGCCGGGCAGGGGATGCCCGCCGAGGACCGCGTCATCGCCCTGCCGTACGAGAAGGACCCCCGCGCCGTAGCCCGGATCATCGCCAGCTGCGACGCCTTCGTCCACGCCAACGACAAGGAGCCCTTCGGCCTGATCGTGCTGGAGGCCATGGCCTGTGGACGCCCGGTCGTGGGCGTCAACGCCGGCGGCGTCGCCGAGACCGTCACCAATGAGGTCGGCCAGCTGGCCGCCTCGGCCGACCCGACCGAATACGCCGCCGCCATTGAGGCCCTGTTCGCGCGCGACATCGAGGCCATCGGGGCCGCGGCCCGCGTCCATACGGTCGAGCGCTTCGCCTGGAACCGGGTCTTCGAGGACCTGTGCATGGTCTATGCCGACGTCAGCGGCCAGCCCGCCTTCGTCCATCCGGCCGAGGAGCTGGCGGTCCACTAGGACCTCCCGAAGCGCAGGCGACACAGCTGCTCGCCTTTCGCGTTAACTATCTCGCCAACCGCCGTTGGATCGGCGAGAACGCTTTCCGAGCTTTGCGGGGGCGCGGGTGCGGCTTGTTCTGATCCTTCTGGTGGCCGTGGGGGCCTGGTTCCTTCCGCCCGCGCCGCGTCCGGTGCAGGCGACGGCGACGCCTCAGGCCGTCGGGGCGTGCCCGACCGCCCCGAACTTCCCCGGTAGGATCGAGAAGGTCGTCCTGACCGCGCCCGGCGCCTATGGCAATCTGCAGTACCGACGCACGCCGTTGGGCCCGAAGACCATCGCCATCACCATCGACGACGGCCCCGATCCGCGCGGCTCGCAGGCGGTCATGGCCATCCTCGAATCCCGATGCCTGCGCGGCACCTTCTTCTATGTGGGCCAGTATGCGGCCCTGAGGCCCGACATCGTCCGCGACGCCGTGCGGCGCGGTCATAATGTCGGCAGCCACAGCTGGTCACATCCGACCCGTCTGGCGGGGTGGGGCAGGGAGAGCGCCCAGGCCGAGATTCGTCGCGGCTTCGTGGCAGTCGAAAACGCCGCTCCGGGCCAGGTGGAGCCCTTCTTCCGCTTCCCGGGGCTGGGCGACAGCCTGGGCCTCAGAAACTGGCTCGGCGAGGCGGGAATCGCCGTCGTCGGCGCCGAGGGCGGCACGGACGACTGGCGCGGCATTGGCGCCGAGGCCATCACCCGCCGGACCTTGGCCAATATGGCCGAGAGCGACGGCGGCGTTCTGATCATCCACGAGACCCATCCGGCCATGATCGCCGCCCTGCCGGGCCTGCTGGACGAGCTGAACCGCCGCGGCTTCCGCTTCGTCCAGATCACCGCCGGCGATACGGCGCGGACGACAGCACAGGCGAAGCCGCAGACGCTGCTGAGAGCCGATCGGCCGCTATGACGCGCAACCGGAGCCGCAGGAACCGCGATCGCCGCTGATCGGTTGTCTTTTCGAACAAGGAGAGACGCCATGACAGACCCCAACACGACCCCGAACCCGCTGGACGACGAGGAAAGCTCCGGCTCCGGCGTCAAGCGCCCTGATCAGGGTTCAGGCGGACCGGGCAAGGATCCAGCCGCTCCGGCCTCAGGGGGCGAAGGCGCCGCCGGCGCCGGCGGTCCCGAGGGTTTCGGAACCGGAACCTGAGGACTGAAAACGAAAACGCCGGCTCCGCGAGGAGCCGGCGTTTTTTCATGTCCCCAAAGCTGGGGGCGGGGGAGGCGCCATCCTTCCTGATCACAGAAAGAATGGCGCGAGTGACGGGGCTCGAACCCGCGACCTCCGGCGTGACAGGCCGGCACTCTAACCAACTGAGCTACACCCGCGTTGCTCGCTGCGGCGTGGTGCGCCGCGGCGAGGGGCGTCGTTTAGGCGGACCATCGCGGCGGGTCAAGCGACGAATTCACCTTCGCATGCAGTTTTTGCGACACCGGGAATCTTCGAGAATTCGGCCCAAAATCTGCGAACCATTCTCAATGAAAACCCTTTTGCCGCATGGGTTTGAACGGCAGCGTTGTTGGGTCTAAGAAGCGCCGAATCCCCCCGATCAGCCGGACTCCCCATCCGGCCCGCGAGGCTATTTTTATGAACGCATTCCTTCTGCAGTACCTGCCGGTCGTGATCTTCATCGGGATCGCGGCGGTCATCGGCCTGCTGTTTATCGTCGCGGCCCTGTTGATGGCGCCCAACAGCCCCGACTCGGAGAAGCTGTCCGCCTATGAGTGCGGCTTCAACGCCTTCGACGACGCGCGCATGAAGTTCGACGTGCGCTTCTACCTGGTGTCGATCCTCTTCATCATCTTCGACCTGGAAGTGGCCTTCCTGTTCCCGTGGGCGGTTTCGATGTTCGACCTCAGCCACGCCGGCATGGTCTTCGCCTTCTGGTCGATGATGGCCTTCCTGGGCGTGCTGACGGTCGGCTTCATCTACGAATGGAAGAAGGGCGCCCTCGAGTGGGAATAGTGACCAACGACACCCCCCTGATCGGTCGCGGCAACTCGGGCGCCTCGCCCCTGCTCAGCCCGAACGGCCAGCCGCTGACCGCCTATGGTCAGGGCGCGCGCTCGACCGTCGAGGGCTATGATCCCAAGCTGCACGACAAGTTCTTCGAGGCGGTCAACACCGAGGTCGCCGACAAGGGCTTCATCACCGCGCCGCTGGACGACGTGATCACCTGGGCCCGCACCGGCTCGCTGATGTGGATGACCTTCGGCCTGGCCTGCTGCGCAGTGGAGATGATCCAGGCGTCGATGCCGCGCTACGATCTGGAGCGCTTCGGCATGGCCCCGCGCGCCAGCCCGCGCCAGTCCGACCTGATGATCGTCGCTGGTACTCTGACGAACAAGATGGCTCCCGCTCTGCGTAAAGTATACGACCAGATGCCGGACCCGCGTTACGTGTTGTCGATGGGTTCCTGCGCCAATGGCGGCGGGTACTACCACTACAGCTACAGTGTTGTTCGCGGTTGCGACCGCGTTGTACCTGTTGACGTCTATGTTCCGGGTTGTCCGCCGACGGCGGAAGCTCTGGTCTATGGGCTGCTGACCTTGCAGAAGAAGATTCGCCGCACCGGGACGATCGAGCGATGAGCGATTTCCCCTCCAGCGCCACCGGCGGCACCCTGGCGAGCCTGATCGCCAATGAGGCCATTCTGACCCCGCTGGGTCAGGAGATGGTGGCCGCGCTCCAGGTCGACGCCCTGGTCGAGCACGGCGAGCTCAACATCACCTGCCACCGCGACCGGATCCTCGAGGTCCTGACGGCGCTGCGCGACACCTATGAGTTCCAGCAGCTGCTGGACGTCTGCGGCGTCGACTACCCCGAGCGGGCCGAACGGTTCGACGTGGTCTATCACCTGTTGTCCATGACCCGGAACGCGCGCATCCGCGTCAAGGTCGCGACCAATGAGACGGCTCCGGTGCCCAGCGCCGTGTCCGTCTATCCGTCGGCCGGCTGGTTCGAGCGCGAGGCGTTCGACATGTACGGCATGATTTTCTCGGACCATCCGGACATGCGCCGGCTGCTGACCGACTACGGTTTCCAGGGGCATCCCCTGCGGAAGGACTTCCCGATGACCGGGTATGTCGAAGTGCGTTACGACGAGGAGCAGAAGCGGGTTGTGTATGAACCCGTCAAACTGGCCCAAGAGTTCCGGAACTTTGATTTCCTGTCGCCCTGGGAAGGCGCCGAATACCCGGCTCCCGTTCTGCCCGGCGACGAGAAGGCGGGATGAGCACATATGAATCGGGCGGCCTTTCGATCGGCTTCGTCGTTCTTTCTGGTCACGTTCTCGACCGCGTTCCTGTTTACGCTGGGCGCGCGTCTGACCGGCTGGTTCACGCGGTCGCCGAACATTCCGCCGCAGCAGCAGCAGGCGCTGGGCATCGCGATCATGGTCGCCGTGGTCTGTCTGGCCGTGGGCGCGGGCATTCGTCGGCTTTCGGCCGGCGAGCTGCAGAGCGCGCTGCTGGGCGCCTCGGCCATTCTTCTCTCGACGCCGCTGGCGATCGCCGTCCTGACCGGCGACTGGCAGCTGTCGACGGCCGCCGTGTCCAGCATGGGGCTGCTTACACTCGCGCTCGGATGGCTGGTGGCGCTGACGCGCCGGCATCAGCCGGGCATCGAACCGATCGAAACGGAGCTGTCTGATGGCTGACGGCGCAAAGATTGAGAACATGACGCCCACCGTCGCCGACCTGGACGTCTTCGCGGACGACCTGGACCAACGCACCTCGCATGCGAAGGAGATGGACGACCGCAAGTTCACCATCAATTTCGGCCCGCAACACCCGGCCGCGCACGGCGTGCTGCGTCTGGTGCTGGAACTGGACGGCGAGGTCGTCGAACGCGTCGATCCGCACATCGGCCTGCTGCACCGCGGCACCGAGAAGCTGATGGAGTCGCGGACCTATCTGCAGAACATCCCGTATTTCGACCGGCTGGACTATGTCTCGCCGATGAACCAGGAGCACGCCTTCTGCCTGGCCATCGAGCGGCTGCTGGGCGTCGAGGTGCCGTATCGCGGCCAGCTGATCCGGGTTCTGTACTGCGAGATCGGCCGCATTCTGAACCACATCATGAACGTGACGACCCAGGCGCTCGACGTCGGGGCTCTGACCCCGCCGCTGTGGGGCTTCGAGCAGCGCGAACAACTGATGGTCTTCTACGAGCGGGCCTGCGGCGCGCGCCTGCACGCCAACTACTTCCGCCCCGGCGGCGTCCATCAGGACCTGCCGATGGCCCTGATCGACGACATCGACCGCTGGTGCAAACAGTACCCGGGCAAGCTCGCCGATCTGGAAGCCCTGGTCACCGAGAACCGCATCTACAAGCAGCGTAACGTCGACATCGCCGTCGTCACCAAGGAACAGGCCCTGCAATGGGGCTTCACCGGCGTGATGCTGCGCGGCTCCGACATCGCCTGGGACCTGCGTCGCTCGCAGCCCTACGAATGCTACGCCGATCTCGATTTCGATATCATCGTCGGCAAGAACGGCGACTGCTGGGACCGCTACCTCTGCCGCATCGAAGAGATGAAGCAGTCGGTCCACATCATGGAACAGTGCATCCACAAGCTCCGCAACTGCCCGGGCGAACCGGTCATGAGCGAAGACAACAAGGTCGTTCCGCCTCGCCGTGGCGAGATGAAGCGGTCGATGGAATCCCTGATCCACCACTTCAAGCTCTACACCGAGGGCTTCAAGACCCCGGTCGGCGAGGTCTATGCCGCCGTCGAGGCGCCCAAGGGCGAGTTCGGCGTCTATCTGGTCTCGGACGGCACCAACAAGCCGTACCGCTGCAAGATCTCGGCCCCCGGCTTCCGCCACCTCCAGGCCATGGACTGGATGAACCGAGGCCACATGCTGGCCGACGTCTCCGCCATCCTGGGTTCGCTCGACATCGTCTTCGGCGAGGTCGACCGGTGATGGGTTTTTCGGTGGATCCTGTCTTCACGCAGCTGCAGTTCGTCGCCTTCGCGGCGCTGCTGTCGCTTGGCGTGGCGATCCAGTTCGCCTTTTCGCCCAAGCGCCGTGCGGTGATGGGCAACATCAAATTCCTGCTGGCCGACGCGCTGAGGACGGCGCCGTCGATCGCGGGCGTGACCCTGGTGCGCGGTGCGTACCGGGCGGGATATCTGAATGAGGGCAGGGGCTTCATCGAAGCCAATCTGCGCTCGATCGTATGGATGAGCGGCGCGATCCTCGCCGGTCAGGTGGCGGTGCGGTTCGTTCCGCCGATGTCCTGGCTGGCGCGCGATCTGCGCCTCGCGGGCCGCGCCGTCTGGAGCGAGCGCCTGGGTCGCTGGATGGGAAGCAATCGATGAGCGTGCGTCGTCTCGCAAAAGTTCAGCCTGAATCCTTCGCCTTCTCCAAGGCGACGATGACCAAGGCCCAATGGTGGATCAAGAAATACCCCGACGACCGCAAGCAGTCGGCGGTGATCCCGATCCTGTGGCTGGTGCAGAAGCAGGAAGGCTGGGTGTCCGAGCCCGCCCTGCGCGCCATCGCCGAACTGCTGGGCATGGCCTACATCCGGGTGCTGGAGGTCGCGACCTTCTACACCATGTTCATGCTCGAGCCAGTCGGCTCGGCCGCCCTGATCCAGGTCTGCGGCACGACGCCCTGCATGCTGCGCGGTGCCGGCGACCTGATGAAGGTCTGCAAGGACCGCATCGGCCCGAAACAGACCCTGTCCGCCGACGGTAAATTCTACTGGGAAGAGGTCGAGTGCCTGGGCGCCTGCGTCAACGCCCCGATGGCCATGGTCAACGACTACTACCATGAAGACCTGACCGCCGCCGACATGAACCAGATCATCGACGACTTCGCGGCCGACAAGACGCCGAAGCCCGGTCCGTACGTCGACCGCGTCAACTCGGCGCCGGAGGGCGGGGCCCAGACCCTGCTCGATCCCAAGCTCTACGACGGCTCGGCCGCCGTCAAGATCACGAAGCTGCCGAACTCCGACCCCGCGCCCGAGAAGGCGCCGGCCTGATGTCGAAGACCGATCCGAAATCGCCGAAGGCGCTGCAGGGAAGCGGCGTCGCTTTCATGGGCGCCGGTGCGGCTTTCATGGCGATCGGTGCGACCAATCACAAGCTGCTGGCCTTCCTCGGCGTCGGCGGCGCCTTTCTGGCCATCGGCGCGAGCTTCCTCGCCAGGGCGAAAAAGGCTGACAAGACAGGGGAGGGCGACAAATGAGCCTTCCAGACCTCAACACCGACGAGGGTCGTCTGGCCTACCGCAAGGAGCTGCGGCGCGTGGCCTGGCCGATCCGTATGGCCGGCTTCCTGCTGATCGTCCTCGGCGGTCTGCTGGCTTTGGGCGCGCGCACGAACACGCTCGGTCTCGACAACGGCGTCATGCCCGTCGCCTACGCCGCCCTTGCCCTCGGCTGGGTGCTGTTCCTGGCGGCGATCATTATCCGCACCCGTCACCACAAGCGCCGTCTGGCGGAGGGGCTGTGATGTCCCTGCATCAGACGAACACGGATCGACTCCGTATGGTCAAGCTGTCGTGCCATTGTCGGCAAGACGAACGATGCTCTCTGGTCAGTCAGGACCAGGGGATAGGGCATGGCCGAACGGAAACCCGGCAAACGCGGGCGTGCGCCCGCTCGGCCGTCGAAAACGCGACGGCGCGCCGCCGCCTTCCTCGCCAATCTGCTCGGCGTCCTGGGGATGACCGCGGGCGGGCACGCCCGTCCGGAAACCCCGCAATCATCGCAACCCGTGCCTTCGCGACCGGCGCCTTCGCCGTCGCCTTCCCCTGTTTCTCAGCCGACCGGCCCCGTTGATGCCCCTGAACGCCCATCGCCTTCTCCAAATCAAACGCCTGTCCTCGGCGAGCGCGACCGTCGCGACCGCCGAAGCGAGCTCTCACGTTCCCGGCTGTGGCGACCGGATCCACCTGGTTGGGGAGGCGGCCCGATGATCGGCATGCTTGAAGACAAGGATCGCATCTTCACCAACCTGTACGGGCTCCAGGACTGGGGCCTCGAGGGCGCGAAGAACCGAGGCTGCTGGAACGCGACCAAGGACATGTTGGACATGGGCCGCGACTGGCTCATCACCAACGTCAAGAACTCGGGCCTGCGCGGCCGCGGCGGCGCCGGCTTCTCGACCGGCCTGAAGTGGTCCTTCATGCCGAAGGAGCTCAAGGATCGGCCGCACTACCTCGTCGTCAACGCCGACGAATCCGAGCCCGGCACCTGCAAGGACCGGGAGATCATGCGCCATGATCCCCACCTGCTGATCGAAGGCTGCCTGATCGCCTCCTTCGCGATGCAGGCCCACGCCTGCTACATCTATCTGCGCGGCGAATACGTCCTCGAGCGTGAGCGGATGGAGGCTGCGGTCAAGCAGGCCTATGAGGCCAGGCTGATCGGCAAGAACAACGTCCACGGCTGGGACTTCGACGTCTATATCCACCACGGCGCCGGCGCCTACATCTGCGGCGAAGAGACCGCCCTGCTGGAAAGCCTGGAAGGCAAGAAGGGCCAGCCGCGCCTGAAGCCGCCGTTCCCGGCCGGCGCGGGTCTGTACGGCTGCCCGACCACGGTGAACAACGTCGAATCCATCGCCGTCGTGGGCACCATCCTGCGTCGCGGCGCCGACTGGTTCGCCGGCTTCGGCCGTCCGAACAACACCGGCACCAAGCTGATGTCGATCTCGGGCCATGTGAACCGCCCGTGCAATGTCGAGGAGTCGATGTCGATCCCGCTGCGTCAGCTGCTGGAAGAGCATTGCGGCGGCGTGCGCGGCGGCTGGGCCAATCTGAAGGCGGTCATCCCGGGCGGGGTCTCAGTGCCCCTGATCACCCGCGAGATGTCCGAAACCGCCCTGATGGACTTCGACTCCCTGCGTGAAATGCGCTCGGGCCTCGGCACCGCGGCGGTCATCGTCATGGACAATGACACCGACCTGGTGAAGGCCATCGCCCGCATCAGCTATTTCTACAAGCACGAGAGCTGCGGCCAGTGCACGCCGTGCCGCGAAGGCACCGGCTGGATGTGGCGCGTGCTTGAACGCATGGCGATCGGCGAGGCGGATCCGTCCGAGATCGACCTGCTGCTCGACGTCGCCGGTCAGGTCGAAGGCCACACCATCTGCGCCCTCGGCGACGCCGCGGCCTGGCCCGTCCAGGGCCTGATCCGGCACTTCCGTCACGAGATCGAGGACCGCATCCAGCAGTACCGCACCCGCCGCGCGAACTTCGCCGGCCACGCGATCGCGGCGGAGTAACGATGAGGGCAGCGATCATCATCGCTGGAGGACTTCTCGGTCTGGCCGCCTGCGGTCAGCCCGCGGAGAAGGCTGCGCCCAAGGCGTCGGCGACGGCTCCGGCCGCCGTCGCAGCCTCGGACGCCGCGACAGCGCCGACCGGTCCGCTGTCGGCCGTGGATTTGCGCCGCGTGTGCCGCGCGGGTCTGGCCGCCATCCATGGTCAGGAGCCGGACGCCATCCAGATCACCGGTCTGGAAGGCTCGGTCGTCAACGCCCAATGGCCCGCGCCGGTCGACGGCGGCCTGATGAAGGCCCAGTGCCGCACCGACGGTCCGCTGCTGACCTGGAAGCCGGTGGATCTGCCCGATCCCGCCGACAATCGCTGGATGAACCAGTCCGGCGACCCCGCAAACACCTTCGCCGTCAAAGGCGACGTCGTGACGGTCACCCAGACCTTCCCCGACGGTACGAACCAACAGTCGGACCTCACGGTCCCTGCGAGTAAAGAGGCCGCCTGATGCCCGTCGCCAAGGTCAACGGCGTAGAAACCGAATTTGAGCCCGGCATGACCGTGCTGCAGGTCGCCGAGCGCGCCGGGCATGAGATCCCGCGCTTCTGCTACCACGAGCGGCTGTCGATCGCCGGCAACTGCCGCATGTGCCTTGTCGAGGTGAAGCCCGGACCGCCGAAGCCGCAGGCCTCGTGCGCCCTGCCGGCCGCCGAGAACCAGGAGATCTTCACCGACACCCCCATGGTCAAGAAGGCCCGCGAAGGGGTGATGGAGTTCCTGCTCATCAACCACCCGCTGGATTGCCCGATCTGCGACCAGGGCGGCGAATGCGACCTGCAGGACCAGTCGGTCGGCTACGGCCGCGACGGCTCGCGCTATTCCGAGAACAAGCGCGCCGTCGAAGAAAAGAACATGGGTCCGACGGTCAAGACCTTCATGACCCGGTGCATCCAGTGCACCCGCTGCGTCCGCTTCATCTCCGAGATCGCGGGCGTGCCCGACATCGGCATGATCTCGCGCGGCGAGGACGCCGAGATCACGACGTACCTCGAGAAGAACGTCGACTCGGAACTGTCGGGCAACGTCAACGACCTGTGCCCGGTCGGCGCCCTGACCCACCGCCCGTGGCAGTACCACTACCGCCCGTGGGAGCTGAAGAAGACCGAGACCATCGACGTCATGGACGCCCTGGGCTCGAACATCCGCGCCGACTCCAAGGGCGCCGAGGTCATGCGCGTCCTGCCGCGCGTCAACGAGGGCATCAACGAGGAGTGGCTGACCGACAAGAGCCGCTACGTCGTCGACGGCCTGCAGAAGCGCCGCCTGGACCGCCCCTACATCCGTGAAAACGGCAAGCTGCGCGCCGCGACCTGGGAAGAGGCCCTGAACGCCGTCGCCGCGAAGCTGAAGGCCGCCCCCGCCAACCGCATCGGCGCCATCGCGGGCGACCTGCAGGACGCCGAGGGCATGAAGGCGACGCTGGACCTGTTCCGCGCGCTCGGCTCGGCCAATACCGACTGCCGTCAGGACGGTTCCTCGCTGGGTTACGGCCCGCGCGAGAGCTGGCTGTTCAACTCCAGCCTGATCGGGATCGAACAGGCCGACGCGGTCCTGCTGGTGGGCGTGAACCCGCGCACCGAGGCCCCGCTGCTGAACACCCGCCTGCGCAAGATCTGGCTGGCCGGCAAGGCCGAGATCGGCGTGATCGGCGAACAGGCCGACCTGACCTATCCCTACAGCTATCTCGGCGCCGGTTCGAAGACCCTGGGCAAGCTGCCCAAGGTCGCGATCGACACCCTTACCAAGGCCCAGCGTCCGGCCATCATCGTCGGCGGCGACGCCCTGTCGGGCGACAACGGCGAGGCCGTCCTGAACGCCCTGGGCGCCCTGGCGAAGAAGGTCGGCGTCATCGCTGACGGCTGGAACGGCTTCAACGTCCTGCACCACGCCGCCTCGCGCGTCGGCGGTCTGGACATGGGCTTCGTGCCCGGCGAAGGCGGCCTGACGGTCGCCGACATGCTCAAGCCGGACGCGCTGGACGTGCTGTTCCTGCTGGGCGCCGACGAGGTCAACGCCACGGCGTCGAACGCCTTCCGCGTCTATCTGGGCAGCCACGGCGACAACGGGGCCCATGGCGCCGACGTCATCCTGCCGGGCGCCGCCTACACCGAGAAGTCGGGCCTGTACGTCAACACCGAGGGCCGGGTGCAGATGGCCGAACGGGTCGTCTTCCCCAAGGGCGACGCCAAGGAAGACTGGGCCATCCTGCGCGCCCTGTCGGCCAGGGTCGGTCAGACCCTGCCGTACGACACCCTGGACCAGCTGCGCACGAAGCTGATGGGCGACCATCCGACCTTCGGCCGCATCGACGCCCTGCCGACCCCGTCGACTTTCGATCCCTCGGCTCTGGGCAAGAAGGGCGATCTCGGCGATACGGCCTTCGCCTCGGCCGTGGCCGATCCCTACCTCAACAATCCGATCGCGCGCGCCAGCGACACGATGGTCGAGCTGTCCGCCCTGCGGTCGGCCCCGGCCGCGGCAATGGCGGCGGAATAACCCATGGACCCGATGTCTTTCTGGACCACACCCCTCGGCTGGTTCCTGGCCACCACGGGCGCCGTGCTGCTCGTCACCGTCGGCGTTCTGATCGCCGTGGCCTTCCTGCTGCTCGCCGACCGCAAGATCTGGGCGGGCATCCAGATGCGCAAAGGCCCCAACGTCGTGGGTCCCTTCGGCCTGCTTCAGTCCTTCGCGGACATGATCAAGTTCGTCCTGAAGGAAGTGGTCGTCCCGGCCGGCGCCGACAAGGCGGTCTTCCTGCTGGCCCCGATCATCACCGTGATCACCGCCTTCATCACCTGGGCGGTCATTCCGTTCGCCCCGGGCTGGGTCATCTCCGACCTGAACGTCGGCATCCTGTACATCTTCGCCATCTCGTCGCTGGGCGTGTACGGCATCATCATGGGCGGCTGGGCTTCGAACTCGAAGTATCCGTTCCTCGGCTCGCTGCGTTCGGCGGCCCAGATGGTCTCCTATGAAGTCTCCATCGGCCTGGTGATCATCAACGTCATCCTGCTGGCCGGTTCGATGAACCTCAGCGAGATCGTGACCCAGCAGCAGGGATGGATCTGGAACTGGTTCGCCTTCGGCGGCGGGGCAGGGAGCTGGCCCACCATCGTGATCATGTTCCCGATGCTGATCGTCTTCTTCGTCTCGGCCCTGGCCGAGACCAACCGCCCGCCGTTCGACCTTCCCGAAGCGGAATCCGAACTCGTGGCCGGCTATCAGGTCGAATATTCCTCGACCCCGTACCTGCTGTTCATGATGGGCGAGTACGTGAACATCATCTTCATGTGCGCCATGATCAGCATCCTGTTCTGCGGCGGCTGGAACCCGGGCTTCCCGATCGACTTCGCGGCCGACTGGAATCCCTTCCTCGTCAACTTCCTGCTGTTCCTGGTGCTCTTCGCCAAGATCGTCTTCTGGTTCTTCATGTTCGCCGTGGTGAAGGGCTTCGTGCCCCGCTACCGCTACGACCAGCTGATGCGCCTGGGCTGGAAGATCTTCCTGCCGACCTCACTGGTCGCCGTCGTCGGCGTCTCGGCCTGGCGCGTCTTCGCGATGGGGGCGTGATGCGTATGGCCGCAGCCATTATCCTCGCCGCCTCCACCGGCGCCTGCGCCTTCCCGCAGCCCTACGAAGCCGATCCGACCTCGGTCTACGGCTGGCAGCGCCGCCAGGACGACATCCAGCGCCGTGAAGACGAGCGCCAGCGCCTCTGCGCCATCATGAACAAGGACAGCGATCGCTACAAACGCGATTGCACCCGTCCGGGAGACCCCATCCGATGATCGCCCGACTGATCCAGACCGCGAAAGGCGCGCTTCTGCTCGACGCCTTCGGCGCCGTCGGCCTGACCGTGCGCGAGATGTTCCGTCCGAAGATGACGGTCAACTACCCGTTCGAGCGCAACCCGCAGTCGCCGCGCTTCCGCGGCGAGCACGTCCTGCGCCGCTACGCCAACGGCGAAGAACGCTGCATCGCCTGCAAGCTGTGCGAGGCCATCTGCCCGGCGCAAGCCATCACCATCGAGGCCGAACCGCGCGCCGACGGCAGCCGCCGCACGACCCGCTACGACATCGACATGGTCAAATGCATCTACTGCGGCCTGTGCCAGGAGGCCTGCCCGGTGGACGCCATCGTCGAGGGACCGAACTCCGAGTTCGCCACCGAGACGCGTGAGGAACTCTATTTCGACAAGCAACGCCTGCTCGAAAACGGCGACCGCTGGGAACGGCAGATCGCGAAGAATCTGGAACTCGACGCGCCTTATCGCTAAGGCGCAACTCGCTTAAACGGACCTGCGATTCACGGATCGCGGTTCAGGACGGAAAGGGGCGCTGGGCCCATCATGCTGCAAGGCATAGCCTTCTATCTGCTGGCGACGGTCGCCGTGGTCTCTGGCCTTCTGGTCGTGACCATGAAGAACCCTGTGCACAGCGTGCTCTTCCTCATCCTCGCCTTCTTCTCGTCGGCGGGACTGTTCGTGCTGCTGGGCGCCGAGTTCCTGGCCATGCTGCTGGTCGTGGTCTACGTCGGCGCGGTGGCGGTGCTGTTCCTGTTCGTCGTCATGATGCTGGACGTCGACTTCGTCGGTCTGCGCGAGGGCTTCGCCCGCTACATGCCGATCGCCGTCATCGTGGCGACCATCCTGCTGATCGAGATGATCATGATCACCTCGGCGGTCGTGACCGGCGGGGCAGGGGCCCAGGCCCGTGACGTTCTCGTGGCCACGCCGGAAACCTCGAACATCGAGGCCATCGGCCGGGTGCTCTACACCGACTATATCTACTTCTTCCAGGCGGCCGGGATCGTGCTGCTGATCGCGATGATCGGCGCCATCGTCCTGACCCTGCGCCACAAGCCGGGCGTCCGCCGCCAGAAGATCCACGACCAGGTCACGCGCGACGCCAAGACCGCGATCGAGATCAAGGGCGCCGCTTCGGGCGCGGGTCTGAACCCCGAGGAGCTTCGCTGATGATCGGTCTGCACGCCTATCTCGTGGTTGCCGCCATGCTGTTCACCATCGGGGTGTTCGGCATCTTCGTGAACCGCAAGAACGTCATCATCATCCTGATGTCGATCGAGCTGATCCTGCTCGCCGTGAACATCAATTTCGTCGCCTTCTCGACCTATCTGCATGACGTGCAGGGGCAGATCATGGCGATGTTCGTCCTGACGGTCGCCGCCGCGGAGGCCGCCGTCGGCCTCGCCATCCTGGTGACCTTCTTCCGTAACCGCGGCGACATCGCCGTGGACGACGCTTCGGTCATGAAGGGCTGATCGTGAACCTGCACTTGCTCGTCACTCTCGGCGTTTTCGCCCCGCTTCTGGGCGCCGCCATCGCCGGCTTCTTCGGTCGCCGCATCGGGAACATCCCGTCGCAGATCGTCACGACCGGTCTGCTGTTCTTCGCCTGCGCCGTGGCCTGGACCGTCTTCGGCCAGTGGACCTGGGGCCATCTCGAGCCCTTCACCGTCCAGATCGCGCCCTTCATCACCGTGGGCGACTTCAAGTCGGTCTGGTCGATCCGCATCGACGCCCTGTCGGCGACCATGCTGATCGTGGTGACCAGCGTCTCGTCGCTCGTCCACCTCTACAGCTGGGGCTATATGTCGGAAGACGACAGCCGCCCGCGCTTCTTCGCCTATCTGTCGCTGTTCACCTTCGCCATGCTGGCGCTGGTCACCGCCGCCGACTTCATGCAGCTGTTCTTCGGCTGGGAAGGGGTGGGCCTGGCCTCCTATCTGCTGATCGGCTTCTGGTTCAAGAAGTCGACCGCGTCGGCTGCCGCCATCAAGGCCTTCGTCGTCAACCGTGTCGGCGACTTCGGCTTCGCGCTCGGCATCATCACCGTCTTCTGGATGTTCGGTACGATCAACTTCGCCGAACTGTTCCCGATGATCGCGGGCAAGGCCGGCACGACCTGGGAGTTCCTGGGCCATGACTGGTCGGCGATCGACCTGGCCGCCTTCCTCCTGTTCATCGGCGCGATGGGCAAGTCGGCGCAGTTCTTCCTGCACACCTGGCTTCCCGACGCCATGGAAGGCCCGACGCCTGTGTCGGCCCTGATCCACGCGGCGACCATGGTCACCGCCGGCGTCTATATGGTCTGCCTGCTGTCGCCGATCTTCGAATACGCCCCGACCGCCTCGCTGATCGTGGCCATCGTCGGCGCCATCACGGCCCTGTTCGCCGCGACCGTCGGCATGATGCAGAACGACATCAAGCGGGTCATCGCCTACTCGACCTGTTCGCAGCTGGGCTACATGTTCTTCGCCGCCGGCGTCGGCGCCTACCAGGGCGCCATGTTCCACCTGTTCACCCACGCCTTCTTCAAGGCCCTGCTGTTCCTGGGCGCCGGTTCGGTGATCCACGGCATGCATCACGAGCAGGACATGCGGAAGATGGGCGGCCTGTGGAAGCTGCTGCCGATCACCTATGCCGTCATGGTCATCGGCACGATCGCCATCACCGGCCTGGGTATCCCCGAAGTGGGCGGTTTCGCAGGCTTCTACTCCAAGGACTCGATCATCGAGAGCGCCTTCGCCGCGGCCTCCAGCGGCCATTCGCCGGCCGGCTATTTCGCCTTCTTCATCGGCATCATGGCGGCGGGTCTGACCAGCTACTATTCGTGGCGTCTGATCTTCATGACCTTCCACAACAAGCCCCAGTGGACGGAAGAGGCCTTGGCCGCGCACGACGATCACGGCCACGCCGACGATCACGCCTCGCACGCCCAGATCGAGACCCACTCCGAGCCGGACGGTCACGACGCTCACGACGATCACGCTCACGACGATCACCACCACGGCCCGTTGCACCCGCACGAGAGCCCCTGGGTCATGGTCGTGCCGCTGCTGCTGCTGTCGGTCGGCGCCGTCTTCGCGGGCATGGTCTTCGCCCCGAACTTCATCGGTCACCACGAGCACGAGTTCTGGCGCGGAGCCATCTTCACCGGCGCCCACAACCACGTCCTGCACGAGAGCCACGAGGTTCCGATGTGGGTGAAGCTGTCGCCTCTGGTCCTGACCATCCTGGGCGCCCTGATCGCCTTCTGGATCTACGTCCTCAAGGAAGGCGTCGCGAAGATGTGGGCCGAACAGAAGAGCCCCGTCTGGGCCTTCCTCTACAACAAATGGTACTTCGACGAGCTGTATGACGCTGTCTTCGTCAAGGGCACGAAGGCCCTGGGCGACTTCTTCTGGAAGATCGGCGACGTGAAGATCATCGACGGCCTGGGCCCCAACGGCGCCGCCTGGTCCTCGCTCAAGTCCGCGAGCTGGCTGTCGAAGTTCCAGTCGGGGTACGTCTACTACTATGCGTTCGTGATGTTGGTCGGTGTCGCCGGCTTCCTCGCCTTCGCTCTCTATGCGTTCGGAGGCTGACCGTGCCCGCAATCCTGAGCATCGTCACCTTCCTGCCGCTGGTCGGGGCCCTCGTGCTCCTGGCCGCGCGGTTCACGCAGAAGTCTGCTGACGCCGCCGCGCCGCTGGCGCGCTGGATCGCCCTCATCACCACCCTGGCCACCTTCGCGGTGTCCATCGTGCTGGTGATGTCGTTCGATCCGTCGAACACGGCCTATCAGTTCGTCGAGCTGCACAAATGGTTCGCCGGGGCGACCTATCATCTGGGCGTCGACGGGATCTCGATCCTGTTCGTCCTGCTGACGGCCTTCCTGCTGCCGATCTGTATCGTGTCGAGCTGGAAGTCGATCGAGACGCGCGTCGTCGAATATATGATCGCCTTCCTGGTGCTGGAGACCCTGGTCATCGGCGTGTTCACGTCGCTGGACCTGTTCCTCTTCTACATCTTCTTCGAGGGCACCCTGGTCCCGATGTTCCTGATCATCGGCATCTGGGGCGGGGCGAACCGGATCTACGCCTCGTACAAATTCTTCCTCTACACCCTGCTGGGGTCGGTTCTGATGCTGCTGGCCATGCTGTGGATGGCCTACTACGCCGGCACCACCAGCATTCCGGAGCTCAAGGCCTTCCGCTTCCCGGCCGAGTTCCAGCCGCTGCTATGGCTCGCCTTCTTCGCTTCCTTCGCGGTGAAGATGCCGATGTGGCCGGTCCACACCTGGCTGCCCGACGCCCACGTCCAGGCGCCCACGGCGGGTTCGGTCATCCTGGCCGGCATCCTGCTGAAGCTGGGCGGATACGGCTTCATCCTGTTCAACGTGCCGATGTTCCCCATCGCCTCGCAGATGTTCCAGCCGTTCGTGATGACCCTGTCGGTCATCGCCATCGTCTACACCTCGCTGGTCGCCTTCCGTCAGACCGACATCAAGAAGCTGATCGCCTATTCGTCGGTGGCCCACATGGGCTTCGTGACCATGGGCATCTTCGCCGGCAACGCGCAGGGCATGCAGGGCGCCGTCTTCCAGATGCTGAGCCACGGCCTGATCTCGGGCGCGCTCTTCCTCTGCGTCGGCGTGGTCTATGACCGGATGCACACCCGCGAGATCAGTTTCTACGGCGGCCTGACCGCGCGCATGCCCTGGTATGCGGCCATCTTCCTGATGTTCACCATGGCCAATGTCGGTCTGCCGGGCACCTCGGGCTTCGTCGGCGAAATCCTGACCATGACCGGCGGCTATCAGGCCGCGACCTGGGTGGCCTTCGTCGCCGCCTCGGGCGTGATCTTCTCGGCCGTCTACGCCCTGACGCTGTACCGCAACGTCATGTTCGGCGAGATCGTCAATCCGGCGCTGGCGGATATCAAGGACATCGACAAGCGCGAGCTGCTGATCTTCGTCCCGCTGATCGTCGGCACCATCTGGCTGGGCGTGCAGCCCGACCTGGTGCTCAACTATACCGCCGCCTCCGTCGACGCCGTCGTGGGCGTCTATCGCGCCGCGATCGGCGGGTGAGATAACAATGCCTGATCTGTCCTCCGCTCTCCATCTCGCCGCCCCGGAGCTTACGCTCGCCATCGGCGGTCTGGTCCTTCTCGTGCTCGGCGCCTTCATCGGCGAGAAGAGCGCGCGTCTGATCTCGATCCTGTCGGTCGCCCTGCTGATCGCCGCCGCGGCCATCGCCGCGACCGGCCCGCTCGGCGCGGCCTTCCACGGCGCCTATGTGGCGGACCCGCTGGCCGTCTACGCCAAGGTGGTCATCTACCTCTGCTCGGCGGTGGCGGTGATCCTCGGCGGCGGCTGGATGCAGCGCACCAAGATCGCCAAGTTCGAATATCCGATCCTGATCGTCCTGGCCTCGGTCGGGATGAGCATGATGGCCTCGTCGGGCGACCTTATCTCGCTCTACGTCGGCATCGAGCTGCACTCGCTGGCCCTCTACGTCCTCGCCGCCTTCCACCGCGACGACCTCAAGGCCTCGGAAGCCGGCCTGAAGTATTTCGTCCTCGGTGCCCTGTCGTCGGGCCTGCTGCTGTACGGCGCCAGCCTGATCTACGGCTTCACCGGCTCTATGCGCTTCGAGGACATCGCCGCCGTGGCGTCCGGCGACAACGTCGGCGCAGGCCTGATCTTTGGTCTCGTCTTCCTGATCTCGGGTCTGGCCTTCAAGGTCTCGGCCGCGCCGTTCCACATGTGGACGCCCGACGTCTACGAAGGCGCCCCGACCCCGGTCGTCGCCCTGTTCGCCACGGCCCCCAAGGTCGCGGCCATGGTCCTGATCGTCCGCGTCCTGGACGGCGCCTTCATCGGCATCCACGACCAGTGGGCCCAAGTGCTGGTGCTGATCGCCCTGATCTCGTTCGCGGTCGGTTCGTTCGGCGGTCTGGCCCAGAAGGACATCCAGCGCCTGCTGGCCTATTCCTCGATCATCAACATCGGCTACGCCCTGCTGGGCATCGCCGCCGGCACCACGGTCGGCGTCCAGGCCATGCTGATGTTCATGACCCTCTATGTCATCGACCAGTTCGGCTTCTTCGCCCTGATCCTGTCGCTGGGCAAAGGCGGCAAGCCGATCCGCAAGATCGCCGACCTCGCCGGCCTGAAGAAGACCCGCCCGGTCACGACGGTGGCCATCACCGTCCTGTCGCTGTCGGTGCTGGGCATGCCCCCGTTCTCGGGCTTCTGGGGCAAGTTCTACGTCTTCGGCGCGGCGGCGAGCGCGGGCTACTGGATGGTGGCGGCGGCGGGCCTCGTGGCCTCGGTCGTGGCGGCTTTCTACTATCTGCGCATCATCAAGCTGATGTGGTTCGACGCGCCGCTGGACGAGGTCGGCGCCGACGCCGCTCCGGTGGAGTCGCAGTGGATCGGCTGGGCCTGCGCGGCCTTCTCCTTCCCCGTCGTGATCGTCGGCCTGATCTATCTCGAGCCCTTGGCCAAGGCCGCGGCCGCCGGCTTCGGAGCCGGGTAGGGCGGTGACGCCCCCACCGATCCTGCTGCTCGAAGAGACGGATTCCACCAATGCCGAGGCCCGTCGCCGGGCCGAGGCGGGCGAGGCCGGTCCCCTGTGGATCGTCGCCCGCCGCCAGACCGCCGGGCGCGGCCGGCGCGGGCGCGAGTGGGTGTCCGAGACGGGCAACCTCTACGCCACCCTGCTGATCACCACGCGCAAGCCTCCGGCCGAGGCGGCTCAGGTGACCTTCGTCGCTGCCCTGGCCGCCGCCGATCTGGTCTGCGAACTGGTGCCGCCGCCGCTGGTGACGATCAAATGGCCCAATGACGTGATGGTCGAGGCCGACAAACTGGTCGGCATCCTGGTCGAGTCAGGCCCGCATGAGGCCGGCGGCCCCAACGCTGGAATGCTCTGGCTGGCCGTCGGCATCGGCGTTAATTTGACTGAGGCCCCGACCGGCACCGAACGCCCGGCCACCGCCGTGGCCGACCACCTGAAGGCGGACGTCCATTCGACTCCCCGGATCGAGGACGCCGCCGAAATTCTCGCCGGTCATTTCGCCATCTGGATGGAGCGTTGGGAGACCCTGGGCTTCCAGCCGGTGCTCGACGCCTGGATCGGCCGCGCCCGGGGCCTCGACGGTCCCTGCACGGCGCGGCTGGGCCATGAGACGCTGGAGGGCATGGCCGAAGGAGTCGAGGCCGACGGCGCCCTGCGTCTGCGCCTGCCGGACGGTCATCTGCGCCTGATCTCGGCCGGGGACGTCTTCTTCGGTTCGCCCAGGGGAGGGCAGGGCTGATGCTGCTGGCCATCGAACAGGGCAACACCAATACGCTCTTCGCCATCCACAACGGCGCCGACTGGATCGCCCAATGGCGCACGGCGACCGAGGCCAATCGCACGGCCGACGAATACGCCGTCTGGCTGAGCCAGTTGCTGCACATGCATGCCCTGTCGTTCGACGACCTGACCGGCTGCATCATCTCCAGCGTCGTGCCCCAGTCGATCTTCAACCTGAGGAACCTGTCGCGCCGCTATATGAACGCCGAACCCCTGGTCATCGGCGAGAATGCGAAGCTGGGCATCGAGGTGCGGATCGCCAAGCCCTCGGAGGCCGGCGCCGACCGTCTGGTCAACGCCATCGGGGCCCATCTGGTGTATCCGGGCGACCTGCTCTTGATCGACAGCGGCACCGCCACCACTTTCGACATTGTAGCGGCCGACGGCGCCTTCGAGGGCGGCCTGATCGCCCCGGGCATCAATCTGTCGCTGCAGGCCCTGCACGAAGCCGCCGCGAAACTGCCTCGCATCGCCATCCAGAAGCCGGAGAGGGTGATCGGCAAGGACACGGTCGCCGCCATGCAATCGGGCGTTTTCTGGGGCTATATCGCCCTCATCGAGGGACTGGTGTCCCGCATCAAGTCCGAGTGGGCGGCGCCGATGACGGTCGTCGGCACCGGCGGCGTCGCCTCTTTGTTCGAGGGCGCCACAACAGCCATTGACCGGTTCGATCCGGACCTGACCATCCGCGGCCTGCTGGAAATCTGGCGCCGCAATACTGATTTGAAAGACTGAATGAAAAAATCGACCAACGACGAACTCGTCTTCCTGCCGCTGGGCGGCTCGAACGAGATCGGCATGAACCTCAACTGCTACGGCTATGGGCCGGAGCATGATCGTCAATGGATCATCGCCGACGTCGGCGTGACCTTCGGCGACCCCTCGACGCCCGGCATCGACGTGATCGTGCCCGATCCGTCCTTCCTCGAGGGCGAGAAGATCCGCGGCATCGTCCTGACCCACGCCCATGAGGACCATATCGGGGCCCTGGGCTGGCTGTGGACCCGCATGAAGGCCCCGCTTTATGCCACGCCCTTCACCGCCTTCCTGATCCGCGAGAAGCTGCGCGAAGCCGGCATTCTGAACCAGGTCAAGATTCATGAGGTGCCGCTGAACGGGACCATCGATCTGGGTCCGTTCCAGGTCCAGATGATCACCATGACCCACTCGATCGCCGAGCCGAACGGGCTGGCCATCCGCACGCCCCTGGGCACGGTGTTCCACACCGGCGACTGGAAGATCGATGACGGCCCGGTCGTGGGCGAGGTCACCGACGCCAAGGCCATCACCGCGCTCGGGGACGAGGGCGTGCTGGCCATGGTCTGCGACAGCACCAACGTCTTCTCCGAAGGCTCGGCCGGGTCCGAGACCGGCGTCGCCGAAGAGCTGGACAAGCTGATCGGCAGCCTGAAGCACGGCCGCATCGCGGTGGGCTGTTTCGCCTCCAACGTCGCCCGCATGGACAGCGTTATCCGGGCGGCCGAAAAGCACGGCCGCCGGATCTTCCTGGCCGGCCGCTCGATGAACCGCATCACCTCGGCCGCCAAGCACGTCGGCATGCTGTCCGATGTGAAGAAATTCCTGTCCGACGAGGAGGCCCGCGTCTGGCCCGCCGACGAGATCCTGTATCTCTGCACCGGCAGCCAGGGCGAACAGAACGCGGCCCTGGCCCGCGTCGCCTCGGGCACCCACCCGACGGTCAAGCTGGGCCGCGGCGACCACTGCATCTTCTCGGCCCGGGTCATTCCCGGCAACGAGCTGTCCATCGGCCGTCTGCAGGACCGCCTCGCCGAGCGCGGCGTGCGGCTCTACACCGAGAAGGATCACCCGGGCATCCACGTCTCGGGCCACCCGTGCCGTGACGAGCTGCGCCAGATGTACGCCTGGGCGCGGCCGCAGATCGCCGTCCCGACCCACGGCATGCGCCGCCACATCGCCGAGCACGCCCTGTTCGCGACCGAGCTGGGCGTTCCCGAGACCGTGACGCCGCGCAACGGCGACATGGTGCGTCTGGCCCCCGGACCGGCGGCCATCATCGACGAGGTGCCGAACGGCCGCCTGTTCGTCGACGGCGGCATGCTGGTGCCGGAACAGGGCGAGGCCCTGCGGGAACGCCGCCACGCCTCGACCAACGGGGTGATCGTGGTCTCCTTCGCCATGGACCGTCGCGGCAAGATCGTCTCGGACATCGACGTGCGCGGCATCGGCCTTCCGGGGGATGACGAAAGCCCGCTGGGCGAGGCCCTGGACGAACTGGCCGAGCGCGCCGAACAGGCGGTCAACAGCCTGAAAGGCGACGCCCGCGAGGACGACACCGTCGTAGAACAGGCTGTGGCCCGGGTTCTCAAGAAGGCCTCGCAGCAGATCTGGGACCGTCGGCCCATCGTCGAGACGGTGATCCTGCGTCTCTGAACGTGATTTGCGATCACGGCATTTGCGATCACCGGATTTGCGATCCTTGGGGCGCGGCGTAAGGTCGCGCCCTGGAGATCGGGGAAAGCCCACGTATGACCCTTCGCACCCTGGCGGTCCTGACCGTGCTGGCCACGGTCGGCCTGTCGGTCGACGCCTGCCATGACGGCGCCGGCAAGCGCACCGAGACGACCCAGATCCGCATCACCGGCACGCCCAAGGCGGGCCATGTCGCCCCCGCGCGCCACCAGCCTGAAAAGCCCGCCGATGAGGCCGCGCCCGCAACTGGCTCGAAAGGGCGAAGCGGGGTAGGGGCTGGGTCGACCGCGTCCCAGGAGTCCTGATGCCCATCGGCCCGATCACCATGACCGCCATCTATCTGACCATCTGGTGGACGGTGCTGTTCTGTGTTCTGCCGCTCGGCATGTCGCAGGAGGATCAGGCCCCGCCGACCGACGGCGGCCAGTGGGGCGCGCCGAAGACGCCCAATCTGAAGAAGAAATTCATCACCACCACCTGGGTCTCGGCCATCGTCTGGGCCGTCACCATGGTGATCATCTTCACCGGCTGGCTGCCGCTGCCGAAACTCGGCTGAAGAACCGCAGGGTTCGCCTAGCTTTTGCCCCGCCGTCCCGGCTAAAGCTCAGGTCTGATTGACCACGCGGATTCTGCCATGCGCCTGTCGCGCTATTTCCTGCCCACGCTCAAAGAAGCGCCCTCCGACGCCCAGATCGTCTCGCACCAGCTGATGCTGCGCGCGGGCATGATCAAACAGGAAGCCGCCGGCATCTATGCCTGGCTGCCGCTGGGCCTGCGCGTCCTGAACCGGATCGAGCAGATCGTGCGCGAGGAGCAGGAGCGGGCGGGCGCCGTCGAGCTCTTGATGCCGACGCTGCAACTGGCCGACCTGTGGCGCGAAAGCGGCCGCTACGACGCCTATGGCCCGGAGATGCTGCGCATCACCGACCGCCACGAGCGAGAGCTGCTCTACGGACCGACCAACGAAGAGATGGTCACCGACATCTTCCGTGGCTTCGTGAAGTCCTACAAACAGCTGCCGCTGAACCTGTTCCACATCCAGTGGAAATTCCGCGACGAGCGCCGTCCCCGCTTCGGCGTCATGCGCGGCCGCGAGTTCCTGATGAAGGACGCCTATTCGTTCGACATCGACGAGGCCTCGGCCCGCAAGGCCTATAACCGCATGTTCGCGGCCTATCTGAACACCTTCGCCCGCATGGGTCTGAAGGCCGTGCCGATGCGCGCCGACACCGGCCCGATCGGCGGCGACCTGTCCCACGAGTTCATCGTTCTGGCCGACACGGGCGAAAGCCAGGTCTTCTGCGACAAGCGTCTGGTCGAGATGGCCCCGCCCGGAAACGACGTCGACTGGAACGACCTGCAGTCCGTCTTCGACGAGCGCACGGCGCTGTATGCCGCCACCGAGGAGATGCACGACGCCGGCGCCTTCGAGGCCGGCACGCCGGAAGAGAACCGCCTGACCGCCCGCGGTATTGAGGTCGGCCACATCTTCTACTTCGGCACCAAATACTCGGCCCCGATGAAAGCCAAGGTCGCCGGGCCGGACGGCAAGGACACCGAGGTCCATATGGGCTCCTACGGCGTCGGGGTGTCGCGTCTGCTGGGCGCGATCATCGAGGCCAGCCACGACGAGGGCGGCATCATCTGGCCGGACGCCGTCGCCCCGTTCGACGTGGTGGTGATCAATCTGCGCGTCTCGGACGAGGGCGTGAACGCCGCCTGCGAGGAGGCCGTCGCCAAGCTCGAGGCCTCGGGCAAGGACGTCCTCTATGACGACACCGACGAGCGTCCGGGCGGCAAGTTCGCCACGGCCGACCTGATCGGCGTGCCTTGGCAACTGACCATCGGGCCCAAGGGTCTGGCCGACGGCGTCGTCGAGCTGAAGCGCCGCGCCACCGGCGAAAAGCAGACGGTTCCGCTGGCCCAGGCGCTGGAGATCATCGGTTGAGCGATACGCCCTCTGTCCTCGGGGAGGCCGACCTGAAGCCCGTGAAGCCGGCCGGGCCATTCTCCCGTTGGGAGTTCGCCCTGGCCCTTCGCTATCTGCGGCCCAAGCGCAAGGAAGGCTGGGTCGCCTTCATCGCCATCATCAGCTTCCTGTCGACCATGGCCTCGGTCTTCGCCCTGATCGTGACGCTCAGCATCATGTCGGGCTTCCGGTCCGAGCTGCTCAACCGGATGCTCAGCTTCAACGGCCATATGTATGTCTCGGGTCAGGTGCTCAACGCGCCCGATCGCGAACAGGCCCTGGCCCGGATCAAGGCCGTGCCCGGCGTGGTCAGCGCCGACCCCCTGATCGAGACCCAGGCTCTGGTCCAGGGCGGCGGCCAGACGACCGGCGCCATCGTGCGCGGCCTGAAGCCCTCCGACCTGGCTTCGATGCAATATGTCTACAAGAGCCTGTCGCCCGAGGCCCGCGCGGCCTTCGGTCAGGGCGCCTACGGCGGCAACCGTGTTCTGGTCGGCCAGACCCTGCTGGACCAGCTCGGCCTGCGGGTCGGCGATCCGATCACCATCTTCTCGCCCTCGGGCGCCGACAGCGCCTTCGGCAATCTCGGCGGCCTGTCCAAGACCTACTACGTCGGCGGCGCCTATTCCTCGGGCACGGCCGACTACGACCGGGCCTTCATGTTCATGCCGCTGGAACAGGCCCAGCTCTTCTTCGGCAAGGAGGGCGTCTGGGACGTCATCGAGCTGAAGGTCGCCAATCCCGATCAGGTCCAGACCTATACCGACGCCGTGCGCGAGGCGGCGGGCAGGGGAGCATTGGTCACCGACTGGACCGTGCGTCTGGCCGCCTTCTGGGGCGCGCTGAAGGTCGAGCGGGTGGCCATGAGCATCATTCTGGCCCAGCTCGGCATCATGGCCGCGCTCAACATCATCGTCGGCATCGTCATGCTGGTGAAGAACAAGACCAAGGACATCGCCATCCTGCGCACCGTGGGTTCGACCCAGTCGTCGATCCTGCGCATCTTCTTCCTGGCGGGGATGATGATCGGGGTGACCGGTCTGGTCGTCGGCCTGGTCCTCGGCCTCGTCTTCTGCCTGAACATCGGCGCGATCCAGCACTTCATCGAAGGGATCACCGGGGTCCAGCTGTTCAACGCCGACGTCTATATGCTGGACGCCATCCCGGCCAAGGTCGACCCGGCCGACGTGATCTGGATCTCGGGCTGGTCGCTGCTGCTGTCCTGCGTCGCCAGTCTGGTGCCGTCCTGGATCGCCGCCCGGATCGATCCCATCGAGGCCCTGCGCTATGAGTAATCCGGTCCTCAGCCTGCGCGGTATCGTCCGCACCTATACGACCGGCCAGGGCGAGCTGTCGGTGCTCAAGGGCGTCGATCTGGACGTTCGTCCCGGTGAGATCGTCGGCCTGATCGGGCCGTCGGGCTCGGGCAAGTCGTCGCTGCTGCACGCCGCCGGCCTGCTGGAGCGCCCGACCGAAGGTCAGGTCATTATCGGCGGCGAGGATGTCGGTCAGCTCGACGAGCGCGCCCGCACCCGCATCCGCCTCAGCCGCATCGGCTTCGTCTATCAGTTCCACCACCTGCTGCCCGAGTTCGACGCGCGCGACAATGTGGCCCTGCCGCTGCGTATCGCCGGTCATTCGGAGGCCGTGGCCCGCAAGGCGGCGGAGCAGGCCCTGGCCTCGCTCGGCCTTGGCGAGCGCCTCCTGCACCAGCCAGCCCAGATGTCGGGCGGGGAGCAGCAGCGCGTCGCCTTGGCTCGCGCACTGGCCAACAAGCCGCGCCTGCTTCTGGCCGACGAACCGACCGGCAACCTCGACCCGGCCACCAGCCAGACGGTGTTCGAGGCCCTGCACGACCTGGTCAAGACGACCGGCGTCGCCGCCCTGATCGCCACTCACAATATGGAGCTGGCCGGTCACATGGACCGCGTCTTCGCCCTGAAGGACGGCCATCTGGAAGAGCGTCCGGCCGAGAGCCAGACCTACTGATGTCGCCGCCGCCGCACGGCGGTTTGCGAGGGCTGGACAGGGCGCACACGGGCGGTCAACCTCAGGATTGAGCACGCTTTCGCGCTCAACCGAAAGGCCCGCCATGTCGCTCATTGCCCTGATATCGGCCCTCGTTCTTGGCGCAGGCGCGGCCCCGGCGCCCGTTCAGATCCAGCAGGACCCGGCGGCGGAGCCCCAGGTGACCCAGCTGCCGTCGGTCGAGGCCCTGGGCCGCGCCGATCAGGACGCGGTGCGCGACTTCGTCGGCCGCGTCGCCGCCCCCGCCAGCGGCCGCGGTCTGGCCCGCTGGGAGGGGCAGGTCTGTCCCGGCGCCGTCAATTTCCAGCCCGAGGTCGCCCAGCCCATCGTCGACCGCATCGCCGATGTCGCGCGCGAACTGGACATCCGTGTCGGCGCGCCCGGCTGCCGGGCCAATATCGTGGTGGTCTTCACCAACAACGGCCCCGGCGTGGCCCGCACCCTGATCGAGAACGACCTGCGGCTGTTCCGCATCGGCGTCAGCGGTCTGGATCAGGGCGCCGCCGCCCTGCGGACCTTCGAGGACGGCGACCAGCCCGTGCGCTGGTGGCCGCTCAGCATGAGTTTCGACCCGCGCACCGGCCAGCGCGCCATGCGGGTGCCCGGCGACCGGGGCGGGGTCAAGGTGGACGAGTGGGTTCAACAGACGATCTGCGGCGGGCCCTGCGGCAACCCCGACGACAGCATTCTGGGCGCCGCTCCCGTCATCGCCATCACCGGCGGAGCGTCGCGGGTCAATTCCGCGACCGAGGACGCCCTGTTCAAGGTCATCGTCATCGTCGACGTGGCCCGCATCGGCGTCGTCAGCGCCGACCAGCTCGGTGACTATCTCGCCATGGTCAGCCTGGCCCAGATCGGTCAGGACGCCGAGACCGGCGGCTTTGACAGCGTGCTCAACCTGTTCGACGGCGGCGCGCAGGGCAGGGGGCTGACCGACTGGGACTGGTCCTATCTGCGCGCCCTCTACGGCGCCGCCGGCGCGCGCCGTTCCCCCGCCTCGCAAGCCGACTCGGTCATCCGCATCATGCGCAGCGATCGCCAGCGCGCCGAGGCTGCCGAATAATACCCGGGCGGATTGACCGCCTAATATTGCCCGGGTAAATCCGCCTCCGAAATCCGTGCTACAGGACGGACACAGGGGAACTCACGATGCAGCACGACCTGACCCAGGGTTCGATCACCGGCCGGCTCTTGGGCATGGCCGCCTTCATCGGCATGGGGCTGCTGTTCCAGACGCTGTATTTCCTCGTCGACCTCTATTTCGTCGCCGGCATCGGGTCCTCGGCAATCGCGGGCGTGGGTCTGGCGGGCAATGCCTTCTTCCTGTGCATGGCGGCGTCCCAGATGGTGGGCGTCGGCGCCCTCAGCCTGATCGCCCGGGCCATCGGGGCGAAGACCTTCGATCAGGCCGACGGCGTCTATCGCCAGTCGATGATCATTGCGCTGGGCCTCGCCGCGATCACCCTCGTCTTCGGGTATCTCCTCGCCCATGCGGGTCTGCGCCTGCTTGCCGCCGATGAGGCGACGGCCCGGGACGGGGTCGCCTATCTCTATGGTTTCCTGCCGGCGCTGGCCCTGATGTACCCCTCCAACGTCCTCGGTTCGGCCCTGCGCGCGGCGGGGGTCGTGCGGCCGACCATGTTGATCCAGACGGGGACCGTGCTGCTCAACGCCGTCCTGGCGCCCGTCCTGATCGCGGGCTGGGGCACGGGCCATCCGCTCGGCGTCTTCGGTGCGGGCCTGGCCAGCTCCATCGCCTCGGCGCTCGGCTTCATCGGCGCCGTCTATGTCTTCGGCCGGTCCCAGACGATCATTGCGAACCCCCTGAAACTGCCGCGCCCGGATTTCGCCGTGTGGAAGCGGATCATCGGCGTCGGCCTGCCGTCGGCGGCGGAGTTCCTCTTGATGTTCATCACCGCGGGCGTCGTCTATGGCGTCATCCGCCATTTCGGCCCCGAGGCCCCGGCCGGTTACGGCGTCGGCTCGCGCGTTATGCAGGCGGTCTTCCTGCCGGCCATGGCGGTGTCGTTCGCCGTCGCGCCCGTGGCGGGCCAGAATTTCGGCGCCGGCCGCGGCGACCGGGTGCGCCGCACGGTCAGGGACGCCGCCGTCCTCTCAACCGGCATGATGCTGGTCCTGACGGCGCTGTGCCACATCCGGCCGGACCTGATGATCGGCGCCTTCGCGCATGATCCCAAGGTGATCGAGATCGGCTCGACCTTCCTGAAGATCATTTCCCTGAACTTCGTCGCCACCGGTCTGATCTTCACCGCGTCGGGGACCTTTCAGGCGCTCGGCGACACCCGTCCGGCCCTGTTCGGCAGCGTCTCGCGCCTGATCACCTTCGCGGGTCCCGCCATCTGGCTCTCGACCCAGCCCTGGGCGCGGCTGGAGCACGTCTGGATGCTCTCGGCCGCCTCGGTCTTCGTCCACATGCTGATCGCGCTCTTCTTCCTGCGCCGCGAGCTGGCGAAGAAGCTGGCCGGTCTGGTCCCGCGCGAGGCGGTTCCGGCCTAGAGTCCGGCCGGATCCACGACCGCATGACGGATGCGCTTGCGGTCCCAGGTCCAGGTCATGTGCACCAGCCCGTCCGCCGTCTGGATCACGGCGGGGTAGGCGTAGCCGCTCGTCAGGGGCTCGGTCTCCAGCGTCAGCACCCGGCGCCACGAGACGCCGTCATCCGACAGGGCCACGGCCAGCGGCCAGCGCGGCCCCTTGCCGGGCGTCGCCGCCGCATGGGCCGTGGGGTTGTAGACGATCAATTGGCGCCCGTCGGCCAGGGTCACGGCGTCGGTTCCCGAGTTGGGGTTGGGCAGGTCTACGGCGCCCAGTGGCGACCACGTCCGCCCGCCGTCCTGCGACCAGGTCGAGGCCAAAGCCCCCTGACGCGTCCGCGCCACGGCCTGCAGCTGCCCGTCCTTGTGGATCAGAACGCTGGGCTGGATGGCGTCGATATTGAGCGGGGAGGGGACGGGATCGCTCTTGGTCCAGCTCTGGCCCTGATCCGCCGACCGCTCGAAATGCAGGCTCCAGCCGGCGCCGGCGTTCGCCCCCACGCCTTCGCCCGCCTCGACGCTGGACGGCGACAGCCAGGCCCCGTCGGCCAGCAGCACCGGCTTGTTCTTGATCGGCCCCAGAATCCCTTCTGGCAGCCGGCGCGGCGGCGACCAGGTCCGCCCGCCGTCGCCCGAGGTCATGACCATGCCCCACCAGTCCTGCGGCGTCGGCCCGACCTTGTAGAACAGGATCAGGGGCTGACCCGGCGGCTGGAACAGCACCGGGTTCCAGGTCGGATGCCGGGTCCCATCGCTCTGCACCCCGTTCGCCACGCTGACGGGCCTACCCCAGCGCCCGCCCTCGCAGCGGGCGAACCAGATCTCGACATCCGGATTACGCTCCTTGGTCCCCCCGAACCATGCGGCGCCCAGAACCCCCGCTCCGATCTCCACAATCGTCGAGGCATGGGCCTCCGGATAGGGCGGGGCGTCCTCGATGAAGCCGAGGCTGAGCAGGGCGGAGGGCGTTTCGGCGCGGACGGATCGCACGGTCGCCAACACGCCGCCGCCCGCCAGCAGGGCTGCCAGTCCGCGACGGCTGGGCTTCATCTGAGGAAGGTGGCGATTTCGGCCGCGACGCCAGCCATCAAGTCAGAAGGCAACTTGCCCAGCGGCTCCATGCGGTTGGCTTCCACCGTCGCGATCTTGCTTGTGCGGATCAGCGACGGCGCGGGCAGGCCTGCCTCTCGATAGCGGTCATCCAGAAGCACATCGCCGGACCATGAGCGATGCTCGGCGCTCGTGATCATGACCACCCAATAGAGATCGGGTCCGCCGACCGACCCCTTCGAGACCACCAGAGCCGGACGACGCTGCCGAACGTCCCTGTCGGTGTAGGGGAAGGGGACCTTGACGATGTCGGCGGCCTTAAAGGTCGCCATAGGCCCGTCGATCCGCGTCGCTGTCCCATTCGTCAAAGTGCACGAACGGATCGTCCTGGGCCGGGGCGCGCGCCTTGGACAGCAGGACCTGACCGTCACGGATTTCGTAGGCCAGTTCATCGCCTTCACGCAGGCCTAGGGCCGTCCGTACCGCTTGCGGCACGGTCGTCTGGGCCTTGGAGGTGATGCGGCTCGTGATCATGCGGTAAGGATGTTCCTTACTGCCCTAGACGTCAAGATCAGCCACCGCGAACTGGGCGTTGTCCTGGATGAAGCGGAAGCGGGCCTCGGCCTTCTTGCCCATCAGACGCTCGACCAGATCCTCGATGTCGTCCTCGCTCTCGGGGACGGTGACGCGGGCCAGGGTGCGCTTCTTCGGATCCATGGTGGTCTCCTTCAGCTGGGAGGCCATCATCTCGCCCAGACCCTTGAAGCGGCCGATCTCGGTCTTCTTGTTCTTGAAGACGGTCGACATCAGCTCGTCGCGGTGGGCGTCGTCTCGGGCGTATTCGGACAGGGGGCCGGCGCTGATCCGGTACAGCGGCGGCAGGGCCATATAGAGCCGACCCTGACGGATCACCTCGGGCATGGAGCGATAGAAGAAGGTGATCAGCAGGGCCGCGATGTGGGCGCCGTCGACGTCGGCGTCCGTCATGATGACGATGCGCTCGTAACGCAGCTGTTCGATGTCGAAGCGCGGTCCGGGCGTGACGCCCAGGGCCAGGGTCAGGTCCGACAGTTCAATGTTCTGACGCAGCTTGTCGGCGGTGGCCGAGGCGACGTTCAGGATCTTGCCGCGCAGGGGCAGGATGGCCTGGGTCGTGCGGTCGCGCGCCTGTTTGGCCGAGCCGCCGGCCGAGTCGCCCTCGACGATGAACAGTTCGGTGCCGTTGGCCGACTGGCGCGAACAGTCCGACAGCTTGCCGGGCAGGCGCAGCTTGCGGGTCGCGGCGGCGCGCTGGACGTCCTTGTCCTTGCGGCGGCGCAGACGGTCCTCGGCGCGGTCGATGACGAAGCCCAGCAGGGTGTTCGCCTGCTTCGGGCTCTCGGTCAGCCAGTGGTCGATGGGGTCGCGCAGCAGCTGTTCGACCAGCCGCTGGCCCTCGGGCGAGGACAGGCGATCCTTGGTCTGGCCCTGGAACTCGGGATTGCGGATGAAGACCGAAATCAGGGCGCCGGCGTTGGCGATCACGTCCTCGGCCGTGATCTGGACCGCGCGCTTCTCGTTGGTCAGCTCGCCATAGGCTTTCAGGCCCTTCACCAGGGCGGCGCGGAAGCCGGCCTCGTGGGTGCCGCCGTCGGGCGTGGAGACGGTATTACAATAGGACGAGACGAAGCCGTCGGCCTCGCCGAAGCCGATGGGCGACCAGGTCACGGCCCATTCGACCGCGCCGGCCTCGCCCTTGCGCTCGACCCGGCCGGAGAAGGCGGGGGTCACGGTTTCAATCTCGCCGATCCGTTCGGCCAGGGCGTCGGCCAGACCGCCGGGGAAGTGCAGCAGGGCGCTGGCGGGCGTCGCGTCGGTGATCCGCTCGGGCGCGCAGGTCCATTTGATCTCGACGCCGCGGAACAGATAGGCCTTGGACCGCGCCATGCGGAACAGACGCGCGGGCTTGAACGCCGCTCCGACGCCGAAAATCTCGGCGTCCGGATGGAAGCGGATCAGGGTGCCCTTCTTCTTGGACGGCTGGATCTGGGCGATCGGGCCCTGCGGAATGCCGCGCGAGAAGGACTGCTTCCACTCGAAGCCGTCGCGCCAGACGGTGACGTCCAGCAGGTCCGACAGGGCGTTGACGACCGAGACCCCGACCCCGTGCAGACCGCCCGAGGTCTCATAGGCCTTGCCCGAGAATTTGCCGCCCGAGTGCAGCACGGTCATGACGACTTCCAGCGCCGACTTGCCCGGGTGTTTGGGGTGGGGATCGACCGGAATGCCGCGGCCGTCGTCCTTGACCGACAGCACGCCGTCGGCGTCCAGATCGACGGTGATCAGCTTGGCGTGGCGGGCCACGGCCTCGTCCATCGCGTTGTCGAGGACTTCGGCGAACAGATGGTGCAGGGCCCGCTCGTCGGTGCCGCCGATATACATGCCGGGGCGTTTGCGGACGGGCTCCAGCCCCTCCAGCACCTCGATCGACGACGCCGAGTAGTTGCCAGGCATCGGCGGTGGCGCGGGCGGCAGGGACGGCCGCTGGGCCTCTACGGGCGCGGCCTTCACCTCGGGCGCGGCCACGGGCGCGCTCGCCGCTGCGGGCGCAGGCGCGGGAGCAGCGGCCGGCTTGGGCGGCTGCGGTTGGTCATCATCGAAGGAGAAGAGATCGGCGGGAGCCATGGGCATACTGTGAGGCGATTCGGGACCGCGTCAGGTAGGCCCCGGCGGCGTTTGGAGCAAGCTTGACGCGGCTTCTGGGGATCACTGCGTCCTGTCCCGTCATCAGGCCACGCGTGAGGATGGCCAGCAACAGGGTCCAGGGCAGGTTGGCGTTGGTCAGCAGCACGCTTTCCGACAGGCTCAGCATCAGGAAGACGGCGAAATAGGCGATGCCGAACCAGCCCTCGCGGTCGCCGCGTCCCGGGATCTGGAACAGGCTCGTCAGGAAGGCGACCAGCACCGTCGCCCCCACGGCGATCGCGCCCGGCCAACCCAGCTGGATCAAGAGGTCGATCCAGCCGTTGTGCGCCGAGGGCACGGGCCACTGGGTCTCGGCCCGGATCCAGGCGGCGGGAATGCTCTCCCGGCCCCAGAAGGCCTGATAGCCGAAACCGGTCCACGGCCGTTCGGCGACCTCGCGCATCAGGGCGGTCCAGATGTCGGTCCGGCCGGTCAGGGACGGGTCCTTGCCCAGCGCCTTGAGCACCACGGCCGGTTCGGTGATGAAGACATAGGCGATCAGGCCGAACAGGACGACGCCGAACCAGACGCCGATCACGGTCAGGGCCGGTCCACCCTTCTTCATCGCCCACAGGGTCCCCACGATGCCGACGCCGATGACCAGACACAGCAGCGAAGTCTTGGATTGGGTCGCCAGCACCAGCAGGACGGTGATCCCGAAGCCGGCCCAGGCCATCTTCGTGCGCTGTTCCTCCAGCGCCAGACAGGCAGCCGCCGCCACGGCGCCCGCGACCATGACCACCCCCATCTGGTTCTTCTCATACCAGAGGCCGCGCCACAGGCCGGCGTTGTCGAACTGGTGCACGCCGATACGCGGGAAGGCGAAGACCATGATCAAACTGCCGATCCCCATCAGCAGGCCCGAGAGCATCAGGACGCGCGGCAACTGCGGCCCTTTGAACACGGCGCCCAGATAGATGGCGAAGACGCTGGAAAAGGCCATGGCGATGGTCCGCCGCGAGGTCACGCCCGGATCGATCGACCAGTATTTCGAGGCATAGGCGTGCAGGATCAGCAGGCCGAGGATGATCAGCGTCGGCCAGGCCTTGATCACCTTGTCGGCGCGCCAGCAGAGCAGGGCGGTGATCACCGCATAGACCGGCAGCCAGATCAGCCGCAGGATCGGCGTCTCCTCCTGCAGAGGGGCGAAGACCGGGCCGATCAGGGCGCCTGTCAGCATGACGATGACGAAGATGACCGCAGCCTGCTCCCACCACGGGGGAGAGGCGTCCGGGGAATCGGGCTCTGGACGGGAGAAGGTCACGGCGGCAGGGTCGCCGTTCGTGCTTAACGAACCGTTGGGATTTGGGGGAAACAGATGACCGACAGCCTGCTCAGGACGCGCGACGGCCATCACGCCCGCGTCGGCTTCGTCGAACTGTTCTTCGACCTGGTCTTCGTTTTCGCCGTGACCCAGATCTCCCACAGCCTGCTGCATCACCTGACCTGGGAGGGGGCGATTCACGCGGCCATGATGGCGGCGGCGGTCTGGTGGTCGTGGATCTACACCAGCTGGGTCACCAACTGGGCCGATCCGGAGCGGGTTCCGGTCCGTGTGGCCCTGTTCGTCCTGATGGGGCTGGGGCTGCTGATGTCGACATCGCTGCCGGAGGCCTTCACCGAAAAGGGGCTGTGGTTCGCCGTCGCCTTCGTCGCCACCTCCATGGTCCGCAGCGGCTTCATGCTGTTCGCCGCGCGCGACAACGCCATGCTCAAGCGCAACTTCCTGCGCATCATCATCTGGCAGATATTCTCCGGCGTCTTCTGGATCGCCGGCGGCCTGATGGAGGGCGAGTGGCGCGTCGGCCTGTGGCTGGCGGCCCTGTTCATCGAATACATCTCTCCGGCCATGTTCTACCGCGTCCCGGGCCTCGGCCGCGCCAACACCGCCGAATGGACGGTCGAGGGCGGCCATATGGCCGAGCGCGTCGGCCTGTTCGTCATCATCTGTCTGGGCGAGTCCCTGCTGATCACCGGCGCCACTTTCGCCGAGGCGACCTGGACGCCCGAGGTCATCGCCGCCGCCGCCGTCGCCTTCGTCGGGACCCTGGCCATGTGGTGGATCTATTTCAGCGCCGCCCACGAGGCCGCCTCGGAGGTCATTTCCAAGGCCTCCGACCCCGGCACCCTCGCCCGCCGCGCCTATACCTACTGCCCGATCCTGATCGTGGCGGGCATCATTGTGACCGCCGTCGGCGACGAGCTGTCTCTGGTCCACCCGACCGGCCACGTAGAGCCCGCTGTCGCCGCCGTCCTGATCGGCGGGCCCTTGCTCTTCATGATCGGCGGCCTGCTGGCCAAGCTCGCCGTCTTCGAGCGCTGGTCCATCCCGCGCGTGGCCGGCTGCGTCGCCCTGGCGGCGCTGTGGCTCGCGGCGCCATTCGTCATGCCGCTCGGGCTGGCCGCCCTGACGACAGCGGTGCTGATCGCGGTGGCGGGCTGGGAGACCTGGAGTTTGCGGACGGCCTGATCCCACACCGTCATCCTCGGGCTCGTCCCGAGGACCCATGGCTGACCTATCGCGGACGGCGACGCTCAAGCGCTCGTCTCAGCCCCGCAGTCCCGCGCGCTGACCGCTGGGTCCTCGGGACGAGCCCGAGGATGACGGAATTAGGGGATCACGCTGCGAGTCAGATCTGCCAGCCGGCGCTCCAACTCGGCGCTGAAGCAGTCGAGCGCTTCATCAAGATCGATGTAAGGGCCGTCATAGTCTTCGGGTTGAGTGGGTTGCGACGGCTTTTCCCGCAGGCTCGGGCTTCTCGAAATCTCGTTCAAAGGTCTTACCCCGCCTTCTCCACGAAGCTGTCGATCACCCGCTTCTCGCCGGCCTTCTCGAAGTCGACCAGCAGCTTGTTGCCCTCGATCGACTGCACGTTGCCGTAGCCGAACTTCTGGTGGAACACCCGCTCGCCGCACTTCCAGTTGGCCCCCGCCTTGGGATCGGCGGTGGCGACCAGTCGGCCGTCGCCCTCGATCACGGCGTGGCGGGCCTGGGCCGATCGCGGCGTCTGGGCGGCGGTGAAGCTCTGGGCCCGCTTCCAGCCCGGCGAGGAATAGCCGCTGCCGAACGACGGGGCGTCGTCCCAGCGCGACTTGGCCTCCTTCATCCCGCCCGAGGCGCCGTAATAGCCGGTGTCGCTCTCGGCCTCGACGTGGGCGATGGGCAGTTCGTCGACGAAGCGGCTGGGGAGTTGCGATGTCCAGCGGCCATAAACCTGACGGTTGGCGGCGAAGGAAATCCGCGCATCCGATTTGGCCCGGGTGACGCCGACATAGGCCAGGCGCCGTTCCTCCTCGAGGCCCTTCTCGCCCTTCTCGTCGATCGAGCGCTGCGACGGGAAGACGCCTTCCTCCCAGCCCGGCAGGAAGACCAGCGGGAACTCCAGCCCCTTGGCTCCGTGCAGGGTCATGATCTGGACCGCGTCATCTCCCGCGCCCTTGTCGAGGTCCATGACCAGCGACACATGCTCCAGATAGGCCTGCAGCGTCTCGAACGACTGCATCGCCTGAACCAGCTCCTTCAGGTTATCCAGCCGCGTCTGGCCGGTGACCCGGTCGGCCTTCTGCATGTCGGTGTAACCGCTCTCCTCGAGGATGGTCTCGGTCAGGTCCCAGTGGCGGGTGTCGGTCGCCAGCGCGCGCCAGCGGTCCAGATCACGCACGAAGGTCGACAGGGCCGTGCGCGTCCGCGCCTGCAGTTCGTCAGAGGTGATCAGGTCCCGCACCGCCGCCATGGCCGAGACGCCGTCGTGCCGGGCGATCTGCAGGATCTTCTGCACCGAGGTGTCGCCGATGCCGCGCTTGGGCACATTGACGATCCGCTCGAAGGCCAGGTCGTCGTCCTCGGACTGGATCAGGCGCAGATAGGCATGGGCGTCGCGAATCTCGGCCCGCTCGAAGAAGCGCGGACCCCCGATGACCGTGTAGGGGATGGCCAGCATGACGAAGCGTTCCTCGAACGCCCGCATTTGAAACGACGCGCGAACAAGGACGGCCATGTCCTTGTATTTCTGACCTTGTCTGCGCGCGGTCTCGATCTCGTCGGCGATCAGCCGGCTCTCGGCCTCGCCGTCCCAGACGCCCCGCACCCGGACCTTGTCGCCTGTCATGTCCTCCGTCCACAGGGTCTTCCCTAGCCGGTCGCGGTTCGAGGCGATCAGGCCCGAGGCGGCCCCGAGGATGTGGTTGGTCGAGCGGTAGTTGCGCTCCAGCTTGACGATCTTCGCGCCCGGAAAGTCCTTTTCGAACCGCAGGATGTTGTCCACCTCGGCCCCGCGCCAGCCGTAGATCGACTGGTCGTCGTCGCCGACGCAGCAGACATTGCCCGTCGAGGAGGTCAGCAGCCGCAGCCACAGATACTGGGCGACATTGGTATCCTGATATTCGTCGACCAGGATGTAGCGGAACCGGTCGCGATATTCTTGAGCGATATCCGCGTGTTTCGACAGGATCGTCAGGTTGTGTAACAAGAGGTCGCCAAAGTCGCAGGCGTTCAGGGTCGCCAGTCGCGCCTGATAGGCGGCGTACAGGGTCTGTCCCTTGCCATTGGCGAAGTCCTCGGTCGTCGGCAGCTTCTCGGGCGTCCAGCCCCGGTTCTTCCAGTGGTCGATGAGGTTGGCCAGCGACTTGGGCGTCCAGCGCTTGGTGTCGATATTGGCCGCTTCCAGCAGCTGTTTCAGCAGCCGCTCCTGATCGTCGGTGTCCAGGATGGTGAAGCTGGATTTCAGCCCCACCAGCTCCGCATGCCGCCTCAGGATCTGGGCCGCCACCGAGTGAAAGGTGCCCAGCCAGCGCAGACCCTCGGCCGACGGGCCGATCAGATGGGTGATCCGCTCGCGCATCTCGCGCGCGGCCTTGTTGGTGAAGGTGACGACCAGCAACTCCCACGGCCGCGCCTTGCCCAGCTTGAGGATGTGGGCCAGCCGCGTGGTCAGGACCTTGGTCTTGCCCGTCCCGGCGCCCGCCAGCACCAGCACCGGCCCCTCGGTCGTCTCCACCGCCAGCCGCTGCTCGGTGTTCAGACCGGCCAGATAGTCGGATGCGCCTTCAGGGCCGCGCGAACGGGCCAGGTCGGAGATTTTCGGGGTCGGCAGATCGGACAAGAGCGACTCGTGGGCAATGCGTATCGCCGGAACATAGTGAGTACGGCGCGCAAAGTCAGTCCCGTCCGTCATCGCCGCCAGTGGTTACCTTGCGGGAACCGCTACGCCTGCGCCTCGTTCTGCCGCCACAGGGACAACGGAAGGGACCAATCCATGACTGACAACGCACCCAACACATCGCGCAGCTCCGGCGGCGGCAACGCCGGCCTCGCCTTCATCGTCGGCGGCCTTCTGGTCGTGGTGGCGGTGATCGCCTGGTTCGTCTTCGCCGGCGGCGGTCTGAACCCGGCGAAGAAGGAGATCGACGTCGACGTCAACCTGCCCAAGGTCGAGGCGCCGAAACTGCCCGACGCCCCGTCGCCTCAGGCCAACTAAATGAAGGCCTTCGGCTGATCATTTCAGCTGATAGGTGACCGTCGTCACGACGCGGACCTTCTTATTCAGCGAGGAGGTCTCGTCGCCGATGTCGTCACGCGCCAGGATCTCGAACGACCCTTGCGTCGCCTGACGGATGCCGCCGAGCGGGGTCTTCGAGTCCTTGGCGAACTGCTCGGCCCCGGTGCGCGCAGAGGCCGTGGCCTCGGCGATCATCGCGGGCCGCACGTCATTGAGCTTGGTGAACACATAGGTCGGCGGGGTGAAGTCCAGCACCACCCCCTGCCGCACCAGTTCGTTCAGGGCGCGGCCGGTCGCGGCGATCCGGTTCACATCGGTCGTGCGCACCACAACGCTCTGGGCGAGGATATAGTGGGGCACGGCTTCGCTGGAGACATATTCCCGGCTCTTGGTGTCGGTGACCTCCAGCCGGCCCAGGGTCACCACATCGTCCCCATACCCCTGAGCCTTCAGGAAGGTGCGGACCAGGTTCAGGTCGGTATCGATCTTGGCCTGGGCTGACTGCAGCTCGTCGCCGGCGGCGGTGAAACGAAGCGACAGCACGGCCAGGTCGCCGGTCACATTGCGCTCCGACACGCCGCGCACCGTCACCTGCCGGTCCCCGACCCGTGCATTGACCACCCCCTTGCCGATGAACAGGCCGGCCCCGATCAGGCCAATGGCGATCAGCCCGCCGAATATGGCCGGGGGCAGCAGGGACTTGTCGAATTGCATGGTGTTTCCTCAAGAGCCTTCCGGGCTCTTTGCGGGAGAATGCGCTCGCCTAGGACGTTGTCAAACGGTGTTTTCCGGCCGCGAATTCCAGCGCCAGAATCCGGCAGGCCGAGGCCAGCGGACGCCGCCCGCGCGTCTCGTCGACCCAGGCCAGAAACCCCGCATGGCTCTGTCCGCGCTCGTCGGCGAAGGCGTCCAGCACCGCCCAGAACTCGGGCTCCAGCGCCACCGAGGTCGCATGGCCGGACAGGACGACGGAGCGTTTCTTCAGCATGGCGTCGTCCGGCTGGGGGAGGGCGGAGGGGGCATGTTAACTCGCCCTTCGCTGCGCTAGAATAGGCTCATCGACATTGATCCGTCACTTGCCGGAACCGCTGATGACGAACGCCGCCTACGCCGACGATTTCGACCGCGTCCGCCCGCAGAAGCTGCGGCCCCTGACGGCCCTTCGCGCCTTCCAGAAGCTGATCCGCGACAAGGAAGACACCGCCCAGGTGTTCGAGATCATGCGCGCCCTGTCGGGTCGGTCGGTGGCGCGCGGCTATAACCGCATGCTGCGTTCGGTCGAGGGCGGGCGTCAGGCCTTCCTCGCCGAGGAGCTGGCGCACAAGCTCGACGATCCGGACTGGCTGGCGCGGTTCGAGGCCGGCACCGTCGGCGCCGCCTATCGCGCCTTCCGCGAGGCCCGGGGCTTCACCGCTGATGGGCTGGCGGACGCCGAGCGCGAGGTCATTCCCTTCGTCGACGCCGAACATCCGATCGTCTGGTACTCGCGCCGGCTGCGCGACGTCCACGACATCTGGCATGTGCTCACGGGCTACGGCACCGATGCGCTCGGCGAGGCCTGCGTCGTCTCCTTCTCCTATGGCCAGACCCGCAACCTCGGCTTCGCCTTCATCGGCTGGGGCGCGGCGCGGGAGATCCAGCGCGAGGTTCGCGACATTCCGGCCCGCAAGGCCGCCTTCCAGGCCTGGAGGAACGGCCGCGCCGCCCGATGGCTGCCCGGCCTCGACTACGACGCCCTGTTCGCCGAACCCCTCGACGCCGCCCGCGCCCGCCTCGGCATCCGCCCGGCCACCGTCTACGCCGCCGTGCCCGAGGCGAAGAAGGCGGGGCTGAAGCTCCGGGCCGCCTGAGGCGCTCCGCCGCTACACCTGTAGTTTCAACTCTGAAATAAACGGGCCATAAAAGCGCCGGTCGGCGAACGCTCCCTTTCGGTCAGGCTTTCCTGGAAAGCCGGTTTTTTTGGAAGGGATGCGATGAAGACCGTGACTGGAGTGACCGGCCTGGCCTTGAGCCTCGGCCTGATGGGGACCGCCGGCGCCGCCAGCGCGGGTGAGACGTGCGACCGGATCGCCGCGACCTTCCCCGGGTCGGCCTGTGTCGAGACGGCTCACGGCGCGGCGGTGGCGCCCGACACGGCCCGGGCAACACAGATGGCCGGCTACGCCGCCGAGGGCGAGCGGCGCTTCGAAACCCATTTCGGCCGGCCCGTCGGCCCCTATGTGGTCTATGAGTTCACCGACAAGGGCACCGTGGGGCAAACCAGCGCGGCGTTGCGGGCGGTCGGCGTCGACAGGGCCCTGCCGCAGCCGACCCTTCAGGCCCAGAAGGAGATGCGCATCAAGGCCCTGCAGGAGGGCGCCGTGCCCCAGATGCGCGCCGCGGGCCGGACCGAGGCGATGATTGAACAGGCCGTCGCCACCCGCATGGCCGCCATGGACACCGACATCTCCGTGCGCGAGGCCTCGGTCCTGCCGCATGAGCTGTCGCATCAGTGGTACGTTCAGGCCGGCTGGCCGACCGCCCATTCCGATGCCGGCGGCCACTATGGCGGACCGGGCCCGGACTGGATGGACGAGATGGCCGCCATCCTCGGCGAGAGCGACGTCAATGCCGACGGTCGCCGCCAGCAGTTCCGGCAGCTCTATCAGAACAGCATGCCCACCATGACCGTGGGTCTGCGCAGCGCCGATCTCGTCGATCTCTCGCCCCTTCTGGATCAGGTCCATCCCGCCCATGCCCGGGACCGGGCGGCGGACCGTCCCCGGACCGAGGGCGTGGCCACCACCATCCGCGCCAGCGCGACGGGCGCCATCGACCCGGTCAATCTCTTCTACCTGCGGGTCCGGATGTTCGCCGACTTCCTGATGGCCCGGACGAACGATCCGGCGGTGTTCGGCTCCATCCTCGACGCCTTCAGCCGGGGCGACAGCTTCGACCAGTGGCTGGCGACCGAGGGGCAGGCGCGCGGCCTGGCCCCGGACCGCGCGGGTCTGGAGCAGCAATGGCGGGCCTGGCTGGGCTCCAGCCTCGGCGAGCTCCGGATCGCCTGAGGGCAAGGGGAGGCATAAGCCCCGCTTGTGCCTCCCGGCCCACAATCGCGTTGCGGGCGAACGCGGGTCGGTCCATCTCACGGCCCAATCCTCCCCGAGCCTCACTTGACCCCGACCGACCTGCCTCGTCCGACCCTGTTCAGACCGTCCGCCGGCGCCCTCGCGGTGCTGGGCGTGGGCGTCTGCGCCCTGATCTGGGGCACGACCTGGTTCGCCATCACCTTCCAGCTGGGCCGCGTCGATCCGATCGCTTCCATCGTCTGGCGCTTCGGCCTGGCGTCGCTGATCCTGTTCGGCGTCTGTCTGGCGACCGGCCGGTCCATTCGCCTGACCCGTGTCCAGCATCTGGCGGCGGCGGGGCAGGGGATGTTCGCCTTCGCCCTCAGCTACGCCTTCGTCTACACGGCCGAGGGGCTGATCACCTCGGGCGTCGTCGCCGTGGCATTCGCGTCCATGGCCCTGATGAACCTGATCCTGTTCCGGGTTGTGCAGAAACAGACCGCCCACCGGGCCGTCTGGACCGGGGCCGGGCTCGGCGCGCTCGGCGTCGCCGTCCTGTCGGGCGGAGAGTTGCTCGGCGCCCGTCTGGGGCCTCAGGCAGGGATCGGCGTCGCGCTGGCCGTCGCCGCCGCCGCCGTCTCGACCCTCGCCAACTGGTTCGCCTGGCGTGGTCAGCAGGCCGGCTCGCAGGTCATCCCGGCCACTGCCTGGGCCATGGGCTATGGCGCGGCGCTGGTCGCCGTCTTCGGACTGGTGACGGGGGTGCATTTCTCCATCGCCCTGACCCCGGCCTATCTGCTGTCGCTGCTCTATCTGTCGGTGTTCGGCTCGGTGATCGCCTTCGTGATCTATTTCAGCGTCGCCCGCAGCCGGGGCTACACCCTCGCCAGCTATATCGGGGCCCTGACGCCCCCGATCGCGCTTCTGGTCTCGGTCGTGTTCGAAGGCGCCCGTTTCGGCTGGACGGCGCTGGTCGGCGTGGGTCTGGTCGTCGCCGGTCAGGTGCTGCTCGCCCGGGCGCCGAAAGGCTCCTAGCGGAACCAGCATCAAAGCTCCGCTCATCCCGGCGAAGGCCGGGACTCAGATTCACATCCGGCGCCTGAGGTTTCGCATGGTCAGAATTCTTGCGGCGGACTCGGTATCTGAACCTGGATTCCGGCCTTCGTCGGGATGAGCGGTCAGGGGGATCAGCGAAACCAGCCGGATCGTTTGGTCTTCGTCTTCGCGACCTTGGCGGCCTCGACCGCATCGGGCGTCCTCGCCGCGGCGGCCTTCATCCGGCGCATCTTCTCGGCCTTGATCCGGCGCACGGCCAGCAGCGAGATCAGGCCCAGACGAGTCCGGGGATCGGCGGCGTATCCACCCATGGTCAGTCCTCCGGCGTCTCTCGTTTCGCCCCATCCAGAAGCCGCGAGACCTTCGACCGTTCCGTCTCCGCCGCCTCACGCTCGGCCTTCGTCCGTCCATGCGCGGCGCGGTTGACCGCCGCCATCGCCCTGGCGTCATCCTTCGCCTTCGCCTTGCGCGCGCGGTTCAGATTGATGATCTCCGCCAAAGGTTCCTCCGGTGACGCTTGATAAATCAACGCTCTAACAGGGCGTTCAACGAAACTCACCCGAGCCGGTCGCGTTGATATGGCACAACCCATCTCGCAAGGAGAACTCCCATGGTAGACCTCGCCCTCATCAAGGAACACCTCGAAGTCGTCGGCTCGGACGGCGGCCACGTCGGTCGCGTCGACCACGTCAATGGCGACCAGATCGAGCTGGCCAAGCTCGACCTCGCCGGCGGCTTCAAGCACCATATGATCCCCGTCAGTTGGGTCGATCACGTCGATGAGCACGTCCATCTGAACCTCACCAAGGACGACGCCAAGGCCCGCTGGACCGAGAAGCCCCACTAGGCTCCCGAAGCCAGACACACGAAAGGCCCCGTCATTCGGCGGGGCCTTTTGCTATGCGGATCAGGGCTCTGGCGCTGCCGGCTGAGTTCCGGTCTCAGGGTGAGGCGCAGGTGTCCCCGGCGGCGCGGCGGGCGTCGGCGGCGTCGCCAGCACCTCGGGGATCTCGTCCTCAGGCAAGGTCTGGGGCGCGACCAGGGGCTCGGGCCGTCCCGTCTGGTTGACCGAGGCCCAGGCCTCGCCGCTGACCGCCCGGCTGCGGCCCAGTTCGAACAGGGCCTGCATCGAGGCGGTGTCGAACTTCAGGCTGGAGACTGTGATATTGTCCGGGATCGAGGACATGGTCACCGACATGCCGTTGCGCGCGCCGAACGCGGCATTGGCGGCCAGGGCCAGCCGCAGCGACGACTTGCTCATGCTTTCGTATGTCCGGCTCAAAATTCCGTCGATCCGGCCCGGGGTGACGCCGGTGTTGCGGCCCACCTGACCGTTGATGATCACATAAAGGGCGCTGTTGGCCCGATGCTGCGACGGATTGGTCCACAGCAGCAGGTCCTCGGGGATGGCCAGGAAGGGGGTGTTGACCCCGCCGTCGACGTGCATGTCCTGAACCACCTGGCCCTGTTCGGTCATCCCGGCGATCAGCACCGGCGGGAAGATGCCGGGAATGCTGGCCGAGGCCACCAGCACGTCGCGGAACAGCTTCAGCGCATTCTCGTCCCCCTGCGTCGCCAGCACTCCCATGTCCCAGATCACCGTCTCTTCGGTGTCCAGATCGGTCGTGGCGACCAGCAGCCGGCGGCCCTTGGCGTGTTCGGCCGCGATGGCGCGCAGCAGCTCCGGCGTCACATTCCGATCCACCAGATCGCGTAACACTCGCGAGGAGAACAGGCTGGGCCCGCGCAGGGCCGAGAAGGTGCGGGCGCTGAGCAGGCCGTTGGTCCCGCCGCCGACGTAGGCGTCGCGCAGCTCGTCGTCCCACTCCGGCCCCAGGAAGGCGAAGGGCGCGGCCAGGGCCCCGGTGCTGACCCCGGTGACGACGTTGAAGCTCGGCCGGTCGCCGCGCTCGGTCCAGCCGACGATGACCCCGGCGCCGTAGGCCCCGTTGGCCCCGCCGCCGGACAGGGCCAGGATCCGCTCGCGCCCGCCATCGGCGCTCAGCCGGCTCTCGATCTGGTCGGCCAGGGCCTGGAGCTTGGCGGTGTCATTGGACCGTATGCGCGGATCCGCGACCGGGATCAGCGATTCCGGCGCGATCCTGAGCGGCCCCTCCGGCCGCGCCAGGGTCCCGCACCCGGCCAGCATCAGGGCGCTGAGAACGGTAAGGGCCAGAACGGTCCTGCGAATCATCGACGATGCCCTTCCAGAGGCGGTTTTCCGACGCCGAGCTTACCGCGAATTCACGACGCAAACGCAGTCAGGCCCTTGCTTGCTGCAACGCACAGCTTCAGCATTGGATCATCATGATCCGACTGATCCTCAACATCCTCTGGTTCATCTTCGGCGGCTGGGTTTCCGGCCTGCTCTGGCTGCTGGGCGGCGCGATCCTGGCCCTGACCGTGGTCGGCCTGCCCTGGACCTTCGCGGCCTGGCGGATCGCCAGCTACTCCTTCTGGCCCTTCGGCCGCGAGGTCGTCTGGCAGGACGAGCTTCCGGCGGGCGGCGGCTGCCTCGGCCTGCCGCTGAACATCATCTGGTTCGTCTTCGCCGGCTGGTACATCGCCTTGTCGCACCTGATCATCGCGGTCGCCGAGTTCGTCTCGATCATCGGCATCCCGTTCGCGCTCAAGGACCTGGAGCTGGCCAAACTGGCCCTCGCCCCCGTGGGACGGACGATCCGGAACAAATAAGACCGGTCGCCCCGACTCAGCTCTGCGGTCTGGCCACCGCCGCGTCCGGCACCTCCACCGTCGTCGGTCCGGGCTCGGTGGCGATCCGCCAGTTGCGCGTGCGGGGCAAATATTCGCGGTTGGGAAAACCGTCCAGCGGGTGGTCGGCCAGCACGTTCGAGATATCCGCCGCCATCGCCTGGCTGCGGATATAGTAGCTATGCTCGACAAAGGGATCGGCGGCGCCCGACACGATCCGGCAGTCGACGCAGGCGATCTTCTTGGGGATCAGGTCGACCATCCGCGGCCCGTCCGAGCCCAGCCGGTCCGGATTGGCCTTGGTCTTGTCGGAGACCAGCAGCCCCTTGTCGCGCGGGTTGAAATAGACCGTCACCTGCCGCCCGATGCGCGGCAGTAGCCTCAGCTTCGTATCGTGTTCGAAGGTGTCGTCATCCTCGTCGGGCGCTGCCAGCAGGATCTGGTCGAACAGCCGCGTCAGACTGTTCTGGTCCTTGGCGATCAGGGCCTGGATGGCGTTCCTGAGTACATAGGCGCCCATGCTGTGGACCAGCAGGTGAACATTGCGCTGGCAGTATTCGCTGTCCTTGAGCGCCAGCACATAGTCGCGGAATTTCAGAAAGGCGCGGGCCACGGCGGGGCCTGTCACCCGGGCGTCCTCGCGGTCGCTGTAATAGGACATCAGCGGAATGGCCTTGCCGTCGGAGGGCCAGCTGAAGACGACGATGTTCACCGGCCGGCCCTCGACGCTCAGGCTCTGGGCGAGCAGGGCCCCGGCCTGCAGGGCGCCGTCGAAGGTCACGTTGAACCCGTGGATGAAGACCAGGGTGTCGGTTTTGGGCCCCGACGCCATCACCGCGCGCAAGTCCGTCATGAACATGCCGCTGCCCATTTTGGCGACGTCCTGAACGCCCTTCTTGTCGGGATAGACGACCAGGGCCTGCCTTACCGGCCTCTTCGGGTCCGGCGCGAAGTCGGCATAGCCGAACCTCAGGGCCGCCACCCCGTCGGGATTGAAGGCGCCTCCGAAGGTCTGTTTGGCGGGGATATGGTTGCGGTTCGTCGCAAAGAAGACGCGGACGCTGGCCATCGGTGACCCCCGTGAACGCCGCTGCCGGGCGTGGGCCTGCTTCACATACCACGGCCCCCTAGAGCAACCAAGGCGTGTGTCGATGCGACACATCGCGCGAGGCGATTGGCAGGTCCGGGCGTGCTTCAGAAGCCGGTGAACAGCCGGTCCAGCGCACGACGAATGCCGTCTTCGTGGTGGGTCACAGAACCTATGCGCCGCCTGAGATTCCGCCCGGCCATGCTCGCGAGTTCGCTCACGACGAGAACGAGCCCTTCTCCGGCGAAATCGATCTCCATTTCCAGCGCACCGACGGTCGCTTGGCTGTCATTGACGAGAGGCGCAACCACGGCGTCGTCGAAGCCCATGACAAGATGGGAGGAGAGCACGACCAGATAAGGTGCGAAACGGCGCGCCTCGGGCGATGGATTTTCGAAGACGTCGAACTGCTTCACAGCCAGGAGGGGCGGATGTAGTCCGACAGCAGTCCACGCTCGCGAATGCGGCGATTGTGATCCCTGATCGCCTCGGCGTTTTCCTCGGCCCAGCGCTTCGCCCGGGCCTCGGCGCCGGCAGGGTCGACCTTCTGCAGGTGCAGCCGCAGGGCGCGCTCGTCCATCCCGGCGATGGAGATGCCCAGCCGCCCGGCCTGTTCGACCAGCTCCGGATCGATCCCGATGTTCAGCTCGACCTTGCCCATGCCGATAGCCTAACGCGAAACGGGGACCGCGCCAAATCGGCCGATCCCCGTCAAGGTCGTCAGAATATGGCCTCGCCTCAGCCCGGCGAGATCATCTTCTCGGGGCGCACGGCCTCGTCGAACTCGGCGTCGGTCAGGTAGCCGCCCCCGACGGCTTCCTGGCGCAGGGTCGTGCCGTTCTTGTGCGCCGTCTTGGCGATCTTGGCGCAGATGTCATAGCCCAGCTTGCCGTTCAGGGCGGTGACCAGCATCAGCGAGTTGTTCAGGCCGCGCGCGATATTGTCCTCGCGCGCCTCGATCCCGACCACGCAGTTGTCGGTGAAGCTGATCGCCGCATCGGCCATCAGACGCACCGACTGCAGGAAGTTATAGGCCATCACCGGGTTGTAGACGTTCAGCTCGAAGTGGCCTTGCGAACCCGCAAAGGTCAGCGCCGCGTTGTTGCCGAAGATCTGCACGCAGACCTGCGTCAGGGCCTCGCACTGGGTCGGATTGACCTTGCCCGGCATGATCGACGAACCCGGCTCGTTCTCCGGCAGGGCCAGTTCGCCCAGACCCGAACGCGGACCGGAGCCCAGGAAGCGGATGTCGTTGGCGATCTTGAACAGGCTCGCGGCCACCGTGTTGATCGCGCCGTGCGAGAAGACCATGGCGTCATGGGCGGCCAGGGCCTCGAACTTGTTCGGGGCGGTCGTGAAGGGCAAGCCGGTGATGGCGGCGATCTGGGCGGCGACCTTTTCGGCGAAACCGATCGGGGCGTTCAGGCCGGTGCCGACCGCGGTGCCGCCCTGGGCGAGCTCCATCAGGGCCGGCAGGGTTTGTTCGATGCGCTTGATGCCGTTCTCGACCTGCTGGGCATAGCCGCCGAACTCCTGACCGAGCGTCAGCGGCGTGGCGTCCTGGGTGTGGGTCCGGCCGATCTTGATGATGTGGGCCCAAGCCTCCGACTTGGCCTTCAGCGCGGCGTGCAGATGCTTCAGGGCCGGCAGCAGCTCCTTGACCACCTGTTCGGCGCAGGCGACGTGCATCGCCGTGGGATAGGTGTCGTTGGACGACTGGCTCATGTTGACGTGGTCGTTCGGGTGGACCGGCTTCTTGGTCCCCATCTCGCCGCCCAGCATCTCGATGGCGCGGTTCGAGATCACCTCATTGGCGTTCATGTTCGACTGGGTGCCCGACCCCGTCTGCCAGACGACCAGCGGGAAGTGGTCATCGAGCTTGCCCTCGATCACTTCATTGGCGGCGGCGATGATGGCCTCGGCCAGCTTCGGGTCCAGCTTGCCCAGCGCCTGGTTGGTCTCGGCGGCGGCGCGCTTGACGATGCCCAGGGCGCGCACGACGGGCAGGGGCTGCTTCTCCCAGCCGATCTTGAAATTGCCCAGCGAGCGCTGCGCCTGGGCGCCCCAGTATTTCGAATTATCGACTTCGATCGGGCCGAAGGTGTCGGTTTCGGTGCGGAAGCTGGTCATGCGCGGACAAGGCTCTCAGGCGTGGCGAAAAATGGGGCGGGAAGATGCCGGGGGGTGTAGCACGGGCAGGCGAGGGGGCAAGGACGGAGCGATTCCTCATGCTGACGGCGATCATCCTGACCGGGCTTCTGGCCCAGACGGCCCCGGGTCCGGCCCCGGTTCCCGCCGAGGCCCGCGCCGTCATCCACACCGACCGCGGCGACATCGCCCTGACGCTGGACGCGGCCCGGGCGCCCGTCACCAGCTGCAACTTCCTGCGTTATGTCGAGGCAGGCCGGTATCGCGACGCCCGCTTCTTCCGCACCGTGGTCGCCTCGACAAACGCCAATCCCCACCCCATCGACGTCATCCAGGCCGAGACCACCGGCGGCAGCGACGACCCCGGCTTCGGCCCCATCGCCCTCGAACGCACCCGCGACACCGGCCTCAGCCACCTCGCCGGGACCATCTCGATGGCGCGCGGCGGTCCGGACAGCGCGACCTCCAGCTTCTTCATCGTGACGCAGGATACCCCCGCGCTCGACTTCGGCGGCGGCCGCAACGCCGACGGCCAAGGCTTCGCCGCCTTCGGCCGCGTCACCTCCGGCCTCGACATCGCCCGCGCCATCCAGGCCTCGCCCGCCGAGGCCGAACAGCTGACGCCACCGGTGAAGATCGGTTCCGTCGAGATGATCGGCCAAGCGCCCGCCGTATGTCGTAGCTGAGCGCTTCGATGGCGGGCTCATCCATTTCGTGATATGGCTAGACTTATGGCTACAAATTCCTCGATGCAGGTGGGAGTTCTGGAGGCGCGCAATCGCTTCTCCGAGCTTGTGCGCCGCGTGGCCTCCGGCGCCACGGTGACGGTGACGCGGCATGGTCAACCCATCGCCCGTCTGGTCCCCGCCGCACCCGAGGTGACCGAAGGCGAGGTCGAAGCCTTGATGGCCGACGCGCGGGCTCTTCGGAGTACGGCTGCCTTCAAGACGAACTGGCGCGAGAACAGGCGCGACCGCGACGAGGGACGCCGCTTCTGATGGGGCGTGACGCATGATCGTCATCGACGCCTCGATCATGCTCGCCTGGCTCTTGCCGGACGAGGATTCGGAAGCGGCCGAGCCCGTGATCGTTCTGGCCAGGACAGCCGGCGCGGTCGCCCCTGCGGTCTTTCCGCTCGAGGTCGCCAACGCCATGCGCACCAACATTCTGCGTCGTCGGATCGATAATGCCTACCGCGACAAGGCTATCAGCCAGTTCGAACGGGTGGGCGTAGCCCGCGATCTTGAAGCGTTCGAGCCTGAGGTTCTGGCCGAAACCATTCGCCTGTCGGATCTGCATGGCCTGACGATTTACGACGCCGCCTATCTGGAACTGGCGCGCAGGATCGATTGCCCCATCGGCAGCTTCGATACCGACCTGCGAAAGGCGGCCCAGGCGGAAAACGTGCCGGTCTATCCGCAATGAACGACGGCTGGATCGGGACCGGCAAGGTCCGCGCGCGCGAGACGGGCGAGGTGGTCGAGATCACCATCGACGGCCTGACCACCCAGGCGAAATACTACAAGCCCCTGGTCTACGAGTTCATGCGCAAGGAGTGGGCCTCACGCCCTTCCTACGGCGACTATGTCGTCGAGATCGCCATGGAGCATGTCGGCGACCCGCCTTGGATGGACCTCGACAACCTCGCCAAGGCCCTGCTGGACGCCATCAAGGGCTATCTGTTCCACGATGACTCACAGGTCGCGCGCTTGCTGGTCGAACGCCGCGAGGGCGAGCGCGAACGCATCACCATCCGCAGCTTCCCCCGAAAGGGGTAGCGATAAGTCAGACCTTAAGGATTGCAACCGAATCCTGCATACAACCTTGGGGCAAGGTCTGATGAACGGGGCGGCTGGATATGCAGGATGAGCGGTTTCGGGGCCTGATCGAGCTCCAGGCCAGCGTCAAGGACGCAGGAGCGGACCTGACCGCCATCATGCGCGCCATCGTCTCGGAATATTCCGTGATGCCCCAGGCCAACGGCATCGTGGTCGAACTCAGGGATACGGATCAGGTCTATTACGCGGCGGCCAGCGGCACTTCCGAGCATCTCGTCGGCCTGCGCCTGCCTGTGAACGGCAGCCTCTCCGGCCTGTGCATCCTGACCGGTCGCCCGCTCTCGTGCGAGGACAGCGAAACGGACGCCCGGGTCAACCGCGCCGCCTGTCGGCGGGTGAACCTTCGGTCCATGATCGTCGTCCCGATCCCGCATCAGGGCCAGACGGTCGGGGTCCTGAAATACTATTCCGCGGACCCGGCCGCCTTCAGCGACGAAGACATGATGCTGGCCCATCTTCTGGTCGGGCCGATCGCCGTCGGCTTCAGCAGCGTCGCCGAGTCCGACGCCCACCGGATCACCGACGAACTTCGTCGGCTCATCGAGATGAAGCAGGATTTCGTCGCCCGGGTGACGCATGAACTGCGCACGCCGCTGACCGCCATCAACGGCGCTCTGGGTCTGGTGGTCTCCGGCGCCGGAGGCGTGCTTCCGCCCCAGGCCGAGAACATCGTCGGGATCGCGGCGCGCAACGCCGGTCGCATGAAGCGGCTGGTCGACGATCTCCTGACCTTCGAGAAGGTCAGCGCCGGCCCGCTCGAGTTCGATTTCCAGCCCGTCAACGTCGCCCTGGCCCTGAGGGAGACCGTCGAGGACAATCAGGCCTATGCCGAACAGCACACGGTCGATATCCGGCTTGAAGCTCCGGACGACCCGCTCTGGGTCGTCGCCGACGCGCATCGGCTGACCCAGTGCGTCACCAATCTCCTGTCCAACGCCATCAAATTCTCGCCGCCGAACGCAGAGGTCCGGGTCAATCTGGCTCAGGCAGGCGACGAAATCCTGATCGCGATCACCGATCAGGGGCCGGGCGTCTCGCCCGCGTTCCGCGATCGGCTGTTCCAGCCCTTCGCCCAGGACAGTTCGGTCGTCCCCGTCGTCAGCACCCCGAGCACGGGCTTGGGCCTGGCCATCACCAGGACCATGATCGACCAGATGGGCGGGACCGTCTCTCTCGGCGACACTTCGGACCGGGGCGCGACCTTCGTCATCGCGCTCCCGCGAACGGAACCGCCGGTCGTGCTCAGCAAGGCCTCGGCGTGACCGTTTGAGGCGGCGATGACCTCGCGCGGGCGCTTCCCGGGAGGAGAGATAGGGCGCCGACGTCTGCCCAGCGACCCTACGGCGCGTCCCGTGCCCCCAGCACGCTGGACGCCGACAGTTCCGGCGCGACGACGGCGAGGTCATAGCCGCGAATGAGACCGCGCCACTCCGGCGTCAGGGCTTCCAGATCGGCGCCGCGCAGCCGGCGCAAATCCACCACGATCCAGTCGCCCGGCGGCGTGTCCGACGGGCGGGCCAGCACGACATCCTTCACCCAGTCGGCGTCCTCGCCCGTGGTGGAATCGAACGCGTGCACGGCCACCTGCCGGCCGACCCCGTTGTATCCGCCCAGCGCGCCTCTCGCGCCGGCGACGATCATGTTGAGGGAGGCCACGCCCGCGCCATCGGCGTGCTCGGCGACGAAATTGCCGACGTCGCGCTGCCCGAGTGGGTTGTAGCCCTTGTACAGATGATAGGCGCCGAACTTCATCAGCACTCGCGCCTGCGGAGCCTCGGCGAAATGCGCCGCCAGCGTCCGCTTCATCAGCCGCGCCCGGCGGCCGTTGGAATCGCCGGTACGGGCCATCGAGGACTGATAGATGGCGCGGGTTTCGCGCAAGGCCGCGAACAGCGCTTTGGCCCGGTCCCCGCCGTCCCGTGCGATGGCCGCCCCCGCCTCGTCCAGAGCCGCATCCGTCGCCTTGAACAGGAACATGTCCATGGGCGAGCCGGAGGTCAGCGCCGCCTGGGTCGCCGTCCGCTCCTGTTCGGCCAGGGCCTCGATCCGGGCGCGGGCGATCGGCCCCGGGCTGGCCGCCAGCATCTGTTCGAACAGATAGCCGCTGACGCCGAAGAACTCCTGGTCCAGTCCCCACAGCGCGAAGTCCGGCCCGGCGGCGGCGGCGCAATCAGCCGCTGTCTGATTTTCATCGCGGCCGCTCAGGAAGGCCATGGCGTCGGGATGGGCGCGCATGAAGTTGGACATCCGCTGTTCGCGGTCCGGCGCTCTCAGTCCGGCGTTGACCACCGCGGCGGCCTCCGGCCCCGTCTCGACGACCATGGCCGTCAGCCCGCCGGGCGCCATCAAGCGGCAGACGTTGGCGGTGAAGGCTGGGATCTCGCGGGAAAAATGACTCTCGCCGATCATGACGTACCGGCTGGCGTCCACCGCCTCCGAGAGGATCACGGCGCCCGGACCGGAGAAGCCTTGCGGCCCGACCGTCAGGGGCGACCCGGCCTGCGCCAGACGCTCGGCGAAGGTAGGGGGCGTGACGGTCTGGGCCCCGGTCTGGGCATGGGCGGAGGCCGCCCAAAGGCCCGCGAGCGCCACGGCGGACGCCATCGATCTCAGATTCATATCAAGCCCCTGCAACTCTACGGAGCGTCCTTGGGGTGATTCCTGCTCCGCTTCACCCCGCCGGACGCGCTGTGGCCGCGGCCACAGCCACAGGCGGCCCGCCTGGTGGCGCTTGCGGTGTGAACCTCAGCGTCGGCAGCAGGAACTGCATCGTCGAGCCGATCGAGACCTGGGGCTCGGAGCCCGGCGTCAGCGCCTCCGCCTCCTCGCGCCTCTTCACGCACGCACGCGTGGCGTTGGCCAGGGCGATAAAGTCCGAGGCCGTCGGCAGGCTGTCGATGATACAACCGTCGAAATAGGGATAGGTCGCGTCGGCGCCACAGCCGAACGACGTCCGGTCGCGGCGCGCGGCGGTGATGATCATCCGGTTCGGCGCCGCCAGTCCATCGACGAAGATGCCGGAGAAACAGGCCGAGACCACCAGCACCGTCGGCCGGTCCGGGCACCAGTTGCGCACCAGCTGGGCCATCATGGTGGGACTGATCTGCCGGTTGGGTCCGAACACCATCCCCTCGGGGGCACCGTGCGAGGTGAAATAGATCAGGCAGCCGCGCGTCGCCCGCGCCGTCGTCGCCGCGATAGCCTCGACCGCCGCGGCCGCCGTGACCGGATCGGGCACGTCGGGCCTCAGGGTGGCGTCATACATGTCGGCGCGGCTGAACCCGGCCTTGAGGAATCCGGCGACCAGATCGCGGCGGGCGTTGTCGAAGGCCTGGATCGGCTCGGTATGGCTGCGCCAGTCGCCGGCGACTATGACCGAGGCCCAGCCGGCGAACCGGCTGGCCGGGGCGGGTGTCGCGGTCTGCGCGGCGCAGGGCAGGGCGACCGCCAGCAGGGTGAGCCCGATCATCGCTGTCAGAAGGCGCCGCATGCTCAAGGACCCGTCCCCCAAGAAGGCTCGAACGGGTTCAGAGTATCGGCGTTATCGCGTCTGGAAAGCCCCGCCAGCGGGGTTCACGGACTATTTTTTGCGGAACTGGTCCAGGGAGACGACCTTGGGACCCGAATCGTCGCCCTCGGGCGGGACGGTCGCGGGGCGGGTCGGTTCCGGCGTCATGATGGCCACGGGCTCAGCCACCGTCTCCGGGGCCTCGAACTGCAGCAGGAACTGCACGCTCGGGTCGTAGAAGCGGGTCACGGCGTTGTACGGCACGGTCAGCACCTTGGGCATGCCGCCGAACTTCAGCATCACCGAGAACAGGTCGTGCTCGACGGCCAGGTCCCAGTACTGGTGCTGCAGGACGATGGTCATCTCGTCGGGATATTTGGCCAGGACGTCCGGCGGCACGCTGACGCCGCGGCCGCGCGTCTTGAAGGTGATGTAGAAATGGTGCTCGCCCGGGATGCCCGACGGGCTGGCGGCGCGTTCGAGCGCGGACCGGATCACGCCACGCAGCGCGTCCTGGGCCAATGCCTCATAGTGCATTTCGTCGACCGGGGGGGTGTCTTCCGCCATCTGATCCTCAGCGTCTGTGACGTGTCTGATAACCGCGCAGGTCGACGGGCGAAAGACGGGAAACAGGTTAAGCGCCGGGTTTCTGTTGGCGGGCGCTCGGGAGATAAGCGCCGGGGATTCTGTTGGCAGGCTCCCCGACAGGCCCCGCCCAGGGATCTGAACCCCTAGGACTTAAGATTCGAAATCAACCGAACCGCATTACGCGGCGAGGCGGACTTCTCCAGCGAAGTTATCGTTCGCAGTTAGAAAATGGCCCGATACGGTGGGCCAGGACGAGCGAAAGCAGTCTTCTTTACACGTCCGTCGATGCTAGTCGGCCCCGCATCTCCCACCGATAACGGGGAGCGATTGGTGGAGCCGCCGGGAATCGCACCCGGGTCCGGTCCGCTTATTACAAGCGCGTTTATCGCCATAGTCCGGGCGAACCCGGACGAAACCTATATAGGCCCAACCCGCCCCGCTTCCAAGGCCGCTCAGGCGACGGCGCCCGAATTGGGCTCCGGCTGGGCCTGCGGGTCAGGGTGAGGATCAGTGTCCAGAACGGCGTCATAGACCCGCGCAGCATAGGTGGTTCCGGCGATCAGGGCTCCGAATCCGGTCGCGGCCGTTCCAAGGAAGAAGACGCCTGTCCACGGGTTGAGCGCACCGAGGTTCAGGCTCCACTGCAACAGATCGATCGCACACCCGGCCGCGGTGAAGGGCAGAAGGGCCAGGATCATTCCCAGCGGCAAGCCCGGCCACAAGGCGCGCGTCCGGGACAGGGCCGCACCCTGATCGAAGGTCCGGTCGCCGAGCGCCAGGGCGATCAGTCTGAGGGCAAGGGCGGTCGCCAGGGCGATGAGGACGACGTCGATGCAGTGCCCGACCAGAAAGCCGACGACCTGCGGCGATCCGCCCAGTCTCGCGGCGATGGCCGAGGCCTGGAATGACAACAGCTCGTCCACCGCGCCGAACACGCTGAAGGCGACCCAAAGCCGCCAACCCACGCTCAGTGCCGCGCGGTCGGGCAGGGCGATCCAGTGTCGGGGCCGCTCGCCCCGCACCGTCCAGCGCGCCCAGGCCACGAGAACCGTCGGCGCAGAGATCACCAGCAGGAGAGCCAGCGGAAGCGCCAACAGGGCCATGACGGGCAGGGACCGCCCGGGCCACTCCGAACCGCTGTTGGCGGCGGTCACCGCGATCAGACCCGAAACGACCAGCAGCAGCACCCATGGGCCTACGATATGGAAGACGGCGCCGGCGTTGCGGATGACGGAGGCCGTGGCCCCCAATCCTTCCGACAGGCTGTCAAAGGGGCGGGCTTCGGCGCCGGCGTCCGGCCCGGCCCCGTCCCCGGCCTGACGGTCGGCCTCCGCGCGGACGGCGTCGACGTCCTTCAGCAGTTGCGGCAGTCTCGCGGTCATGAAGCCGGTTAGGGACAGGCTGGTGGCGACATAGAGGATCAGGCCGAAGCGGCCCGCCGGATAGGGGTAGAAGGGGGCGACGACCACGATCGCCACGCCAAGGACGACCAAAGCCCCGCCGATCGCCCTGATTGCGCGCCCGTGGCGTCCGACGAAGGCGATGCTGGCGGGGGAGGCGTTCAGTGCCGAAACCGCACAGATCAGGACCAGAGCCACGGCGGCAATCCCGGCGACGACCCCCTGTCCGGCCGGCAGCCAGAAGGCGAGGGCGGCCGCGATCACGGCGCCGCCCAGCATCACGAGGGCTGCTCTGGTTTTCACGGCATTCCCCCCTCGCCAGGTGGTCAGCGCCACCACCAGAGCGGGATCAACCGGCCCTGTCAAATCGCTTCGGGGTTGCTTTTGGCGACGGTTGACGTTCGAGAGCGACAATTGTAGCGTTAGCGCGACAAAGAGAGATTTCGCATGACGCAGGCCGCTCAGCTCAACCCGACGGACGCCGAACTCGAGGTGCTCAAATGCTTCTGGCGCGACGGCGACCTGTCCTCGCGTGAGGTGCACGACCGCGTCGCCGCCCAGCAGGACTGGACCCCGTCGACGACCCGGACGGTGCTGGAACGGATGCGGGCCAAGGGGCTCCTCTCGCGCCGCAACGTGCACGGGGTCGCCGTCTATTCCCAGACCCGGCCCAAGGTCGAGGTCCTGACCGGGCTGATGCGCCGCTTCTCCGCCTTGCTCGACATGGACAAGGCGCTGCCCGCCACCGCCTTCACCGGCAGCCAGTGGCTCGACGACGCCGATATCGCGGAACTCGAAACCCTGCTGAACGCCCCGATGGCCGAGACGGGGAGCGAAGACGATGGCCAACACTGAGCTGCTTGCCCTCTCTCTCGGACTGTCGCTCGGCCTTGCGGCGGCGACCCGGGCTCTGATGGGCCTGTTCGAGCGCAGCCCGTCCGATCCGGCCCTTCGCGAACGGGGCTGGGCCCTGGCCCTCTATCTGCCTGCCCTGCCCATCCTTCTGGTCGGCATCGCCGTGCTTCTGCCGCCGCTGGCCGTCCCCTTGCCTCCGGCGCCACAGATCCCTTCGGGACAGGCCGCTCTGGTGGTCGATGTCATCGTCCATCGCGGCGTGCTCTGGCTCCAGCCACAGACGCTGGCCCTGGCCGCTCTGGGTCTGGCGGGTCTGCTGTGCGCGGTGCGCGCGGGACAACTCGCCCTGCGCACCCTGGGCCTGCGCCGCTTCCTGCGCTCGACCCATCCGGCGCCCGCCGGGGTCCTTGCCGGGGTGGCGGAGATCGCCCGCCGCGCGGCCGTGCCGACGCCTGTCGTCCGCATCGCCGACGATGGCGCCGAGGCCATGATCGCCGGCCTGTTCCGACCCGCCCTGATCCTGCCCGCCGCCCTTGTCTCCGGGCCTGCGCTGGAGGCCGTCTGCGCCCATGAGATGGCGCATCTGCGCCGCGGCGATCATCGCGCCCTCTGGGCCGAAGAAATCCTGCTCGTCCTCATGGCTTTCAACCCCTTCCTCGGCCCGATCCGCGCCCGGCGCGCGGCGGCCCGGGAAGAGGCCTGCGACGCCGAGGCCCTCAGTCAGGCCAGCGAGGCCGCCCGCCGCGCCTACGCCCGCTCTCTTCTCGACGCGCTTCGCGTCTCGCCTAACGGCGACGCCGCGCCCGCACTCACGTTCACCAGCAGCAGAAGGATACTCGTCATGCGTCGCCTGAAAGCCATCCTGTCTCCGGTTCCCGTCTCGGGCGCCCGCCATCGCCGGACCCTGTTCGGCGCGGGCCTGACCCTCGCGGCGGTCGCCGGCGCCGGCTCCTTCGCCCTGGCGGGCCAGCGCGCGCCGGAGCCTCAGGCCCGTCCGGCCGCCGCCCCCGCGGCGCGGCCTCTCCCGGTCGCCCGGCCCGTCGCTCAACCCGCAACGTTCGTCTCGGCCCTGCCTGCCCCGGCTCCGGCGCCCGCCTCGGCCCTCGCGCCCAGGGCCGCGTTCGTCACCGCTCTGACGCCCGCTGAAACGCCCACCAACACGACCGAGGCGGCGCCCCTCACCAATCCGTCCTGGGCCCAGTCTCCGCGTCCGACCTGGCCCCAGGCCGCGGGCGCCGACGTGACCAGCGGCAGCGCGGTCGTGTCCTGCACCGCCCAGGCCGACGGCCATCTGACGGACTGCTCCGTCCTCAGCGAGGAGCCGGTCGGCGCGGGCTTCGGCCCCGTTGCCGTCGAGGCGGCTGAACAGGCCCGGCTCTCGCCCTCGATGATCGACGCGGGCTGGGCGGGCAAGACCATACGGTTCTCGGTCCGCTTCCGCCTCGGCTGATCGACGACCGATCAACAGCAACGCGGATGACAAAACGGCGGGGCCTGATCATCAGGCCCCGCCGTCGCATTTTCGGATCGGCTGTTTACTTGCCCCCGCCGTCGCGCTGGTTGCTGCTCGCGGTGTCGCGGTTGTTGCGGGCGTTGTCGCGGATCATGTCCCATTCCGCCCTGGTGTGGCAGACCCGTTCCGAGCGGCGCGAGCCGGGAATGGCCTGGCGGCGACAGATCTGCTCTTCCGGCTCCGCGGTGGCCACAGGCGCCTGGCCGGTGACGGTTGTCGCCGGCGCTTGCGCGGGGACGGGGGCAGGGGTCGCAGCAGGCGCGGCCTGCTGGCCGGAGGTGAGGGCGAAGGCGGCGAGGACGGCGACGATCATCAGACAACTTCGTGTGGTGATGGGACACGCAAACGTTGTTGCAGGAGCAAGGCGCAATTGCGGCAAAGCTGGCCTTGAAACCGACCTTTCCGATTAGATTACAGCTCTTTAATCCCTACGATGACGCCTTGCCGCGCGCGAGCCGGCAGGCGGCGGCGGACCGCGCGGTATCGCCCGTCACAAACGGCTGAAAGCGCTCCATCCGCCCCGAGGATCGCTCCGCGCCGCCGGCTCCAGAACGGGCGGAGGGTGCGCGCCCGTTCGCCGAATCGATTCGGCCCAAATCGCCTCCAACGGGGCGAACGACCGGGTGTTTGTCGCTCCAAGCCGATCCGCCCCCGGAATTCCATAAATTCAACGAGGACAACGATTTACTCCTGAAGTGCAAGCGCTGCCGCCGTTGGTTGAGCGCTGTCATATCGGAGGTTGTGCAATGCGAAGCAATTGCAAAATTGCGTAGCCTGGCCTCGCCCCGCAGGCGAAAATTAGAGGCTCGTTAGCAAAGATCGCCGCCACTGGGCCGGTCTTCCCCGCTTCCCCTTCACCCGTCCGAGGCTCCCCCATGCTGTTTCCTGATCGCGCTCGCGCGAAAGACGCTGCTGCCCGACAGGCCCGGGAACACCAGGCGCTCGCCGCCGCCATGGACCGGTCCCAGGCGGTGATCGAGTTCAAGCTGGACGGAACCATCCTCCAGGCCAACGCCAACTTCCTCAACACCCTCGGATATGCCGCGTCCGAGATCGAGGGCCGACACCACAGCATGTTCCTGCCGGCCGGCGAGGCCGGGTCCGCCGAGTATCGCGAGTTCTGGCGCGAGCTGAACCGCGGCGAGTTCATCGCGCGCAAATTCCTCCGCGTCGGCAAGGGCGGGCGCGAGGTCTGGATCCAGGCCTCCTACAACCCCGTGTTCGACGAAACGGGCAAGCCCGTGAAGGTGATCAAGTTCGCCACCGACGTCACCGCCGTGGAGCTTGAGGCCGCCCGCAACGCCGCCGCCCGCGACGCCGCCGAGGCCGAACAGAACGCCGTCGTATCGGCCCTCGCGACCAGCCTCACGGCCCTCGCCGGCGGCGATCTGACGACCCGGATCGAAGCCGCCTTCGAGGGCCGCTATCTGCAGATCAAGACCGACTTCAACGCGGCGGTCGACAGTCTGAAGCGGGCCATGAACGCCATTTCCGAGGCCACCGGGGGTCTGCGCACCGGCGCCGACGAGATCGCCAGCGCCTCCGACGACCTGTCGCGCCGCACCGAACAGCAGGCCGCCTCGCTCGAGGAGACCGCCGCCGCCCTTGACGAGATCACCGCCACCGTCAAGCGCAGCGCCGAGGGCGCCCGTCAGGCGGCCGGGGTCGCCGGTGGGGCCAAGGCCGACGCCAGCCGGTCCGGCGACGTCATGCGTGACGCTGTCTCGGCCATGAGCCAGATCGAGCAGAGCTCGGCCCAGATCACCCAGATCATCGGCGTCATCGACGAGATCGCCTTCCAGACCAACCTCCTCGCCCTCAACGCCGGGGTCGAGGCCGCACGGGCGGGGAGGCGGGCCGGGGCTTCGCCGTCGTCGCATCCGAGGTCCGGGCCCTGGCCCAGCGCTCCGCCGAGGCCGCCAAGGAGATCAAGGTCCTGATCTCCGCCAGCAGCAGCCAGGTCTCCCACGGCGTGCGTCTGGTCGGCGAAACAGGCGCGGCCCTCGACGGCATCGTCGCCCGCGTCGCCGAGATCGACACCCTGATCTCGGAAATCGCCTCCTCCTCCCAGGAACAGTCGGTCGGCCTGCATCAGGTCAACACCGCGGTGAACCAGATGGATCAGGTTACCCAGCAGAACGCTGCGATGGTCGAACAGGCCACCGCCGCCGCCAGCAGTCTGAAGACCGAGGCCAACCACCTCGCCGAGCTGGTCGCCCGCTTCGAGACCGGCGCCCGTGCGCCGCGCGCCGCCCAACCGGCTTCCGCGCGCCCGGCGCCCGCCCGTCCGGCCCCGGCCCGGGCTCCGGTCGCCGAGGCCCAGTCGCGGGTCGTCGCCTTCGCCCGCGGCGGCGGCGCGGCCCTCGCCGACGGCTGGGAGGAGTTCTGAACGGCTAGGCGCGCGGCCAGTCCGGCGTCTGGTTGCGGAACCAGGTCAGCTGACGCTTGGCGTAGTTGCGCGTCGCCTGCCGCACCTGGTCGATGGCGGTCTCCAGCGGGGTCTCTCCGGCCAGATGTGCGGCGAACTCCCGCACCCCCACGGCCTTCATCGCCGGCAGGACGGGATCCAGGCCGCGCGCGGTCAGGGCCGCGACCTCGTCCAGCACGCCCTGTTCGACCATGACCGCCACCCGGGCGTCGCAGTTGGCGTAGAGGGCGGCGCGATCCGGCTCGACCACCATCCGCTCATAGGTGCGGGGCTCCAGCAGCGGCTTCGTCGAGGCCTGCCAGTCGGACAGGGACCGATCCGTCGCCCGCGCCACGGCCCAGGCCCGGGTCAACCTCTGCCGGTCGCCCGGCGCGATGGCCGCCGCCGCCGGCGGATCGAAGGCCGTCAGCCTCAGCCGGAAGGCGGCCTCGCCCTCGGTGTCATAGAGCGCCCCGGCTTCCTCGCGCGCCTCGATCGGAATGTCAGGAATATCCGCCAACCCCTTGGTCAGGGCCGTGAAATAGAGGCCCGTACCGCCTACGATCAGGGCCGGCCGTCGCTCGGCGCGCAGCTCTTTCAGCATCGGCAGGATCGCCCGCGTCCAGCGCCCCACCGACCAGGCGTCGGCCGCGTCAGCCACCCCGTACAGCCGGTGCTCCGCCTGGGCCTCCTCTTCGACCGAGGGCCGGGCGCTCAGCACCCGCAGATCGGCATAGAGCTGCTGGCTGTCGGCGTTCAGGATCACGGCCCCGCTCTCCGCTGCCAGCGCGAGCGCCAGCTTCGACTTGCCCGAGGCGGTCGGCCCGGCGATCAGGGTTATCAGGGGTCGTGACAAAGGAAGGCTCGCAGCGGACGCCTTCGGGCGATAGAAGCAGCCGACTTCGCCTGCAAGCTTGAGAACAAGCCTTTGATCGACCGCGCTTCCGTAATCACCGTCCTCGACGCCATCCTCGACCCGAAGTCGGGGCAGGGGCTGGTTGCCTCCGGTCTGGCCAAGGGCCTCACCGTCGCCGACGACCGCGCCGGTTTCGCGATGGAGGTGCCCGTCGCCGACGCCGCCCTCTATGCCCCCGTCCGCGACGCGGCCGAGGCGGCGCTCCGGGCCATGCCGGGCATGACGCGCGTCTCCGTCATCCTCACCGCCGAGGCCGCGCCCGCGCAGGAACCTCGACGCACCGCCGGCCTGTCCTCGGCCGCCATCGACCAGACCCGCGCCAAGGCCCCGGTCCCGACCGACCGTCCCGCCCATGTCCGCCGCGTCCTGGCGGTGGCCAGCGGCAAGGGCGGCGTCGGCAAATCGACCGTCGCGGTCAACCTTGCCGCCGCCCTGTCCGCGCGCGGTCTCTCGGTGGGCGTGCTCGACGCCGACGTCTACGGGCCGTCCCTCCCGACCATGCTCGGCCTGTCGGGCAAGCCCGGTTACGAGGACGGCGCCATCGTCCCGCACGAGGCCTTCGGTCTGAAGGCCATGTCGGTCGGCCTCCTCACCGGCGCCGGCGACGCCATGGTCTGGCGCGGCCCCATGGCCTCCCAGGCCCTGACCCAGATGCTGACCCAGACCCGCTGGGGGACGCAGGCCCAACCGCTCGACGTCCTGGTCGTCGACCTCCCGCCCGGCACCGGCGACGTCCAGCTGACCCTGATCCAGAAGACCCCGCTCGACGGCGCCGTCATCGTCTCCACCCCGCAGGAGGTGGCCCTCGCCGACGCCCGCCGCGCCCACGCCCTGTTCCAGAAGGTCAATGTCCCGTCTCTCGGCCTGATCGAGAACATGACCGGCGACATCTTCGGCCGGGGCGGCGCCGAGGCCGAGGCCGCCCGCCTCGAGATCCCCTACCTCGGCGACCTGCCCCTGACCGCCGCTGTGCGTCAGGGTGGGGATGCCGGAACGCCAGTCGTGATCGCGGAACCGGACGGCGATGTGGCCCACCGGTTCGCCGGTTTCGCAGAAGCGGTGGCGGGGGCGCTGGGTCTCTAACCCACACACCGCTCATCCCGGCGAATGCCGGGATCCAGATCCAGACACCGTGCCTGCCGCAAGGGCGCTGACAACTTGAACTTCAAACGCCGCACGTGAATCTGGATTCCGGCATTCGCCGGGATGAGCGGTGAGGGGGGCGAGTCTTTCCGCTACTTGAGATTTTTCCGCAAGAAGGGTTTTCAAACGCAACCCTAACAGCCACCTTGTCGGTTCCACACCACGAGGATCTCCCATGAGCGTCGACGCCCTGTTCCGGCCTTTCCAGGTCAAGTCCCTGAAACTGCCGAACCGCATCGTCATGGCGCCCATGACCCGGTCCTTCTCGCCGAACGGCATCCCGACCTCCGACGTCGCCGCCTACTACCGTCGCCGGGCCGAGGGCGGCGTCGGCCTGATCGTGACCGAGGGCACGGTCGTCGAACGTCCGGCCGCTCGCAATGACGCCCGCGTGCCGGTCTTCCACGGCGAGGCCCTGCCGGAATGGAAGAAGGTGGTGAAGGACGTCCACGCCGCCGGCGGCCTGATCGCGCCGCAGATCTGGCACGTCGGCTCGGCCCGCGGCCAGGGCGCCGAGTGGGAGCCGCTCGGCAAGGTCGACAGCCCCTCGGGCCTCGTCGCTCCCGGCAAGCAGAAGTACGAGCCCATGACCGATGAGGACGTCGCCGACGTCATCGCCGCCTTCGGCGCCTCGGCCCGTGCGGCGAAGGAGATCGGCTTTGACGCCGTCGAGATCCACGGCGCCCACGGCTATCTGATCGACCAGTTCTTCTGGGGCGGTCTGAACGGCCGCGAGGACCGCTGGGGCGGCTCCACCATCGCCGACCGCGCCCGCTTCGGCGCCGAGGTGGTCAAGGCCGTGCGCGAGGGCGTGGGCGAGGACATGGCCATCATCCTGCGCCTGTCGCAGTGGAAGCAGCAGGACTACACCGCCCGTATCGCCGAGACCCCCGAGGGCCTGACCGAATGGCTGACGCCGCTGTCGGACGCCGGGGTCGACGTCTTCCACTGCTCGCAGCGCCGCTTCTGGGAGCCGGAGTTCGAGGGTTCGGACCTCAATTTCGCTGGCTGGACGAAGAAGCTGATCGGCAAGCCCACCATCACCGTCGGCTCGGTCGGCCTCGACGGCGAGTTCATCGCGGCCTTCGGCGGCGAGGGTTCGAAGCCCGCCTCGCTGGACGGCCTGATCGAGCGCCTAGAGCGCGACGAGTTCGACCTCGTCGCCGTCGGCCGCGCCCTCCTGGCCGACCCCCACTGGGTCGACAAGATCCGCGACGGCCGCACGGATGAGCTGCAGAATTTCGAACGGCAGGCGCTAGGGGTTCTGTACTAGCGGGCGGGACGCACTGCGGAGTGAAAGGTGCTAGTGAGCGAGGAGTGAGCGGTGGTGTTCGGTTCAGACCTGCTCTTCGCTCACCCCTTGCTCACTAGCGCTCCTCACCTGAACCAACAGCGATGCTCCTCGCCGTCCTGATCACCACAGCCTGGCTCAGCCTGATCATCGGGCTGCGCTATCTGCTGATCGCGGGCGGCGTCTGGTTCGCGCTGTGGGGCAAGGGGACTGGCCCGGGCTTAGCCCTCAACCGCGCCCCGCCGTCCCGCGCCCTGATCGCGCACGAGATCCGCTTCTCCCTGATCTCCACCCCCATCTACGCCTTCCCGGCGGCCATCGCGCTCGAGGCCTGGAAGGCGGGCGGTACGAAGATCTATCTCGACCCCGGCGCGTATCCGCTGTGGTGGCTGCCGGTCAGTTTCGTCTTCCTGCTGGTCGTGCAGGATGCGCACTACTACTGGACGCACCGGCTGCTGCACCGGCGCGAGGTCTTCCGATGGGCCCACGCCGCCCACCACCGCTCGCGCGAGCCCAGCCCCTTCGCCAGCTTCGCCTTTGATCCGGTCGAGGCGGCCCTGACCGCCTGGCTCCTGCCGGCCCTGACCTTCCTGATCCCGCTGAACGTCTGGATGCTGGCGGTCCTGCTCACGGTCATGACCGCCGTCGCCGTCCTGAACCATGCCGGCCGGGAGCTCTGGCCCGATCGCTGGGTCCGCTCAGGTCCCGGCGCCCAGCTCATCACCGCCACCCACCACAGCCGCCACCACACCCATATGAAGACCAACTACGGCCTGTATTTCCGCTTCTGGGACCGGCTGATGAAGACCGACGGGATGCCGGATTCCCGCTAGACCGGCTCGACGACGACTGCCGTCCCATAGGCCAGCACCTCGGTGATCCCGTCCATGATCTCGTTGGCGTCATAGCGCATGGCGATGATGGCGTTGGCGCCCTGGGCCTTCGCGTGTTCGACCAGCTCGTCATAGGCCTCCTGCCGCGCCATCTCGGCCAGTTTCACATAGACGCCGACCTTGCCGCCGAAGATCGACTGCATGCCGCCGACCCAGTCGCTGATGGCGTTCCTCGACCGCACGGTGATGCCGCGCGTCATGCCGATGTGGCGCACGATCCGATAGCCCGGCAGGTCGTTGGTGGTGGTCACGATCATCGGTCTTCTCCCTCAGAGCCGTTCCAGCACGCGGAAGGAAAAGGCGTGATCGTCCTTCTCGCCCGCCTCGCGCCGTTCGTTGGAAATCTCGCGCCAGCCGCCCTCGTCGAAGGTCGGGAAGAAAGCGTCCCCCTCCGGTTCGGCCTCGACCTCGGTGATGTAGAGCCGTTTGGCCCGCGGCAGGGTAGCCTCGAAGATAGCTGTGCCGCCGATCACGCAGACCTCGCCGATGTCGTCATCGACCGCCGTCTCGCGCGCGATGTCGATGGCCTCGTCCAGGCTGGCGCAGACCACGGCGCCCTTCGCCTTGCCCCGCTCCTCATAGGACAGGTCTCGGGTCAGGACCAGGTTCAGCCGGCCGGGCAGGGGCCGCAGCGGCAGGCTCTCCCAGGTCGTGCGGCCCATGATGCAGGGCTTGCCCATGGTGATCGCCTTGAACGCCTGCAGGTCGCTGCGCAGCCGCCACGGCAGGTCGCCGTCGCGCCCGATGACGCCGTTGCGCCCCCGCGCGACGACGAGGGCGATATCGGGGATCAGCATGGGCGCCTCCGGTCCTCGCCCGGTACGCCCGGGCCTTCAGGATCGATGCTTAGGCGTCCGGGTCCAGAACCCGCAAGCGAAACAACAGGCCGGCGATCGCGGCGCCGACCAGGGGGGCGACGATGAACAGCCACAGCTGGCCCAGCGCCTGGCCGCCGACCAGCAGCGCCGGCCCGAAGCTGCGCGCCGGATTGACCGAGACGCCCGTCACCTGGATGCCGACGATATGGATCACCGCCAGGGTGATGCCGATGGCGATGCCGGCGAACGGCGCCTCGCCCTTGGGCCCCGTCACGCCCAGGATGACCACCACAAAGATGGCCGTGGCCACGATCTCGAAGATCAGCGCCGCCTGCAGCGGATAGCCGCCCTGCACCCCGACACCCCAGCCGTTCTGACCCAGGCTCGCGGTCCCGGTCTTGGCGATCAGCGACAGCAGGAAGGCCCCCAGCAGGGCGCCGAAGAGCTGGGCGACCCAATAGACCAGCATCTCCTTGCCGCTCATCCGCCCGGCGACGAAGACGCCCAGAGACACGGCCGGATTGACGTGACAGCCCGAGATCGGCCCGATGCCATAGGCCATGGCCACGATGGCGAAGCCGAACGCCAGGGCCACCGCCAGCTGATCGAAGGGCGCCGGGCCCAGCACCGCCGCGCCACAGCCGAACAGCACCAGCACCATCGTGCCGAACAGTTCGGCGGAAAATTGCTTAACCACGGCGCCCCTCCAGAGCTCCCGCCCGCCTGACACGGGCGGTCGCAGGATGCGCCGTTCGCAAGGTGAAGCTATCGGGTCTTACCCCGGACCGTGTCTCAGGGTTTGGGCTCCAGCCAGCGCAGCCATTTGCGCCGCATCGCCGCCTCCAGATCGATCCCGACCCGGTCGCAATAGATCAGCAGCATGCCCATCACGTCGGCCGCCTCGTCATGCAGCGCCTGATCGTCCGCCGCCCCGCGCGCCCGCCCGCTCATCCGCAGATGCTCGGCCGTCAGCTCGCCCAGCTCTTCCTGCACCTTCAGCAACGCCCAGTCGCCCGAGGCCGCCTTGTCGCGGTCGATGCCGTGCTCGCGCGCATAGATGTCCGAGATGCGGACGACGTCTTCGGAGAGGCCCTTGAGGTCCATCAGCGCCGCTCGATGGTCACGCCGTCGGGGGCGGGCAGGGCGTTGAGCCGCGCCTTCGCCGCCGCATCGCCCAGCGCATAGGCGTCGAGGAAGGCCTCGGTCGCCTCGACGATCGTGGCGAAGTCGGCGTCATCGGCGCGGGCGATCAGCGAATGGTCGCCGTCCGCGAAGATCAGCAGCGTCTTGTCGCCGGCCGGGCTGCCGTCGAAGGCGGCGCGGTGGTCATGCCAGTCGGTCGCGAAGCCGGGCACCACATCCTTGTCGCCGGTGATGACCAGCAGCGGCTTGTCCAGCCCCTCCCAGGTCGTCGGCGTCACCAGCCCCTGGATGATCCCGGGCGAGGACAGTTCAATCACCCCCTTGATCTCGGGGTCGCCATGCGGCCCCGCCACGGTCACGGCCCCGCCCTCGATGGCCGAGATCAGCGAGCCGAACGAATGGCCCGCCGCGATCATCGGCTTGCCCGGCGCGATGTGGCGCGCCACGCCCCGGGCGACCGCCACATCCATGATCCGCGTCGAGAAGGCGGCCCGGTTGTCGTATTTGTCGTGGTCGGGATGCTGCAGGCTGTCGACGTGCAGCGGCGCCACCACCGTATAGCCGTGGCTCACCCACTCCGAGAGAATGCGGTGATAGGCGGCAGGCGCCGAGTTGAAGCCCGACGAGAAGACGATCACGCCCCGCTCCTCGGGCGCCGCCCAGACGCTGATGTCGATGGTCCGCCCGTCCGGCGCCGGGATCATCAGATGCCGGGCCTCGAAGGCGGGAGCCGCCGCTGCGGGCGCCGTCTGGGCGACAGCCGCCGTCATCGGCGCGACGGACAGGAGCAGGCCGGCGGCCAGGACGCGGATCAACATGGGTCGTTTCCGAAGCGAGAAGGAAGGCGGCTCAGACGGCGACGGCGGCCTTGATATGCGGCCAGGGCGCGTAGTCTGTCAGGGCGAAGTCGGCCAGCTCATAGGCGAACAGGTCGCGCTTGGGCGTGATCGTCATCGTCGGCAGGGCCAGGGGCTCGCGCGTCAGCTGCAGCTTCGCCTGGTCGACGTGGTTCAGATACAGGTGGGCGTCGCCGAAGGTGTGCACGAACTCGCCGGGCTCGAGCCCGACCACATTCGCCATCATCATCGTCAGCAGCGCATAGGACGCGATGTTGAACGGCACGCCCAGGAAGACGTCGGCCGAGCGCTGGTACAGCTGGCAGCTCAGCTTTCCATCCGCCACGAAGAACTGGAACAGGCAGTGACAGGGCGGCAGGGCCATGTCCTCGATATCGGCCGGGTTCCAGGCCGAGACGATGTGCCGGCGCCCGTTCGGATTGGTCTTCAGTCCCTCGATCAGGCGCTCGATCTGGTCGATGCTCTCGCCGTTCGGCGCCGCCCACGACCGCCACTGCTTGCCGTACACCGGCCCCAGCTCGCCCTCGGCGTCGGCCCATTCGTTCCAGATCGAACAGCCGTTCTCCTGCAGCCAGCGCACATTGGTCTCGCCGCGCAGGAACCACAGCAGCTCGACGATGATCGACTTCAGATGCAGCTTTTTGGTCGTCAGCAAGGGAAACCCCTTCGACAGATCGAAGCGGATCTGCCGCCCGAACACGCCCAGCGTCCCGGTCCCCGTCCGATCCCCCCGCTCGACCCCGTTCTCCAGGATGTCGCGCAGCAGGTTCAGATACTGCCGCTCAGGATGGTCCGGAGCGGCGGCTTCGATCCGCAGATCGGCATGGGTGAGGGCGACGGTCATGGGGGGAGAGTGACCCGCGAATCAGTCCGGCGCCAATCGGATTGAGGCCCATCTTTGGTGCGAGTTGTGGGTATCCCATCCCAAATTTCCGTCATCCTCGGGCTCGTCCCGAGGACCCATCTGTCCGAACGCAGGACCGCGAACGTCGTAAGCTCCCCTTCAACCCAGTGCGGTCCGCGTCAGTCGAACCATGGGTCCTCGGGACGAGCCCGAGGATGACGGAGTAAATGGATGGGGCGGGGGCAACCTCCATCGTCCTCCCTCAACCCTGCCCACCCACGTCCGCTTCTGACGAACCAGTGTTCTACAATGCTCAAATGGAACACTGGCGCTTCAACCCCGAAACCGACGCGGCCGATCAGGGAAACATCTGGGACCTGGCCCGGCGCGAATATCTGTCCGGCATGCGAGCCATCGACATCTGCCGGCGCTATGGCATGTCGCTGCGCTCCTTCCGCCTCAGGGCGCGGGTGGAGAAGTGGCGGCGCATCGACCGGCTGGACTGCGACGTCGAGCCAGAGGACGGCGAATATCATCCTGACGACGACGTCGGCTTCGCCGACCTGGCCGATCAGGTCTTCCTCAACATCCGCAAGGCCATCGGCGCGCGCCGGGCGGCCGAGGCGGCCTCCTGGATGCGGCTGTTCGACAAACTGGCCCTGCGCGCCCAGGGCGAGGTCATGTCCGAGCTGCCGGATTTCCCGCCGCCTCCGGAACCGGAGCCCGAGCCGGAGCGCGAACCCCTGCGCCTGACGATCATAGACGATCCGGAAAGCCTCAGTGATTCCAGCCCAGTGGAGCCGGAACCTCAGGATGCGTGTGAGGCCGTGCACCTTTTGCACCCTGTTTTTTCCGAGTGCAAAACCGACCCTGAGGCTGCCGCCGACGCCACACCGTCGCAGCCTGTCATGACTGGCCCCGTCGCGGACCCGGCCACTCCGGCAGAAGCCATACCCGCATGCGACACCCTCGAAGAGATCCAGCGCAAGGCCTTGCTTCTGCTGCGTTCCCGCCGCCTCGAACTCGGCATGGGCGTCAGCGACATCGACGAACAGCTGGCGGAGCTGGGCCCGGGGCCGTGACCTTGTCACCGCGGACCCGGCCGGAGCTACCCCGCGAACCCGCCCTCATTCAGGAACGCCTGTTCCTCCGCCGTCGTCTCCCGGCCCAGGCATCTGTTCCGGTGCGGGAACCGTCCGAACCTCACGATGATGTCGCGATGGATGACGGCATAGCGATCCACGTCCGGGATCTCCGCGCCCAGCCCGCCATCCAGCAGCACCCGAAGCTCGTCATGATCCGCCAGCCGCTCGGAATGCTCATAGGGCGTCAGGAAGAACTGCCGCATCTCCGGGTCGACCGCGTACAGATACCCGCGCGCCTCGGCCTGTTTCGCGAACATCAGGGCCAGCCCGTCGGTCGCGAACTGGTGGCCCGTCTGGCGGAAGCTGTTCCGCGGATACTGGTCCAGCAGGATCATCAGCCCCAGCGCCCCGTCGGCCGTCTCCATCCAGCCGTCCAGTTCGCGCCGCGCCGCCGCCCGGTGCCCCTCGGCGAAGGTCGTCCGGAACCGGTCGTCGAAGGCGTCGTCCTTGGCGTACCAGAGCTTCGGCCCCGCCTCTTTCCAGAAGGCGATCACGTCGGAAGGCGATAGAAGACCGGTCATGACCCAGACTCTATCCAATCCGCTCCCCGTCTTCCACGACCGCGACTGCGACCTGTCGATCATCCGCAACAAGCGCGTCGCCGTCATCGGCTATGGCAGCCAGGGACGGACCCACGCCCTGAACCTGCGCGACTCGGGCGTGGCGGACATCGTCATCGGGCTGAAGGCCGGCTCGGCGACGCGGGCGAAGGCCCTGGCCGACGGCTTCCCGGTGGCCACGGCGGGCGAAGCGGCGGCGGAGGCGGACGTGGTCGCCGTCATGGTCTCGGACGAGGCGCACCGCGATCTCTACCGCGACGAGCTGGAGCCGAATCTCAAGCCCGGCGCCGCCCTGATCTTCGCCCACGGCCTGTCGGTGCGTTTCGGTCTCGTGACGCCGCGCCCCGACCTCGACGTCATCCTCGATTCGCCCAAGGGCATCGGGCCGCGCATCCGCGATCTCTATGAGGCCGGGGAGGGCGTCTTCTGCCTGTTCGGCGTGCATCAGGACGCGAGCGGCGGCGCTCATGCGCTCGGCCTCTCCTACGCGGCGGCCCTCGGCTGCGGCCGCAAGGGTATCCTCGAGACCACCTTCGCCGCCGAATGCGAATCGGACCTGTTCGGCGAACAGGTCGTCCTGTGCGGCGGTGTGGCGGAACTGGTCGACGGCGCCTTCATGAAGCTGGTCGACGCCGGCTATCCGCCCGAGGTGGCCTGGTTCGAATGCTTCTACGAACTCAAGCTGGTCACCGACCTGATGTATGAGCGCGGCATCGCCGGAGCCTTCGCGAAGATCTCGAATACGGCGGAGTACGGCGCCTATCTGACCGGCCCGCGCGTCATCGGCGAGGCCTCGCTCAGGGCCATGGACGGGGTCCTGTCCGATGTTCGCGACGGGTCGTTCGTGAAGCGCCTCATGGCCGACTACGACGCCGGCTCGCCCGAGCTTCTCGCCAACCGCAAGGCGCTGGGCGAACGCACCATCGAGGCGGTCGGCGCCCATCTGACGGAGGCGGCCGCCAAAGCGAAGGACTGAAACGAAAAGAGCGCCCCGGGGCGAACCGCGGGGCGCTCTTTCGATCGTCTCCGGGGTCTCGGGAACCCCTTGCGTGCTCAAGCAGCGAACCCCCGAGGGGTGAGCGTTAGCACACTAGAATGAAATGGTCGGAGTGAGAGGATTCGAACCTCCGACCCCTGCCTCCCGAAGGCAGTGCTCTACCAGACTGAGCCACACTCCGACTTTGAAGCGCGGCTTATAACGACGAGGTTTCGCCGCCGCAAGCGGCCAAATCGCCTAAGCGAAAATTGCCTGTTCTCTCGCGCAGAAGGGGCGGACGGCTCCGGAGATTCGCTCCGTGGACCCCGCCTTGCGGTCACCCGCCTTCGCCTCGAAGGCCCGTCAGCACTGGAGTTTGGCACAAGTTCAAAACCCCTGTTGCATCCCGGAACGGCTTGGCGTATCTGACCGCCTCCCGAGGGGGCAGCCCCTCAGGAAACGCCGGACCTGCTGGGGAATGGTGTAATGGTAACACTCCGGTTTTTGGTACCGTCATTCTAGGTTCGAGTCCTAGTTCCCCAGCCATCCGCTTCTTTTTCCCGCGGCCTTCACTTGGTGACAGACCTGAAGGCGGGACCTGAGAAAACTCAGATAAATTTCTGATTTCCAAGATTATTTCTGCGGCCTGACACCGCGGGGTCGCCAGTCCTTGGCCCGGGCGAGCCAGCGCTCGCCGCGCAGGCGCAGCCGCTCGCGCTCGGCGGGGTCCTCGGCGGCCACAGCCTGGGCGAAGCAGATCCGACCCTGCTCGCGGCACGCCTCGGCGTCCAGACCGTCGCCCTCGCGCCGGTCCGGTCCCTCATAGCGATCCTTCTGTCCCGACGTCGGGGCCAAGGCGGCGACACTCCACGCGGGTCCCGCACGGCCCGCGCGGCATCCATGCCATGGACGGCCGCCCGGGGCTCTATCACCTTCGTTAGGGGCGGGGGTCCTATAACCAAAGACACGATGCGGCCGGGCCGGAGAGGCGGTATCCCTCATGCGCCGTCGGGGGACGGCGGGCGAGCCTGTGCCGCCGCGTCGCAGTCTGGCGGCCGGCTCGCCCCTTAGGCCCCTCCGGGGGGCTCCCTTCAGTGTCAGTGGACGGCGTCGCCGCTCAGCGGCAGGCGGACGCGCACCCCGACGCCCGCGCCCGGGGCCGTCTCGATCGACATCTGGCCGCCCAGATGCTCGACCAGCCCCTCGACCAGGGACAGGCCGTCGCCGGGCGTCAGCTCTTCCGCCCCCACGCCCGAATCGCGCACCACCAGGCTCACCCCGCCCGAGGCCAGGGAACAGGCGATGGCGATGGAGCCACGCCGCCCGTCCGGGAAGGCGTGGCGCACGGCGTTGGAGACCAGCTCGTGGACGATGATGGCCAGGGGCAGGGCGTGGGTGTCCGCCACCGACGCCTTGGCCGCCCGGACCTCGATGCGCACGCCCCGGTCCTCGACCGACCGCCGCCAGAAGCCGGCCGCGTCGCCCAGATAGGCGGCGAAGTCGACCGGCCCCTCTTCGCTGATTCGCCGGTTGAGCAGGGTCATGGCGGCCGTGACGTCGCTGAGCCAGGTCATGTGCCGCCGGCTCTCGGGGTCGGTCACCCGCCTGAGTCGGATGCCCACCAGGGCCTGCAGCAGCTGGTAGCCGTCCAGCAGGCGGCGACGCAGGTCGGCGATCTGGACGTCCGCGTTCGCGGTCATTCGGCCCCCGGGACGTTGAAAACTCGACAATTTCAATAGCCCAGCTTGAACCCTTTCGCCACATCCGCGTTGCAACTGTTCGGTAACCGACAGAGTAGTGCTAACGGTCTGTCGCGTGCGCGTACTGGGGCTGAAGTGGCTGACACACCCGACCTGCGGGTCATGATCGTCGAAGACCAGGCCATCCTCGCGATGGAGCTGGAACTGGTGCTTACGGACGCCGGTTGCGACGTCGTGGGCTGCGCCATGGACCGCGAGGGCGCCTTCGCTATCGGCGACCGCGAGCGGCCTGATCTGGCCCTGGTCGACGTCAACCTGCTGGACGGGATGACAGGCCCCCAGATCGCCCATCGGCTGGTCCAGGAGTACGGCACCGCCGTGGTCTTCCTGACCGCCAACCCCGAGCAGATCCCCGAAGGCTTCGCCGGCGCCCTTGGGGCCGTGTCCAAACCTTTCGACGAGATGACCATTCGCGCCGTGGTCGCCTTCGCCCGCCAGTTCATCTTCCACAAGACGGTGGGCCAGGCCCCGCGCCGGTTCCGTCTGGCGCCCTGGCTCAAGACCCCGCCGCGGGACATCGCCCCCCACTAGGGCGCCCCACCAGACCTCAGTCCAGCGGCATGCCCGGGGCGTCGGGCGCCGTCGTCTCGCCGCCGTTCAGACGGCGCTGCATGAAGACCACGTCCAGCCAGTCGTCGAACTTCCAGCCCACACCCTCGACCGCACCCATGGGGGTGAAGCCGCAGGCGGCATGCAGCTTGATGGAGCCCGCATTGGCGCTGTCGCCGATGACGCCCAGCATCTGGCGCAGGCCGACCGCCTCGCAGCGGGCGATGAGCTCCAGCAGCAGCGCCTTGCCGGCGCCGCGCCCATGGGCCGAGCTGAGGACATAGATCGAGTCCTCGACCGTGTAGCGATAGGCCGCCCGCGTCCGGAAGGGGCCGGCATAGGCGTATCCGACCACCACCCCGTCCAGCTCCGCAACTAGCCAGGGCAGGCCCAGCTTCAGGATTGCCGCCCGCCGCCCGGCCATCTCCGCCTGATCCGGCGCGGCGGTTTCGAACGTCCCGGTCCCGGTCAGGACGCCCTCGGCATAGATGGCCGTGATGGCCTCCAGGTCCGCGTCGACGGCGTCGCGGACCGCTGGTCCAGCCTCGCTCACGCCTCTTCCCAGCCCTTGTTCACGGCCCAGACGGCGAAGGCGTAGTCGTGGGCGATCTCCTTGAGGTAGTCGAACCGGCCGGACGAGCTGAAGTGGCCGGCGGTCATGTTGATCTTGAGCAGGATGGGCTTGCCCGAGGTCGTGGCGGGCCTCAGCCTGGCGACCCACTTCTCGGGCTCCCAGTAGGTCACGCGCGGGTCCGACAGCCCGCCCGTCGCCAGCACCGCCGGATAGGCCATCGGCGCCACCTGGTCGTAGGGGCTGTAGCTCATCATGTAGTCGTAGTCCTCGGCCGACTCGATCGGGTTGCCCCACTCGGGCCACTCGGGCGGGGTCAGCGGCAGGGAGGTGTCCGACATGGTGTTGATCACGTCGACGAAGGGCACCCCGCCGATGATCCCGGCCCAGAGGTCGGGCCGCATGTTGGTGATCGCCCCCATCAGCATCCCGCCCGCCGACCGCCCCTCGGCGACGATGTTCCCGGCGGTCGTGTAGCGGTTGGCGATCAGGTGCTCGGCGCAGGCGATGAAGTCGGTGAAGGTGTTCTTCTTGGTGTGGCGGCGGGCGGTCAGGAACCAGTTCCAGCCCTTGTCCGACCCGCCCCGGATGTGGGCGATGGCGTAGATGAAGCCCCGGTCCACAAGGCTCAGCCGGTTGGTCGAGAAGCTGGCCGCGATAGGCATGCCGTAGGAGCCGTAGCCGTAGAGCAGCAGGGGCGCCGAGCCGTCCACGGGCGTGGTCTTCTTCCGCAGCACGGTGATCGGGACCATCTGGCCGTCCGGCGCCGGCGCGTTCAGCCGCTCGACCACATAGTCGGCCGGATCGTGGCCTGACGGCACTTCCTGGGTCTTGCGCAGGGTCTTCGTCCGCGTCGCCATGTCGTAGTCGAAGGTCTGGTTCGGGGTCGACGGCGAGTTGTAGGCGTAGCGCATGACCGTGGTATCGAACTCGGCCGAACCGCCCAGCGACAGGGCGTAGGCGGGCTCGTCGACGGCGATCTCATGCTCGGCGCCGGCGCGGTCGCGCACGATGACGCGGCTGTTGGCCTCGGCGCGCTCCTGACGGACGAGGTAGTCCTTAAACAGGCCGAAGCCCTCGATGAAGCGGCCCGGCGCATAGGCGACGATGTCGGTCCAGTGCGACAGGCCCGGCGTCTCCGTTGGGGCCCCGACGATGCGGAAGTCGACGGCGTCCTCATTGGTGCGCAGCACCCAGCGGTCACCCCAGTGGTCGGCGTCATAGAGGCGGCCGGTGTGGCGCGGTTCCAGCACGACCGGGGTCGCGGTCGGGTCCGAAGCGGGGACGTAGCGGGCCTCCGACGTCTCCTGATTGGCGATGGAGACCAGCAGGAAGGCCTCGTCCGAGGTCACGCCCACGCTGATGAACATGCCGTCGTCGGCCTCTTCATAGACGAGGGTCGTCTCGCCGCCGCGCGCCGGGCGGCGGAAGATCTTGTCCGGGCGGCCGTTGTCGTCGCGGTTGGTCCAGAAGATCCACTGGCTGTCGGGCGAGAAGGTGAAGTTCTCAGTCGCGCTCTCGATCACCGCTGGCAGGACCTCGCCCGTCGTCAGGTCCTTGACGTAGATGCGGAACACCTCGGAGCCCTGGGCGTCCTCGGCATAGGCGAACAGGCTGTGGTCGGGGCTGTTGGAGGTGGCGCTGACCTCGGAATAGGCCTTGCCCTCGGCCAGGACGTTGGCGTCCAGCAGCAGCTCCGGATCGGGCGCACGGACGAAGTTGACGGTCACGTCGCGGCCATCCTCACGCCAGCTGCCCTGCCGCGCCGCGCGCATGTAGCGCGGGTGCTGCTCGCCGGTGCGGTACTCGACGTAGTACTCCCAGCTTCCATCCGGCGAGGGAACGGAACTGTCGTCCTCCTTGATGCGGCCCTTCATCTCCTCGAACATGGCCGCCTGCATGGGCAGCGTCGGGGCCATCATGGCTTCGCGATAGGCATTCTCCTCGGTCAGGTGTTCCCTGACGTCGGCCTTGATGATCGAGGGGTCGCGAAGGACCTGCTGCCAGGCGTCGTCCTTCATCCACTGATAGTCGTCGACACGGACCCGGCCCAGCTGTTCGATCCGCACGGGGACCTTCTTGGCGACGGGCGGGACGGGCTTTGAGGTCATGCGGGGCGGGCTTTCAGCAGAGGCGAGCGCGGGGAGGGCGGCGACGGCGCCGACGGCGGCCGTGCAGGTGATCAATTGGCGACGGTTCATGATATGGGGTCCCAAAGGAGTCGGCGCGACCTTGTGCGACAGCCGACCTCGCCGTCAACGTCCGCCGGAAGCGCCCTGAATGCTCGCCTACCAGACCCCGCCGGCGGTTGAAGCGCCTGCGCCCCCACAAGCCCCCGCTGCGGTAGCCCGCCATTGGGATCTGACCGTCGGCCTGATCAACGCCACCGTCCAGCTGGACCAGCCGACAGGCGCGGAGACCCGCACCGTCGGGACCGGCTTCCTGATCGACGCGCCGAAGCCCGACGGCACGCCGCGCATCGTCATGGTGACCGCCGGCCACGTGCTGGAGAAGATGCCCGATCCGGACATGCGGGTCGGCTGGCGCATCGCCCAGGCCGACGGCAGCTGGAAGTTCGATCCCCAGCCGCTGGAGATCCGCAACGAGGCCGGAACGCCCCTGTGGACCACTCTGGAAGGCCGCGACGTCGCCGTGATGGCGGTCGAGGTCCCCGAGACCTTCGCCAGGGCCGCCATTCCCCTGGCCTGGCTGGCCGACGCCGAGACCTTCGACGCCCTGGATGTCGGACCGGGCGACGAGCTGCTGGCGCTGGGCTTCCCGCGCGGCCTGTCGTCAAACCGGGCCGGCTTCCCGATCCTGAGGGTCGGGCGGGTGGCTTCCTACCCGCTGACGCCGGTCTCGGCCTTCCCGACCTTTCTGATGGACTTCACCGTCTTCCCGGGCAACTCGGGCGGGCCGATCTTCTGGACCCCCACGGCGCGGCGTCGCCCGGGCGCGACCGAGCCGGAGCATCCCTTCATCGCCGGTATGCTGAGCCAGGAGGTCATCGTCGGGACCGAACGGCTGGAGCTGGGCGTAGTGGTCCAGGCCCAGTACATCCGCGAGGCCATCGCCCTGCTGGATAGGGCCCCTTAGCGACGCGCCCTCTCCCGGCGGGAGAGGGAGGGCGCGCACGGCGGCGCAGCCGTCGTTCTGGCGCGGTCGGGTGAGGGGTTGGCCTGTCAGGTGACCCCCGACCACCGTCAACCCCTCACCCTTTCGGCTTCGCGCATCGCTGCGCTCTGCGAGCCTCAAGCCCTCTCCCTATGGGAGAGGGTAGCGATCAGGCCCCCAGCGCTTCCCGCGACATCTTCTTCAGCAGGTCGCCGCCCTGACCCACAGCGGCCAGACGGCTGGACACATGGCCCAGGACGTTGGCGGCATAGACCTCATAGAGGCCGAGCTTGCCTTCCAGCCAGGCCGGATCGCCTTCACCCGCTTCCAGCTTCGTCTTCGCAGCGAGAGCGCCCTTGGCCAGCATCCAGCCGCCGACCACGTCGCCCAGCAGCTTCAGATAGGCGTCGGCGGCGGCCAGGACGTCGGCGGCGCGCGCCGCATCGGCCTTGGCGTCCAGCAGCCACAGGGTGGCGTCCTCGACGGCCTCGATGGCGGTCTTGAAGCGTTCGACCGGCTTGCCGGCGTAGAGTTTGCCGAGCGCGGTCAGGGTGACCTTCATCTCGGCGATGACCGCCTTGGCCGCCTCGCCGCCGTCCATCGACAGCTTGCGGCCGACGAGGTCCATGGCCTGGATGCCGTTGGTGCCCTCGTAGATCGGGGTGATGCGGGCGTCGCGATAGTACTGGGCCGCGCCGGTCTCCTCGATGAAGCCCATGCCGCCGTGGATCTGGACGCCCATCGAGGCCACGTCGCAGCCGACGTCGGTCGACCAGGCCTTGGCGATGGGGGTGAACAGGTCCTCGCGGCCCTTCCAGGCCTTGCGGTCGTCCTCGGAGGCGGCGTGCTTGGCCAGATCGGCGGCGACGCCTGTGGAGAAGCAGATGGCGCGGGCGGCCTCGATCTTCGCCTTCATCACCGACAGCATGCGGCGCACGTCGGGGTGGTCGAAGATCGGGGCGTTGGCTTCGCCGGTCCAGATCGAGCGGCCCTGACGGCGCTCCAGCGCATAGGCGAGGGCGTGCTGGTACGCCATCTCGGCGATGCCGACGCCCTCGACGCCGACCGCGAGGCGGGCCGCGTTCATCATGACGAACATGTGCGACAGGCCCTGATTGGGCTGACCAACGAGCGTGGCGCGCGCGCCCTCATAGGACATGACGCAGGTGGGGGAGGCGTGGATGCCCAGCTTGTGCTCGACCCCGACGGGGCGGAAGTCGTTGCGGTCACCGAGCGAGCCGTCGGCCTTGACCTCGAACTTGGAGGCCAGGAACAGGCTGATGCCCTTGGGTCCGGGAGGGGCGTCGGGCAGGCGGGCCAGCACCATATGGACGATGTTCGGCGTCGCGTCGTGGTCGCCCCAGGTGATGAAGATCTTCTGGCCGTTCAGGGCATAGGTGCCGTCGCCGTTAGGCGTGGCGGTGGCGGTCAGGGCGCCGAGGTCCGAACCCGCGCCCGGCTCGGTCAGGACCATGGCCCCGGTCCATTCGCCGCTGACGAGCTTGGGCAGATAGACGGTCTTCTGCTCCTCGGTGCCGTGGGCCTCCAGCGCCTCGATGGCCGCCAGCGACAGCATGGGGCACAGGCCGAACGCCATGTTGGCCGAGTGGACGGTCTCATAGGCCGCCAGCTCCAGCGCCTTGGGCAGGGCCTGGCCGCCGGCCTCGATCGAGGCCGTCAGACCGGTCCAGCCGCCGGCCGCGAACTGCTGATAGGCGTCGGCGAAGCCCGGGGCGGCGGTCACCGCGCCATTGGCGTACTTCGCGCCCGCCAGATCGCCGGGACGGTTCAGCGGGGCCAGAACCTCTTCCGAGAAGGAGCCGCCCGCCTCCAGCACGGCGTTCATCAGGTCGAGGTCGAAGTCGGGGAAGGCCCCGGTGGCCTCGAGCTGTTCGACACCGGCGACGGCGGTCAGGCTGAAGGCGAGGTCGCGGACAGGAGCGCGATAGGGCATGGCAGGGCTTCCGGAAGATCACAGACTTTGGGGTCTTTTGCCGCCATGCCGCGACGGCACGCAAGCGGCTTGGCGTCGCCCGTCCGCTGGGCCAGTGTGCAGGGCTTGTCCGACGAGGAGTCTCCATGGCCGAACCGAGAAACCGCTATTCGACGGTGTCCTTGACCCTGCACTGGCTGACCGCGGCCCTCATCCTGTCTCAGATCCTGCTGATCAATGCGGCCGAGGCGGAGGGCGCCGACCGGGCGCTGTGGATGATGCTGCACAAGTCGGGCGGCATGGCCATCCTCATGCTGACCCTGATCCGCATCGGCTGGCGCTTCGCCAATCCGGCCCTGAAGCCGCCCGCCGGGATGCCCCGCTGGGAGGCCTGGCTGGCGAAGGGGGTCCACGTCCTCTTCTACGTCCTGCTGCTGGCCCTGCCGCTGACCGGCTGGCTGGCCGGGTCGGCGGCGGGCCGGAACTTCCAGTTCTATGGCCTGTTCGACTTCCCGCTTCTGCCGATCGGGGGCGGGCGGCCGCTGGCCAAGACCCTGATGGGCGTCCACGAGACCCTGCCCAAGCTGCTCTATGTCCTGCTGGCCCTGCATGTGCTGGGGGCTCTCAAGCACCAGTTCGTCAACCGCGACAACGTCCTGCACCGGATGATCCCCCTGATCCCGCGTCGGCCCTGAGGATGCGGCGACGGGCGGTGCTGCTGTCTCTGGCCGCCCTGCTGCCGTTCGCGTGGCCTGCCGGGGCCCAGGTCCGGCGCTGGATGGTCGATCCGGCGCGGTCGTCGATCACCATGCGGATCCGGGCCGCGGGCCTGACCCAGACGGGGCGTTTCGAGGACTGGAGCGGCGACATCCGCTTCGACCCCGCCGCGCCCGAGACGGCCAGGACGACCATTGAGGTGCGCGCCGCCTCCCTGCGGATGAGCGAGCCCGCCCTGACGGCGCGGGCGACGGGGCCGGCCTTCCTCGACGCCGCGCGCTGGCCGACGATCCGGTTTCGGCTGACCGGGCTGGAACGGGCGGGGCGTGAGGGCTTCACCGCCCGGGCCGAGGTCACCGTGAAGGGGCGTACGCGCGAGGTCCTGTTCCCGGCGGACTTGCGCGTGACCGGCGACGCGGCGCAGATGAGCGGCGGCTTCGTCCTGGATCGGGCGGCCTTCGATATCGGGATGCAGGGACCGTGGAACGCGCTGATGGGCAGGCAGGTGAGGGTGGAGGTCGCGCTGACGGCCAGAGCCGCCTGACCGATTCCGTCGACATCGCTGCGGCTGCGCTGAAGGCGGGCAAGCTGGTGCTGCTGCCGACCGAGACCGTCTATGGCCTGGCCGCCGACGCGTCTGACGCCACTGCCGTCGCCGCCATCTTCGAGGCCAAGGGCCGGCCGCGTTTCAACCCCCTGATCGCCCATGTGCCCGACGCCATGGCCGCGGAGAGCATCGCGGTCTTCGGAGAGGCGGCGCGCAAGCTGGCCGAGGCCTTCTGGCCTGGGCCGCTGACCCTCGTGGCGCCGGTCCGGGATCGAGGCGCGGTCTGCGACCTGGCGCGGGCGGGGCTGGACAGTGTCGCGGTGCGGGCGCCCGGCCACGCGAAGGCGCGGGCCATACTGTCGGCCTTCGGCGGGGCGGTCGTGGCGCCCTCGGCCAATCGCTCGGGACGGCCCAGCCCGACCACCTTTGCCGACGCGGTGGAGGAGACCGGCGCCTTCGCCGCCGCCGCCGTCGATGGCGGACCCTGCGCCGTGGGGGTTGAGAGCACCGTCGTCTCGGTGCTGGACGGCAAGGTCGCCCTGCTGCGCCCCGGCGCCGTGACCCGCGCGGAGATCGAGGCCCTGGTCGGGCCATTGTCCGACAGCGGGGAGGGGCATCGCTCGCCCGGCCGCCTGACCCTGCACTACGCCCCCGACGCCCCGGTGCGGATCGAGGCGGAGGCGGCCAGGCCGGGGGAGATTCTGCTTGGCTTCGGGCCCGACGTCGGCGACGTCCGCTGGAGCCTGAGCCCGACCGGCGACCTGCGCGAGGCCGCCGCCAATGTCTTCCGCCTGCTGCGCGAGGCCGACCGCGAGCATCCGGCGGGCATCGCCGTGGCGCCGATCCCGCTGACCGGTCTCGGCGAGGCGATCAATGACCGGCTGCGGCGCGCGGCGGGGTTTGTGGGGTAGGGCGCATCGTCGCATCCCGGAGCGACGCGGAGTCGCGCTAGGACGGATGTCATGAAACCTGCAGCCCTCGTTCTGACCGCCTTCGCTCTCGTCGCCGCGCTCGGGGCCTGCACCGACAGCAAGCGGGCGAGGAACGCCGCGACCTTCGGCGACACGCCGGCGGACATCACCTGCTGGACCTATGGGACCGAGACCTTCAAGGGCCGGTCGACCGGCAAGGTGGAGCGTGATGATGGGCGGATCGCCTTCGTCGACGCCGCCAACGGCCGCTACACGACCGTCGATGGGGAGTGCCGGGTCATCTATTCGAAGTGACCTAAGGCCGGGTCTTGATCTCCCAGTCCAGGCTCCAGCGGCCGGGACCGAAGGGCTTGAGCTCCGTCACCGAGGCCGTGACCTGACGGTCGAAGCCGTCCAGCACGACCGTGCGGCCCGCCACCGAGGCGATGGTCGCATTGGTCTGCCAGAAGGCGCCGCCGTCGTGTCGCATCGACAGGCGGATATGGACGGAGTCGTTCGGCTGAGGCGTGGCGGGCATAAGTGGTCCTTGTGAGGCGGGGCGGTGTGGGCCTCGTTGGCCTCGCCCGTCAACTCACATCCTGAGGCCCGGCAGTTCGGCCGCCTGCTTGATCCAGTCCCCGAACTGATCCTCGTCGAAGCCCTCTTCACGGATGTCGAGATATCGGACCTCGGCCTGTTTGGACGCGCCGGGCGGCATGGGCTCCAGCGCCGCGCCGCGGAAGAAGGCGACCTTCACATATTTGGCATAGCCGTGGAGGCTGACGAACCACTCGCCGGGGACCGTTCCGTAGAAGGGCGAGTTCCACTTCACCGCCTTGGCCACGCCGGGCACGACCTCGACGATCAGTTGGTCCAGACGCCGGGCAAGGGGCTGCTTCCAGCCGGGCGTGGCGTCGATCCAGGCCTGGACGGGTTCGTCGCCGTATCCCTTGGGGATCTGCGGATTGCCGCCGGAGAGGAGTTTGGGCTGGTCGGACATGGCGGGCCTATGGTCACGCGAACCGGGCCTGAAGGTCAACGCTGGAGCGGACGCCCACCTGATCGAAGCAGGTTGACAGCCATTCCTCGGCGGCCTGTCGGCCCTTGGCCTTGAGGCTGTTGAGATAGGTCCATTCGGTGTTGAACTTGGAGCCCAGTGACTGGTCGCCCAGCCAGCCGTCGGCCTCGATGGCGTGCATCAGGATGTGGCGATAGCGGCCGCGCGCGTCCTCCTTCAGCCGGCCTTCCTCGATCAGTTCCTGAACGAAGGCCACGGCGCGCAGTTCGGCGGCCAGAGGGGCGTTGAAGACCACCTCGTTCAGCCGGTCCATGATCTCGCCAGCGGCGCGCGGCGCCTCCTCGCGCTCGAACGGGTTCAGCGTCATCAGCAGGACGTCGTCGGGCGTGTCGGCATAGAAGAGCGGCCATAGCGGGGGATTGGCCAGATAGCCGCCGTCCCAATAGGGCTCGCCCTCGATCTCCACCGCCTGGAACAGATGCGGCAGGCAGGCCGACGCCAGCAGGACCTGATCGGTGATCTCGGCCGTGGTGAAGATCCGCGCCCTCGCGTGACGCACCGCCGTGGCGGCGACGAACAGCCTGATGTCCGAGGCCCGCACCGCCTCGAAGTCGATCGCGGCGTCCAGCACCCGCTTCAGCGGGTTCAGGTTGAAGGGGTTGAACTGATAGGGGCTCATGGAGCCGGCCAGGGTCTCCATCGAGCGCCAGGCCGGGGTGTCGGTCAGCCAGTTGGGGGTCATGGCCGAGGACCAGATGGAGCTGTCGCCGAAGACATTCCGACCGCCCGACTGGTTGGTCTCGCGCCACAGCTTGTCGAGGGAATTGCGGGCCTCGGCAGCCCCGCCCTTCGCCAGGCCCGACACCAGGGCCGCGCCGTTCATCGCCCCGGCCGAGGCCGCCGTCACCGCGCGGATGTCGAGGCGGTCGTCCTCCAGCAGCCGATCCAGAATGCCCCACTGGAAGGCGCCGTGGGCTCCGCCGCCCTGCAGCGCGAGGGCGATGGGCTTCTTGCCGTTGGGCGGTTCAGACGGCTTGGCCGCCGCAGCCTTTGCGGGGGTCGGAGGCTTGCGTTTGAACAGCGCCATCGGCCCTCGCGGTTTCGGCTATCGAGCGGTCCAGCCGCCGTCGATGGAGAAGCTGGCGCCCGTCGCCGAGGCCCCGAGGTCGGAGACCAGATAGAGGAAGATGCCGGTCAGCTCGTCGACCGTGACGAACCGTTTGGTCGGCTGGGCCTCGAGGATGATGTCCTTGAGGGCGACCTCCTTGGAGACGCCGTTCAGCCGGGCCTGATCGGCGATCTGGGCCTGGACCAGCGGGGTCTCGACGAAGCCGGGGCAGATGGCGTTGCAGGTGATGTTGTCCTGCGCCAATTCCAGCGCCACCGTCTTGGTGAAGCCGATCACCCCGTGTTTGGCCGCGACATAGGCCGACTTGAACGGGCTGGCGACCAGACCGTGGGCCGAGGCGATGTTGACGATCCGGCCGCGGCCTTGCGCCTTCATGATCGGGATGGCCGCCCGGGTGGCGTAGAAGGTCGAGGACAGGTTGATGGCGATGATCTTCTCCCACTGGTCGGCGGGGAATTTCTCGACGGACTCGACGTGCTGGATGCCGGCGTTGTTGACAAGGATGTCGACGCGCCCGAGCTCATGCTTGCCATAGGCCACCATGTCGGCGACCTCCTCGCCGCGCAGCATGTTGGCGGCGTGGTAGCGGACCTTGACGCCGCAGCTGGCCTCGAGCTCGGCGCGTGTGCGTTCGATCTCGGCCGGATCGCCCAGGCCGTTCAGAACCACGTCGCCGCCGCGCGCCGCCACGGCGCGGGCCAGGGCCAGACCGATACCGGAGGTCGAGCCGGAGATGACCGCCACCTGACCCGACAGGTCGTTGGGGTCGCGGTAAACGGGACGCTGGTTATCCATCGCTGGCGCTTTGGTCCGGTTGAACATGGCGGCGTTTCCGAAGGCTCAGTTTCTGCTTTGAAGACAGCCTAGTCGCTCACGGCGGCGAAGGCGACAGGGCGGATCAAGAATTTCCTGATCTGGTGAATATCCAGTCCGTCTCTGTCGAGAGCGACTTGTCGAACCGGTATCCGTCACGGTCGAACGCCTTGAGGTCCTCGGGGTTCTCGATGCGTTCGTCGATGGCGAAACGGGCCATGGTCCCGCGCGCCTTCTTGGCGAAGAAGGAGATGATGCGGCTTTCGCCGTCCTTGTTCTCGCGGAAGTTCGGGGTGACGACGGGGATCTTGAGCGCCTTGGCGTCGACGGCGCCGAAGTATTCCTGGCTGGCCAGGTTGACGAGGACCGGCGTGGCCTGGCCCTCGGCGTCGAGGTTCAGCTGTTTCGAGATCCTGTCGTCCCAGAAGTCGTAGAGGCTGTTGCCGCGCCGGGTCTTCAGCCGCACGCCCATTTCCAGACGATAGGGCTGGATCCGGTCCAGCGGACGCAGCAGGCCGTAGAGGCCGGACAGGATGCGCAGGTGGGACTGGGCCCAGTCGAGCGACTTCGCGTCGAGGCTGCGGGCGTCCAGACCCTGATAGACATCGCCGGCGAAGGCCATGACGGCCTGGACGCCTGCTTCGGTATCGGCCGGATCGAAGGCCTTGAACCGCTGCTGGTTCAGCTTGGCCAGGTCCTCGGATATGCCCATCAGCTTGCGAAGATCCGCCTTGGTCTGGCGCTTGGCGGTGCGCGACAGGCTGGCGATATCCTCGACAAAGCGCGGCGCGGTCGCCGGCAAGGTCGGGTCGGTCTCGGTGAAATCCAGCCGCTTGGCCGGGGACAGCACGATCAGCACAGGCGTCTCCAGAAATCAGACCCGCGAGATAGGCCGCTTCGGTGACGAATTGAACCTGATGGGACGATCTGTCCTCAGCGTTCGATCATCTCGCGGACCTTGTCGCCGAGGGCGGCCATGACGAAGGGTTTGGTCATGACCTCCATCCCGGGGTCCAGATGGCCGTTGCCGACGGCGGCGTTCTCGGCATAGCCGGTGACGAACAGCACCTTGAGATCGGGTCGAACCTCGCGAGCGGCGTCGGCGACCTGACGGCCGTTCATTCCGCCGGGCAGACCGACGTCGGTGATCAGCAGGTCGATGCGCGCGTCGCTGCGCAGGATTTCCAGCCCGGACGGACCGTCGGGCGCCTCAAGCACATGGTATCCAGCGTCGCCGAGCACCTCGGCGACCAGCATCCGCACCGTTTCCTCGTCGTCGATGACCATGACGGTCTCGCCGTGACCGCCGTGGACGACCGGCGGGAGGCTGTCCTCGTCCGGGGTCTCCAGCTCGCCGGTGTAGCGCGGCAGATAGAGGCACATGGTCGTGCCCTTGCCGAGCTCGGAATAGATCCGCACCTGGCCGCCCGACTGGCGCACGAAGCCGTGGATCATCGACAGGCCGAGGCCGGTGCCCTGGCCGAGGGGCTTGGTGGTGAAGAAGGGATCGAAGACCTGGGCCTGGACCTCGGGCGTCATCCCCGTGCCGGTGTCTGTGACGCAGAGGGAGACGTACTGGCCCGGCAGAAGGTCGCGGTGGCGAGCGGCCCGGTCATCCAGCCATTTGTTGGCCGTCTCGATGGTCAGGCGGCCGCCATCCGGGGCCATGGCGTCGCGGCCGTTGATGCACAGGTTGAGGAGGGCGTTTTCGAGCTGGGACGCATCGATGCGGGTGGTCCACAGACCGCCGGCGCCGACCACCTCGACCTCGACGTCCGGACCCACGGTGCGGCGGATCAGGTCCTCCATGCCGCCGATCAGGCGATTGACGTCGGTCGGCCTGGGATCGAGCGTCTGGCGGCGCGAGAAGGCCAGCAGGCGCTGTGTCAGGGAGGCGGCGCGCTGGGCCGAGCCCTGGGCGGCGTCGATATAGCGCTCCATCCCGTTCAGCCGGCCCTCGCCGAGACGTTTGCCGAGCAGTTCCAGACTGCCGGAAATCCCGGCCAGCAGGTTGTTGAAGTCGTGGGCGATGCCGCCGGTCAGCTGGCCGACCGCCTCCATCTTCTGCGACTGGCGCAAGGCTTCCTGGGCGGCCAGAAGCTGCTGCTCCCGCGCCTTGTCCTCGGTCAGGTCGCGACCGACGGCGATGAAGTTGATCCCGTCCGGCTCCGGCGCGACGGTCCAGCCGATCGGGGTCCAGACATTGTCCCTGGTCAGGATGCGGTTCTCAAACCGGGTCGGAAGACCCGTGCGCTGCATTTCCTCCAGAGCCGCGACCGTCGCCGGCAGGTTCTCCGGATCGATGATGTCGGCATAGGGGTTGGTCAGCAGTTCGTGCTCCGACCAGCCAAGGATGCGGGTCCAGGCTGGATTTACCGCCGACATGCCGCCGCCGTAGTCGGCGCGGGCGAGCATATCCTGCGATAGCAGCCACAGCCGGTCGCGTTCGGCCTTGCTGCCCGCGAGCAGGATTTCGAGCTGGCCGTTGAGGCGGGCCAGTTCCTCGCCTTGCTGTCGCAGGCTCGCCTCGCTTGTCCGCAGGGCCACCTCGGCCTTGCGGCGTTCGGTCAGGTCCTGGAACAGGACGGCGACCTGCCGGCGCTCGGGCGGTTCGACGCGGAAGGCGGACAGCTCCAGCCACCGCCCGGTCGCCTCGAGCTCCTGTTCGAAACGGATCGGAACACCGGTCTTCAGCACAGCGCCGTAGCGGGCGACCCAGGCGTCGGCTTCATCACCGACCATCTCGCGCAGCTTCTTGCCGACGACATGGTCGATCCCGGCCTGGGCGGCGTAGGCCGGGTTGGCCTCGACGTGGATGTAGTCGCTGTCCGGGCCATGCGGTCCATCGAAGAACTCGATGATGCAGAAGCCTTCGTCCATGGTGTCGAACAGCGTCCGATAGCGGGCCTCGCTGTCTTCCAGATCCGCGGCGGCGCGGGCGCGTTCGATGGCGATCCGTACCCTCGCGGCGACTTCGCGCAGCAGTTCCACGTCGCTGTCGGACCATCGGCGCGGCGTGACGTTGTTGACGAAGACGAGGGCGACGACGCGGCCCTGTTCGGTCAGGGGCATGTTGATGAAGGAGGACACGCCGATCCCGGCCAGGGCTTCAGCCGTGTCGGCCGTACGGGCGTCCGCCGTGGTGTCGGTCACGACGACGGTTTCGCCGCGCGCCAGATCGTCGATGTAGGAGCCGAAGTCGCGGAACTTCAGCGTTCCGGCGATGCTGGACATACCGGCCGCATTGTAGTCGCGGGCGATGGTCACCGTTTCGGCGGCCAGGTTCATGACGCCATAACCGGCCCGGGTGACGTTCAGAGCGCGGGCGAGGATCGCGGAGGACGCCTGGGCGATCTCTTCGGCGTCGGTCAAATCGCGCAGGGTGTCGGTCAGTTCCAGCAGGGCGGCCTGACGCGCCTCGATCTGCTTGCGCTCGGTGATGTTGGTGAACAGGATGGCGACGCGGTGCAGGGCCGGGTCGCCGATGCGCAGGGCCTCCACGTCGTACCAGCGGCCGAAGACATCGGCGGGGTTCTCGAACCGCGCCGTTTTGCCGGTGAGGGCGACCTGGCCGTACAGGTCGAACCAGTGCTGCTCCAGCCCCGGAGCAATCTCCGACACCCATTTGCCGTTGGCGTTCTGCAGGCCGGTCATTTCAGCGAAGGCCGGATTGCCCTCGACGATCATATAGTCGACCGGCCGCATGTCGGCGTCGAACTTCATCTGGATGATGCAGAAGCCGGTGTTGGTCGCCCCGAACAGGGTGTCGTAGCGGGTCTCGGTTTCGGCCAGGGCGGCGTCGGTGGCCCGGCGGTCGGTGATGTCGAAGGTTACGCCCGGGAACCGCAGCGCCTTGCCGTCCGCGTTGGTGATGATGCGGCCTTCGGCGGAGACCCAACGGATCTCGCCGTCCGGCTGGACCAGCCGGTATTCGGACCGGAACGGCGCACGCGTCTGGATGGCGCGCTCGACCTCTTCCCCGACCCGCTCCGCGTCATCGGGGTGAATGCCTTTGAAGAAGGCGCTGAGCGGTGCACCGTCGCGGGCCACAGCCGGATCGACGCCGTAGAGTTCGGCGAAACGTTCGTCGGCGACGACGCGGTCAGCCGAGATGTCCCAGTCCCAGGTGCCGATGCCGCGACCGGCCGACAGGGCCAGCTCCAGACGCTCGTTCGTTTCGGCCCGCAAGCGGTCAGCGCGAACCTTCTCCGTGGTCTCGACCACGGTGGCGATGACCCCGGCGGGCCGACCGTCCTCGCCGGGCACGGGCCAGTAGTCGAGGTTCATCCAGACCTGCTCGGGCTGCCCCGTGCGATAAAGCGTCAGCTCCTGATCCTTGTAGGCCAGGGTGCCGCCGGCCAGGCCGACCTTCATGACGTTGTCGTTGAAGTCCGCGACCTCGGGCCAGCCCTCGCGGACGTTGGAGCCGAGGAGTTGGGGGTGCCGTCCGCCGGCGAAGACGGAATAGGCGTCGTTGTAGAGCATCACGCCGGGCTCGCCCCAGAGCATGACGATGGGGACCGGGGAGGCGATCAGCAGGCCGGTGGCGGTCTTCAGACTCTGCGGCCAGGCGTCGATCGGCCCCAGCGGCGTCGAAGCCCAGTCATAGGCGCGAATACGCATGGCCATCTCGCCCGAATCCCTCAGGAAACCGGATCCGGCTACGGCTTGGGCGGCATCTTCGGACAGCGACGTATTCCCCAACGCTTCAGGATTTGCGAATCCCGATTTCGGTCAACGCGGAATGCCCGAAAAGGCTTCAGCGGGAAATGTCAGAACGGTGCGGAAGCGGTCAGAAGAGCACAGCCGGGTTCATGATCCGCTTCGGGTCGATGGCGCGGCGGATGGCGGCCATGGTCTCGACCTCCAGCGGCGACTTGTATTTGCGAACCTCGTCGGTCTTCAGCCGGCCCAGGCCGTGTTCGGCCGAGATGGAGCCGTCGTAGCGGGCGACGACGTCGTGAACGACCTGCGAGCCTTCCTTCCAGCGGGCGATGAAGGCGGGGATGTCCTCGCCGACGGCGGGCAGGATGTCATAGTGCAGATTGCCGTCGCCGACGTGGCCGAAGACCGAGACGCGGGCGCCGGGATGGAAGCGCTCCACCGCCGCCGTGGCCTCGTCGATATAGTCCGCGATGCGGCTGATAGGCACGGAGACGTCGTGCTTCCAGCCGCCGCCCTCGGGCTTGAGCGCCGCCGAATGCTCCTCGCGCAGACGCCAGAAGGCGGCGCGCTGGCTGTCGTTCTGGGCAATGGCGGCGTCGGTGATCAGGCCTTCCTCGAAGGCGACCTCCAGCAGGGCGTCGAGCTGGGCCTCGGCGCCGCCGGGCGTGCCCGAGGCGATCTCGATCAGCACCGACCATTCGGGAATGGGGTCGAGCGGCCAGCGGGTGTCGGGGATGTTCTTGATGACCAGTTCGGCGCCCAGACGCTTCATCAGCTCGAAGGCCTCGACCCCGCCGCCGGTCTCGGCGCGGGCGCGGGCCAGAAGTTCGACCGAGGCCGCCGCCGTTTCCAGCGCGACCATGGCGACCGCGCGCGACCGCATGACCGGATAGAGCTTCAGCGTCGCCGCGGTGACCACGCCCAGGGTGCCCTCGGCGCCGATCAGCAGCTGTTTGAGGTCATAGCCGGTGTTGTCTTTCCGCAGCCGCTTCAGACCGTTGAAGATTTCGCCATTGGGCATGACCGCCTCGATGCCGAGGACCTGATCTCGCATCATGCCGTAGCGCAGGACCTGGGTGCCGCCGGCGTTGGTCGAGATGACGCCGCCGATGGTCGCCGTGCCCTCTGCCGCGAGGCTGAGTGGGAAGAAGCGGTCCGCCGCCGCCGCATGCTGCTGGGCCTCGAGCAGGGTGATCCCGGCCTCCAGCGTCATGGCGTCGTCCAGCGGGGTCACGTCGCGCACGGCGCGCAGGCGGCGCGTGGACAGCAGGACCTCGCCATAGGGGATCTGGCCGCCGACCAGACCGGTGTTGCCGCCCTGGGGGATGATGGCCACGCCGTTGGCGGCGCAGATGGAAACGGCCTTCGCCACCTCCTCGGTCGAGCCGGGAGTCAGGAGGATCGGGGTCTCGCCGGTCCAGCGTCCGCGCCATTCGGTCAGGTGCGGGGCGAGGGTGAACGGATCCTGGCTCCAGCCCGCCGGGCCGAGGGCGGCCTTGAGTTCATCCAGTACGATGGGCAGTACGGCGGGAGAGGGCGCGGTCATGGGCGTCTTCTGTCAAAAACGTGCACGCGACGGAAGCCGAAAGCTATGCTGGGGCATGGATTTTGCGCCGAAGCCTCCGATTCCCGTGCCCGCCGTCGGCGTCGTCTGCCTGAGAGGCGAGGAGGTCCTGCTGATCCGCCGAGGCAAGGCGCCGAGAGCAGGGGAGTGGTCGCTGCCCGGCGGACGGATTGAACCAGGCGAACGCGCCGTCGACGCGGCCCTGCGCGAACTGCGCGAGGAGACGGGGGTGGAGGCTGACATCATCGGACTGGTCGACGTCGTCGACGGGATCTTTCCTGAGGCCGGCATGCACTATGTCCTGATCGACTACGCCGCGCGGTGGGTTTCGGGAGAACCCCTCGCGGGCGACGACGCCGCCGAGGCGCGGTTCGTGCGGCTTGAGGAGATCGACGCCCTGATCGACTGGGGCGAAACCCGCCGGATCATCCGCAAGGTGTTTGACATGACGGTCGGCCCGGCGAGGTGATCGCCGCCTCGCGCGGTATTCCAGGTTTGGAACGCAGCGAATTATGAAGGCTGGGTTTGGGAGCGAGAGGCGCAAGATAACGGTGATTCGGCAATCGTCGGGTCAGGGGGCTAGCCCGCCGGCGTCACGCCGGCCTTGGAGACCACGACCCATGATGAAGTTCGCGAAGGCGGCGCTTGCCGCCGCCCTGCTCACAATGGCGGCGCCCGCAGCGATGGCCGCGCCCGCCGTCGCTGTCGCCCAGACGACCGAGCCGGTCAGCTTCACGCTGAACAACAAGACCCATCACACCCTGGTGTCTCTCTATATCTCCAAGGTCTCCACCAACGACTGGGAGGAGGACATCTTCGGCAGCGAGGTGCTGAAGGCCGGCGAGAGCGTCGAGGTGACCATCGACGACGACCTGGAAGACTGCAACTACGACGTGAAGGCGACCTTCAGCGACGGCGACGACGTGATCGTGGCCGATCAGGACTTCTGCGAGCTGGACGGCGGTTCGATCGACATCACCGAATAGGCTACGGCGTACAAGGCACGATTGAGGGCGGTCTCTGCGGGGCCGCCCTTTTTGTTTCTTCAGGTTGTCGAAAACCGCTCGAACGCCGTCCGGTTTCCGTGGCGAGCCGTATGGCGAAGGTCTAGGATGAGTCTCGTAAGGGAGACTGTTCATGAGTTATGTCGCCATCGCCCTCGTGGTGATTTTCGCCTTCGTTCTACTGTTCAGCGTCATCAAGATCGTGCCGCAGGGGCGGGAATTCACGGTCGAACGCTTCGGCCGCTACACCAAGACCCTCAAGCCCGGCATCAACATCCTGACCCCGTTCGTCGAGCGGATCGGCCGGCGCATGAACATGATGGAGCAGGTCCTCGACGTGCCCCAGCAGGAGGTCATCACCAAGGACAACGCCATGGTGAAGGTCGACGCCATCGTCTTCATTCAGGTGATGGAGGCCTCCTCGGCCGCCTATCGCGTGGAAAACCTGCCCTACGCGATCACCCAGCTCTGCATGACCAATCTGCGGACCGTGGTCGGCTCGATGGAGCTGGACGAAGTGCTGTTCCAGCGCGACTCGATCAACAGCCGGCTGCTGACCGTCATCGACGCGGCGACCGAGCCGTGGGGCGTCAAGGTCAACCGGATCGAGATCAAGGACCTGACCCCGCCCGCCGACATCACCAACGCCATGGCGCGTCAGATGAAAGCCGAGCGCGAGAAGCGCGCCATCATCACCGAGGCCGAGGGCGAGAAACAGGCCGCCATCGCCCGCGCCGAGGGCGCCAAACAGTCGGCCATCCTCCAGTCCGAGGGTCGCAAGGAGGCCGCCTTCCGCGACGCCGAGGCCCGTGAACGCGCCGCCGAGGCCGAGGCCAAGGCGACGGCCATGGTGTCCGAAGCCATCGCCCGCGGTGACGTCAACGCCATCAACTACTTCGTCGCCCAGAAGTATGTGGAGGCCTTCGCCGAACTGGCCCGCAACCCGACCCAGAAGACGGTCATCGTCCCCGCCGAGATGAGCGGCCTGGTCGGCACGATCGCGGGGATCGGCCAACTGGTCGGCCTGGCCCAGGACCAGCAGTCGCGTCCGACGCCGCCCACACCGCCCGCGCCCGCCCGTCGCGGCGGCGCCGTACCCCCGAGCGCGTGACGCCATGAGCGCCCTTATCGACATCTACGCCGCCCAGCCCTTCTGGCTGTGGCTGGCGGTCGGGGTGGTCCTGCTGGGGATCGAGGCGGCGATCTCGACCGAATGGCTGCTCTGGCCGGCGGTCTCGGCCGGGGTGGTCGCCGTGGTCTGCGCCCTGGGTCTTCGGCTCGGCTTCCCGGCGGAGGCGGCCCTGTTCGCCATCCTGACCCTGGCATCGACATTCGCCTCGCGCCGGCTGGTGCAGCGGCTCAATCCGGATGAGCACCCGGACATCAACGACCGCGACGACCGCCTGATCGGCCAGCGCGCCCGGGTGGTCGAGGGCTTCGTCGACGGTCGTGGCCGGGTCTTCGTCTCGGGCGCGGAATGGCCCGCCGAGATCGAGGGCGAGCCGCCCATGGTCGGCGACAGCGTGGTGGTGGAGCGGACGACCGGCTCGGGCCTGAAGGTGAGGGTGGCCTAGGAGCGGGTCTCTAGGGGCGGGCGCGGGCCGCCGCCTTCATCTCGCTGATGCCGCGGTTGGCCAGTTCGTCGGCGCGCTCGTTGAGCGGATGGCCAGCGTGGCCCTTGACCCAATGCCATTTGACCTTGTGCTTCGCGCGCGCCGCGTCGAGCCGCTTCCACAGGTCGTCGTTCTTGACCGGCTTCTTGTCCGCCGTCAGCCAGCCGCGCGACTTCCAGCCCGGGATCCATTTGGTGATGCCGTCCAGGACGTATTTGCTGTCGGTGTGCAGATCGACGTCGCACGGCCGGGTCAGGGCCTCCAGCGCCATGATGGCGCCCACCAGCTCCATGCGGTTGTTGGTCGTCAGGGGTTCGCCGCCCGACATTTCCTTGGTCTTGCCCGCCGCCTGGAGAATCGCCCCCCAGCCACCGGGGCCCGGATTGCCCTTGCAGGCGCCGTCGGTGTGGATGATCACGTGATTTGAGGGGGCGTTCATGGCGGTGTGACTACAGCGTCGATTGCCGCGCCGCCAAGCAATAGCCTATATGGCGCCTGAAGATTTGTGACGGGGCCGAATCCGGCCCCTTTGGGAGACGCCGCCGTGGGCAGCATGAGCATCTGGCATTGGGCCATCGTCGCGGTCGTCGTGCTGCTGGTTTTCGGCGGACGCGGCAAGCTGTCCAACATCATGGGCGACGCGGCCAAGGGCATCAAAGCCTTCCGTGAAGGCCTGAAGGACGACGACAAGAAGGACGGTCCCTCGGACGGCGTGTCGAGCCTGCCGCGCACCGACGCCGAAAAAGAAGAGCTGAAGCGCTAGTCGCTACTGACCGGAAAGAGCCTGCAGCATGGGCGGTCTGGGTCCCGGTATCGGGGGCAGCGAGTGGTTCATCATCGGCCTGGTGGCGCTTCTGGTCGTAGGACCGGAGCGTCTGCCCGGCCTGTTGCGCCAATTGGGCAAGATGGTCGCCAAGGCGCGCGGCATGGCCAATGAGTTTCGCGCCAGCTTCGACGAAATGGCGCGTCAGTCCGAGCTGGACGAACTCCGCAAGGAGGTCGAGGCCCTGCGCACCGGCCAGAACAGCCCCGTGCGGCTGGGCGCCGATGCGGATGCTGCATTCAAGGGCATCAAGGACGAGTTCGACAAGCCGCTGTTTGTCGATACGCCCGCCGTCGCGCCCGTGGTGCCGGAGACTGTCGCCGAGCCGGTCATGGCCCCGTCAGCCTCGGAATGGCCTGACGGCGAGCCGGTGATGATGCCGGTGGCGACCCCGCCTCTGGCCGAGGCTGAGCCCGTCCCGCAGAAGACCCCCGCGAAGCGCAAGGCCGCGGCCAAACCCGCCGCGAAGACCTCTACCAAGGCCCCGGCTACGAAGGCGACGGCCGCCAAGCCCGCGCCGAAGGCCAAGGCCCGTGCGCCGCGCAACAGCAAGCTCGACCTATGACCTACGACCGCAACGAGGCCGAGATCGAGGCGTCTCGCGCGCCGCTGATGGACCACCTGATCGAGCTGCGCGGGCGGCTGATGGTCTGCGTGGCTGCCTTCGCCATCGGCTTTCTGGCCTGTTTCTACTTCGCCGCGCCGATCCAGATCTTCCTGATCAAGCCCTATCAGGCCGCGACGGCCATCCATGCCGTGGCCACGGCCCAGCACAAGCACGCCAATCCGATCGAACTGCTGGAAGTCACCTCCGGCCTGAAGCCTATTCCCAGGGACGGTCAGTCCGCCGTCGAACTGATCGCCACGGCGCCGCTCGAGCAGCTCTACAGCAAGATGAAGATCGCCGGCTTCGGCGCCATCGTCCTGGCCTTCCCGGTAATCGCCTGGCAGCTCTATCGCTTCGTCGCGCCGGGGCTTTACCGCAACGAGCGCGGGGCCTTCCTGCCGTTCCTGGTCGCGGCGCCGGTGCTGTTCGTCATGGGGGCGGCCCTGGTCTATTTCGTCATGCTGCCGTTCGTCATGCTGTTCACGCTCAGTCAGCAGGTCGCGGCCGAAGGCATCGCCGTGGTCCAGACGACCAAGATCTCGGAATATCTGAGCCTGGTGACCTCCCTGCTGCTGGCCTTCGGCCTGTGCTTCCAGCTGCCCGTCGTTACGACGCTTCTGGGGCTGGCGGGCCTGCTGACCTCCAACATCATGGTGGCGGGTCGCCGCTACGCCATCGTCGGGGTCGTGGTCATCGCCGCCGTGGTCACGCCGCCGGATCCGATCAGCCAGCTGATGCTCGCTGTGCCCCTGGTGCTCCTCTACGAAATCTCGATCTGGTGCGTGCGCATCATCGAGCTTCGCAAGCGCAAGGCGGACGACGCCGAAGGTCTGACGGCCTGATTCAGGCGTCGTTCGAGCCGGGCTCGTCCATACTACCGTCGGCATAGAGGCGGCCGGGCCTCTACTCCCGGTGTTTACGGCTTGCCAAGGATTGACGGGCACTCTGACGGTCTCCTGTCAGGATCCGCCGTGAGCCCTGTTCCCGCCCGCCAGCCGCTGGATATCCTCAGCACGGCCGCCGCCCTGTCGATCATGGCGTTGATGGTCGTTCTTCTGGTCATTGCGACGAACGATCCGGCGAACCGGAGCCTGGTCACGACAGTGGCCATCGGTCTGGGCGCTTCCGGCCTCATCCTGTACCGCCAGCTGCGCAAGAACCAGGGCGGGCTGAAGATGAGCGAGGCGCGGGCCCACTATTCCGCGACCCATGATCCCGTCACCCAGCTACCGACCAAATCCCTGTTTCTGGACCGGATGGGCGACCTGCCGGACGAGGCCCGGGTCGGGGTCTTCTGCATCGGCCTGGACCAGTTCGAGGAGTTGTACGACTTCCTCGGCCATGATGTGGGCGACCGGGTCATCGCCGAGCTGTCGAAACGGCTGGCCACCGTCTGTCCCGAGACCGACGCTGTGGCCCGCATAGCCGACGGCGTCTTCGCCCTCTACTGGCGCGACCTGACCCCGGCCAAGGCCGAGGGCGTCGCCGCCCAGCTGCTGCGCCTGCTGGCGGCGCCCTGCGAGGCCGCGTCCAGGGACACCGTCATCTCCGCCTCCATCGGCCTAGCCTTCTGGACGCCTGCGGACGGCCGGCCGGAGGAGGGGCTGCGCCGCGCCCGTCTGGCCATGGCCGGCGCCCGAAAGCACGGCGGCGCGGGTTGGCGCGCCTTCGATCCGGCGATGGACAGCGAACTGCGCGAACGAAAGGCGATGGAAGCCGATCTGCGCGCGGCCCTCGCACAGCCAGAGGGCGCCCTGACCCTGTCCTACCAGCCCCAGATCAACGCCAAGGGCGCCATGACCGGGGTCGAGGCCCTGATGCGCTGGAACCATCCGGTGCGGGGCGTCATCTCACCGACCGTCTTCGTGCCTCTGGCTGAAAACTGCGGCCTGTCGGAAGCCGTCGACCGGTTCGCGCTGAAACAGGCCTTCATCGACAGCCGCCGCTGGCCGTCGATCCGCACCGCCATCAACATCTCCGCCACCCAGGTCCAGGCCGGGGATCTGGTCGGCCTGCTGCAGGGCCTGCTGACCGAGACCGGCGCCTCGGCGAAGTCGCTGGAGATCGAGATCACCGAAAGCGTCCTGCTGTCCGACGATCCCGAGACCTATGAGACGCTGAAGGCCGTGCGCAAGATGGGCTTCACCCTGGCCATCGACGACTTCGGCACCGGCTATTCCAGCCTCGGCTATCTGAGGCGGTTCCCGATCGACAAGATCAAGATCGACCGGTCCTTCGTCACCCATCTGGGCATGCAGCCCGAGAGCGACGCCATCGTCCGCGCCATCGTCGAAATGGCCGAGGCCCTGGACCTGAAGGTGTTGGCCGAAGGCGTCGAGACCCGGGCCCAGGTCGACCGTCTGGCCATCGTCGGCTGCGGGGACATCCAGGGCTTCTATTTCAGCCGCCCGGTCGAGGCCGAGGCCATCGACCGCATGCTGGCCCGCGACGGCGGCCAGACGCCGCGGATTCAGGCCGCGAAGGGCGGCGCCAAGGGGCAGGCGGCCTGAACGGCGGTCCGGACAGGAAAAAGGCGCCGGACGTTTCCGCCCGGCGCCTTGATCGTCTCAACTGATCGGGTCGATCAGCAGCTGTAGTACATGTCGAACTCGACGGGGTGCGGGTGCAGTTGCAGACGCATCACCTCTTCCATCTTCAGCTCGATGTAGCTGTCGATGAAGTCGTCATCCATGACGCCGCCCTTCTTGAGGAAGGCGCGGTCCTTGTCGAGGCTGTCGAGAGCTTCCTTCAGCGAGCCGCAGACCTCGGGGATCGAGCCGCGCTCTTCGGGCGGCAGGTCGTAGAGGTTCTTGTCGGCGGGGCCGCCCGGATCGATCTGGTTTTCGATCCCGTCCAGACCGGCCATCAGCAGGGCGGTGAAGGTCAGATAGGGGTTGCCCATGGGATCGGGGAAGCGGGCTTCGATACGCTTGCCCTTCGGCGACGAGACCCACGGAATACGGATCGAGGCCGAGCGGTTGCGCGACGAATAGGCCAGCTTGACCGGCGCTTCATAGCCCGGGACCAGACGCTTGTAGGAGTTGGTCGTCGAGTTGGCGAAGGCGTTGATGGCCTTGGCGTGCTTGATGATACCGCCGATGTACCACAGGCATTCCTGCGACAGGCCCGCGTATTTGTCGCCGGCGAACAGCGGCTTGCCATCGCGCCAGATCGACTGGTGCACGTGCATTCCCGAGCCGTTGTCCTTGAACATCGGCTTGGCCATGAAGGTCGCCGACTTGCCGTAGGCCGCGGCGACGTTGTGGATGATGTACTTGTACAGCTGCAGGCGGTCGGCCATGGTCAGCATGTCCGAGAACTTCAGGCCGAGCTCGTGCTGGGCCGGGGCCACCTCGTGGTGGTGCTTCTCGGGCTGCATGCCCATGTCGCGCATGACGCCCAGCATCTCGGCGCGCAGGTCCTGGCCCGAATCGACCGGGTTGACGGGGAAGTAGCCGCCCTTCGGCCCGGGGCGGTGGCCCATATTGCCTTCGGTGTATTCGGCGCCCGTGTTGGAGGGCAGTTCGATCGAGTCATACGAATAGCTCGTGTGGCCCGGCTCGGTCGTCCAGCGAACGTCGTCGAAGATGAAGAACTCGGCTTCCGGGCCGAAGTAGACCACATCGCCCACGCCCGAGGACTGGATGTAGCTGAGGGCCTTCTTGGCCATCGAGCGGCTGTCGCGGTTGTAGGGCTCGCCGGTGTCCGGGTTCATGACGTCGCAGAACAGGAACATCGTCGTCGCCTGGTAGAACGGGTCGATGTAGGCCGTGGTCAGGTCGGGCTTGAGCAGCATGTCCGACTCATTGATGGCCTTCCAGCCCGCGATCGACGAGCCGTCGAACATGGTGCCTTCGTTCAGAAACTCTTCGTCGACCAGGTCGATGTCGAAGGTGACGTGCTGAAGCTTGCCACGGGTGTCGGTGAAGCGGACATCGACGTATTTCACGTCCTTGTCCTTGATCTCCTTGAGGATCTTGTCGGCCGCGCTCATTCTCGATGGTCCTGTTTCTTATGGGGAGGAAGCTGTGTCGTCGGGTCCCAGAAACCCTTCGACGGGGTTTGATCAAACGGCCTGGGCGCCGGTTTCTCCGGTTCGGATTCGGATGACGTCGGTGACCTCGGTGACGAAGATCTTTCCGTCGCCGATCTTGCCCGTGCGGGCCGCCGTCTGGATGGCCTCGACCACGGCCGGATAGAGGTCGTCGGCGACCACCACCTCGATCTTGATCTTGGGCAGGAAGTCGATGACGTACTCAGCCCCGCGATAGAGTTCGGAATGGCCCTTCTGGCGGCCATATCCCTTGGCCTCCAGCACAGTCATGCCCTGCACTCCGATGTCCTGGAGCGCCTCTTTCACATCGTCCAGCTTGAAAGGCTTGATGACGGCTTCGATCTTTTTCATTGCAATCCTGAGGCGGCTCTTGATTGGCCGGACGCTCGGGGAGCAAAGGGACATCGCATTGCAGCATAAGGCAAGCCCCATTTGTATTTTCCGTGTCAGAGGACCGACTGATAGATGACGGAATCCAACACCCCGGCTCTATGGCGCAATATTCTGCCGTGGCCCGGTCCGGACGCGCACAAACATCAAAGGGGCCGGCTGGGCGTGGTCTCCGGTCCCGCCTGGAATACGGGCGCGGCCCGGCTGGCGGCGCGGGCAGGTCTGAGGATCGGCGCGGGTCTGGTGCGCATCCTGTGTCCGCCCGGCGCGGCCCCGGTGATCGCCCCGACGGTGACCGCGATCATGATCGACGAATTCCTGTCGCCCGAGGCTCTCGGCCGGCTGGCCGATCCGCTGGACGCCGTGGTCATCGGCCCCGCGGCGGGGCTGGAGGAGGAGACCGGCTACAACCTCGCGGCCCTTGGTCGCACAGGCGCGGCCCTGGTGGTCGACGCCGACGCCCTGACCCTGTTCAAGGACCGGCCCAAGGCCCTGTTCGCCTGTCTGGACCGCGACGACGTCCTGACCCCGCATGAGGGAGAGTTCGACCGGGTGTTCCCGAACCTGCTCAAGCACGGACGCGAGACCGCCGCCTGGGAGGCCGCCCGCGTCGCGGGGGCCGTGGTGGTGCTGAAGGGCCGTGAGACGATCATCGCCTCGCCTGATGGCCGGCTGAGGATCAATCCGAACGGCAGCCCCTGGTTGGCCACGGCCGGCAGCGGCGACGTCCTCGCCGGAATGATCGCGGGCCTGATCGCCCAGCGGATGGACAGTTTCGAGGCCGCCTCTGCGGCGGTCTGGATGCACGCCGACGCCGCCGAACGCTTCGGTCCCGGCCTGATCGCGGAGGACCTGCCGGAGCTGCTGCCGGCAGTGCTGCGCGACCTGAAATAGGGCGAACGGCGCTCGTCGGCATCGTCCACAGAAACGGGAACGGAACGGCAACAAGCGGCTTGAGCCGATCCGCTCGCCTGCCTAGCCTTCGGGGCAGGAGGAGCGCCATGCACGATATCAGGACCGAAAGATTCGCCCGGCCCGGCCTGGGCGCCGCGCCGTCCACGGCGGCGGCCGGCGTGCATGTGACCGGCGCCCAGCTGGTCGTCGCCTGTGCGGGGTCCGGATGCAGCCACGAGATCCTGGTCGATCCCCAGCCCCTGTTCGGCGCGCGCCGCTTCTGGCCCGTCAGCGGCCGCTCCGAGCGGTTCCGCTGCCGCTGCGGCTCGCGCGAGACCCGGCTGACCTATACGGCCGGGGTGGTGGCGAACGACGACCCCGTCAATGAGGACGCGATTCGGCTGTGGGCGTAGACGCGAGCGCGGCCCGCCTGTAGAGCGGCGCTCCTACCGTGCGGATGTGGCGAAACTGGTAGACGCACCAGATTTAGGTTCTGGCATCGAGAGATGTGGAGGTTCGAGTCCTCTCATCCGCACCAACTCTTCCTTCTAGGGGCGCTAACGCTCGGGCTCGCGGAGCCTCGCTGCTTGAGCGCCATTCCGTTCCAGCGCGCTAACGCTCGCGACGCGGTCGCTCGCCGATTAAGCGCCTTGCGGCTGTATCCACCAACAAAAAAGGCCCCGGATCGCTCCGGGGCCTTTCTGTCGTTTCGGTCCGATCAGGTCGTCGCCGGCGGCGGCGGGATGTCGGCGTCGTCTTCGTGGACTTCCATCCGACCCTTGGCCATGTGGCTCTTGCGGTAGCCGTACAGGAAGTAGATCACCAGGCCGACGCCGCCCCAGATCGGCAGCACCATCTTGGCGTCGTGCGGCAGGTTCCAGAACAGGAAGGCGCAGCCGGCGGCCGAGATCGGCGCGATGATCCAGACCAGCGGCATTCTGAACGGCCGGCCACGGTTCGGATCCGTCTTGCGCAGGACCAGGACCGCGATCGAGACCATGAAGAAGGCGAACAGCGTTCCCGAGTTGGAGATGTCGGCCAGCTTCCCGACCGGGAACAGGGCCGCGGCGATGGCGACGGCGATCCCGGTGAACAGGGTCACGATGTAAGGCGTCTTGAACGTCTTGTGCATCTTGGTCAGGCCTTCCGGCAGCAGACCGTCACGCGCCATGACGAAGAAGATGCGGGTCTGACCATAGATCATCATCAGGATGACCGAGGGCAGGGCCAGCATGGCGGCCAGGCCCAGGGCGTTGCCGACCTGCGGGTGACCGATGACGCGCAGGACGTGGGCCAGCGCCTCGTTCGAGCAAACCAGTTGCTGGGCGTTGGCGGGCAGGGCGCAGGCGGCGACGAAGGCGGGCGAACCCGGCTCGACAGCCGCACCGCCGGCGCCGAGCACCGGCTGGGCGCCGATGGCGCCGGCCGCGCCGAGGGCGACCAGCAGATAGAAGACCGTACAGAAGGCCAGCGAACCGATCAGGCCGATCGGCACGTTCTTCTGCGGGTTCTTGGTTTCCTCGGCGGCCGTCGAGACGGCGTCGAAGCCGACGTAGGCGAAGAAGATCGAGGCGGCGGCCCCGACGACGCCCATGCCCGAATAGGCGCCGAACATGCCGTTAGGCGTGAAGGGCGACAGGTTGGCGGTGTCGATGACCGGGAGGGTCAGGACGATGAAGACCGTCAGGGCGATGACCTTGATGGCCACCAAGATGGCGTTGACGCGGGCCGATTCCGTCGTGCCGAGGATCAGCAGGCCGGTCACGGCGAGGGCCACGATGATGGCCGGAACATTGACGATGCCCGCCGAGAAGTCCGGCACCGGGATGAAGCCCTTCATGGCCCAGGTCGGTCCGGCGGATAGAAGATCAGGGAAGTTGAAATGTAGCCCGTTCTCTATCAAGCCCAGCACATAGCCCGACCAGCCGACCGACACGGCCGAGGCCGCGACGGCGTATTCGAGGATCAGGGCCCAGCCGACGCACCAAGCCAGCAGTTCGCCCATGACGGCGTAGGTATAGGTGTAGGCGGAGCCCGAAACCGGGGCCATGGCCGCCAGTTCGGAGTAGCAGAGCGCGGCGACCGCGCAGACCGCGCCGGCGATCACGAAGCTCAGCATCATGCCCGGGCCGGCCTTTTGCGAGGCGGCCGCGGTCAGGACGAAAATGCCGGTGCCGATGATGGCGCCGATACCCAAAAGGGTCAGTTGAACCGGACCTAGCGACCGATGAAGAGACTTCTTCTCGGCCGTGGCTAGAATCGCGTCTAGCGATTTAACGCGCCACATGGATTACCCCTCGACTTGTTGCCCCCGGCTCCTGCCGGTTTGGGCGGGACGCTAACCATGGAAACGGGCTTGTGCAACGCGGTATCAATCGGGTGACCTTGCGACGACGCTTTCATGACCGCCTGCGTTGCCGCTAGAGCGCGTTTGATGCTTCCGATTCATGCTGTTCTCGAAGACCTGAAGACCGCGATTGCCGGGTCGGACGCGGTCGTGCTGGCCGCGCCGCCGGGGGCGGGCAAGACGACGGTCGTGCCCCTGGCCCTGCTGGACCAGGATTGGCTGGGCGACGGCAAGGTGCTGGTGCTGGAGCCACGGCGTCTGGCCGCCCGCGCCGCCGCCGAACGTATGGCGGCGACCCTGAAGGAATCCGCCGGCGAAACCGTCGGCTATCGCACCCGGCTGCAGAGCCGGATCGGACCGAAGACCCGCATCGAGGTGATCACCGAGGGCGTCTTCACCCGCATCATCCTCGAAGACCCCGGGCTCGACGGCGTCGGCGCCGTCCTGTTCGACGAGTTCCACGAGCGCAGTCTGGACGCCGACCTGGGTCTGGCCCTGGCGCGGGAGAGTCAGTCCCTGCTGCGGCCCGATCTGAAGCTGCTGGTCATGTCGGCGACGCTGGATATCGCGGGGGTGTCGGCGCTGTTGCAGGGCGCGCCCGTGGTCGAGGCGCAGGGGCGGATGTTCCCGGTCGAGACCCGTTACCTGGGCCGCAACGCCGCCGAACGGTTCGAGGACGCCATGGCCCGGGCCTGCCGTCAGGCCCTGACCGAGGAGACCGGGTCGATCCTCGCCTTCCTGCCGGGGCAGGGCGAGATCCACCGCACCCTGCAGCGACTGAACGAACAGGTGCACGACCCGGCGGTCGATGTGGTCGCCCTGTACGGTGCGCTGGACAAGGCCGAGCAGGACCGGGCGCTGGGTCCGTCGCCGCCCGGCCGGCGCAAGATCGTCCTGGCCACCTCGGTCGCCGAGACCAGCCTGACCATCGAGGGCGTCCGGGTCGTCATCGACGGCGGCCTGTCGCGTGTGCCCCGCTTCGAGCCGTCCAGCGGCCTGACCCGCTTGATCACCGTCCGCGTCAGCCGGTCCTCGGCGGAACAGCGCCGGGGCCGGGCGGGGCGGGTGGAGCCCGGCGTCTGCTACCGGCTGTGGGACGAGGAACAGACACGCGGTCTGGTCCCGCATCAGCGGCCCGAGATTCTCGAGGCCGACCTGACCGCCTTCGCCCTGGATCTGGCCCGCTGGGGGGCGCGGTCGGCCGAGGAGCTGGCCCTGCGGGACCCGCCGCCCGCCGGCGCCTTCGCCGAGGCGAGGAACGTCTTGACCCGGCTGGGCGCGCTGGATCAGGCCGGCGCCCTGACCGACCATGGGAAGAGGCTGATCGGCATCCCCCTGACGCCCCGTCTGGCTCATCTGGCCGCCGTAGCCGCCGATGCGGGCGAGGCGATGCTGGGCGCGAAGTTGGCGGCGGTGCTGTCCGAGCCGGGGCTGGGCGGCAATGACGTCGATATCCGCGAGCGTCTGCGCGGGTTGGAGCGCGACCGCTCGCCCCGCGCCCGCGACGCGATGAAGCTGGCCGAGCGCTGGAGCCGGGCGGCGTCCCAAGGGCGCGGGAAGGGCGGTGACGGAGACATTGGAACCCTGCTGGCCGCCGCCTTCCCCGAGCGGATCGCCAGGGCGCGCGGCAAGCCGGGCGAGGTGCTGCTGGCTTCGGGACGCGGCGCCTTCCTCGATCCGACCGATCAGCTGGCGCGCGAGCCCTGGCTGGCTGTCGCAGAGGTCGGCGGCGGGGACGCTCGCGACCGTATCCGTCTGGCCGCGCCGGTCGATCCGGCGGCGCTGGAGGATCAGGTCACGGTCGAGGACCGGCTGACGCGCGAACCCTCGGGCCGTATGGTCATGCGCCGCATCCGGCGTCTGGGCGCCATCGTCGTCGACGAGAAGATCACCGGCGCCCCCGACCGCGCCGCCGTCACGGCCGCCCTGAAGGCCGAGGTCGAGCGCGACGGCCTGCGCGATCTGAAATGGGGCGAGCGGGCCTCCGATCTGCGCGCCCGGCTGGTGTGGTTGGCGGGGCTGGAGGACGGCTGGCCCGATATGTCGGAGGCCGGGCTTCTGGCCGAACGCGAGACCTGGCTCTGGCCCCTGCTGGAGACCGTCCAGTCGCTCGAGGCCATCTCCGACGGGGCGCTGGAACAGGGGTTGCGGACCCTGATCCCCTGGGACCGGCAGAGGGCGCTGGACGATCTGGCGCCCGCCCGGCTGGTCACGCCGCTCGGCTCTGCCGCCATCGACTATGCGGCCGAGGGCGGGCCACGCGTCGATATCCGGGTGCAGGAGCTGTTCGGCCTGAAAACCCATCCGACGGTCGGCGGTCATGCCCGCGTCGCCCTGACGCTCGCCCTGCTGTCGCCCGCCCGCCGTCCGGTGCAGATGACCAAAGACCTGCCCGGCTTCTGGTCCGGCAGCTGGGCCGCCGTCCGCGCCGAGATGCGCGGCCGCTACCCCCGCCACCCCTGGCCCGAAGACCCCGCCAACGCCGACCCCACCAGCCGCGCCAAGCCGCGAGGGACCTGAGGCGACGCCCGGGTGCGGATTTCTTCGCTCAGCTTAAGGGTGTGTTGAGCGCGATCGGCGAGCATGCGTCCTATCCCCGGAGGTCCGCGTGTCGACATTGCCTGAAATCGCTGAGGTGGCGCCGACATCGACCCTGCTGTGCCGCAACTGCGCGCACCCCGTCACCGGCCGCTATTGCGGAGAATGCGGCCAGACGGTCGTTCAGCGGGATCGGGTCCTCGACCTCGTCATCGAATGGCTGATGGCGTTTGCCCGGCCGGACGGGATTCTGTGGAGCACCCTGGGACTGCTGCTGCTCAATCCCGGTCGTCTTACGCGGGATTGGTGGGAAGGCCGGCGGACCTTGAGAATGTCGCCGGTCCGGACGGTGTTCGCCGTCGTGGTGTTCGGATCGATCCTGACCCTGGCCCAAAGCCTTGCCTGGCCCAGGAGCGACGGCGTCATCGGGTCGATCCTGCAATTGTTCGTCTTCCAGACGGCTGTGGTCGGCACTGCTGTGACGGCCCTGATCATGCCGCTGCTGCTGCCGTCACGGCTCAAGCGAACCTTTTACCAGCACGTCGCCTTCGCCCTCTACGAGAGCGCCTTCCTCGGGCTGGCGGCCTGTTCCGTTCTGGCGTTCATCGTGGTCTCCGGTCTGTCGGTTCAATACGTCGGCGACTTCGCCGTGGCCCGCCTTCTGATGAACCCGACGATGTCGCTGGCCCCGCTTGTGCTGCCGGTGCTGTTCATCGCGATCGTCGTCCACGGCGTGGCCCATGTGCGGTTCGCCTATGGGCTGTCCTGGTTCGGATCGGCGGCGCGGGTGATCGCCCTGGGGGTGGTGATGTTCATCGGTTCGATGCTGGCCTACGTCATTCTGCAGGTCACCGGGATCACCTACTTCCTCGTTCCGATCTAGCCGTGTGAGCACGGGGAGCGGTCACCGTTCGTGAGGCCCGGCCGGTTGTGCATCGCAGCGCAGAGGCCCAAAGCCTTCGCATGAGCACGTTGCGCCGCCTGATCGACCCCTATCTGCTGATGCTGATCGCGACGGTGGCCATCGCCGCCGTCCTGCCGGCGAGGGGGGAGTGGGCGGTCGTGGCGGAGTGGGTGACCACGGCGGCGGTGGCCCTGCTGTTCTTCCTGTACGGCGCACGGCTTTCGCCCGCGGCGATCTGGGCCGGGCTGTCGCACTGGCGGCTGCAGTCGATGGTGTTCGCCTCGACCTTCGTCCTGTTTCCCCTGATCGGCCTGGCGGTGAACGCCGTCTTCGGCCGCTTTCTGGCGCCCGAGATCGCGGTCGGGCTTCTGTATCTCAGCCTGCTGCCCTCGACGGTGCAGTCGTCGATCGCCTTCACCTCCATCGCTCGTGGCAATGTCCCGGCGGCCCTGTGCAGCGCGTCGCTGTCCAATCTGCTGGGCGTGGTCCTGACGCCGCTTCTGGTCACCTTCCTGCTGCCGGGCGCGAGCGGCGGGATCTCGCTGAAGGCGGTCGAGGACATCTCCCTGCAGATCCTGCTGCCCTTCGTCCTCGGTCAGGCGGCGCGGCCGCTGATCGGCGCCTTCCTGAGCCGCCACGCCAAACTGGTCGGTTACGTCGACCGCGGCTCGATCCTGCTCGTCGTCTATGCGGCCTTCAGCGCGGGCATGGTCGCGGGCATCTGGGGCAAACTGGACGTCCTCGATCTGGGTCTGGTCTTCCTCCTCAACATCCTCGTGTTGGGCGCCGTCATGGTGACCCTGACGATCGCCAGCCGCAGGCTGGGCTTTTCGAAAGAGGACGAGATCGCCATCGTCTTCTGCGGCTCCAAGAAGGGGATGGTCTCGGGCATCCCCATGGCCGCCATCCTGTTCGCCGGTCAGGCGGTCAGCCTGATCGTTCTGCCGCTGATGCTGTTCCACCAGATCCAGCTGTTCGTCTGCGCCGTCCTGGCCCGCCGTTACGCCGAACGGCCCGAAGGCGAACCGGCGCCGGTGAAGGAAACGGCAGAGCTTCCGGCTTGACCTGACCGGTCGCCCCGCGCATCCCATGCGGGAAAGAAGCCCGAGGATGCGCCCGTGACCCAATCCGACCTGCTGTTCGCGCCCAGCCCGGCGTCGACCCGCCGCGTGCTGTTCGCCAGCCTGATCGGCACGACCATCGAGTTCTTCGACTTCTACATCTACGCCACGGCGGCGGTGCTGGTGTTTCCGGCCCTGTTCTTCCCGGGCACCGACCCGGCGGCGGCGCAGCTGAGTTCCTTCGTGACCTTCGCCATCGCCTTCTTCGCCCGCCCCGTCGGCGCCGTGGTGTTCGGCCATTTCGGCGACCGGGTCGGGCGCAAGGCCACCCTCGTGGCCGCCCTGATGACCATGGGGCTGTCGACCATCGCCATCGGCCTTCTGCCGACCCATGCCCAGGTCGGGGTCATTGCGCCGCTGCTACTGGCCATCTGCCGCTTCGGTCAGGGCTTCGGCCTGGGCGGCGAGTGGGGCGGGGCGGTGCTGCTGGCGACCGAGAACGCCCCGCCGGGGCGCAAGGCCTGGTTTGGCATGTTCCCGCAGCTCGGCGCGCCCATCGGCTTCATCCTCTCGACCGGGGCCTTCATCCTCCTGACCAGCTTCATGGCCGAGGCGGACTTCCTGAGCTGGGGCTGGCGGATCCCGTTCGTGGCCAGCTCGATCCTGGTCTTCGTCGGCCTGTGGGTGCGGCTGCGCATCCACGAGACGCCCGAGTTCCAGAAGGTCGTGGCCAAGGCCGAGCGGGTGCGAGCGCCGGTCCTGACCCTGTTCGCCCGGTACAAGGGCGCCCTGGCGCTCGGCGCCCTGGGCGGGACGACGACCTTCGTGGTCTTCTATCTGCTGACCGTCTGGGGCCTGTCCTGGGCGACCGGCGAGCTGGGCCTGTCCCGGGCCGACATCCTGCCTCTGCAGCTGATCGGGGTGATGTTCTTCGGGGCCTTCATTCCCGTCGCGGCCCTCGCAGCGGACCGCTGGGGGCAGCTGCGCATCCTGATGCTGGCTTCGATCGGGATCGGCGTGTTCGGCTTCCTCATCGCACCGCTGTTCAATGCCGGGCTGCCGGGACTACTGGTCTATTTCGCGCTCGGCTTCGCCCTGATGGGCTGCACATACGGGCCGTTGAGCGCGGCCATGGCGCGGCCTTTCCCGGCGGCGGTGCGCTATACGGGGGCGTCGATGGCGTTCAACGTCGCGGGAATCCTCGGCGCATCCCTGGCCCCCTATGTGGCGACCATGTTGGGCAAGAGCTTCGGACTGGGCGCCGTGGGCCTCTATCTGACCGGCGCGGCCCTGCTGACGACCCTGGCGCTGTGGGCCATGACGCGGCTGAAGAATGAGGAAGGCGAGGGCGCTGCCTGATCAGACGCTGTCCGTCACCGCATAGACCATGATCCCGGTCGCGATGGCCAGGTTCAGGCTGTCGGCGCGACCGCGCATGGGGATCTTGACGTTGACGTCGCAGGCGGCGGCCAGGTCGTCGGTCAGCCCGGCCTGTTCATTGCCCATCAGGATCAGGGTCGGCCGGGCATAGTCGGCGTCGCGATAGCCGTGGGTGGCGTCCAGTCGGGTGCCGACCACGCTGGCCGGCCAGCCCTGACGCCAGGCCAGGAACTCGGCGGGCGTGGCCTTCGAGATGCTGACGGCGAAGACCGAGCCCATCGTCGCCCGCACCGCCTCGACCGAGAAGGGGTCCACGCAGTCGCCGATCAGGATGACGCCGCCGCAGCCGGCCGCATCGGCCGTTCGGATGATGGTGCCGAGGTTGCCCGGATCGCGCACCTGCTCCAGCGCGACCCAGCAGGGGGCGGCCTCCGGCTTGATGGCCGACAGGGGCGTATAGGCCTGTGCAAACACGGCCAGCACCGTCTGCGGGTTCTCGCGCCGGCTGATCTTTTCGAGGATCGGATGGGTGACGACGACGATCTCGCCGCCGGCCTTGAGCGTCGCGGCCTTCGCCCGGTCGAGCAGCGGATGCGGCCGCGCCTCCATCCCGACCAGCAGCATCGTCGGCGCCCGGCCCTGATCCAGGGCCTCGCCGATGAACTTGAGCCCTTCGGCCAGGAAGCGGCCCGTCGCCTCGCGTTCCTTGCGCATGTTGAGCGCGCGGACGGCCTTGACCGTGTCGTTGGTCAGGGAGGTGATGATGCGCTCATCCGTCATGCCGACCACCTGGCGAAGAAGCTCAGGCCGATGGCGCGGGCGTCACTTCCATCCCTGGGCGGGTCCTCGGACAGGGCCAGCTCGCCCCAGTCGATCCGGCCGCCCCGATCATGGGTCGCCTCGGCCATCAAATGGGCCAGCGACAGGCCCGAGATCCGCGCCGCATAGGCGTTGAGCAGCAGGAATGACGCATCATCGCCCAGCAAGGCGGCGCAGTCCTTCAGGAGCGCGGGCAGGTCCTCGAACAGCCGCCAGACCTCGCCCGTCGGGCCGCGTCCGTATTTGGGCGGGTCGAGGATGATCCCTTGATATTTGGCCCCGCGCCGGACCTCTCGCGCGACGTATTTGCGGGCGTCCTCGACGATCCAGCGGATCGGCTTGTCGGTCATGCCGGACAGCTCGGCGTTCTCACGCGCATAGGCGACCGACTTCTTGGAGGCGTCGACGTGGGTGACCTCGGCGCCGGCAGCGGCGGCCGCGAGAGACGCGACGCCCGTATAGCCGAACAGGTTGAGGATCTTCGGCGCTTTGTTCGTTGCGCTATCGTCCTTTGGACTACTTGAGCGCGTCAGGGTGCGAATGCGCGCGTCCATCCACTCCCAGTTGGCAGCCTGCTCAGGGAAGAAGGCGAGGTGGCGGAAGGGGGTGAAGCGGCCGATGAATTTCACATCCCGCCACGTCAGCGGGAAGGCGTCGATCGGGCCGTGTCTGTCGAAACGCCAGCGGCCGGAGTCCTCCTCCTCCTGCTGCGGATCGAACAGGGCGTTGGCGGTTTCAAAGGCAGAGGGGTCGCGCGGCGACCAGAAACACTGCGGCTCGGGCCGCACGACCGTGTGACGCCCGTAGCGCTCCAGCTTCCTGCCGTCGCCGCTGTCCAGCAGGGCGTAGTCGGACCAGCCGGTCGTCAGCAGGGTTTCGGGGGTCTTGGAAAGAACGGGGGCCATCGGGCGCTGCTTAGAGCATGATCGGTTTGGACGGAACCGCTTCGCGGGTCAGTCTGAAGCGTGAATCATGCTCTCACTTCAAATCCGGGGCGTCATGCCGCTTGTCGTCCAGCATCGACCTTGATGAGCGCCTCTTCCAGCTCCGACTTTCCCTCCGGCTCCCCGTCGCGGAAATGGGTGGTCTTGTCCCAGGCGAAGGGCTCGCGGACCAGCCGCCAGGCGGCGTGAACAAAGGCCAGGCTGAGCAGGGACCAGTAGGCGGGCGCGGCCATCATGTCGGTGGCGGAATAGGGCACATGGGCGCGCATCGCCCCGATCTTGCCCTGCAGCCAGGCCGCGGCGGCGCCCAGGACCAGGACGCAAAGGCCGAAGACGGGCGTCCCGGGCGACAGGCCGGCGGTCGCGGCGACCAGCATCGCCGTCATCACCCAGGCCAGGGTTGCGGCATGGATCGCCGCCGAGGCCAGGCCGACGCCCAGTGTCAGGGTGAGGGCCGCCGCACCCCGGAGACCCAGTCCGGCCAGGCTGCGGGTATGGACGCCCCAGGTCTGCATATAGCCCTTCAGCCAGCGGGTCCGCTGCGGCAGCCATAGCTCCAGGTCGCCCGGAGGGGTCTCATAGGTGGGCCGGGAGAGGACGCCCAGCGTCCAGCCGCCGCGCCACAGCCGAAAGCCCAGATCGGCGTCCTCGGTGACGTTCCAGGCGTCCCAGCCGCCCACGGCCCTCAGCACATCGGCGCGGAAGTGGTTGCTGGTCCCGCCCAGCGGGAAGGGCAGGCCCAGCCGGGCCAGGGCGGGCAGGGCGACCTCGAACAGGCTCGCGTACTCGACCGCGAACTGCCGGTCCAGAAACGGTGCGGCGTGATCGCAGCCCCGCCGCCGGATGCGCAGCGGCGCCTGGAGGCAGGCGAGGCGACGCGGGGTGTCCGCAGCGAAACGGGCGGCGGCCTCGCGCAGCTGGAAGGGATCGGGATCGTCCTCGGCGTCATAGATGGTCACCAGCCCGCCCCGGGCCTGGGCGAGGCCGAAATTCAGGGCGCGCGGCTTGGTCTGCGGCGCGCCCGGCGGCACGACCACGATGCGCATCCAGTGCGGTCGGTCGGCCTGCGCCGCCGCGGCGATCGTGGCCCCGTCATGGGCCTCGAGCAGCAGCAGGGCTTCCAGCCTGTCGGGCGGATAATCGATCTTCGCCAGCCGCGTGATCAACTGGCCGACCACCTCTGCCTCATCATGCAGGGCGATCAGCATCGTGTACCGCGGCCAGCCGCCCTTCGGCCGTATCATCTCCGATGGCGGTGCGGGGACGGCGTCGCGACTGATCAGGATGCTCGCGATCCGCCAGACCGCCAAGGCCACGAAGCCCATCTGGACGCCGAGGATCAGCCAGCCCGTCGCGGCCGCCTTCCAGACGAACAGGGCGCCGAGGGTGACAACCAGAAGAAGTGCCAGCGACAGGGCCTGAAAGACGCTGACGCCTCTCCAGACCGCGCTCTCGCAAGGGGAACAGCCCCCTACGGCCCGTTCTGGTCCGCCCCCCGTCATTTGAAATGGTTAACTTGGGGTTGCGTCCGAATCAACCCACACTGAGAGGTGATTGCCGCCCGCTGGCGAATGGGGCTATTCAATCTGCCCGTTCGTGGAGTTTCGTCCTTGTCCGACGCGCCGACCGCCAGCATCGCCCCTTCGGAAGCCACCGGCCGCTCGGCCCGAAAGCCCAAGGGCGAGGGCCACGTCCGGCGCGCCGAAATCCTGGCCGCCGCCGAGCGGATCTTCGTCGAGCACGGCTATGAGGGCGCCACGATCCGCAAGATCGCCGACGAGGTCGGACTGTCCTCCACGGCCCTTTACATGCACTTCTCCGAGAAGGGCGAGATCCTGCATGAGATCTGCCGAGAGGCCTTCGAAAAGCTGATCTGCGAGAACCGGGCCATCACCGCGGTCGACGAGCCCGCCGAGGTCAAGCTGCGCCACATGCTGGAGGCCTATGTGCGCTTCGGCTTCACCAATCCGAACGCCTATCGGCTGGTCTATCTGACCCGGCCGGTCGAGGCCCGTCACGGGGCCCAGTCGGCGGCCCAGCAGATGGGCGCCGAGCTGTTTCGCACCTTCGAGGACCTGCTGGCCCAGCTGATCGCCGCCGATCGCCTGCGCGTCGACAACGCCAAGCTGGCGGGCCAGGTCTTCTGGGCCGGGGCGCACGGTGTCGTGTCCCTGGTGATCACCAAACCCTATTTCGGCTGGGTCGAGCGCGACCTGCTGACCCGGACCATGATCGACGCCCTGCTCGAGGGCCTGATCAAGCCCTGATCAGGCGTCAGGGCGCGTAGGGTCTCGGTCCTGGGACTGCGCCGCGCGAGATGTCCGACGACAGGGTCAGGGGCGCGGAACCGCCGTTCAGCCGGGCCTTGTAGACCGACATATTCTCCATCACCCGCATCATATAGTTGCGCGTCTCGGTGAAGGGGGCGCACTCGATATAGTCGATGGCGGCGTCGGGACCGGTGCGCGGATCGCCGCAACGGGCCACCCACTGCGGCGGCCGGGCCGGACCGGCATTGTAGCCGACCGTCGTCATCAGCATCGAGCCGCCGTAGTTGTTCATCAGCTCGCCCAGGTGATAGCTGCCGAGCGTCATATTGTAGTCCGCGTCCCACAGCCGCTCGGCCGAATAGCCCATGCCCAGACGCCGGGCGACGCCTGAGGCGGTGGCGGGCAGGAACTGCATCATGCCGCGCGCATCGGCGCCGGAGCGGGCGCGCGGGTCGAAGCTGGATTCCTGACGGGTGATGGCCAGGGTGAACTCGAGTGGCGCGGCGCCACCGACCTGCGGCGGGATGCGGATCGGGTACATCCGCTCGGGCATCAGGATGCCGCGCTGGCTGGCCGCGCGGCCGACCATCATCGCCCCGAAGCCGTCGCCATAGGCGCGCGACAGGTCCATCAGCTGGGCCAGGTCGGTCGCGCCGGGAACGGTGTCGTCCAGGTGGTAGGCGAACACCCGGAACAGGCTCATCTCGCCCGTCTCGCCGAGGATGCGCATCGCCCGGACCACCTCATTGCCCTCGAACCGCGCCACGTCGGCGGAGGAGACGGCGGGGTCGGCCGGCAGGGTCAGGGTCGTATAGCCGGCCTTCTCGGCGGCCAGTTGGCCGTAGAAGGTCTGGATATGGGTCGCGCCGGCCCGGTACCACTGCTGGGCGCCGTTTCGGTCGCCTTGCGCCTCGGCCGCGCGGCCAAGCCAGTAGAGGGCGCGCCCTTGCGTGATCGGGGTCGAGGAGACATTGCGCAGGGTCTCGAAATGCCGCGCCGCCCGGGCCGGGTCGTTCAGCTTGGTCAGGGCCACCCAGCCCGCGAAGAACTCTGCGTCCACCTTGCGGTCGCCGCCGGCGAAGCCGTGGCCGGCCATGGCGTCATAGGCCGCCTGCCAGCTCCGGTCCTGCAGGGCGTCGAGATAGTAGTTGCGGCGCTCGCTCCACAGGGTCGACTGGCCGTCGGAATGCAGCGGTGCGGGCGGCAGATAGCGCAGCAGCTCATAGCCTTCGCGCTCGCGGCTGGCGCCGCGCAGGATGCGGACCCGCTCCAGCACCACATTCGGATCCAGCGCCTGGCTGGTGCTCAGGCCCGCGACGATGGCGTCGGGGCTGTAGGCTGTGCGCAGGGCCATGACCGCATTGGCGATGGTCGCGCGCTCGGGCGAGACGAGGTTCAGCATCGACCGCGTCGCCGGGCCGTGCGGCCCCGACAGCAGCATGTTCAGCCGCGCTTCGTGGTCGGCCGGGGTCAGCCAGTTGCTCCACTGGCCCAGGATACGGCTCTGGTTGGCGTCGTCGAACGACTGGGTCCGCCACCAGTCGGCGATCAGCCGGCGGGCGTCGTCGGTGCGGCCGGTCTGCTGCAGCGCCCAGGTCAGGGCGATGGCGCCCTGGACGGTCGTCGGCTTGCTGTCGCCGAAGAAGGCGAGGACGTCGTTAGGCTGGAGCCCGGCGCGGTCCAGGGCGATCTCTCCCGCGGCGCGGCGTCCTTCGGCCCGGGGCCAGCCTGCGAGCACCCGCTGGTCGCGCGACAGCTGGTCGTAGGACAGCTGGGTCGCCGAAGTGTCGACCAGGGCCCATTCGACGATCTTCCTCGCCGTCTGGTCGTTGATCCGGGCGATGGCGTCCTGGGTGGCGATGACGTTGCGGGCGCGGGCCGCGGCCAGGCCTTCGCGGAAGGCGGCGCCGTCGGAGGGGCTCAGCACACGCGGCTGGTTGGTCGGGTTCGGCGTCCCCACGACCTCCGAGTAAGGCTGGGGTCCGGTGTTCAGTTCCGACGTCGTCTGAGGCAGGCCGGAGGGAAGCGGCGCGAGGATCGCAAGAGCCGCGGCCAGGGTGGTCGCTATCATCGTTCGAACAAACCCCATTCAACCCGGTTGCAGCGGCCAAGCCGGCAACCTACCCTCTACCGCTTGATCCGGGCGCGCGTCGCCCCTTTCCCACGCAGGTAGAGTAGTTCCTATGACCGCACCCTTGTTCAAGGGCGTGATCACCGCCCTGATCACACCACTTCGTGACGGAAACGTGGACGAAGCCGCTTTGGAACAGCTCGTCGAGCGCCAGATCGCCGCAGGCGTGCACGGCGTCGTCGCCGTGGGCACGACAGGCGAGGGCGGCGGCCTGACGATCGAGGAACACAAGCGCGTGACCGCCCTGTGCGTGCGTGTCGCGGCGGGCCGGATCAAGGTCATCGCGGGCGCCGGCTCACCCGCCACCTACGAATCGATCGACCTGGCCGCCCACGGCAAGGCCTGCGGCTGCGACGGTTCGCTCGTGGTCACCCCCTACTACAACCGGCCGTCGCAGGCCGGTCTGATCGCCCATTTCGAGGCGGTCGCCGAGGCGGTCCAGCTGCCGCAGATCATCTACAACGTCCCGGGCCGCACGGGGGTGGACCTGTCGAACGAAAGCGTCGCGCGCCTGGCCGCCCACCCGAACATCGTCGCCATCAAGGACGCCACCGGCGACATGAGCCGCGCCAGCTGGATGCACGCGAACATCCTCTCGCTGGAGACGCAGTTCGACCTGATCTCGGGCGATGACCCCAGCTTCCTCGGCTATATGGCCCACGGCGGCGTCGGCCTGATCTCGGTGACCGCCAATGTCGCGCCCGAGGGCATGGTCGCCCTCTACAACGCCGTCATGGCCGGCGACTACGCCACCGCCCGCGTCTGGCAGGACCGGCTGATCGGCCTGCACAAGGCCCTGTTCCTCGACGCCTCGCCGGCCCCGGCCAAGTATGCTTTGGCGAAGCTGGGCCTCTGCTCGGAAGAGATGCGCCTGCCGCTGGTTCCGACCCATGACGCGGTCAAGCCGGCCATCGACGCGGCCCTGCTTGCCGCTGGCGTGAGCTGATGGCGCCGAAGAAGGACAAGGAGCCGATCTCGACGGCCAAGGTCATCGCCGAGAACCGTCGGGCGAAGTTCGACTACTTCCTGGAGGACAATGTCGAGGCCGGCATCATGCTGCTCGGCACCGAGATCAAGGCCCTGCGCATGGGCCGGGCCAATATCGCCGAGAGCTATGCGGCGGTGGAGGGGCGCGAGATCGTCCTGATCAACGCCGACATCCCGCCCTACGTCCAGGCCAACCGCTTCAACCACGAGCCGCGCCGGCCGCGGAAGCTGCTTCTGCACCGCAAGCAGATCGACAAGCTGATCGGCGCTGTCCAGAAGGACGGCCAGACCATCATCCCGATCCGGCTCTATCTGAACGACGACGGCAAGGCCAAGCTCGAGATCGCCCTCGCCAAGGGCAAGAAGCTGCACGACAAGCGCGAGACATCCGCCGAACGGGACTGGCAAAGGGACAAGGCGCGGCTGCTGCGCGACAAGGGCTAGGTCGGGTGAGGCCGGGTTGGGGGAGGGCGGCCGCGACCGCCCCCATGGCCGCTACTTCTTGCCCGGGATCTGGGTGAAGGGGGAGGTTCCCACGACGACGGCCGGTTTGGGCTTTTCCGCCTTGGGCTTGCGGACTTCCTTGTTGCTGCGCACCTGACCCTTGGCCATGATCGCTCTCCGAAACGCCTGCCGCCGGGAAGGCGGGTCGGGGCGTCAGCGGCCAGCCTTACGCGTCGTCCCTTGTTCTGTCCCGGCTTATCGAACAGCTGTTGACGAGAACGGAAACGGAACATAGAACATACCCGGAACACACAGTCTGGGGATAAGCCTATGTCGCGGTTGGTCAGAGATATGCTGTCGCTTGCATCGTGCGGCGGCTTTGTCTGGATGGTCTGGCAGGCGGCCCTGCTGGCGTCATGAGTCGCTTCCGGCCTGCCGACGAGGATCAGGCCATCACCGAAGCAGTCTCCACCACGGGTTTCGTCCATCTGAGGGTCCGCTCGGCCTATTCGCTGCTGGAAGGCGCGATCAAGGCGGGCAAGATCCCCAAGTTGGCGGCGGATGCGGGGATGCCGGCGGTGGGGGTGGCGGACCGCGCCAATCTGTTCGGCGCGCTGGAGTTCTCGGAAGCGGCCAAGGGCGCCGGGGTTCAACCCCTGATCGCCTGCGCCCTGCCGGTGACCGGCATCGGCGGCCGGGCGGGCGAGCGCTGGGCCAAGGTCCCGACCGTGGTCCTGATCTGTCAGGACACCACGGGCTGGGGCAATCTAGCGGCCCTGTCGTCCTCCGCCTATCTCGATGCGGGCGACAACGAGCCCGGCGTGCCGTGGGAGAAGATCGTCGCCCACTCCGAAGGGCTGATCCTGCTGTCGGGCGGCCCCGACGGCCCGGTCGATCCCCTCTACGTCCAGAACAAGACCGCCGAGGGCGATGCGGCTCTGACCGAGATGGCCCGGGTCTTCGGCGACCGCTTCTATGTCGAGCTGCAGCGCCACGGCCTGCCGCACGAGGGGCAGGGGGAACAGGGGCTGGTCCAGTGGGCCTATGCCAATGACGTGCCCCTCGTGGCCACCAATGACGTCTATTACGCCAAACAGGCCCAGGCGAAGTCGCACGACGCCCTGCTGTGCATCGCCGACGGCGCCTTCACCGGTCAGGAAGACCGGCGCCGGATCACCGACCAGCACTGGTTCAAGTCGGCCGAAGCCATGCGCGAGCTGTTCGCCGACCTGCCCGAGGCCTGCGACAACACCATCGACATCGCCCGCCGCTGCGCCTTCCTGGTGAAGACCCATGCGCCGATCCTGCCCCGTTTCGACACCGGGGCGGGCCGCTCCGAGGCCGACGAACTGGCTCACCAGGCGCGCGAGGGGCTGAAGGTCCGCCTGACCGAGGTCACGGCCGCGGTGCCGGAGGAAGAGTACTGGGCCCGTCTCGAATGGGAGGTCGGGATCATTCAGCAGATGGGCTTCCCGGGCTACTTCCTGATCGTCTCGGACTTCATCAAATGGGCCAAGGACCACTCGATCCCCGTCGGGCCGGGGCGGGGCTCCGGGGCCGGGTCGCTGGTCGCCTGGGCCCTGACCATCACCGATCTCGATCCCTTGCGGTTCGGCCTGCTGTTCGAGCGCTTCCTGAACCCCGAACGGGTCTCCATGCCCGACTTCGACATCGACTTCTGTCAGGAGCGTCGGGAAGAGGTCATCGACTACGTCCAGGCCCATTACGGCAAGGACCGGGTGGCCCAGATCATCACCTTCGGCACCCTGCAGGCGCGGGCCGTGCTGCGCGACGTCGGCCGGGTGCTGCAGATGCCGCTGGGCCAGGTCGACCGCCTCTGCAAGATGGTGCCCAACAACCCGGCCAATCCGGTGACCCTGGCCCAGGCCATCGATCTGGAGCCGCGCCTTAAGGAGGCGCGCGACGCCGAACCGGCGGTGAAGAACCTGCTGGAGACGGCGCTGGAGCTGGAAGGCCTCTACCGCAACGCCTCGACCCACGCCGCCGGCATCGTCATCGGCGACCGGCCCCTGGTCGAGCTGGTGCCCCTCTATCAGGACCCGCGCTCCACCATCCCGGCCAGCCAGTTCAACATGAAGTGGGTCGAGCCGGCGGGTCTGGTCAAGTTCGACTTCCTCGGCCTGAAGACCCTGACCACGCTGGACCGCGCCCACGGCTATCTGTCGCGGCGCGGCGCGGCGCCGATCTGGAACCAGCTGCCGCTCGACGACAAGACCACCTATGAGTTGATGGCCTCGGGCCAGACGGTCGGGGTGTTCCAGCTCGAGTCCCAGGGCATGCGCGACACCCTGCGCAAGATGCGCTGCGGCTCCATCGAGGAGATCACCGCCCTGATCTCCCTCTATCGGCCGGGGCCGATGGAGATGATCGACACCTACATCGACCGCAAGTTCGGCCGGGCCGAGGTCGACTATCTGCACCCCTCCCTCAAGGAGGTCCTGACCGAGACCTACGGCGTCATCATCTACCAGGAGCAGGTGATGAAGATCGCCCAGATCCTGGCGGGCTACTCGCTCGGCGAAGCCGACCTTCTGCGCCGCGCCATGGGCAAGAAGAAGAAGGAGGAGATGGACTTCCAGAAGGCGCGCTTCATCAAGGGTGCGTCCGAGAAGTCCGTGCCGGAGCAGCAGTCGGACAGCATCTTCGAGCTGGTGGCCAAGTTCGCGGGCTACGGCTTCAACAAGTCCCACGCCGCCGCCTACGCCCTGATCAGCTATCAGACGGGCTGGCTGAAGGCGAACGCCCCGGTCGAGTTCTTCGCCGCCTCCATGTCGCTCGATCTGTCCAACACCGACAAGCTGGCGGTCTTCTACCAGGACGCCCGCAAGTTCGAGGTGCCGGTCCTGGCGCCCGATGTGAACCGGTCCTCGGCTGACTTCGACGTGGCCTGGGAAGACGGCAAGGGGTCCGTGCTTTACGCCCTCGGCGCGATCCGCAACGTGGGTCTGGAGGCGATGAAGCATCTGGTCGAGGTGCGCGAGACCGGCGGCCGCTTCACCGACATCTTCGACTTCCTCGAGCGGGTCGATCCGCGCGCGGTCAACAAGCGGGCGCTGGAAGGCCTGGCCAAGGCCGGCGCCTTCGACAGCATCCACCCGAACCGGCGTCAGCTGCTGGAACAGGCCGACGTCCTGATGGCCTATTGCCAGAGCGTCGCCGCCGACCGGACCTCGTCGCAGGTGTCGCTGTTCGGCGCCGATCAGGCCGCCGCGGCCCGCCCGCGCCTCAAGAGCGTCGAGCCGTGGATCGGGCCGGAGCAGCTGGATCACGAGCTGTCGGCCGTCGGCTTCTATCTGTCCGGCCACCCGTTGGAAGACATGATCCCGGCGCTCAAGCGCAAGCGCGTCACCTTCGTCGCCGAGGCCACGGCCCTGGCCGAGAGCGGCCATGAGGCCTTCATGATGGCCGGGGTCGTGCGCCGACGGCAGGAGCGGGCCAGCGCCCGCACGGGAGAGAAGTTCGCCTTCGTCAACTTCTCGGACCCGACGGGCGAGTTCGAATGCCTGTTCCCGCCCGAGCAGCTGCGCAAGTGCCGCGAGGTGCTGGAGGTCGGGGCCTCGGTGCTGGTGCGGATCCGGGCCAAGTCCTCGGACGGGGAGGTGCGGTTCTTCGGCGACGACGCCTCCAGGCTTGACACCCTGATCGACGAGTCGACCGCGGGCATGCGGGTCCATGTCTCGGCGCGAGGCACGGACGCCGAGGCGATCCGAGCGCGGCTGGAGCGGTCGCAGCAGGCCTCGAAGGGCGCCAAGGGCGGGGAGATCACCCTGGTCGCCTCGCTGGACGGGCGGCGCGAGGTCGAGCTGAGACTGCCGGGCCGCTACCGCATGGACGCCGCCCTGCGCGGGGCGCTCAAGTCCGCGCCGGGCGTGCTGATGCTGGAGGACGCGTGATGTTCGGGGCCGTCCTCGCCGCCGTGCTGATGCTGGCCTCGGAGGCGGGAGCCGCCGCGTCCGTGACCGCCGTGTCCGGGGCCGCGCCCCTCATCGCAACCGCGCCGGTGACGGCCGTGACCGGCCAACCCGCCACGACAGGAGCCTCCATGACCGCTGCAGCCGAGACCCGCCACGCGCTGGGGACCTTCGACGTCAGCATCACCCCGGTCCAGCGTGCGCCGGACGCCGCGCCGGACGCGCCGGGCCGGATGACGCTGAAGAAGACCTTTCACGGCGGCCTGACCGGGACGGGCGTGGGCGAGATGCTGGCGACCATGGCCGGCGGGAACTCCGGGGCCTATGTGGCCATGGAACGCGTGACCGGGACCCTGGAAGGGCGCGAGGGGACCTTTGCCCTGGTCCACCGGGGCCTGATGGACCAGGGCGCGCAGGACCTGCTGATCACCATCGTTCCGGGCTCGGGCACGGACGGACTGGCGGGGATCACGGGGGTCTTCCACCTGACCATCGAGGGCGGCGAGCATCGCTACGACCTCGAGTACAGCCTGCCGGCGAACTGATCCCGATCCATCCCTGTCCGGTCGCGGACAAGGGAACGAACGGCGCCCGCAGCGGTTCTCCCCGGCAACCAAGGGAGACCCCATGATCCGTAACTTCGCCAAACCCGTCCTCGCCGCCGCCGCCGTCGCCGCCCTTCTCGCGGCCTGCAGCCAGCAGCAGACGGACAAGACCGCCGATGACGCCGGCGCCGCCGTCAACGCGGCCCAGGACGCGACCTCGACCGCGGTCGGCCAGACCTCGGCGGCCACCCTGGGCGCCAACACCGTCGGCGGCTTCGTCAACGGCCTGGCCGTCTCCGATATGTACGAGCTGGAAGCGGCGAAGATCGCCTACTCCAAGTCCGACAACGCCGACGTCAAGGCGCTGGCGGCCATGATCACGACCGACCACACGGCGTCCTCGGCCAAGCTGAAGGCCCTGGCCCCGACGGCGGCGCCGACCGTGGCCCTGCCGACGGCGCTGGACGAGCGTCGTCAGGGGCTGATCGACAACCTCAAGGCGGCTTCGGCGGCCGACTTCGACAAGGTCTTCCTGACCCAGCAGGCGGCGGCCCATGACGAGGCCCTGACCCTGCTGAACGGCTTCGCCGACAACACCGAGGCCCCGGCCCTGGCGGCGCTGGCCAAGGAGATCATCCCCAAGGTCACCATGCACCGTGACCGGGCGAAGGCCCTCCTGGACGCGATGCACTGACCCTCGGGCATCGCTGACAGGTCTCTGGGGAGAGAGCGGAGGGGCGGTCCTGCAAGGGCCGCCCTTCTTGCGTCTGGAGGGCTCAGGGGGCGGGGACGAAGGCCTCGCGGGGCGTGCCGGAGACGGTGTAGAGCCGCTCGGTCGGGAGCTTCAGCGTCAGGCCCGAACGGGGCAGGATCAGGTCCGAGACGGCGCCGCGCAGGCCCGCCATGGGACCGCCCGTGACCCGCGCGCCGAGCGCGTCGAAGCCGATGGCGAGGCCTTCGCCCATACTGCCGGTCCAGCGGCTGACCCGCACCGAGACGGGGCCGTCATGATGCTTGCCGGGGCGGGGCAGGACCTGTTCGACCCACTGGCGGGGTATGCCGGTCTCGCGTTCCTCGGAGGGCAGGTTGTGGACCTGATAGCCGGTCGCGGCGCTGACGAACCAGCCCATGACCGCGCGGGCGACGACGGTGTTGCCGCCGCTGGGGGTATCGGTCAGGTCGATGACGACGGGCTGGCCCGGCTGGGCTGTGGTCATGGCGGCGTCGAAGGCGGCGACCGTCCCGTTCTGACCCAGGCTGTCGTTGAACCGGATGACGAGGGCGTCGCGGTCGGTCCGGACGTCCAGCGGCGGACGGTCGGCGGCCCCGACATAGAGGTTCGGCAGGGTCAGGCGGCGGGTCCCGGCGGGCCCCGAGAAGGTCAGGTCGCGGGGCCGGTCGCGGCGGCCGGCGGCGAGGACGCGGGCGGCATAGGGCGCGCGCTCGCCCTCGGCGGTCAGGCCCAGAGGGCTCCAGAAGGCGGCGACGGCGTCGGCGGTCGGAGCGTCGCCGACGGCGGTCAGGCGGTCGCCGGGCCGGACGCCGGCGGCCTCGGCCGGAGAGCCGGCGCGGACGGCGGTGACGAAGTAGTTGGACCCGGAGGTCTCGATCCACAGGTCGCCATAGGTCGGCACGATGGCCCAGTCGTCGCTGAACGACCGGCCGGTGATGGCGTGGTGGTCGGCGAGCGCCGTCAGGGCGTGCTCGGCGTAGCGGAGCAGGGACCGGTTGTCGGAGACGGCCTCGGCCTCGGCCCGGAGCTGGGGCGTCATCGGCATGACCCCGCCGGGGAAGCGGTCGAGGTAGGCGTACTGGGCGTCGATCAGGGGCTGGATCGACAGGGCGTCCTCCCGGAAGGCGGCGGCGTCAGGAGCGGTCTGGAAGGCCGGGGTCTGGGCCGAGGCGGGCAGGGCGGTCAGGCCCGCGCCGAGGCTGAGGGCGGCGATGGCGGCGGAAACAGCGACGGTCGGAAAACGGGCGGGGACGGAAAAAACAGGGTGCAAGGCCGGCTCCGGGACAGGACGCGCCTTGGGTAACCGGCGTTGGGGAGGAGGGGTAGTTACGCTTTCGTCAGGCTGGCGACGCGCCGGATTGCACTCGAAAAAAACGGCGGGTGCAAAAAGTGCAATCGTGAAGGTCGGGGCGCAGGATTGGCCCGCAAGGTGCGGAATTCAAAGGATGCATAACCGGTGATGTTCTTGCACTCGGAGTGCAAGGGGGTGCATTGGGTTCGGGGATGTCAAAGACCGGAGGCGGGAGGTCGGGCGCAGTCTAACACCTCCAGGACCGGCGCCTAACCGATCGCGGCGCGAGCGCCGCAGGCCTTTGAATGCGGGCGGCTTTCTCAGCCCGGGGATGCGAACTGGAAGTCGCTGAAGGCTCAGGCTGTGATATCGACGGTGTCGCCGGCATCGGGGCGGCACAGCCTTGCGCGAGACGGTCGAAATCCGCCCGAAAAAGAGCCTAGGGACGATGCGCCCTGCGACCGTCAGGGGCTGAATGGGAACTGGTCAAAGACTGTGATTTTGGAGCGCCTAGAAGGGCATTGCGATGCCCCTCAACGGCTTCAACATCCTCCGGCGAAGCGATCAAGTTCAACGAAAGGTTAATAAATAGCCTTGCTACACCCCTAGGACGAGCACACACTTTATTCGTGCAGAATCGCCGCACGTTCCCGGGGGTAGAAACCTTGAAAATTAATCGTGTTCTTGTCGCTGCGGCCATCGCAGTCAGCGCCGCTCTCGTCCCGCATATGTCAGCAGCTTCTCCATCGGGGTGGGTCTGCGACTACCGGTACGAACCGCGCTGTACGTTTGGAGAAGGTGGCTCCTACCAATGCGAGTATGTTCTGGTCGCCTACGACTGTCGTGAAGGCGAGATCATCGTCAATCCGTGATCCCTCTCTGACAACGGCCAATCGCGGCGAGAGGAAGGAAGTGCTCGCTAAACTCTTTCCAATCGACGCGATTGTCTTTGTTCTGATCGACCGCATTCATCCACTGGCTTGTGCTGCTGCGGGTAGGCGCGAAGGGGTCGGAACCATTTCCGGCTGTCCCGACGGGCACTTCTTCGCCTGAGATGACGTCATCCTTGTCTCTATCCATCAAGCTGAAGAAGCGCCGATGGCGCTGCTCGGCGTCAGCCGCGCTGGTTCCATCCAGAATCGCGGCGCCTGTGACGCGCACTACCGGGATGTCGGTTCCCGGCATGGTCATTCCTGCCGGAACACAGGTTGCGATAGCGATAGTGGCGATAAGGAACAAGTGACGCTCCGGGAGAGTGTGGCCGAAGCAATCTCGCGGCATACGTGTTTAGATTGTTCTAACGTGCATGAATGCATGGAGCATGCGGACGCCGGACAAGGTCGTCCCTGCAGTGGCTGCTACCCCGCAATCTGCTGGAGGAAGGCCGTCCGGCCGTCCAGCGCCGGGGCCTGGTTTAAACTGGCTAAGTGGGGTGACCGCGACGGAAGATTTGGGGCCTTCGGGTCACATGCATCTGGCTCAAAGGGCTGGGTCCCCCATCTGGCTCAAAGAACTGGGTCCCCGCCGTCGCGGGGATGAGCGGAAGTCAGGTGTTCACACCCCCGCTTGCCTTTTCCGTCCAACCCCACTACATCCGCGCCCACTTCACACGCAGGCGTGGCGTGGGTCGGGGAGACATCCCGGTCCGGGCCGTTCCGAGGGAGGCAACCGCCTCCTTTTACCCGTCTGCGGCGGAATAATCGGAAAAAGGACTTCCAAAGATGGCTCTGCCTGAATTCTCCATGCGCACCCTGCTCGAAGCCGGCGCTCACTTCGGTCACCAGACGCACCGCTGGAACCCGAAGATGGATCGCTACATCTTCGGCGCGCGCTCGAACATCCACATCATCGACCTGTCGCAGACGATGCCCCTGTTCCACCAGGCTCTGGTGGCCGTGCGCGACGTCGCCGCGAAGGGCGGCCGCGTCCTGTTCGTCGGCACCAAGCGCCAGGCCTCGGACCCGGTGGCTGAAGCCGCCAAGCGCTGCGCCCAGTACTATGTGAATCACCGCTGGCTCGGCGGCACCCTGACCAACTGGCGCACCGTGTCGGGCTCGATCGCCCGCCTGCGCGAGCTGGAAGGCATCATGGACCGCGGCGGCGAAGGCCGGGTCAAGAAGGAACTGGTGACCCTGGGTCGCGAGAAGGACAAGCTGGAACTGTCCCTCGGCGGCATCAAGGACATGGGCTCCATCCCGGACATCATGTTCGTGATCGACACCAACAAGGAAGCGATCGCGATCCTGGAAGCCCGCAAGCTGAACATCCCGGTCATCGCCATCCTGGACACCAACTCGGATCCGGACGGCATCACCTATCCGGTGCCCGGCAACGACGACGCCGCCCGCGCCATCCAGACCTACTGCGACCTGATCGCCGACGCCGTCCTGGACGGCCTGGCCGCCGGCGCCTCGAACTCGGGCGTCGACCTGGGCGCTTCGGAAAACCCGGTCGAGCCGATGCTGGCCGAAGCCTCGGCTCCGGTCGCCGCTGACGCCGCCCCGGCCGGCACGGAAGCCGTCGCCGACGAACTGCTGGTCGCCTCGGGTGAAGCCCAGGACGCCACTTCGGACGCCAACGACGCCGTCGAAACCGAGCAAGCCGCGGTCTAAGCCGCACCCGGCTTTCTTCCGACGGTCAAACTGACATGCGGCCGGGCTAACCACGCCCGGCCGCTATCGCATTACGAATACCCATCGATACCAGGAGCTATACAATGGCTGAGATCACCGCCGCCCTCGTCATGGAACTGCGCGCCAAGTCCGGCGTGGGCATGATGGACTGCAAAAAGGCCCTCCAGGAAACCGACGGCGACATCAACGCCGCGATCGACTGGCTGCGCGCCAAGGGCCTGTCCAAGGCCGCCAAGAAGGCCGACCGCGTCGCTGCTGAAGGCCTGGTCGCCGTCGCCACGCGCGATGAAGGCAAGGGCGAAATCGGCGCCGCCATCGAGTTCAACTCGGAAACCGACTTCGTCGCCCGCAACGAGCTGTTCCAGAACGCCGCCAACCAGTTCGCCGTTCACGGCCTGGAGCACGGTTCGGTCGAGGACCTGCACGGCGCGGTTCTGGAAAACGGCAAGTCCGTCCAGGACGAAGTGACCCAGATGATCGCCACCATCGGCGAGAACATGCAGCTGCGTCGCGCCGCGCGTCTGGCCGTGTCGGAAGGCGTCGTCGCCTCCTACGTCCACAACGCCGTCTCGCCGGGCCTGGGCCGCATCGGCGTTCTGGTCGCCCTGGAAGGCGAAGGCGACAAGGCCGCCCTGCGTGAGCTGGGCCGCAAGATCGCCATGCACGTCGCCGCCACGGCGCCGCTGTCGCTGAACACCGACGACCTGGACCCCGCCGCCATCGAGAAGGAACGCGCCGTTCTGACCGAAAAGGCCAAGGAAGAAGGCAAGCCGGAAAACATGATCGACAAGATCGTGGAAGGCCAGATCAACAAGTTCCAGAAGGACGTGGTGCTGTCCAAGCAGCCGTTCGTCATGGACCCGGATGTGACCATCGAACAGCTGGTCGCCAACTCGGGCAAGGAACTGGGCTCGTCCAACCTGAAGCTGGCCGGTTTCGTCCGTCTGGCCCTGGGTGAAGGCGTCGAGAAGGTCGAAGGCCCGGACTTCGCCGCCGAAGTCGCCTCGATGATGCAGGGTTAAGCCCTCTCGTCATTCAAGACACGGAAGGGGCCGGCGAGCGATCGCCGGCCCCTTTTGCGTTTCCGGACATCACTTTGGAACGGGGCGGGTTTGCGAACCGTGACGGTTCCGGGCACAGAAGGGCCTCATTTGAGTCTGGATCGAAGTTGGGGCCGTTCTTCATGTCACGTCTGCTTGCCGCCGTTTCCGCCGCCGCCTTGTTTGTCGCCACGCCTTCGCTGGCGCAGGAGGTCGATCTGAACGCCGTCAACGGCATCGTCGACCAGGGCATGAACCACTCGCAGGTGATGCAGACGGCCCAGCATCTGACCGACGTCATCGGCGGTCGGCTGACCAACTCGCCTGCGATGCGCCAGGCCGAGGGCTGGACCCAGCAGCAGTTCCGCGACTGGGGCCTGTCGAACGTCCACGCCGAGGGCTTCGAGTTCGGCCGCGGCTGGTCGATCGTGCGCTCGAGCGCACGGATGATCGAACCCCGCCCGCTCGACCTGCACGCCATCCCGATCGCCTGGACGCCGGGCACCGGCGGAACGATCAGCGGCCCCGTGGTGGTCGCGCCGATCGCCAACGCCGGCCAGTTCGACGCCTGGAAAGGCAAGCTGCAGGGCAAGATCGTGATGATCTCGACCCCGGATACGGGCTCGGAGCCGGACACGGCGCCCTTCCTGCGCTGGACCGACGCCCAGCTGGCCGATCGGACGAGCTTCTCCCAGCCGCGCAACGACCCGGCGGCCGCCGAGCGCGGTCTGCGCAGCCCGCAGGCCGACTTCGCCGGCAAGCTGGACGCCTTCCTGAAGGCCGAGGGCGCGATCGCCCTGGTGCGGATGTCGGCGCGTGACGGCGACCTGCTGCACGGCACCGGCTCGGGCTATCGCGTCGGCCAGACCCCGACCGTGCCCGGCATGGAGCTGGCGGCCGAGGACTATCGCCGTCTGGCCCGTCTGGCCCTGAGCGGCACGGCGCCGACCCTGGAGCTGATGAGCGAGGTCCAGTACGACGACACCGACGTCAACGCCTACAACATCATCGCCGACATCCCGGGTTCGGCCCGCGGCGGCGAATACGTCATGGCCGGCGCCCACCTGGACAGCTGGGTCGCGGGCGACGGCGCCTCGGACAACGCCGCCGGCAGCGCGGTGATCATGGAGGCGGCGCGCATCCTGAAGGCGATGAACGTCAAGCCCAAGCGCACCATCCGCTTCGCCCTGTGGAGCGGGGAAGAGCAGGGACTGTGGGGCTCGCTGGCCTATGTGGACCAGCATCTGGCGACGCGGGCGCCGCTGAGCGATCCGGCCTTCGCCAACCTGACCAACAACCGCACCTGGCGCGCCCGCTGGCCGATCCAGCCGCGTCCCGGCTATTCGGACCTGGTCGCCTATTTCAACATCGACAACGGCTCGGGCAAGATCCGCGGCATCAACGCCGAGGGCAATATCGCGGCCGCTCCGATCCTGGAGAAGTGGCTGAAGCCGTTCGAGAGCATGGGGGTGACGACCGTGGGCCTGCGTCCGTCGGGCGGCACCGACCACGTCTATATGCAGACCGTGGGCGTTCCGGGCTTCCAGTTCATTCAGGACCCGCTGGACTACAACAGCCGCATCCACCACACCTCGGCCGACACCTATGACCATCTGAAGGCGGATGATCTGCGTCAGGCGGCCGTGGTGCTGGCCAGCATCCTGCTGAGCGCGGCCAACAGCGACGAGCCCCTGCCGCGCATGCCGCTGCCGACCCTGCCGACGCCCAGCGACCCGTTCGCCTATCCGGCCCCGAACTGAAACGATCCTGAAAAGATCGTATCCATAAGGCTTTGAAGCGAGGGGCGCCCTTCGTCTATAAGGCGCTGTCCCGAATCCGCGCCGCCCCTCGCGAAAGAGCTTTCCCATGTCCGACGTCGACCACGCCCCGAAATACAAACGGGTGCTGCTGAAGGTGTCGGGCGAGGTGCTGATGGGCGACCAGCCCTACGGCATCGACATGAAGACGGTCGCCGAGGTGGCCCGGGCCGTCGGCTCGGTCGCCAGCGAAGGCATCGAGATCTGCCTGGTGATCGGCGGCGGCAACATCTTCCGCGGTCTGTCCAAGGCGGCCGGAGACATGGACCGCGCCACCGCCGACCAGATGGGCATGCTGGCCACGGTCATGAACGCCCTGGCCATGCAGGCGGCGCTGGAGAAGATCGGCGTGCAGACCCGGGTGCAGAGCGCCCTGACCATGCCGGCCGTCGCCGAGCCCTACATCCGCCGCCGCGCCCTGCGTCATCTCGAAAAGGGCCGGGTGGTGATCTTCGCCGCCGGCGTCGGCGCGCCGTTCTTCACGACCGACTCGGGCGCCGCCCTGCGCGCAGCCGAAATGGGCTGCGACGCCCTGCTGAAGGGCACCAGCGTGGACGGGGTCTATACGGCCGATCCCAAGAAGGACCCGAAGGCCACCCGTTACGACACCCTGACCTATCAGCAGGTGCTGGCGCAGGACCTGCGTGTCATGGACGCCTCGGCCGTGGCCCTGATGCGCGACAGCGGCATTCCGATCGTCGTCTTCTCGATCCGCGAGGAGGGCGCGTTCCACCGCGTGCTGCGCGGCGAGGGCGCCTTTACGGTGATCAGCGACAACGCCCCGTCTGCCTGACTATATGGGCCGTCTGACTACAAGAGACTCGAGGAGACCATCATGGCCAAGCCAGATCTGAACACCTATCGCGAGCGCATGGACAAGGCCGTGTCCTCGCTGAAGGAAGAATACAGCGGCCTGCGCACCGGTCGCGCCCACGCCGGTCTGCTGGATCCGGTCTCGGTCCAGGCCTATGGCTCGAACTCGCCGCTCAACGCCGTCGCCGCGATCAGCGTGCCCGAGCCCCGGCTGATCTCGGTCAGCGTCTGGGACAAGTCGATGGTCGGACCGGTCGAGAAGGCCATCCGCGCCGCCGGCCTGGGCCTGAACCCCGTCGTGGACGGCCAGACCCTGCGCATTCCCGTGCCGCCCCTGACCGAAGAGCGCCGCAAGGACCTGGCCAAGCTGGCCGCCAAATACGCCGAGCAGCAGAAGATCGCCGTGCGCAACGTGCGCCGCGACGCCAACGACGACCTGAAGAAGGCCGAGAAGGCGGGCGACATCAGCCAGGACGACCAGAAGAAGTTGGAGACCGAGGTCCAGAAGGACACCGACGCCGCCATCAAACGCATCGACGAGACCTTGAAGACCAAGGAAGTTGAGATCATGCAGGTCTGAGGTCCGCCTCAGACCCTGCCAGGACGCAAATGAAATGACGGCACCCACCGCCGGTCTGCCCGGAGCCGCTGAAGGCCCCAAGCATGTCGCGCTCATCATGGATGGTAACGGTCGCTGGGCGCAGGCCCGGGGCCTTCCCCGCGCCATGGGCCACCGCGAGGGGGTCCAGGCCCTGAAACGCACCGTCCAGGCCGCGCCGTCTTTCGGGGTGGAATGCCTGACCGTGTTCGGCTTCTCGACCGAGAACTGGCGCCGGCCGGCCGAGGAAGTGTCGGACCTGATGGGTCTGGTGCGGTCCTATGTGGCCAGCGACCTGAACCGTCTGGCGCGCGAAGGCGTGCGGGTGCGGGTTCTGGGCCGTCGGACGGGGCTGCCGGCCGACATCGCCGCCATCGTGGACCGGGCCGAGGCCCAGACGGCCCACAACAGCCGCTTCCTGCTGCAGGTCGCCTTCAACTACGGCGGTCAGGCCGACATCGTCGACGCCGCCCAGCGCCATATCGACAAGATCCTGGCCGGGGAGGCCACGGGGCCGCTGGACGAGGCGGCCCTGAGCGCCGGCCTTTCGACCGCGGGGGGACCGCCCGTCGATCTGATCGTGCGCACCTCGGGCGAGCAGCGGCTGTCGAACTTCCTGCTGTGGGAAGCCGCCTACGCGGAAATGGTGTTCCAGAACGTGCTCTGGCCCGACTACGGCGCCGGCCCGCTGGGCGAGGCAGTCGAGCAATACCGCAACCGGGATCGCCGTTTCGGCGGACTGATGCCGCAACCGGCGCTCGCGACGGGCTGATGGCGCTCAAGGTTGGGGACATAGGCATTCGCGCCGCGTCAGCCGTCGTGCTGGCGCCCGCCGCCGTTCTGGCCACCTGGGCCGGGGGCGTGTGGTTCCTTGCCCTGATCCTGATCGCCTGCGCCCTGCTGGCCGTCGAATGGGCGATGATGAGCGCGCCCGGCGCCTGGCGGATGATGACCGGGGCGGTGGCCCTGGGCCTCTTCGCGGCGGTCGTGACGGCCCATGTCGGGCAGCTGTCGCTGGCCCTTGTGCTGCTGGTCTTCGGAGCCGGGGCCGCGGGCGTATTCGCGCGCAGCCGGGGGCAGGAGGCGTTGAACGCGGCCTATGGCGTCCTCTATCTGGGCTGGCCGGCGGTTCTGCTGATCTGGCTGAGGGACGACCATTCGCCGATAGGGCTGAACTGGACGGTTCTGGTCTTCGCCGTGGCCTGGGCCTCGGACATCCTGGCCTATCTGGTCGGCAGCGCCGTGGGCGGGCCGAAATTGTGGCCCCGCTTTTCGCCCAACAAGACCTGGTCCGGCTTCATCGGCGGGCTGGCGGCGGGGATGATCGCCGGCGCCGGGATGGCGCATTGGCTTGAGATGGGCCGGCTGAACATCTTATGGGGCGCGGTTCTGGGTCTGGCGGCGGCGCTGGCGACCATGGCGGGCGACCTTTGGGAATCGGGCTTGAAGCGGCGCTTCGGGGTCAAGGACGCAGGCAATCTGATCCCCGGGCACGGCGGGCTGATGGACCGGGTCGACGGCCTGATGTTCGCGGTCGTGGTGGTGGCCCTGGGCCGCTGGCTGGTGATCCTTCTGGAGCGGGCCGCGTGATACGGCGTCGTGTCAGCGTGCTGGGGTCGACCGGCTCGGTCGGCTGTTCGACGCTGGACCTGATGGATCAGGCCGAGGCGGCCGGAACCGGCGCCTTCGAGGTCGAGGTCCTGACCGGCGGCGGCAATGTCGCCCGGTTGGCCGAACAGGCCCGACGCTGGAAGCCGAAACAGGTGGTGATCGCCGACGAGGCGCGGCTGGGCGAGCTGCGCGACGCCCTGTCGGGGCTGGAGATCGAGATCGCGGCGGGGGATCAGGCGGTCGTCGAGGCGGCGACGCGTCCGGCCGACTGGATCATGGCCTCGATCGTCGGTGCGGCCGGGCTGCGCTCGACCTGGGCGGCGGCGGGTACGGGGGCGACGCTCGCCCTCGCCAACAAGGAAAGCCTGGTCTGCTGCGGCCCGCGCCTGATCGAGCGCATAGCCCGGAGCGGCGGAACCCTGATCCCGGTCGATTCCGAGCATTCCGCTATCTTCCAGGTGTTTCCGGCCGAGGCGCCGGAGCGCGTCGAGAAGCTGGTCCTGACGGCGTCCGGCGGGCCGTTCCGCAAGACATCGCTGGCCGATATGGCGCGGATGACGCCCGAACAGGCCGTGGCCCACCCCAATTGGTCGATGGGCGCCAAGATTTCGGTCGACAGCGCCACCATGGCCAACAAGGGTCTCGAGACCATCGAGGCCGCCTATCTGTTCGCTATGCCGGTGGAAAAGATCGACGTCGTGGTCCATCCCGAATCGGTGATCCATTCGATGGTCGAATACGTGGACGGCTCGACCCTGGCCCAGATGGGGCCGCCGGACATGAAGACGCCGATCGCCTGCGCCCTGGCCTGGCCGCACCGGCTGGCCTGGCCGGCGCCCAAGCTGGACCTGGCCGCCCTGGGCAGGCTGACGTTCGAGGCGCCGGATTACGAACGGTTCCCGGCCCTGAAACTGGCCCGCGAGGCCCTGACGGCAGGCGGTTCGGCCCCGACGGTGTTCAACGCCGCCAATGAGGTCGCCGCCTATGCGTTTCTTGACCGTAGGCTGGCCTTTCTCAATATTGCCGCAGTCGTCGCCGAAACCCTCGATCGAGCGACACGCTCGGGGATGGATTTCACGTCTGAAGACGCCTGCGACGCGGCCCTGGCCGTCGATGCGGAGATTCGGCGGATCGCGGAGACCATCGTCAGCGGACTGGCCATCGCGGCCTGATATGTCGATCTGAGGCGATTTGGGGGGCCGCCATTCCGGCGGTCGGGGAGTAAGAAACGCGAATGCTGAACGGTCTTGGGCAGATCCTGATCGCCATCCTGTCGGTGATGGTCGTGCTGACGCCTGTGATCGTCATCCACGAACTGGGCCACTACTGGGTCGCGCGCGCCTTCAAGGTGAAGATCGACCGGTTCGCCATCGGTTTCGGCCGCGCCCTGTTCAGCCGCACGGACAAGCACGGCGTCGAATGGCGCGTGGGCTGGATGCCGCTGGGCGGCTATGTGAAGTTCGCGGGCGATCTGGACGCCTCCAGCGTGCCTGACCAGGCCGGTCTGGCCGAACTGCGCCAGCGCGTGATCGCCGAGAACGGTCCGGGCGCCGAGCGCGACTATTTCCATTTCAAGCCCGTGTGGCAGCGGGCCCTGATCACCGCCGGCGGGCCGGTGGCGAACTTCATCCTGGCCATACTGATCTTCACGGTCATGTTCTCGATCCTGGGCAAGACCTTTAGCCCGGCCCGGGTCGCCGAGGTCGGGGCGGGGACGCCCGCAGCCGTCGCCGGCTTCCGCTCCGGAGACGTGATCACCGAGATCAACGGCCGCACGATCAAGGATTCCCGCGAGGTGACCGCCAAGGTCATGCTGAGCGCCGGGGATCCGATTCGCTTCACCGTCGAACGTAACGGCGCTGAAATGCTGGTCACGGCGACGCCCGAGCGCCGCATCGAGAACGACCCCGTCGCCGGTCGGATCAGCGTCAGTCGTCTGGGCCTGATCCTGGCCCCGACCCGAGGCGAGACCCGCCATGTGCGCTACAACCCGATCGAGGCGGTCGGGCAGGGGGTTCTGCAGACCAGGGACGTGCTGGGCACGACCCTGACCTATATCGGACGCATCTTCAGCGGGCGGGAATCCGGCGACCAATTGAGCGGCCCCCTGGGCATCGCCAAGGCCTCTGGCGCGGTGACCACTGCGGCCATCGCCGCCAACCCCGATCCGCTCGCCATCGCCATCAATCTCGTCTTGAGCATGGCAAGCCTTGCCGCCTTACTTTCGATCGGAATCGGCTTCATCAACCTGATGCCCATCCCGGTTCTGGACGGTGGCCACCTCGTATTCTACGCCTATGAAGCTGTGGCGCAGAAACCCGTGGCGGCCAGGGTTCAGGAAGCGGGATACCGGGTCGGTCTTGCTTTGCTGGCGGGTTTGATGTTGTTCGCGACCTGGAACGACTTGCAGAAGCTGAACCTGTTCAAATTCCTCGGCGGGCTCGTCAGTTGAGCCGACGCCAGCCCCCGATGGTTTCCCGTATGATGATGACCGACCGACGTGCTCCCGCCGCCATGGCCGCCCGCTTCCGAGCCCCGCTCTGCAGTGCGATGACCCTTGTCATCGCCGCCGGGCTGGGCGGAACCGCCATGGCGCAGACCGCGCCGGCTCCGACCCCCGCTCCGGCCCAGACGCCGCCTCCCGCTCCGGCGGCGCCCGCGTCCGCTCAGACGGCTCCGGCCCAGGCCGCGCCTGCCGCCGCTCCGGCGCCGCGTCCGGCCGAGACGGGTGTGGTCAACCGCATCCTGGTCGAGGGCAACCAGCGCATCGACCAGACCACGGTCCTGTCCTATCTGCCGATCCAGCCCGGCGACACGGTCGATTCCGTCCTGCTGGACGTCGCGGTCCGGACCCTGAACCGCACCCAGCTGTTCGCCAACGTCCAGATCGGCCTGCAACCGAACGGCGACCTGGTGGTCTCGATCGTCGAAAACCCGATCATCAACCAGGTGACCTTCGAGGGGAACAGCGCCCTCTCGGAGAAGAAGCTGAACGAAGAGGTCACCCTGGCCCCGCGTGGCATCTACACCCGCGCCAAGGTGCAGGAAGACGTCGGCAAGATCATCGAACTGTACCGCCTCTCGGGCCGCATTTCGGCGACCGTGACGCCCAAGCTGGTCCAGCTGGAGCAGAACCGCGTCGACGTCGTGTTCGAGATCGACGAGGGTCCGGAAACCGGCCTGCAGGCCATCACCTTCCTGGGCAACACCGCCTATTCGGACGGCGAGCTGCGCGAGGTCATGGTGACCAAGGAATCGGCCTGGTACCGGCTGTTCAGCTCCAACGACAACTACGACCCCAACCGTCTGGACTATGACCGCGAGCAGCTGCGGAAATTCTATACGAACCGGGGCTATTACGACTTCCGCATCGTCTCCGCCGTCGCCGAACTGGTCCCCGACGACCACGCCTTCGGCCTGACGATGACGGTGGACGAGGGCGACCGGTACAATTTTGGCAAGATCAACGTCGTCACCGAAAACAGCCGCCTGAACGCCGACTTCCTGAAGCTGCTGATCCCGATCCGGGAAGGCCAGCTGTACGAGAGCGACAAGATCGAAAGCTCGGTCGACGCCCTGACCTTCGCGGCCGGTTCGGCGGGCTATGCCTTCGTCGACATCAAGCCGAGCTACCGGGCCAATCCCGAGACCGACACCGTCGACGTCACCTTCAACATTTCCGAAGGCCAGCGGGTCTATATCGACCGCATCAATGTGGTCGGGAACACCCGCACCATCGACCCGGTCGTGCGCCGCGAGATGATGCTGACCGAAGGCGACGCCTTCAACCGCACCCTGATCGAGCGCTCGCGCAACAATCTGCGCGCCCTGGGCTTCTTCAAGGACGTGACCATCGACGAGGTGCGCGGCTCCGCGCCCGACCGCACCGTGGTCAACGTCAAGGTCGAGGAACAGCCGACCGGCGAGCTTTCGGTCGGCGCCGGCTTCTCCTCGGTCGACAGCTTCGTGGTCAACCTGGGCGTCACCGAGCGGAACTTCCGCGGCCGCGGCCAGAACGTCGTGGCCCGCGCCGAATGGGGCTCGCTGCGCCAGCAGCTGGACTTCCGCTTCACCGAGCCCAAGTTCCTGGGCCGCGACATCGGCGCCGGCTTCGACCTGTTCCACTCGCGCTATGACTTCCAGGACGAGTCGTCGTTCGACTATCGCTCGACCGGCGCGGGTCTGCGTCTGTCGTACCCGATTAACGGCTATACCCGCCTGAGCACCCGCTACTTCATCAAGGACGACGAGATCATCGTCCCGACCGGCTATTGCGCCACCGGCGGCGGCGGCTCGCGGGCCCTGTGCGAACAGGTCGGCGCCTCGCTGAACTCCTCGGTCGGCTATACGCTGGCGATCGACCGCCGCAACGACCCCGTGCGTCCGACGCGCGGCTGGAACGGCACGGTCCGTCAGGATCTGGCGGGCGTCGGCGGCGACGTGAACTACGTCAAGACCGAGGTCGAGGCCTCCACCTACTACGGCTTCACCCCGGCCTGGATCGTCAGCATCGACGGTTCGGTCGGCTATGTCAGCGGCTGGTCGGGCGATGCGGTGCGCATCAATGACCGCTTCTTCCGCGGCGGCAACACTTTCCGCGGCTTCGAGACGGCCGGCATGGGTCCGCGCGACCTGTCGACCAACGACGCCCTGGGCGGCAACTTCTACGCGGTCGGAACCGTTGAACTGACCGTGCCCAACTTCCTGCCCGACACCTACGGCATCAAGACCTCGCTGTTCACCGACGTGGGCACCCTGGGCGTGCTTGACGACCGCTACACCCTGACCTCGACCGGGGTGCAGGACACCAACATCGTCGACGACCTGTCGCTGCGCGCCGCTTCCGGCGTCAGCATCCACTGGAAGTCCCCGATGGGCCCGATCCGCTTCGACATTTCCAAGGTCTGGTCCAAGGAAGACTACGACCGTACGGAATCCTTCCGCTTCTCGACTTCAACCCAGTTCTGACAACCGCAGGTCCAAAAGGACCGCACAAAGGCCTGAAATGAAAACCCTGCTTATCGGCGCCGTCGCGCTGGCTTCGCTCTTCGCCGCATCGGCCGCCTCGGCCCAGACCGCCGGCCCGCAAAACCCCGGCCCGGTGATCCCCGGCGTCTGCGTGTTCTTCAACCAGCAGATGCTGGCCCAGTCGAGCGCCGGCCAGTCGGTCCAGACGCGCATGACCGCGCTGGCCAACGAAGTCCAGGGCGAGCTGCAGCCCTACGCCACCACCATCCAGACCGAGGCCACCGCCCTGCAACAGGGCGCGGCGACCATCCCTGCCGACCAGATGAACCAGCGCCGCCAGGCCCTGCAGGCCCGCGCCCAGGAAGCCCAGCAGCTGCAGCAGACCCGCGAAGAGGAGCTGCGTTACACCCTCAGCGAACAGCGCCGCCTGATCTCGGTCGCCGTCGAGCCGATTCTGGTCGCCATCTACCAGGAAAAGGGCTGCGGCATCATGCTGGACCGCGAGAGCGTCTTCATCATGAACCCCGCCATGGACGTCACGGGTGAAGTCATCACCCGCCTGAACGCCCAACTGCCCACGCTGACCTTCAACCGCATGCCGGTTCCGGTCCAGCAGGGCCAGTAAGGTCGGGAACGGGCGCATGCCCGATACCAGGTTCTTCGAGACCCTGCCGTCCCTGACGGCGACCGCCCTGGCCGAGATTATCGGCGGGACGGTCGTCCGGGGCGGCGAAACCGAGATCGCCTCCGTCGCGCCCCTGTCCTCCGCGGACCGGGGCGCGGTGTCGTTTCTGGGCGACCGCAAATTCGCAGCCGCCCTTGCGGAAACCAAGGCCGGCTGCGTGATCGTGCCCGCCTCGGCCGTCGAGGCGGTTCCCGAGGGCGTGGCGGTCATCACCTCCGGCGAGGCCCAGGCGGCCTGGGCGCGGGCGTCCCTGCGGCTGCACCGCGCCCGGACGCTGGACGCTGCGTCGAGCCGCGATGACGCCTGCGAGGACGACAGCGTCGTGCTGGAGCCCGGGGTGGTCATCGGCCAGGGCGCGCGCATCGGCCGGGGCACACGGATCGGAGCCAATACGGTCATCGGCCCGGGCGTGCAGATCGGCCGCGACTGCGCCATCGGCTCCAACGTCACGCTCGGCTTCACCCTGATCGGCGACCGGGTGAAGATCTATGCCGGGGCGCGGATCGGCGAGGCGGGCTTCGGCGCCGCCGGGTCGAAGGCCGGGGCGGTGGACATCCCCCAACTGGGCCGGGTGATCATCCAGGACGGAGTCACGGTCGGCGCCAACACCTGTATCGACCGGGGCGCCTATGACGACACCGTCATCGGCGAGAACACCAAGATCGATAACCTCTGCATGATCGGCCACAACTGCGTTCTGGGCCGCAATGTCCTGATGGCCGCGCACAGCGGTCTGTCGGGCTCGGTGACGGTCGGCGACGGCGTCATGTTCGGCGGCCAGGCGGGGGTCGGCGACCACATCACCATCGGCGACGGGGCGGCGGTCGCGGCCGGCGGCGGGGTCCTGGCCAACATCCCGGCGGGCGAGGTCTGGTCCGGCTATCCCGCGAAACCGCTTCGACAATTCTTGCGCGAAACGGTCTGGGTGTCCAAACAGGTCGCCCCGAAGAAGCGTACGAAGGAATCAGAGGGATGAGCGAAGGCTCCGAAACCGCCCCTGAAAACGTCAAGATCGACTATGCCGAGGTGATGCGGCGGCTGCCGCACCGCTATCCCTTTCTGCTGGTCGACAAGGCCGAGGACTTCGTGCCGGGGACCTCGATCACCGGCATCAAGAACGTCACCCACAACGAGCCCTTCTTCCCGGGCCATTTCCCGATCGATCCGGTCATGCCGGGCGTGCTGATCGTCGAGGCCATGGCCCAGACGGGCGCCCTGCTGATGTCCAAGACCATGGACGTCGCCGTGGCGGACAAGGTCATCATGTTCATGTCGATCGACGGGGTGCGGTTCCGCAAGCCCGCGCGGCCGGGCGACCAGCTGAAGATGAAGGTGATCGTGACCCGCGCGCGCGGCGACGCCTACAAGTTCCGCGGCGAGACCTTCATCGACGACAAGCTGGCCGCCGAGGCCGAGTTCATGGCCATGGTGGTCAAGGTCGACCAGCCGGCGACCTGATCATGACCACCATCCATCCCTCCGCCATCGTCCATCCCGAGGCCCAGCTGGCCGACGGGGTGCAGATCGGGCCGTGGTGCACCGTCGGACCCGGCGTCAGCCTAGCCGAGAACGTCACCCTGGTCAGCCATGTGGTGGTCCAGCAGGACACCGCGATCGGCGCCCGCACCATCGTCCATCCCTTCGCCGTCATCGGCGGCGACCCGCAGCACAACGGCTACAAGGGCGAGCCGGTGCGGCTGGAGATCGGGTCGGACAACTCGATCCGCGAGCATTCGACCTTCAACCGGGGCACGCCGCAGGGCACGGGCGTGACGCGCGTCGGCTCCAACAACCTGTTCATGACCGGCGCCCACGTCGGCCATGACGCGGTCGTCGGCAGCAATGTCGTCATGGCCAATAACGCGACCCTGGGCGGCCATGCCCAGATCGGCGACAAGGTCTTCCTCGGCGGCCTGTGCGCCGTGCACCAGAACGGCCGGGTGGGGCAGGGCGCCATCGTCGGCGGTCTGGCCGCCGTGACCCGCGACGTCATTCCCTATGGCTCAGCCTGGGGCAATCACGCGCAACTGCACGGGCTCAATCTGATCGGGCTGAAGCGCAAGGGCTATGGCAAGGACGCGGTGCGCCGGCTGCTGGCCGCCTTCCGCGACCTGTTCGAAGCGGATGGGGTGTTCGCCGACCGCCTGGACGGGGTCGAGCAGACCTATGCCGACCTGCCCGAGATCATGGAGATCGTCGCCTTCATCCGCGACGGCGGCAAGCGGCCGCTCTGTCTCCCAGGCGAGTAAGACGGTGAGCGCGCCCAAGCTCGGGCTCATCGCCGGGGGCGGGGCCCTGCCTCTGGCGATCGCGGCGCGCTGCGAGGCGGAGGACCGGCCGCTGTTCGTGATCCGCCTGACCGGTTTCGCCGATCCGCATCTGGTCCGCTATCCGGGCGCCGAAATCGGCATGGCCGAGCTGGGCAAGGCGCTGGCCGCGTTGAAGGCGGCGGGCTGCAAGGCGGTCTGTTTCGCCGGCACCGTCAATCGGCCCGATTTCAAGAGCCTGAAGCCCGATCTGAAGGGGGCGACCCTGCTGCCCGGCATCATCGCGGCGGCGACCAGGGGCGACGACGCCCTGCTGCGCAAGATCCTGTCGGTGTTCGAGAACGAGGGCTATGCCGTCGAGGGCGCCGACGACATCCTGGGCGGGGAGACGCTGGAGCCAGGGGCTCTGGGCGCCGTTTCGCCGACGGAAGACCAGCTGGCCGACCTGAGGAAGGCCCTGCATGTGGCGGAAAAGGCGGGGGAACTGGACATCGGCCAAGGCGCCGTCGTCTGTGACGGACTGGTGCTGGCGGTCGAGGCCCAGGAGGGGACGGACGCCATGCTGACGCGCGTCGCCGGCCTGCCCGCCGATCTGCGTGGGGCGGCCGGGGCGCTGAAGGGGGCGCTGGGCAAGGCGCCCAAACCCATTCAGGACCTGCGCGTCGACATGCCGGTGATCGGGACACGGACGCTGGAGCTGGCCCATGCGGCCGGGCTGGCGGGCGTCGGCGGGGTGGCGGGCAAGCTGATCCTGATCGACCGGCCGGCCCTGATCGAGACCGCGAACCGGCTGGGTCTGTTCGTCTGGGGGGAAGATCGGTCGGGGGACAGGTCATGAAGATCATGCTGGTCGCCGCCGAGGCGTCGGGCGATGCGCTGGGCGCGGGCCTCGCGAAGGCGCTGCGGGCGCGTGAGCCGGGCGTGACCTTCGTCGGGGTCGGCGGGCCGAAGATGGCGGCGGAGGGGGTGGAGAGCCCGTTCGACATCGCCGAACTGTCCATCCTCGGCTGGCTCGAGGGCCTGAGGGCCTACAAGCGGGTCAAGGCGCGGGTGGCGGACACGGTGGCGCTGGCGGTGAAGGAGCGGCCGGACGCCGTGGTCCTGATCGACAGCTGGGGCTTCACCATCCGGGTGGCCAAGGCGCTGCGCGAGGCCCTGCCGGGCGTGAAGCTGATCAAATACGTCGGGCCGCAGGTCTGGGCGTCGCGGCCGGGGCGGGCCAAGACACTGGCCGGGGCAGTGGATCACCTGCTGGCGCTGTACACCTTCGACGCCCCGTGGTTCGAGGCCGAAGGGCTGTCGACGACCGTGGTGGGGTCCCAGGCCCTGCATGTGGACATGGACAGCGCCGACAGGGCGCGGTTCCGCAAGGGTCGCGGGCTGGCGGCGGAGACGCCCCTGTTGCTGATCCTGCCGGGCAGCCGGCCGTCGGAGATCCGCCATATGACGCCCGTCTATGGCGAGGCGGTCGCCCTGCTGCGCCGGACCCATCCGGGGCTGGAGGTCGCCGTGGTGGTGGCGGGTACGGTCGCGGCCGACGTCACGGCCCGCGTCGCCGCCTGGCCGTTCCGCGTGCATCTGGTGCAGGAAGACGAGAAATACGACGCCATGCGCGCCGCGACGGCCGCGCTGGCGACCAGCGGCACGGTCTCGACCGAGCTGGCCCTGGCGGGAGCGCCGATGGTCATCGCCTACCGGTTCGACGGTCTCAGCTATGCGATCATGAAGCCCTTCTTCACGGGCAAGTTCGCGACCCTGTTCAACACCGCCGCCGACGAGATGATCGCGCCCGAGCTGATCCAGAAGGATGCGACGCCCGAGAAGCTGGCGGGGGCGGTCGCGGCCCTGCTGGACGATCCCGAGGCGCGCGCGGCCCAGTCGGCGCGTCAGACGGCGGCGCTGGACAAGATGGGCCGGGGCGGGCGCGATCCGTCCGAGATCGCCGCCGAGGCGGTGCTCAAGGTGATCGGCGCGCGCGGCTAGTCCTGCGCGACGGGCAGGACCTCGATCGCGCTCGAGGGGGTCATGACCGCCACCTGCATCCGGTCCCCGGCCTTGCCGGTCAGCATCAGCCCCTGAACGCGGCCGGCGTCACGCCAGCGTCCGCTCGCGGCCCTGAGGTCGGTGCGGCTGAGCTTTTCGGCGGCGATGTCGTAGCGGACCACGATGGGGCCGGAGACCGACGGGGCCTCGAAATACAGGGCCCCGTCCAGCACCGAGACCAGAGCCGGCTGCGATCCCACGTCCATCGGCAGGAGGGCGGCCATGTCGCGGACGACGAGCGTCGCCGGGCCGCGTCCCTGGGCGGTGTTGTCATCCAGGCGGTAGAGGGCGTTCTTGTCGGGGTAGAACTGGCGCAGCCAGGTCTGGCCGGTCGCCTGATCGCGAATGACGCCGCCGCCGCCGTGATTTTGGGTCTGGCACTGAAACGCATGGTCGGCCGGGGTGGTCGACACCTGCGTGAAGCCGTCGCCGCCGCGTTCGAGAACCCGCCATTCACAGGTCCCGGCGCTGCGAACCAGGACGACGATGCGACCGGTCGGCAGGATGACGATCTGGTCCGGGGACGACCGGTCGTCTGTGTCCGGCAGGTCAATGGACCGGAGCACGGCGCCGTCGGCCGACAGGGTGGTGATGCGCGCGAACCGCTTTCGGTAAGGCCGGGCGACGACCACATAGCCGCCGTCCGCGGGCGCGGCGTCATAGATCCGGGAATATTCCATCCGGTCAGCCGGCCGGATCAGGCGCAGGCGGCCGTCGGGACCGCGCGAGACGCAGGCGAGACGGCCCCGGTCGCCGGAGAAATAGTCGCCATGCACATCGGCCAGACCGCAGCCGAAGGGGGCGGCGGTCGCCGCGCCCGACAGACCCTTCAGCGCCGGCCAGCGCTCCGTGATGGGGAAGACGGGGCGGGCCGCCGACAGGGTCCAGCCTCCGGCGTCGTGCAGGAAGACCGGCTCGGCGCCCTGCGCATCGAGGCGCAGGGGCTCGATCCGGGTGGTCGGCGCAGCGCAGGCGGCGACCAGCAGGGCCGATGCGATCGCGAGAGGCCTCATGGTCGTTCCCTCCCTTGGGCGCGGCCGATACGCCGCCTTCTGGAGGGCAGCCTAGTCACGCAATCCAGAGATGTCATCGGCCTTAGCTTCGCCATACCAACGCAGCCATTGTTCGCCAGGGCGAACAGCCCATGCGGATTGGTCCGGCTTATCGCGCGCCTGTCGCGGGCCTAGCTTCCAGCCTCGGAACAAGGAGCTTTCCCATGACCATTTCCCCGATCGTCGGCACGTACACGATGGGCGACCGGACCGTGAAGCGGCTCGGCTATGGCGCGATGCAGCTGGCCGGGCCCGGCGTGTTCGGGCCGCCGAAGGATCACGACGCCGCCCTGGCCGTGCTGCGCGAGGCCGTGGCCCAGGGCGTGGACCATATCGACACGAGCGACTTCTACGGCCCCCATGTCACCAACCGGCTGATCAGGGAGGCGCTTCATCCGTATACGGATGACCTGACTCTCGTGACCAAGATCGGGGCGCGGCGGGACGAGACGGGCGCCTGGCTGCCGGCGTTTTCGGCCCCGGAGCTGGAGCGGGCGGTGCATGACAACCTGACCAATCTCGGGCTCGAGACGCTGGATGTGGTCAATCTGAGGGTCATGATGGGCGAGGCCCACGGGCCGGCCGAGGGCTCCATCGCCGAACTTCTGGGGGTCGTCGTCGACCTGCAGCGGCAGGGCCTGATCCGCAACATCGGCCTGAGCAACGTCACCGCGAAACAGGTCGAGGAGGGGCGGTCGATGGCCCAGATCGTCTGCGTCCAGAACCTCTACAACCTGGCGCACCGCGAGGACGACGCCCTGATCGACAGCCTGAATGAGGCGGGTATCGCCTATGTGCCCTTCTTCCCGCTGGGCGGCTTCAGCCCGTTGCAGTCGGACGCCCTGAACGCTGTGGCGGCGGGTCTGGGCGCGACCCCGATGCAGGTGGCGCTCGCCTGGCTGCTCAAGCGCTCGCCCAACATCCTGCTGATCCCCGGCACCTCGTCCGTGGGGCATCTGAAGGAGAACCTGGTGGCCGGCGATCTGGTGCTGGACGAGGCCGCCATGACCGCGCTGGACGCCATCGGGGGCTGAGCCCCGCACATCATCGCCCAAAGAAAAACGCCGGAGCTTTTGCTCCGGCGTTTTGCATTTCAGACCTTTCGGTCCGATCAGCCGCGAGCGCTGATCGGCACGAAGTCGCGTTCGGTCGGGCCGGTGTAGAGTTGACGCGGGCGGCCGATCTTCTGTGCCGGATCGGCCAGCATTTCTTCCCACTGGGCGATCCAGCCCACGGTGCGGGCCAGGGCGAACAGAACGGTGAACATCGAGGTGGGGAAGCCCATCGCCGACAGGGTGATGCCCGAATAGAAGTCGACGTTCGGGAACAGCTTCCGCTCGATGAAATACTCGTCGGACAGGGCGACGCGTTCCAGTTCCTTGGCGACCTGGAACAGGGGGTCGTTGTCAGCGCCGATGAGTTCGAGAATCTCGTCCGCCGATTCCTTCATGACGGTCGCGCGCGGGTCGTAGTTCTTGTAGACCCGGTGACCGAAGCCCATCAGCTTGTACTTCTTGGACTTAACGCCCTCGATGAACTCCGGAATCTTGTCCGGGGTGCCGATTTCCTTGAGCATCAGCAGCGCCTCTTCGTTGGCGCCGCCGTGCGACGGGCCCCACAGGCAGGCGATGCCGGCGGCGATACAGGCGAAGGGGTTGGCGCCCGACGAACCGGCCAGACGGACGGTCGAGGTCGAGGCGTTCTGCTCGTGGTCGGCGTGCAGGGTGAAGATCCGGTCCATGGCCTTGGCCATCTTGGGATCGACGACATAGTCCTCGGCCGGAACGGCGAAGCACATGCGCAGGAAGTTCTCGGCATAGGACAGGTCGTTGCGCGGCGAAACGAACGGCTGGCCGATGTGGTACTTGTAGGCGCGGGCGGCGATGGTCGGCATCTTGGCGATCAGGCGGATAGCCGAGATGTTGCGCTGGACCGGATCATGGATGTCCAGGCTGTCGTGATAGAAGGCCGACAGGGCGCCGACAGCGCCGACCATGATCGACATCGGGTGGGCATCGCGACGGAAGCCCTCGAAGAAGCGGTCGAACTGGGCGTGCAGCATGGTGTGCCGCGTGATGGTGGTCTCGAACTCCGCATACTGGGCGGCGGTCGGCAGCTCGCCGTGCAGCAACAGGTAGCAGGTCTCGATGAAGTTCGACTGCGAGGCCAGTTGGCCGATCGGATAGCCGCGGTGCAGCAGCACGCCGGCGTCGCCGTCGATGTAGGTGATGGCGCTTTCGCAAGCCGCCGTCGAGGTGAAGCCGGGGTCGAAGGTGAAGGCGTCGGTGGCGCCGTACAGCTTGCGGATATCGATGACGTCGGGGCCGGTGGAACCGGTCAGAACGGGCAATTCGACGGTCTTGTCGCCGAGGGTGAGGGTCGCCGATTTGGCAGGTTCAGTCATTGTAGCCCCTTGGAAATTAGTGCCCGCGCCGGGGAGACGCCGGACCCCTTGTTGTTCGTGAATGTCACTTAGTCTGTTGCAGCGCATCATCCAAGCGCCCGAGCGATTCTTCGCGCCCCAAAGCGGCAAGAGTTTTGGCGATGTCGGGCGAAATCCCGTCTCCGGTGAGGGCGGCGCGCACGGCCGGGCCGATCTTTCCGAAGCCGACGGCCTCTTCCTCGGCGAAGGCCTTGAGCTCGGCCTCGAGGGCGAAGACGTCCCAGCTGGCGAACAGCTTCAGCCGGTCGCGCAGGCGGCCGATACGCTCGCCCGACTCACCCGCCAGCAGGGGCAGAGCCTTTTCGAAGATGACCAGCGGACGGCGGCGCAGGACGAAGGCGGTCTGATCGACCAGCTCGTTGAGGGTCTTGGCGCGATCCTTGAGGAAGGGCATGGCGCGGGTCAGGCGTACCTCGTCGTCCTCGCCCAGGACATGGCCGCGCGCGAGGTGGAGGTCGAGGACCTGTTTGGCCAGGCCGTCATCAGCGGCCAGCCGCATCCAGTGGGCGTTGACGTGGGCCAATTTGTCGAAGTCCAGACGGGCTGGCGCCTTGCCGACGCCGGAGAGGTCGAACCATTCCTGCGCCTGTTCGTCGGAGAACAGTTCGTCATCGCCGTGGGCCCAGCCGAGGCGGGCCAGGTAGTTGCGCATGGCCTCGGGCAGATAGCCCATCTCGGCATACTCATGCACGGCCTGGGCGCCGTGGCGTTTCGACAGTTTCGCGCCGTCCGGCCCGTGGATCAGGGGGATGTGGGCGAAGCTGGGCCGGGGCCAGCCGAGGGCGTCATAGATCAACGACTGGCGAGCGGCGTTGTTCAGATGGTCGTCGCCGCGGATGACGTGGGTGACGCCCATGTCGTGGTCGTCGACGACGACGGCCAGATTATAGGTCGGGGCGCCGTCAGAGCGCAGCAGCACCAGGTCGTCGAGGTCGCCATTGTCCCAGCTGACCGCGCCCTGGACCTCGTCCTGAACCTCGACGCGGCCGGGCAGGGGACGGCGGAAACGGACGACGAAGGGCTGTTCGGCCTCCAGCCCGGCGGCGACGCGGTCGCGCCAGGGGGATTCGAAGCTGCGGCGCTCGGCCTTGGCCTCGTCGCGCAGACGGCCGGTCTCTTCGGCTGTGGTGTAGTCGCGATAGGCGTGGCCGCTGTCGAGCAGGGTCTGGACGACCTCGCGGTGGCGGTCGGCGCGCGAGAACTGGAACACCGGCTCCTCGTCGGCGAACAGCTCCAGCCAGCTCAGACCGTCGAAGATGGCCTTGACCGCCTCATCGGTCGAACGCTCGCGATCGGTGTCCTCGACACGGATCAGGAACTTGCCGTTGCGCCCCTTCGCGTAAAGGTAGTTGAATAGCGCCGTTCTCGCGCCGCCGATGTGCAGGGAACCGGTCGGCGAGGGGGCGAAGCGGGTGACGACGGTCGGGGAGGAAGAGGTCATGGCAGGGAGGTCCGTACGGGCCGCCCTTATACCGCCCGACGCGGCAAAGCCTAGCCTTCCAGACAGGATCGTCGCGTTCGTGCGCGACGAGGTCGGCGGACAGGGGCTGCGCTGGCGGTTGTGGGCGCCGGTGGCGTTCGGCGGCGGCTGCGCGATCTATTTCGGACTGAAGGTCGAGCCTCCGCTGTGGCCGCTGCTGGTCGCGGCGGGGCTGGCGGTCGGGCTGTGGCTGGCGGCGCGGGCGAGGGGGCTGCCGCGAGCGGCGACCCTGCCGCTGATGCTGCTGATGTGTCTGGCGCTTGGGCTGGCGGCGGCCAAGGTTCGGACCGAGCGGGTCGCGGCGCCGATCGCGCCGGAGCTGGACGCGCCGACCCTGATCGAGGCCTGGGTGCTGGACGTCGACAGTCCGGGCGCCAACGGACACCGGGTGGTGGTCGCGCCGGTGTGGATCCGGGGTCTAGAGCCCGAGGCGACGCCGATCCGGCTGAGGGCCACGGTGAAGGGCGATCCGCCGCCGCCGGGGACGCCCATCCGCCTGTTCGCCATCCTCAATCCGCCGCCGCCCCCGGCCAGTCCGGGCGCCTATGATTTCGGGAGAAACGCCTTCTTCGAGGGGATGGGCGGGACGGCCTTCGCCCTGTCGCCGACGCGGCCCGCCGTCCTGCCCGAGGCTCCGTGGGGGCTGAGGCAGGCGATGAAGGTGAATGCGATCCGGTTTGCGTTGGCGCAGAAGATCGTCGACCGGCTGGGGCCGCGCACCGGCGGGGTGGCGGCGGCCATGGTCACGGGGCACGAGACCTGGATCGCGCGCGAGGATCTGGACGCCATGCGCGATTCCGGACTGGCGCACATCCTGTCGATCTCGGGCTTGCATATGGCGGTCGTCGGCGGCTTCATCTTCTTCGCCGTGCGGCTGGGCGTGGCGGCCGTGCCGTGGGTGGCGCTAAGGGTGTCGGGCAAGAAGGTCGCGGCGGTCGCGGGCCTGATCGCGGTCGGGACCTATCTGGTGATCTCGGGCGCGCCGCCGCCGGCCGAGCGGGCGGCCATCACCTATTCCATCGCCTTCCTGGCCATCCTGCTGGACCGGCAGGCGATCACCATGCACGCGCTCGCGGTCGCAGCCCTGGTGGTGCTGGCGCTCCAGCCCGAGGCCATAGTGACGCCGGGCTTCCAGATGTCGTTCGCGGCGACGGCGGCGCTTGTGGCGCTGGTGGAGGCCTGGCCGGCGCGGGTGAGGGAGCTTTCGGCGCCCTGGCCGATCCTGATCGTCCAGAGGATCGGCGGATGGATCACGGCGGCGGTGACGGCCAGTCTGGTCGCGGGTCTGGCGACCGGACCCTTCGCCATGCAGCATTTCAACCGGACGGCCGTCTATGGGCTGGGAGCCAATCTGCTGACCTCGCCGATGGCGGATTTCGTGATGATGCCGGCGCTGGCGTTGGGGGCCTTGCTGGAGCCCGTGGGGCTGGGCGCGCCCTTCCTATGGGTGGCGGGCAAGGGGATCGAGCTGATGCTGGTCATCGGCCACTGGACGGCGGGCCTGCCGGGGGCGGTGAGGACGGTGGCGAGCGCGCCGGACTTTGTGCTGCCCATCGCCTTCCTCGGGGTGCTGTTCGTCTGCCTGTGGCGCGGGCGGCTGAGGTGGCTGGGCCTGCCGCTGGCGGCGGCGGTCATGCTCTGGCCCCGGGCGCCGACGCCCGATCTATGGATCGGCGACGGCGGGACCAATGCGGCGTTTCACTCAGGCAAGGAGGCGGTGGCGGTGCGCCCGGGCGTACGCGAGTTCGCGGCCGACCTGTGGTCGCGGCGGCGAGGACTGACCCTGACGGACCGTCCGGACGAAGGCTGGGTGTGCGGGCGGTTCGCCTGCGCGCCTCAGGTGCGCGATGCGGCGCCCGTGGCCCTGTGGTGGGGGACGAAGCCGCCGTCGGAGGAGGTGCTAAGCGCCATGTGTGGGGCGGCGCCGGTCGTCAGCGTTCGGGCGCGGGTGGCGACGGTTCCGGCGGGGTGCGCGGACACTCTGGTGCTGGACGGCGTCGATTTCGCGCGCGGCGGGGCGGTGGAGCTGTGGCGCGCCGGGTCAGATGGGGGCGCGGGCTGGGAGGCCGTCTGGACGGCGGATGTGCGAGGGGATCGGCCGTGGACGAAGACAAATCCTCTCCCATAGGGAGAGGGCTTGAGGCTCGCAGAGCGTAGCGATGCGCGAAGCCGAAAGGGTGAGGGGGCATGTCGCTCACCGGTGAGGGCGGAACCCCTCACCCTCTCGCCGCTGCGCGGCGGGTCCCTCCCTCTCCCTGTGGGAGAGGGTCAGGTATTCAATGATACTGGCGGATCAGGCCGACCAGCTTGCCCTGGACCTCGACCTGGTCGGGGCCGAAGATGCGGGTCTCGTAGTTGCGGTTGGCGGGCTCCAGGGCGATGGACTGGCCCTTCTTGCGCAGGCGTTTGAGGGTGGCTTCCTCGCCCTCGACCAGGGCCACGACGATCTCGCCCGAGGAGGCGGTGTCGACGCGTTTGATGACCACCAGATCGCCGTTGAGGATGCCGGCCTCGATCATCGAATCGCCTTCGATCTCGAGCATGTAGTGTTCGCCGGCGCCCAGCATGGCCTCGGGCACCTGATAGCGGCCGTTGTCGCCCTGGATGGCGGCGATGGGCACGCCGGCGGCGATCTTGCCGACCAGAACCAGTTCGCGGGTGTCGTTGGCGGCCTCGGACACCGGCGCCGAGCGTCCGCCGCCCTCGATCACCGCAGGGGTGAAGGGGGCGCGACCGCGAATCGGGCCCGTCGTCGCCTGTTCCGGCAGCTTGGTCACCTCCAGGGCGCGGGCGCGGTGGGCGAGGCGGCGGATGAAGCCGCGCTCCTCCAGCGCCGTGATCAGCCGGTGGATGCCCGATTTGGACGCCAGATCCAGCGCCTCTTTCATCTCGTCGAACGAGGGCGAGACGCCGGTCTCCTTGATGCGTTCGTGGATGAACATCAGGAGTTCGTGCTGCTTGCGCGTGAGCATGGGAGGAGCCTTCAGAACAAGACGTGAACCGTCGTCGATGTTCTGTAAGTGTTCTTCACTAATGTCAACTTAACAGGAGCGGCTCACCTCCCGACGCGCGGAGGTGCGTGGGGAGGACAGATCGCGCAGCGATCAGGAGGGGGCGACGCGATGTTTCCGGTGAGCGATTTTCAATACGGTGTAGCCCTTACCTGATCGTCGCTGCGCTCCGATCTGTCCTCTCCATTCGCCTTCGCGAATGGAGAGGTGAACTCAATCCAGCAGGGCCCGCGTCGCGGCCTCGACGTCCGGCTGGCGCATCAGGCTTTCGCCGACCAGAATCGCGCGGGCGCCGGCCATGCAGACGTCGGCGACGTCGTCAGGGGTGAAGATCCCGCTCTCGGCGACCAGAAGGGCGTTCTTCGGGGCCAGATGCGACAGGCGAGCGGTCGTGCCGAGGTCGACCTCGAAGGTGCGCAGGCTACGGTTATTGACCCCGATCAGGTCGCCGCCCAGCGCGACGGCGCGGCCCATTTCCAGCTCGTCATGGGTTTCGATCAGGGCGTCCATGCCGAATCGGCGGGCCTCGGCCAGGAGCTCGCCCGCCAGAACGTCGTCGATCATGGCCAGGATGATCAGGATGCAGTCGGCTCCAAGCGCGCGGCTCTCGGCGACCTGCCAGGGATCGACGAGGAAATCCTTGCGCAGGCAGGGCAGGGCGACCGCCGCCCGGGCCTGAACCAGATAGTCGTCGTCGCCCTGGAAGCTGGGGCCGTCGGTCAGGACCGACAGACAGGCCGCGCCGCCGGCCTCATAGGCTTTTGCGAGGGCGGGCGGGTTGAAGTCGGCGCGGATCAGGCCCTTGGAGGGGCTGGCCTTCTTGATCTCGGCGATCAGGGCCGGACGGCCGGGGGCGGCGTGTTTCTCGAGGCTGTGACGGAAGCCGCGCGGCATGCCGGCGATCATGGCCAGGGATTCGATCTGGTCTTGCGACTGGGCGGCCTTACGCGCGGCGACGTCCTCGCGCTTGTAGGCGGCGATCTTTGCAAGGACGTCTTCGCGAGGGGCGGCAGTCATACGAGGTCTTCGATCGGCAGGGGCGTGGAGGTGATGCGGGCGAGAGCGGCGAGGGCGTCGGCGGCCTTGCCGTCGTCGATGGCGGCGGCGGCGAGGGCGACGCCGGACTTGAGGTCATCCGCCTTGTCCGCGACGACGAGGGCGGCGGCGGCGTTGAGCAGGACAATGTCGCGATAGGGACCGGTCCGGCCGGCCAGAAGGGCGGTCAGGGCCTCGGCGTTGGTCTCGGCGTCGCCGCCACGCAGGGCCTCGATGTCGGCGCGGGGCAGGCCGGCGTCCTCGGGCGTGACGGTGAAGCGGCGGACGGCGCCGTCCTTCCATTCCGCGACCTCGCTGGGCCCCGTGGTGGTCAGTTCGTCGAGACCCTGGCCGTGGACGGTCCAGGCCCGGGTGGCGCCAAGGCGGCCGAGCACCTCGGCGAGGGGCTCCAGCAGGCGGGGATCATAGACGCCCATGACCTGACGCCGCGCGCCCGCCGGATTGGACAGGGGGCCGAGCAGGTTGAAGACGGTGCGGAAGCCGATCTCGGCGCGGACCGGGCCGACGTGGCGCATGGCGCCGTGGTAGGCGGGGGCGAAGAGGAAGGCGATGCCGGCCTCGTCCAGCGCCGCCTTCTGCTGGTCCAGACCGGCGGTCAGGTCCACACCGAGGACCCCGAGGACGTCGGACGAGCCGGATTTGGAGCTCATGGCCCGGTTGCCGTGTTTGGCGACCTTCAGACCCGCGCCGGCGAGGACAAGAGCCGCCGCCGTGGAGATGTTGAAGGTGTGGGCGCCGTCGCCGCCGGTGCCGCAGGTGTCGATGACGTCGTAGTCGTGGTCGAGCGTCAGGGCGGCCTTGCGCATCTCGCCCGCGAAGGCGGCGATCTCGTCGACCGTCTCGCCGCGCATGCGCAGGGCGGTGACGGCGGCGGCGACCTGGGCCGGGGTGGGCTCGCCGCGCAGACAGGCGGCGAAGAAGTCGCCGGCCTCGGTCGAGGTCAGGGGTTTGCCGTCGACCAGCTTGGCCAGCAGCGGCTTGAAACCACCTTCCGCCACAGGCTCAGACCATGGCCAGACGTTTGACGCCCGCCAGATCGAGGAAGTTGGCCAGCATCTCATGACCGTGTTCGGTGGCGATCGACTCGGGGTGGAACTGGACCCCGTGGATCGGCCGCTCGTGGTGCTGGAAGCCCATGATCTCGCCGTCCTCGGTCCAGGCGGTGACCTGAAGCGTGTTGGGCAGGGTTTCGCGCTGCACGGCCAGCGAATGGTAGCGCGTCGCGGTGAAGGGCGAGGGCAGGCCGGCGAACATGCCCTTGCCCTCATGGAGGATCGGCGAGGTCTTGCCGTGCATCAGGGCCTTGGCGCGCACCACGTGGCCGCCCATGGCCTGACCGATGGCCTGATGGCCCAGGCAGACGCCCAGAATCGGCATGTCCAGCGGCGCGGTGTCGATCAGCGGCAGGCAGATGCCGGCCTGGTCGGGGGCGCAGGGGCCCGGCGAGAGCAGGACGGCTTCGGGTTTCAGCGCCCAGGCCTCGGCGGTCGTCAGGTCGTCGTTGCGGACGACATGCGTCTCCGCGCCCAGTTCCGCGAGGTAGTGGACGAGGTTGTAGGTAAAGCTGTCGTAGTTATCGACGACGAGGATCATGCGGCGGTTCTAGGACCTGAAATCCTCCGCGCCAAGCCGAAGCTTGCTGCGGGCCGGGATAGACACCGGTCGTTAACCATCGCAGCGTCAGATCGGGTCCCTGCTGGATGAGTCCCAACGCGTGATCAACACCGCCGAGATCGAACAGGCCCGAGATCTACTGGTTGAGACGCCCGAGCGTCCGGCCAGTTCGCTGGGCGCGCTGGGCGCGGCGTTTCTGGCCGCCAGCGCCGCGGTGCTGCTGGCGGGCGTCATGGTGCTGGGCCCGGGCTTCGCGATCAAGGACCCGGTCTATCAGGGCCAGTTCGAGAACTAGCCCAGCCAGCCGCTGGTAAAGCCGAAGAAGACCAGGAGGAGGAGGGCGAAGACGATGGCGACGGCCGCCACCGACACGCCCAGAACCGAGGTCATGCCCTTCACATTCTCGCCCTGACGGGCCTCTTCCGTGGTCTCTTCGACGTGGTTGTCCTGGATGGTCGACATGAGCGATCTCCGTTCGTTGTTCACCAAGGAACGGCGGAGACGGCCTTTTTGATCCGTAGGGTGATTTCGCCAGAAGCGATCAGGCCCTAGTGAGCGCCGCCGGCGGCGGGAGCCGGGGCGTCGGGGTCGTTCTCGCCCTGAACCAGATCGAGATCTTCTTCAGTGGCCAGACGGGCCTGACGCGCGGCGTGATCCGCCGGCGCCGCCTGCGAGGCGCCGAGGCCGCCCAGCCGTTCGAGCACGGCCACGGTCGGCGGGCGCCGGTAGCGGCGCGCGCGGTCCAGCGGCGTCTGACCGTCGACATCGATCTGGTTGACCGCCATTCCGCCTTCGCGAACCAGAAGCTCGGTGGAGCGGGCGTCGGCGCAGCCCACCGCAACGGCGTGCAACGGCGGCCAGTGGGTGAAGTCGTCGGCGGGATAAACGGCGCTGAGACGCTCGCGGATCAGGATGCGGCCGGTCGAGGGCTTGCACGGCGTGCCCAGGGTCGACCAGTTCGACCAGATCCGCGCCGGATTGCGCGCCCTAGACAGGTCGAAGCCCGCCGCGATCAGGGCCTCGGCCGCGTCGTTGTAGCCGCTGTAGACGGCGCCGGCGAAGGCGGTCTCAAGGTTCTGGGGCCCATAGGCGCGCGCGGTCTCGCCCGCCAGCAGGGTGAAGGCGCGGAAATCGCGATCGACGGCCCGGTTGGGCAAGTTCTCATTGTCGATCGAACGGTCGCGCAGGAACAGGTCGTCAGGCAGGCCCGGGGGCGGATTGCCGAGATTTCCCGCTGTCTGAAGCGCACCGACAAGATTTCGGGCCCCGGCCTCGGCGAGATGGCGCAGCATGGCGGCGTCTCCGCGCCGGGCCGCGACAAGGACGAGCGACGTCCCGTCCGCGTCCTCGGGCCGCGTGGCGCCGGCCGTCAGCACCGCATCTGCACGGGCCTTGAAGGCGCCTTCATAGCGGGCCGTGCGGCGCGACGGATAGACATCGATCGGGCGGGCGCCGCGCCCCAGGATGGCCTGGACCATGGGCGCGGTTCCCGACCGGACCGCGACCGACAACTGGGAGACCTTGGCCCGCTCGTTGAGGTCGGACGCGGCGTCGACGATGGACCGGACGGCGGCCAGATCTCCGGCGCGGATGGCGGCGTGCAGCCGGGTGCGGATCGCGCCGGCCTCGCTCACACAGGCCAGAAGGGCCTCCATGTCGCCGACCCGGGCCGCAGCGGCGCAGCCGGACAGGCGGTCGGCAGGAAGAAGGTTCAGCTCGGCGCCGTAGTCCGCGAGGAACAGCAGGGCCTGAAGCTGCGCGCCTTGGGCTGCGGCGCGCCAGACGACGGCTTCAGCCTCGGACCGGGCGGCGTCGGCGCCCCGGCCACGGGCGTAGCGCAGCGCCAGGTCTTCATGCCCGCCGGTGATCAGCGGCTCGAACACCGACCAGGGGGCTTCGGCGTTGTCGAGGTCGTGACCGACATGGGGCAGCAGCCGGTCGATCACGGTCGCGTCCCCCGCGGCGACGGCGGCGACGAAGGCGGACTGAAGCTCGTTGATCGGATCGATGGAGACGACGGGGTCGCGCGCCCCCGGCAAGGTGTCGATATAGATTTCGCGGGGCGGGACGGGGTCGAGCCCGCCGGCCGCCGCCTGGGCGTCCAGAAGATCGAAGGCGCCGGCCTGGATCATCATCCCGGCCCAGGAACAGCCGTTGTTTTTCGACCGGTCGGGCCCGCCGCCCCAGGGGCCGCCATAGTCGCAGACACCGGGATCGCCCGTCATCCGCGCACCCCGGTCGATCAATCGCCGGGCCAGGGCGACGCGCTTCTGCGACAGGGCGAGGGCGAGCGGCGAGGGCGTATCGGGATCGAAGCGGGTCGGATCGGCGCCGGCGTCCAGCAGCGCCATCGCCATCGGTTCGTCGCGACGCCGCATGGCCCAGTCCAGGGCGGTCAGGCCGAGAGCGTCAGGGGCGTTGATGTCCTGTCCGGCCGGAACCTCGGCCAGACGGGCGGGATCGCCGGAGCGCGCCGCCTCGGTCCACCGGCGCACGGGGCCCGGATAGTGATCCAACGGCGCGACCAGGGTCTCGGCGCAGACGTCGGACCAGGGGAAGGCCGGGTCGGTGACGACGGCGCGGTTGTAGGCGGCGATGAAGGCCACCGAGGCGGAGGTGTGCTCGCGGTCGCCGGGCAGAACCACGTCCTGGTTGACGTGCCATTTGCCGACCATCTCGCGGGTCCAGCGCTTGCAATCCACGCCGGGCTGGCTCCAGCCCTGTGGCATGGGTCCGATCGAGTTGAAGGCGCCGAGACGCGCGTCGCCGCGCGCCACGGCGGCATGGGCCTCGGCGGCCGGGTCGCGGGCGTTCAGCCGGGCGATCTTGTCGGAGAGGGCCTTGCACCGGCGGTCCCGAGGCTCTTTGCAGTCGGGCAGGGCGCGACCACCCCAAGGTCGGCCACGGTCCCAGAGCAGGGACAGGGTCCCGTAGCGCTCGGCGCCGCCGCAGGTTTCCGCCGCCTGGGCCTGTGCGGCTTCGTGCGCGGCCAAGGCCTTGTCGTCGTCGTAGAGCGCGAAATCCGGGAAGAAGGCCGCGGTGTCGGCCGAACGCGCCTTCAAGGCCGTCACGCAGTGGTCGATGCGGCTCAGGCTGGCCGATGAGAAGCCGTGACCGGGAAGAATGATCAGGTTGGTGCGGCCGGGCGCGCCGTTGATGCCGGGGATATACTGGGTGATCTGGGTCGGAGCGCCGGCGGCGAGCCCCCGGCGGCGCAGGCCGGCCGCCCCGGCGGGATCGACGGCCACGCCGCGCAGCCCCTCGGCCTTGACGATGGACAGGGCGATCAGGGCGGTCTGGTCATTGGCGCGCGACCGGTCTTCCAGCGTCTCGATACGGCTGGAGAAGGCGAGCATCAGCGGATCGGCCGCGTCCGGGCCGGGGGGGGCGTTCGGCGAGGCGGCGACGCAACCCGCCAGGCAGAGGGCCGGAAGCACCGCTTTGAAAATCTTCACGCCACGCCCCCGACCGTTCCCTCCGCGCAACCTAGCAGTGCACGCGGTGGCCGCAATAAGGCGAAGCTAGACCTCGCCGGCGTCGTTGAGGGGGGCGCCCAGTTCGAAGCGCCAGGCGTCGGAGGCGGCGTTGATGGGGGCGCGGGCCTTGGCCTGGGTCTCGGCGTATTCGGCGGCGGGATCGCTGTCGGAGACGACGCCGGCGCCGGCCTGAACGAAGACTTGGCCCTGGGTGAACATGGCGGTTCGCAGGACGATGCAGATGTCTGCTTCCCCGCCCGCCGAGATATAGCCCACGCCGCCGCCATAGCCGACGCCGCGCTTGGTCTGTTCCAGCTCGTCGATGATCTCCATCGCCCGCACCTTGGGCGCGCCCGAGAGGGTGCCGGCGGGCAGGGCGGCCAGCAGGGTATCCACCGCGTCCAGCTTCGGATCGGCCTTGCCGATGACGTTGGAGACGATGTGCATGACCTGGCTGTAGCGCTCGACCACGAAGCTTTCGGTGACCTCGACCGTGCCGGGCGCCGAGACGCGGCCGACGTCGTTGCGGCCGAGGTCCAGCAGCATCAGATGTTCGGCGCGTTCCTTGGGATCGGCCAGCAGTTCGGCCTCCAGCGCCTTGTCGGCGGCGGGGGTGGCGCCGCGCGGGCGGGTGCCGGCCAGCGGGCGGATGGTGACCCCGCCGTCCTTGAGCCGCACCAGGATCTCCGGGCTGGACCCGGCCAGCTGGAAGTCGCCGAAGTTCAGATAGAAGAGATAGGGCGAGGGGTTCTGACGGCGCAGCGAGCGATAGAAGGCGAAGGGTTCACCGGTCCAGGGCGCGCTAAACCGGTGGCTGAGCACCACCTGGAAGATGTCGCCGGCGGTGATGTAGTCCTTGGCCGCCGCGACCATGCCGTTGAAGGCCTGACCATCGACCGGGGAGACGAAGGCCGGGACCTCGGCCGGGGTCGGGGCGCCGCGGCCGACGAGCGGACGACGCAGCCGGGCCTCGAAATCGTCGAGACGGGCATTGGCGGCGGTCCAGGCCTGTTCCGGACCGAGGCCGGCGTCCGGATAGACGGTCGCGACCATGACGATCTCGCGCCGCACCGAATCGAACATGGCCACCAGCGACGGACGGGTCAGGACGGCGTCGGGCAGGTCGAGCGGATCGGGATTGGGCGCGCCGAGCGGCTCCAGCAGCCGGACCATGTCGTAGCCGAAGACGCCGAACAGGCCGGCGGCCATGGGCGGCAGCTCGCCATAGGGCGTCGCCGTGAGGTCGAATTTCGTCGCCGCGATCAGGGCGCGCAGGGACTGGAGCACGGGCAGGGGTTCGGGGGTGAAGCGTTCGGCGGCGATGTCGGGGCCGCGCGCGATCTCGGCCGAGCCGCCCCGGCAGCGCCAGACCACGTCAGGATCGACCGTAATGATCGAATAGCGGCCGTTGAGCGCGCCGCCCTCGACCGATTCCAGCAGGAAGGCGTGGGTGCGGCCCAGGCCGACCTTCAGATAGGCGGAGACCGGGGTCTCCAGATCGTCGATCAGACGGCGAACCACGACCTGGGGCCGGCCGGCGGCCAGCCCCGTCGCGAAGTCTTCGTAGCCGGCCTCGATCACTGGGCGGGCGCGGGAGCGGTCGGGGCCGAACCGGCGGGGGTTCCGGCGGCAGGCGCGGCGACGCCCAGGGCCTGCAGGGCCAGGGCCGGGTCGTTCTTGGCCTTGGTGGAGCGGGCGGCGGCGGCGATGGCCTGTTCCGCAAAGCCCTGGGCCATGTTCTGGCCCATGCGGACGCGCAGCTGTTCGGCGACGGGGGCGGCCAGGGCCGGAACGGCGGCGTGGATGTTGTCGACGCGGCCGACCACGAAGCCGGCTTCACCGGCGGGACCGGAGAAGACCTGGCCCTTGCCCTGGCCGAACAGGCCCTGGAGCACGCCTTCGCCGAGCTCGGTCTGGGTCTGCTGGTTCTGCTGGGCCGAGCCGCGGGTGATCAGGGTAGCGCCGGCGGACGAGGCGACGGCGGCGATGTCCTGACCGCCACGGACGCGGCCGGCCAGCTCATCGGCCTTGGCGGCGATGCGGCGGGCGTTCTCGCGCTGGATCCAGGCCTGGGTCAGCGGGGCGCGAACCTCGTTGAGGGTCGGCAGGGCGGCCGGCTTGATGTCGTCCAGACGCAGGACGAAATACTGGCCCTGACCGGCGTCGATGACGTCGGACTCGCCGCCCTTCGACAGGGTCCAGGCGGTCGTCAGCAGTTGCGGCGGGGCGTTCATCGCCTGGCCGTTCGGCAGTTTGCCGTCCTGGGTGACGGGAGGCAGCTGGATGATGCGGGCGCCGATGGCCGCGACGGCCTGATCCAGCGTCTTGCCGTCCGAACGGGCCTTTTCATACTGCTCGACCTTGGAGAAGACCTGGGCCTTGGCGTCCTCGGCGCGCAGCTCCTGAACCAGGGCGGCGCGGCTGTCTTCCAGGGTGGCGGCGTGGCCGGGGGTCGCCGAAGTCAGTTTGGCGACGGTGAAGCCGACGCGACCCTGAATGGCGTCCGAGACCTGACCCGGCTGCATGCCGAAGACGGCGGCGGCGACGGCGGGCTCGCTGACGGCGCTGCGCGGGGTGTTGTTGAAGTCGGCCGGGCGGATGTCGCCATTGGCCTTGCCGGCGTCGGCGGGGCTCTGGCCGGCGCGCAGGGCCGCGGCGATCTTGTCGGCGGCGGCCTTGGTCGGGGCGGTCAGGGTGACGAAGGTCCGGGTTTCCGGCGTCGACAGCGAGTCCTTCTTGAAGTTGAAGCGCTCGACGATGCGGGCTTCCGGGATCGCGGCGGTCGAGGCGGCGGCCGACGGGGAAAACAGGACGACCGAGACCATGCGGAACTCGGGACGGCGCAGCTGGGCGGCGTTGTCCGAGATGAAGCTCTGCAGCTGGGCGTCGGTCGGGGCCGGGGTCGCGCCGACCATGGCCGGGGTGACCATGAACCAGCGGCCGTCACGGGTTTCCATGGCGCGGCCGGCCAGCAGGGCGCCGTAGATGCGCGGGACGCGATAGCCCGCCATCACGGCGGTGCCGGCGTGCTGGCTGGTGTACTGGTCGCGCAGTTCACGCTCGATCATGACCGGGGTGTAGTTCTTCTCGGCCAGGACCGACTGATACTGCTGCTCGTCGAACTGGCCGGTGACCGAGTTGAAGAATGCGGGAATGGCGCGGATCTGCTTGATCACCAGGGCCTTGCCCGGGCGGATGCCGACCCGATGGGCCCAGTCGAGGAAGCCCAGTTCCTGGGTCCGCTGCTCGAGGTAGCGGACGTGGACGTTCTCCTTGACCAGATCCTCGGTCGTCAGCGGGCGGCCGGCGCGCTCCTGCAGGCTCTCGCGGGCGCGGTCGAAATCGCTGCGGAACTCGGCCGCGTCGATCGTCCGGCTGCCGGCGTCGATGATGTGCTTGGGCATGATGCCCGAGAACACGTCCAGCTTCGCCCCACCGATCAGAAGGGCGACACCCACCAGGACCAGGAGGCCGGCGGCCCATTTGGACTTCGCGAAATTGCGGAACACGGAGATCATCGAGCGTACCTGAAGAAGCGGCCAGGAGAAAACGAGCGGCGCCGCTCTGGCCTATAGGCAGGGGGCGGCGGCACGGCAAGCGGACCCTTCGCAACCGGGTCGCGCGGGACGCACCCAGCGGCCTTGTGACGCGATTGCGGCAGCAGCTTGGCTTTGCAGGGAATCCTGCTTTAGGAAGGCCGCATGAAACAATCCGTGAAGTTGATCGCCGGCAACTGGAAAATGAACGGCGTGGCCGGTTCGCTGGCCGAGGCCGAGGCCCTTAAACAGGCGCTGGACGCCGAGCCCGCCGCCTGTCGTGTGGCCGTCTGCCCGCCCGCGACCCTGATCGACCGCGTCGCGACGACGGTGAAGGGCGGGGCTGTCGAGGTCGGGGGACAGGACTGCCATGTCGAGGTTTGCGGCGCCTTCACCGGCTGCGTCTCGGCCGAGATGCTAACCGACGCCGGGGCGAGCCTGGTGATTCTGGGCCATTCGGAACGCCGCGCGGGCTTCGGCGAGACCGACGCCGACGTCGCCGCCAAGACCGAGGCCGCCCTGGCCGCAGGGCTGGAGCCCATCATCTGCGTCGGCGAGACCCTGGAGCAACGCCAGGCCGGGGACGCGGTCGCCGTGGTCTCGGCCCAGGTGACCGGCTCTCTGCCGGAAAGCCTGTCCGGCGAGGCCTTCGCCGTCGCCTATGAGCCGGTCTGGGCCATCGGTACGGGCCTGACGCCGACGCTGGAGCAGATCGAGGAGGTCCACGGCGCCGTGCGCGCCGCCATGGTCGCGCGGCTGGGGGAGGGCGGTCGCACCGCCCCGATCCTGTACGGCGGTTCGGTCAAGCCCTCGAACGCCGCCGAAATCCTGAAAGTCGCCGAGGTCGGCGGCGCCCTGGTCGGCGGCGCCTCGCTGAAGGCCGCAGACTTCCTGGGGATCATCCGGGCTGTCTAGGGTCGAGGGTCGAGGGTCGAGGGTCGAAGCGGGGTCCCCGGATCACGCGACGGCGCAACCTTTGCTACTCGACCCTCGACCCTATTCCCTCGACCCTCTCTTGATGTTAGACGCCGCCGCTTGATCGGCGCGCCTGCGCCACACATGTAAGCGGCCATGCTCCAGACCATTCTCCTCGTCGTCATGATCCTGATCTCGATCGCCCTCACGGGGATCGTGCTGCTGCAGAAGTCCGAGGGCGGCGCGCTCGGCATGGGCGGCGGGCCTTCGGGCTTCATGACCGCGCGCGGCGCGGGCAATCTGCTGACTACGGTCACCTGGTGGCTGGCCGGAGCCTTCTTCGCCTGCGCCATCGGCCTGACCATCCTGGGCAACGTCCAGCGCGGCAACCAGTCGGTCATCGACGCCAAGGCCGTCGGCTCCATCGCCGTCGACCAGGCCCCGGCCCAGACCGCGCCCGCACAACAGGCTCCGGCGACCCAGCCGGCGGCCCCGGCGGCCCCGTCGCTCGACGATCTGGAGGCCAGCCTCCCGACCGCCGGCGCGGCTCCGGCTCCCGCCCAAAACGCCCCGGCGCCGAAGCAATAAGGTGGCGACGGCGGGACTTCCTCCCCGCCGCTCCCGCCCCCAGTCCCCCAGCGAGCGCGACCGGAGCCGATCCGGACCGCGCTCGTATTGTTTTCAACAGCCGTTTCGTTCGCGAACCGGTCGAGTGGCCGCGAATCAGCGGTAAGGTGACCCCCCATGGCCCGTTACGTGTTCATCACCGGCGGCGTGGTTTCCTCTCTCGGAAAAGGCCTCGCATCCGCCGCTCTCGGCGCGCTTCTGCAAGCGCGCGGCTACAAGGTGCGTCTGCGCAAGCTCGACCCCTATCTGAACGTCGATCCGGGGACGATGAGCCCCTATCAGCACGGCGAGGTCTTCGTGACCGACGACGGCGCCGAGACCGACCTGGACCTGGGCCACTATGAGCGGTTCACCGGGGTGTCGGCGGCCAAGTCGGACAACATCACGACCGGCCGCATCTATTCGACCATCCTGGAGAAGGAGCGCCGCGGTGACTATCTGGGCGCGACCGTCCAGGTGATCCCCCACGTCACGGACCAGATCAAATCCTTCTGCCTGACGCCCGCCTTCACCGACATCGGCGAGGACGTCGACTTCGTGCTGGTCGAGATCGGCGGCACGGTCGGCGACATCGAGGGCCTGCCGTTCTTCGAGGCCATCCGCCAGCTGGGCCAGGACCTGCCGCGCGGCCAGAGCTGTTTCGTGCACCTGACCCTGCTGCCCTTCATCAAGACCGCCGGCGAGATGAAGACCAAGCCGACCCAGCACTCGGTCAAGGAGCTGCGGTCCATCGGCATCCAGCCCGACATCCTGCTGTGCCGCTGCGAGTTCCCGATCCCGCCCGAGGAAAAACGCAAGATCGGCCTGTTCTGCAACGTGCGCGAAAGTGGCGTCATCCAGGCGATGGACTCGGCCGACATCTATGCGGTGCCGCTGGACTATCACCGCGAAGGACTGGACGCTGAGGTCCTGGCGCACTTCGGGATCACCGACGCCCCCGCGCCCGACCTGACCATGTGGGAAGAGATCGCCCGCCGCCGTCTGCAGCCCGACGGCGAGGTCACCGTCGCCGTGGTCGGCAAATATACGGTGCTCAAGGACGCCTACAAATCCCTGATCGAGGCCCTGCATCACGGCGGGGTGGCCAACAACGTCAAGGTCAACATCGACTGGGTCGAGGCCGACACCTTCGAGGGCGACCGTGACGCCTGCGAGGAACGTCTGCAGGGCGCCCATGCGGTGCTGGTGCCCGGCGGCTTCGGCGAGCGCGGCTCGGAGGGCAAGATCGAGGCGGCCCGTTTCGCCCGCGAGCGCAACATCCCTTACTTCGGCATCTGTTTCGGCATGCAGATGGCGGTGATCGAGGCGGCCCGGAACCAGGCCGGCTATCCCAAGGCGTCGTCGACCGAGTTCGGCCCGACCGAAGAGCCGGTCGTCGGCCTGATGACCGAATGGACCCAGGGCAACCAGCGTGTGCTGCGCCAGCAGGGCGGCGATCTGGGTGGCACCATGCGTCTGGGCGCCTATGAGAGCACCCTGAAGGAAGGGTCGAAGATCGCCGAGATCTATGGCTCGACCACCATCAGCGAGCGACACCGCCACCGCTATGAGGTCAACATCAACTACCGCGAGGCTATCGAGGCCAAGGGCCTGGCCTTCGCCGGTCTGTCGCCGGACGGCATCCTGCCCGAGACGGTGGAGCGGACCGACCACCCCTGGTTCATCGGCGTCCAGTACCACCCGGAGCTGAAGAGCCGGCCGTTCAAGCCGCACCCGCTGTTCGCCAGCTTCATCGGCGCGGCCGTGGTGCAGAGCCGGCTGGTCTGAGCCCCCTCGCGCCGCTCTCGCGGAACGCGAAAACTTGAACACGGTTTTTGAACGGTTTCGTGTTACACACGTGACGCGTTCGATCGATCTGCCGGGCGCTTGAGGCGTCTGGGAGGGCGCGGGCGATGGTCGGTGAGTTCATCACCTTTCTGCATCGGCACGTCCGGATCGTGACGCCGGCCGTGGTGCTGGGTTGCGCGGCGGCGACGTTCGCCGTCTTCCATCTGCTGACCGCGCGCTAGGCTCGCATTCTCACAGCCCGTCATCCTCGGGCTCGTCCCGAGGATCCATGGCGAGTTCCGCGCGGTCCTGATCCGCTATTCCACAATCGCCGATCCAGACCACAGCCCGCGTCCGCTGAACGATGGGTCCTCGGGACAAGCCCGAGGATGACGGATTTGGCGTGTGTTGTTCCGGGGGCTGGGGGCAGCAGTGTATCAGCGCTAGCCAGCATCGATGCTTTGACAGAGCATGGACGCATGATTCAGCGCACCCTGTCCCGCCGCTCGACCCTGGCCCTGATGACCGCCGCCGCCGCGACGCCGGCCTTCGCCCGACAGCGAGCCCCTTCCGAAGATTGGGCCGCGCTCGGCGCCGATGTGAAGTCCGAGTTCAAATGGGCCTGGGGCCACTATGTCGAAAAGGCCTGGGGCAAGGACGAGATCAATCCGGTCTCAGGCACCAGCCAGTCCTTCTTCATCGAGGGGCATGATCTGGGCCTGTCGCTGGTCGAGGCCCTGGACACCCTGTGGATCATGGAGCTGGACGACGAGTTCCGGGCCGGGGTCGACTGGGTCAAGGCCAACCTCGACTTCGACATCGATGGCGAGGCCCAGGTGTTCGAGACCAATATCCGTCTGGTCGGCGGCCTGCTGTCGGCCCATCTGGCCTGCGGCGATCCGGTGCTGCTGGCCAAGGCGAAGGATCTGGCCGACCGGTTGATGAAGGCCTTCGACGCCTCGCCGCACGGCCTGCCGTATCGCTATGTGAACCTGAAAACGGGCGCGGTGCGCGATCCCGAGACCAACCTCGCAGAGATCGGCACCTATGCGACCGAGTTCGGCCTGCTGGGCCAGCTGACCGGCGACGACCGCTATTACGCCGCCGCCAAACGGGCGATGAAGCATGCGCTGGACATGCGCTCGCCGCTTGGCCTGATGGCGGCGAACATCCATGCGGAGACCGGTAAATTCACCAGCCGCAACGCCTCGATCGACGTCTATGCGGACAGCTTCTACGAATACCTCTGGGACAGCTGGGAGATGTTCGGCGACGCGGAGATGAAGACGGCGGCGCAGGAATGCATGGCCGCCATGGTCGCCCATCAGGGCCATCGCTACGACGGCAAGCTGTGGTTCCCCATGGTGGATTATGAGACCGGGGCGGTGACCAGCACGTCCCAGACGGTTCTGGGGGCCTATCTGGCCGGGCTGCTGGGGCAGGTGGGGCTGAAGGCCGCCGGTGACGACTTCCTGGCGACCTACACCGCCATGCAGGAGAAGTACGTCATCATCCCCGAGAGCACGGATGTGACCACCGGCACGGCGCGGTCAAAACGCACCGGCCTGCGCCCCGAGTTCGCCGACGCCTGCCTGAACCTGTGGCTTGGTGACCGCGACGACCGGTATCGGGGCCTCGCCGCCATCCACTATCGCAACATGAAGACCACCTCGAAGGCGGCCTTCGGCTACACCTCGCTCAAGGACATCACCACCCGCCCGATGGAGCAGGGCGACAACTGCCCCGGCTACTGGTGGTCCGAGCAGATGAAATACTACTACCTGCTGTTCGCCGACGCGAAGCGCGTGGACTACGGTCGGCTCCAGCTGAGCACGGAGGCGAATGTGCTCAGAGGATTCAGGACGGCCTAGGGGCGTTCACCTCTCCATCGCCGGAGGGCGATGGAGAGGACAGATCGGCGCGCAGCGACGATCAGGAGAGGGCGACTCGACGTCGGCCAAATTGCACTCCATAGTTGCATAATGCCTGACGGGATCAGCTGTACGCGAGCCAAGGTCTTCCGGCGTGTGATGACGCCGCCGGAGGCGCGGCTGTGGACGCGGCTGCGCGGCAAGCGATTGAACGGCGTCAAGTTTCGCCGCCAGCACCCGGTCGGGCCCTACATCCTCGACTTCTATTGTGCTTGGGTGAAGCTGGCGATCGAGGTGGATGGGGCCTCACATGATGCGCCGGAGCGGATCGCCCATGACCGGCGACGGACGGCGTGGCTGGCGACGCAGGGCATCCGGGTGATCCGGCTACGGGCTTCGGATGTGCGCGACGAGATCGAGGGGGGGATGGACTTCATCCAGCGGTCTGTGCGGGAGCGGGTTCCTCCCGGCTATCACGGTGTCGCCCCCTCCTGACCGCTTCGCGGTCTGTCCTCCCCATTCGCCTTCGCGAATGGAGAGGTGAACGGCGGCGTCACCTCTCCATCGCCGGAGGGCGATGGAGAGGGCAGGTTGCGAAGCAACCAGGAGAGGGCGACGCTGCGCCTACCGCCCGAAACCCGTCATCGAATACGGCCTTGCCGCCGCCCCAGAACCCCAGCTCCGGTTCGGCCGCGCGCTCATGACAAACCTCAGTTCGCCGCCGGCGCGGATTTCGTCATCGCCGATCCAGCTGCGGGTGAGGGGGCGGCCGTTCAGCGATACTGACGCGATGTAGGGCCGGGCGTCGGACAGGCCGTCGGTGACGATGATGAAGGTCTTGCCGTTCGGGAGGTTCAGCACGGCGCGATCCACGAAAGGCCGCCCGATCACATACTGGTTGCTGCCCGGCGTGACCGGATAGAAGCCCAGCCCCGTGAACACCAGCCAGGCCGACATCTGGCCCAGGTCGTCGTTGCCGGCGAGGCCGTCGGGACGGGCGTGGTACTGGCTGTCGACGATCTGCTTCAGCCGGGCCTGGGTGCGCCACGGGGCGCCCGCGTAGACGTACATGTATGCCGAGTGATGGCTGGGTTCGTTGCCGTGGATGTACTGGCCGATCAGGCCGGCGATGTCCTCGGCGTGGGAGTAGTCGAGCTTCGAATTGTCGAAGTCGAACATGGCGTCCAGCTTGGCGACGGTGGCGGCGTCCCCGCCCATGGCCCCGACGATGCCGCCGAGATCCTGGGGCGCGAACCACGAATACTGCCAGGCATTGCCCTCGGTGTAGTCGGATCCGTAGTTGATGGCGGTGGGATCGAAGGGGGTGCGGTAGGTCCCGTCCGCCTTGCGGGCGCGCAGGAAGCCGGTCTCCCGGTCGAAGCTGTTGCGCCAGTTCTGCGCGCGCTTCTCGAAGGTCTCGGCGATGTCGGCATGGCCCAGGTTGCGGGCCATGCGGGCGATGGTCCAGTCGTCATAGGCGTATTCGACGGTCTTGGAGGCCGCCTCCGGCTCCCGGTCGATGGGGACGTAACCGAGGTCCATATAGTCGCCGAGGCCACCGTAGGGGCGGTAGGTGGCGCTGGCGACCATGGCCTTCAGCGCCGCCACGCCGTCGAAGCCGCGGATGCCCTTCATCCAGGCGTCGGCGATGACCGGAACGGCGTGATAGCCGATCATGGTCCAGGTCTCCTGACCCGCGAACTGCCAGACCGGCAGCAGGCCATAGGGGCTGTGCTGCTGGGATGCGATCAGGGAGTTGATCATGTCGGCGTTGCGCGCTTCCGGCTGGACCAGCGTCAGCAGCGGGTGCTCGGCGCGGAAGGTGTCCCACAGGGAGAAGGTCGAATGGAAGGTGAAGCCCTCGGCCGCGTGCACGGCTTGATCGGGCCCGCGATAACGACCGTCGACGTCGCCCATGACACTGGGGGCCATCAGCGAGTGATATAGGGCGGTGTAGAGGGTGGTGCGCATCTCGGCGGGGGCGTCGATCTGGACGGCGCCGAGCGCCTGTTCCCACTGCGCTTTCGTTGAGGCGCGCAAGCCGTTGAAATCGAAGTCGCCGCCCTCGCTGTCGAGGTTCTTGATGGCGCCGGCCTCATCGACGCCGGACAGGGCGACCTTGACGATCAGGGGGGCCTCGATCGGACCGAAGTCGAAGACGGCCTCGAGCGCGCGGCCTTCGACCTGATCGCGATCCCCGGGCGTGCGGCCGGGCTTGGTGAAGCCGTTGTAGGTGACATTCTCCTCGCGGTTCTGGATCGAGCGGCTGACCATCGGCTTCGAGAAGCGCATGGCGAAATAGAGCTGACGGCCGGGCGCCCAACCGCGCGTCTCGCGATAGCCGGTGACCGTGCCGTCGGCCGCGACGCGGATGCGCGACCAAGAGACCTTGTCCGGGTAGTCGTAGATGGAGGGGCGGAAGTCGAGCAGGACCCGGGCCGGGGCGCCGGCCGCGAACTGGTAGCGGTGCATGCCGACGCGGGTGCCCGCCGTCAGCTCGGCGCGGACGCCTGAGTCCGTCAGGTTGACCGCGTAATAGCCGGGCTCGGCGACCTCGGAGGCCTTGTCGTAGCGGGAGCGGTAGCCGGAGCCGGGGGTCGCGGCGTCGCCCGGCTCCAGCTTGATCTCGCCGGCGCCGAGCGGCGTCAGCAGGACGTCGCCGAGGTCGGAGTGGCCCGAGCCCGAGAAATGGGTGTGGGAGAAGCCGAGGATGGTCGGGTCGTCGTACCGATAGCCCGAGGCCCAGTCATAGCCCTGACGCAGCACCTTGTGCTCGGTGTCGGGGCTGAGCTGGACCATGCCGAAGGGGGCGACGGCGCCGGGGAAGGTGTGGCCCTGACCCGAGGTGCCGATGAAGGGATCGACGGCGTCATAGGGGAAGGGAACGGCCGCGGTCTGGGCCACCGCGAGACCGCCGGGCCCGACGGCGAGCGCCGCCGAGAGGACCATCGCCACCATCCGACGCACCATGACGACTCTCCCTGCTGACTGCGCCGGGACTTCACATGATCGTGGGAGCGATCTCAAGCGCCCAAAGCCGGGGTCAGGGCGCCGGTTGGGGCTCCCGAACGACCACGCCGCCCTTCATGACCAGCCGCACGGCCTCGACGGCGGTGATGTCCTGCGTCGGATCGCCTTCGACAGCGACCAGATCGGCCAGCAGGCCCGGCTTCACCGCCCCCAGACGGTCGTCGATGTGGAAGATGCGGGCGTTGCCGCCGGTCGCGGCGATCAGGGTCCGGGCGGGCGACAGGCCGGCTGAGACCATCAGCTCCATTTCGCGCGCATTGGTCCCATGGGCATAGACGCCGACGTCGCCGCCCATGCAGAGCGTGACATCGGCCGCCATGGCCTCGGCGAAGGCCCGGCGCTTGTTCAGGACGTTGGCGGGCGCCGGCTCCTGACCATCCCAACCGCGATAGCGGGTAGTGGCGTCGGTGGCGGCGAGGGTCGGGCACAGGGCCGTGCCGCGGTCGTGCATCAGGCGGAAAATCTCGGGCGTGCCCGCATCGCCGTGCTCCAGCGTGTCGGCGCCGGCGAGGATGGCGCGGCGCATGCCCTCGACGGTGCCGGCGTGGACGGCGACCAGCCGACCGGCGGAATGGGCCGTCTCGACCGCCAGCCGCAGCTCGGACTCGGAGAAGGTCGGGCGGCTGGGCTCGCCGGGACCCCAGCGATAGTCGGCATAGAGTTTGACGATGTCGGCGCCGGCCCCGATCTGGCTGCGTACGACCCGAACGAGCGCATCCCCGTCGGCCTCCTCGGCGCCCAGAGGGACCTCGACGCCCGGCTCGAACCCCTTGGGACCATAGGCGCCGGTGGCGACGATGGCGCGGGTCGCGACCAGCATGCGCGGGCCGGGGATGACGCCCTGTTCGATGGCCTTCTTCAGCCCGACGTCGGCATAGCCCGCGCCCTCGGTGCCGAGGTCGCGCACCGTGGTGAAGCCCGCCATCAGGGTGGCCCGCGCCGAGACGGTGGCGCGGGCGGTCCTCAGCGCCAGAGGCTCGTGCAACACCTGATCGTCCCAGGAGGTCTCGTTGTACGGATGCAGGAAGAGGTGGGAATGGCCCTCGATCATTCCGGGCATCAGGGTCATGCCTGGCAGGTCGACGACGCGGGCGGCGGCGGGCACGGTCAGGTTCGGGCCGACCGCCTCGATCCGTTCTCCGCGCACCAGCACCTGCCAGCCCGCGTGGGTTTGCGGGTTCACGCCGTCGAAGACGCGGTCGGGGCGGAGGAGGACAGCCTGTTGTGCGAAGGCCGGGCCAGCGACCAGCGCCAGCAGCAGGATCAGCAGCCCCCGCCTCACGGCTTGCCCGCCGAAAGGGAGGCGGCCGGGGCGATGGGGCTGCCGGGGATCCACTGCGGGGCCTGGTCGGCGTCGGCGACGCGTCGGGTCAGGGTCTCGTAGAAGCGATTGAAGTCGCCCGCGGCCTTCCAGTCGATGGCGGTGGTCAGGTCGTCCTGGGGCATGTGGTAGCGGGTCTGGTACCAGAGGCGGTAACGGGCCTCGGCCTCGGTCCCCGGGTCATAGCCGAAGATGAAGCTGATGCCCGGGACGCCCTTCTGCATGAAGGGCCAGTGGTCCGAGCGGCGCAGCAGACCGCGCTCGGGCTCGGGATCGGCCCGGACCTCGACGCCCATCTCGCCGGCGATCTCCCGCGTCACGGCGCCGAGCGATGTGTCGTTGACCGCCAGGGTGGTCAGGATGGTCAGGGGATAGAGGGGGCGCAGCTGGTCCAGGTTGAGCACGGCGACGGGCAGGCCTTTCGGTCCCATGGCAGGGGTCGGGTGGTCGGCCAGCCAGCGCGAGCCGAGCAGGCCCTTCTCCTCGCCCGTATAGGCGGCGAAGAAGACCGGGCGGCGCAGGCCTTTTCCGCCGAAATGGTCGGCCATCTCGATCAGGGTGGCGACATAGGCGGCGTCGTCCAGGGCGCCGTTGTAGAGGCCGTCGCCGTCGACCGGCTCGCCATAGCCGTAGCCGTCGAGGTGGGCGTTCACCAGCACCGGCTGATCGGCCAGGGCCGGGTCGGTTCCGGGCAGGACGGCCAGGACGTTTTCGGATGAGTAGTCGCTTTCCCTGACTGCGAAGGTCAGGCGCATCCGGGCCGGGATGTCGAAGGCGGGCAGGGGCGCGGCGGCGACGGCCCTGGCGAGGATATCGGCCGAATCCTGGCCGGAGCCCGCAATGACGGCGGCGAGGGCGTCGGCGCTCAGGCGCATCACCGGAAAGGCCGGGCCGCCGGAGGGCGGGTTGTCCGCGAAGCCGACCGAGCGGGCATAGGCCATCGGCCAGCGCGGCGGCTCCACCGTGAAGCCGACATCGTCGATATTGATCAGGGCCACGGCGTCGCCCGCCGTGACGGTCGCCATCCGCCCGGCGGCTGTGGTCATCCCGGCGCGGCGACCGGCGAAACAGACGAGGATCTTGCCGCGCACGTCGCCGATTTCTTGTGGAGAGCAATAGCCGCGGAACGCGAGCGGCGCTTCCAGACGGACGGGCAGGGCGGCGACGGGGGTCACCGAGATTTCGCGGAGGAACTGAAGCGGACGGGTCGAGCCGTCGTCGCCGACGACGGTGAAGCTGGTCCCTTCCTTCACGACCGCCACCTCGTGCAGGGGGATGGACTGGATCCACGTCCCGTTGTCGCCCGCCGGCTGGAGCCCTGCGCGCTGGAACCGGTCGATGACGTAGGCGGCGGCCTTGCGATAGCCTTCCGAACCGGTGTCGCGGCCCTCCATGTCGTCCCTCGAAAGGGCGCTGGTCGTCGCCCACCAGGCGACGACGGCCGGGTCGGTTCCGGGCGGGGGACCGGAAACGGAAGAAGGGGCGCCCGTCGTCGCGCAGCCGGCCAGCCCGGCCAGGAACAGGGCCGCGCCCGCCGCCTTGAGTCCGTACCGCACCGTCATCGCCAACTTCCTTTCAGCACGGCAGGGAGAGGAGGCGTCCGGCCCCTCGAAGTCAATGACAGGGCGGGGCTGTTCGCGGACGCGGCGCCGGTTTCGCGTGTGCGGGGTATGGACTTGGCGCAGGCGCGGAACCACCCCCAGATGCAGCTGGGCTGTAAGACCGGAGCGGGGGCTCCGGGAACTCTGGGGAATCATTCGTATGCCGCAAGAAATCATCGCCGGCGCCGTCGGCATGGGCCTGGTCGCGACCGTGTGGGCTGTGCAACGGTTGATCGTCCTTTCGGTCTCGCGCCGGGAACGCCTGCGATTCTAGGGTGCAGACCGTTGTTTTCTATGGTTCATAGATAGCGACTGAGGGGGCAAGCCTTGGTCAGGCGGCCCGGTGGATTTTCCAGTCACCAAGCCGGGTCGCCTCCCCCCCCCCCTCCAGAACCTGGCGCGACGACAGCCCGCCGAATCCCGCATTTTCAGCCTGTCATTGCGCCTCTGCGCGTAAGAGGCGCGTCGGCGAACGATGGTCTTGAGAAACATCTGAGGTGGGCTGCGAACTGCGGCGTCTCACTAGCGGAGCCCTGTGTTCGGGGCGTGGAATCCGCGTGGGAGGCCGTCTTGCTCTACAGCGAACTCACCCCCGAAGAGGTGGACGTCTTCCATATGCTGGCCGAGCACGCCGGTCAGGTCGCGCATCGGCTGCTGTCGGAACGCGGCATCGAACATCTGGAACAGATGACGGCCGAAGCAGGGCGTCGCGTGCTGCTGCAGGCCTGGCAGGAGGTGGCGGAGGCCTATTTCTCGCACCTCGACGGCGTGGACCTGAAGGCGGCCCTTCCCGAATTCGTCGAGGCCATGATCGGCTGCTGCTCGACGGTCGGAACCCCGGGCCCGACCCTTCACTGACTAATCGCCGAACAAGGCCTCGAGCCCGCCCGGCAGGGACGAGGCGCGGTCCTTGAACACGGCCTTGCGCTTTTCCATGAAGGCGGCGACGCCCTCCTTGCCGTCGGCCTGGCTCATGTCGAACATGGCCAGGCTCTCGATCAGGTGCGCCTCGAGCGGGTTGGGCAGGGCCGGATTGCGGCGCAGCATCTGACGGGTCAGGGCGACGGCGGCCGGCGAGCGATCCGTGATCAGCCGCCGCGCGAAGGCCTCGGCCTCGGCCAACAGCTGGTCCGGCGCATGGACCGAACGCAACAGGCCCGCCGCCTGACCCGTCGCCGCATCGAAGATGTCGCCGGTCAGGCACCACTCCAGCGCCTGCTGCTGGCCGACGAGTCGCGGCAGGAACCAGGTCGAACAGGCCTCGGGCACCACACCCAGCCGGGCGAAGACGAAGCCGATCTTCGCCTCGGTCGAGGCCAGACGAAAATCCATGGCCAGGGTCATGGTCGCGCCCACGCCGACGGCCGCGCCGTTGATGGCGGCGATCACGGGCTTCCTGCAGTTATGGATGGCCAGGGCCACCCGGCCGCCCTTGTCGCGGATATTGCGGACCACATAGGGATCGTCGAACCGCTCGCGCAGCATGGCGAGGTCCGGGCGCGCGGTCTCGTCGAGGGCGAAGACGTTGTCCGGTCGGGTCAGGTCGGCGCCGGCGCAGAAGCTGCGGCCGTTTCCGGTGACGATGATCGCGCCCACGGCGTCGTCGGCGCTGGCCGCGATGAAGGCCGCCTCCAGCTCGTCGCCCATGGCCTCGTTGAAGGCGTTCAACTGATCAGGCCGGTCCAGACGGATCCAGAGGATGCGGTCCCGGAGTTCGATGTTCAGGGTGGTCATGGCCGCCACCTGTATCGAGTTTCGACGCGCCGGGTCCAGAGCAGGACGAAACGTCGCAGGCGCGACCGGCCGCGGTTTCCTGTGCTATCTCGACCGCATGCTGAAGGCGGCCAGGCAGATTCTGCGGCGGTTCGGGGTGCTCGGCGCCCTGCTGATGGCGCTCGTCGCGATCGTCCCGGCCGGCGAGGCCCTGGCCTGCTCGGCGCCGGAGGCGATCGCCGCCGTCGTCCAGAGCCCGGAGCCGGCCTCGGACGGATGCCGTGACTGCGGCCCCGCCTGCCTGCACGGCTGCTGCCACGCGTCTCACGTCGCCCTGCCGGGTGAAGCCTCGCCGGTCGGGACGCCGCTCCGGTTCCGGTCGCCCGTGTCCTGGGCCCATGTCGCGGGCGTGCCTTTGGGCGCGCCCGAAGGCCTCGATCGCCCTCCACGTGCCTGATCGGCGAGGCCGCACAAGCCCTCGCCCTCCTGAATGATCGCCGCAGACGCGCCGCCCTCGCGGTCCCGCGTCGTCGCCCCATGACCATCACGCCCGGCTGACACCGCGCAGCGCTCGCCGGGCCTGCGAGACCTGACATGATCCCATCCAGAACGCCCTCGAGACGGGCCCTGATGACCGCCGCCGCCATCGTCGCCGCCCTGGGCCTCGGCCTCGGCGGGGGCTACGGCCTGGCCCGGTTGAACACCGCCCCCGCGCCCGACGCCCACGGCGAAGAGGAGGGGCACGGCGAGGAGGCTCATGTTGAAGGGGTCGTCGCCCTGACCCCCGAGGCGGCCGCGAAGGCCGGTGTCAGCGTGATCGCGGTCGGTCGCGGCGGCGGAGCGGAACTGACCCTGCCGGGCCGGATCGCCTTCGCCCCGGGCGCCGAGGCCGTGGTCGATGCGCCTCTGCCCGGCCAGGTGGTGCGGGTCCATGTCGGCGTGGGGCAGGGCGTGTCCGCGGGATCGCCTCTGGTCACCCTGCGCAGCCCGGAGGGCGCGGCGTCACGCGCCACAACCGACGCCGCCGAGGCCGCAGCGGAGGCCGCGCGGGCCGCCCTGAGGCGCGACCGCAGCCTGTTCGAACAGGGCTATGTCGCCAAGGCGCGACTGGACATCACCGAAGCCGAGGCACGGCGGGCCGAGGCCGAACTGCGCGCCGCCCGGGCTCGCGTCGGGGCCTATGGGGCGCCCGGCGCCGACGGCCTGGTCGTGGTCAGGAGCCCGGTCGCCGGGGTGGTGACGCGGATGGCCACCGCTCCCGGGCAGGTGCTGCACGAAGAGGATCAGGAGGTCGCCGCCGTCGCCGACGCGCGCCGTCTGGAGCTGGCCTTCGAGGCGCCGCCCCAGGCCGCCGCCCTTCTGGGGCTGGGCGCCCGGGTCGAGGCCCGCACCGGCGACGGTCGTATGGTCGCCGGAACCGTGGTCGCCATCGCGCCCGCCAACGCCAGCGGGGTGGTCATGATCCGCGCCCGTATCGACGGGGCGACGGCGCCCGCCGGAACCGTCGTCTCGGCGCGGCTGATGACGATCGCGGCGAACAGCGGAAACGTCCTGACCGTGCCGTCCGAGGCGGTCCAGACCGTGGAAGGCCGGCCGTCGGTCTTCGTGGTCGAGGAGGGCGGCTTCCACGCCCGGCCGGTGACCACGGGCGCGATCAGCGGCGGCCGCACCGAAATCACTTCGGGCCTGACCGGATCCGAACGCATCGCCGGGACCGGCGCCTTCCTGCTCAAGGCCGAACTGGCCAAGGGCGAAGCCGGGCATGAGGACTGAGGATGCTGGACCGGATCATCGACGCCTCGGTGCGTTTCCGCTGGTGGGTGGTGGGCATCGCCTGCGTCCTGGCGGTGCTGGGCGCGCGAGAGCTGCTCAAACTGCCCGTCGACGCCGTGCCCGACATCACCAACCGTCAGGTGCAGATCACGACCGTCGCCCCGGCGCTTGGGCCCGAGGAGGTGGAGCGGCAGGTGACCTTCCCGCTGGAGACCGCCCTGGCGGGCCTGCCCGGCCTGACCGGAACCCGCTCCCTGTCGCGCCACGGCTTTTCCCAGATCACCGCCGTCTTCACCGACAGCACCGACATCTATTTCGCGCGTAATCTGGTCAACGAGCGCATCCAGTCGGCGCGCGAGGACCTGCCGGGCGGGGTCTCGCCGTCGATGGGGCCGGTCGTGACCGGTCTGGGCGAGGTCTATATCTGGACCCTGGAGTTCAAGGGTGAGGCCGCGAAGACCGGCGTCCCCTATGTCACACCCGAAGGCGAGCGGCTGGTCACCGACGCGGAGAAGGCGACATACCTGCGCACCGTTCAGGACTGGATCGTCGCGCCCCAGCTGAAGACCGTGCCGGGCGTCGCCGGGGTCGATGTGCTGGGCGGCTATGTGAAGGAATATGCGGTCCATCCCGACCCGGCGCGGCTGGCGGCCTATGGCGTCGGTCTGGTGCAGTTGGTCGAGGCGCTGGAGCACGCCAACCGCATCGCCGGCGCGGGCTACGTCAACCGCGCGGGCGAGGCCTATATCGTGCGCGCCGACGCCCGGGTGAAGTCGCTGGCCGAACTGGCCGAGACCCCGATCCTGAACCGGGGCGGGCAGGTGATCCGGGTGTCGGACGTGGCTGCGGTCGAGACCGGCCGGGCGCCGCGTCTGGGGTCGGCCAGCGTCGATGGGCGCGAGACCGTGGTCGGCACCGCCCTGATGCTGCAGGGCGAGAACTCGCGTGAGGTGGCGCATCGGGTCGGGGAGCGGCTGAAATCCATCGCGCCGAGCCTTCCGCCCGGCGTCGCCGTGGTTCCGGCGCTGGACCGGACCGAACTGGTCGAGGCGACCATCCGGACGGTGGAGCACAATCTGGCGCTGGGAGCCCTGCTGGTCATCGCCGTGCTGTTCCTGGCGCTCGGCAATGTGCGAGCGGCGATCATCACCGCCCTGGTGATCCCTCTGGCCTTCCTGTTCGCGGCCTCGGCCATGAACCGGTTCGGGATCAGCGCCAATCTGCTCAGCCTCGGGGCCCTGGACTTCGGCCTGATCGTCGACGGCGCCGTGGTGGTGATCGAGAACACCCTGAGGCGGCTCGGGATCAAGCGGCATGAGACGGGACGGCCGCTGACTGTCGCCGAACGGCTGTTGGTGGCGGCCGAGGCTGCGCGCGAGATGGCTCGGCCCGCCGCCTTCGGTCAGGCCATCATCCTGCTGGTCTATGCGCCCCTGCTGATGTTCGAGGGGGTGGAGGGCAAGATGTTCGGGCCGATGGCCGCGACCGTCATGCTGGCGCTGCTGGCCGCCTTCGTCCTGAGCTTCACCTTCGTACCCGCCATGGCCGCCCTGTGGGTCAAGGAGCCGAAGGAAGACCACGAGGAGACCCGCCTGACCCGCGCGGCCAAGGCGCGTTACCGGCCCCTGCTGGAATGGGCCGTCGCCCGGCCGCAAGCGGTGCTGGGCGGGGCCGGCCTCGCCCTGCTGGCCGGTGTCATCGCCTTCCTGATGCTGGGCCGGGAGTTCGTGCCGACGCTGGATGAAGGGGATGTGCTGGTCCAGGCCATGCGCGTGCCCTCGACCTCTCTGGAACAGAGCCAGGCCATGCAGTTCAAGGTCGAGACGACGCTCAAGGCCATGCCCGAGGTGGAGCGGGTCTTCACCCGCACCGGTACGGCCGAGGTGGCGTCTGACCCCATGCCGCCCTCCATCTCGGACACCTTCGTCATCCTGAAGGACCGCAAGGACTGGCCGAACCCGAACCTGCCCAAGGCCGAACTGGTCGAGCGGATGGAGGGGCAGCTTGGGACGCTGCTGGGCAATGCCTATGAGTTCACCCAGCCGATCCAGATGCGGTTCAACGAGCTGATCGCCGGGGTGCGCTCCGACGTGGCGGTCAAGGTCTATGGCGACGACTTCGCCGCCATGAGCCGGACGGCCAATGAGATCGCGACCATCCTGAACGGCATTGAGGGGGCGGCCGACGTCAAGGTCGAGCAGATCAGTGGACAGCCGACCATCACCGCCGGGGTCGACCGGACACTGGCGGCGGCGCAGGGGATCCACGCCTCCGACGCCGCCGACGCCCTGGCTATCGCCTTCGCCGGCCAGACTGCGGGGCAGGTCAATGAGGGCGACCGCCGCTTTGACGTGGTGGTGCGGCTGGCCGACGACCTGAGGAACGATCCGGCGGTGATGGGCCAGCTGCCGGTCATGCCGGAGGAGGAAAAGTCCGGGGCGCCGACCGTCCCCCTGTCGTCGGTCGCGCGCTTCGACCTCGCCGAGGGGCCGAACCAGATCAGCCGCGAAGACGGCAAGCGCCGCATCACGGTTCAGGCCAATGTCCGCGGCCGCGATCTGGGGAGTTTCGTGAAGGAGGCGCAATCGAAGATCGACGGCAAGGTCACGCCGCCGCCGAACGGCTGGCTGGACTGGGGCGGGCAGTTCGAGAACCTGCAACGGGCCTCGGCGCGGTTGGGGCTGATCGTGCCGATCGTCTTCCTGACCATCGGCGGGCTGTTGGTGCTGGCGTTGCGGTCATGGAAGGACGCCGCCCTGGTGTTCGCGGGCGTGCCGCTGGCCCTCGTCGGCGGAGCGCTGGCGCTGCTGGCCCGAGGCATGCCGCTGTCGATCTCGGCGGCGGTGGGCTTCATCGCCGTGTCCGGCGTCGCCACGCTGAACGGCCTCGTCCTGATGCAGGGCATTCGCGAGCGGCTGGACGCCGGGACCGAGCCGGCAAGCGCCGTGGTCGAGGGGGCGGTCGGGCGGCTGCGAGCCGTTCTGACCACGGCCTTGGTGGCGGTGCTGGGCTTCGCCCCCATGGCTTTCGCCATCGGGGCCGGGGCCGAGGTGCAGAAGCCCCTGGCCACGGTCGTCATCGGCGGCCTGATCACCGCGACCTTGCTGACCCTGATCGTCCTGCCCGCCATGGCCGCGGTCCTCGCGCGGCGCGGTTCCGGCCCGGAGGCGGTCAGCGATTGAGGGATTGGCGGACAGGGTGGGATTCGAACCCACGGTGGGCTTCCACCCACGGCGGTTTTCAAGACCGCTGCCTTAAACCACTCGGCCACCTGTCCATCCGGACGTCGCACGGTGGGCTGGGCCGCGCGGAGGGGCTCCTTAGCAGCGAAAGGCCCGGTTAACCAAAACGGAAATTTTCTCGTCCACACTGAAGGCTCGGGATCGGCCCGAGACTTCCGGACGGACCATGCGGTCAGGATCGCTGAAAGGCGTTATACGAGCGGCGGCGGTGGCGGCGGCGACCGCCACACTGGCCGCCTGCGCCGGCGTGCCCGGGATGGGCGGCGCGGGTCGTCCGCGCATTCCCGTGGTCACAGATCCGGCCCCGATCGTGCCTGGAACCATGCGGCCCTATCAGGTGCGCGGGCGCTGGTATAGGCCGATGAGCGACGCGCGGGGCTATGACGAGACGGGCCTGGCCTCCTGGTACGGCGACCAGTTCAACGGGCGGCCGACCTCGACCGGCGAGCGCTTCGACATGCATGGCCTCAGCGCCGCCCACAAGACCCTGCCGCTGCCGGCCTTGGTCGAGGTGACCAATGAGGCCAACGGCCGCTCCATCGTCGTGCGCGTCAACGACCGGGGGCCCTTCGTCGACAACCGCATCATCGACCTGTCGCGCGGCGCGGCGGAAGAGCTGGACCTGCTCTCGCGCGGCGTAGGGGAGGTCAGGGTCCGCTATCTGGGTCCGGCCCCACGCGGCGGCGGCACCGGCATGGGCGGCGGCTATCAGATCGCCGCCAACGACCGACCGACCCGCCCGCCCCCGCAGGCGAGCGGCCCGGGCGACCGGTTCTGGGTCCAGGCAGGGTCCTTCCAGGATTCGACCCTCGCTCATCTGGCGGCCGAATCGCTGGGCTCGAGGGCCACGGTGAACACCGCCTCGATCGACGGTCAGCGCTATTTCCGCGTCCTCGTGGGCCCGTGGGACGACGCCAACGCCGCCGAGCGCGAGCGCCAGTCCATCGTGGCGCGGGGCGTGCGCGACGCCCTGCTCATTTCCGGCCGCTGATCGGCCTCCCGGGGTTGGCGCCCCGCGCCCGGGTCTTCATCATGGGCGGGTGACCACCCATCCCCGCGACCGTTTCGACCTGCAGCCGTCTTCCGAAGCCGAAGCCGCCTTCGAGGACGCGCGCCTGCGCGGCCGGCTGCACCACGCCTGGCTGCTGTGCGGGCCGGAAGGGGTGGGCAAGGCGACCTTCGCCTATCGCGCCGCCCGCCGCCTGCTGGGCGCCATGCCCGACCCGTCGCGCGGCGTTCTCGGCGCCCGGCCCGACGATCCGGTGTCCAAACTGATCTCCGCTCAGGCCCATCCGGACCTTCTGGTGCTGGAGCGGCTGGTCGAGAACGGCAAGACCAAGAAGTCGATCTCCGTCGATCAGGCGCGCGACCTGCCGGAGTTCTTCTCCAAGAGCCCGTCCCAGGCCCAGGCGCGGGTGGCGATCATCGACGCCGCTGACGACCTTAATGTTAATGCAGCCAATGCCTTGTTGAAGATTCTTGAGGAACCGCCGGAACATGGCGTCCTGCTGATGGTGACCCATGCGCCGGGACGGCTGCTGGCCACCATCCGCTCGCGCTGCCGCCGTCTGGCGTTTCCGGTCTGGTCGCGGCACGCCCTGGCCGAGCTGGTGCTGGACCGGTCGGGCGTCGATCCGGACGAGGCCGACCGGATCGCCGCCATGGCCGGGGGCTCGCCCGGTCAGGCTCTGGCGCTGAGCGCCGGCGCGACCTCGGAGGCCGACCAGCTGGCGCGGCGCTGGGTGTCGGAGCCCTCGCTGGACCGGGCCGAGGCCCTGGCCGTCGCCGACGGTTTCCGCGGCGCGGAGGGTCAGGCGAAGTTCGACATGGTGCTGGACCGGCTCATCGCGGCGGTGAAGGCACAGGCGCTGCAGGCAGAAGCGGGGCAGGGGGCCGCGGCCTGGGCCGAGCTCTGGGGCCGGCTCAGCGAGCTGCCGGACCGGACGGCGGGGCTGAACCTCGACCGTGGCGACGCCCTGGCGGGCGCCCTGGCCGACGTCGCCCGCACGCGCAGGATCGCCAATCTTCAGGGACTGGGCTGATGATCATCGACAGCCACGTCAATCTGCACGCGCCCCAGTTCGATGAGGACCGCGACGAAGTCATCGTCCGCGCCCGCGAGGCCGGGGTGCAGATGATGGTCGAGATCTCGGACAAGCTCTCGACCTTCGAGGCCACCCACGCCCTGGCCATGGCCCATGACGATATCTGGTGCACCGTCGGGGCCCATCCGCATGAGGCCAAGGACCATACGGCCATGACGGCGGCCGATCTGGTCGAGCTGGCGCAGCGGCCCCGCGTGGTCGGCATCGGCGAATGTGGGCTGGACTTCCACTACGACCTGAGCCCGCGCGACATCCAGGCCGAGGTGTTCCGCCGCCATATCGAGGCCGCGCGCGAGACCGGCCTGCCGCTGGTCGTCCACACCCGCGAGGCCGACGAGGTCATGGCCGCGATCCTGAAGGAGGAACAGGGCAGGGGGGCGTTCAAATTCCTCATGCACTGCTATACCAGTGGTCAGGAACTGGCGGATATCGCTCACGAACTTGGCGGATGGTTCTCGGTTTCTGGCATCGCCACCTTCAAGGCGGCCGAAGAGGTCCGGGCGGTGGTCCGCACCATGCCGGCCGACCGGATCATCGTCGAAACAGACTGTCCGTACCTGGCGCCCATGCCGCACCGGGGCCGCCGCAACGAGCCTGCCTATGTGGGTCATGTGCTCGACAAACTGGCCGAGATCCGCGGCTGGGACCGGACCGAGGCCGAGGCCCGGACGACGACAGCCTTCTTCGATCTGTTCGACCGCATCCCGAGGCCGAGTTAAACCGATGGATGAAGTTGCGGCTCTAGAGATCACAATTCTGGGCTCAGGGTCGTCCGGCGGCGTGCCGCGCGGCGACGGCGACTGGGGCGCCTGCGATCCGGCCGAACCGAAGAACCGGCGCACGCGCTGCTCGATGCTGGCGCGCCGACAGGGGCCGGACGGCGTCACCCATGTCCTGATCGACACGTCTCCGGACCTGCGTCAGCAGATGCTGGCGGCGAAGGCGACCTCGGTGGATGCGGTTCTCTATACCCACGACCATGCCGACCAGACCCACGGCATCGACGACCTGAGGGTCTTCGCCATCCGCCGGCGGGCGCGGATTCCGGCCTGGATGGATCAGGCGACGGCTGACGCGCTGCAGCCGCGGTTTCCCTACATCTTCGAAAGCCAGTTCGGCTATCCGGCGCTGCTGGATCTCAACCTGATCCCGCCGCATGGCGATCGCTGGAGTGTTAACGGGCCCGGCGGTGAAATCCCGGTCGTGACCTTCGATCAGGCGCACGGACCGATCCGGTCGGTCGGCTATCGGCTTGGCGACGTCAGCTATTCCAGCGACGTGTCCGGTCTGGATGATGCGGCCATCGCGGCCGTGCGCGGATCGAAGCTCTGGATCGTCGACGCGCTGCGCTGGACGCCGCACCCGACGCACGCCACGGTCGATCAGGCCCTGGACTGGATCGCACGCGCCGAGGTCGAACGCGCCGTGCTGACAAACCTGCACATCGACCTTGATTACAATGATTTGAGCGCCAAAGTTCCGGCTAACGTTGAGGTCGGATACGACGGCTGGGCCGCGTCCATTCCGCTGTGACCCCATCGCTAATTTCGCATAATATATCTTAGGCGATAAAAGATAGTGTAGCTTCGGGCCGGCTCTGCGGCCCCTTCTGACAAGGATTTCGATCATGGCCGGCCTCAAGGACAAGCGCGGGTTCATCGACAAGGACCGGCTGGACCTGTCGGAGCGTCAGGCCGTCGAATACTGGATGAAGCGCTGGGGCGTGACCAGGGACCAGATCACCGCCGCCCACCGCAAGGTCGGCCGGATGACCAAGGACATCGCGGCCGAACTGGGCAAGAAGCGCTAGGCCCCTCACCGTGGTGCTTCAGGGCTTCCGTTCCACCCGCGCGCCCTCCAGACGCGGCGGACTGTTGTACCTACGGGCGCTGGCGGCGACATAGTCGGCGAAGGCCTGAGGCGTCTTCAGGACCTCGCCCTCGCTCCAGCCGGCGGCCAGCATGTAGCGATAGGTCCCGTCGGCCCGGGCCGGGATGCGATAGACGTGGTTGCCGCCGCGCGTCTCCACGAACTGATAGCGGCCGTTTTCGTCGTCGGGGACCACCAGCGCCGTGCCAGCGTAGAGGATCGGCGCCTGCTGCTGCAGGCCCTCGACATCGTCGGGATTGCGCAGAGCTTCCGGAGCGGCGGTGACCACCTGATTGCTATCCTGAACCACAAAGTTTTCTCCCGGACGCTTCCGGATGCCGACCGCGAAATCGGCGCCCTGGCCCCCCGGCCGCCAGGTCAGGAAGCGGGCCTCGGCGGTCGTATAGTTCTGGCCGGCCCAGGCGGAATAGGTCTGTTCGAGGGCATAGGTCCCCTGCCCCGTGTTCCAGTTCATCGTGCGGATGCGGACCATGCTGCGCACCGGCCCGTTGGTTACGACCTCGAAGGCATAGCGGGTGTCGGACTGCTGGCCGCTGTTGAAGCGATGCTCGAGATCAGCCGTGGGCGAGAAGCGCGGCCGTTGCAGCACATCGCCCTCGAACACCCCGATGCCGCCGCCGCCGAAGCTGTCGTCGACCGACTGGATGTCTGCGCCATAGTCCGGGTTCTCGGCCGAAACGCCGTATCCGTCGAGGTTGCCCATATAGAGCCGGTTCGACATCAGGAGCGGCTTGCGCTTGGCGTAGATGTCGATGTCGGTCGGAAACCACAGCTTCCAGCCCACATTCTCGCTCTCCCAGAAGGGCACGGTGTGGCGCATGTAGGAGCCGATGGCGGCGTGGGTGCGGTGCGGGTTCCAGCCGCGCTGCTGGAAGCCGCGATAGACGTAGAAGCGCTTGTGTTCCCCCGCCTTGAGGTCCGCGACGAAGACCAGCTCGTCCCAGATCCCGTCCTTGTCCAGGTCGTCGAACTGATAGTCGAGCGCCCGGCCGTTCGTCTCGCCGCGCCGCTCGTGCGGTCCCTGACGCGCCAGCACCGCCGCCGAGGGCTCGGGACGCGGTTCGCCGTCCGGGTCGACCACGGTGGCGGTCAGTTCCTGTATGTCGGCCAGCATCGGCAGCTGGTCGCGGCGCAGGACGATGGGCTGACCCTTGCGGTCCTCGCTCAGGTCATTGGCGATGACGATCTCGACCCGCTCGACGGGGATGAAGTCGCCTTGCGTGTACCAGCTGGGGCTTTGGGCGAAGGCCGACCCCCCTGCCCCGCCGAGCGCCAACCCTGCGGCCGTGGCGGTCCAAAGCATCCGTCCCATCGTCGTCCTCCCTCGGTCTCAAGCCGATTTGTATGACGAATGTCGATGATAGACGACGGAATGTCTACCGGTGTCAGTGACGCATTCCTTCACCGCTCATCCCGGCGAATGCCGGGATCCAGATGACAAGTCGGGCGCGCAGAGTTTCACGCAATCGGGACCGTGCGTCTCCCGCCGTGCCTGGATCTGGATCCCGGCATTCGCCGGGATGAGCGGTGTGGGGTTAGAGGTGGATCGTCCTGCCGTAGGCGTCCAGCGCCGCCTCATGCATGGCTTCCGACATGGTCGGGTGCGGATAGACGATGCCGTGGATGTCTTCCTCGGTCGCTTCCATGGTGATGGCGGTGACATAGCCCTGGATCATCTCGGTGACCTCGTGGCCGATCATATGGGCGCCGATCAGGGCGCCGGTCTTCGCATCGAAGATGACCTTGACGAAGCCGTCGACCTCGCCCGCCGCCACGGCCTTGCCGTTCACGCGGAAGGGGAAACGTCCGACCTTGACCTCGCGCTTCGTCTCGCGCGCGCCTTGTTCGGTGACGCCGACCGAGGCGACCTGGGGCTGGGTGTAGGTGCAGCCGGCGATCGGCGAGACGACGTTCGGGGTCTTGTAGCCGGCGATATATTCGGCGGCGTGGATGCCCTCGTGCGAGGCCTTGTGCGCCAGCCAGGGGGCGCCGGCGCAGTCGCCGATGGCGAACAGGCCCTTCACATTGGTCTGGCAGTGGCTGTCGACGACGATATGGCCGCGGTCCAGTGTGACGCCCAGCGCCTCCAGACCGATGCCGTCCGTGTTGGCGGTGATGCCCACGGCCGAGATGCAGACTTCGGCCTCCAGGCTCTCGGCCTTGCCGCCGATCTCGACGTCGACCTTCACGCCCGAGGCGGTCTTGGTGACCTTCGACACCTTGGCGCCGACGCGGAACTTGATGCCGCGCTTCTCGAACGACTTCTGGGCGGCCTTGGAGACCTCCTCGTCCTCGACGGGCATGATGCGGTCCACGGCCTCGACGACCGTCACCTCCGAGCCCAGAGCGCGGTAGAAGCTGGCGAACTCCAGACCGATGGCGCCCGAGCCGATGACCACGAAGGTCCTGGGCAGTTTCTTCGGGGCCAGGGCGTCGCGATAGGCCCAGATCTTGTCGCCGTCGGCCTCAAGGCCGATCTGCGGCAGGGCGCGGGCGCGGGCGCCGACGGCCAGCATGACTGCCCTGGCCTCGACCGTACGCGAGCCGCCGGCCTTCAGATCGATGACGACCTTGGGAGCTCCGGCGGCCTTCTCCAGCTTGGCCGAGCCCTCGATGACCTCGATCTTGTTCTTCTTCATCAGGAAGGCGACGCCCTTGTTCATCGTCGCCGCCACGCCGCGCGAGCGCTGGATGATGGCGTCGAAGTCGAAGGTCGCGCCCGAGGCGCTGAGGCCGTAGTCCTTGAGGTGCGACAGGCTCTCGAACTTCTCGCCCGACTTGAGCAGGGCCTTGGTCGGGATACAGCCCCAGTTCAGGCAGATGCCGCCCAGGTTCTCGCGCTCGACGATGGCGACCTTCTGGCCCAGCTGCGCGGCGCGGATGGCCGCGACATAGCCGCCGGGGCCCGAACCGATGACGATGAGATCGAATTCAACAGCCTGGGAAGGGGTGGGCATGATCAGATCAACTTCTCTATGTCGGCCTGGATCGCCGAGGGTTCAGTCTGGGGGGAATAGCGGGCGACCACCCTTCCCTCCCGGTCGGTCAGGAATTTGGTGAAGTTCCACCGGATGGCCTTCGAGCCGAGGAAGCCGCGCTTCTGGCTGGTCAGCCAGGCGTAGAGCGGATGCCGGTTCGGGCCGTTGACCTCGACCTTGTCGAACAAGGGGAAGGACACTTCGTAGTTGGTCGAGCAGAAGGTCGCGATCTCGTCCGCCAGTCCGGGCTCCTGATTGCCGAACTGGTTGCAGGGAAAGCCCAGGACTTCGAACGGCTGGTCCGCGAACTGGCGGTGCAGCGTCTCCAGACCGGCGTACTGACCGGTGAAGCCGCATTTGGACGCCGTGTTCACGATCAGCAGGGCCTGACCGCGAAACCGGTCGAAGGAGACCGGCTCGCCGTCGAGGGCCACAGCGCTGAAGTCATAGACCGAGGCCATGTCTGACCTCAGGCCAGCATCGTCACGGGGTCTTCGATCAGGGGCTTGAAGGCCTGCAGGAAGCGGGCGCCGGTGGCGCCGTCCACCACGCGGTGATCGCAGGTGACGGTGACCGTCATCACGGTCGCCACGGCCAGCTGGCCATTCCTGACGACCGGACGCTGCTCGCCCGCGCCCACGCTCATGATCGCGCCCTGGGGCTCGTTGATGATCGAGGAGAACTGCTTGATCCCGAACATGCCCAGGTTGGACACCGAGAAGGTGCCGCCCTGGAACTCTTCCGGCTTCAGCTTGCGCTCGCGCGCCCGCTTGGCCAGATCCTTCGACTCTACAGCTATTTGCGACAGGGTCTTGGTTTCGGCCTTGAAGATGATCGGGGTGATCAGACCGCCGTCGATCGCCACTGCCATCGCCACGTCGGCGTGGTGGTGCATGGCGATGCCCTCGGGGCTGTAGCTGGCGTTTGCCTCCGGCACCGCCTTCAGGGCCATGGCGGCGGCCTTGATGACGAAGTCGTTGACCGAGACCTTGACGCCCGACTTCTCGAGCAGGGCGTTGACCTTGGTCCGCGCGGCCAGCAGGGCGTCGATCTCGACGTCGATGGTCAGGGGGAAGTGCGGGACCTGCTGCACCGACTCGACCATGCGGCGGGCGATGGCCTTGCGCATGCCGTCCAGCGGGATGAGGTCGTAGCTGCCGTCCGGAATGCCCATCTGGGCCAGGGACTGGACCTTGCGGAACTCCGGCGAAGGCGCAGCGGCGGCTGAAGCGGGCTTGGCGGCCCCACCCTTGCCGGCGGCTTCGACGTCGCGCTTGACGACGCGGCCGTGCGGGCCGGTGCCGGCGATGGTCTTCAGGTCCAGACCCGCCTGGGCGGCCAGACGGCGCGCCAGCGGCGAGGAGAAGACGCGTTCGCCGGAAGCGGCCTTTGCAGGCGCGGGGGCAGCGGCGGGCGCCGGCGCGGCAGCGGCCGGAGCAGCAGCGGCGGGCGCAGCGGCCTTGGGAGCCTCAGCCGCAGGAGCAGCCTTGGGCGCGGGGACAGCGGCGCCGCCCTCGTCCTTCAGACGGGCGATCGGGGTGTTGACCTTCACGCCCTCCGTGCCTTCCGGCACCAGGATGTCGGTGATCTCGCCCTCGTCGACGGCCTCGACCTCCATCGTGGCCTTGTCGGTCTCGATCTCGGCGATCACGTCGCCGGCCTTGACCACGTCGCCGGCCTTGACGTGCCATTTGGCCAGGACGCCCTCTTCCATGGTGGGAGACAGGGCAGGCATCAGGATGTCGGTCATCAGGCATTGCCTCCCTTCAGGGCGGTGGGTTCGGCGACGGTGGCGACGTTGTCGGCCTTGATCACCCCGCTGAGCCCCTGGAGAATACGGTTATAGGCCGCCTTCTCGTCGTGTCCGTGCCGCACGGCATAGCCGTGGGCCATGTGGCGGGCCGCGATGGCCAGCAGTTCGCCGAACTGGGCCGGGTCGCTGAACGCGGGCTTCACCGCCATGACCGGCTCGTCCTTGGACCACCAGATCCGGATCAGCTCGATGGCGCCGTCATCGGCCGCCACGCTGTCCGGAACGGTCAGCAGGTTTTCCAGGGGTTCGCTCACGCCATCACCGCCTTCACGGCCGCGACGATCTTGTCCACGCCCGGCAGGGAGAGGATTTCGAGGTTGGCGGCGTAGGGCAGCGGCACGTCTTCCTGGTGGACCCGCAGCGGCGGGGCGTCGAGGTAGTCGAAGGCGTGTTCGATGACACGGGCCACGACCTCGGCGCCGACGCCCATCGGACCCCAGCCTTCCTCGGCCGAGACCAGACGGCTGGTTTTCTTGACGCTGGCGACGATGGTCTCGTGGTCCAGCGGACGCAGGGTGCGCAGGTCGATGACCTCGCAGCTGATGCCTTCCTCGGCCAGCTTTTCGGCGGCCTGCAGGGCGAAGCCGACCATGCGGGCGTGGGCCGTGATGGTGACGTCGGTCCCCTCGCGGCGGACCTTGGCCTTGCCGATCGGCACGATGTAGTCCTCGACCTCGGGCACGTCGAACTCGATGCCGTACATCATCTCGTGTTCGAGGAAGACGACGGGGTTCGGGTCGCGAATCGCGGCCTTGAGCAGGCCCTTGGCATCGGCCGAGTCATAGGGGGCGACGACCTTCAGGCCGGGCACCTGGGCGTACCAGGCGGAATAGTCCTGGCTGTGCTGGGCGCCGACGCGGCTGGCGGCGCCGTTCGGACCGCGGAACACGATGGGCGCGCGGATCTGGCCGCCCGACATGTACAGCGTCTTGGCCGCCGAGTTGATGATGTGGTCGATGGCCTGCATGGCGAAGTTGAACGTCATGAACTCGACGATCGGCTTCAGGCCCGACATGGCGGCGCCGACGCCCAGGCCGGCGAAGCCGTGCTCGGTGATCGGGGTGTCGACGACGCGGCGGTCGCCGAACTCCTGCAGAAGCTCGCGGCTGACCTTATAGGCGCCCTGATACTGGGCGACTTCCTCGCCGATCAGGAAGACGGCCTCGTCGCGGCGCATTTCCTCTGCCATGGCGTCGCGCAGGGCGTCGCGCACGGTCGTCTTGACCAGCTTCGTGCCCTCCGGGAACTCCGGATCGCGCAGTTCGCCCTTGGGTGCGGCGACCGGGGCGGCGGCGGCGGATTTGGCCTCGGCGGCCTCTTCCTGCGGCGCTTCAGCGGGAGCAGGAGCGGCTTCAGCGGCAGGCGCGGCGGCAGCCGGGGCCTTGGCGCCCGCGTCGTCGCCGGACAGACGGGCGATCAGGGCGTTGACCTTCACGTTCTCCGTGCCTTCAGGCACGAGGATTTCCAGCACCTCGCCCTCGTCGACGGCCTCGACTTCCATCGTGGCCTTGTCGGTTTCGATCTCGGCGATGACATCACCGGCCTTGACGGTGTCGCCGGCCTTGATGTGCCATTTCGTCAGCGTGCCCTCTTCCATGGTGGGGGACAGCGCCGGCATCAGAATATCGGTCACGGATCAGGCCTCTACGTAGACGTCGGTATAGAGCTCGGACGGATCCGGCTCCGGGCTCTCTTGAGCGAACTGCACGGCCTCGGCGACGATGGCCTTGATCTCGTTGTCGATCGCCTTCAGCTCGTCCTCGGTGGCCTTGGCCTCCTCCAGCAGCATCTTGACGTGATCGATCGGGTCGCGGGTCTTCTTGACCTCGTCGACCTCCTCCTTGGACCGGTATTTGGCCGGATCGGACATGGAGTGGCCGCGGTAGCGGTAGGTCTTCACCTCGAGGATGAAGGGGCCCTCGCCCGCACGAGCCCGGGCCACGGCGCGTTCGACCGCATCCTTGACCGCCAGAACGTCCATGCCGTCGACCTGCTCGCCCGGGATGCCGAACGAGGCGCCCCGCATGTAGAGTTCGGTCGTGGACGACGAGCGCTCGATGCTCGTGCCCATGGCGTACTGGTTGTTCTCGATGATGTAGATGGCCGGCAGCTTCCACAGCTGGGCCATGTTGAAGCTCTCGTAGACCTGGCCCTGGTTCGAGGCCCCGTCGCCGAAATAGACGAAGGCGACCGAGTCATCGCCGCGGTACTTGCCGGCGAAGGCCAGGCCGGTGCCGAGCGCCACCTGGGCGCCGACGATGCCGTGACCGCCATAAAAGCCGGTCGGCACGTCGAACATGTGCATCGAGCCGCCCTTGCCCTTGGACGAACCGCCCGAGCGACCGGTCAGCTCGGCCATCACTTCCTTGGGGTCCATCCCGGCGGCCAGCATGTGGCCGTGGTCGCGATAGCCGGTGATGATCTTGTCGTGGCCTTGCTTGACACTCTCCTGAACGCCGACGGCGACGGCTTCCTGGCCGATGTACAGGTGGCAGAAGCCCCCGATCAGGCCCATGCCGTACAGTTGGCCCGCGCGCTCCTCGAAGCGGCGGATCAGCACCATCTCGCGATAGTAGCGAAGCAGATCTTCTTTCGACGCCGTGGGCGTGTTCGGGATCTTGTCGGTCTTTGCCGCGGGTTTCGCGGCGGTCTTAGCGGAGGGGGCTTTCGCCATCCGGCATCTCCCGGCTGAACCCCGAAGAACCACACTGGCTTCAGGGCTTCTTATCGTTACGGAAAGCGGCTTTAGCAGCCTTCGATCAGATAACGCAAAGCGAGCCGGTCCGGCTGTAACAATAGTTCAGGAAGCCATAACTTTTGTGCTCGGCGCCGCGGAGGCCGAAACATGGACCACATAGTCGCGCGGGTCGGCGAAACCGAGCACGACGCGGGCCCGCTCCTCGAGCAGGTCGCGCGACAGGCTATTGGTTCGCAGATAGCGGGCGCGGACCTCCAGGTCGGCGCGTTTCTGGCTAAGCTCGGTGAGCTGGGCCTCGCGCTCGGCCAGCAGGGCGTCGCGGGCATGGCCACTGAGCAGGCCCCGCTCACCCGTCATCGCCTGAACGCCGAGGTAGGCGAACAAAAGCAACAGGAAGGCGGACAGGGAATACGGTTTCATCCGTTCGGGCAAAGCGAACGCTCCTTCTGAGCGTGGGTACAGTTGCCTGAACATGACCGAAAATGCCTAACAAACGGTAGCTTGGCCATAAGTTCGTAACCTTTGTTTCAATCGTGAAACCGGGATTCGACGAACCGCGAATGGGCGGGCTTGCAGGCAGTCTAAAACAGACAGTCCCGCGTGTCGGGGCGACCGACGCGCGGGACTGTGCAGGAACGACGATTGTCGGTGGACAGGCCGCGAGCGCCCCCCCCTTCCCTTTTTATTTCAGCAACATGCCGTCGCCGTAATAGGCGCCCTGGTCGCCCAGCATCTCTTCGATGCGGAGCAGCTGGTTGTACTTGGCCGTACGATCCGAGCGCGCGAGCGAGCCGGTCTTGATCTGTCCGCAGTTGGTGGCGACGGCCAGGTCGGCGATGGTCGAGTCCTCGGTCTCGCCCGAACGGTGGCTCATCACCGAGGTGTAGCCGGCGCGGTTGGCCATATCGACCGCATCCAGGGTCTCCGAAAGCGTGCCGATCTGGTTGACCTTGATCAGGATCGAGTTGGCCAGGCCCTCGCCGATGCCGGCGGCCAGACGGGCCGGGTTGGTCACGAACAGATCGTCGCCGACCAGCTGGATACGGTCGCCCAGACGCTCGGTCAGCAGCTTCCAGCCGTCGAAGTCGTCCTCGGCGCAGCCGTCCTCGATCGAGACGATCGGGAAGCGCTCGCACAGGTCGGCCAGGTAGCCGACCATGCCGTCGGCGTCGAAGGACTTGCCTTCGCCGGTCAGCTCGTACTTGCCCTTCTTGAAGAACTCGGTCGAGGCGACGTCGAGGCCCAGATGGAAGTCCTCACCGGCCAGATAGCCGGCCGACTGGCCCGCCTTGGTGATGAAGCTAAGCGCTTCCTCGGCGGAGGCAAGGTTCGGGGCGAAGCCGCCCTCGTCGCCGACGTTGGTGTTGTGGCCCGCGTCCTTCAGGGCCTTCTTCAGGGCGTGGAAGATCTCCGAACCCATGCGCAGGGCTTCCGAGAAGCTCTCGGCGCCGGTCGGCAGGATCATGAACTCCTGGATGTCGATCGGGTTGTCCGCGTGCATGCCGCCGTTGATGATGTTCATCATCGGGGTCGGCAGGACCCGGGCCGAGACGCCGCCGACGTAGCGATACAGCGGCAGGCCGGCCGAGATGGCGCTGGCCTTGGCCACGGCCAGCGAGACGCCGAGGATGGCGTTGGCGCCCAGGCGGCCCTTGTTCTCGGTGCCGTCCAGCGCGATCATCGCTTCATCGATGCGGCGCTGGTCTTCGGCGTCCATGCCCGACAGGGCGTCGAAGATCTCGCCGTTGACGGCGTCGACCGCGTTCTGGACGCCCTTGCCGCCCCAAAGCCCCTTGTCGCCGTCGCGCAACTCGACGGCCTCGTGTGCGCCCGTCGAGGCGCCCGAGGGCACGGCGGCGCGGCCGAAGGAGCCGTCATCCAGGGTCACATCGACCTCGACGGTAGGGTTGCCACGGCTGTCGAGGATCTGGCGGGCGACGATGTCGGCGATGTCGGTCATTAGGCGCGGCTCTGGCGGATGATTTCGGGAATGGTCCCGGGTTTAGCCCGCGACCGCTCAAACTCAAACCCAGAACCGGCGCTGTGACAGAATGAGAGCGGTGTCAGCCGCAGCTTTCGGCCAGCTGGATCGACGGGCCGCCCGCATGGACCGCCGCGACCTTGCCGTCGGCGCCGACCTCGTAGCGGACGCCGCGCGCCTCGGGATCGGCGACATACTGGGTCGAGCCGCCCCTGGCCCAGACATAGAGGTCCTGGGCCGGGGCCGGTTCGTATTTGGCGGGCTGGACGATGACGCCGCCGCCATAGGCCGCCTTGATGGCCGAGCCTTCCGAGCCGACGCCGAACCCCCTGGCCGTCTTCACCGTCGCGCCTTCGTGCAGACTGATGCGGGTGACGTGGCCCGCCTCGGCCATGACGACCAGACCGACGGGCGCGCGCGACGGGTGGAAGATGTTGCAGCCCGACGGGTCGTTGATGGGGGTGTCGGACATGCCGGACAGGGCCTGGACCTCGCCCACGCTCTGGCCGATGCGAATCATGCCGATGCCGTCGGGCGTCAGCAGATTCGGATCGGCGGGGGCCTCTTCGGCGGGCGCGCGGGTCACGGCGACCTCGGCCGTCTCTGCCGGCTTCGACCGGTCACAGGCCGCCAGGATCGCGACGGGCGCGAGGACGGCGACGGTAGTCAGGACGACGGCGCGGCGAATCATGGGCGGGCTCCGGGGATCGAAGCCGGACTGTAACGCACGAAAACGGCGCGCGAGGCTATCGCGCGCCGTTCAATTCCCGGTCAGCCGCATCAGCGGCCAAGCGCCTGAAAAGACTAGTCTTCCTTGGGCGTCAGAACCTGACGGCCGCGGTAGGTGCCGGTCTTCAGGTCGATGTGGTGCGAGCGGCGCAGCTCGCCCGTGTCCTTGTCCTCGGTGTAGGCGTTCGAGGTCAGGGCGTCGTGGGCGCGGCGCATGTTGCGACGCGAGGGGGATACTTTGCGCTTCGGAACAGCCATGTCCGTCTCAATCTCAGGGCTCGGCGCTCCCGGAAGGGAAACGCGAAAAACAGAAGCGGCGGCCCATCGGTGAGCCGCCTGCGAGCGGGGGCTTATGCCGGAACCCGCCGTAAGTTTCAAGAGGCTGTTTCGCCTCTCAGGAACCCTGATCGACCAGCCGTTCCGCGACCGCCTCGCCGATGGCGAGAGAACTGGTCAGGCCGGGGCTTTCGATGCCGAACAGGGCCATGAGGCCGTCGATGCCATGGTCCTCGGCGCCGCGCAGCTGGAAGTCGGGCTGGGGCTCGCCGGGGCCATGCAGCTTGGGCCGGATGCCCGCGTAGTCGGGCGTCAGGGCGCCGTCGGGCAGGCCCGGCCAGAAGCGGCGAATGTAGCGGGCGAACTCCTCGGCCTTGGCCGGGTCGACGGAGTAGTCCTCGGTCTCGACATAGACGAGGTCCGGCCCGAACACAGCCTGACCGCCCAGATCCTTGCGATAGTGGGTGCCGAGCGCCCCGGCGATGGGCGGCGGATAGATGAGCCGGTCGAACGGCGCCTTGCCCGTCAGGCGGAAGTAGACGCCCTTGCCGAAATGACCGGCCGGGATGCGGTCGGCCGGGAAGCCCTCGATCAGGGCGGCGACGTGCTGGGCTTGCAGCCCCGGCGCGGTGACCAGAAGCCGGGTCGTCAGGGTGGCGCCGCCCTCCCCTCCGGCGACGATCGTGAAGCCGCCGCCCGGCAGGAGCTCGGCGCGCTCGAACGGCGTCGACAGGACGACCGAACCGCCCGCGTCCTCGATCTCGCCCTGCAGGGCCAGCATATAGTCGTGGCTGGCGAACAGGCCGCTCTCGGGCGACAGGATGGCGGCGTGTGCGTTGAGGGCCGGCTCCATGGCCCGCGCCTGGGCGCCCGTCAGATGCTCCAGCCCCTCGACGCCGTTGGTCTTGGCCTGCTGGAATATCTGCTCGATATGCTCGACCTCGCCTTCCTCCGTCGCCACGACCAGCTTGCCGCATTTGCGGTAGTCGATCTTGTGGCTTTCGAGGAAGGCGTAGAGCGCCCGACGGCCCTCGACGCAGAAGCGGGCCTTCAGCGAGCCGGTCGGATAGTAGAGGCCGCCGTGGATGACCTCGGAGTTCCGCGAGGAGACGCCCTGACCGATATGGCCTTCCTTCTCCAGCACCAGGACGGTCAGGCCGCGCTTCGCCAGCGCCCGTCCACAGGCGAGGCCCACGGCCCCTGCCCCCACCACGGTCACGTCGAAGTCGAAGGCCATGGTCATCCGTACCTGCGTTTCGCCTCGGCCTCGAAGCTGGAGATCAGCTTGGAGACGGCCAGATCGAAGTTGGCCTGGAGCATCGCGTTCAGGATCGGGCTCCTGAAGGCGAAGTCGATCATGAACTCCAGCCGTGTCCCGGCCGGGTCCTCATGGAAGTCCCAGCGGTTCTTCAGATGTTTGAACGGCCCGCGGATCAGGCCGACCTCGACGCGCGGCAGGTTGGTGTCATGGCGCACCCAGGTCGAGAACCGCTCCTTCAGGAAGGAGAAGCCCACCTGGGCCTCGGCGTCCAGCAGGGTCACGCCGGGCGCTTCCTCGCGCACGTTCCAGACGCGCATGGAGGTCACCCACTTCACAAACTCGGGATAGGCGCGCACATCCGCCACCAGCGTGGCGAGCTGGGCGGGTTCGTAGGGCAGGATGCGGGTGACGCGGTGGAGAGCCAAACTCAGTCTGTCGGTCGGGGAGCGGCGACGCTCGGCGGATTGGGAGAAAGCCGTTCCAGAACGTCGATCCCGTTGGTCATGCCGATAAACAGCACGCACCAGAATGCCAATGGCACAAGCTCGGCCGCAATGACGATAGCCGCCAGCTGAAGGCGACCGGTCCTGCGCAGCACCAGGGCGATGAGGGCGATCCCGACCACAACGGCGACATAGGTCAGCCAGACCGGGTTGGCGCTCAAAGGCAGAGGCCCGGCCGTCAATGTCGTCAGCAGGGCGACATCGGCGAAAGCCGCGAAGAGCCCGATCCGGAACAGAAGGCTCCAGGCCGGGGCGGCGTCAGTACTCAACGCCTGTTCTGACCTTCGCGGGCGGCCTTCAGGCGGGCGAAGTCGTCGCCGGCGTGGTGGGAGCTGCGCGTCAGGGGGCTGGACGAGACCATCAGGAAGCCCTTGGCCCGGGCGATGGCCTCATAGGCCTTGAACTCTTCCGGCGTTACGAAGCGCTCGATGGCCGCGTGCTTGCGGGTCGGGGCCAGGTACTGACCGATTGTGATGAAGTCGACGCCGGCGGAGCGCATGTCGTCCATGACCTGCATGACCTCCTCCTTGGTCTCGCCCAGGCCGACCATGATGCCGGACTTGGTGAACTGGTTGGGGTCGCGCTCCTTGACCATCTGCAGCAGGCGCAGGGAGTGGAAGTAGCGGGCGCCGGGCCGGATCTTCAGATAGAGGCGCGGCACGGTTTCGAGGTTGTGGTTGAAGACGTCGGGCTTCGCATCGATCATCACCTCGGCCGCCCCGTCCTTGCGCAGGAAGTCGGGCGTCAGGATCTCGATGGTGGTCTGGGGCGCCTGCAGGCGGATCTGGCGCACGACCTCGGCGAAGTGGACGGCGCCGCCGTCGGCGACGTCGTCGCGGTCCACCGAGGTGATCACCACGTGGTTCAGGCCCATCTGCTGGACGGCCAGCCCGACCTTGCCGGGCTCTTCCGGATCCAGCGGCTGGGGCAGGCCCGTCTTGACGTTGCAGAAGGCGCAGGCCCGGGTGCAGGTGTCGCCCATGATCATCAGGGTGGCGTGCTTCTGGCTCCAGCACTCGCCGATGTTCGGGCAGGCCGCCTCTTCGCAGACCGTCACCAGTCCCTTGGAGCGGACGATGTCCTTGGTCGCATTGTACTGGCCCGAACCGGGCGCCTTGACCCGCAGCCAGTCGGGCTTCTTGAGCACCGCCGATTCCGGGCGGTTCTGCTTCTCGGGGTGACGCAGGGCCGAAGGCGACGTCTTCAGGGTGTCGATCAGGGTGACCATGGCCGGTATTTCGTCTTTCCGGGCCCGGAAGGCAAGGCAGGCGGCCAGCACGACTGGTTTCAGCGTTCGCAGGCGGGAACGGCTTCACGCGACGTAACTTATCTTTTCAAGCCGCGCCGAGGGCACTAGGTTCCGCCGCCTGATGCGAGGGAGCCGTGCGAGCTTCCCGGAGGAGATTACCGCTTGCCGTTCGCCCCGAACTCCAGCGCCCTTAAGCCGGCCGTGTATGAAGAAACCCTGTTCGACGCCCTGATCGCGGCGCGGGCCCGGTTCGGCGACAAGGAGATCCTGGAGGACCAGGACCGCAAGCCCCTGACCTACACCGGCCTGATCCGCGCCGCCTTCGTGCTGGGCCGCAAGATCGCCGCCATGACCGAGCCGGGCGAGCGGGTCGGGGTGCTGCTGCCGTCGTCGATGGGCGTTGTGGTCACCTTCTTCGGCCTGCACGCCTTCGGCCGGGTGCCGGTGATGCTCAACTTCACCGCCGGCGAGGCCAATCTGAAGGCGGCGCTCCAGACCTCGGGCGTCAAACGCATCCTCTCGGCCAAGCGCTTCATCCAGCAGGCCAAGCTGGACGAGCTGACTGACGCCCTGGGCAAGGTCGCCGAGATCACCTGGCTGGACGACGTTCGCGCCACCATCGGCCTGCCCGACAAGCTGTTCGGCCTGGCCGCCGGCATCGCGCCCAAACGCTTCCGCACGAAGACCGATCCGGACGGCCCGGGCGTGGTCCTGTTCACCTCGGGCAGCTTCGGCGCGCCCAAGGGGGTGGTGCTGAGCCAGAAGAACCTGGTCGCCAACGCCCGTCAGGTGGCGCTGCACATCGACCTGAAGCCCGAATGGGTGATGTTCAACCCGCTGCCGACCTTCCACTCCTTCGGCCTGACGGGCGGGGTCATTCTGCCGCTGCTGCAGGGGATGAAGGCGTTCGAGTATCCCTCGCCGCTGCACGCCAAACAGATCACCGACCTGCTACCCCAGGTGAAGGCCTCGATCCTGTTCGCGACCGACACCTTCCTGAACCAGTACGCGCGCGTCGCCGAGCCCGGCGACTTCGCCACCCTGCAGTTCGCCGTCGCCGGGGCCGAGAAGGTCCGCGACGAGACGCGTCACCTGTTCAACACCAAGTTCGGCGGGGTGATGGTTCTGGAGGGCTACGGCGCCACCGAGGCCGCGCCTGTCGTCGCCGTGAACCACCCGGATCGTAACCGGCCGGGTTCGGTCGGCCAGATCCTGCCGGGCATCGAATACCGGCTTGAGGAAGTCCCCGGCATCACCGGCGGCGGCCGTCTGTACCTGCGCGGCCCGAACGTCATGGAAGGCTATATCTCCCCCGACGACCCGGAGGGGCTGGATCCGCTGGCCGACGGCTGGCACGACACCGGCGACATCGTCGACATCGACGAAGAGGGCTATGTCACCATCCTCGGCCGGGTGAAGCGCTTCGCCAAGATCGGCGGCGAGATGGTCTCCCTGACCGCCGTGGAAGGCCTGGCCTCGGCCGTCTGGCCCGACAACCGCCATGCTGTCGTCGCCGTCCCCGACAGCCGCAAGGGCGAGAAGCTGGTGTTGGTCACGGACCACAAGGACGCCTCCTCGGGCCGCCTGTCCGAATGGGCCCGCGACCACGGCGCCCCCGAACTGGCCATCCCCAAGAAGATCATCACCGTCGCCGAGGTCCCCGTGCTGGGCACCGGCAAGACCGACTATGTGGCGATCCAGAAGATGGTCGAGGCGGCCTGACCATCCGCAATGACCGATCGCGGCTGGGTCCACGTCCACAAGGGGCTTGAAGGCGACGACGCCAAGGTCGGCGGCCTGTCGGTGTGGAAGCATCAATGGACACGCGTCGGCTCGACGGACCCATTGCCGCACAACGGCGAGGCCGTGCCGGTCTATGAGATCGGCGGCCCGCCTTGGCCGAAGCCCGTAACCTTCGCCGCGACCGAGGCGTCCAACGGCGTGTGGTCGTTCTGGGAGCCCGCCCCCTAGCCGATCCGCACGCCCGTCATCGAGATCGAGCCGCCAGTAATCTCGTCGTTGAAGAAGGTCACCGGTTCGCCGAGCTTCTGCTGGGCGGCGATGTAGAGCAGCGGCAGATAGTGTTCGTCAGTCGGGACGCTGAGCTCAGCCTCCTCGGCGAGGTCGACCCAGTCGATCAGGGCGTCGTGATCGCCGCTGACGAAGGCCGCCTTGACCGCGTCGTTGAAGCTGGTCGCCCAGGGATAGGGGCCGTCGTCCCCGGTCCGCTTCCAGGTGCGCAGGTTGTGGACGAAGTCGCCGGAGCCGGCGATGACAATCCCCTCCTCCCGCAGCGGGCGCAGGGCCTTGGCCAGCTCATAGTGCTGGCGCGCGGTCAGGTCGCGGTTCAGGGACAGCTGGACAACGGGCACATCCGCCTCCGGCCAGACATGGACCAGGACCGACCAGGTGCCGTGGTCCAGACCCCATTGCTCGACGGGCATGGCGCCGGCCAGTTCGGCGACGCGCGCCGCCAGCTCCGGCGATCCCGGTGCAGGGTACTGGACCGCATGCAGCGCCGGCGGGAAGCCGCCGAAGTCATGGATGGTCTCAGGCCGCGCCTGGGCCGTGACGCCCAGCCCACGGGTCTCCCAGTGGGCCGAGATCATGACCACGCCCTTCGGCTTGCCGACCGCCTCGCCCAGGTCGCGCCAGGCGGCGGTATAGGGACCGCCCAGCGCGTTCATCGGAGAGCCGTGACCAAAGAAGATCGCCGGTTGGGTCGTCATGGCCTAGCCGTGCAGCTTCTTCGCGATCTCGGCGATGTGCTTGCCCTGGTGGCGGGCGCCGCCGAGGTCGATGTCCGAAGGCTGACGCGAGCCGTCGCCGCCGGTGATGGTGGTGGCGCCGTAGGGGCTCCCGCCGTGGATGGCTTCCAGCGTCATCTGCTCCTGATAGTTATAGGGCAGGCCGACGACGACCAGGCCGTGGTGCAGCAGGGTCGGGATGAAGCCGAGGATGGTCGATTCCTGGCCGCCGTGCTGGGTCGCGGTCGAGGTGAAGACGCCGCCGACCTTGCCGATCAGGCCGCCCGAGAACCACAAGCCGCCAGTCTGGTCCCAGAAGGCGCGCATCTGCGAGGCGACGGTGCCGAAGCGGGTGCCGGCGCCGACGATGATGGCGTCATAGTTCTTCAGGTCGTCGACGGTGGCGATCGGGGCTTCCTGATCCATCTTGTAGTGGGAGGCCCTGGCCAGCTCGTCCGGCACGGTCTCGGGGACGCGCTTGATGTCGACGGTCACGCCCTCGACCGAGCCCGCGCCTTCGGCGACGGCCTTGGCCATCGTCTCGAGGTGGCCGTAGGTGGAATGATAGAGAACCAGAACCTTCGCCATGGGGCGCTCCTTGAGAATGAGGGACGCGGTTCAGTAACAGCGTCGGTAGCGGATTTAGCTCATCCCGCGCGCGGTTCAAGCCTCAAGGTCGAAACTCTGGGTTTCGGGATGGGGTTTCGGAAACGGACACAACTGGTCGTAAAAAGCGGAGTGCGCAGGCATTTTCTGGCCGCGCGACAGGCGGAATCGATGCTCCACCGCGGTCGCCTGCTGCTCGATGTTGAGATGGTCCCAGCCGCAGGCCGGATCAAGTGGGTAGGCGTAGGAGGCGGCGCTGTCACCCGCCTTGAGCTTGGCCAGCAGCAGGTTCACGCCGTTCAGGGCCTGCCAGACGTGGACCAGCTCATGGATCAGTGTGGCTTGCAGCGAGACGGGCGCGAGCGCGATGTCGGCGGGCAGATCTCGCCCCGGCCAGACGATCCAGCCCCTGCCCCACAGCATGCCTGGCACGAAGGCGCGCTCGAACGGGCTGGCCAGCAGCCGCACGGTCTCCAGCGGGATAGCCTCGGCGAAGACGGAGCGGGCCAGCCCCTGTTCGCCGGTCGTCAGAGGCCGCGTTCTCGGCATCAGGCGGTCGGCGGGCCGAAGCGGTTGGGCTCGGGTTGTCCCGCACCGCTCAACTGGATGATCAGGGTGAGGAGCACCGCCAGATAGCAGATGTTGTTCAGGAAGATGGCGAGGAACAGCCGCATGTCGGGCTCCACGCCGGTCGTGATCTCGTTCATCACCGCCGGTACGGCGACCAGACCGAAGGTGAGGAACGGCAGGGGCGCGAGACCCCAGAAGGCCGACCTCCCGCGGTCATGAAGCCGCCGGGCGACCGCCGCAGCCAGCAGCACCACGGCCGCGATCACCATCCCGCCCAGGATCCAGAACAGGACGCCGAAGTCCGGTATGAACTCGGGATGAGAGCCTTCGATCGCGATGGAGGTGGAGCCGTCCGCGGTGGTTACGGTCGCCTGGTCCGGATGGGCCTCGGCATAGGCGGTCATCTGGCTGACCATACACCCGAAGACCGAGCCGACGGCCACGAACCAGATCAGGATGATCCCGCCCACGACGCACGCCGCCCAGGGCCAGAACTGGCCGCGTGTGTCACGGCCCTTGAAGTCGGTCAGGCGGCTCAGATTGTGCGTGATCGGGTTGGGCATGGGTCAGGATCCTGCGGCGTAACGGGCGGCCGAGGTCCCGACAAACTCCCAGTGCCAGGGCTCGTAGAGGTAGGGGACGAAGCCGAAGCGGGCGGCGTTGGCGACGAGCCAGCGGTAGGTGGGGCCCCGCGTCATGTAGAGACGGCTGGCGGGATCGGTGGAGTCGACGCCCATCCCCTCCATATGGCCGACATAGAGGTCGACGGCGGCGCCGGTGCGGTGGGGCGAACAGGCGGCGCGGCGGACGCCGTCGCAGTTGGCCTCGGCGGCGCAGCGGGCGGCGTCGGCCTCCGGGTCGCGGAAACCCGAGAAGATCTGCAGCAGCTCGGGATCAGCGGCGATGGCCGGGACCTCGCGCCGGGCGGCGGCGGCCATGGCGCGATAGGCCTCGAGGGTGTCGCGGCGCAGCAGGCGGGTCAGGCGGTCGGCGTGCTCCTCCTCCGGCGAGAGGTAGCCCAGCTGGTTCAGCGGCGGCGGCTCGGGGCATTCGTCGCGGGTCCGGGCCATGACGAAGGGCCGGCGCTCCTGCAGCACGCCCTTGAGCACCGCGAAGGTCTCCTGATCGAAGACGCCGGTCGGAGTCAGGGCGTAGCGCCCCTGGAAGGCGGCGAGCGCGGCGGCGAAGTCGGGCGTGCCGGGGGCGCAGTCGGTGCGCAGCTCGCGCTGCAGCAGGGGGAGATAGGTCTCCCAGCCCATCTCCGGCTTGCCGAAGGGCGACCATTCGAGGGTGTAGACCGAGACCGCGTTGGAGAAGGCCGGGCCCGACCACGGCGCTCCGGAGCGGTCGCAGGACTGGGCGTTCGCCGCGCCCGCGACGGCCATCAGCGACAGGGCTCCGAGAGCCGACAGGAAGGCGCGCATACCCATGCGGCGAGGAAGCCTGAGGACGGGCCGGGCCGCAAGCGGAATTGGCCTTCTGCGCCCGCCCGCAATGCTGCGATAACGGGACGGGCCGAATCCTCCGGCCGGCCGCCCGAGACGCCCGCATGACCGACGTCCCCGCCCCTGCCCCCGCGAGCGCAGCGCCGCGCCGCTCCAACGCCGTGCTGGCGGCCTTCTCGACCGTCTGCCTGCCGCTGGCGGCGTTCGGGGTGGCCCTGCCGGTGACCCTGCCGGAGTACTATGCGACCCACGTCGGGCTGGACATCGCCATGGTCGGCTTCGTCTTCATGGCGGTCAGGGCCTTCGACATCGCCGCCGATCCGCTGATCGGGGCGGCGATGGACCGGACGCGGACGCGGTTCGGACGCTATCGCCCGTGGATGGCCGCCTCGACGCCGATCCTGATGCTGGCGGCCCTGATGGTCTTCGTCATGGTCAAACCGGGCGCGGGTCCCTTCTACCTCTTCGCCTGGCTGCTGGTGCTCTACATCGGCTTCTCGGTCGGGACCCTGAGCCAGCTGGGCTGGGCGGCGGTGCTGGCGCCCCAGTACGACCAGCGAAGCCGGGTCTATGCCTGGTGGCAGGCGTTCAACATCATCGGCGTCATCGCCATCCTGATCCTGCCCGCCGCCGTGGTGCAGCTGGGGCTCGGGGACTATGTCGCCGGGGTCCACGTCATGGGCTGGGCCATCGTCGTCGCCCTGCCCGTAACCATCGGCCTGGCCCTGTTCGCCGTGCCCGAGCCGGTCAATGCGGGGGCGCCCGCCCACGGCGGCCTGAAGGCCTATTGGGACATCGTCAAACGCCCGACGGTGGCGCGGCTGCTGGCCTCGGACGTGGTGCTGGGCGTCGCGCCGGGCATCACCGGGGCCCTGCTGTTCTTCTTCTTCGATCAGGTGAAGGGCTACGACAAGGCGGCGGCCTCGATCTTCATGCTGCTCTACTTCGTCGGCGGGCTGTGCGGCGCGCCGATCTGGGCCAAGCTGGCGACGCGGATCGGCAAGCACCGGGCCCTGGCTATCGCCAGCCTGATCTTCGCAGCCCTCTATGTCGTGGCGACCCTGCTGCCCGGCGGCAGCTTCGCCCTGACGGCGGTGGCCATGTTCATTGCCGGCCTGCCCTATGCGGCCGGGCTGTTCCTGCTGCGCGCCATGATGGCCGATGCGGGCGACGAGGTGCGGCTGGAGACGGGTGTCGACCGCACGGCCCTGATGTTCTCCATCCTCAGCGCCACGACCAAGCTGGGCCACGTCTTCGCCCTGATCCCCTATGTCGTCCTCGGCTGGGTCGGCTTCCAGGCCGAGCCGCCGGCCGGGGGCAACAGCCCGACGTCCCTGCTGGTGCTGCAGGTCCTGTTCATCGCCGTGCCGGCCCTGCTGATCGCCTCGGCGGCGGTGATCCTGCGCCGCTATCCGCTGACGCCTGCTCGCCATGACGAGATCCGGCAGGCGCTGGAGGCGCGCGACGCCGAGGGTCCGGCTGCATGACCCCGATCGATCGCCTGCTGGGCATCATGGCGAAGCTGAGGGACCCGGACGGCGGCTGTCCGTGGGACCTGGAGCAGACCTTCGCCACCATCGCCCCCTATACGATCGAGGAGGCCTATGAGGTCGCTGACGCCATCGAGCGGGGCGACATGGGCGAGCTGAAGTCCGAGCTGGGCGACCTGTTGTTCCAGACCGTCTTCCACGCCCGGATGGCCGAGGAGGCCGGGCTGTTCGGCTTCGACGACGTGGCCAACGCCATGTCCGACAAGCTGGTGCGGCGGCATCCGCACGTCTTCGCCGACGAGGCCGCAAAGGGGGACGCCGTCGAGCAGAAGGCGCGCTGGGAGGACATCAAGGCGGCCGAGCGCGCGGCCAAGGCGCAGCACGGGGTGCTGGACGACGTGCCCGTCGGTCTGCCCGCCCTGGCCCGTGCGGCCAAGCTGACCAAGCGGGCGGCGCGGGTCGGGTTCGACTGGCCCTCCACCGACGAGGTCTTCGACAAGCTGGACGAGGAGGTCGGGGAGCTGAAGGCCGAGATCGCCGCGGGGGACCTGGACAAGGCCCGTGAGGAGATGGGCGACCTGCTGTTCGTTGTCGCCAACCTCGCCCGCAAGCTGGGGGTCGAGCCCGAGGACGCGCTGCGGGACGCCAACGCCAAGTTCGTGCGCCGCTTCGGCTTCATCGAGGCCGAGCTGGCGAAGGACGGCCGCACGCCCGACCAGTCCGACCTCACCGAGATGGACGGCCTGTGGGACGCGGCCAAGGTGGCGGAGAAGGCCGGTCCGGCGGGCTGATTGCACTCAAAAAGCCGAGTGCAAAAGGTGCAATTCGGAAGCGAATTGCGAAGAACCGCCGACAAGTCATTGATCTTGCGTCTCGCCGCGTGCGCCGGAAACGGCTCGCCGAAAACCGGCGTGCAAAGGGGCTTGCGAGCGAGCCCCGGATGTCAAAGACCAGAACCGAAGTCTAACACGGCCCGAGTCGGCGCCTGTTCGAATCCCGGGAGCACGCATAATGACCGCCGAGAATTCCAGTCCCGAGGGGCACGACCCCGGCGGCAAGGTGCGGCTGGCACTGATGCCCGGAGTGAAGGGCGACGCGGCGTTCAGCGCGGACGGACGGTATCGCCAGCTGATGCGGCGCTGGACGGGGGAGACCTTTCCCGAGCGCTATATGCTGTTCATCGGCATGAACCCCTCAACCGCCGATGCGATGGTCAACGACCCGACCTGTGCGCGCGAATGGACCTTCACCCGGCGCGAGGGCTTCGACGCCATGGTCAAGGCGAACGTGGGCGACTATCGCGCCACCGATCCGAAGATGCTTCTGGCGCCCGGCGTCGAGGCCGTGTCGCCCGAGAACCTGCCGGCCATCCGGGCGCAAGCGGCTAAGGCCGGCAAGGTGGTCGTCTGCCACGGCAAGCTGAACAAGGCGCTGGCGCCCGCTGGCCGCGCCCTGATCGAGGCCCTGAGGGCCGACGGGGTCGCGCTGTGGTGCTTCGGCCAGAACGGCGACGGCAGCCCGAAACACCCGCTGTATCTGCGCGGGGATACGCCCCTGAGGCCGTTCGAAGGCTGATCAGTCGTCGGCGGCGGACGGATCGACGGCGCCCGCGACCAGCTTTCGCCAGGTCGGGTCGGTGTCATCGACGATGTCGAGGTCTTCCAGCAGGGCGATGGCCGCCTCCCCGGCCGGCAGGATCAGGCCGACGACCTCCATCTCCTCGCCCTCGGCGGTGGTGTGGCATTCGGCCTGGACCGCGACGGCCGCCTGTTCGCCGTCCTCCTCCCACCAGATCACCGGTTGGGGCAGGTCGAGATCGAGCGGGAACGGCCGGTCGGTGTCGTCGAGGGCGAAGACGGCGCGTTTGGCCTGGACGTCGTCCAGCGTCGCGACCCGGCCGGTGAAGGCGGTCAGCCGCGACCAGTCGTCGATGTCGTAACCGCCGGAATCGGGGCCGGAATCTTCGTCGAAATCGGTCATGCGCGGGCCTCCGTCCTTCGGCCGATCCTTTGGGCCGATCCGGCGGGGGACGCCAGAGCCGATTATGGCGATCAGCCCAGCGTCCGACGCAGCTTCAGGCCGATCCAGGGGCCGAAGCTCTCGCGCCGCTGCTCGATCCGGCTGACCGGATTGAGGTCGCGCGGGCCGTCATAGAGGGTGCGGTCCAGCCGGTATCGCCGCCCGGTCAGGTTCTCGGCCTCCAGCGTCACCGTGGTGTTCGGGTGGGCCTTCCACTCGATGAAGGTCGACCACCAGGGATCGGTCATCTCCTCGGCGACCTCGTCGAAGCGGTACTGGCGATACGGCGACCCGAAATAGGCCGTGACGCCCCAGCGCAGGCCCCGGGCGGTCAGGTCGTGGGTGAAGGCGACCTCGGCCTCGAAGGGGTTGTAGCCGGACATGCGGCGGCGCTCGCCGGTCGTGGGGTCTGTCGCCTCGGTATGGGCCCACTCCACGAAGGTCTTCAGCAGACCGCCCTGAAGACCCAGGCGGGCCAGCGGGGCCGAGACCCGCAACTGGGCGACCCGGCGCTCGGCGTCGCCGATATTGCCGGGCGCGTCGAACACCTCGGAGCCCGAGACGATGGGCACGCGGTCGATGGCGTCCTCGATGGCCTCGTGGAAAACGGTCAGGCTGGCGACCCCGTCGGTCCAGAAGCGGCGCTCATAGACGCCTTCGAACACCCATTTGATCGCGGGCCTGAGGTCGGCGTTGCCGGCCGAGATCTGGTCCGTGTCGAGGCTGGCGGAGGTGATGAAGTCGCTGAAGGACAGCTGACCGGCCTCGCGCTCGACGCGGAACCGCCACTGGCTGGACGGGGCCGGGGTCCAGACGGCGATCAGGCGGGGCTTGGCGTAGGTCAGGGTGCGGTCGGCGGCGGCGTCGCCGTCCTGGGTCAGGCTGGAGGTCTCGAGCCGCAGGCCCGCCTCGACCGAGAGCCTGTCCGAAGGCCGCCAGGCGGCCGTGCCGAACAGCTCGGCCCGGCGCTCCTCGACGCGGACATTCGAGGACGGCAGGTCGATGACGACCCCGTCTTCCTCCGAACGGGCCGAGCCTTCCTGCCAGTTGAAGGCGCCCTCCAGGCCGCCGTCCAGCGTCAGCCGCTCGCCCAGACGGCGCGACAGGCTGATGCGGCCGATGCTCTCGCCCGAGGTCTGGTCGCTGTCGAAGCGTTCGGTGGCGCTTTCGGAGTTGACGGTCTCCCAGCCCAGCCGCTGAAGGCCGATGATCTCCAGACGCCCCCGGGACAGGGGCCTCTCCCAGGTCCCGCCGAGTTCGATGTCGGAATCCTCCTCGGTCTCGTCGATCCGCGAGCGGGCCGCGGCCGGGACGCTGATCCGCTCGTCGAGACGCCAGTCGTAGCGCTCGGTCGATGCCAGGGCGTTTGCCGAGAGGGTCCCTCCCCCCAATGGCTGACGCCAGGCTGCGGTCAGCTTGCCCCCGTCCCCGCCCCCGGTCTGGTCGGCGTCGCTGAGGCGAAGAAGGTCGCCCGAGGCGTCGCGGCGCGCGCGCGTCCCGTCGCCGGCGTCCTCGTCAACATAGCGATAGACCTCCCCGGCCACCTCCAGCCGACGATCGTCCGACAGGCTGCGGCTGGCCGAAAAGCCGAGTTCGCCGGCCCAGCGACCATCGTCATGGCGCTCGACGCCGGCCTCCATCGCCCCCTCCAGCGCATGGTTCTGACGGCGAATGATATTCGCGACCACAGGCGCGCCCTGCATGTCGATGCCCGGCGCACCGCCCCGGATCACCTCGATCCGCAGGACCGAGGCGGCGGGAATGCGCCGGATCACGGCGTCCAGATCCTCGGACTTGCTGGCCGGCCGCTGGCCGTCGATCAGGACATTGCCCTGGGCGCCCGACAGGCCGCGCACGTCGCCGCCGCTGTCAAAGGCGAAGCCGGGCAGGCGTTCGATCATGTCCAGGGCTGTGTTGGGCTGAACCCCGGCGAAGAAGGCCGGCTCATAGACCACGACCGATCCGGAGCGAGCCGCCGCCGCAGGTTCAGTCCGGTCTTGCCCGGCCTCCGCCTCGCCCGCGAAGGCCAGGCCGGCCAGCACCGCCAGACTTGTACGCCACCCCGTCATAAACGCCCCTCTAGTTGAGAACGCCTCTCAACAGAAGACAGCCAGCTTGGCAATAGGGCTTGATGTCGCTCATGAAAAAGGGGCGCTCCCGGAAGGAGGCGCCCCCTGATCGATTGGCTGGACGGCCGGCTTAGGCCGCGCCGTCGGCCGCCTTCTTCTTCTCGGCGTAGATCAGCAGAGGCTGGGCCTTGCCGTCGATGACCTCGGCGTTGACGACCACTTCCTCGACGCCCTCGAAGGTCGGCAGCTCGAACATGGTCTCGAGCAGGATGCCTTCCAGGATCGAACGCAGGCCGCGCGCGCCGGTCTTGCGGGTGATGGCCTTCTTGGCGACGGCGTTGAGCGCGTCGTCGGTGAAGGTCAGGTTGACGTTCTCCATCTCGAACAGGCGCTTGTACTGTTTGATCAGGGCGTTCTTGGGCTCGGTCAGGATGGTGACCAGAGCCGCTTCGTCCAGATCTTCCAGCGTCGCCAGAACGGGCAGACGGCCGATGAACTCCGGGATCAGGCCGAAGCGCATCAGGTCGTCAGGCTCGACGCCCTTGAGGATGTCGCCGGTGCGGCGCTCGTCGATTTCCTTGACCTTGGCGCCGAAGCCGATCGAGGCGCCCGCGCCGCGCGCCGAGATCACTTTCTCCAGGCCGGCGAAGGCGCCGCCCACGATGAAGAGGATGTTGGCGGTGTCGACCTGCAGGAATTCCTGCTGGGGATGCTTGCGGCCGCCCTGCGGGGGCACGGAGGCGACGGTGCCTTCCATGATCTTCAGCAGGGCCTGCTGTACGCCCTCGCCCGAGACGTCGCGGGTGATCGAGGGGTTGTCCGACTTCCGGGAAATCTTGTCGATCTCATCGATGTAGACGATGCCGCGCTGGGCGCGTTCGACGTTGTAGTCCGAGGCCTGGAGCAGCTTCAGGATGATGTTCTCGACGTCTTCACCCACATAACCGGCTTCGGTCAGGGTGGTGGCGTCGGCCATGGTGAAGGGCACGTCGATGATGCGCGCCAGGGTCTGGGCCAGCAGCGTCTTGCCGGAGCCGGTCGGCCCGATCAGCATGATGTTCGACTTGGCCAGCTCGACGTCGTTGTTCTTCGTCGCGTGATTCAGGCGCTTGTAGTGGTTGTGCACCGCGACCGAGAGGACCTTCTTGGCGTGGCCCTGACCGATGACGTAGTCGTCGAGGACTTCGCGGATTTCCTTCGGCGTCGGCACGCCGTCCTTGGACTTCACGAAGCCGATCTTGTGCTCTTCGCGGATGATATCCATGCACAGCTCGACGCATTCATCGCAGATGAACACGGTCGGGCCGGCGATGAGCTTGCGCACTTCATGCTGGCTCTTGCCGCAGAAGGAGCAATACAGCGTGCTCTTGGCGTCAGTTCCGGCGGCTTTGGTCATGGACCCTTCTCACTCTCGCGGCGTCTTTCCCCTCAGGTGAGGATGGGACTCTCGCGCTTCCTTCGCGTTGATTCCATCACTATGGACGCGAAGATATTCAAAAAATGACAATCACCCATCCAAACGCCACTCACAACCCCGCTCAAGGTGAGCAGTTCGTGATGGACGTGGATTGGTCTGTATCGATGGGGATCACGGCGGATGAGTGACATGGGGAGCGCACACGCGGTTCGCCAGAGGGTTGAAGCGGGTCAGCCGGTCGTGGCCTTCGATTTCGACGGCACCCTGACGATCCGCGACAGTTTCACCGAATTCCTGCGCTGGCGGGCCGGACCGGGCGGCTGGGCCCTGGGGCTGGTGAAGATGGCGCCGGCGGTGGCCCACTATGCGCGCGATCGCGACCGGGGTCGGATCAAGGCGGCCTCGGTGCGCGAATTCCTCGGCGGAATGGACCGCCAGACGCTGGAATCCGAGGCAGAACGGTTCGCCGAGGCTGTCTGGGACCAGTTCATGCGGCCCGACGCGCTGGACTGCTGGAAGGCCTGGGGCGACAAAGGAGCGCACCGGGTGATCGTCACCGCCTCGCCCGTGACCACGGTCGCGCCCTTCGCGAAACGGCTGGGCGCGGAGAACCTGTTGGGCACGCCCCTGTTCTTCGACGCCGAGGATCGGGTGTCGGGCGCCTTCGCGGGGCCGAACTGCCGGGGCCCCGAGAAGGTGCGGCGGTTGCAGGCGGCCTATGGGGCCGACGTCAGGCTGGCCGCGGCCTATGGCGACACCTCGGGCGATACGGAGATGCTTCAGATCGCCGACGAGAAGGGCTTTCGGGTGTTCAAGGGGCGGCCTTAGGCCCTCTCAGCGTCCTTGGGCGTCGACGTCGAACTCGACGGCCTTGCCGCGCGAGGTGGGCTCCCAGCCGGCCTCGATGGCGGCGGCGACGGCGTTCTTGACGTAGTCAACGTTGACCTTCTGTTTCTCGAGGTCCGGATGGCCGTTGGCGCGCATCGGCATGGGGAATTGGATGATGGCCTCGCGCTTGTAGCCCTGCATCCAGAGGCTGACGGCGATGCCTTCCCAGTTGTTGCCGGTGGTGCGCCGGGGCTGACGGCGCAGCTCCCAGTCGTAGAGTTCGCCGTCGACCTCGACGGTCCCCTTCTGATCGCGTGTGTGCTGCATGGGCGGCTGATAGCACAAAATGAAAAGGGCGCGCCGTCGTGGCGCGCCCTTCCCTCATCTTTATCGAGACAAAGGCCTCAAACGGTCTTGATGCCGTCGGCTTCGGCTTCGGTGCGCTTGTCGTAGACGTGGTCGACGATGCCCCAGGCCTTGGCGGCCTCGGCGTCCATGAAGTGGTCGCGGTCGAGGGTGGATTCGACCTCTTCATAGGTGCGGCCGGTGTGCTGGACGTAGATCTCGTTCAGGCGGCGCTTGGTGTAGCGGATGTCGGCGGCGTGCAGCTCGATGTCCGAGGCCTGACCACGGAAACCGCCCGAGGGCTGGTGGACCATGATGCGGGCGTTCGGCAGGGCGATGCGCTGGCCCGCCTCGCCGGCCGTCAGGATCAGGGAGCCGGCCGAGGCGGCCATGCCCATGACCACGGTCGAGACCGGCGACTTGATGTACTGCATGGTGTCGTAGATCGCGAGCGCCGAGGTCACCTGACCGCCGGGGCTGTTGATGTACATGGAGATTTCCTTCTTCGGGTTTTCCGATTCCAGGAACAGCAGCTGGGCGCAGATCAGCGACGCCATCGTGTCCTCGAACGGACCCGTCAGGAAGATGATCCGCTCGCGCAGCAGGCGGGAGAAGATGTCGAAGGACCGCTCGCCGCGGCTGGATTGCTCCACGACCATGGGCACGAGGTTGTTGGAGATGTAGTCGATCGGATCGCGCATATGGCCTTCTCGGATGCTTGTGGGCGCGACTCGGGAGTTCGCTGCCTCATTGAACAGCATATCGCGTTGCCGAAGCCTTGACGCAAGGTGCGGCCGGGCGAGCGAATGGGCGGGAATCGTCAGTCCGGGCTGTCCGTCGGGCCTTCCCGGACGCGGGTGACGAGGGCCGCCGCCTGGGTTCCGCCGTTGAGCCGCTCGTCCGGTGACGCCGAATAGAGGGCGGCGAGGTAAGACCGGTCCCATTCGGTCAGGCCCGCGACCGAGCCGGGCGCGTCGAACAGGTTCAGGATGGTGTCATAGGGGGCGGTGTCGGCGCGGGGATCGACCTGGGCGAAGGCGACCATGACCAGATAGTCGCACAACTGGTCGATCGAGACGCCCTCCAGCCTGTTCACATCGACCACGACCGTGACCCGGAAAAGGTCGTCGCGGCGCCGGGCGGTGTTCTGGCTGCGCGACATGACCACGACAAAGGGCGCCGACCGCCCGGGGAAGCGCACGGCGGGCCCGGCGGTGCCCTCCACGATGTTGACGGTCATGGGCATGGAGACATGCCACCAGCGGACCGGGTCGTCGGAGGTCTCGAAATCGCTCAGGGCGGCGTTCGAGGCCCGGACGCCGGAGGCGTTGAAGGCGAAATCGGCCCGGATGTCGGCGACCATACGCTGGGCCAGGCCCGGGCCGTCCGCCGTCCCGACGATGAAGATGTTGGGGGCGCAGTCGCCCTCCTTGATCGGCACGCCCAGATCCGCTGCGGTCGAGGCCACCCGGTCGGCGATCATCCGCGCCGCCTCGCCGCGGAAATTGACCACCCCGACGCAGACCGGCGCCATCCAGCGGGCCAGGCCGCGACCGGGCGCTGGGGCGGCGACCTCGTCGACGAAACGGGTGGAGAGCTGTTCCAGCCGGCTGTCGCGCGACCCGACAACATCGATGTCGTCGACGGCGGTGGTCGGCTCAGGGCTTTGCGCCGGTGGCGGCGTCTGCTGCGGGGTCTGGCTCTTGTCGCCTGACGTGAGGGCCAGGGCGGCGAGGCCGACAGCGACGATCTGTGCGGCGGCGAACATCGATCGCTCTCCTCAGGGCTCGGACGGGTCGGCGTTCGGCTGGTCGGCGTCGGGACGCAGGGCCGTGGTCATCAGCTCGGCCTGGCGGAACGGCAGGATGCGCTCGTTGCGGTAGTCGTAGAGGGTCGAGAGATAGGCCCGGTCCCAGTCGGTCAGGCCGCCCGCCCCTGCCCGCTCCGCCGCCGGGCGGTCGAACAGGTTGAGCACGGTTTGAAACTCGGAGGTGTCGGCCTCGGGGTCGATCTGGGCGAAGGCGACCATGGCGATATAGTCGCCCAGCTGGTCGAAGGTCATGCCGTTCGCACTGTTGAAGTCGACGATGACGATGACGCGCTTCAGATCGTCGCGGATGCGGCCGCGCATCTGGGACTTGGCGAAGATCTCGATCCGGGGCGGCCGCTGGCCCGGCATGCGGACGACCGGGTTTCCGGTCCAGGAATCGGTGGGCATGCTGATCTGCCACCATCGCACCGGGGCGTCGGAGGTGCGGAACCGCTCGAAGGCTGCGGGTCCCTGATCGATGCGGCTGGCGCCGATACGGAAGGCGCGGGGGCGGGCGGCAGCCAGGCCGTCGGCCATGACGGCCCCGTCGGCGGCGCCGATCACGAGAACATTGGGCTTGCAGCCCGGCTCGCCCGTCTCGATGCCGTAGTCGAAGGCGACGGTGGAGACATGGTCGATCAGGGTCTGGGCCGCCTCACGGCGCATGTTCACCGCCCCGATACAGACCTTGATGCTGTTCCAGCGGGCGATGCCGCGCTGGTTCACGGGAGCCGCGACCTCGTCGACGAAGGCGCGCACGGCTTCCGGCAGGGCTCCGGCGACGACCTCGACGTCATCGACGGGGGACGCCGGCGGCTCGGTTGGCGTCTGACGGCTCTGCGGAACCGGAGCCGTCTGCAGGGTCAGGGCCGCGAGGCCGAGCATCGCCCACGCCGAAAGACCACCCACCATCGCGTCCTCCTGACCGACCTGCGGTTTGCGGAACGCACGCTAGGGCTGAACGGCGCCAGCGACAATCGCCAAATGGACGCGCGCGGAAAGCCTAGCTCTGGGGAGCCGGTCGAGGGGCGGGCTCGGGCTGGGGCGCCGGTTCAGACCTGGGCTGGTGGGTCATCCGCTCGGCGACATTCCCCTCCTGCTGCGACGTATGCAGCTCGTTCAGCTCGGCGGCGTAGAGGGAGCGGAGGTAACCCAGGTCCCAGTCGGTCATCTGGCGCGCGCCCGACGGATCGGTGAACAGGTTCAGGATGGTGTCATAGCCCGAGACCTCGGCGTCGCCGTCGATCTGGGCCAGGGACACCATGGCGATATAATCGCCAAGGGCCCCGACGTCATAGCCGCCGGTCTGGGCCACATCGACGATGACGAAGGTCCGGGCGAAGACATTGCGGTCCATGGTGCGCAGGCGCGAGGGCTGGCGGATGGCGCGGTATTTGAAATCCTCGCCGGGCAGACGGACCGTCGGGGCCCCGGTGTCGGCGTCGACGGGCACGGTCAGGCGCCAGGCGCGGATCGGGTTGTCGTTGGCCTGGAACCGCTCGAGGTCGGCGATCGTCTGGCGGGTGCCCGAGAAGCCGGGGTTGAAGTTGCGCGGCCGGGCCTGGACCAAGGCGCGGGCCGTGGCGGCGCCGTCGACCGTGGCGATGATCATGATGTTCGGCTTACAGCCCGGCTCGCCGATGTCCATGCCGATGTCCAGCATGCGGCGCGAGACCTGATCGACCAGGGCCTGGGCCACCGCGCCGCGCAGATTGACGACGCCGACGCAGACCCGGCCATCCCAGCGGGCCAGGCCCCGGCCGGGCGGGGTCTCGACGATCTCGTCGACGAAGCTGCGCGCCGCCTCATAGGCCGTCTGGCGCTGGGCCGTGACCTCGACATCCTGCACCGCGGTCGCGGCCGGATCCTGCGGGGCGGTTTGGGGCGCGGTCTGGGCGGGAGCCGTCTGGCCCATAAGGGCGGTGGCGCTCAGCAGGGCGGCGATCAGAGGCATCTGCGTCTCGCAAAACAGGGATAGGGAGGATTGGCCCGACGTAGGGCCGAAAAAGGGCCGGCCCGCGAACGGACCGGCCCTTCAAAGGTCAGTCAGGGTGGAACCGAGGCCCCGAAGACGGCTTCAGCCCTCGTCTTCTTCCTTGAGCAGCTCTTCCTTGGTGATCGGCGTGTCCGTGGTTTCGGCCTGGCCGAAGATCAGGTCGACGACCTTCTCCTCATAGATCGGGGCGCGCATTTGGGCGGCGGCGTTGGGGTTCTGGCGGTAGAAGTCCAGGACCATACGCTCCTGACCCGGGTAGTTGCGGGCCTCGGCCATGATGGCGTTGTTCAGTTCCTGATCGGAGACGCCGACGTTGTTGGCGCGGCCGATTTCAGCGAGGACCAGACCCAGGCGCACGCGGCGCTCGGCGATCTTGCGGTATTCGGCCTTCAGGTCCTCGTCGGACTTGGCGGCGTCTTCCTCCGGCAGGTCGCCCTTGGCCTTGTCGGCCTGGACCTGTTGCCAGATGCCGTCGAACTCGGCGTCGACCATCTTGGGCGGCAGGTCGAAGCTGTGGGCGCTGTCCAGTTGGTCCAGCAGGGCGCGCTTCTGCTTGAAGCGGGCGGCGCCGGCGTACTGCTGGTTCAGGTTGCCGCGCAGCAGCTCCTTGAGCTTGTCCAGCGATTCCAGACCGATGCGCTCGGCGAAGGCGTCGTCGACCACGCCGGCGACTTCCGACTTGATGGCCTTCACCTTGATGTCGAAGGTGGCCAGCTTGCCGGCCAGGTTGGCGGCCTGGTAGTCGGCCGGGAAGGTCACTTCGATGGTCTTCTCTTCACCGACCTTGGCGCCGACCAGCTGTTCCTCGAAGCCGGGGATGAAGCGGCCCGAGCCGATCACCAGGTCCGCGTCCTCGGCCTTGCCGCCGTCGAAGGGTTCGCCGTCCAGCTTGCCCAGGAAGTCGATGGTCAGTTGGTCGCCGTCGGCGGCCTTCACGGTCTTGCCCTTCTTGTCCTCATAGGACTTGGCCTGGCCGGCCAGTTCGGTGAGGGCTTCGTCGAGGTCGGCGTCGGTCGCTTCATAGGTCGGGCGGGTCAGCTTCAGGGTCTTGGGATCGACGGGCGTGAAGTCGGGCATGACTTCCAGCTCCATCTCATAGGCCAGGTCTTCCTGGCCCAGGATCACCTTGTCCATGTCGGAGATCAGCTTCATCTCGGCCGGGGCGGCGGGGCGCACCTTGGCTTCGTCGAGGGCCTTCTGGCTCGTCTCGTTCAGCTCGGCGTTGATGATTTCGCCCATGAACTCACGGCCGAAGGTCTTCTTGACGTGGGCGGCGGGCACCTTGCCGGGACGGAAGCCCTTGAGCTTCATCTGCGGCGCGACTTCCTTCAGCTTGGCGTCCAGCTTGGCGTTCAGCTCGGCGGCGGGGATGGTCACGGCGATGACGCGGCTGAGACCTTCGGTGGATTTTTCGACGACTTGCATGGTCGGTATCTGACGTTCTGGGGCGCAACCGGCCGACGTGGCCATACGCGGAATGGATAAAGCAGAAGAGCCGCCTCGTTTCGGGGCGGCTTCGAAGCCCGCCCTTATGTCGAGACAGGCCCCAAAGGTCAACGCGAACGTGGCGATCTAGAGGCCGAGCCCGTCCATGGCGGGTTCCTCATAGGGGCCGTCCTCGCCGGGGGACCGCAACCGGGCCTCGAATCGGCCGTCCGCCTTCGCCAGTTGCCAGATCAGGCTGTTGGCGGCGGGGGCGATGTCGGGCTTCGACTGGAAGACCGTGTCGGCGAAGGCGGCTTCCGCATCGATCAGGGTCCAGCCCGCGTCGCGGAAGCCCTTCAGCACCTTCGGCAGGAACAGGGCTGTCGCGAGGGTGTGATGGATCAGCAGGGTGTGCGGCGGGCTGCGGCCCAGCACGTCGCGGGCCAGAGCGTCGTAGAAGGCGGCCCGGTCCAGCAGATGGCGCACGAGGAAGTCGCCGTAGGGGCTGACGTCGGCGCCCGGGTCCTTGTCCAGCCGCTCGCGCAGGCGCTGGTCGACGTACCAGTCCGAGGCGTCGATGGTGACGTGGGCGTTGCGCAGACCCCGGTCGGCGAGGACGGAGCGCATCCGGTCGCGGGTCTCCGCCGTCCGCCCCTCGGCCAGATAGGGGAAGCGGAACAGGGGCCGGGCCGTCGCATAGGGCGCGATCACGGGCGCGCAGCGGTCGATGTCGGCGCCGAGGTCGCCAGGGTTTGAACCGCCGTAGTAGGCGTGGGCGTATGTGTGGTTGCCGATCAGGTGTCCGGCCTCGGCCCATGCGGCCAGGCGGGCGGCGCCGGTGGGGTTGTCGACGTATTTGCCCGCAACCAGACCGGCGGCCTTGATCCCGGCGGCGTCCAGCGCGTCCAGCACGGCGCGATGACGGGCCGCCCCGTCCATCAGGGCGCCGTCCGTTATGTTGAAGTCGTCGATGGTGATGGCGAGACGCGGGCCGCGCCCCGCTTCACTGGCAACCGCGCGGGCCCTTCCCGTCGCGGTCAGGGCGGAGACGGCGGCGAGGCCGGACAGGAGGCGACGGCGATCGAGCATGCCGCCTTCCTAGCAGGCGTGTTCCGGTCGGCGCGACGGCTTTCGCCTGCGAGCCGGGATCGCTATCTGTCGGGAATGAGCCAGAGCCCCTCCCCTAACCAAGCCCCTGTGGGCGTCTTCATCACCCCGGTCACGCCGCTGCAGCAGAACTGCACGACCGTCTGGTGCACAAAGACGATGAAGGCCGCCGTGATCGATCCCGGCGGGTCGGCCGACGCCATCCTGGGCGAGATCGCGCGGCGCGGCCTGACGCTGGACCAGATCTGGATCACCCACGGCCACCTCGACCATGCCGGCGGCGCGGCCGAGATGCAGGAGAAGTCGGGCGTCCAGATCATCGGTCCGCAGATCGAGGACCTGTTCTGGATCGAGGGCATTCCGAGGCAGGGTCAGATGTACGGTCTGCCCGAGGCGCGGACCTTCACCCCGAACCGCTGGCTGAACGACGGCGACGTGCTGACGCTCGGCGAGACGACCTGGGAGGTGGTGCACTGCCCGGGCCATACGCCGGGCCATGTGGTCTTCTTCAACCGCGCCATCGGCTTCGCCCAGGTCGGCGACGTCCTGTTCCAGGGCTCGGTCGGCCGGACCGATTTTCCGAAGAGCGACCCCGAGGCGCTGATCCGATCGATCACGCAGAAGCTCTGGCCGCTGGGCGACGGCGTCACCTTCGTGCCGGGCCACGGCCCGCACTCGACCTTCGGTCAGGAGCGGCAGACGAATCCGTTCGTCTCGGACCGTGCATTGCTGGGACCGAGACTGTTCAGAGAGCCGACCGGGCCGTCGTAAGGACGGCTCACTCTCTCACCGCGCATCCCGGCGAATGCCGGGATCCAGATGCAAATGAGGTGTTTGAGGTTCGCACTGTCAGCGACCTTGCGGCGCCCGCAGCGTCTGGATCTGGATCCCGGCATTCGCCGGGATGAGCGGTAGTGGAGTTATCGCCGCAGCAGCAGGCCCAGAACCACGCCCGCCCCGATGGCGTAGAGGGCGGTCTTCATCGGGTGGTCGCGAATGACCTCGCGGGTCTGTTCGGCATGGTCGCGAGCCCAGAGGCGGCCTTGATGCAGGTCGGAACGGACGGCCTTGCGGATGCCTTCCGAGCGGGCGAAGGCGCGGCCCTCTACGTCTGCGATCAGGGTGTCGGCCTTCTTGCCCAGACGCTGGGCGGGGCCTTCCTCGCGCAGGTCGTCGGAGAGGATGTCGTCGGCGGTCGGCGAAGAGATATCGGTCATTGGAAAGCTCCCAGGGGTTCGGCCAAAGAACCGCCGCCCTCGGGCTGGGGTTCCCCGGTTTCTGAACATCGCGGAGGTTTGAACGTTCTCCTTTCAACAGGAGAACCGACATGACCCATATCGATCCGGGCGCCCCGCCTGAATTCCCCGACGAACCCGCCGAAACCCCCGATATCGATCCCGGCGGCGCGCCCGATGAGTTGCCGCAGATTGATCCCGGCATTGGGGATGAACCCGATTCCCGAACCTTTGACCAGAATGCAAGTTGATTGTTCTTGCGACTGAATGACGGCCGCTCGGAACCTTGACCGACCCCCGGGGTTCTTCATCGCAAGCACCACACTACTCAGGAAGGAACAGCCGAATGGCCGAAGGTCAGACCAACCGCCCCTCGGGTGTCTCCAAGCGGGGCTTCGCCTCGATGGACCCGGAACGTCAGCGCGAAATCGCCCGCAAGGGCGGGGCCAGCGTCCCGTCGGAGAAGAGAAGCTTCTCCCAGGACCGCGGTCTGGCCGCACAGGCCGGCCGCAAGGGCGGCGAGGCCTCGCACGGTTCGCGGCGTCCCGACGACGTCGAGACCCAGGCGGAGTAAGCCTCCCCGGAGAGCGCAAGGATCAGGCGGCGAGACCCGAACGGTTTCGTCGCCTTTTTCTTATGCGGTTCAGCCCCTCGCGCGCTGGCCAGCTTTCAGCTCGCGCTCAGCAGGGCCAGGGCGACCGAGGGCTCGGGGCTGGTCTCGAACAGGGTGACGGTCCAGCCGGCCGCCTCGGCCATCTTGATCACCGAGGCGCGGGTGTATTTGCGCGAGCTTTCGGTGTGGATGGTCTCGCCCTTGGCGAAGCGGATGGTCGCGTCACCGATGCGGACGCTCTGATCGCGGGTAGAACGCAGGTGCATTTCCATGCGCGACTCGGCTGCGTTCCAGACCGCCATATGCTCGAAGGCGTCCAGGTCGAAGTCGGCGCCCAGTTCGGCATTGGCGCGGACCAGCAGGTTCTTGTTGAACGCGGCCGTCACGCCTTGAGCGTCGTCATAGGCCGCGACCAGCAGCTCGGGCGCCTTGACCAGATCGACGCCGAGGATGAACAGGGAGCCGTCGTCCAGCCGGGCGCGGGCCGTCTTCAGGAAGTCGATGGCGGCGTCGCGGTCCAGATTGCCGATGGTCGAACCCGGGAAGAAGCCGATGCGGCGCCCGCGCCCCAGCTCCGGCAGCGGCGGCAGGTTCAGGAAGTCCCCGACCACCGGAACGACCTCGACGGAGGGATAGGCCGCCGTGATCCGCTCGGCCGCCTCGTTCAGGGCGTCGGGGCTGATGTCGATCGGGATGTAGGTCGACAGACTGGGCGCCGCGTCCAGCAGGATGCGCGTCTTCTCGCTGGCGCCTGAGCCGAACTCGACCAGGACGGCGTTGTCGCCGAAGTCCTGGGTCAGACGCGGGGCGAGGGCCTTGAGCAGGGCCGCCTCCTGCCGCGTCGGATAGTATTCCGGCAGGCGGGTGATGTCCTCGAACAGGCGCGAGCCCTCGGCGTCGTAGAACCATTTGGGCGAGACGGCCTTCTGGGGCTTCGACAGGCCCGCGATCAGTTCGGCGCGGAACTCGGCCGCCTCGTCGGTATCGGCCGTGGCGCGGTCGGGCGTGATGTCTTCGGCGAGCCTGAGCCCCATGAATGCCCACCTTTGATGCGGATAGAAGAAGTTGCGGTAGGTCGCGCGCGCATGGCCCGGCGGCGTGGCGAAACAGGCGCCGCGCAGCACCATCTGGTTGGCCATGAACTTGCCGTTGTACTCGGACGCCGTGCCGTCGGTCGGTTTGAACCCGGGATAGGCGGAATAGCTGCTGGACGTGTGCTGCCAGACCTCACCGAACAGGTTCGTGAAGGCGGCGGGGTTGGTTACGGCCGCGTGCTCCCACTCGGCCTCGGTCGGCAGCCGCTTGCCGGCCCAGCGGGCATAGGCGTCGGCCTCATAGGCGCTGATGTGGCGCACGGGCGCGGCCGGATCGACAGGGGCGAGGCCCGACAGGCCGAACACGCGCCAGCCGCCCTCCCCTTCAGCGTGCCAATAGAGGGGCGCGGTCCACTCCTTGGCCTTCACCGTCGCCCAGCCGTCGGACAGCCAGAGCTCGGGCCGTGAATAGCCGCCGTCCTGAATGAAGCGGATCCAGTCGCCGTTGGTCACGAGGTCGTTGGCCAGGGCAAACGGCTGGAGGAAGGTCCGATGCGCCGGACCCTCGTTGTCGAAGGCGAAGCCGTCGCCGTCATGGCCGATCGTGACCAGACCGCCCTCGAAACGGGTGACGCCACCGACGGCAGGCTGAACCGGAGCCTCACGCGGCTCCACGGCATAGGCGGCCGGGTCCAGAGGCGAGCGCGACATCAGATAGAGCAGGTCCATCAGGAACAGCTCCTGATGCTGCTGGTCGTGATGGAGGCCCAGGGCGAACAGATAGCGTTCGGCGCCCGAGGTCAGGCCGCGAGACAGCCGGTCGACCATTCGCCGGTCGATCTCGCGCCGATAGGCCAGGACCTCGTCGACCGAAGGCCGGGTCATGAGGCCGCGCTCGGGACGGGCGACGCGCTGACCGAGGGTTTCGTAGTAGGAGTTGAACATCTGGCGGAAGCGCGGATCGACGGGGCGATAGCCCGGCTCGGCGGCCAGGATCATCTCTTCGAAGAACCAGCTGGTGTGGGCCAGATGCCATTTGCCGGGGCTGGCGTCAGCCATGGGCTGGGCGGCCAGATCCTCGGGAGAGAGGCCGTTCGCCAGCTCGGGCATCCGGGCCCGGACCGTGCGGTACAGGTCGATGTCGTCCGAGGCGGACGAGGGAATACGCGAGAGATCATTCATAGCGACAGCCTCCGCCCGGGTTGCCCACGGCGGTTCCCCACCCGGCCCTGAAAATGTCATCGCCGCCGTTTGGTTCCTGTGTCAGGAGCCGGAAGCGTCGATGGCGGGGAGATGGGGAGGCGCGTCAGCTTCGCCATGGATCAACCGCCGTTCGCCGTGGGAAAAGCCCCTTCGGCGAACGGCTGCTGACAAAAACGGGCGACTGTCGTTCTACCGAACGGGCTTGCCGCCGTGCTTGGCGTATTCCAGCCGGGCGATGGTGCGGTTGTGAACCTCGTCCGGGCCGTCGGCGAGGCGCAGGGTCCGCACCCCGGCATAGAGCTCGGCCAGCGGCGTGTCGCCCGAGACCCCGGCGCCGCCGAAGGCCTGGATGGCGTCGTCGATGATCTTGAGCGCCATGCGCGGCGCCGCGACCTTGATCTGGGCGATCTCGGACTTGGCGTTCTTGGCGCCGGCCTGGTCGATCATCCAGGCGGCCTTGAGCACCATCAGACGGCACATCTCGATATTCGTGCGGGCCTCGCCGACGCGCTGCTCCCAGACCGAATGCTCGGCCAGCTGCTTGCGGAAGGCCGTACGGTTGAGCAGGCGCTCGCACATCAGGTCCAGGGCCCGCTCCGCCGCGCCGATGGTGCGCATGCAGTGGTGGATCCGGCCCGGCCCGAGGCGGCCTTGCGCGATCTCGAAGCCCCGGCCCTCGCCGGCGATCAGATTGGTCACGGGGACCCGAACGTTGTCGAGCACGACCTCGGCGTGACCGATCGGACGCTCGTCATAGCCGAAGACGGTCAGCATCCGCTCGACGCGGAAGCCGGGCGTGTCGGTGGGCACCAGGATCTGGGACTGCTGCTGGTGGGTCGCGGCCGAAGTGTCGGTCTTGCCCATGACGATGGCGATCCTGACGTTCGGGTGACCCATGTTGGTCGACCACCATTTGCGGCCGTTGATCACATACTCATCGCCGTCGCGGACGATGGAGGTCTGGATATTGGTCGCGTCGGACGAGGCCACGGCCGGTTCGGTCATCAGGAAGGCCGAGCGGATGGTCCCGGCCATCAGGGGCTTGAGCCATTGTTCCTGCTGGGCTTCGTTTCCGTACATATGGAGCACTTCCATATTGCCGGTGTCGGGGGCGTTGCAGTTGAACACCTCGGCCGACCAGAGCGACCGGCCCATGATCTCGGCCAGGGGTGCGTATTCGAGGTTGGTCAGCCCTGCGCCGTGCTCGCCGGGCAGGAACATGTTCCACAGACCGGCCTCGCGCGCCTCGGCCTTCATGGTCTCCATGATCGGCGGCTGGACGGTGTGGTCGGCGTGGACCTGGGCCCAGTATTCGGCAGCGCGCGGATAGACCTTCTCGTCCATGAAGCGCTGCACCCGCTCCTGCCAGTGCAGGCCGCGTTCGCTGTGCTGGAAGTCCATGTGCGTATCCTCTTCTCGTTGTCCCCGGTCGTGCGCCGGGCTTGGGGAGTCGAAACGAAAACGGCGCGGCCCCGAGGAGCCGCGCCGTCCGTCAGTCGTGTTGTGCGCCGCGCATCAGCGCTTCAGCAGCGCCGGCAGCTTCTGGGCGATCATCATGTCGCCCGCGATCTTCAGCTTGCCCTGCATGAAGGCCATCATGCCGTCCAGCTTGCCTTCCGACAGGGCGATGAAGTCGTCCCAGCTGATGGTGACGGTGGCGTCGGCGGGCTTGTCCTCGTTGGTGACCGTGTTCGGGGTCGAGGCGCCGTCGATGTAGATCTTGCCGGCGTCGCCCAGGTCGATCTTCACGGTCTTGCCCAGACCGGAGTTCTCGCCGACGGCGTTGCGGATGTGATCGGTGACTTGAGCCAGATCGGCCATGGGTCGTCTCCCTGAGATTTTGTCGCCCGGATTTCGGTGACCAGAGCCCTAGACCGCCGCGAGTGGGCTCACAAGATCACGTCGGGGAAAGATCGGGTGATCAGGCTGGGGACGGTCGCTACCAGCTGACTGACTCAAAGCGGCAGGCGCAGCGAGATAGATATTTACAACCGTGACCGTGGCCAGAATCTGAGCGCACCGTTAGGGTTGTGCAGGCAGCTATCGGCGAGCCTCACCAGTCTAGCCCATGTCGTCACGTGCTCACGTCGATCTCGCCCGGGGGGTGGGGGATCTGACCCAGCAGCTTAGGTCATCTGAATGGTTCGAACGCTTTCCGGTCTCTTGTTCATTCTTTTGCTGGCGGGGTGCGTCAAAGGCCCCATCGGTCATTCGTTTTGGCCTGCGATGAAGTTCGGTTACTTCTCGTGGGAAGCTGCGGCTGCACTACTTACAGGGCTCACCGCCGTGGGTGCTGCTACGTTCGTGGGGCTACGGCAGACCGCCATTGCCAGCCGCCAGAACCAGCTTATCGCGCAGCAAGCGGAAATGGCCGCGTTAGCGATCAGAGTGGATACGTTCGACAAAAGGATGGAAGCCTTCGAGGCCGTCAGAAAATGGCTGGACTACATCCTCACCACAGGAAACGTACCCGGATTGACGAGCGATCGATCCTATCCAAAGGGTCATGCAAAGGAGTTTTGGAAGCACGGAGCTGAAGAACAAGCCGCGTTCAGCGCCGCGCTGGAGGCTTCGAGGTTCCTATTTCAGCCGTCAGTCCATAGCCATCTTGAAAGACTACGGGACGTTTCGGTCGAGCTCGATTTTCTCCTCACAAGCCAAGGGCAGAAGAAGATATCCGTGCAGGAGTACGGGGACGCGATAGTCAAACAGCGCCACATTCTTACCAAGGCTCGACCAATGCTCTGGAAAGTTTTCGAGCCAGACATGCACCTAGCTGGACCGCCTGCTTTGTCGCTAGTTGAAAAGGTAGCCCGGGGTATCGACTAACCGGCGAGGTTCGCCTGATACCTTGGCGTACCCTCTCAATGAGAGAGGTGTCTTTGAACTAATGCTGCTCCGGCCCCCGCTCGGTCCAGAGATCGAGGTCTGTCTCGCGCCCGATGAGGGCAAGGCCGGAGGCGATGGATTCGAACTCGCCGCCGGTTTCGATGCGGTCGGCGCCGAAGCGGCGGGCGAAGATGTCGCGGACGGCGGGGACGAAGGAGGTGCCGCCGGTCAGGAAGACGCGGTCGACGCCGCCTGGCTCCAGCCCCGCCTGCGCCATCGCCTCGTCGACGGCGGCTTCCATGGCCGCAAGCTCGGGCGCGATCCAGCCTTCGAAGGTTGCGCGGGCGACCTCGGCCTCGATCTCTACCGAGCCGGCCTCGAAGGCGAAGGTCGCCTCGTCATCCTGCGACAGGGCCATCTTGAGCGCGGAAACGGCCTGATAGAGGGCATAGCCGTGGTTGTCGTCCAGCACCTCGACCAGGCGAGCCAGCTTCTCGGGCTCCACCGCATTGCGGGCGATGTCGCGGATGTCCTTCATGTCGCGAGAGGCGCGCAGCAGGGCCAGCTGGTCCCAGCGGGCGAAGGCGGCGTAGTAGCGCTGGGGGATCGGCAGGGTCTTGTCGAAGGTCCGGTACTGCCCGCCCTTGCCCAGCTCCGGCGAGACCAGATGGTCGATGATCCGGTAGTCGAAGGCGTCGCCGGCCACCCCGACGCCTGACCGGGCCAGGGCGTGGGAGCGCAGACCGTCGGACGTCTGTTCGAAGCGGACGATGGAAAAGTCGCTGGTGCCCCCGCCGAAGTCGGCGACCAGGACGGTGGCGTCGGTCTTGAGCGTGCGGGCGAAGAAGAAGGCGGCGCCGACGGGCTCATAGGCGTAGCGGATGTCGGTGAACCCCAGCCGCTCGAACCCCGCCTGATACCGTTCCAGCGCCAGAGCCGCGTCGGGCGAACCGCCGGCGAAGGTCACGGGGCGGCCGACGATGATCCGGGGCGGCAGGTCGGCCATTCCCTCCCCGGCATGGCCGCGCAACTGCAGCAGGAAGGCGCCCAGCAGGTCTTCGAACTGATAGCGTCGGTTGTCGATGACCGTCTCGGTAAAGGCGGGGCTGGCGGCGAAGCTCTTGAAGGACTGGATGAAGCGGGTGTCGAGTGGATCCTCGACATAGGCGTCGATGGCCCAGGGCCCGGCGGTCACGACCCGTTCGGGCGCCTGCCCCGGGGCCTGGTGCATCTGGAAGCCGAGGGTCGAGCGGAAGGCGGTCAGGTCGCCGACCGGCGCCTCGAACCTGAGTACCTCGGCCTGCCCTTCCGCGCGCGTCACCGCGACCACCGTATTGGTGGTGCCGAAGTCGATGCCGATGGTCAGGACGGGGTCAGTCATGGAGCGCTTTCGGAACGCGACGGCCCCCGCCACTCGGCAAGAGCGCGTGGGCCGGACGGGACGTGAGGGTCAGAAGACAGAGGCCCCGCCTCGACACGACTGGTCGAGGGGGCTTGTCAGGCATCCCGGAGTGGTCGGGAGGTTCGTCCTGCGAAGCGCTTCGGCGCGAAGCAGGATGGCGGAGACGGAGGGATTCGAACCCTCGATACCCCTTACAGGGTATGACGATTTAGCAAACCGTTGCCTTCAGCCACTCGGCCACGTCTCCGGCAGGAGGCGTCGATAGCGAAGGTCGTCGCCGGGCGCAATCGGCAAGACGTCGGTTCGGCGCAGAAGTTTGATCGAACGCCAAAACGCAGGGCGTTAACGCGACATCCACGGCGGCTGTGCAGGATGTCCCGGAGTTTCCCAGACAGCGGACGACGAATGTCGAACACCCTGAACGCCACCCGCCTGCCAGAAGGCGTGGCCGGGCGCACGGCGAAGGCCGATCCCGCGGCCCTGCAGGCCCTCGCCTCCAAGGCTGGGGCTGCGCCTGTCGACGGAGCGTCGCGGCGAGGTCCGTTCCGGCCCGAGGTCTGGCTGAATGCACGCCAGAAGCACGGCTCGCGGCTGTCGGTGCACTATTTCCGCACGGTCGACGTGCTGGCGGTCATCGCCGTGACCCTGGCCTGTGGCTGGGCCGTGTCGCCGGACAATCTGATGGCGCTGGAGATCGCGCGCGCCGCGCCCATGATTCTGGGCGCCGTCGTCGTTCTGGGCCTGATGAAGTCGCTGGGCCTGTATCAGTTCGACCGGCAATCCTCGCTGACCCTGCATCTGGTCGCGCTGACCGGGGTGGTCGCGACGGCGAGCGTGCTGGCGCTCGGCCTCGGCGGACTGCTGCGCGGCCCGGCGCTGGAGCTGGAGGCGATCGGCGTCTGGGCCGGAGCGACGCTTCTGACCGTCGCGGTCCTGCACGCCCTCTGGAGTGGTCTGGTGGCCCATTGGCGGGACACCGGGGCCCTGACGCCCAATATCGTGGTGGTCGGTGCCACCCGCCATGCCGAGCGGCTGATCAAGGACGCGCTCAAGCGCCGAGACATCAATGTGCTGGGCGTGTTCGACGACCGGCTGGCCCGCAATCCCGACAGCGTCGAGGGCGTGCCGGTGCTGGGCGCCGCCGAGGCCCTGCTGAATCACAAGATCACCCCCTATGTGGACCGCATCGTCCTGGCCATCGATCCCGAGGCCCAGGCCCGGGTGCGCGAGCTGACGGCGCGTCTGCAGACCCTGCCAAACGAGGTCACCCTGCTGGTCGATCCGCAAGGGGAAGAGGAGCGCACCGCCGCCCTGACCAAGCTGGCCCGCGCGCCCCTGGCCTCGCTGAACGCGGCCGACGCCGACCGCCGCGCCTTCCACAAGCGGCTGCAGGACATCGTCATCGGCGGTCTGGGTCTGATCGCCGTCTCGCCGGTCATCGCGATCTGCGCCCTGGCCGTGAAGCTGGACAGCCCCGGCCCGGTCTTCTTCCGCCAGCGCCGCCACGGCTTCAATCAGGAGGCCATTGTGGTGTGGAAATTCCGCTCCATGCGTCAGGAGACGTCCGACGCCACCGCTTCGCGTCAAGTCACGGCCGACGATGACCGGATTACGAAGGTCGGCAAGTTCCTGCGCAAGACCAGCCTTGACGAACTGCCGCAACTGCTCAACGTCCTGACCGGCGAGATGTCGCTGGTCGGCCCCCGCCCCCACGCCATCGGTATGAAGACTGGACAGGTCGAATCCGCCCTTCTGGTCGCCGAATACGCCCATCGCCATCGCATCAAGCCCGGCATGACCGGCTGGGCCGCCATCAAGGGCTCGCGCGGACCGCTGGACAGCGCCCATGACGTGCGTCGGCGGGTGCAGCTGGACGTCGATTATATCGAGCGCCAGTCCTTCTGGCTGGATCTGTGGATCATGGCCGTGACCCTGCCCGTCCTGCTGGGCGACCGGTCGGCGGTGCGGTGACCGTCTGATGTTCTGGCGTGGCGTCTGGGGCTATCTGCCCGCGAATATCGTTCAGGGGGTGGTCGGGTTTCTGGCCATCTTCATCTTCACGCGCCTGCTGACGCCCGAGGATTTCGGCCGCTACGCCCTGGCCTTCTCCATCGTCACACTGTGCCACGTCGCCGTCTTCAGCTGGCTGGAGGCGGCGATGGCGCGCTTCTGGGCCGCGCAACAGGCCGGCGCCGATATGGCCGCCCATTTCGCCAGCATCTATCGCACCGCCTTCATCCTGATCGCCGGCTTCATTCCGGTGGCGGCCGTGCTCCTGTGGTTCGCGCCTATCGACCCGCTGTTCAAGGCGGCCATCGGCGCTGGGCTACTGGGCAGTCCGGCCCGGTGTCTGGCCAAGCTGGCGCAGGAGCGGTTCCGCGCGGCGGGCGAGGTCTCGCGCTCGGCCATGCTGGATATGGCGACGACCATCGGCGGCCTGTGCATCGGCGTGGCCTTCGCGCTTTGTGGCGCCGGCGGCGCGGCGCCTCTGGCCGGGCTGGGTCTCGCGCCGCTGGCCGCCCTGCCCTTCATCCTGCCGGGCGAGCTGAAACAGGCGAAGTCGGGCGTGGTCGATCCTGCAAGGCTCAAGTCCTATGCCGCCTATGGCTATCCGATCGCGGCGTCGCTGACCCTGGCCCTGGTGCTGGCCTCGACCGACCGCTTCCTCTTGGCCCTGTTCATGGATGAGGCCGCCGTCGGCGCCTATCACGCGGGCTATTCGATCGCCAACCGGACGCTGGACGTGCTGTTCCTGTGGCTGGGCGCGGCGGGTCAGCCCGCTCTGGTCATGGCGCTGGAGCGCGGCGGGCTGGAGAAGCTGAAGATCGCCGCGCGCGAACAGGCCTCGACCTTCTTCCTGATCGGCTTCCCGGCGGCGGCCGGCGTGGCTCTGGTGGCCAAGCCCCTCGGCGAGGTGATGATCGGCGAGAGCCTGAGGGTCGCGGCGGCGCAGGTGACGCCTTGGGTCGCCTTGTCCGCCCTGCTCTATGGCCTCACCGCCTACTATTTCGGACAGGCCTTCACCTTGGGCCGCAAGACCAAGCTGCTGCTGGTCGCCATGAGCGTGCCGGCGTTCGGCAATGTGGTCCTGAACTTCATCCTGATTCCGCGCTTCGGCGTGGTGGGCGCCGCCTGGTCGACGGCGATCAGCTTCGGCCTCGGCATGCTGGCGACCATGCTGCTGGGCCGCAAGGTGGTGCCCCTGCCCGTGCCGTGGGAGCCGCTGATCCGCTGCGGCGTCGCGACCGGGATCATGGCCGTGGCGGTCTGGTCGTTGCCGGCCATCGGCGGCCTGCCCGAGCTGATCCTCGACGCCTCCGTCGGCGGCATCGTCTATGCGGCCGTGGCCCTGACCATCAACGCGGCCGGGGTGCGCGACATCGCCCTCGGCCTGCTTCAGAAGTTCCGCGCGCGCGAGGCGGCGGCATGACCGTCAAGCCGCGCATCACGGAGAACGCCGCCTGGACCGGCGCCCGGCCCGTCCTGTCGGTGCTGATGCCCTTCCTGCGCGATGATCCCCGCGACCTGCTGCAACTGCTGGATCGCGAGGCCGCCTCGCTGGGCCGTTCGGTCGAGATCGTGGTCCTGGACGACGGCACCGGCGACATTGCCCTGACCGGCGGCCTGATCGACGTCATCACCCATATGAGCCTGCCCGTCCGCCTGATCACCCTGGCGAAGAACGAGGGCCGGTCGGTCGGGCGCAACCGGCTGGCGGCGGCGGCTCGGGGCGGCAGCCTGCTGTTCCTCGACAGCGACATGCGGCCGGATGCGTTCCACTTCCTGGGACCCTGGGCCGATCTTGTGAAGGCGCAGGACCCGGCGGTCGCCTTCGGCGGCTTCTCCCTGCTGCAGGCGCCGACCGACGGCAAATTCGCGGTCCACCGCGCCATGGCGGTCAAGTCGGATTGCCTGCCCCACGATGTTCGCGCCCTGACGCCCGAGAAATACGTCTACACCTCCAACCTTCTGGTTCGCCGCGACGTGTTCGAGGCCGAGGCCTTCGATTCCGCCTTCACCGGCTGGGGCTGGGAGGATGTGGAGTGGGCCATGCGGGTGTCGCGCCGCTGGCCGGTGATCCATATCGACAATCCGGCGACCCATATGGGGCTCGACACCACGGCGTCCCTGGCCGGCAAGTATGAGCAGTCGGCCGCCAACTTCGCCCGGGTCGTGGCCAAGCATCCGGACATCGTCTCGGGCTATCCCAGCTTCCGCGTTGCGAAAAAGCTCAAGCGCCTGCCGATGCTGAAGACGGTGCGGCCGATGATCAAACAGGCGGCGCTGACCGACTGGCTGCCGGTCAAGGCGCGCGCCTTCTCGCTGCGCCTCTATCGCGCCGCCCTTTACGCCGAGGCCGTATGAAGGGCCCTCCGGTCAAGGATGTCGCGGTCATCATCCCGACGATGCGTCGTCCGGACATGCTGGAGCGCGCCCTGAAGTCTGTCTTCGCGCAAAAGGGCGTGGAGCACCGGCTCGCCAGTGTCGTGGTCGTGGACAATGATCCCGGCGGCAGCGCGGCCAGCGTGGTCGGGCGTCTGACCGAGGCCTGTCCGGTCCCACTGGTCTATCGGCACGAGCCCCGCCCCGGCGTGTCGACGGCCCGCAACGCCGGGCTGGCGGCGACGATCTCACCCCTGATCGCCTTCCTCGACGACGACGAGAAGGCCACGCCGGACTGGCTGGCCAAGCTGATCAAGGCGCGCGAGACGCTGAAATGCGACGTCGTCTTCGGCCCCATCCACGGCCGGGTGCCGCCGGGCACGGGCTGGACGACGGCCTATCTGGAACGCTTCTTCGGGCGGCAGGGTCCGGAGAAGACCGGGCTGATCGACCACGCTTACGGCTGCGGCAACTCCCTGATGCTGAGGGCGACCGCCCTGCCCGGCGACGCGCCCTTCGATCCGAAGACCGACCAGAGCGGCGGCGAGGACGACGCCCTGTTCTCGGCCCTGTCGATGCGCGGCGGGACCTTCGGCTGGGCGGCGGATGCCTGGGTCGACGAGTTCGCCCCGCCGCACCGCGCCACCCTGAACTACGCCCTGACCCGCGCCTTCGCCTATGGCCAGAGCCCGCCCCAGCTGGCCTGGCGCGAGGGCAAGCCGGTGCGGATGCTGCTGTGGATGGGCGTCGGCGCCGCCCAGGCGGGGATCTGGGGGATGGCGGCGCTGGCCCTGACCGTGGTCAACAGCGACAGGCGCGCCGAGGCGTTGGACAAGGCCGCGCGCGGGCTGGGCAAGGTCTTCTGGACCAAGGGCTTCGAGCCGCATTTCTACGGCGCGCGCGAGTTGGAGCGGCTGGAGAAGGCGAAGGCCTAGCCCACCAGCCGTCGCAGGAACGACGGCGGCTTGTAGGTCGAGCGATTGACGACGACGCCGGCGATGCGGCCGCCGACGGCCTCGATCTCGTCGCGCAGGATAACGGGCTCGTTGGGCGCGGTGCTCTCGGCGGCGACGACCAGTATGGTGGCGTCGACATAGGGGGCCAGGGTGATGGCGACGTCGTTGCGGTCGGCGGCGGGGGCGTCGATGACCACGGTGTCGGCGTGTTTGCGCATGGCGTCCCAGTAGCGCGGGTCCGGCAGGGGTTCGGCGCGCTGGCCAGAACGCAGGGTCTCGGTGCGGAACCGGGTCACCCACAGCCGCCCGCCCAGACAGGGACGCGCGGTCATCAGCCGGGCCGGATCAACCGGACGGCCGTCACGGCCCAGAATCGGCGGCGTCACCGCGTAGAAGACCGAACCGTCGGGCGAGGCGGCGGCGGGCGAACCCAGACGGCCGAAACGCTCGACCTCGGCGGCCACCGTTTCCTGCTGCCCCTGCTGGGCCAGGTCGGCGTCGACCAGCCAGACGGGCTTGCGGGCGCGCACGGCGGCGAGGCGAGCGAACTCGCGCGCGACGGTCGAGGTCCCCTCGCCGGTTCCGGCGCAGGCGAACTGGATCACCCGCCCGCGGTGGGCGGGGCCGGAGCCCAGGGCGGCCCAGAGGCCGGCCATTTCGGTTGTGAGATCGACCATCGAATCGGTTACGCGTTCTCCGCCGCTCTCAGGCTATCACGCCCTTGAAAAAGCGGGGACATCCGGGTTCAGGCCTTTACGGGCGCGACCGCGAGAACCGGCATCTGCAGCGTCCGTCCGGCCGAGGCCGGGGTGGCGAAGCCGCGCCGCGTGAAGACCCGCAGCAGGCCAACGCACAGGGCGGTGAAGCCGGCGAACAGGAAGACGAGGATCAGCAGAGGCGCCTTCAAGCTGGAACCCTTGGTCGGTGCAGCCGGGTGGGACAGGATCTTCACATTGTCGGCGCCCGAGGCGACGAGGCCGTTGTCAGCCCGGCTCTGGCTGCCGCGCTGCTGGAATTCCTTGATGTTGGCGGTCAGGACGTCGCGGTTACCGGCGAAGATGGCGTTCTTCGATTCCAGCTGGGTCAGCCGGGCCTGACGTTCGCGCAGGGCGGCCAGCTGACCGTCCAGCACCGCCAGACGGGCGGCCAGGGCATCGCGGTCGGCCTCGGCCGTGGTGCGGGCCGTGTCGAGCGCCACCCAGCTAGGGTTCGGCCCGGTGCGGACCTCCTTGGCCCCCACGGTGTCGCCGCCGGCGACATAGGCCTGAAGCTGGGCGATCTGGGCGTCGATGTCGCGGACCGGCTGCGAGTCCGGGCGATAGCGGGCCAGCAGGTTTTCCCGCTCGGTGCGCTTTTGCAGGATCTGGTCCTGGGCGGCGATGTTCAGGTCCTGCTGCAGGACGATCTCGGGCGGTTGGGTGGCGAGCTGGGCCGTAATGGTCTCGACGCGCCGCGCGGCCTGGCTCAGCTGAGCCTGGGTCGAGAGCCGGTCGGTGAAGGTCGTCTGGTAGGTGGCGGTCGCCGCGGCCTTGGCGGTAGCGAAGTCGCCGATTTCGTTGGAAGCCAGGAACTGCTCATAGGCGTCGTCGACATTGGCCAGCTCGTCCTCGAAGGTCTGGCGCTGGGCGTCGATGGCCTGGGTCGAGTTGTCCTGGAAGACTTCGCGGCGATAGTTCTTGTAGGCCTCGAGCACGGCGGCCAGCACCCGGGCCGACTTCTCGGCGTTGTCGCTCTCATAGCTGAGCGAGATGATCGAGCTGGTCGGGCTGGTGCCGACGACGAGGCCTTCGGTGATGGCGCGAATGGCGTCGCCTTCCTGCTTGGCCAGCGACCCGGCGGCGGGCTTGCCGGGCTTCTGGAAGGTCTGGACGCCCAGGGCGCGGACGGCGCGCAGCTTCACGTCGCGGCTGGTCAGGATATTGGCCTCGGTCTGGGCGATCTCGCCCGACGGCGGCGGGCTGGCCCGCTCGGTGACCGTGCCGACGCGCGGCTCATAGACGTATTCCTGACCGGCCCCGGCATAGACCTCGGCGGTGGCGGTGTAGGTCTTCTTCAGGGTCATGACCGCGGCGGCGCCCAGAACGAAGACCAGCAGGAAGATGAGGATCATCAGTCCCAGCTCGCGGAACATCAGGCCGACGATGTCCGCGAGGCCGTAACGTGGGCGGGCGGTCACATAGGCCGTGCGCATAGGGCGAGCGAATCCATCGGATGAGGTACTGATGCGATCCTTCGCCCACCGGCGTTAACCATCAGTTACCCATAACCGGTGAAGGTCCCCTCACCGCTTCACAGTCCCGGGCCGCCGGAAGTTTCATGACCGCTGACCGTCGCCAGATCCTGTTCGCCCTCGGCGCCCTGTCGGCGTCCACCGCCCTTTCGGCCTGCGGCGGGGGCACCGACATCCCTCTGGCCGGCCAGCGCGCGCCCTCCGGGCCACGCGTGCAGACGGATGGCTTCCCGGAAATCGGCTTCGCCGACTGGACCGATCAGGAACCCGAATATCTGTTTTATCCCGGCGACGAGCTGGAGGTGGCGACCCCGACAGCGACCGAACTGACCCGCACGGTCAAGGTCGGGCCGGACGGCCGAATCGCCCTGCCCCTGATCGGCCAGGTCATGGCGGCCGACCGCTCGATCTCCCAGCTTCAGCAAGGAATCTCAGCCGCCTATGCGACCCAGCTGGTCCGACCTGTGGTCGAGATCACGCTGAAAACGGCCGGGCCGATGAAGGTGTGGGTCGACGGCGAGGTGAAGACGCCCGGCGTCTATGACATGCCCGGCGACATCGGCGCCTATCAGGCGGTGGTCATGGCCGGCGGCTATCTGCCCAGCGCCAATCCCCAGCAGGCGGCGCTCATCCGGCGCGGCCCCGGTGGCGTTCGCATGATGCGGGTGATCGATCTGAGACCCCGTCGCGGCGAGGTCACGGCGCTGCGCCGCGGGGACCTGATCTATGTACCGCGCTCGACCCTCGGCGAGCTGGCGACCTTCTTCACCCAGGTGAAGGCGGCCCTGCCGATCGGCTTCAACTACACGATCAACGGCCAGTATCAGCAGTTCTGACAGCCTCCCTCTCCCGGCGGGAGAGGGCTTGAGCGCACGAGAGCGAAGCGATCGTTCTTGCGCGAAAGGGTGAGGGACTGGCGTTCGATCATTAACGCCGAACCCTCATCCGACCCGGCTCCGCCGGGCCACCTTCTCCCACAGGGAGAAGGACGAGAAATCAGGCGGCCAGGGTGACCACGCCGGCGTCGATGTAGCGACGGGCGGCCTTCTGGGCTTCGGCGATCTCTTCGCGCTCCATCTCCTGGCTCATCTCGCGGCGATAGACGCGCGCCTCGATGGAGCCCTTCATGGCGGCCAGGTTGAAGATCATATGGGCCGAGACCCGGTCCATCGGGCAGCCGCCCGAACCGGACGAATACTGCATGCCCAGACGGAACAGCATGTCGCCGTCCATCTCGGGGGTCGGCAGCGGCAGCATCGCGTCAGCGGCAGCAGCTTCAACAAACTCGGGCGCGGTTTCTTGCGCGGTCATCGTCGTATTCCTCTAGTGGCTGCCATTCTGGAGCCGTCCTTCGAGGTCACATCAAATACCGCCGGTTTGAAGTTAAAGTTAACAGCAACGGGGTCCAAAAAGCCTTTTGTGTAAAGACTTTACCAAGTTTCAGCCGCGCGTTCAGACATCATGAACTGATGGGTAAGCATGTGTTTATTGAGGTGTTCTCAAGGTTAACAAACGGCCCGGAGAGCTCAGTGCCAGCCCCCCCTATCGCGCCTTCTGGCCGAACAGGACCTTGCGCGCCTCCTCGGCCGCCGCGCCTGAGGCAGCCAGATTCTTGCGCATCTCCTCTCCCAGCGCCCGACCCGCCTTGACCGCCGGCCGCTCCCCGACCCGCTCAACCCAGGCCTTCAGATTCGGGAAGTCGTCGAGGTTCTGGCCCTGCAGGCTCGGCAGGATCCACGGCCAGGCCGCCATGTCGGCGATGGTGTAGTCGGCGCCCGCCAGATACGGTCGGTCGGCCAGCCGTTTGTCCATGACGCCGTAAAGGCGGTTGGTCTCGTTGGTATAGCGGCGAACGCCATAGGCGATCTGGCGCTGGTCCTTGATCATGCTGGGGGCGTACTGGCGGAAATGATGGGTCTGGCCGGCCATGGGGCCCAGGCCGCCGACCTGCCAGAACAGCCACTGATCGATCTCGGCCTTGTGCCGGCGGTCGGTGGCGTAGAACTGGCCGGTCTTGGCGCCGAGGTACTGAAGAATGGCGCCCGACTCGAAGATCGACAGCGGCAGGCCGTCGGGGCCGTCCGGGTCGATGATGGCCGGCATCCGGCCGTTCGGGCTGATGGCCTGAAACTGGGGCGTGAACTGCTCGCCGGCCCCGATGTTCACGTATTTGACCTCATAGGGCAGGCCCATCTCCTCCAGAGCGATAGAGATCTTCCAGCCGTTGGGCGTGGGCCAGTACCAGAGCTCGATGGGACGGGTCATGCGGCGGCCTCCAGCGGGCCGGATCGCCCCCGCAACCGATCTGGGGCGTGGCGGCGCAAGGCGCAACTGTGTCGCTTCTGAAACCTGACACTCGCGTTCAGGGCGAGTTCATCCGCGGAGCGCGACCGTTAGCCATCTTCAACGGGGCAAGACGGACTGTCCGTCGCAACCCAGAGCAAGGAGCATGAAGATGAACCGACTGATGAAGGCGGCCGTCATGGCCCTGGCCGTCGCGACCACCGCCGCCCCCCTGGCCGCCCAGGCGCAGAACTACGGCCGCCTTGACTATCGCCATGACCGTCGGGACGATCGGCGCGACGACCGCTACGACCGCCGCGATGACCGCCGGGATGGCCGCTACGACCGTCGTGACGACCGCCGCGACTATCGTCAGGACCAGCGCTGGGACCGCAACAATCGCGACTGGTACCGCAACCGCAACGACTTCCGCGACTATCGCGGCTACCGCAGCGGCTACTGGTACGCGCCGAGCTACGGCTATTACCGCGTCGATCCGCGCTACAGCAGCTATCGCTGGCAGCGGGGCGGTTATCTGCCCTCGGCCTACCGCGGCTATTACGTGCGTGACCCGTACGTCTATGGCCTGCGTCCGGCCCCGCGCGGCTATGCCTATGTCCACGCCGGCAGCGACATCGTGATGATCGCCGTCGCCACGGGCCTGATCGCCAGCGTTCTGTCCGGCGTCTACTAGTCCTGACCCCAGATCGAAGAACGGCCCCGCAGGCGACTGGCCTGCGGGGCCTTTTTCATGGTCAGAGATCGGCGATTCATTACGCAGACTTCACTTTGAGGTCCGTTTTCATTCAGACAGGGTTCATCGACGAAATAAGAAATTGACCACGAGCCGCCCATCAGGGGCGTGCGGGGAATAACGACCATGAAACGCACATTGATGGTGTTCGCCGCCATCTCCGCCTTCGCCGCCCCGGCGCTGGCGCCCGTGGCCACCCTGGCCCAGGACCGCGGCGATCGCGGCCAGGAGGACACCGCCCGTCAGCCGCAGCGCGACACCAACCGGCGCAACGACAACAACGGCGACCGTGGCGGCAACCGCCAGCAGTCCGCCCCCGACAGCGGGGACCGTGGGGGCCGCGAACCCTCCGGCGACCGTCCTGACCGGGGCGGCGGCAACGACGGCGGCGGCCGGAATGACGGCGGGCAGCGCCCCGAGCGCCCCTCACAACCGCAGCAGCCTCAGCCCCAGCAGCCCTCGCGTCCGGACCGTCCCTCCGGCGGCCAGAATGGCGGCTGGAACGGCGGCCAGAACCGTCCGGATCGTCCGGATCAGGGCCGTCCTGACCAAGGCCGCCCCGGCAACGGCAATAACAACGGCGGCTGGAACGGCAGTGGCGGGCGCCCGGATCAGGGTCGCCCCGGCAACGGTAACAACAACGGCGGCTGGAACGGGAACGGCGGGCGTCCCGATCAGGGTCGTCCGGATCAGGGCCGTCCCGGAAACGGCAACAACAACGGCGGCTGGAACGGCAACGGCGGTCGTCCCGATCAGGGTCGCCCGGATCAGGGTCGCCCGGATCAGGGCCGTCCCGGAAACGGCAACAACAACGGCGGTTGGAACGGCAACCAGGGCCGGCCCGACAACCGCGACCGTGACCGCCAGCGTCAGGAGTACCGCAACCGCTTCGACTCCAACCGCTGGCAGCAGAACTGGAGCCGCTCGCATCGTGACGACTGGTGGCGCAACGACAGCCGTTTCCGCGGCTGGAACGGTGTCCGCTTCGGCTTCTATTTCGCTCCGGGCTACGGCTATTACAGCGTCCCGCGCAGCTACTACGGCCAGCAGTTCTACGTCGGCCAGTACCTGCCATCGGTCTTCTGGCGCTACAGCATCAATGACTACCGGACCTATGGCCTGGGCTATCCGCCCGAGGGCACCCGCTGGGTCTATGTCGACAACTCGATCTATCTGATCGACGAGTATGACGGCTATATCATCGACGTGATCCGCAACGCCTGGCGTTGGTAGGGGCGCTGGTCCATTTCTAGCCCTGAGAATGACGACGGCCCCTCCTCGCGGAGGGGCCGTTTTCATATCAGGTAAAACCCTGAACCCTGACAGCGTCGTTCAGGCGCGGTTCAGGCTGGGAATCCTATTTCTTCATCATGTCGGGTTTTCACGCCGCCCCCGCGGCAGTCTCACAAGGAGAGACACGTCATGACGAAGATCATCAAGCTGGCCGCCCTGGGCGCCGCCGCCCTCGCCGTCGTCGCTACGCCCATGGCCGCCTCGGCCCAGTCGTATCGCGGCGACCGTGACCACGACGGCCGCTATGAGCGCAACGAGCGCCGCGCCGACCGCAACCGCTACGACGGCGGGCGCTACACCAACCGCGAGCGCTACAACGACGACCGCCGCTATGCCCGCGACCAGCGTCAGGACTACCGCTACGACCAACGTCGCTACTACCGCGGCGGGACCCTGCCCTATCAGTACCGTTCGAACTGGTACATCCGCGACTACAACCGCTACGGCTACGCCCCTCCGCCGCGCGGCTACGGCTACTACCGGACCGACACGGGCGACATCGTCCTGGCGGCCCTGGCGACCGGCGTGATCATCTCGCTGCTCAGCAACTAAGGGCCTCACACGCCGTATAAAGAAGAGCCCGCCCGGAGCGATCCGGGCGGGCTTTTCATTGTGTCACCGGACGCGAAACGCTCAAGCAGCGCGCGACCGCGTCGCGCGCGTTAGCGCCTCTAGGAGAGGCCCAGCTTCGCTTTCAGGATCTGGTTGACCGAAGCCGGGTTGGCCTTGCCGCCGGTGGCCTTCATGACCTGGCCGACGAACCAGCCGAGGGCCTGGGGCTTCTCGGCGACGGCGGCGGCCTTGTCGGGGTTGGCGGCGATCAGTTCGTCGACGGCCTTTTCGATGGCGCCGGTGTCGTTGACCTGCACAAGGCCGCGCGCCTCGACGACGGCGCGGGGCGAGCCCTCGCCATTCCAGACGTGGTCGAAGACTTCCTTGGCGATCTTCGACGAGATCACGCCTTCCTCGATCAGGGCCACCAGCTCGGCGACATAGGCCGCCGGCAGCGGGCTGGCGTCGAACTCGAGGTTGTCGGCCGACAGACGGGCCGACAGCTCATTGGTCACCCAGTTGGCCACCAGCTTGGCGTCGCGGCCCTTCGCGGCTTCTTCGAAGTAATCCGCCTTGGCCTGATCCGAGATCAGGACGACGGCGTCGTACTGCGACAGGCCGTACTGACTCATCAGCCGCCGGCGCTTGTCGTCCGGCAGCTCCGGCAGGGCCGCCTTGATCTCGTCGATCCAGGCCTGTTCGATCTCCAGCGGCAGCAGGTCCGGGTCGGGGAAGTACCGGTAGTCATTGGCCTCTTCCTTGGACCGCATCGAGCGGGTCTCGTTCTTCGTCGGATCGTAGAGACGGGTCTCCTGATCGATCTTGCCGCCGTCCTCGAGGATCTCGATCTGACGGCGCGCCTCGACCCCGATGGCCTGGGAGATGAAGCGGAAGGAGTTGACGTTCTTGATCTCGCAGCGCGTGCCGAGATGCGAGAAATCGCCCGTCGCCTTGAACTTCTCGTACTGGCCGGGACGGCAGACCGAGACGTTGACGTCGGCGCGCAGGTTGCCCTTCTCCATGTCGCCGTCGCAGGTGCCCAGATAGATCAGGATGGTCCGGATCTTCTTGACGTAGGCGACCGCCTCTTCCGGCGAACGGATGTCCGGACGCGACACGATCTCCATCAGGGCCGTGCCCGCGCGGTTCAGGTCGACGAAGCTCTCGGTCGGCGACAGGTCGTGGATCAGCTTGCCCGCGTCCTGTTCCAGGTGCAGGCGCTCGATGCCGACGTTGAAGAAGGAGCCGTCCTCGGCCTCAACCTCGACCACGCCCTCGCCCACGATCGGGAAATAGAGCTGGGAAATCTGATAGCCTGTCGGCAGGTCAGGATAGAAGTAGTTCTTGCGGTCGAACTGGCTTTTCAGATTGATCTTCGCGCGCAGGCCCAGACCCGTCTTGACCGCCTGTTCGACGCAATAGCCGTTCAGGGTCGGCAGCATGCCGGGGAAGCCCGCGTCGACCAGCGACACCTGCTCGTTCGGACCCGCGCCAAAGCCCACGGCGGCGCCGGAAAAGAGCTTGGCCTTCGAGGCCACCTGGGCATGGATTTCCAGCCCCATGACGAGTTCCCAGGGCCCGGTCCGGCCCTGAATCGTTTTCGCGGAAGAAGTGGTCGTGTCGGTCATCCGGTCGTCCTAGCGCCGTCGGGCGCGGGGAGAAAGAGGTTGTCTTGAGGTTGTCGCCAAACCGCGCTCATCTGGCGCGCATTCATGGAGATTCCGATGCTCAAGACCCTGTTCGCCGCCACCGCGGCCACCCTGCTGATCGCCGGCGCCGCCTCGGCCCAAACGGCTCCCGCCCCTGCCCCGGCTCCGGCGCCCGCCCCGGCGGCCCACGTCGCCCATCCCACCATCGAAAGCCCGATCGAGGCGCTGATCAACGACCCGGTGACCAACGCGGTCGTCCAGAAGCACCTGCCGGGCGTCGAAAAACACCCCGCCTATTCGCAGTTCAAGGGCATGACCTTCCGTCAGGTCGCCCCCTACTCCGAGGGCCACATCACCGACGAGCTGATCGCGGCCATCGACGCCGACCTGAAGGCCCTGCCGGCCCACTGAACGACTTACCCGAACGGCCCGGAGCCGCGTCGTTTCGCGCTCCGGGCCGGCTTTCGGATCACTTTACTGACTCCTTGACCAGGATTATCGTCGCGCTCGAGCCGCCCGATCAGAGGCCGCCGGGAGGATGACATGGACGACAAGGCCGGTATCGGACGTCGCCGCCTGCTGACGACCGGAGGCGCGGGCCTTGTCGCCGCGAGCGCCGCTCCCACGGCAGCCCAGACCCCGCAAAGACGTCGCAAGCCCGCCCCGCCCGGCTTCCTCTGGGGCACGGCCATCTCGGCCTATCAAAGCGAGGGGAACAACACGAACGCCGACGCCTGGCTGATGGAGAACCTCCAGCCCAGCATGTTCCGCGAACGCTCGGGCGACGCCTGCGACAGCTACCACCGCTTCGACGAGGACTTCGCCCTTGCCCAGGCCCTGGGCTTCAACTGCCACCGCTTCGGCGTGGAATGGGCCCGGATCGAGCCTAGCGAGGGCGTCTTCTCCAACGCCGAACTGGATCACTACAGCCGGATGCTGGACGCCTGCGTGGCGCGCGGGCTCAAACCCGTCATCACCCTGAACCACTTCACCACGCCCCTGTGGTTCGCCAAGCGCGGCGGGTTCGAGGCGCCGGATTCGCCCGATCTCTTCGCCCGCTATTGCGCGAAGGTGGTCGAGCGGTTGGGCGACTGGATGCATATCGTCACCACCTTCAACGAGGCCAATATCCGCCTGCTGGTCGATATGATGCCCTCGACAGTGGCGGCGAAAACGACGGTCGCGGCGGCCATCGCGGCGGCGGCCAAGGCGACCGGTTCCCCGCGCTTCTCCCGCCTCGCCTTCGCCGATGCGGCGGTTGCGGGCCCCTTGATGCAGGAGGCCCATCGCAAGGCCTATGACGCCATCAAGGCGATCCGCCCCGACCTGCCGGTCGGCATCACCCTGACGACACAGGACATCCAGTCGCCCGGCCGGCCCGATCTGGTCGAGTTGTATCGCCAGAAACTCTACGGCGACTGGATCGCCGTGGCGCGCAGCCACGCCGACGTCTTCGGGGTCCAGACCTACACCCGCTTCACGGTCGGCGAGGACGGCGTCCTGCCCCCGCCGCCGGGCGCGGAGCTGACGATGTCAGGCTATGAATTCTATCCGCAGGCGCTGGCGAACACGATCCGCTGGGCTCACGCCGCCGTCGGCAAGCCCATCTATGTCACCGAAAGCGGCACGGCCGTCGCCGACGACGCCCGCCGCATCGCCTTCATCGACGCCGCCCTCGACGGGGTCCGCGACTGCCTCGACGAAGGCATACCGGTGCACAGCTACCTCTACTGGTCGCTGATCGACAATTTCGAATGGACCTCGGGCTATTCCATGCCGTTCGGCCTGTCGGCGGTGGATCGGGTGACGTTCGAACGCAAACCCCGGCCGAGCGCCTTGCATCTCGGCCGGATCGCGAAGGCGAATTTGATCTAAGACCCCTCTCCCAGAGGGAGAGGAAAGTCACCTACCACCACTTCTCCGCCTTGCCGGTAAAGCCGGCCGCCTTCTCGAGCGCCGCCGCCACCTGGAAGACCGTCGCCTCGTCCAGCGCCTTGCCGATGACCTGCAGGCCGAGCGGGAGGCCGTTGGAGTCGACGCCCGCAGGCACCGACAGGCCGGGCAGGCCCGCGAGGTTGGTCGTCACCGTAAAGACGTCGTTCAGGTACATCCGGACCGGATCGACCTCCTTGTCGCCGATGGCAAAGGCGGCCGAGGGGGTGGACGGCGTCACGATGGCGTCAACCTGGCCCCAGACATTGTCGAAGTCCTCGGCGATGCGGCGGCGGACCTTCAGGGCCCGGACGTAATACGCGTCGTAGAATCCGGCCGACAGCACATAGGCGCCGATGGTCAGGCGGCGCTGGACCTCCTTGCCGAAGCCCTCGGCGCGCGAGGTCTCATAGAGGTCGGTCAGGCTGGTCGTGTTTTCGGCGCGGTGGCCGAAGCGCATGCCGTCGTAGCGGGCCAGGTTGGACGAGGCCTCGGCCGGGGCGACGATATAATAGGCCGGCAGGGCGTACTTCGTGTGCGGCAGGCTGATCGGCACGATCTCGCAGCCGGCGTCCTTCAGCCAGGCGATGCCCTGGTCCCACAGGGCCTGGATCTCGGCGGGCATGCCGTCGACGACATATTCCTTGGGCACGCCGATGCGCAGGCCCTTGACCGACTTGCCGACCGACTGGGTCCAGTCGGGGGTCGGGACGTCGAGGCTGGTGGAATCCTTCACGTCGAACGAGCACATCGAGTTTAGCAGCAGGGCCGCGTCCTCGACGGTCTTCGCGATCGGACCGGCCTGATCCAGCGAGCTGGCGAAGGCCACCATGCCGAAGCGGCTGGCGCGGCCGTAGGTCGGCTTGATCCCGACCGTGCCGGTGAAGGCGGCGGGCTGGCGGATCGAACCGCCGGTGTCCGAGGCCGTGGCGGCCAGGCACAGGTCGGCCGCGACGGCCGAGGCCGAACCGCCCGACGACCCGCCGGGGGTCAGGTCGGCGTTGGAGCCCCTGGACTTCCACGGGTTCACCACCGGACCGAAGGCCGAGGTCTCGTTCGACGAGCCCATGGCGAACTCGTCCATGTTCAGCTTGCCCAGCATGACCGCCCCGTCGCGCCACAGATTGGCGGTCACGGTCGATTCATAGGGCGGCACGAAGCCGCGCAGCATGTTGGAGCCGGCGGTCGTCTGGACGCCGTCGGTGCAGAACAGGTCCTTGATGCCCAGGGGCGCGCCTTCCAGCACGCCGCCCTCGCCCGCAGCCAGTCTGGCGTCGGACGCCTTGGCCATGCCGATCGCCTTGTCGGCGGTGATCTCGACATAGGCGTTGAGGGTCGGGTTGGCGGCCTCGATGTTGGACAGGAAGGCGCGGGTGATTTCCTCGGAGGAGAAGTCTTTCGCCTTCAGGCCGTCGACTGCGCCCTTGAGGGTCAGTTTGGTCAGGTCGCTCATGACTATTCGACCACCTTGGGCACGACATAGAAGCCGTCCGCCGACTTCGGGGCGTTCGACAGGACGGCGTCGACCTTGGCGCCGTCGGTGACGACGTCTTCGCGCAGACGCAGGGGCTGGGCGACGTTCGAGGTCATGGGCTCGACGCCCTCGACATCGACCTCGTTCAGCTGGTCGATCCAGGCCATGATGCCGTTCAACTGCTGGGCCAGCGGCTCCAGCCGGTCTTCAGGGGTCTTGATGCGGGCGAGGTGGGCGACCTTGCGCACCGTCGCGGCGTCGATGGCCATGCGGCCCTCCGATAGTCAAAGTGCAAGGGGCGGTGACTAGCGGGCTGGAACCGGATTCACAAGGATTGAGGCGATCAGGTCGCCGGCGTGATCTCCAGCATGACCGGCTGCTCCTCGTGCGGGGCGACGGTGAAGCCGACGATCATGCGGCGCGTCCGTTTGCCGATAGTGCCCGTGGCCTCATCCATCGTGCTTTCCTCGACCTCCAGATCGACCCGTCCGGCCGACTGGTTGAGCACCTTGAACGAGAGGAAGTCGCCGATCTGGTAGACCCACCACCCCTCGGCCGGGTTGCGGTAGAAGGCGATATAGGTCTGTTCGCCGTTCATGGCCGGGTCGCCGCCCGCCACGCCGAAGATCTTGCCGTCCATGCTGGTGGCTTGGGCCAGATCGTGGACCTCGACGACCGAGGCGTAGGACTGGAGGTTCGCGTCCGGCAGGGCCTTGACCGGCAGGCCGTGTCCGCTCGCGGTCAGGGCGGCGGTCGAGCCGGCGGGAGCCGGAGCCGCGGGTTCGCCCGGCGTCGCGGCCGGCGCCTGCGCCTTCGGAGCATTGAATGCGGTCCAGGCGGCGCCGAGGCGGTCGCAGCCCGACAGGGACACGGCGCCGACGAGCACGGCAGCAGTGAGCAGCGTCTTATTCATGTTGAAGTCCTCCCAAGCTTGACCATGCGCGCGGAACGCCGGTTTGCCAATGCAGGGCCCGTATCGATCCAGACCGCCTCTGCCTTCGACATTCGGCCTCGCCTGCCCTATGCAGCGCCCGTGCCCGTCCTCGACCTTCTCGACCTGCCCGCCGCCTGCCCGCCCGGAACGCCCTGGCTGGGGCTGGACCTCGGCGAGAACACCATCGGGGTCGCCGCCTCCGACACCTCGCGCATGATCGCCAGCCCGCTGGAGCTGATCCGCAAGACGAAATTCACCCAGGACGCCGAGCGGCTGATCAAGCTGATGAACGGCCGCAATGTCTCGGCCCTGGTCATCGGCCTGCCGATGAACATGGACGGCACCGAGGGGCCGCGCGCCCAGTCCTGCCGCGCCTTCGCCCGCAATCTGGATCGCATCCAGCCGGTCAACGTCGCCTTCTGGGACGAGCGGCTGTCGACCTCCGCCGTCGAGCGCTTCCTGATCGAGGACCTCGACCTCAGCCGCAAGCGCCGCGCCGGCGTCGTGGACCGCACCGCCGCCGCCTGGATCCTCCAGGGCGCGCTGGACCGTGTCAGGGATCAGGCGACATGGGTCTGATCCCCATGGTGGCCGGCGTCATGCCGGTCTTTGTCCTGATCGCCCTCGGCTATGGCCTGCGCAAATCGGACTTCCTGCCCGACGCGACCTGGCGGCCGATCGAGAAGCTGTCGATCAACTTCATGTACCCCGGCTTCCTGATCCCCTCGATCTGGGGCGCGGACATGTCGGGCGGCGGGGCCGGGGCGGCGGCGGGCGCGGCGGTGGCGGCGGTCATCATCGTGGCCATCGGGACCTTCGCGGCCAAGCCCTTCATGAAGATCGACGGGCCCGGCTACACCAGCGTCTTCCAGGGCACGATCCGCTGGAACAGCTTCGTCTTCCTGCCGGTCATCCAGGCGGCGTTCGGCGAAAAGGGCCTGGCCCTCGCCGCCGTCATGATCGCCAGCATCATCCCGGTGACCAATATCCTTTGCGTCGCCGTCCTCGCCCGCTGGGGCGCGGATCAGCGCGGCATGCGGCCGCTGGCCCTGATCAGGGCCATGCTGGCCAATCCGATCCTGCTGGCCTGCCTGATCGGTCTGGCGCTCAACTTCGCGCGCGTGCCCTTCATCCCGGGCGTCACCGAGACGCTGAAGCTGCTGGGCTCGGCCGCCCTGCCGACCGGCCTGATCATCGCGGGCGCGGGCCTCAGCTTCGCCGAGGTGGCGCGGCGCCGGGTGACCATCGCCGGCGTTTCCTTCGTCAAGCTGATCATCATGCCGCCGCTGATGTGGGGCCTGTGCATCCTGTTCGGCGGCGACCATCTGGCCCAGGGCGTGGCCATGCTGTGCGGCGCGGCCCCCGGCGCGGCGGCGGCCTATCTTCTGGCGCGGCAGATGGGCGGCGACGCCCCCCTGATGGCCGGGATCATCGCCCTGACCATGGTGATCAGCGCCCTGATGATCCCTCTGCTGCTGTTCATCTATCATCTGACGTAGGACTGCGTTACAGGCGGGCCTCGATGACCGATTCAGCCACCGTCACCGACCTGATCTCCGAACGCCTGATCCCGTTCCCTTCCCCGCATTTCCTGTCCGCCGGCGATCTCAACCCGCCCGCCGCGCTCGGATTGCTGGACCTCGCCGACGCCTTCGTCGACTTCAACCGCCAGTCGGCCAAATCTCTGGACCTGATGCACGGCCGCACGGTCGTGAACATCTTCTTCGAGAACTCGACCCGCACCTCCTCCTCGTTCGAGATAGCGGCCAAGCGGCTGGGCGCGGACGTGGTGACCATGCCGGTTTCGGCCTCCTCGGTGGCCAAGGGCGAGACCCTGATCGACACGGCGGTGACCCTGAACGCCATGAAGCCGGACATTCTGGTGATCCGCCACGCCTCGTCCGGCGCCGCGGCCCTATTGTCCCAGAAGGTCGGCTGCGCGGTGGTCAACGCCGGCGACGGCCGTCATGAGCACCCGACCCAGGCCCTGCTCGACCTCCTCAGCCTGCGCCGCGCCTTCGGCGACGTCGGCGGCCTGACGATTGCGATCTGTGGGGACATCGCCCACAGCCGCGTGGCCCGCTCTAACGTCATCCTGCTGTCGATGATGGGCGCCCGCGTCCGTCTGATCGGCCCGCCGACGCTCGTGCCCGGCGACGCCGACCGCTGGGGCTGCGAGGTCTTCCACGACATGCGCGAAGGGCTTCAGGGCTGCGACGTGGTCATGATGCTTCGCCTGCAGCTTGAGCGGATGGAGGGGGCGCTGGTCCCCTCGACGCGCGAATACTTCCGCTTCTGGGGTCTGGACCGCGAGAAGCTGGCCTGGGCCCTGCCCCATGCCAGGGTCATGCACCCGGGCCCGATGAACCGGGGCGTCGAGATCGATTCCGACGTCGCCGACGACCTGTCGGTCTCGCTCATTCAGGATCAGGTCGAGATGGGCGTCGCCGCCCGGATGGCCATCCTCGCCTCCCTCGCCAATCTGCGGGGAGCCGCCCGATGAGCGCAGTCGCCATTCTCAACGCCCGCCTGCTCGACCCGGCCACCGACTATGCCGGCCCCGGCGCCCTGTTGATCGAGGACGGCCGGATTCTCGAGGTCGTGCGCGGCGCCGCCACCCAGGTCCCGGCCGGGATCGAGGTTGTGGACGCGGGCGGCAAATGCCTGGCCCCCGGCCTGATCGACATCCGGGTCAAGACCGGCGAACCGGGCGCCGAGCCCAAGGAGACGCTGAAGTCGGCCAGTCTGTCCGCGGCGGCTGGCGGGGTCTCGACCATCGTCATCCAGCCCGACACCGACCCGGCCGTCGACGACCCGGCCATGGTCGACTTCATCCAGCGTCGCGGCGTGGCCCTGAACCTGGTCAACGTCTTCGCCGCCGGCGCGGCGACCAAGAACCGCGACGGCCAGCGCATGGCCGAGATCGGCCTGATGGACGAGGCCGGCGCCCTCTACTTCACCGACGGCGACAAGGTCATCGCCAACAGCCGCACCCTGCAGCGGGTGATGAGCTATGCCGCCGCCTTCAACGCCCTGATCGCCTGCCGTCCAGCCGATCCGTGGCTGACCGAGGGCGCGGTGGCGACCTCGGGCGAGCTGGCGACGCGTCTGGGCCTCTCCGGCGCCCCCGCCATCGCCGAACGCATCCAGCTGGAACGCGACCTGGCTCTGGTCGAACAGACCGGCGCCCGTTTCCTGGTGGATCAGATCTCGACCGCCGGCGCGCTGGAGACCCTCGCCCGGGCCCGCGCGAAAGGACTGGAGGTCGCGGCCTCGGTGTCGATCAACCACCTGTGCTTCAACGAGATCGATATCGGCGACTACCGGACCTTCTACCGGCTCGACCCGCCGCTGCGGCCCGAGAGCGACCGTCAGGCCCTGATCGAGGCGGTGCGCGACGGCCTGATCGACGTCATCACCTCGGCCCACGCCCCGGCCCCGGCCGAGGACAAGCGCCGTCCGTTCGGCGAGGCCGCTCCGGGCGCCGTGGGTCTGGAGACCCTGCTGTCGGCGGCCCTGATGCTGCACCACGAGGACGGGCTGGAGCTGCTCGACGTCCTGCGGCCCCTGACCCACGGACCGGCGTCCCTGCTGGGTCTGGAGAGCGGCGTGCTGGCCAAGGGCGCCCCCGCCGACCTCGTCCTGTTCGACCTCAACGCCCCGGTGGTGGTGGATGCCGCGAAGCTCAAATCCAAGTCCAAGAACTCGCCCTTCGACGGACGCATGCTTCAGGGCAAGGTTCTGGGGACGTGGGTCGGGGGTAGACGGGTATTCTAACCCACGTTTGGCTACCCTCTCCCAGCGGGAGAGGGCTTTAGGCTCGCAGAGCGCAGCGATGCGCGAAGCCGAAAGGGTGAGGGGCTGGCGTTGAATGGTGGGCGGGCACCCCTCACCCTTTCGCGCAAGACCGGCCGCTTCGCTTCCGGGCGCTCAAGCCCTCTCCCGCCGGGAGAGGGAATCAGCGCTTACACGTCTCCGCCTTCGCCACTTCCGCGCCCAGCACCGACTTCACCGCCAGCGGCGTGTCCGTCGCGATCACCGTCACGCCCTGATCGAACAGGCCGCGGTATTCGCTGACGTCGCCGTCCGCCGCATAGACGCGATCCAGCGCCCGATCCGAGCCGCCCAGCGTCCCGAACTGGGCCTCGACTCCGACAGCCTTCATCTCGGCCCACAGGGCCGGGTTGGGACGTCCCGCGCCGGTCCAGGCGAGGATATGCGGGCGGCGCAGCCCGTCCAGCTCGGCGACCGACTTGACCCCGGCCGAGATCATCATCTCCGGCGCCATATCGGCGACGGCGCGGGCCGTCTCGGGGCTGTAGGTGATCAGGATGACGCGGTCGGCGGCGCCGACGCGACGGACCTCGTCGATGACCGCGCGGGCCAGGGTCAGGGTCGCGGCCTCCGAGGCCGGCTTCAGATCGATGCTGGCGATGCCCTGGACCTCCCCGGCGGCGGCGAGGGCCTCGGCCAGGGTCGGCGGCGCCTCGTCGGTCAGATGGCCGTCGGGCGCGCGCAGCCGGGCCGCCTTGACCTCGGCCAGGGTCAGTTCGGCGACCTTGCCGTGGCCGGTCGTGGTCCGGTCCATCGTGTCGTCATGCATCAGGGTCAGCTTGCCGTCGCTCGTCAGGACGGCGTCGATCTCGACGATCGCATTCGGAATGGCCCGGCCCGTGGCGCGGATGGCGGCCAGGGAGTTCTCCGGCTGATCGTCCGCCGACTGGCCCCGGTGGGCCGAGATGACGATCCCGCCGTCGCGCACACAGTCGAACCAGGCGGCCAGATGCGGCTCCGACGATCCGGCGCGCGGCGTGGCGGCGCATCCGGTCAGGAGAGCCGCGACAGCGGCGGCGGCGAAAAGGGAACGGATCATGCGCGAACTCCACAGGCGGGCGGACCAAATCCGCAACACCCGGCCAGGTCAAGACAAGGTTTCACAACCCGGAACGATCAACCGCTTGCCGTCACGGAAGTCGCGACGCATCGTCCGCCAAACACGATTTCGGGAGCGAATCACCTTGCAGGATCTCGTAGCGCCAGCTCTGGGCTCGCTCGCCCTCGTGGCGATCGGCGGCTATCTGCTGGGCTCGATCCCCTTTGGCGTGGTCATCACCCGGGCCGCGGGCGCCGGCGACGTGCGCAACATCGGCTCGGGCAATATCGGCGCGACCAATGTGCTCCGCACCGGCCGCAAGGACCTGGCCCTCGCCACCCTGTTGCTGGACGCCGGCAAGGGCGCCGCGGCCCTGCTGATCGCGCGCTGGCTGTTCGGGTCCGAGCTGGCGGGCGCCATCGCGGGCGGCGCGGCCTTCATAGGTCACCTGTTCCCGGTCTGGCTGAAGTTCAAGGGCGGCAAGGGGGTCGCGACCTTCTTCGGCCTTCTGATCGCCGCCCATTGGCCCCTGGGCCTGATGGCCGGAGCGACCTGGCTGATCGTGGCCTTCGCCCTGCGCTACTCCTCTCTGGCGGCGCTGATCGCGTCCCTGCTGGCGCCTGTCTATGCGGTCCTGCCCATCGCGGCGCTCGGCCTGCCGGTCGGCCAGCCGATCCTGATCCTGTCGGTGGTGACCGCGGCCCTGATCTGGGTTCGCCACCATGAGAACATCGCCCGGCTGCTCAAGGGGGCGGAACCCCGCATCGGCGCGAAGAAGGCGTGAGCCTCTCCGACGCAGAACGGTTCGCCCGCCTGCGTCTCGCCCGCGCCGACCGCGTCGGGCCGGTCTCCTTCCGTCAGTTGCTGGAACGGTTCGGCAGCGCCGTCCGTGCGCTGGACTCCCTGCCCGATCTGGTGCGCAAGGGCGGTTCGAGCGGATACGCCCTGCCCCCGACCGACCGGATCGAAGCCGAGCTGGCCGCGGGCGAGAAGAAAGGCGCACGCCTGCTGGTCTTCGGCGACGCCGACTATCCGCCGATGCTGGCGGCGGTCGATCCGCCCCCGCCTCTGCTGTGGACCCTCGGCGACGTCGCCCTGTTGTCGAAGGAGGCCGTCGGCATCGTCGGCGCCCGCATCGCCTCGGCGGGCGGCCAGAGAATCGCGCGTGGTCTGTCGCAGTCCCTGGGTCAGGCCGGGTTCGTCGTGGTCTCGGGCCTGGCGCGCGGCATCGACGCGGCGGCCCATGCCGGGTCGCTGGAGACCGGAACGGTGGCGGTGCTCGGCGGCGGGGTCGATGACGTCTATCCGCCCGACAACGCCGGCCTCTATGACCAGATCGTCGAGCGCGGCTGCGTCGTCTCCGAAAGCCCCATGGGCGCCCGGGCCCAGGCGCGCGACTTCCCGCGCCGCAACCGCATCATCTCCGGCCTCTCGCGCGGCATCATCGTAGTCGAGGCCGAGCTCAAGTCCGGCTCCCTGATCACCGCCCGGCTGGCCGCCGAACAGGGCCGCGACGTCTTCGCCGTGCCGGGGTCACCGCTGGATCCGCGCTCGAAGGGCCCCAACGAACTGCTGCGTCAGGGCGCTATCCTGTGCGAAGGCATCGACGACGTCCGCCGCGCCTTCGAGACCCTGCGCACCTTGTCCGAGCCCCCCGCCGACGCCTTCGAAGACATGCCGGGCGAGGTCGATCAGGCCCTCATCGACCGCGTCGCCGCCCTGCTCTCCCCGACGCCGACACCGCGCGACGAACTGGCCAGAGCCTGCGGGGCGCCGGTCAGCCATGTCGCGGCGGCTTTGCTGGAGCTCAGTCTGGCCGGTCGGGCGACCCTGCTGCCGGGCGGGCTCGCGAGCCTTTAGCCGCCCGCCCCGAGGCGCTCACAAATAAATCGGAGGCCGCCTCCCGCGATCACCGGTTGAGCCCCGCGCCTGGCTCCCCCAGAACGGGCCGACAGACCTTCACCCGTGGATCATGACCTCTTCACTCGACCGACTGACGGAACAGGAGCGCAGGCTGCTGACGCTCCTGGCCCAGGGACATACCGCCAAGACCATCGCGAGCGCCGAAGGCCTGTCCGTCAATGTCGTCAACGAGCGGCTGCGGTCGGCGCGACGCAAGACGGGGGCCGTCAGCAGCCGGGAACTCGCGCGTCTGGTCGGCCCGCAAACCTCACAGGAAAATCGGGCCAAGTTTTTCGGGATTGAGCCAGCGCCCGACGCCCCGCATCCGGGTCGCCGCCGGGGGCCTGCGACGGGCGCAGGACGATGGCTGGTCGGGAGCCTGATCGTGATGTCCGGAATTCTGGTGCTGGTCGCCGTCGCGACCTGGTGGGTTGGAGCGCAGGCGCGCCCCGAGGGCCCCGTGCGCATGCCGATGCCCCTGCCGAACCTGGCTGAGACAGGCCCGAGTTGGCAGGCGGTGACGGCTGATTCCCGCTACCCGGCGATCACCTACCTTATACCCTCGCCTGACGGGCGGGCGGGTGTCTTCGTCCCCCAGGTCATCCTGTCCTGCAGGGACATTTCGATGAGCCTCACAGTGCGCGGCTTCGCGCCTCAGCCGTCCTGGCCTCAACCCGACCTGACGATGCGGATCGGAACCGTCGACCGGGTCGGCCCTCCAACGGCGGTCGCATCCGCGACCGGGCCGACTCTCGGGTACAAGTTTGCGATCGCCGACGAGGTGCTCCAGCCGCTGGGACGCGGCGAGCCGGTGTCTTTCATCTTCAACGGCGAGACGCAGGCGTTCCCTGTCATCCCCGAAGCCCTGCGGTCGGCCTTCGTCACCAACTGCGCCGCCCTCGTTCATCCGGGCATGAGGCGGCGGGGCGCGGCCGGCGACAGGGTCTGGTGAGGCCGATCGGTCCGGGCGGGTTGGCGAGTTTGCAGGGCGTCGCCATCGCCAACGACAGGGTTTGAACCTGCACCCAAGGGGATCGCTGTCGCGATACGTCTACCTATTCCGTCACGTTGGCGCGCCGAGTTTAGCACGCTGGCGCAAAAGTCTCGCGCGCCCGCCCAAGCGCCGATTTGCGGACAGAACGCCCTCAATCCGGACGCGCCAGCGCTCCTCTGACCGCCGCGCGCACTGGCGACCCGGACCTCGGGAACTCACGCCCCAGAGCCTCGGCCATCGCCTGTTCCGCGATCAGGAAGACCTGATCCCGCTGGTGATAGTTGTTGGACAGGACGATCACCGTCACATCGGAGTCGGGCTGGTATGTGATCAGGTTGCGGAAGCCCGACCAGCTGCCGGTGTGATAGATCTGCAGGTCCTCGAAGGACGGCGAGACCATCTCGCCCAGCCGCTTGGTGAAGATGCCATAGCCCCAGGTACGGCGCGTGCGGCCGCGCTCGTCGGGCGTATCGGCCGGGGCGTGGTCGGCCAGCATCTGGCCATAGCTGAAGGGCGTCAGCACATGGCCCCGGTGCAGGGCGCGCTCCCAGGCCAGCATGTCGTCCAGGGTCGAATAGATGGCGCCCGCGCCGATCACGATGCTGACGTTCGGAATGGTCTGGGCGGCCAGGCCCGACGGATAGTTGGCGTAGCCCATGGCCACGTCGGGCGCGTCGCCGAGGCCCGTGCGGGTCATGCCCAGCGGCTCGAAGATGGCCGTGCGCATATAGGTCTCGTACGGCATGCCACTGGCCTTCTCGACGATGGCGGCGGCCAGGTTGAAGCCGGCGTTGTCATACGAGACCTTGGCGCCCGGCTCGAACCGCAGCGGGAAGCGCTTCGAATCCTCCGTCAGCTGATCCAACGTCGCCGGCGTCACCCGCCGCATGCCCCAGTAGGGCCGCGCCATCAGGTCGGGGATGCCCGAGGTATGGGACAGCAGGTGGTGGATCTTGATCTGCGCCCAGGCGGCCGGACACGGCTGGATCCATTTGCACACCGCGTCATTGATGGTCAGCTTGCCCTCGTCCTGCAGCTTCAGGATGGCGGCGGCGGTGAACTGTTTGCTGATCGAAGCCAGGCGGTAGCGGGTCTCGATGGTCGAGCGCTCGCCTCTGGAGACGTCGGCGGGGCCATAGGCCTGACGGAACAGGACCCGGTCGCCCTTCGCCACCAACACCGCCCCCATGAAGCGCGGCTGGGCGTCCAGCGCGGCCTTCAGGTGCGGCAGGTCCTCGACCACCACCACAGGCGGGCGCAGCGGCAGTTGGGCGATCTTCTGATGGACGGTCTCCGGCTTGCCGTGACCCCGGGCCAGCACCACGCCCCCGGCTGCGAGCAGCGCCAGGATCAGAAGGGCCAGAATGCCGATCAGCAGCCGGGGCGGACCGCCGGCGGTCTTTGGGACGATAAACAAACGCGAACCTTGAAAACCAGACGTCCGATCAGACGTCGTACTCCAGACCGAACTGGGCATAGAGGGCCCGACTGTCCTGCCACTTGGGATCGACCTTCACGGTGACGAAAAGATGGACCGGGCGATCCAGCAGTTCGGTCAGCTCCTCACGCGACTTCTGGCCGATCCATTTCAGGGTCTGGCCGCCCTTGCCGAGGATGATCGGCCGCTGGCTCTCGCGCTCGACATAGATGGTCTGTTCGATACGAGCCGAGCCGTCGGCCTTTTCGTCAAAGGCCGTGGTCTCAACCGCCGCCGAATAGGGCAGCTCCTCATGGACACGCAGATAGACCTTCTCGCGCGTGATCTCGGCGGCCAGAACCCGGATCGGCACATCGGCGCTCTGATCCTCGGGATACAGCCAGGGGCCCGCCGGCATGGACATGGCCAGACGCGACTTCAGATCGTCGACGCCGTCTCCGGTCTCGGCGGAGATCATATAGACCTCCGAGTACACCCCGGTTTCGAACAGCTGATGCGACAGGGCCAGCAGGGTGTCGCGGCGCATGCCGTCGATCTTGTTCAGGCCCAGGATGACCTTGGAGCCCGAGGACTTCAGGTTCTCGATGATTGTCTCGGTGTCTTCGGCCGACTTGCGGTCGGCGGGGGTGCCGTCCTTGCCTTCCGAGGCGATGTGCGACGGCGCGTCGATCAGGTGGACGACGACGTCGGCGTCCGAGGCGCCGCCCCACGCCGAGGCGACCATGGCCCGGTCCAGCCGGCGGCGCGGAGTGAAGATCCCGGGCGTGTCGACCAGCACGATCTGGGCGTCGCCCTGGATGGCGATGCCGCGCACGGGAAAGCGGGTCGTCTGCACCTTCTGGGTGACGATCGAGACCTTTGACCCCGTCAGCCGGTTGACCAGCGTCGACTTGCCCGCATTGGGCGCGCCGATGATGGCAGCGAAGCCGGCCTTGGAATTGGGGTTCAGTTCGGTGATGTCGGTCAAATGACGCCTTCTCGTTGCAGCATGGCCACCGCGGCGGCCTTTTCCGCATCCTGACGCGAACGTCCGGAGGCGGATATGGGTTCGATCCCCGGCACCGACACCTGAACGGTGAAGGTGGGGGCGTGGTCCGAGCCGGAACGGCCGGTGATTTCATAGGACGGGAGGGGTCGCCCCTGCCCTTGCGACCATTCCTGGAGCGCGGACTTGGGATTGGTCAGGGCGCGCTCGGGCGGACGGGCCAGTTCCTCGGCCCAGGCGCGTTCGAACACCTTGCGCGCCGCGTCCAGCCCGCCGTCCAGATAGACGGCCGCCAGAACGGCCTCGACGGCGTCGGCGATGACGCCTTCCTTGCGGCGGCCGCCCGACTTGGTCTCGCCCGGCGACAGGCGCACGGCTTCGCCGATGCCCAAGGCCGCGCCGACGCGACCGCAGGCGTGCTTGTCCACCAGCGTATGCAGGCGCGAGGACAGCTGGCCTTCGTCGGCCTCGGGGAAGTCCGTGTGCAGCCGGTCGGCGACCAGCAGGCCCAGCACCCGGTCGCCCAGGAACTCCATCCGCTCGTTGTCGCGCGGAGCCTTCGATGTCTGCGGGGCGACGCCTTCGCCGACGCTGGCATGGGTCAGGGCCCGGTCAAGCAGACGCAGGTCGCGAAAATCGTGACCGAGCCGGCGGACCAGTTCGGCCACCGCCTCTGTCCTTGAATTCGCCATCAGTCGAGAAGGTGGAAGAAGCGGCTAGGCCGGATCTTCGAGAACCAGCTGATCGGATTCCACAGGCTGGCGCCGGGCTTCCACGAGAACATGATGATCTGGGCCTTGCCGACCAGGTTCTCGGCCGGGACGAAGCCCACGCCCGATGACTGTTCGACACGGCTATCGATCGAGTTGTCGCGGTTGTCACCCATCATGAAGTAGTAGCCCGTCGGCACCTCATAGACCGGGGTGTCGTCCAGATCGTTCCCGGGACCGAAGTCCTGGGTCATGAAGGTCTTGCCGTTGGGCAGGGTCTCGCGGACCTCGGTGGCGGCGCGGGCGCCCCAGGCGTCGGCGACCTCGGTGCTCGACACCACGGCGTCCTGCACCGGCGCGCCGTTGATGTAGAGCTTGTTGGCGATCATCTGGATCTTGTCGCCGGGCAGGCCGATCACCCGCTTGATGTAATCGGTCTTGTTGTCGCGCGGCAGTTTGAACACGACGATGTCGCCGCGGTTCGGCACGCGGCCGAAGAGTCGCCCCTCGCCGATCGGCAGATTGATCGGCAGGCCGCTGGAATATTTGGAATAGCCGTACGACCACTTGGACACGACGATGTAGTCGCCCTCATAGAGGTTGGGCTCCATCGAGGCCGACGGGATGGTGAAGGGCTGGAACAGCAGCACCCGCAGGACGAAGGCGATCAGCAGGGCGAAGACGACGGTCTTGACGATCTCAAGGCCTTCGCTGCCGGCGGAGCGTTCTTCAGGATCGTCGACACGGGCGGCCTTGGGCATTTTTTCCTTTTTGGAGGCGGCTTCGTCGTCCTCGAACGGGGCGTCGCCGTGATCGCTCCAGATCGGGCGCCTTTCAGCGCTGGTCACAGCAGCGGCGGCAGCGGTGGTCTCGCCCACAGGCTCGGCGCCGACAGGCTCCAGGTCCTCGACGACGCCTTCGGGCGCCGCGGCCTCGACAGCCTCGACCTGATCGTCCGACACGGTTTCGACCGGGGCTGCAGCGACAGAAGCCGCCTCGGCTTCCGCGGCCGTTTCCGGGGCTTCCTGGTCGTGCGGCTTGTGTTCTTCGCTCATCGTTGAGAAGGCCCGGTCCCCGACCGCTTCGCGCGGTTGTCTGATGGCCGCACTATAGGGTGATTACGCCAGCGGCAAGGCCTCGATCACCACGAAGGCGAGTGCATAGGGGTGTTCGTCGCTGAGGGTGAGATGGATTTTCGCGGTGTGGCCGGGCGGCGTCAGCCGGACCAGATGATCGGCGGCCGGACCCGTCAGGTTCAGGGTCGGCTGGCCGCTGCGCTGGTTCACGACACCCATGTCCTTCCAGTAGACGTCGCGTCGCATCCCGGTGCCCAGGGCCTTGGCGCAGGCCTCCTTGGCCGCGAACCGCTTGGCATAGCTCCAGGCCGCGTCCGGCTTGCGGTCGGAGCGGGTCCGTTCGATCTCGGTGAAGCACCTGTTCCTGAACCGGTCACCGAAGCGGTCGAGCGACTCCTGGATGCGGCGGATGTCGCACAGATCGGCGCCGACCCCGATGATCACGCGGCCTCTCCGGCGCGCGCCTCGTCCATCAGCGCCCGCATCCGGGCGATGGCGGGCCCCAGACCGACGAAGATCGCCTCCCCGATCAGGAAGTGACCGATGTTCAGCTCCATGATTTGCGGAATAGCCGCGACCGGCTTGACCGTCTCATAGTCGATGCCGTGACCCGCATGGACCTCCAGCCCCAGATCGGCCGCCAGAGCGGCGCCGGCGGTCAGCGCGGCCAGATGCTCGGCGGCCTCGGCCTCATGGCCGTCACGCGCGGCGTCGCAGAAGGCGCCGGTGTGCAGTTCGACCACCTGGGCGCCGGTGCGGTGCGCGGCCTCGATCTGCAGCGGATCGGCGCCGATGAACAGGGACACGCGCGAGCCCGCCGCCTTCAGCTGACCCACGAACGGCGCGATCCAGTTGTGGCCGCCGACCACGTCCAGCCCGCCCTCGGTCGTGCGCTCCTCGCGCTTCTCGGGCACCAGACAGACGGCGTGCGGCCGATGGTGCAGGGCGATGTCGAGCATCTCCTGCGTCACCGCCATCTCGAGGTTCAACGGCCGGTCCTCGTCGCGCAGCACCACGGCCAGGGCGTCGATGTCGGCGTCCGAGATATGGCGCCGGTCCTCCCGCAGGTGAGCCGTGATGCCGTCGGCGCCCGCCGCCAGCGCCTCACGCGCCGCCCGCACCGGATCGGGATACAGGCCGCCGCGCGCGTTCCTGACGGTCGCGACGTGGTCGATGTTGACGCCGAGCCTGAGCACCTGCGCAGCCGTCCCTACTTCGACAGCCGCCGGCTGCCCGGGTCCTGCACCGGGATGGCGGCGAGGTCGGCGGGCAGTTCGTCGGCGTGATAGGCGGGCACGTCCAGGGTCGCGAGCGCGATCAGGGGCACGCCGACGTCGGCGCGGCCGCCTGAGCGGTCGACGATACAGGCCGCAGCGACCACGTCGCCGCCGGCCTCCTTGATGGCCGCGATGCATTCGCGCGAGCTCAGACCCGTCGTGACGATGTCCTCGACCATCACGACCTTCTGGCCAGGCTCGATCTGGAAGCCGCGACGCAGTTTGAACGCGCCCCCTTCCCGTTCGACGTAGAGCGACGCCACCTTCAGGTGCCGCGCCGTCTCATAGCCGGGGATGATGCCGCCCACGGCGGGCGAGATGGCCACATCGACCGTGCCGACGGTGGCGACGATCTTCTCGGCCAGGGCCTTACACAGCCGCTCGCAGCGGTCGGCGTGCATGAAGACCAGGTTCTTCTGCAGGAAGACCGGGCTGTGCAGGCCGGAGGACAGGACGAAATGCCCCTCGCGCAAGGCGCCGGCGGCTCGGAACTCGTTGAGGACGTCTTCGGTGTTCATAGCCGAGCGATTAATCCCTGCCCCCTGACCGCGCAACTCGCGACTTGCCAAACGGCGTTACGGGGAGCCAAATCAGCCCAAACAAGGGAGACTGGCATGCGTCTGCCCAAATGGCTGCTGATCGTCGTCGGCGTCTACCTCGTAGGATTGACTGCCTGGTCCTTCCTGCTGGCGACGGGGCGCAACCCCCTGCCCTTTCCCGATCCGGGTTCGCGTATCTTCGCCGCCTCATCCGTCGAAGGGCGCGACGCGGTCGTCGCCCTGCTGGAGCAGCATGGATTGAAGGAGCGGCTTCAGGCCAATACGCCCGGCGTCAGCCGCACGATCCTGATGGACGGCACCATCATCAACCATTCGTCGCCCGAGGTGGTGAGCAAGGTCGGTGGGGCCACCGGCTGCATCGGCCTGGTCGCCGACGACCCGGCGGCCGCGGCGCAAAAGGCAGCGGCCTTCCTGAAGTCGCGAGGGTTCACCGGCGATGTGGTGCTGGACGTGGAACCCGGGATGCCGATCGCCTTCGTCCTGACGAACGCCCTAAGCGGCAACTGCATCAACTTCCGGCGGCACGTGATCCACATGCCCCGACCCGACAGCTGACCGGCCTCTCCGGTTCCTAGCCCCTCACCCGCTCCACCGTATCCACGGACGGATTGGTGCGCAGCGCCGCCATGATCATGGTGGCGTGTTTGGCGTCCTCAACCTCGACGTCGAAATTCAGGTCGAAGAAGTCCTGCTGGCGGTGGGTCAGGGACAGGTTGCGGATATTGCCGCCCGCCTCGCCGATCAGGGTGGTCACCTGACCGAGCACGCCGACGCCGTTGCGGACCGTGGCGCGCAGGCGGGCGACGCCGACCGCGCTCTGCTCGGCCTGGGGCGTCCACTGCAGGTCCTGCCAGACGCTGTCGTCATCGGCGAACTCGGCCAGCTTCTGACAGTCGATGGTGTGGACGGTCAGCCCCTTGTCCTTCTCCAGGATGCCGACGATGCGGTCGCCGGGCAGAGGGGTGCAGCACTGGCCGAAATGGACGCTGACGCCGGGCGTCAGGCCGCCGCCGCGCACGAACAGCCGGGCGCGAGCATCCTGGATGGGCTTGCGCTGCTGGGCCGGCTTGATCTTGCCCATCAGGGCCGGGAACAGGGTCTCGGCGACCTTGACCGGCGAGATGCGGCCCCGGCCGATGGCCTCGAACAGATCGGCCTCATTGGCCACCGCCAGCACTTCCAGCACCGGCTTCAGCGAGACGTCGTCGATCGACTTGCCGGCCTTGGCGATGGTCTGTTCCAGCGTCGCGCGACCCAGACGCAGGAACTCCTCGCGCTCGGCCCCGCGGATGTGGCGGCGGATCGCCGACCGGGCCCGGCCGGTGACGGTCAGGCTGCGCCAGTCGGTCGGCGCCTCGCGCTTGGCGCCGCGGATGATCTCGACCACGTCGCCGTTCTGCAGCGGCGTGCGCATCGGCTTCAGCTCGCCGTTGATCTTCACCCCGGCGGCTGTGTCCCCGACCTCGGTGTGGACGGCATAGGCGAAGTCCAGCGCCATCCCGCCGCGTGGCAGGGTGATCAGCCGGCCCTTGGGCGTGAAGACGAAGACCTGATCCAGGTACATCTCCAGCTTGGCGTGTTCGACCCAGTCCTCGCCGCCTTCGCCGTGCTCGATCACCTGAACCAGGTGGCGCAGGTTCTGCAGCGGGTCGCGCCCGCCCTCGGCCTGCATGCCTTCCTTGTCGAAGCCATAGGACTTGTTCTTGTAGGCCCAGTGGGCGGCGACGCCGTCCTCGGCGACCCGGTCCATGGCCTCGGTGCGGATCTGCATCTCGATGCGCAGGCCGCCGGGCCCGACCACCGTGGTGTGCAGCGAGCGGTAGTTGTTCGACTTGGGCGTCGAGATGAAGTCCTTGAACCGCTCGGGCACCATCGGCCAGGCGCGGTGGATGACGCCGAGCGCGCGATAGCAGTCGTCCTCGAACGGCACGATCACCCGGAAGCCATAGATATCGGACAGGGACGAGAAGCCCACCGTCTTGCGCTGCAGCTTGCGCCAGATCGAATAGGGCGTCTTCTGGCGGCCAAACACGCGGGCGCCTGCGATGCCCGCCTCGGACAGGACCCGCTCGACTTCGGTCGAGACGCCCTCGATGGCGCGGCCGTGCTCCAGCTTGAGCGCTTCCAGACGACGCTCGATCGCCGTGCGCGCCGTCGGATTGATGTGCTCGAACGCCAGCTCTTCCAGTTCGGAGGCGATCGAGTGGATGCCGATCGACCGGCCCAGCGGCGCATAGACCTCAAGCGTTTCGCGGCTGATCCGCTCGCGCTTCTCGGGCTTCACATACTGGAGCGTCCGCATGTTGTGCAGACGGTCGGCCAGCTTGACCAGCAGCACGCGCACGTCGCGGCTGATGGCCAGAATGAATTTCCGCAGATTCTCGGCCTGGCGGGTGTGCTCGGCCTGCAGCTCCAGCCGCGACAGCTTGGTCACCCCCTCGACGAGGACGGCGATCTCCTCGCCGAACAGGGCCGCGATGTCGTCGCGCGTCGCCGAGGTGTCCTCGACCACGTCGTGCAGCAGGGCGGTGACGATGGTGGCCGTGTCCAGCCGGTAGTCGGTCAGGATGCCCGCGACCTGGATCGGATGGCCGAAATAGGGGTCGCCCGAGGCCCGCAGCTGCGAGCCGTGCATCTTCATCGCATAGACATAGGCCTTGTTGAGCATCGCCTCGTCGGCGGTGGGGTCATAGGCCTTGACCGCCTCGATCAGCTCGAACTGACGCAGGATCGGAACGCGTTTCGCCGCCGGAGGCGTCTCCGACGGCGAAACAGGGTCGTTGTTATTGGCGACATTCGTCTGCGGCGGGGACTTGCCGGCCCGCGCCGGGAGGATCGTGATACCGTTAGCGGGTTCCGCCGTCAGTACCGTTCCTCCTGCCCGCCGTCCCGGTCGCTCTGCAGGGCGCGGATCAGCTCCTGCTCGGCCATGTTCATGTGCTGGGGCTCAGCCAGCAGGCCGACGATTTCCGCTTCGTCTTCGGCTTCCGTACGCTCGTCGACGCGCTGCAGGGCGACGACGACGGTCTCCATCAGCTCTGCTGGCAGAACGGTTTCGTCGGCGATCTCGCGCAGGGCGACGACGGGGTTCTTGTCGTTGTCGCGATCCAGGGTCAGGGCGGCGCCGTTGGCGATCGCGCGGGCGCGGTTGCCGGCCAGCAGAACCAGACCAAAGCGGTTCGGCACCTTTTGGATGCAGTCTTCGACAGTGACGCGAGCCATCAAGAATCCTCGTGCGGCGGGAGAACCGCGCCCAATACAGGTATGCACGGATTTGTGCAACGCCACAGGGGCGATTCTGAGGCGCCCGGCTTCTTTGGCCCCTCAGGTCAGCGGGCGCGCATCGGTCCCCACGGTCGCCGTCATCGCCAGGGCCTTGGCGAAGCCGCCGCCCGGGTGCCGCCAGTCCGGCGCGATCTCGGCCAGCGGCCCCATGACGAACAGCCGGTCGGCGGCGCGCGGGTGCGGCAGGATCAGCCCCTCGCAGTCGCCGCGTTCGCGTCCATAGGCGATCAGGTCCAGATCCAGGGTCCGCGGCGCATTCGGCACGGTCCGCTGCCGGCCGAAGCATTCCTCGATCCGCCCCAGGGCCGCCATCAGGGCGTGGGGATCCAGATCGGTGCGCACCACCACGACCCCGTTCAGGAACGGCGGATCGCTCGGGTCCGGCCAGGCCTGTGAGCTCCACCACGACGACTGTGCGACGATGTCGATCCCTTCGGACCGGAACCGGGTCAGGGCGGCCTCCAGCGCGTCGCGGCACGAGGGCCAGACCCCCTTGTCATTGCACCCGAGGGCGACGATGACGGCCGCATCGAGGTCGAGATCGAGATCAACGTCCATATTGACGCCGACGCCTCTCACGCCTGTGGTCGATATTGCGCTGGAGCCTTCCATGTACCCGTCCGATCGCATCGCCCTGTTCATCGACGGGGCCAATCTCTATTCGGCGGCCAGGGCGCTGAACGTCGATCTGGATTTTCGCAAGCTCGTCGATTCGTTCCGCGACAAAGCCGTCCTGGTTCGCGCCTATTATTACACGGCCGTGGTCGAGGGCGAAGAGTTCTCTCCGATCCGGCCTCTGGTCGACTGGCTGGGCTACAACGGCTTCTCTGTCGTGACCAAGCCGGTCAAGCGCTTCACCGACCCCCAGGGGCATACCAGGACCAAGGGTAATATGGACGTCGAGATCGCGGTCGACATGCTGGAGATGGCGCCGCATCTGGATCAGATGGTCCTGTTCTCGGGTGACGGCGACTTCCGCCGGCTGGTCCAGGCGGTGCAGGCGAAAGGGGTGCGCGTCACCGTCGTCTCGACCACCAAAAGCCAGCCGCCGATGATCGCCGACGAGCTGCGCCGTCAGGCCGACGACTATATCGACCTGGCCGACCGGCTGGGCGACTGGGCCCGTCCGAAGGCGGCGGCGCCCTCCCCCAATGCCCGGACCTTCGAGGACTGACGCGCCCCGTTCCTTGGCTGATCAAATCTCCTTGCGGCACAGAGATTTGATCGGCGTGCAGGCCACGAAAAATCTCCACTTCCGATTGTCTCTCTGCGGGGTTCGCGATAGCGTCGGTTGCTGAATGCTGTCCAGGAGGTCCGCCGTGCTTGCTCCGCTCCTCGCCGCCCTGCTGGTTTCCGGCGCGCCCGACGCCGTCTCGACCCAAACTCCGGTCCCCCAGGTCTCGCCCTCCATCCCGTCCGCCGACCAGCCGACCGATCTGGAAGACATCACCGTCACCGGTCGCCGGCTCGATGAGGCGACCCGGGCGTTCGTGCGCGAGGTCGGCGCCCCGGCGCGCGGCCGCGGACTGGCCCGCTGGCGTAACGGTGTCTGCGTCGGCGTCGCCAATCTCCAGCCCGAGGTCGCCCAGTATATCGCCGACCGGGTCTCGACCGTGGCCCAGGACCTGGGCCTGAGCGCGGGAGCGCCCGGCTGCAACCCCAGCGTCCTGATCGTCGCCACCCAGGACGGTGACGCCTTCACGCCCGAGTTCGTCGCCGAACGCCCGCGCCTGTTCCGCGTCGGCGGCGCGGGCATGGACCAGGGCGCCGCGGCGCTGAAGCGGTTCGAGACCAATGGTCAGCCCGTGCGCTGGTGGACCGTCAGCGCCCCCGTAGACGGCGACACCGGCCAGATCGTCGTGCGGATTCCCGGCGGGGTCAACGGCGGCCAGGACGCGGGCGGGAACGACAGCCCGATGCTCTACGCCCCCAACACCGAAATCCGCGCCGCCTCGCGCCTCTCGACCCAGATCGTCGACGATTCCAAGCGCGCCTTCATCATCGTGGACGTGTCCAAGACCGGCGGCGTCACCCTGCCCCAGCTCGCGGACTACCTGGCCATGGTGTCCCTGGCCCAGATCAATCCCGAGGCAGACACCGCCGGCTTCGCCACCATCCTGAACCTGTTCGACGATCCGGTGCAGACCGAGGGTCTGACCAACTGGGACCTGGCCTATCTGAAGGGGCTCTACGACACCGAGCGGACCCGCCAGAACCGCAACAGCGCCCGGACCGAGATCGTCGCCTCGGTAATCCACGCCCACGACGAGCTGACCGCCGCCCAGGACCAGACCGCACCACAGTAGGGAAACGCCCCGATGATCGCCTCCCTCCTCGCCGCCCTCCTGCTCTCGACCCCGGCCGACGCCGGTCCGGGCCAGACGCCGCCGCCTGTGCAGGTCACGGCTGTGGATCAGGACCAGCCCACCGATCTGGGCGACATCACCGTCGAGGGGCGCCGGCTTCGGGACATGACCGAGGACTTCGTGCGCGAGGTCGGGCAACCGGCGCGCGGCCGCGGCCTCGCGCGCTGGAAGGACGGCATCTGCGTCGGCGTGGCCAACCTCCAGCCCGAGGCGGCGCAATATATCGTCGACCGCGTATCGACCGTGGCCGAGGACCTTGGCCTGAAAGCCGGTGCGCCGGGCTGCCACCCCAGCGTCCTGATCGTCGCCACCGCCGACGGCAACGCCTTCGCCGAAGAGTTCGTGGCAATGCGTCCGCGCCTGTTCGCGATCGGAAGCGCCGGGACCGATCTGGGCTATACGGCGCTCAACCGGTTCAAGACCGCCGAACGTCCCGTGCGCTGGTGGAACGTCAGCATGCCCACCGATTCCGACACCGGCGACCGCGCCGTGCGCCTGCCCGGCGACGGCGGCGGCAGCATCTTCACCTATGCGCCGACCATCGAAGTGCGCGGCGTGTCGCGCCTGTCGACCCAGATCATCGACGTCTCGAAGCGGACCTTCGTGATCATCGACGTCAGCAAGATCAGCCAGGTCTCGGTGACCCAGCTGGCCGACTATGTCGCCATGGTCTCCCTGGCCCAGATCAACCCCGACGCCGACACCTCGGGCTATGCGACGGTGCTCAATCTGTTCGACGACGCCGAGCACACGACCGGCCTGACCGACTGGGACAAGGCTTATCTGGCCGGCCTCTATGACGCCCAGCGCACCCGCCGCAACGAGGCCAGCGCCCGGGGCGAGATCGTCGCCTCCATCGTCCGCGTCCACCACGACCTGACCGCCGCCACCGACGAAGACGCCCCGCAGTAGGATCGCCACACAATGATCTCCTCGCTCCTCGCCGCCCTGCTGCTCTCGTCGCCCGCGGACGCCCCAGCCGTCCAGGCCACGGTTCCTGCGCCGCAGATCTCGGCCGCCGCTGTGGGTCAGGACGCCCCGACGGACCTCGGCGACATCGTGGTCGAAGGCGCCCGGCTGGAGGACACCGCCCGGTCGTTCGTGCGCGAGGTCGGCGCGCCGGCCGCCAACCGCGGCCTGGCCCGCTGGCGCAACGGCATCTGCGTCGGCGTCGCCAATCTCCAGGCCGACACCGCCCGCTATATCGTCGACCGGATTTCCGACGTGACGCGCGAGGTCGGGCTTCAGGCCGGCGAACCGGGCTGCGAACCCAATGTCCTGATCGTGGCCACGACCGACGCCAACGCCTTCACCCCGCAGTTCGTGGCCATGCGGCCGCGCCTGTTCCGCGTCGGCGGCGCCGGCATGGATCGCGGCGGCGACGCCCTTGAGGCCTTCGAAACCAACGACCAGCCGGTGCGCTGGTGGCACGTCAGCGTTCCGGTCGACGATCGCGGCGCCATCGCGGTGCGACTGCCCGGCGTCTGCCGCTACCAGTGCGCAGAGACCATGGATTTCGCTCCGCAGTTGACCCAGAACGCGTCGCGCCTCCAGGCCAACACCGGGGACGATCTGAAGCGAATCTTCATCATCGTCGACGTCGACAGGATCGGCGGGGTCAGCCTGGAACAGCTGGGCGACTATCTCGCCTTCGTCGCCCTCGCCCAGGTCAATCCGGACGCCGACACCTCGGGCTATTCGACCATTCTGAACATCTTCCAGAACCCGACCGACACCCCTGCGCTCAGCCAGTGGGACATGGCCTATCTCAAGGGCCTCTATGACGCCGAGATGACCCGGGCCAGCGTCGGCGCCGCCCGTCAGGAGGTCGCCAACTCGATCGTCCGCACTCGCCGCCAGATGACCGCCGCCGAAGACGAAACGCCCGAAACCGGATCTGAATGATGTGACGCCCGACCGTCTAGCGGCCCGAGATCAGCTCGTTCTGGACACGGCGACCCAGAGGATCCCGCGACGCCCAGCGCTCGCCCACGCCCGCCTCGATCATCGGCGAACAGAAGCGCGAGATCATCATGAAGGACGGCCGGATGCCGTTCAGGCAGACCCGGTTGCCCTCGACCCGCCAGGTCGCCGTGATCCGCCGCCCGTCCGAGAACTCGGCCGAATAGCTGCCGTCGCGGTTGAACCAGTGCTTGACCCACCCGCCGTCCGGATAGTGGGACACGACCGTATTGCCGAACGCCGCCGCCACATCGGCCGAAGCCGGTGATGCGCAGGCGAATGCCGCTGCTATCGCAGCGCACAAAAAGCGCTTCATTTCAAAGCCCTCTTACCTTCCCCGCCGTTAACTAACGTCCATCGAACGGGTTTTGCAACCTTCGTCCAGAGAACGCGCGAACAGGCTTCGGCGATCCCTGAATACTTGACTCTGGCGAGGGGGCTTCTATATGCGGCCCACGTTCGGGACAGGTCTGGCGAATTCGCGCCGCCCGCTCGCCCACCGAGGGGCGGTTCCGCGCATCGCACACGCATCCACGCTGGATGCGCCACCTGACTCCCAAGGACTCATGACAGAATTCGCAAACCTGGGCCTTTCGCCCACGACCCTGCAAGCGGTCGCCGACACCGGCTATACGACCGCGACCCCGATCCAGGCCCAGGCCATCCCCGTAGCCCTCGCCGGCCGCGACGTGCTGGGCATCGCCCAGACGGGCACCGGCAAGACCGCCGCCTTCACCCTCCCCCTCATCGACAAGCTGTCCAAGGGCCGCGCCCGGGCCCGTATGCCCCGCGCCCTGGTTCTGGCCCCCACCCGCGAACTGGCCGACCAGGTCGCGATGAGCTTCGAGAAATACGCCAAGGGCACCAAGCTCAGCTGGGTGCTGCTGATCGGCGGCGTCTCCATGGGCGACCAGGTCGCGGCGCTGAACAAGGGCGTTGACGTCCTGATCGCGACGCCCGGCCGCCTTCTGGACCTGTTCGAGCGCGGCAAGATGCTGTTGACCGGCGTCGAGCTGATGGTCGTCGACGAAGCCGACCGCATGCTGGACATGGGCTTCATCCCGGACATCGAGCGCATCTTCAAACTGACGCCGCCCAAGCGCCAGACCCTGTTCTTCTCGGCGACCATGCCGCCCGAGATCACCCGCCTGACCCAGGCCTTCCTGAAGGATCCGACCCGGATCGAGGCCTCTCGTCCGGCCCAGACGGCCGAGACGATCACCCAGTATCTGGTCCGCATCCCGACCTCGGACCCCAAGGCCAAGCGCGCCGCCCTGCGCGAGCTGGTCGGCCGCGAGGACGTCCGCAACGGCATCGTCTTCTGCAACCGCAAATCCGAAGTCGACGTCGTCGCCAAGTCGCTGAAACAGCACGGCTTCGACGCCGCGCCGATCCACGGCGACCTCGACCAGTCGCTGCGTACGAAGACCCTGGCGGACTTCCGCTCGGGCGCGCTCAAGATCCTGGTGGCCTCCGACGTCGCTGCGCGCGGTCTGGACATCCCGGACGTCAGCCACGTCTTCAACTACGACGTCTCGCACCACGCCGACGACTATGTCCACCGCATCGGCCGCACCGGCCGCGCGGGCAAGCTGGGTCAGGCCTTCATGATCGTGACCCCGGCCGACGACAAGGGTCTGGACAAGGTCCTGAAGCTGATCAAGATGGCGCCCGAAGAGCTGAAGCTGGACATCGACTGGTCCGCCCTGGGCGGTCGTCGCGACTCCAAGCCCTCGGAGCGTTCCGAAGGCCGTTCGGAAAGTCGGGGCTCCAGCCATGGTCGCGCCCCGCGTGGCGAGAAAGCCGCCGAAATCGAGGTCGTCGAGACCGTCGCCGCTCCCGCCGTCGAGGCCGCCCCGAGCGTCAAGGCTGACTCCGACGAGACCCCGGCCCGCCGCACGCGCAGCCGCCGTGGCCGCGGCGCCGACAAGGCAGCCCCGGTCGAGACCGCTGTGGAAGCCGTCGCCCCCGCGGCCAGGGCTGAAGCCGAGCCCTCGGACGCCCGCCCGGCCCGCGAGCCCAAGCTGCGTCAGGCCGATCGTCCCGGCGCCTCGAAGGACCGCGAACTGCCGCCCGCCCGGGAAGGCTCCGGCTTCGGCGCCGACATCCCGGCCTTCCTGCGTCGCCCGGTTCCGGTCCGCGCCTGAAGCCTTCGGCTGATTAATGGACGAACATCGGCGTTTTCCGGCGCCGCTTAACTCGCCGTTACGGAACCGCCGCTAACCTCTCCCCCGTCGATGTCAGAAGACATATCGGGGGATATTGATGGCCAGTCAGGTCGAAACAGCGCTTCGAGGCCCGGAGGCCTTCCAACTCGCCAGGCGCGCTCTGGCCGAGATGGAAACCGCCGGCGTCTGGCCGACGCCGCTGAATTTCGAGCTGTGGCTGCACTATGTCGGCGATCCCGAAGGTCCGCTGGGCCGCGAGATCACCCGCCTGCTGGGCAACAAGGACGCCTTCACCGAAGGCACGGCCGAGATGCTGGCCGCCGAATACCTGCCGCGCGGCCGTCTGTCGGAAGAGATCCGCGACGCCGGCGCCGTGCTGAACCGCGAACTGTCCAGCGTCTCCGACGCCATCGCCAAGGCCCGTGAGTCCCAGGCTGCCTATGGCGAGACCCTGGCCGAGGCCGGCGCCAATATCGAACAGGCCGCCGCCCCCGCCGATCTGAAACAGCTGGTCAGCGGCCTGACCGACGCCACCTCGCGCGTCCAGCGCGAGAACGCGACCCTCGAACGCCGCCTCGAGACCTCGACCAAGGAAGTGGCCCGCCTGCGCGAACACCTGGAACAGGTGCGCCGCGACGCCATGACCGACGCCCTGACCAATCTCGCCAACCGCAAGGCCTTCGACGAAGAGCTGCTGCGCGCCTGCGATCAGGCCGAGGCCGACAACTCCGTCGTCACCCTCGCCGTCCTCGACATCGATCACTTCAAGCGCTTCAACGACACCTGGGGCCACCAGACCGGCGACCAGGTCCTGCGCTATGTGGCCAGCGTCATCGGCCGTATCTCCAAGAACCCGCGCGTCGCCGCCCGCTACGGCGGCGAGGAGTTCGCGATCATCTTCCCGGGCGAAGGCGCCCTGCAGGTTGAGGCGGCGCTCAACGCCATCCGCGAGGAGATCGGCTCGCGCGCCCTGCGCCGCCGTTCGACCAATGACGAGCTCGGCGCCGTGACCATCTCGGCGGGTCTGGCCCAGCGCCGCCCCGGCGAGAGCGGCACCCTGCTGCTCGACCGCGCCGACGAGGCCCTCTACGCCTCCAAACGCGGCGGCCGGAACATGGTCACCAACGGCGAACGCCTCCCCGCCGCCGCCTGATAAGGCGAGACGCGCACGCAAAGCGTGCCATAGTCCCCCCATGCGAAGCTTTGCTTTCAACGTCGCCTACTGGGCCCTGTCGATCTTCTACGGCCTGACGGCGGCCTTCGCGGCGCTGACGCCCGGCCGCGAGGCCACCGCCTGGGTCATCCGTCGCTATGTGAAGCGGATGGTTCAGGCCATGCGCGTCTTTGCCGGAATCACCCTCCAGGTGCGTGGTCGCGAGCGGCTGCCGGCCGGCGCCTTCATCATCGCCTCCAAACACCAGTCCTGGGGCGACGGCTTCGCCACCTATGACCAGTTCGACGACCTGGCCTTCGTCACAGGCGACCATCTGGAGAAGTTTCCGCTGCTCGGCGCGGTGCTCAAGAAGCTGGGCGCCATCGTCGTCAACAGCTGCGGCGGCCGCGAGGCCCGCGATTCGCTCAAGCAGCGCGGCGCCGACGCCCATGCCGAGGGCCGCAAGATCCTGATCTTCCCCGAGGGCCATCTGGCGAAGATCGGCACCAAATACCGCTATCGCTCCGGCGTCTGGCACATGTACCGCGACTTCGACATGCCGGTCGTGCCCCTGGCCACCAACCTCGGCCTGTTCTGGCCCGAGGAGAAGTACGAGAAGCATCCGGGGACGGCGACGCTGGAGTTCCTCGACCCCATCCCCACCGGCCTCGGCAAGGACGAGTTCCTCGCCCGCCTCGAAGGCGTCATCGAGGGCAAGACCGACGACCTGATCGCCGAGGCGACGGGCAAGCCGGCAGCGCCCGCGGTGCGCGTGCTGTCCGAGGATGAGGCGTCGCGGGCCAATAGATGACCCGCTCATCCCCGCGAAGGCGGGGACCCAGACCTTTGGGCGATCAGCGAGTGTGGTTGGACAGGCTCACAATCCAGCACACTGGCTCACAACAGAACTGGGTCCCCGCCTTCGCGGGGATGAGCGGAATTTGGGTCAGGCCTTGGGCTTGCGCGGCTTCTTCGCCGCCGCCTTCCTCACCGCGACCTCGAACGCCCCGCGGCCCCAGTCCGACGCCTCATCCGGATCGTCCGTCGCCGTATCCGGCAGGCTCCAGTAGCCGAGCTTCATCTCGACCCCGTCCTTGCCCGGATAGGTGAACTGACGCGAGCCGGCCGCCTCCAGCGCCGGAACATTCGTCTCATCGCCCTTCAGCCAGACCACGCCGTCGTCCAGCAGGGCGAAGATGATCCCCTGACGATAGACGCCGGCCCCGCCGAACATCCGCTTGATCTCCAGCGGACCGAGCGCCGCGAAATGCTCGCGCACCCATTCCTCGAAGTCGGGATCGCGCGCGCCCAAATCAGGCTTCCAGCGCCTTGGCCGGGATGATGGTCACGCTCTCGCCGCAGCCGCAGGCGTCGGTCTGGTTCGGATTGCGGAACACGAATTTGGACGACAGCTTGGTCGTCTCGTAGTCGATCTCGGAGCCGATCAGGAACAGGATGGCCTTGGGGTCGATCAGGATGGTGACGCCCTTGTCCTCGACCACCTCGTCGAGCGTCTCGATCTGTTCGGCATAGGCGAAGGTGTATTCCTGCCCCGCGCAGCCGCCGTTCTTCACCCCGACGCGCAGGGCGATGTACGGCTTGTCCGCATTGGTCATGATCTCCTGCACCCGCTCGGCGGCGGCGTCCGTCAGGGTCACGGCCTTGGGACGCGGACGGCGCGGACGGGTGGTGGTCTGAAGCTCGGTCATCTGCGCTCTCAGAACATGTTCAAGGCCAGCTTGGCCTCGTCGCTCATCTTGGAGGAATCCCACGGCGGGTCGAATACCAGATTGGCCTTGGCCGACTTCACGCCGTCCACCTTGGTCACCGCATCCTCGACCCAGCCCGGCATCTCGCCGGCCACCGGACATCCGGGCGCCGTCAGGGTCATGTCGATGATCACGTCGCGGTCGTCATTGACGTCGACCTTGTAGATCAGGCCCAGCTCATAGATGTCGACCGGGATTTCCGGGTCATAGACGGTCTTCAGCGCCTCGATCAGGTCGTCGGTCAGCTTGTTCAGCTCGGCCTGCGACAGGGCGCTCTTCTGGGGCTCGTCCCAGGCGGCGGCGAAGGCGTCGGTTTCGGGGGTCGTCTGGTCGGTCATCACACAAAGAACTCGCGCGCCTTGATCAGCGCATCCACGAAGGCATCCGTATCCTCCACGGTGTTATATAGGGCGAAGCTGGCGCGGGTGCTCGAGGTCACGCCCATTCTTTTCGCCAGCGGCTCGGCGCAGTGCAGGCCCGCGCGCACGGCGACGCCGTAGCGGTCCATGATCTGGGCGATGTCGTGGGCGTGGGCGTCGGCGACGGTGAAGGCGAGGATCGCCCCCTTCCCTTCGGCCTGCCCCAGAATCCGCAGCCAGTTCAGCCCCTCCAGCCGCGAGACCGCGTGCTGATACAGGGCGTGCTCATGCGCCGCGATCGCCGCCCGGTCGAAGCCCGACAGCCACTCCAGCGCCGCGCCCAGGCCGATGGCCTCGATGATCGGCGGGGTGCCGGCCTCGAACCGGTGCGGCGGCTTGGCGTATCTAATCCGATCCTTTTCGACCGTCTCGATCATCTCGCCCCCGCCCTGATAGGGCGGCAGGCTCTCCAGCGCCCCGGCGGTCCCGTACAGGGCGCCGATGCCGGTCGGGGCATAGAGTTTGTGGCCCGTGACCACATAGAAGTCGCAGCCGATGGCCTGAACGTCGGGCGCGGCATGCACCGCCCCCTGACAGCCGTCGATCAGGACGCGAGCGCCTGCGGCATGGGCCAGTCGGGTGATCTCGGCGACCGGATTGATGGTCCCCAGCACGTTCGACATATGGGTGACCGCGACCATCCGGGTCTTTGGACCCAGCAGTTCGGCATATGCGGCCATGTCCAGCGAACCGTCGGCCAGCACCGGGATCCACTTCAGCACCGCCCCGCGCCGCTCGCGCAGCAGATGCCAGGGCACGATGTTGGAGTGGTGCTCCATCTCCGAGACGATGATCTCGTCACCGGGCTCAATGGACAGGCCGATGCCGTTGGCCACCAGATTGATCGCCTCGGTCCCGCCCTTGGTCCAGGCGATGGTCTCCGGGCTCGGCGCGTTCAGATATCGCGCCACGGTCTCGCGCGCCGCCTCGAAGGCGTCGGTCGCCTCGTTCGACAGGGTGTGCAGGCCGCGGTGGACGTTGGCGTAACTGCCCTCCATCTGCGCGACCAGATTGTCGATCACCGCCCGCGGCTTCTGGGCCGAGGCGGCGTTGTCCAGATAGACCAGCGGCTTGCCGTTCACCGTCCGCGACAGGATCGGGAACTGGGCGCGCGCGGCGTAGGGGTCAAAAGCAGCCATAACTAGAGGCGTTCCGTCAGCCATGACCGGACCACCTCCCGCGCCTGCTCGTGTTCGATCCGGTCCACGACCTCGATCAGGAAGGCTTGGGTCAGCAGCGCCCGGGCCTCCTCCAGCGGAATGCCGCGCTGCTGCATGTAGAACAGGGCGCTCTCATCCAGATTGCCGACCGTATTGCCGTGGGCGCACTGGACGTCGTCGGCATAGATGATCAGCTCGGGCTTGGCGTCGATCTCGGCCCGCTCGCCCAGGATCAGGGCATGGTGGCCCATCCGCGCATCGGTGCCGTCGGCGCCGCGCTCGACGACGATCTTGCCCTGGAAGACGCCGCGCGCCGTGTCGCGCACCACCCCCTTGGTCACCTGGCTCGTCTGGCCGTCGGCGGCCAGGTGATCGACGACCGAGGTCAGGTCCGTGTGCCGCGCCCCGGTCAGGGCATAGAGGCCGTCCAGACGCACATCGGCGCCCTCGGCCCCGTGGGCGACATGGGTCTCCAGCCGCTGCAGCTTCGCGCCGGTGGCCACGATGGTCTGGCGATAGAGGCCGCCTGGGGCGACTTTGACCTGGGCCTCGGTCACCGAGATGGCGTCCTCCGGCTCCTCGACCAGGACGATGCGGGTCACCTCGGCGGTTGGGGCCACGTCGATGGTCAGGCGGTTGTGGGCCACATAGCCGCCGCCGCGACCCTCATGGGTCTCCAGCAGCAGCAGTTTCGATCCGGCCCGGGCCGCCACCTGAACCGAAGTCGCATGGCCGGTCCCGACCTGCGCCGGGTCGGTGGCATCCGAGATGAACCGCAGCCGCAGCGTCTGTTCGCCCGAGGCCACGAAGGCGTCGACGCCCACCGCCACCCCGTTGACGAAGACGATCGCCTCCCCGCCCAAGTCGAAGAAGGGCCCCGGCCCGGTCAGGACGCCGCTCGGCGACGGCTCAGGCGCTTCCTTCAGAACCCGGCGCAGGTCGCTGTATTTCCACGCCTCCGTTCGCCGCGAGGGGAAGGTGGAGGCGTCGGTGATGTCCAGCGCGGTCAAGCGGCAATCTCGGGGATGGGCGGCAGGTACTGGTCGTAGCCCTCCGCCTCCAGCTTGAGCGCCAGCTCGGGCCCACCCGAGGCCACGATCCGGCCCGCGGCCAGGACGTGCACCCGGTCGGGTTTGATATAGTCGAGCAGCCGCTGATAGTGGGTGATGACCAGCATGGAGCGGTCCGGCGAACGCAGGGCGTTTACCCCCTCCGACACGATGCGCAGGGCGTCGATGTCGAGGCCGGAATCGGTCTCGTCGAGGATCAGCAGCGACGGCTCCAGCAGGGCCATCTGCAGGATCTCCATCCGCTTCTTCTCGCCGCCCGAGAAGCCGACGTTCAGCGGCCGCTTGAGCATGTCGAAATTCATCTTCAGCGTCGCCGAGGCCGTCTTGACCAGCTTCAGGAACTCGGGCGCCGAGACCTCGACCTCGCCACGCGCGCGCTTCTGGGCGTTCAGGGCCGTGCGCACGAAGGTCATGGCCGGCACGCCGGGAATCTCGACGGGATACTGGAACGACAGGAAGACGCCCTTGGCGGCGCGCTCGGCCGGCTCCAGCGCCAGCATATCGTCGCCATTCCACTGGACCGAACCTTCGGTCGCCTCATAGCCCGGCCGGCCCGACAGGGCGTAGCCCAGCGTCGACTTGCCCGCCCCGTTCGGACCCATGATGGCATGCACCTCGCCGGCGGGCACATCGAGCGTCAGCCCCTTGAGGATCGGCTTTTCACCGACGGAGACGTGGAGGTTGTTGATCTTCAGCATGGTTCTTCTTTTACCCGACCGAGCCTTCAAGGCTGATCGCCACTAGTTTTTGCGCCTCGACGGCGAACTCCATCGGCAGCTTCTGCATGACGTCGCGGACGAAGCCGTTGACCAGCAGGGCCACCGCCTCTTCCTGGCTCAGGCCGCGCTGCTGGACGTAGAAGAGCTGATCGTCGGACAGGCGGGTCGTCGTCGCCTCGTGCTCCAGCTGGGCCGAGCCGTTGCGCGCCTCGATATAGGGCACGGTGTGGGAGCCGCAGTCCTTGCCGATGAGCAGGCTGTCGCACTGGGTGAAGTTCCGCACCCCCGTCGCCTTCGGATGCACCGAGACCAGACCGCGATAGGTCGAGTCCGACTTGCCCGCCGACACCGCCTTGGCGATGATTCGCGACTTCGAGTTCTTGCCCAGATGGATCATCTTGGTGCCGGTGTCGGCCTGCTGATGCCCGTTGGTGATGGCGATCGAATAGAACTCGCCCGAGCTCTCCTCGCCCTTCAGAATGCAGGACGGGTATTTCCAGGTCACGGCCGAGCCGGTCTCGACCTGGGTCCAGCTGACCATCGACCGGTCGCCGCGGCAGTCGGCGCGCTTGGTCACGAAGTTGTAGATGCCGCCCTTGCCGTTGGCGTCGCCCGGATACCAGTTCTGGACGGTCGAGTATTTCACCTCGGCGTCGTCCAGGGCGACGATCTCGACCACGGCCGCATGCAGCTGGTTCTCGTCGCGCATGGGGGCCGTGCAACCTTCCAGATACGAGACGTAGCTGCCCTTGTCGGCGATGATCAGGGTGCGTTCGAACTGGCCGGTCTGGCTCGCATTGATGCGGAAATAGGTCGACAGCTCCATCGGGCAGCGCACGCCCGGCGGGATGTAGACGAACGACCCGTCCGAAAAGACCGCGCTGTTCAGGGCCGCGAAATAGTTGTCCGACACCGGCACGACCGATCCCAGATACTGACGCACCAGATCAGGATATTCGCGCAAGGCCTCGGAAATCGGCATGAAAATGACGCCGACCTTGGCCAGCTCGGCCTTGAAGGTGGTGACCACGCTGACGCTGTCGAAGACGGCGTCCACGGCATATTTCGGCGCGCCCTCGACGCCGGCCAGCACCGCCTGTTCGTTCAGCGGAATGCCCAGCTTGGCATAGACGGCCAGCAGTTCGGGATCGACCTCGTCCAGCGACTTGGGCCCGTCCTTCTTCTTCGGCGCGGCGTAGTAGAACAGCGACTGGTAGTCGACCGGCTCGTATTTCACCGAGGCCCAGGTCGGCTCCTCCATGGCCTGCCAGCGCTCATAGGCGGCCAGACGCCATTCAAGCATCCACTCAGGTTCGCCCTTCTTCTCACTGATAAAGCGGACGATATCGGCGTTTAGGCCGCGCGGCGCGAACTCGGTGTCGATCTCGGAGGTGAAGCCGTGCTCGTACTTCTCCAGCGCGGCGACCGCGTCGATGGTTTCCTGAACGGCGGCCATTACGCGACCTCCTTCTTGCTACGCTCGGCGATCCGTTGGCGCTGGGCGGCATAGGCCGTCGCCCAGGTCGTCGCGAAACGGATCCAGTCATCTTCGGTGGTGGTCCAGCCGCCCGAGGCGCGCACGCCTCCAGTGGCCAGGTCGGCGCGGCCCGTTGCCAGGATGGCGCGCGAGGGTTTGGTCTTGCCCGACGAACAGGCCGACCCGCCCGAGGCCATGATCCCGGCCAGATCGAGGGTGATCACCTGCTGCGGACTGTCCCAGTCGGCGACGGCCATGAACAGGGTGTTGGGCAGCCGCTCGACTGCCCCGCCAATGATCACGGCGCCGGCGGCGGTGACCGTCTTCTCGGCCGCGTCGCGCCAAGGCTTGTGCGTCTCGACATGGGGCAGGTCACGCAGGGCGCATTCCGCCGCCACGCCGAAGCCCGCCACGCCCGCGACATTCTCGGTGCCGCCGCGCATGCCGCGCTCCTGACCGGCGCCGTGGACCACGGCGACCGCCGACCGGCCCGCGCCCATGATCAGAGCGCCCACGCCTTGGGGCCCGCCCAGCTTGTGCGCCGAAAGGGTCAGGCTGTCGGCGCCGAGGCTACGCATATCGACCGGGATCTTGCCCGCCGACTGGACCGCATCGACATGCAGCCAGCCGCCGGCCTCGCGCACGATCCGGGCGGCCGCGGCGATGGGCTGGAGGACCCCGCTCTCATTGTTCGCGTGATGGATGGCCACCACCGCCTTGCCGGGCAGGCGCAGCAGCTCCGACAGCTTGCCCAGCTGGATCACGCCGTTGGTATCCACCGGCAGCATCTTCACCGGCTTGCCGGAGGCCACCGCGGCTTCGAGGATGCAGGGATGCTCGGTCGAGCTGACGATCAGCCGCTCGCAGCCGGCGGCCAGGGCGCTGGCCAGACCCTGACCGTTGGATTCCGTGCCGCCGGACGAGAAGATCACCGCCGTCGGATCGGCGCCGACCAGGGCCGCCACCTGGGCCCGCGCCGTCTCGATCCGCGCCCGCGCCTTGCGGCCCAGGGCATGCACCGCCGAGGCGTTGCCGCCCTCGGCCAGGATGGCGGTCATGACCTCCAGCACTTCCGGCCGGATCAGGCCCGAAGCGTTGTAGTCGAGGTAGACGCTCATGCGGCCTCCTCCACGACGATGACGGCTTCCGCCTCAGCCGCCCGGCGCCGCGCGCCCGTGCGGTTCATCACCACGTCTTCCAGCGAGACGCCGGCCAGATAGCGGTGGATCTCGTCGCCGAGATCTTCCCACAGATTGTGGGTGATGCAGCGCTCGCCGGCCATCATGCAGCCCTTGGGCGAGGAATGGCCGACGCAGCGGGTCGCGCGGATCGGCTCATCGACCGCCAGGACGATGTCGGCGACCACGGTCTCATCCGCCCCCCTGGCCAGCCGATAGCCGCCGCCGGGACCGCGCACGCTCATGACCAGCCCGCCCTTCCTCAGTCGGGCGAACAGCTGTTCCAGATAACTCAATGAAATCTCTTGGCGCTGCGCGATCTCGGCCAGCGAAACCGCGCGCGCGGCGCCGTCATCCGCACGGCTGTTCTTCGCCAGATCGGCCATCGCCATCACGGCGTATCGTCCCTTGGTCGACAGACGCATTCGCACCCTCAAAATTCTCGCGCTTTTCGGGGGTCCTGTGCTAAGACCCGCGCCTTCTGCAAGGCGGCGGCGCGCACGGGGGACTTAGAAAGTCCTACCGCAGCGGTCAAGTATTCATGCCGCCGAAACGACATATGTGAACGGATTCCAGAGCCTCATGCCTGAAGTCATCCTGCCCGGCGCCTCCGGTCGTATCGAAGGTCGCTATTCCCCGGGCAAGCGCGCCAATGCTCCGATCGCCCTGATCCTGCACCCGCACCCCAAGGCCGGCGGCCATATGAACAACCCGGTCGCGGTGACGCTGTACCAGCTGTTCGTGAAGCGTGGCTTCGCGACCCTGCGCTACAATTCGCGCGGCGTGGGCAAGTCCCAGGGCGAGTTCGATTCGGGCATCGGCGAGCTGGCCGACGCCGCCACCGCCCTCGACTGGCTCCAGGCCAACAACCCCGCCGCCACCCAGACCTGGGTCGCCGGCTATCAATTCGGCGCCTATATCGGCATGCAGCTTCTGATGCGCCGGCCCGAGACCGACGGCTTCATCTCCGTCTCGCCGCCGTCGAACATGTACGACTTCTCCTTCCTCGCCCCCTGCCCGGCCTCGGGCCTGTTCCTGCACGGGACGGCGGACAGCATCGTGCCGCCGGTCGAGGTCGAGCGCGTGGTCAACAAGCTGCGCACCCAGAAGGGCATCGTCATCGACTATGAGCTGGAGGACGGCGCCAGCCACTTCTGGCAAAACCACATGGACGCCGTCGACCGCCGCGTCGGCGCCTATCTGGACAAGCGCCTGGAAGAAAAGCCGGCCTGATCAGTCCTCCTCGCAGGACGGGTAGCCGGCGAACAGGGCCTCGTATTCCTTGAGCGTCCGGTGGAAGCCCATGGCCGCCCGGCGCTCTTCCGCGTGCTCCGGATCTTCGAGGGCGTCGTAGTCGACGACGAATTTGCCGCCCTTGCAGGTCATCTGGGTGCCGTAGCGCTGCGGCCGTCCCTCAGCGACCGCCAGCCGGTCGTACATCAGGCCGTAGGACTGCCCCTCGACCTCGCCGGTAGCGACCAGCGGCTCCAGCACCGGCAGGAAGCGCCGCCAGAGATCGACATCCGAATGCTGGATGATCAGGAAGGCCGTACTGGCTGGTCCGTCGCCGTAGACGGATTTGTAGAACCACCCCTCGGGCGGCAACATCTCCAGCAAAGCCTTCTGGTTGGACTCGTCCACCGCGCCGATGGCGGTCCACATCGCCGCCATCGCCGGCTGGCGTTGATCGGGCGGCAGGGTGGTGAAATCGATATCCGTCGCGGCGGCCCGGGTCTGCTGGTCCAGCCTGTACATGCGCAGGAACCGCTCATTGATGTCGGCGGGCGGCGGCAGGGCGGCCTGCCGGGCCTGTTCGGTCGTGATTCCGTCCAGGACCGGTGCGATCAGTTGCCTTGCTTCAGGGCTCAGGGTCGGCGCCGGGGCCGGAGGCAGCGACAGGCCCGACGGCGCCCCCGTCTGAAACGTCAGCACCGCCGCCAATACCAGACCGATCATCCGCCCCTCCGCACCGCTACAGGCTGAGCAGGAGACCGACGGATTGTGTCGGGGATGGGACATCGCCCGCTGAAAGACCTGCGGTATAGAAGGCCTTGGGGAGACGACTCAGATGATCAACAGACTGGCTGCCGCCCTGTTCGGGCTCGCGTCCATGCTGGCCGCGGCGCCGGCCATGGCGGAACACTACGACTACGGCCTGCGCGACTTCTGCGCCGACCGGCCGGGCAAGGGCACGCCGACCTGTATCCTCGACCAGGGTCACTGGCAGGTCGAACTGGGCCTCTTCGACGGCGGCTGGCAGAAGACCGACGACTTCAAGGTCGAGAGCCTCGCCTATGGCGACACCTTCATCCGCTACGGCGTCGACGGACAGAACGAGATCCAGTCGGCGTCACCCCCTACAGCCGTGAAAAGGTCACCGACCGCGCCACGGTCGACAGCGAGATCGCCGATGGCATCGGCGACATCTCGATCGGCGTCCGCCATTCCCTGGCCCGTCCGGACGGCAGCGGGCTGTCGGCGGCCATCGTCGGCTTCATCACCGCCCCGACCGGCTCGCGCGACGTGGGAGACGACGGCTTCGAGGGCGGGATCGTCCTGCCCGTCTCCGTGGCGCTGAACGACGACTGGTCGCTGAGCCTGTCGCCCGAGATCGACGTCGCCGCCGACAGCGACGGCGACGGCCGCCACGCCGCGTACACAATAGTGGCGGGCATCGGGCGCGGCTTCGGCGAATGGGCCCTGGGCGCCGAGATCTGGGTCAGTCGCGACGACGACCCGGTCGAGGCCTCGACCCAGTCGACCTTCGACCTGACCGCCGTCTGGACCCCGCCGATGCTGGCCGACAGCCAGCTCGACGTCGGCCTGAATTTCGGTCTGAACGACGACAGCCCCGACGTGGAGTTCGGCGTCGGCCTGGCGCGGCGGTTCTAGCCCGTCATCGGGCTGAGCGGCGTTGGGTCAGCATACCGGCCCGGTCCAACAGGCTGATACTCCGCGTCTTTCAGGCGAATGGGAGCATTCGGCTTGGCACGCCTCAAAACCGGGTTAGACTCCCAGTCCCCGGTCTTTGACATCACCGCCGCGCCCGCACTCGAGTGCAAGCCGAGTGCAAACCCTTCTCGCGATATAGATCGTTAGACTTCAGGAATTTACGCACCAAACCTGAACTTCATCATTCAAAAATGCACCTTTTGCACTCGCCTTTTTCGGAGTGCAAACCCTACCGCTCGGCCTCCAGCTCCGGCCCATGCGCCCGCACGCTGAGCAGGACGCTGGCGACCATCAGGACCACGGCCAGCCCCTCCAGCAGGCTCGGGCCGCGCCGGGCCAAGAGGAAGCCATAGGCCAGGGCGAACAGAGTCTCGAAGACGATCATCTGGCCCATCAGGGTCATGGGCAGCAGCCGGCTGGCGCGGTTCCAGAAGGCGTTGCCGACGATGGAGGCGCCGAAGGCCACGGCCGCCGAGACACCGACGAACAGGCCCCAATCGCCAATGGCCCACTGCGGCGGATCGAACAGCACCAGCACCGCCAAGCCCAGCGACAGGCCTCCTGTCACCACCCCGGTCAGCAGCGACCAGTCGTGGGCCGAGACGTCCGGCAGCCGGTCAAGCCAGCGGCTGTTGAATACCGCATAGGCCGACCAGGACACCAGGGCCGCGACCGCGCAGCCGAGACCCATCAGGCTGGTCCACAGGGGCCGCGCCCCCTCCCCGCCTGCCTCTCCTTGCGAGGCTTCATGCCCGATCAGGACCACGGCGATGACCGCCAGCACCAACGCCGGAGCGATCCGCTTCAGCGGCGCGGCGCCCGGCTCGCGCAGCCCCCACAGGGCCACCACCACCGGCACCATCCCGACGATCAGGGCGCTGGCCGAGACCCCGGCCCAGTGCACGGCGACGACCAGCAGGGCGTAGTAGAGCAGGTTCCCCAGCACGCTCAGCAGCACCAGCGCCCGCCAGGCCTCGCCGGTCAGCAGGGCCGTCAGCCGCCGCCAGCGCGGGGCGACCAGCATCGCCGCGATCAGCCCGTAGGCGATGTAGCGCCCGGCCGCCATCAGGGCCGGAGAGGCGTCCGGCGTGGCCTTGGGCGCCAGGAAGACCATGCCCCACATGGCCCCGGCCCCGACGCCGCACGCGACGCCCAGCCACCGGTTGGACAGGCCGCTCAATAGAGCAGGCCGCTCAATAGAGCAGGCCCCTCAATAGAGCAGGAAGGGCTTCCGCGCCTCTTCCCAGGCCGCCTCGTCCGGCAGGGTCAGGGCGTCCAGATCGGCGGCCGTGGCCTCCCGATCGTCGACCCATTCCCGCAGGGCCGGGCTGCCGTTGATGGTGTCGATCGGCAGCTTGCCGAAGGCGTACTCATAGGGGAAGTCGCGCCACAGATCGTAGTCCGGATAGAGGTTGCGCACCGCCTTGAAGGCCAGGGCCTGGACCCGCCAGGGCTTGAAGGCGGCATGGTCATAGTGGGGGTCGTCGACGTGGATCTGGACCCCGTTGCAGAGCTGGCCGACGTGCTTGTGGAAGGTCGGCTGGAACCAGCAGTCGCGCAGGACACAGCCCTTCAGCCACTCGGGCGCCAGCCGCTGCATCTCGGCGATGACATCGCGGGCCACGATGTCGGGCGCCCCGAACAGCTCCAGCGGACGGGTCGTGCCTCGCCCCTCCGACAGGGTCGCCCCCTCCAGCATGACAGTGCCGGCATAGGCCCGGACCATGGAGACATTGGGGGCGTTGGGGCTGGGGTTGATCCAGCTGCGCTGACTCAGCGGCCAGCCGTAGCCGGGCCCCTGCTCGGGCTCCCAGCCCTCCATCTCGATGACGCGGTAGTCCACCTTCAGCCCGAAGTGGTCGATAAACCACAGGCCCATCTCGCCCAGGGTCATGCCGTGCCGCATCGGCATGGGCCCGGCCCCGACGAAGCTCTCCCAGCCCGGCCGCAGCGTCAGCCCCTCGACCGGCCGCCCGGCCGGGTTGGGCCGGTCCAGCACCCAGACCGTCTTGCCGTGCTCGGCCGCGGCCTCCAGCACGTACAGCAGGGTCGTCACGAAGGTGTAGATGCGGCAGCCCACATCCTGCAGGTCGATCAGGATGACGTCGAAGGTGGTCATCGACTGGCCCGAGGGCCGGCGCACCTCCCCGTACAGGCTGAAGACGGGGATGCCGTGGACCGGATCGGTCTCGTCCGGCGTCTCCATCATATTGTCCTGCAGGTCGCCCTTCATCCCGTGCTGCGGCCCGAAGGCGGCCGTCAGCTTGATCCCCGGCAGGGCCGCCAGGGCGTCGATGGAGTGGGTCAGGTCCGCCGTCACCGACGCCGGATGCGCCAGCAACGCCACGCGCCGCCCCTTCAGCTCGGCCTGAAGGGCGGGGTCGGACAGCAGGCGGTCGATGCCGAACTTCATGGGTGCTCCAGGGCGGGCGAGATCAGCGCGAACGAGTCCGCATGGTGGAAGTCGGGCATATCCGAGGGATGGGTCAGGGCCCAATAGGTTTTGGAACCGTCAGTGCCCTCGATCACGGCCGACAGGCCGATCGCCTCGATGTGCGGCCAGTCGCTCCACGGGATCATGGCCGTCAGCTCGAACCCGTCGTCCTTCGGGATCACCCGGATGTCGGGGGCGGACACAGAGAAGTTGCGCATGCCGGCGCGGTAGCCGGAGAAGGCATAGGCGGCCCAGTCGCCTGACGGGGACAGGTTGAACTCGACATAGTCGTCGAGACGCCGCCGGGCGAAGACCTCGCAGCAGGTGCGCATCCAGAGCTCGTCGCGACGCTCAGGCGCCTTCCCCGCCGGCAGGAAGACGCCGCCTGCGAAGCCCGAGGCCCGGAAGGTCACGTAGACGTACGACCGGCCCTCCCAATCGACCTCGACGTTGATGTTGCCAAGGCCTGCGGCGGTCGTGCCGGGATGCGGAAGCAGCGTGCGTTCAAGGACCATCCCTCTTCGATAGCGTGCGCCGCCCGGACGTCAAACGCTTGACCGTCCGGCGGCCTTCATCCTAGCCTGCGGAGATGTTCGCACGCCTCGCCCGCACCGGCCTCTATTACCGCTCACTGAGCTAGCGAGCGGCCGCGAACCTACGCGCCGCCCTCGCCGGCGGCGCGCCCCTTCCGGAAACGGATGACGCCCGTCGGCTCCCCTGCTAACGGAACCGCCATGACCGATACCCCCTTCAAGTCCGACTTCCTCAAGACGCTGCAGGACCGCGGCTATATCCATCAGGTGACCCATCCGGCCGAGCTGGATGCGGCGGCCGCCGCCGGGATCGTGGTCGGCTATGTCGGCTTCGACGCGACGGCGAAGAGCCTCCACGTCGGCAATCTGATCTCGGTCATGATGCTGCGCCGGCTGCAGCAGGCGGGCGGCAAGCCCGTGGTCATCATCGGCGGCGGCACGACCAAGGTCGGCGATCCGACCGGCCGCGACACCTCGCGCCCGCACCTGACCGACGCCGACATCGCCGCCAACATCGCCTCCATCAAGTCGGTGTTCGAGGTCTTCCTGACCTTCGGCGACGGGCCCACCGACGCCATCCTGATCAACAACGACGACTGGCTGTCCGAGTACGGCTACATCCAGTTCCTGCGCGAGTACGGGACCCACTTCACGGTCAACCGGATGCTGGCCTTCGACTCGGTCAAGCTGCGGCTGGAGCGCGAGCAGCCGATGAGCTTCCTCGAGTTCAACTACATGCTGATGCAGTCGGTCGACTTCCTCGAGCTGAACCGCCGCCACAACGTCACCCTGCAGATGGGCGGGTCGGACCAGTGGGGCAACATCGTCTCGGGCGTCGACCTGGTGCGCCGCGTGGACCAGAAGTCGGCCTTCGGCCTGACCACGCCGCTGCTGACCACAGCCTCGGGCGGCAAGATGGGCAAGACCGCGCAGGGCGCTGTCTGGCTGAACGCCGAACAGCTGAGCCCGTACGACTACTGGCAGTTCTGGCGCAATGCCGAGGACGGCGACGTGGGCAAGTTCATGCGCCTGTTCACCGACCTGCCGCTGGACGAGATCGCCCGTCTGGAGGCGCTGGAAGGCGCCGCCATCAATGACGCCAAGAAGGCGCTGGCCGACGCCGCCACAGCCCTGCTGCACGGGGCGGAGGCCGCCGCCACCGCTCGCGCGGCCGCCGAGAGCGCCTTCGAGAAGGGTCAGCTGTCGGCCGACCTGCCGACCGTCGAACTGGCGTCTGACGAAGTGATCGGGGCCATGGTCGCCGCCGTCGTGACCAAGGCCGGCCTGACTGCATCGAACGGCGAGGCCCGGCGCCTGGCCCAGGGCGGCGGCCTGCGCCTGAACGACGAGGCCATCGCCGACGGGGCCCGCCTGATCGAGGTCTCCGACGTCAACGCCGACGGGGTGATCAAGCTGGCCGCCGGCAAGAAGAAGATCGTCCTGGTCAGGCCCGTCTGATGGTGGAGATCACCGAAGGCGCCCCTGCCCCCGCGTTCAACCTGCCTGTCGACGGCGGCGGGGCGATCTCGCTCGCAGGGCTGAATGGGAAGACCGTGGTCCTCTACTTCTACCCCAAGGCCGACACCCCCGGCTGCACGACCGAGGGCCAGGACTTCACCGCCCTCGGCGACCAGTTCGCCGCCGCGAACGCCGTCGTCATCGGCGTCTCCCGCGACCCGGTGAAGAAGCTGGACCGGTTCAAGACCAAGGCGGCGCTGGGCGTCGTCCTGGGCTCGGACGAGACCGGCGCGGTCACGGAAGGCTACGGCGTCTGGGGCGAGAAGCAGCTCTACGGCCGCGTCTATATGGGAATCGAACGCGCCACCTTCCTGATCGACGAAGCCGGAGTTGTGCGGCGCACATGGCGCAAGGTCTCGGTCAAGGGCCACGCCGCCGCCGTGCTCGAGGCCGCCAAGGAACTGCGTCCCGCCTGACCTCGGCCCCGCAAGCAGACTGTGCCCCTGCAACAATACCCCAATCGCGCGAATCTGGGCCTGCCCTAGATTCGTTTCAGGCGTTGCAGCGCACAATGATGGTTAACAACGCGTGAACGCTGTTGCCGTCCTGCCTCTGTTCCCGGATAAGTGTCCCCGTAAGCGTGGGGGCGTGATTACAATGCAGGAAGACACAGGAGTGGTCAGGCGCTCCTTGATCGAACGCCTATTCCCCGAACGTTGTCTCTATCTGCGCGAGAGCAACGGCGATGTTCGGGGCTATGTGCTGACGACGGGACGCCAGATGATCATGGCCGGCGTCGCGGCGCTGGCGGTCGGCTGGACCCTGGTCGCCTCGGGCGGCTTCCTCTTCGATGTCGTGGCCCGGACCCAGGCGGACAGCCAGGTCGTGCGCGCCCGCGCCGCCTCCGAACGCGCCAACGCCGACCTTCAGGCCCGTCTTGAGACCGCCGTGGTGCGGATGTCGGCGACGAACGGCTCGCTGGACGAGATGGCCCAGATGGTCGAGCACCGCCACGCGGCCCTGACCGGCGTGATGTCCATGTTCCACGGGGTGCCGGGGGCGCAGGGCGCGCTCAAGCCCGCCACCCCGCTCCGCGCCGCCGACCATTCGCCCGTCCAGCGCGTCATGGCCGTGCGGCTGGATCAGGACCGGTTGATCGCCAGGGCCGAGGCCTTCGCCCAGACCCGCGCCGAGCGGCTACGCCTCGCCTTCCGCCTGGCCGGCCTGAATCCCGCCGCCTATGTGGTCCAGGGCGCCGGCCTCGGCGGCCCGCTGGTCGAGGCCAAGGACCCGCGCGCCCTGGCCGCCATTCTGGACGTCGACGAAGGCTTCGCCATCCGCATCCGCAACGCCGCCGACAATCTGAACGACATGCGCCGGCTGGCCGACGTCGCCGACGGCCTGCCGTTCGCCCGCCCGACCCAGGCCCGCACGACCTCGGGCTTCGGCGTCCGCTTCGACCCCTTCAACGGCCGTCCCGCCCTGCATCAGGGCCAGGACTTCGCCGCCCCCTTGAACACCCCCATCTATGCGACGGCCCCCGGCGTCATCTCTTTACGGGCGTTCGTTCAGGGTATGGCAACACCGTTGAGATAGACCATGGGCACGGTTTCAAGACCCGGTTCGCCCATCTGAACTCCATCGCCGTCAAGCCCGGCCAGCCAATCGCGCTCGGCCAGCGGATCGGCGCGATGGGAACCACCGGCCGCTCCACGGGCGTTCATCTGCACTACGAGGTGTGGGTCAACGGTCGTGCCCAGAACCCCGCCCGCTTCCTCAGAGCAGGAGATCAACTTGTTCAACAAGACTAAGCCCGCCACGCCCGCTCCCGGCCAGACCCGGCCGATCCCTGCGCCGATCCCGCCGCTGCCGGATCTGCCTTCGCCAGGACGTCCCATGACCAGCGCCCCCACCCCGGCTCCCGCCCCGTCGATCTCGTCGCGCGGCCTGTCGACCCTGTCGTCGGACCTGCAGTTCGAGGGCACGGTCACCGGCGGCGGCGACCTGCAGGTCGACGGCGCGGTCAAGGGCGACATCCGCGTCGGCCGCCTGATCGTCGGCGAGACCGGCGCCGTCGAGGGCAATGTCAGCGCCGACTATCTCGAAGTGCGCGGCCGCATCGTCGGCGGCGTCACGGGCAAGCAGGTCAAGCTGGTCTCGACCGCCTATGTCGACGGCGACATCACCGCCGAACAGCTGTCGATCGACATCGGCGCCTACTTCCAGGGCCGCGTGCTGCAGAGCCGTCCGCAGGCTCCTGTCGTCGCTCCCGTCGCCGCCGCTCCGGCCCCGACGCCCGCTCCGGCGCCCACCGCCGACGCCTTCAGCGCCCCGCCCCTGCCGGTCGAGGAGAAGCCGCAGATCCCGAGCTTCTGAGGGCTGGCGACAGGCAGACAGCAAAAAGGGCCCGGAGCGATCCGGGCCCTTTCTGTTTGTCGCGTCTAGGTCAGCTTGCGCAGGTGGACCGCATAGTCCTCGAAGTCGGGCGTCTTCAGATCGGCGCTTTCCAGCCCGTGGGCGATGATGAAGTCGCAGAACTCCAGCTGGTCGCCGGGGTTGGGCAAGGTCCTGAAGCTCTCCACCATCTCGGCAAGCCCGCGTTCGGGCTCGCCAGTGCGGGCCAGCAGCGCGCCCCGAATGGCGCGCGGATGGGGCAGACTGTCGAGGTCGAGGGCTCGCCGCGAATAGAGGTCGGCCGCGGCCAAATCCCCGATCGGGGACCGGACGAACGACCAGGCCGCCATCCCCCAGGCATAGCCCCAGCTCACCGCCATCGGGGCCGCGACCTCGCGCTCCGGCCGCAGGAAGGCCTCATGCGCCTCGGCGCAGGCTCTGGCCGCCTCATGATCCTTTGAGAAGGGAAGGATGTGCATCAGCCCGCCGAGGAAGCCGGGCTGGTCGGGGTAGCGGGCAAAGGCGTCCCGATACTTGGCCTCGGCTTGCGACCAACGCTTCGCCTGAGCGAGGGACACAGCCTGGTAGGCGTCGTGAAGCGGGCCCCAGTCCACGGCCGCGCGCCGCCGCAGAAGCAGATGAAGCAACTGTCGCCCGTCCGACACCAGGGCCTGCCCCTCGAAGGCATAGGTCCGGGGAACCAGAGCCATCGCCCCTGTGATGAGGTTCGAGAACAGCGACGCCAGCGTCAGGGCGGCCGGGACGCCGCCCCAGTGCGGCGCTCCGTTCACCAGCCACAGCATGACCCCGGCGACGGCGAGGTTCGCGGCCGCCCCCGCCGCGAAGACCGCCATGTCTCCCGCACGGCTGGCCGTCTTCAAGGGCATCTGGATCACATATCCGAAGCCCAGATCGCGACCGAAGGCCAGACGGGTGAGGCCTATGCTGAAGGCCCCGAAGGCGCGGCCCGTGCCGATGTTGATCTGATAGACGCGCCGGCCCAGCAAGGCGGCGACGCCGGCATGGCCCAGCTCATGAATGGCGAGTGTGACCGGGGCCATGAGGATGAAGCCGCCCCAGGCCACGAGGATATAGCCGAACGGTTCCAGCACGGCGCCTGCCGCCAGAATCGCGCTTCCCGCCAACACCATCAGGCCAGACACGACGAGGCTCTCCAGCCCGAACCGGCCTCTGGGCACGGGCCGGCATCCAAAACACAGCCAGCGGCGCAGGCCGAACAGGTTGCGCTTCACGGGCCGGAAGACGGCGCGGTTCCCCGACCTGTACCCGCACGAACAACACGACAGCCCCATGCCGCGATAGTCCGGCAATCGGTGAAGCCTGTCCACTCCGGGAGCCTGCCCCCCCCCCCGAAAGGCAAAAGGGCCCGGATCGCTCCGGGCCCTTTCTCTTTTAGTCCACCGACGAGCCGCGGGTCTCGCCGACCCGCTGGGCCAGGGCCGCGCCCATGAAGGCGTCGAGGTCGCCGTCCAGAACCCCTGCGGTGTCCGAGGTCTCGACCTCGGTGCGCAGGTCCTTGACCATCTGATAGGGCTGCAGGACGTAGGAGCGGATCTGGTGCCCCCAGCCGATGTCGGTCTTGGCGTCGGCCAGGGCCTGGGCAGCCGCCTCGCGCTTCTGCAGTTCCAGCTCGTACAGACGGCCGCGCAGCATCTTCCACGCCATCTCGCGGTTCTGGTGCTGGGAGCGGCCGGCCTGACAGGCCACCACCGTATTGGTCGGGATATGGGTCAGGCGCACGGCCGAGTCGGTCTTGTTGATGTGCTGACCGCCCGAGCCGGAGGCGCGATAGGTGTCGGTGCGCACGTCCGACGGATTGATGTCGATCTCGATGGTGTCATCGACGACCGGCGACACTCCGATGGAGGCGAAGGAGGTGTGGCGTTTGGCGGCGGCGTCATAGGGGCTGATGCGGACCAGGCGGTGGACGCCCGATTCCGACTTCAGCCAGCCATAGGCGTTGGGGCCGGTGATCAGGACCGTCGCCGATTTGACGCCCGCCTGTTCGCCGTCTTCCAGGGCCTCGATCTCGACCTCATAGCCGTGCGCCTTGGCCCAGCGGGTGTACATGCGCAGCAGCATGCCGGCCCAGTCGTTCGACTCGGTGCCACCGGCGCCGGAGTTCACTTCCAGATAGGCGTCGTTGCCGTCGGCCTCGCCGGACAGCAGGGCCTCCAGCTCGGCGCGGGCGGCACGGTCCTTGATGGCCTTGAGCTGGGCGCGGGCCTCCTCGAGGGTGGCCTCATCGCCCTCCTCGTCGGCCATTTCGGACAGCATGACGCCGTCCTCCAGGTCGCGGACCATCTCCTTGACGGTGTTGATCTTGCCTTCGAGCTGGGCGCGCTCGCGACTGACGGCCTGGGCCTCGTCGGGCTTGTCCCACAGGGTCGGGTCCTCGACCCGGGCGTTCAGCTCATCGAGCTTTCTGACGGCGACATCCCAGTCAAAGACGCCTCCTGAGCAGAGCGACGCTCTGCTCGATGTCGGCCTTCATGGCCTCGACATCCGGTCTCATCGCAATCTCCGGCGATACACAAGTGAGGCGCGGACATAGAGCGCGCCGGGGGAAAGGGAAAGGGAGAACAGGGTCGAGGGATGAGGGTCGAGGGTCGAAAGAAGCCTGACTCGCCCCTCGACCCTCGACCCTTTGACCTCAGTACAGTCCGCTCAGATCCTCTGCCGGCGGCTTCTGCGGCGGCGGCGGGGCCGACTGGGCCGGCAGGTTCGGGATGGCGGGACCCACGTTCTGCTGCTCCTGACGGATGACGTCATTGTAGTTCAGCGGACCGACGGGGGCGTTCGGATCCGGCGCCTGGTCGTTGCGGGCGCGCTCGGTGCCGGGGCGGAAGGCTTCCTCGATGCCGTTGACCGTGCGGAAGACGGCGTTGCGCGGACGCACGAAGGGCCGGGCCGGACGCTCGCGCAGGGCGCGCTGCATGAAGTCGGTGAAGATCGGCACCGGGGTGGCCGCGCCCGTTTCGCCGGAGCCCAGCGAGCGGTTGTCGTCGAAGCCGATGAAGACCCCGACCACGATGTCGGACGAGAAGCCGACGAACCAGGCCGAGCGGTAGTCGTTGGTCGTCCCGGTCTTGCCGCCGATCCAGCGGCCGAGGCCGCGCGCGCTGGCTGCGGTGCCGCGCTGGACCACGCCTTCCAGCATGGAGGAAATCTGGTAGGCGGTGATCGGGTCGATGACCTGGGTCCCGCGCGGCTCCAGACGCGGCGACGGCTGGCCGCTGAAGCCGCGATCGCACTCACGGCACTGGCGGCGGTCGGCGCGATAGATGGTCTCGCCGTTCCGGTCCTGGACCATCTCGATCAGATAGGGATCAACCCGGCGGCCGCCGTTGACGAAGGCGGCATAGGACGCGGTCAGGCGATAGGGGGTGGTCTCCCCTGCCCCCAGCGATACCGACAGATTGGGCTGCAGGCTGTTGGAGACGCCCATCTTCTTGGCCAGGTCGATGATGCGCGGCATGCCGATGGTCGAGGCAAGGCGCACGGTCATGACGTTGCGCGACAGCTCCAGACCGCGACGCAGGGTCGAGGGGCCGTAGTACTCTTTCGAATAGTTCTCGGGCGTCCAGCGGCCGCCGTTGGCGCCGCCCGCGAAGCTGATCGGGGCGTCCAGCACGACCGAGGCCGGGGTGAAGTCGCCAGTCTCCAGAGCGGTGGCGTAGACGATCGGCTTGAAGGCCGAGCCGGGCTGGCGCTCGGCCTGGGTGGCGCGGTTGAAGCTGGACAGGGCGTAGGAATAGCCGCCGACCATGGCCAGGACGCGGCCCGACTGGGGTTCGATGGCCACCAGGGCGCCGTTGACGGCCGGGATCTGTTTCAGGGCGTACTGGCCGCCCTTCTTCTCGACGAAGATCAGGTCGCCGCGGCGCAGCTGGCGATTGGCGTTGGCCCAGGCGGCGTCGGCGACGATCAGGCTGCCGGTATCGCCGTCGCGGGCGGTGACGATCGAGACGCTGTTGCCCGAAACCGAGGTTACCGCGGCGGCCTGCCAGGCGCGGCGTTCGGGCGGGGTGGTCTTCTTCAGGGCCTGGGCCTGCCAGCCGTCAGCGAAGTCGGTCGTGCCCCATGCGCCGCGCCAGCCGTGGCGGCGGTCATAGTTCTCGAGCCCGGTCATCAGGGCGTCGCGGGCCGCCGTCTGGAGCGTCGGGTCAAGGGTCGTGCGCATATAGAAGCCGCCGGCGTTCAGCTGGTCGCCGATGTCGGTATTGGCCAGGGCCTGACGGCGGGCTTCCTCGACGAAGAAGTCGGCGTCGGCGTACTGGGCGCGCTTGGGAGCGTCCTGGGTGATCAGGGGCCGGGCGCGGCCGTCGATCATCTGCTGCTCGGTGATCCAGTGGTTCTGCTCCATCTCGCCGAGCACCCAGTCGCGCCGGCCCTTGGCCGCGCCCGGGTGGCGTTTGGGATGGTAGTTGTTCGGTCCCTTGGGCAGGGAGGCGAGGAAGGCCGCCTCGTCCGGCGTCAGCTGCTGCAGCGACTTGCCGAAGTAGTTGTAGGCCGCCGAGGCCACACCATACGACCGGTAGCCGAGGAAAATCTCGTTCAGATAGAGCTCGAGGATCTGTTCCTTGGTCAGGGTCGCTTCCAGGCGGCTGGAGAGGATGGCCTCCTTCAGCTTGCGGCCCACCGTCGACTCATTGGTCAGGAGGACGTTCTTGGCGACCTGCTGGGTGATGGTCGAGCCGCCCTCCAGACGCCGTCCGGAGACGAAGTTGAAGACGTTCTTGAACATGGCCCGGCCCAGGCCGGACACGTCGATACCGCCGTGCTGGAAGAAATTCTTGTCCTCGGCCGCCATGAAGGCGTGCACGACCTGCTGTGGGATCTGTTCATAGGGCACATAGATGCGCCGCTCGTCCGAGAACTCGCCGATCAGGGTGCCGTCGCCGGCATAGACGCGCGTCGCGGTCGGCGGGCGGTAGTCGGCCAGTTCGGAGGCGTCGGGCAGGTCATGGAACAGCCAGGCCGCATAGATGGCGACCACCAGTCCCGCCAGCGCAATAGCGCCCAGCAGGCCGATGCCCGCCCACACGAACCAGCGCTCCGCAACCTTCACCGCAAACTCCGACGGGAACTCCCCAGAGGTGGGTTTAGCCCGCGTCGCCGTCAGCGCAAACAGTCATCGACGAACGGGGGCGCTAAAAGCCTCAGGCGGCCCGCGAATAGCCGCGGCCTGTGGCATGGCTGCGGGCCGGAGCCGCGCGATCCAGCTCGAAGCGGGCGACCAGATCGGCCAGCTCGCGCGACTGCTGTGCCAGCATGTGGCTGGCGGCGGTCGACTGCTCGACCATGGCGGCGTTCTGCTGGGTCACGCGGTCCATCTGGTTGATGGCGGTGTTGACCTCCTGCAGGCCGCTGGCCTGTTCGCGCGCCGAGGCGGCGATCTCGGCGGCCAGGACACGGACCTGATCGACCTCTGCGGCGATGGCGCTCAGGGCCGAGCCCGTCTGATCGACCAGTTTGACGCCGACGTCCACGTGCCGGCCGGATTCGGTCATCAGGGCCTTGATCTCGCGCGCGGCCTCGGCCGAGCGCTGGGCTAGGGCCCGGACTTCCTGGGCGACCACGGCGAAGCCGCGACCGCTGTCGCCCGCCCGCGCCGCCTCGACCCCGGCGTTGAGGGCCAGAAGGTTGGTCTGGAAGGCAATTTCGTCGATCACGCCCAGGATCTGGCTGATCTGCTGCGAGCTGGCGGCGATGGCCGTCATGGCGGTGTTGGCGTCCTGCGCCACCTCTCCGCCCGCACGGGCGGCGTCCATGGCGGTGTTCGACACGCCCGCGACCTTGCCGGCGCTCTCGGCCGTGGAGCGGACGGTGGCGGTGATCTGGTCCAGGGCCGCGGCGGTCTCTTCCAGGGCGGCGGCCTGTTGTTCGGTGCGGCGCGACAGGTCGTCCGCGGCGGTGGTGATCTCACCCGCGCCGTTCTGCATCTCGTCCACGGCGCCCGCCACCGCGCCCAGGGCCTCGCCGAGGGTGGCGGCGGCGGCGTTGAAGTCCTGCTTCAGCCGCTCGGCCTTGGGGGCGACCGGGGTCGAGATGCGATAGGTCAGATTGCCGTCGGCCAGGGCGGCCAGGCCCTCGGCCAGAACCTCGATCAGATGGTGGTCGTCGGCGGCCTCGCGGGCCTTGTCGGCGCTGACGGCGGCGCGTTCGGCTTCGGTGGCGGCGCGGGTTTCCTGCGCCTCGACGGCCAGACGTTCGCGATCGAGCGCCGCGACGCGGAAGCGTTCGACGGCCTGGGCCATCTGGCCGATGTCGTCGCGGCGGTCGGCCCAGGGCGTGGCGACGTCCGTCGCGCCGCCCGCCAGCCGGTGCATGAAGGCGCCGAGGCCTTCCAGCGGCTTGAGCAGCCGGCGCGTGGCCAGAAGGCAGATCAGGGTGGCCAGAAGGGTGAAGACGCCGCCGATGGCCATCAGGGCGTTGCGGGTGTCGGTGACCGACTTCATGAACTCGGCTTCGGGGATGCCGACATAGAGGACGCCGATCACATCGCCCCGCACGTTCTTGATCGGGTCGTAGGCGACGAAGAATGGCTTGCCGAGAATGTCCGCCCGACCGCGATAGGACTGCCCCCGGGTCAGGACGGCGTCATAGACCGGCCCCTTGGCCAGGGCGGTGCCGATGGCGCGGCTGCCGTCCGGCTTCTTCACATTGGTGGTGATCCGGGTGTCGCCCATGAAGATGGTGGCGGTGCCGCCGACCAGGGTCTTGATCTTGTCCACGGGTGCGAAGAAGTCGTTCAGGGCCGTGGAGCCGACGGTCATCCGGCCGCCGGCAACGTCGAAGTCGGTGCCGTACTGGCCCAGGACGTCCCAGGCGACCCGCATGTTGGATTCCTGACGCTCGGCGGCGCGCGCCATGGCGTCTTCGGTCATCAGCCAGGACGTCGTCACGGTCAGCAGGATGCCCAGGGCGGCGAGCCCCGCCACGATCATCAGGGCGACCCGGCCCGACAGAGATCCCATTGCCTTGTGCATTGAACGCCCGACTCACTTGTTCGCTGGTGCAGCAAAGCTAGACACCGCCGCTGAAGCCAGACCTAAGCCACGACTAGGTAATATTCCTTAACGCGACGCCGATCAGGCCGCCTTTCGACGCGCGATCTCGCCTTTCGCCGCCGCGACGGCGTCGATGTCCATGTCGGTTTGGGCCGCCATCCAGCGCAGATAGTCGTCCGGCACCTCGGACCAGGGCTTCCGGCGGTGCTTGCCGAAGGGGACGGTGGCGATGTCGCGCGGGGCGTTGGACCACTTGAGCAGATGTTCGACGCTGTGCTCCTTCAGCAAGTCCATCAGGATGTGGGCGGTGACCCAGGCGTCAGGGCCGGCCCGGTGCGCCGGATCGGCCAGGGCGGGGTCCAGTTTGAAACCCCGCCAGTAGCGCAGCACCTGGTTGGAATGGCCGGGCGCCTCGGGCCAGGCCTGTTTCGACGACCGCACCGTACAGATCCATGGCAGGCCGCCGTGCGCGGTATCGGCGATGAAGGCGCGCTCGAACCGAGCGGAATGGGCGACCATGACGTCGGCGGGTTCCGCGAACATCTCGCGCAGCTTGTATTCGTCGCAGTGCGGGTCGTCGGCGCAGAAATGGTCGGGCGTCAGATGGTGCACGGCCATGGCATGGAACGAGATCTCGCCGCGCGGGCGGAACAGCTTCGACACCGGCGGCAGGGCTTTCCACCCCTCCCCATCCCCTTCATTGGTCCGCACGACATCGACGAAGCCGACCTCGATGATCTCGGAGGTACGGTCCCCGCCGGTGGTTTCCAGATCGACGACTCTAAGACGCATGGCGGCAATATAGGCCGTCAAACGGCCTTGCCCACGTCAGGAGCGGACGTCTGCTGTCAGGGTCGGCCTAGGTCGTGGACTCATAAGCTCTGAGCCACAGGCGGGTTGAGGCCAGCAGTACGGCGGCGAGGAAGTTGCGGGCCAGTTTGTCGAAGCGTGTGGCGACGCGGCGGAAGTGCTTGAGCTTGCAGAAGTAGCGCTCCACGACGTTGCGCTGTCGATAGATGGCGGGATCGACGGAGCGCTGGACCTTGCGATCCTTCTGGGTCGGGATATGGGCGCAGCCGCCGCGAGAGCGGACCAGATCGATGACGGCCTGTGCGTCGTAACCTCTGTCGGCGACGAGCGCCTTGGCGGGCTTGAGGCCGTAGATCAGTTCCTCGACGGCGGCCTTGTCGGACGCCTGGCCGGCCGAGAGGGTGATCCTGAGCGGCAATCCGTCCTGATCGACCAGGGCGTTGATCTTGGTGCTCAGTCCCCCACGAGATCGGCCGATGGCGTGATCCGGGCCCCCTTTTTCCACCGGCGGCGTGCTGGTGGGCCCGAATGATCGAACTGTCGATCAGGTGCATCGAACCCGGCGACGCCGCCGACAGCGCCTCGAACACCCGCACCCAGACGCCTGCTTTGGCCCACCGATTGAAGCGATTGTAGACCGTCGTGTGCGGCCCGTAGCGACCCGGCAGGTCACGCCAGGGCGAACCCGTCCTCAGAATGTAGAAGATGCCGTTGATCACCCGACGGTCGTCCACGCGGGCCACGCCGCGGGGCTTGTTCGGAAGCAACGGCTGGATCAGCCGCCACTCCGTTTCGCTCAGATCGTATCGCGCCATCGACGTCTCCTTCCGAAGACCTCGAATCCCTCAGACCTTTATGGGTTCAGAACCTAGGGCTGGCCCGCCGCCATACTGGCTGAGGCCATTTGCAGGGGCGCGCTCGGCTCGCGGAAGTAGCGGTCGATGCCTTCGGCGACGGCGTGCATCAGGCGGCGGCGGCTGGAAGCGTCGCCGAGGGCGCGCTCGTCGTCGGGATTGGTGATGAAGCCCATCTCCAGCAGGACGGCGGGCACATCGGCGCCAGCAGCACGGCCAGACCGGCGTCGCGGTGACTACGGCGCAGCAGCGGCTGGTCGGCGGCTTCCATATGGGTCAGCAGGACGCGGGCGAACTGGGCCGAACGGTTCTGGGTGGCGCGCTGGGTCATGTCCAGCAGGATGCGGTCGACCGAGGGGTCGCGGCCCGGCAGGTGCAGGTCGCGGTGCCAGTTGTCGCTGCGGGTGACCTCGCGCACGGCCCGGCTCGCCCCCTGTTCGGACAGGGTATAGACCGAGGCGCCGCGCGTGGCCGGGTCTGCCCCGGCGTCGGCGTGCAGGGAGATGAAGAGATCGGCGTCGGCCCGGCGCGCGATGCGCACGCGCTGATAGAGATCGACATAGGTGTCGTTGGTGCGGGTCAGGAGCACGCGGTAGCGGCCCGTGGCCTCCAGCTCGGACTTCAGCGCCAGGGCGGCGGCGAGGGTCAGCTCGCTCTCGTGACGGTTGGCGCCCGAAGCCCCCGGATCGTGGCCGCCGTGACCGGCGTCGATGACCACCAGCGGCTTGTCGGCGCGGCGGGTCTCTGGACGCGGGGCCTGACGCGGCGCGCCGGGGCGAGGTCCGTTGGCGACCCCGCCCGTGCGGACGGGGCCGGTGGCGCGCAGGTCGATGACATAGCGATAGTTGGTCACCCCGTCGCCGGGCGGCAGCAGGAAGCGGCGTTCGATCTGGGCGTTGCGCGCCAGGGACAGCTCGACGCGCGAGGCGGTCCCGACCGGATTGACCACGAAGGCGTTGACCAGGCCCGAACCGTCCCCATCTAGAGTGGAGCGCGGCGCGACGCCGCTGAGGGTCAGGACCACCTGGCCGCCGGCGCCGGTCTCGACGACACGACCCTGGGCCGAGGCGCCGAGGTCGATGACCACTCGGGTGCGCTCACCGTCGCCGCCGAAGCGGACGCCCAGCACATCGCCGACGGAGCCCGCCGCCAGACCGCGGCCGCCGGCGAACAGCACGGCGCAGATGACGACGAAGGCCATCGCCGTCATCGCCCACTCACGCGCGCCCCACCGGGCCATTTGAGACATCCACCGACCGTGCATTCTGACGGGAAACCCACCTTCTTTGTTAAGCACAGGATGCCAGAGGGGAGTTTGGAATGGGTTAAGCGCCACGGGCTTTTCGTTAGCCTGAAGCCCAAGCCTTTTCATTCCCGTCCGGGATGCCTATGCTTTATCTGCTCGCGGAGTGTTCGCGCCCTTCCCTTCTGATCCTGCGATCCGATCGGTCCCGGCGCGTCGACCTCGCCGGCGCTGACTTTCAACCTATCCGAGGATCCGGGGCGTAGAGCCCGGGAGCCGAAGACCGGGGCCCCCTCGCAGCCTTTCTTTCTGGCGCGAACGACCCCAGGACCGACTGAACCCCATGGGCCTTTTCGCCTGCGCTCCCACCCGGCCATCGACGGCCGTCGTCGAGTTTCTCGACGGGAAGACGCTCGCCCTGGCCTGCAATCCCATTCGGCGAGCCGCCACAGACCTGAAGGCCAAGGCCACAGGATCCGGCAGAGCGCGCCAGAGAGACTCCTTCAATGTCAAAGACCATGCTTATCGATGCGGCGCACGCGGAAGAAACCCGCGTCGCCATCGTGGACGGACGCCAGGTTGAGGAATTCGACTTCGAGTCGAAAACCAAGCGCCAGCTCCGCGGCAATATCTATCTCGCCAAGGTTACGCGCGTAGAGCCCAGCCTGCAGGCCGCCTTCGTGGAATACGGCGGCAATCGCCACGGCTTCCTGGCCTTCAACGAAATCCACCCCGACTACTACCAGATCCCGACCGCCGACCGCGAAGCCATCATGGCCGAGGCGAACTCGGATGAGGACGACGCCGACGACCACGCCCGCGATTCGGATGACGAATCCGAAGGCGGCATGGCCGAGGAAGAGCGTCTGAAGCGCCGCCTGATGCGCCGCTACAAGATCCAGGACGTCATCCGCCGCCGTCAGATCCTGCTGGTCCAGGTCGTCAAGGACGAGCGCGGCGCCAAGGGCGCGGCCCTGACCACCTGGCTGTCGCTGGCCGGCCGTTACTGCGTTCTGATGCCCAACACCGGCAAGGGCGGCGGCATCTCGCGCAAGATCACCCAGGCCTCGGACCGCAAGCGCCTGAAGGCCGCGGCCGCCGCCCTGGACGTACCGCGCGGCATGGGCCTGATCATCCGTACGGCCGGCGCCAAGCGCACCAAGGCCGAGATCAAGCGCGACTACGAATATCTGCTGCGTCTTTGGGAGACGATCCGCGAGACCACCCTGGCCTCCAACGCCCCGTCGCTGATCTATGAGGAAGAGAACCTCGTCCGCCGCGCCGTGCGCGACATGTTCGACAAGGATTTCGACGGCATCCAGGTCGAGGGCGTCGAGGGCTTCAAGGAAGCGCGCGACTTCATGCGGGTGCTGATGCCCTCGCAGGCCAAGAAGGTGCACCTGTACCAGGGCTCCAAACCCCTGTTCGCGGCCAATGGCATCGAAGAGGTCTTGACGGGCATCCACCAGCCGGTGGTGACCCTGAAGTCCGGCGGCTATCTGGTGATCAACCAGACCGAGGCCCTGGTGGCCATCGACGTCAACTCGGGCCGCGCGACCAAGGAACGCAACGTCGAGCAGACCGCGTTCAAGACCAACTGCGAGGCCGCCGTCGAGGCTGCCCGCCAGCTGCGCCTGCGCGACCTCGCCGGCCTGGTTGTCATCGACTTCATCGACATGGATGAATCGAAGAACAACCGCACGGTCGAGCGCATCCTGAAGGACGCCCTGTCGGAAGACCGCGCCCGCATCCAGATGGGCAAGATCTCCAGCTTCGGCCTGATGGAAATCAGCCGCCAGCGCCGCCGTCTGGGCGTGCTGGAAGGCGCGACCGAGGTCTGCCCGCACTGCCAGGGCGCCGGCCGCGTCCGCTCGGCGGAATCGGCCGCCCTGATGGTGCTGCGCGCCGTCGACATCGAGGCCGGCAAGAACGGCGCGGGCTCGATCAACCTGCGCGTCTCGACCGCCGTCGCCCTCTACATCCTGAACCACAAGCGCGACTATCTGCAGCGCCTGCAGGCCGCGCGCGGTCTGGCCGTGATCATCCAGATCGATGACAGCCTGGGTCAGGGCGAGAGCGCCATCGAGCGCACCGAGACCAATGAGGACTTCGTCGCCGCAGAGCCGACCATCGCCCTGGCCGACCTGCTCAACGACGGCTTCGACGACAACGTCTTCGACGACGAAGACGAGGACGACGACGAGATCATCGACGACGAGGACGAGGACGACCTCGAGCGCGAGGACACCGACGACGACGAGCCGCGCACGCGTCTGGAAGTCGAGAACCGCGGCGGTCGCGGCCGCAAGCGCCGTCGTGGCGGTCGCCGCGACGAGGAATCCTCCGCCAGCTACGCCGAGGGGGCCCTGCCCCGTCCTCGGACGACGACGATGACGACAGCGAGGCCGGCCGTCGCCGTCGTCGCGGTCGCCGTGGCGGTCGCCGCGTGCGTGAGGACGGCGACGTTTCGGGCGGCGGCGCCTTCTTCTGGGTCCGTGGCCGCACCCCGTCGCTGGACGACCCCTACGTCTGGTTCGACCCGATCAACCCCGAACCCCGCGCCCCGCGAGCGCCCGCTCAGGATGGCGTTCGCGCCGAGGGCGTCGCTTCCGACGTCGAGGAACGCGTCGGCGAACGTCCCGAGGGCGAAGCCGGCGGCGAGCGTGAAGGCGGCCGTTCGCGTCGCCGTCGTCGCGGTCGCGGCCGTGGCGGCGATCGGGGCGGCCTGACCCACGAGGTCAAGGTCGAGGCCCGCGCCACCAACGAAGGCATGCCCGCCGACGGCTCGCCCGACACCCCCATGGCCGTGATGGTCGAGGGCGAGGCCGTTGAGGCCGACGCCCCGGTCATCCCCGCCGAGCCGCAACGCCGCCGCGTGCGCCGCAAGCCGGCCAGCGCCTCGGCCGCGACCACCGAGGTCGATCTCGACACCGGCGTGGAGCCCAACGAGGCCGAGCCGATCGGCGCGCCGGTCGAGCTGGACGTCACCCCGGTGGAAGCCATCGAGGAACGCGCCGAGGTCGAGGCCCTGATCGCCGAGCCCGAGCCGGAGACGACGCCCGTCCCCGCCGCCCCCGTCCCCGCCACTGTCGTCGAGCCCAAGCCCGCCCCGACGCCCGAGGCCGATCTGTCGGCGATCATCGCCGCCGATCCGAACCAGATCGCGGCTCCGCCCGAGAAGCCCAAGCGCGGATGGTGGCGCCGCTGAGCCGCAGGGCCTAGATGACAAGGACTGGAGCGCGTCAGCCGCAAAACGGACACCGATCCCGGCGACCGTCGCGCTCCAGTCCAGCCATCCGGCCCGCCCATGCGGCCACGGGGAGCGCATCTTGAACGGCCTTGTTCGCCTCGCTTCTGTCTTCCGGCCTTCTCGCAAGGCTGTTTCGCGTCTGATCGCGGCGGCGACGGCGGCCGTGTTCGCCTTCGGCGTCGCCGGGCCCGCCTCGGCCCAGAGCGCCATCCGCGACACCGAGATCGAGGGCATCATTCGCGGCTGGGCCGATCCGGTCTTCGTCGCCATGGGCCTGAACCCCGACGAGGTCGAGGTCCTGCTGATCAACGACCCGACCCTGAACGCCTTCGCCCTGAAGGGGCGGATCATGGGCATCAACACCGGCCTGATCGAACAGACCACCACGCCCAACGAGCTGCTGGGCGTGATGGCGCACGAGGCCGGGCACATCAAGAACCGCCACCTGCTGCGCGACGGCGTCCAGAACGCGGGCATGCAGCCCTTCCTGATGAGCATGGCCCTGGGCGCCCTGGCCGTAGCCGTGGGTCAGCCGGGCGCGGGCGCCATGCTGATGGCCAACAGCCAGTATTTCGGCACTCTCGGCGCCCTGCGCTATATGCAGAGCCAGGAGGGCGAGGCCGACGTGTCGGGCGCCCGGGCGCTGGAGGCCGCCGGCGAAAGCGGCAAGGGGCTGGTCGATTTCTTCGAGAATTTCCGCTCGCAGGAGGTCTTCTCCGACGCGCGACGCTATCCCTATTTCCGCAGCCACCCCCTGTCCGGCGACCGGATCGAGGCCCTGCGCCGTCCGGTCGAGGCCGCGCCCCACTACGGGCATCAGGACAGCCCCGAGCGGCTGGCCGATCACGCCCTGATCGTGGCCAAGATCCACGCCTTCATGGATCCGCCCAGCCAGACCCTGCGCGACTATCCGGCCTCGGCGACGGACTTCCCCAGCCGCTACGCCCGGGCCATCGGCTATTATCGCGACGGCCAGACCGACAAGGCGATCCAGGGCGTCGACGCCCTGCTGACCGAAAAGCCGAACGATCCGTATCTGTGGGAGCTGAAGGGCCAGATCCTGTTCGAGGACGGCCGCCCGGGCGATTCCCTGTCGGCGCACCAACGCTCTGTCGAGCTCAATCCCGACGCCCCGCTGCTGCGCATCAACCTGGCCCACGCCCTGATCGAGACCAACGACCCGGCCAATCTGGACCCGGCCATCGACCAGTTGAAGCGGGCCGTGGCGCGCGAGCCGGACAACACCATGGCCTGGCGCCTGCTGTCCCAGGCCTATTCCAGCCAGGGCAAGGAGGGTCAGGCGCGCCTGGCCTCGGCCGAATACTGGTTCGCCGCCGGCGACACCGACCAGGCCACCCAGTTCGCCCTGCGCGCCCGCCCGCTGCTGGACCGCACCTCGCCCGAATGGCGGCGCGCCGTCGACATCGTCCTGGCCTCGGGCGCGACCGATCAGGACATCCAGGACCTGGACCGGCGCCAGCAGCGCCGCCAGGGCCCGATCATCGAGCCGCCGCCTTCCACGGCGACCCTGCCGGCCGCTAACCGGCCGACCACCTGACCTCCAAAGACGAGCCTTCATGACCGACGACGTTCCCGCGCCCGAACCCGCCGCCGCGCCCGCCGAAACGCCCACGCTGAAGTCGCGCTGGCTGACCGGCCGTAGCATGCTGGCGCTCGGCGTCTCGGTCGTCGCCCTCGGCTTCGCGGCCGCGCCCTATGTCGTGCCGGGCCTCTTTGGATCCCAGGTCCGCGCCTATCTGCTGAACCACCCCGAAGTGCTGGCCGAGGCCCAGGTCGCCTATCAGGTCCAGCAGCAGAACGACCAGCAGGCCCGGGTCAACGCCGCCGCCGCCGCCCATCCCGGCGCCCTGCGCGCCGCGGCCGGCGAGCCCGCCTTTGGCCCGGCCGACGCCAAGGTCACGGTGGTGCAATTCTTCGACTACCAATGCCCCTACTGCAAGGCGGTGGCCCCGGACTTCCTGCGGCTGATGCAGGCCAATCCGGACGTGCGTTTCATCTTCAAGGAATGGCCGATCCTGGACCACGGCGAAGGGATCACCTCGCGCTATGCCGCCCAGGCGGCGCTGGCCGCCCAGGCCCAGGGCAAGTATCTGGCCGTGCATCAGGCCCTGATGGCCGAGCGCGCCCTGACGCCCCAGGCCGTGGACCGGATCCTGGCGGCCAACGGCGTGACGGGCCCGGTCGGCAGCGCCGAGGCTGCCCGGATCGTGACCAATGTCCGGGTCGATGCGACCAATCTGACGATCGAAGGCACCCCGACCTTCTTCATCAACGGCAAGGCTTCGCCCACCCACGACCCGGCGGGTCTGGCCCAGATCATCAATGCCGAAAAGGCGAAGTAGGCCGACCTAGGCCAGCGCCAGATACATCCGCCCGCCGATCCACTGGGCGCGGGACTGGCTGAGGGCGGCGTCCATGGCGGAGGTGTTCCCCAGCGCCTTCTCGGCCTCGGCGAGGACGAAGTAGCTATAGGGGTCGGCGGGCCAGTCCTTGAGGAGCTCCTCGATCTTCGCCTTGGCCCCGGCGGCGTCGCCCGAGGCCAGCATGGCGGCGGCGAGGCTGCGACGGGTCGGATACCAGATGGCGGGCGGATCGCCGCCCTCGTCGTCCTGGGCCTGGATGGCGGCGGCGCGGGTGAAGGCAGCGACGGCCGCGGGGTGGTCGCCGGTGATCATGGCCGCGCGGCCCTCCAGCACCTTCTGGAACAGTTCGATGAAGTCCTTGACGTCCTTCGCCTGGGGCGCGGTGTCCGGGATGGCCTGCCGCAACTCGGCGATGGCCCGGGCCTCGACCGTGACGGCCTCGACATCGCCACGGCGCGCGGCGGCCTCGCCCCGGGCGTAGCGCCAGCTCATGCGCAGCAGCGGGTTTGAGGCCGGCGGCTCCTTCAGGGCCGCGACCGCCTCCTGCGAACCGAACCGGCCGTAGAGGGCATAGGCGTCATTGGCCATGATCTGGCGCCAGGCGTTGGTCGCCGGAATGTCCGGATAGGTGGCCAGGAAGCCGTCGGCGAGGGCCAGCCCCTCCTCCGCCCCGCCGGCCATCAGGGCGCCGCCCATACCGAAATGCAGGTTGTGGCCGTGCAGGGGCATGCCGCCCGCGATCCCGCCCGGACGCGGCGCGATCTGCTCATACCGCTTGTCCAGGGCCACGGCGTTCACATTGGCCCGCATGGCGTCGATGTAGCGGCCGACGCGGTAATAGGTGTGCGACGGCATATGGACCAGATGGCTGGCGTTCGGGGCCAGCAGGGCCAGCTTCTCGCCATAGGGAATGGCCTTGTGCGGGTCCGCCGACCATTCGGTCATATGGATGTAGAGGTGGATATTGCCGGGATCGTCCGGTTTGACCGCCAGGGCGTGCTCCAGAATCTCCATGGTGCGGGTCGTCTCGGGGTAGGCCGCCGTGCCGTCCTTCTTCCACGGATCGCCGTCGATGCTCAGCATCCAGGCGTCGGCGGTGATGGCGGCGATGGAGATGTCGTTGGGATGGGCGCGGGCGATCCGGTCCATGCCGCGGGCAAACCGGGTGGCGCGCGTGGCCTTGCGGCCCGAGTAGCGCTGGATCAGGGCGTCGATCATCTGCTTCTGCATGGGCGAGGCGTCGCGGGCCAGCCGCCGCGCCTCACGCGCCGCCGTCAGGGCCGCCGCGATCGAGGCGTCGTCATTGCCGCCGCCGTTGATGTTCGGCCCGAGAGCCCAGGCCTCGCCCCAGGCGCACATGCCGCAGGTGGGGTCGAGGGCGCGGGCCTTGCGGAAGGCGCGCACCGCCTCGGTGTGTTCGAAGGCCCAGCGCAGGCGGACGCCCTGGTTGAACCAGACCTGGGCTTCGGGCTTAGCGTCGACCGCGTAGCCTTCGTCCCCGAAGCCGTCGACCAGCACCATGTCGGCGACCGGCGCCGTGGTCATGGCCGAGCCGACCTTGCCGCACTGTGGGGCGTCGTCGATGGCGTCCAGCATGGCCTTGTCGGCCGTGGCGTCGGCGACGGCGGCGGGCCCGATCAGGGCCAATGTCGCCACCGTGAAAGCCAGAAGTTTCAAACGCATCGTCGCCTCCCGAACAGCCGGGAGCACCCTGACGGAAAAACAGCGTCAGGCCAACGGGAAAGCCTAGATCAGACCGGCGAGCGGCGACGACGGATCGGCGTACATCCGGCGCGGCATGCGGCCGGCCAGATAGCCCTGACGCCCGGCGATGACGGCGTGCTTCATCGCACTGGCCATCAGGATCGGATCCCTGGCCCCGGCGATGGCGGTGTTCATCAGGACGGCGTCGCAGCCCAGTTCCATGGCCAGAACCGCGTCTGATGGCGTGCCCACGCCCGCGTCCACCAGAACCGGCACCTTGGCCTGCTCGACGATCAACCGGACGTTGACGGCGTTCTGAAGCCCCAGACCCGAGCCGATCGGGGCGGCGGCGGGCATGATGGCGGCGGCGCCGGCCTCTTCCAGCCGTTGGGCCATGACCACGTCGTCGGTGCAGTAGACCATGACGTCGAAGCCGTCCTTGACCAGCATATCGAGCGCCCTGAGCGTCTCGACCATGTCGGGATAGAGGTGGGCGGTGTTGGACAGGACCTCCAGCTTGACCAGGTTCCAGCCCCCGGCCTCGCGCGCCAGACGCAGTGTCCGCACGGCGTCCTCACCGGTGAAACAGCCGGCGGTGTTGGGCAGGAAGGTGAAGCGGTCCGGCTTCACATAGTCGACCAGCATCGGCTGGGTCGGGTCCGACAGGTTCACCCGGCGCAGGGCCACGGTCACGATCTCGGCCCCCGCGGCCTCGGCGGCGGCGGCGTTCTGGGCGTAGTCGGCGTATTTGCCTGTGCCCACGATCAGCCGCGAGGAGAAGGTGCGGCCGGCGACGGTCCAGGTGTCGGAGGTCTCGGTGGCGATAGGAGCGTGCGCGTTCATGCGCCTGATCTAGGCCTCCGGGGCCCGAAACGGAACCCGCGATTCATCCCCCGCCGACGAAGATCACCATCTCGATGCGGTCGCCCTCGGCGAGGGCGGTGTCAGCGTGGAGCGAGCGGGGCACGATCTCGAGATTGCGCTCGACGGCGACCTTGCGCGGGTCCAGACCCAGTTCGCCGACCAGAGCCAGAACTGTGGTGGCAGAGACGTCTTTCGTATCTCCGTTGACTTGAATGCGCATACCGCTACGTCAGCCTTTCGCGCGGGTCGCTTTGACCTGCGCCGTCAGTCAGTTAAAAGGCCGCCCGATTCATGGGCGTTCCCGCGCCTGGAGCAACACCGCAGGTAATGCCCGAAACGCCCGTCATCTACGTCCTGAACGGTCCGAATCTCAACCTCCTCGGGGTGCGTGAGCCGGATATCTATGGGCACGAGACCCTCGCGGACGTTCAGGCGCTCTGCGAGAAGGCCGCGGAAGGCGCGAAGGTCGTTTTCCTTCAGTCCAACCATGAAGGCCAACTGATTGACTGGGTCCACGAGGCCCGCACCGAGGGTTCGGTCCTGGTCATCAACCCCGCCGGCTATGGCCACACCTCCGTGGCCCTGCTGGACGCGCTGAAGACCCTGTCGATCCCGGTGATCGAATGTCACCTGTCCAACCCGGCCTCCCGCGAGGAATTCCGGCACAAGACCTATGTTTCGCTGGTCGCGACCGGCGTCGTCGCGGGCTTCGGCCCGCAAAGCTACGAACTGGCCGTCAAGGCCGCGGTGAAGCTGGCTGCGGAACGCGCAGCGGCCCCCGCCCGTTCGTCCAAAGATTAAAAAGAAGGCTCGAGAGAACCCATGGCCGATCCGAAATCGTCCCCTGCCAAGCTCAAGAACGAAGAGATCGACGCGACCCTGGTCCGCCAGCTCGCCGACATCCTGAACGACACCTCCCTGACGGAGATCGAGGTCGAGCGCGGCGAGCTGCGCATCCGGGTGGCGCGTGAGGTCGTCTCCGCCCCGGTGATGCAATACACCGCCGCCCCGGTCGCCCACGCCGCTCCTGCCCCGGCCGCCGCGCCCGCCGCCGCTGCTCCCGCCGCCGCCGCCCCTGCCGCTGCTCCCGCCGCCAAGGCTGGCGAGACGGTGAAGTCGCCGATGGTCGGCACCGCCTATCTGCAAGCCTCGCCCGAGGCGCCGCCGTTCGTCCAGCCGGGCGACAAGGTCAAAAAGGGCCAGACCCTGATCATCGTCGAGGCGATGAAGACCATGAACCCCATCCAGGCCCCGCGCGACGGCGTGGTCGCCGAAATCCTGGTCGGCGACGCCCAGCCCGTCGAATACGGCGAACCCCTCGTCCTGCTCGAGGCGTAAGAGCGCCATGTTCACCAAGGTCCTGATCGCCAACCGCGGCGAAATCGCCCTGCGTATCCACCGGGCGTGCAAGGAGATGGGCATCTCCACCGTCGCCGTGCACTCCGAGGCCGACCGCGGCGCCATGTGGGTGCGGCTGGCGGACGAAAGCGTCTGCATTGGCCCCGCTCCGGCGGCCAAGAGCTATCTGAACATCCCCTCGATCATCGCGGCGGCCGAGATCACCGGCGCCCAGGCGATCCACCCGGGCTACGGCTTCCTGTCCGAGAACGCCCGCTTCGCCGAGATCGTCGAAGCCCACGGCATGACCTTCATCGGGCCCAAGCCGGACCACATTCGGGTCATGGGCGACAAGATCAGCGCCAAACAGACGGTCAAGGACGCCGGCATCCCGGTCGTTCCGGGTTCTGACGGCGAGGTCGAGACCGTCGAGGCCGCCATCGAGGCGTCCAGGACCATCGGCTTCCCCCTTATTGTCAAGGCGGCCGCCGGCGGCGGCGGACGCGGCATGAAGGTGGCCCTGACCGCAGACGACCTGGTCGAGGCCGTCCAGACCGCCCAGACCGAGGCCAAGGCGGCCTTCGGCAACGGCGCCGTCTACATGGAGCGCTACCTCCAGAAGCCGCGCCACATCGAGATCCAGGTCGTCGCCGACAGCCACGGCAACGTCGTCCATCTGGGCGAACGTGACTGCTCCCTGCAGCGCCGCCACCAGAAGGTGCTGGAAGAGGCCCCCTCGCCCGCCCTGTCGGCGGCCCAGCGCACCGAAATCGGCAAGACGGTCAACAAGGCCATCGCCGCCATCGGCTATCTGGGCGTCGGCACCATCGAGTTCCTGTGGGAGGACGGCGAGTTCTTCTTCATCGAGATGAACACCCGCCTGCAGGTCGAACACCCGGTCACCGAAGCCATCACCGGCGTCGATCTGGTGCGAGAACAGATCCGCATCGCCGCGGGCCTGCCCCTGTCCTTCACCCAGGAAGACATCCATTTCGAGGGCCACGCCATCGAGGTACGGATCAATGCCGAGAACTCGGAAACCTTCACCCCGTCGCCGGGTACAATCACCGACTTCCACGCCCCCGGCGGCCTGGGCGTGCGGCTGGATAGCGCCATCTACGCCGGCTACTCGATCCCGCCCTATTACGACAGCCTGATCGGCAAGCTGATCGTGCACGGGCGCGACCGGGCCGAGTGCGTGGCGCGGCTGAAGCGCAGTCTGGGCGAGATGGTCATCGGCGGCGTCGACACCACCATCCCCCTGTTCCAGCGCCTGCTGGCCGAACCTGACATTCTCAGTGGCGACTACGACATCCACTGGCTGGAGAAGTGGGCCGCCAAACAGGCTCCGAAGGCCTGACCGAGCCCGGCTTCAGCGTGGGTCCTTTCGGCGGCATCGGCCCCGAGGAGCTGCTGAACTGCTATGCGACGGGCGTTTTCCCCATGGGCGAGGCGCGCGACGATCCGCGCATATTCCTGGTCGAACCGGACCAGCGGGGCGTCATTCCGCTGGACGGCTTTCACATCCCGACGCGGCTGAAGCGGACGGTGCGAAGCGCGCCGTTCGAGGTGCGCGTCTCCACCGCCTTCGACGCCGTTCTGGACGCCTGCGCGGCCCCGGGGCCGGGGCGTGAGGACACCTGGATCAACGGTCCGATCCGCCGCCTCTATCTGGCGCTCCAGGCCATGGGTCACGCCCATTCGATCGAGTGCTGGAAGGGCGAGCGGCTGGTCGGCGGCCTGTATGGCGTCACTCTCGGCGGCGCCTTCTTCGGCGAGAGCATGTTCAGCCGCGAGCGCGACGCGTCAAAGGTCGCCCTGGTTCATCTGGTGGCGCGGCTGAAGCGCGGCGGCTGGCGGCTGCTGGACGCCCAGTTCCTGACCGAACACCTCAGCCAGTTCGGAGCGGTGGAAACGCCGCAGGGCGCCTATCTCAAGCTATTGAAGGCGGCGCGGCCATTGAGGCCCAACAGCCGGTCCCTGTTCGAGCCGATGAGCGGAGAGGCGGCGGTCTTCTACGCCTTGCAGCCCACGACCCAGGCGTCATAGAGCGGGTGTTGCAGGCCGCTGATCGCCGGCGTCGAGGCGAACATCCAGCCGCGGAAGATCTGGCGCGGTTCGCGAACGGTGGTGGTGCCCTTGGGCTCCAGGCTGACGTCCACATAGGCGATGGCGTCGGACACCAGTTCATTGTCGGCCGAGACCTCGCAGGCGCGGACACTGAAGATCAGGCTGTCGTTGAACCGCACGGCGCGACCGCCGACCACGACCTCGAACCGCATCCGGTCGGCGGTGATCTTGTCGATCGCTTCGATGATCGCGACGCGGCGACGCTGGCGCGGCAGGGGCGTGTCGGCTTCCTGGATCTTCTCCTCGGCCGGGACCTTGGCGTCGTCCTTGGCCTCGGCCTCGTCGGCGGCGGTCTCCTGGGGAGCGGCGGCCATATCGACCGGGGCGGTCGGAACGATGGCGACCGGAGCCGCTGGCGCGGGCGCGCCGGCCGGAGCGGTCTCGACAGGCGGGGCGTTTCTCAGGATGTCGCCGACCGGATCGGCCGAGGGACGGGCGTCCTGCGGCGGGCTGTTCTGCAGCCCCCCGGCCACGACAACGCCTCCCGCCCCGACGACGGTCAGGGCGACGACAGCGAGGCCGATGAGCCGGGCGCGGTTCACTATTCGGGCTTCCAGGCTTCGTAGTCGCCCGTGGCGGCCGGGCGCACGCCCTCGGCGGCCAGCGAGCCCGGCGGACGCCAGGCCAGCGGGGTGCCGGTCAGGTTGGGCTGGTGGTCCAGCTCCCAGGCGCGGCGCTTGAGCGGCTCCGCGGTCGGCGGCTCGTCGAAGGTGTAGTGGAGCCAGCCGTGCCAGTCGGGCGAGACTTTCGAGGCCTCGGCATAGCCGTTGTAGACGACCCAGCGGCGCTTGCGCCCGTCATAGCTCTTGTTGTCGCGGCTCTCGTAGTAGCGGTTGCCCATCTCGTCCGTGCCGATCAGGTTCGCGCGCTTGGCGATCGTGAACAGGGTGCCGATGGTGGCGCCGTTCCACCAGGTGAAAATCTGAGCAAGCACTGAGTGGGAATCCCATCGAATCCGTGGCGCCGGTCGGTCCGGCGACGCTGGCGCGATCATAGAAACCGGAGGGCTCCGCGTCCAGCGCGACGGCCTTTTCGCGGACATCAACATCTTGGGGGTAACCCCCGCGCTGTCCGCAACATCTATTGATGGCTGTGTCCTGCCTGCCTAGTCTGGGAGAACCTTTCGGCGGAAAGAGTCCCGCATGCGCTTCGCCCCACGCTTCATCGAGCCCGCGAGCCTGATCGCGACCGGCCCTCGCTGGGTCGAGCGCAGCGATTCGGTGGTCGAGATGATCGCGCCGGACGGCTGGTCCGACGCCCGCGTCGAGGCCTGGATGGACTGGGCCGACGGCCTGCCCCAGGACCTGCCCACCGGCATGGCGGCCGAGACGGTGTCCCTCGGGCTGGAGGTGCTCGGCGGACGGATTTCGGGCTGGGCCGGGCGTCTCGCCGTCTGGGGCCGCTCCACAGGGGTCTTCGCCGGGGCCGCCGACGCCCGCACCTTCGCCGAGGAGCTGACCGCCAGCGTCCTGCTGGGCCTCGCCGCCCCCGCCCGGGGTCTGAAGGACGGAGTGCGCCTGCCCGCCAGCATCGGCGCCCCGCCCGCCGCGACGGTTCTCGATCTGGAAGAAGCCTCGGATATCAAGGCTCTGACCGCCGCGCTGGACGGCCGCCGCGCCGCGAAACTGGCCGAGAGCGCCGCCGAGGCCGCCGCCCGGGCCCTGTCGGGCGTCGCCGCCGCCGTGGACCGCTGCGAGGGACCGCGCGGCGACTGCGGCGATCCCGCCCGCAACCCGGCCCTCGCCCGCGCTGCGGCCGCCGCCCGCCGCGCCGGGGCGAGCGACCTCGACATCCTGCGCGCCATCGACGGCGAACGGATCGTCATCGACTTCCCGCCGCTCCCGGTTGAACGGATCGTCGCCGTGGCGGACCGCGCGCCTTTCGCCGCCGCCACGGAGGCCGGCCTCGCGGGCCGCGCCGCCCTGACCGGCGACCTGATCCTGACCTTTGACGCCGCCGACGCCCGGGCCGTGGCGGACCAGCCGCTGGCCGCCGCCTGCGCCCTGAACCTGCCTGTGCTGGCCGCCCTGGCCGAAGGAGCGGAGTTCGCTCCCGCCCTGGAGGCCCTGACCCGGCTGTGGACCACGGCGCTGGAGATCGAACTGACCTCCGGCTTCTCCGCCACCGTCGATCAGGCGCGTCGGCGTCAGGCCGTGCGCCCCGTCGCCCTCGGCCTCGCGGGCGCGGCCGAATGGTTGCTGGCCCAGGGGCTGGTTCCGGACGAGAGGGGGCAAGCCGCCCTCGCGGCCGTGGCCGGCGTCGTCTCGGCCGGCGCCGCCCTGACCGCCTGCGAGCTGACCGAGGCGCTGGGCCCCTGCCCCGAAGGCCCAGCCCTGGCCGGAGAGGCGCTGGACGCCCTGCAGCGCCGTCAGGGCCTACTGGCCGCCCTTGACGCCCGCCAGCCGGCGCCTCTGGCCGCCCATGCCGCGAAGCTGACCGCGGCCGCCCGCAAGGCCATGAAGCGCGACGGCCGCCGGCACGGCTCGATCTCCCTGCTGGTCGACGACGCGGAGCTGGCCCTGCGCCTCGGCGCTCCGGCCTTCGCCCACGCCGCCGTTCTCGAAACCGCCGATGGGGCCGTCGAGCGCCACCTGTCGCCGGCCCTCGTCGCCGCCATGGATGAGGCGGACGCGGCCGCCGCCGAACGCCGCCTGCTGGGCCGCCGCACCCTGGTCGAGGCGCCCGGAGTGGACCACGACATCCTGCGCGCCTTCGGCTTCACCGACGCCGAGCTCGAGTCGGTCGAGATCGCCCTGGCCCAGGTCGAGCGGCTGGAAGACGCCTTCGGGCCTCTGGTGCTGGACCCCGGCTATGTGCGCGACGTGCTGGGCATCGAGGGCGCCGGCCCCCTGCTCCCGCGCCTGGGCCTGTCCGCGGACGCCCTCGCCGCCGCCGAGGCCTATGCCCTGGGCCACGCCGATCTGTCGGGCTGGGATGACGCCCCGGCCGTCCTCGCCGAGACCCTGAACCGCGCACCCGCCGAGATCGAGCGCGACCTGCGCCGCGCGATGGAGCCGTTCAGCGACACACCCGACATCACGCCCGACGCCGTCAGCTGGCGCGCGACCGCCGCCGAGACCTCGGCCCTGCTGGCCGCCGCCGCGAGCGAGGGCCGTCGCGCCGTGCGCCTGCTGCCCGACGCCGCCCCCTCGGGAACGCTGCTCGACCTGCCCGAGCTGGACGCCGCGCCGCGCCGTCCTGAAGCCGCCGCCGAAGTCCCGCCGACCGAGAAGATCGTCGAACGCGTCGTCGAACGCGACCGCACCCGCCGCAAACTTCCCGACCGCCGCAAGGGCTATATCCAGAAGGCGGCCGTCGGCGGCCACAAGGTCTATATCCACACCGGCGAGTACGACGACGGCGAGCTTGGCGAGATCTTCATCGACATGCACAAGGAAGGCGCCGCTTTCCGCAGTCTTATGAATAACTTCGCCATCGCGATTTCCATCGGACTTCAATACGGGGTGCCGCTGGACGAGTTCGTGGACGCCTTCGTCTTCACCCGGTTCGAGCCCGCCGGACGGGTCACCGGCAACGACCGCGTCGGCTCGGCGACCTCGATCCTGGACTACATCTTCCGCGAGCTGGGCGTCTCCTATCTGGACCGGACCGAGCTGGCCAATGCGGACGCCGAGCCGCTGGACGCCGACGGTCTGGGCGCGGGCAAGGCCGACGAACTGGTTCCCGCCGCCCACTTCATCTCCAAGGGCTTCGCCCGGGGCGCGGCGCCCGACAACCTCGTGGTCCTGCCCTTCGGCAAGCGCGAGCCCGAGGCCCGTGTCGTCTCGGTCGCCAACGCCGACGCCTGCCCGGCCTGCGGCGACTTCACCCTGCAGCAACGCGGCGCGGTCCGCGTCTGCGACAGCTGCGGCGCGGCGGAAACCGCAGGCCACGGATCGTAAACACCTCTGCGGTATGGGTCTTTGAAAGATCACAGCGCCGGTTCGCCCGGCCGGAGCCTGCCCGTGAAGAAACCCCTCGTCCTGATCGCCGCCGTCGCGGCGGTCGCCACTCCTGTTCTGGCCCAGAACGCGGGCCAGATCGCCAGCGTCCGCTCCGGCCATGACTGCCGTGGCTGCAACCTGTTCCAGGGCGATTTCTCCAACATCGAGAAGCGCGGGCTGAACCTGACGGGCTCGCGCCTGCGTCAGGCCGACTTCAGCTTGGCGGTCATGAACCGCACCCGTTTCGCCAACACCGACATGCGCGACGTCGAGGCCTATGGCGCGGTCTTCTCCAGCTCCAACTTCTCGGGCGCAAACCTGACCAACGCCAGTTTGGTCGGCGCCTACCTCGAAGGCTCGTCCTTCGCGGGCGCGACCCTGACGGGCGCCAATTTCTCGGGCGCCCAGCTGGCCCGGGCCACCGGCCTGACCCAGCGCCAACTCAACCAGGCCTGCGGCGATGAAGCCACCACCCTGCCCGGCGGCCTGCATATTCCCGCCTGCTGAGCGGCCCGACTGTTACCGCGATTTAAGTAGGCTTTCAGGGGCTTCCGCTTCATTGAGGCGATGTGAAACAGATCGCAGCACTAATCCGTAACGCCTCCGCCGCCGCCCTCGGGCTGGCCGCCGTCGCCTGCGCGACCCAGGCCGCCGCCGAAGTGCGCTTCAGCCTTCAGGACGGAGTGTCGCGTACGGTCACCCTGGGCGGTTCCTGCAACCGCTGCGACCTCTCGGGCCGGAACCTGTCAGGCGCGACCCTGAGCGGCGCCACCTTCATCAGCGCGACCCTGGTCGGCGCCAATCTCCGCGGCGCCGAACTGACGGGCGGCAACTTCACCAACAGCGACTTCAGCCGCGCCAATATGACCGGCACGGAGCTGAACGGCGCCAACTTCACCTCAGCCGCCTTTGTGGATGTGGCCATGAACGGCGCCGAGGCCTCGGGTGGCGTCTTCGCCAACGCCAATATGGCGCGCGTCGATCTGACCGGCGCCGAACTGAGCGCCGTCAACATGAATTCGACAGTGTTGCAGGACGCCCGTCTGACCGGGGCCGAGATGTTCGGCGCCAACCTGGCCAATGTGAACGCCCGCAACACCTCCTTTGCCCACGCCGAGATGCAGGCCGCGAACATGATTTCAGGCGACTTCTCGGGCGCCAATTTCTCGGGCGCCAGCCTGGACAACGCCCGCTTCCGGAACGGCAACTTCAACCGCGCCAACTTCGCGGGCGCCTCGCTGCGTCGGACCGATATCCGCGGCGCCGACCTGTCGCGCGCCGTGGGCCTGACCCAGGACCAGGTCAGCGAGGCCTGCGCCAATGACGAGACCCGTCTGCCGCGCGGCCTGCAGATCGGCAACTGCCGCAGCCGGGTCTTCGTCCGGGTGGCCCCTCCGACCCCGCCGCGCCCGCCGGCAGTTCCGACCCCGCCCGTGCGCCACTACGCCGCGAACGACTGAGGCTCTCCTCCGGACAACAAAAAAGGCGGCCCTCGCAGGCCGCCTTTTTCTTTTTCAGACAATCGCTTCCGATCAGATCTTGATCGGAACGGCGGTGCGGATGTGGACGTCCTTGAGCTGACGCTCCTGCGCCTCGGTCGGGGCGTTCATCAGCAGATCCTCGCCCTGCTGGTTCAGCGGGAAGGCGATGACCTCGCGGATGGCGGTCTCGCCGGCCAGCAGCATGACGATCCGGTCGATGCCGGGAGCCAGACCGCCGTGCGGCGGCGCGCCGTAGCGGAAGGCGTTCAGCATTCCGCCGAACTGATCCTCGACCACCGAGCTGTCATAGCCGGCGATGTTGAAGGCCTTGAGCATGATCTCGGCCTTGTGGTTCCGGATCGCGCCCGAGCACAGCTCATAGCCGTTGCAGACGATGTCGTACTGATAGGCGCGGATGGTCAGCGGGTCCTGGGTCTCCAGAGCCTCCAGACCGCCCTGCGGCATCGAGAAGGGGTTGTGCGAGAAGTCGACCTTCTTCTCTTCCTCGGACCATTCGAACATCGGGAAATCGACGATCCAGCAGAATTTGAACTGGTCTTCGGCGACCAGCTTCAGCTCCGTGCCGACGCGGGTGCGGGCCAGACCCGCGAACTTGGCGAAGGCGGTCGGCAGGCCGGCGACGAAGAAGGCGGCGTCGCCCTGGCCGAGACCCAGCGAGGTCATCAGGGCCTCGGTCGGCTCCTGACCCAGGTTCTTGGCGATCGGGCCGCCCCAGGCGTTCTGATCATCCGACCAGAAGATATAGCCGAGGCCCGGCTGGCCCTCGCCCTGGGCCCAGGAGTTCATGCGGTCGCAGAAGGCGCGCGACCCGCCGGTCGGGGCCGGGATGGCCCAGACGGCGTTCTTTTCGTCTGCGCCGAGGATCTTGGCGAACAGGCCGAAGCCGCCGTCGCGGAAGTGGTCCGAAACGACCTGCATCTTGATCGGGTTGCGGGTGTCGGGCTTGTCGGTGCCGTACCAGGCCATCGACTGGGCGAAGGTCAGGCGCTCGAAGCCGCCGTGCTCGAACGTCTCGCCGAAGTCGTTGGTGAAACTATGTTTTCCATCAATGGGCGACACCGGCAGGCCGTTCGAGAACTCCTCGAACACGCCGTGCATGACGGGCTCGATCGCCGCGAAAACATCCTCTTGCGTGACGAAGCTCATCTCGACGTCGAGCTGGTAGAACTCCAGCGAACGGTCGGCGCGCAGGTCCTCGTCGCGGAAACAGGGGGCGATCTGGAAATAGCGGTCGAAGCCCGAGACCATGAGCAACTGCTTGAACTGCTGCGGGGCCTGCGGCAGGGCGTAGAATTTGCCCGGGTGCAGACGCGACGGCACCAGGAAGTCGCGCGCGCCTTCGGGCGAGGACGCCGTGAGGATCGGGGTCTGGTACTCCAGGAAGCCCTGACCGACCATGCGCTGGCGGATCGAGGAGATCACCTTCGAGCGCAGGACGATGTTCTTGTGCAGACGCTCGCGACGCAGGTCGAGGAAGCGGTTCTGCAGGCGGATTTCCTCGGGGTACTCCTGATCGCCGAAGACCGGCATCGGCAGCTCAGCGGCTTCCGACAGGACTTCCAGGCCGGCGACGCGGACCTCCACCTCGCCGGTAGGCAGCAGGGGGTTCACGGTCGAGGGGTCGCGCATGACGGCTTCACCGTCGATGCGGATCACGCTTTCGGCGCGCAGGCGCTCGACGATCTCGAAGCCCGGGGTCGACGGGTGCAGCACCAGCTGGGTGATGCCGTAGTGGTCGCGCAGGTCGACGAACAGCAGGCCGCCGAGGTCGCGCTTGCGGTGAACCCAGCCCGAAAGACGCACATTGGCGCCCGCGTCCGAAGACCGGAGAGCGCCGCAGGTGTGGGAGCGATAGGCGTGCATGAACAAATTTCGTCTGAAGCGGCCGCCCAAAACAGGGAAGGCCGGCGGGAATTGGAAGGCGCGGAAGGGCGCATCATCGCCCCCGAAAGTCAAGGTCGGAGCCCATTTCACGACCTTGTCCACAGGCCGGCGAATCCACATATCAACGGGCGTCCAGTCCAGCGGAAGCCGCTCATGTTCCTGATCGAGATCACCTACACCCGCCCCATCGAGGAGATCGAGGCGAAGACGGCCGAACATCGGGCCTGGCTGGACGAGCAGATCGCCGACGGCCTGCTGATCCTCACCGGCCCCAAGGTTCCGCGCACCGGCGGCTTCCTGATCGCCCGCGGCGGCAAGTCGCTGGACGAGGTCACCGCCATCATGAAGCAGGACCCGTTCGCCGCGCACGGCCTGGCCGACTACCGCGTCGTCGAGTTCGCGGCGGGTCGGATCAACCCCGCCCTGGCCGAATTCGTCTGAAGCCACCCACAGGACGACCGTCTTGTCCCCGATGTCCCCCGTTTCCGTCGCCTTCCCGTTAACCGCGTTTTCGATGCGGGGTGGTAGGATGACACCATGCCGGGACGTCTCGCCATGACCGATCAACTCCGCCTGCCGCTGCAGAGCGACGTGCCCCAGGGCGCGTCGACCTTCGTGCGCTCGGCCTCCAACGAAGAGGCCGTGCGGGTGCTGGAGCGCTGGCCCGATGCGGCCGGTCAGGTCATGGCCATCTGCGGCCCCGCCGGCTGCGGCAAGAGCCATCTGGCCGCCATCTGGGCCGAGCGGGTCGGCGCCGTGGCCCTGAACGGCGCCGAGGCCGCCCACCACGATCCGCTGGAGCTGGAAGGCCGCCCTGTCCTTTTGGACATCGCCCAGGACGCCGACGACGAGACCCTGTTCCACCTGATCAACCTGGCCCAGGCCGATGGCGGGGCCCTGCTGCTGGTCTCGCGCCCCTCCCCGCGCTTCTGGAAGGTCCAGGTGCCCGACCTGCGCTCGCGGCTCGACTCGATCCGGGTCACGGCGATGGAGGAGCCCGACGACGTCGTCCTGGCCGCCATCCTGCGCGCCCGATTCGCCGAACGCAGCATTACCCCGACCGATGAGGTCATCGACTATCTGGTGCGGCGTATCGACCGGTCCGCCGCCGCCGTGGAAGACGTCGTCGCCCGCCTCGACGAGCAGCATCGCCCGGTCACGCGGGCCCTGGCCCGTCAGGTGCTGGAAGCCGCCCAGACTCTTCCTGACGAAGAAGACGCCGCGGACGACGAAGAGAACTGAACAGCGAGGTTGCAGCCGTCACGAACGCGCTCCACAACCTGTATCCATGTCCGATGCCGTGATTGCCGACACCACCACCGGAGAAGAGGTTCCCTCTTCCCGCGCGCCTCAGCTGGCTCTGTCCGAAGAGCTGATGGCGTCGCCCGAACGGTTCTTCAACCGCGAGATCAGCTGGCTGAAGTTCAACGCCCGAGTGCTGGAGGAGGCCGCCAACCCGACGCATCCGCTGCTGGAACGGCTGCGCTTCCTGTCGATCTCGGCCAACAATCTGGATGAGTTCTTCATGACCCGGGTCGCTGGCCTTAAGGGTCAGGTGCGCGAGCGGGTCCGGGTGTTGTCCTCCGACGGTCTGACGCCGGCCGAACAGCTGGAGAGGGTGAATCTGGCCGCCGGCGAGCTGATGGCCGAGCAGCAGTCGCGCTGGGCCCAGCTGCGCAAGGAGCTGACCGAGGCCGGCATCGAGGTCATCCATTCGGCCAAGATCACCCGGACCGAGCGCGACCGGCTGGAGCCGGAGTTCCTGAACCAGCTGTTCGCGGTCCTGACGCCCCTGGCCATCGACCCGGCCCACCCCTTCCCCTTCCTGCCCAACCTCGGCTTCTCCCTGGTGCTCAAGCTGCGCCGCCACGCCGACAACCGGGTGCTCTACGCCCTGGTGCCCGTGCCGACCCAGGTGCGCCGCTTCTGGGAGCTGCCGGTCGACGGCCGCTCCAAGTCGGGCCGCAGGCGTTTCGTGACGCTGGAAAGCCTGCTGCTGCTGTTCATCGACCACCTGTTCCCCGGTTGCGAGGTGCTGGAGCGCGGCTTGATCCGTCTGATCCGCGACTCGGACATCGAGATCGAGGAAGAGGCCGAGGATCTGGTTCTCGAATATGAGGAAGCCCTCAAGCAGCGTCGTCTCGGCGAGGTGGTGCGGGTCAAGATCGAGGCCTCGACCCCCGACGACCTGCGCGACTTCATCGTCACCGAGTTGAAGGCCGCGCCCCAGGACGTGGTCATGGTCCAGGGCATGCTGGGTCTGGCCCAGCTTTCCGAACTGATCCCGCCCGGCCATCCGGACCTGAAATTCCCGGGCTATGAGCCCCGCTATCCCGAACGCGTCCGCGACCAGGGCGGCGACGTCTTCGCCGCCGTGCGCGAGAAGGACATCCTGATCCACCACCCGTTCGAGAGCTTCGACGTGGTGGTGCAGTTCCTGCGCCAGGCCGCGCGGGACCCCAACGTCATCGCGATCAAGCAGACGCTCTACCGCACCTCCAAGGACAGCCCGATCGTCGCAGCCCTGATCGAGGCGGCCGAGAACGGCAAGAACGTCGTCGCCCTGGTCGAGATCAAGGCCCGGTTCGACGAGGAGGCCAACCTGCGCTGGGCCCGGGCCATGGAGCGGGCCGGCGTGCACGTCGTCTTCGGCTTCGTCGAGTACAAAACCCACGCCAAGCTCAGCGTCGTCGTCCGGCGCGAGGGCGAGGGCCTGAAGACCTACTGCCACTTCGGCACCGGCAACTATCACCCGGTGACGGCCAAGATTTACACCGACCTCAGCCTTTTCAGCTCTGACCCGGTCCTGGCCCGCGATGCCGGGCGGGTGTTCAACTACATCACCGGCTATGCCGAGCCGGAAGAGCTGGAAGCCCTGGTCGTCTCGCCCATCAATATGAAGGCGACCCTGATCGAGCTGATCGGCAAGGAGATGTCGGCGGCGGCCATGGGCAAGCCCGCGGCCATCTGGGTCAAACTCAATGCGCTGGTCGATCCCGAGATCATCGACGCCCTGTATCGCGCCAGCCAGTGGGGCGTGCGCATCGAGCTGGTGGTGCGTGGCATCTGCTGCCTGCGTCCCGGCGTGCCGGGACTGTCGGAGAACATCCGGGTCAAGTCGATCGTCGGTCGCTTCCTGGAGCACAGCCGCATCGTCTGTTTCGCCAACGGCCGCGACCTGCCGCACGACAAGGCCAAACTCTTCATCTCCTCGGCCGACTGGATGGAGCGGAACCTCAATCGGCGGGTCGAGCTGATGACCCCGATCCGCAACGCCACCGTCCACGATCAGGTGCTGGACCAGATCATGGTCGCCAACCTCAAGGACGACGCCCAGAGCTGGACACTGGACGCCGAGGGGAACTATGTGCGCGTCACCCCGGCCGATCCGGAACGGCCCTTCTCGGCGCACAAATACTTCATGACCAACCCCAGCCTCTCGGGCCGCGGCCGCAAGGTGAAGAACAAGCCCGAAGCCCTGCGCTACGTGCGCCCCTCGCGTTGAGCCCGACCTAAGTGATCGAATCCTACATCGCCCCGCGGGAGGCGGCGGTCGTCGATATCGGCTCCAACTCCGTGCGCCTGGTGCTCTACCGGCTTGAAGGGCGCGCCATCTGGACGGTGTTCAACGAAAAGGTCCTCGCGGGTCTGGGCCGCGACCTGCCCGCGACCGGGAAGCTTTCGCCCGTCGGCGTCGAAATGGCCCTGACGGCGCTCAGGCGATTCGCGGCGGTGCTGGAGAGCGTGCGCCCGGCCTATCTGCATGTGACCGCCACCGCTGCCGTGCGCGACGCCATCGACGGCCCCGAGTTCTGCCAGCGTGTCGCCGCCGAGACGGGGCTTCAGGTCCGCGTCCTGTCGGGCGAGGAAGAGGCCCGCTATTCGGCGCTCGGCGTGCTGGCGGGCGATCCGACGGCCGAGGGGGTCGCGGCCGACATGGGCGGCTCCAGCCTTGAGCTCATCCGGCTGGAGGGCCAGACGCTCAAGCCCGGGATCACCCTGCCGCTGGGCCCGTTCAGCCTGGCCGATCCCGCCGGCTTCGACACCGGCCGCCTGCGCGCCACCATCGCCGAGCGGCTCAAGCCCGCGGCCAAGCCCTTCGCCACCGACAGCCTGCACGCCGTCGGCGGCGGCTGGCGCTCCCTGGCCCAGCTGCACATGGCCATGAACGGCTATCCGATCCGGATCGTGCACCAGTACGCTATGAACGCCGACGATGCGCGCGGCGTGGCCCGGCTGGTGGCCCAGCAGTCGCGCGCCTCGCTGGACCGCCTGCCCGGCCTGTCGAAGAAGCGCGCCGAGACCCTGCCCTACTCCGCCCTCGTGCTGGAGGGGCTGATCGACCGTCTCGGCCTCAAGACCATCCACTTCTCGGCCTGGGGCCTGCGCGAGGGGCTTCTGTTCGAGGCCCTGGACCGCGACGAGGCCGTCGAGGACCCGCTGATCGCGGGCTGCGCGGCCCTGGGCGGCCGCCAGGGCATCTCGCCGACCCTGCCCGGCGCCCTGCGCGGCTGGCTCGCGGACGTCATCGCCGCCCTGCCCCCGGCGTTCGGTCGTCGGCGCGACGACGTCCTGGCCTCGGCCGCCTGCCAGCTGGCCGACCTCGGCGCCCGGCTGCATCCCGACCACCGGCTGGAGCTGGTCTTCGATCAGGTCCTGCGGGCGCCCATCCCGGGCCAGAGCCACGCCGAACGCGTCTTCCTGGCCTGTGTACTCAACGCCCGCTACGGCGGCTCGGCGGCGACGCCCGATCCCGCGGCGGTCGATCGGTTGCTGGACGAGACCGCCCGCCAGCGCGCCCGCGCCCTGGGCCTGGCCATGCGCCTCGGCTGCGACCTCTCGGGCCGCTCGCCCCAGCTTCTGGCCAACGCCTCGGTCACGGTCGATCGCGGTCTGCTGCGTCTCACGGCCTCAGACGGCTATGCCGACGTCCTGCTGGGCGAACAGACCCGCCGTCGCGCCAAGGCCCTGGCCGAGGCCATGAAGCTCAAGCTGGACATCTGACGCTGCCGAGGATCATTCTCCCGGCGAAACCAAAGGGGGAATATCATGGCGGTGACCGGGATCGGCGGCTTCTTCTTCAGGGCGAAGGACCCCAAGGCGCTCGGCGCCTGGTATCTGGAGCATCTGGGCGTCGGGGCGCCCGAGGGCCAGTTCGTCTGGGACCAGCAGGCCGGCCCGACCGTCTTCGCCCCGTTCAAGGCCGATACGGATTACTTCCCGGCCGAGAAGCAGTTCATGATCAACCTGCGCGTCGACGATCTCGACACCCTGCTGGCCAGCCTGCGGGTCGCCGGCGTCGAGGCCATCACCAAGGCCGAATGGGACAGCCCCGAGGTCGGCCGCTTCGCCCGCATCCAGGACCCCGAAGGCAACCAGATCGAACTCTGGGAACCGGTGAAGTAACTCTCCTCCCCGTTCGCCGCCGGGCGAATGGGGAGGTGGATCGGCGGCGCTCAGCCGACGAGACGGAGGGGGCGAGGAGAGTTTTTCAGGTGAGGAACTCGGCGGCCGGCACGGTGTCGCCCCCTCCGTCTCCTCGCAAGCGCTCGGAGCCACCTCCCCATCGCTGCGCGACGGGGAGGAGACGTCAGAACTACTCGATCTCGACGACCTCGACCCGCGGGCCGTTCAGGACCAGGGCGATCTCGCCGCGCTTGAGCTTGAGCGCGTCCTCGCCGAACAGCTGACGCCGCCAGCCGTGCAGGGCCTCGACCTCGGCGGTGTCCGACAAGGCGATCTTCTCCAGATCGGCGACCGTGGCGATCAGCTTGGAAGCCACGCCGGCGTTGTCGCTCTTGGCCTTGAGCAGCACCTTGAGCAGCTCGACCACCGACGGCGGGGCCGGCTGGTTGTGCGACGGACGATCCAGCTTGGGCGCATGGGCCTCGGGGTCGGCCATGACCCGCTTCAGCTCCTCGATCAGTTCCAGCCCCAACCGCGAGCCGCCGAAACCCTTGGGCACCGAGCGCAGGCGGTTGAAGGCCTCGACGTCGGTCGGCGCCTGGGTGGCGATCTCGTCGATGGCCTCGTCCTTGAGGATGCGGCCGCGCGGCTGGTCGCGCTCCTGCGCCGCCGTCTCGCGCCACACCGCCGTCGCCTTGAAGGCCGCGAGGTATTTGGCCGCGTACTTCTTGGGCCGCAGACGCTTCCAGGCGTTGTCGGGCGTGGTGTCATAGAGGGCGGGATCGACCAGATCCTCCATCTCCGACGTCACCCAGTCCAGACGGCCCTCCCGGGACAGCCGGTCGCGCAGCTTGGGATAGAGGGCCGCGAGGTGGGTCACATCGCCGATGGCGTAGGTCAGTTGGGCGTCCGACAGCGGGCGGCGAGCCCAGTCGGTGAAGCGGCTGCCCTTGTCGAGATCGACCTTCAGCATCTGGCGCACGAGCGAGTCGTAGCTGACCTGATCGCCGAACCCGGCGGCCATGGCCGCGACCTGGGTGTCGAACATCGGCTTGGGCATGGCGCCCAGTTTGACGAAGATCTCGGTGTCCTGACGCGCGGCGTGGAAGACCTTGATCACGGCCGGGTCGCGCAGGATGTCCAGGAAGGGCTCCAGATCCAGACCGTCCGCCAGCGGATCGATGATCGCCTCATGCGTCGGGGTCGCAGCCTGGATCAGGCACAGCTTGGGCCAATAGGTGGTCTCGCGCATGAACTCGGTGTCCACGGCGATGAACGGAGCCTGCGCAACGGCCTCACAGAAAGCAACCAGCGCGTCATTGGTGGTGATTGGCGTCATTCGGATGCTATAGCCCCGCGCGACGCCTTTGTGGCAAGAGCCGCAACACATTTCCGCACTGATTCAGGCCCCGATCCATGACCGACAGCCCCGAAACGCTGAAAAACGGCCTGACCTACGCCGATGCGGGCGTGGATATCGACGCCGGCGAACAGCTGGTGGACGCCATCAAGCCTCTGGCGAAGTCGACTCGCCGCCCCGGAGCCGAGGCTTCGCTGGGGGGATTCGGCGCCCTGTTCGACCTCAAGGCCGCCGGATTCGAGGATCCGCTGATCGTCGCCACCACCGACGGCGTCGGCACCAAGCTGAAGATCGCCATCGAAACCGGCCGTCATGACGGCGTCGGCGTCGATCTGGTCGCCATGTGCGTCAACGACCTTCTGGCCCAGGGCGCCGAGCCCCTGCTGTTCCTCGACTACTACGCCACCGGCAAGCTCGAGATCGACGCCGCCCGCCGCGTGGTCGCCGGCATCGCCGAGGGCTGCCGCCAGGCCGGCTGCGCCCTCGTCGGCGGCGAGACGGCCGAAATGCCGGGCATGTACGCCGGCGGCGACTACGATCTCGCCGGTTTCTCGCTCGGCGCCGTCGAGCGCGGCCACGCCCTGCCTTATCTGGACCGCCAGAACGCCGGCGACGTCATCATCGGCCTGGCCTCGTCCGGCCCGCACTCCAACGGCTATTCCCTGATCCGCAAGGTGGTCGAGAAGTCCGGCCTGTCGTGGGGCGACGACGCCCCCTTCGCCAGGGACCGGTCCCTGGCCCAGGCCCTGATGGAGCCTACCAAGATCTACATCAAGCCGGTCCTGCCGCTGATGAAGGCCGGTCTGGTCAAGGGCGCGGCCCACATCACCGGCGGCGGCCTGATCGAGAACCCGCCGCGCTGCATCGCCGAGGGCCTGAGCGCCGAGTTCGACTGGGACGCCTGGCCCGTGCCGCCCGTCTTCCAGTGGCTGGGCGAGGTCGGCGGCGTCTCCGACCACGAACTGCGCCGCACCTTCAACTGCGGCGTCGGCTTCATCCTCATCGTCGCGCCGGAGAACGTCGAGACGGTGCTGGAAGGCCTGCTGGAGGCCGGAGAGACGGCCTTCGTCTGCGGCCAACTGGTCTAAAGACAAACCCCGTCATCCTCGGGCTTGTCCCGAGGACCTATGGCTGGGCAGACTCGGACCGCTCCGGCGAGAGCCGCGCGGTGGACACATGGGTCCTCGGGACAAGCCCGAGGATGACGGATCTAAGGATGGCGCTGATGCGAATTGCTTCTCTTACCGCTCCCGCCCTCGCCGCCTTGCTGGCCGCCTTGCCCGCGACATCCCACGCCCAGACCTCAGTCGCGGTCGAACAGCCGCTGCTGCATGAGATCGCGGGTCAGATCCAGCCCGAGCGGATGCGCGCCGACATCACCAGCCTGGTCGGCTTCGGCACGAGACACACCCTTTCAGACACCGTCTCCGAGACGCGCGGCATCGGCGCGGCTCGCCGCTGGACCGAGCGCCAGTTCCGGGCGATGAGCGCCGACTGCGGCGGCTGCCTCGAGATCGCCCTGCCCGCCGACACCGTCACCGGCCGCCGCGTGCCGACGCCCACCGAGGTCGTTGACGTCCTGGCCATCCAGCGCGGGACCGGCGATCCGAACCGCGTCATCGTCATCTCCGGCCATATCGACAGCCGCGTCACCGACGTCATGAACTTCACCGCCGACGCTCCCGGCGCCAATGACGACGCCTCGGGCGTCGCCGCCGTGCTGGAAGCCGCCCGGGTCCTGTCGAAGCAGAAGTTCGAGGCGACCCTCGTCTATGCCGTCCTGTCCGGCGAGGAACAGGGGCTGCTGGGCGGCAAGATCCTGGCCGACTACGCCAAGGCGCAGGGCTGGACCGTCGAGGCCAATCTGAACAACGACATCGTCGGCAACTCCCAGGGGATGTCCGGCGTGCGCGACACCACGCGGATCCGTGTCTTCTCCGAAGGCACCAAGACGGTCGAGACGCCGGAACAGGCCGCCACCCGTCGCTACAACGGCGGCGAGCTGGACAGCTCCTCGCGCAACCTCGCCCGGTTCGTGGACTCGATCGCCGACCGCTACCTGACCAATTTCGATGTCGAGATGATCTATCGCACCGACCGCTTCGGACGTGGCGGCGATCAGGTCGAGATGCTCAAGGCCGGCTTCCCCGCCGTCCGCATCACCGAGGGCGCGGAGAATTATAACCACCAGCACCAGGACCTGCGCACCGAGAACGGCATCGTCTATGGCGACACCATCGACGGCGTCGACTTCGCATATCTGGGTCAGGTGGCGCGGCTGAACATCGTGACCATGGCCGCCCTGGCCAAGGCCCCGACCGTCCCGACCGGCGTCGCCATCTCCGGCAATGTCTCGCCCGACACCACGGTCAAATGGACCGCCGTCCCGGGCGCGGCTGGCTATCGTGTCTGGTGGCGCACCACCACCGCCCCGCAATGGACCAACAGCCGCTGGGCTGGTTCGGCGAGCGAACTGGTGCTCAAGGACATCCCGATCGACGATTATTTCTTCGGCGTCTCGGCGGTCTCGGCCGATGGCTATGAGAGCCCGGTGGTCTTCCCAGGTCCGGCCGGCGCCTTCGTCTCCGAAACGCCCCCGGCGGCGCCTGCGTCCTGATGCCTGACGCTCCGAACGGCCGGGTGAAGGTCGGGATACTGATCTCCGGCGCCGGGTCGAACATGGCGGCCCTGATCGACGCCTCACGCGCCGAAGACTGCCCCTATGAGATCGCCCTGGTCGTCTCCAACAAGCCGGACGCGGGCGGTCTCCATGTCGCCCAGGCCAAGGGGATTTCGACCGACGTCGTCGATCACCGCGACTTCGGCAAGGACCGCGAGGCCCACGAACGCGTCGTCAACGCCGTCCTCATGGCCGAGGGCGTCAAGGTCGTGGCCCTGGCCGGCTATATGCGCATCCTGACGCCCTGGCTGGTGGCGCGCTGGGCGGGGCGGATGCTGAACGTCCACCCGTCGCTCCTGCCCCTCTATCCGGGGCTCGACACCCACGCCCGGGCGATCGAGGCCGGCGACGCAGAGGCGGGCTGCACCCTGCACATCGTCACCGACGGCGTCGACGAGGGCCCCATCCTCGGTCAGGCCCGGGTGCCGATCGTCGCGGGCGACACGCCCCACAGTCTCGCCGAACGCGTCCATGTCGCGGAGCATCAGCTTTATCCGCGGGTGCTCGCCGACTTCTGCCGCGATCTGCAACAGGCTGAGCGACATTAGATTTTTGTAATGCTGGCGATTCCGCCGCGACAAAACGTCTCGCCGGGACCAGTCTCCGCCCCAGATTTCCAAATGGGGCTCCCATGAAACGACACGCTTCACTCCTGGCCACGGCGGCCCTCGCCCTGACCCTGTCCGCGCCCGCCTTCGCCCAGACGGCCCCGACGGCCGGCCACGCCGTCATCGGGACCTGGGGCTTCGATCCGGCGACGATGGACACCTCGGTCAAGCCCGGGAACGACTTCAACCGCTACGCCTCGGGCGGCTGGCTCGACGCCACCACCATCCCGGCCGACCGTCCGTCGTGGAGCCCCTGGGACGTGATCTATGATCAAAGCCAGGAACAGCTGAAGGCGATCATCGAGAACAGCGCCGCCCATCCCGAGAGCTCGCCTGAAGCCCAGCGCATCGGCGACTTCTACGCCAGCTATATGGACGAGGCCCGCGTCAACGCCCTCGGCGCCAAACCGCTGGACGCCGGCCTGGCTGTCATCCGCGCCGCCCACGACCGCACCGACATCGCCCGCATCATGGGCAAGAGCTTCGGCGGCGCGGGCAAGAGCCTGTTCGCCCTTCAGGTTTTCGAGGACCTGAAGGACCCGAACACCAACAGCGCCTATATCGCCCAGGACGGCCTCGGCCTGCCTGACCGCGACTATTATCTGGAAGCCTCCTTCGCCGAGAAGAAGACCGCCTATCAGGCCTATGTCGCCCAGATGCTGGGCAAGATCGGCTGGGCCAACCCCGAGCAAGCCGCCGCGAACATCGTCGCCTTCGAGACCAAGGTCGCCGAGAAGTCCTGGACCAAGGTCGAGTCCCGTCAGATGGACAAGATCTACAACCCCATGACCCTGTCCGAAGTCGCCGCCTATGCGCCCGGCTTCGACTGGGCGGCCTGGGCGGAGGCGGCGAACCTGCCGGCCGCAGCCCACACCGTGGTCAATGAGAAGACGGCCCTGCCCGAAATCGCCGCCATCTTCGGCGCGACCGACCTCGACACCCTCAAGGCCTATGCCGCCTTCCACTTCACCGATCAGGCCGCGGGCGTGCTGTCGCAGGACTTCGTCGACGCCAGCTTCGCCTTCCACGGCACGGTCCTGAACGGCGTGGCCCAGAACCGTCCGCGCTGGAACCGCGCAGTCCGCACCGTCAACGGCTCGCTCGGCGAGGCGCTCGGCAAGGAATACGTCCGCCTGCATTTCCCCGCCTCGTCCAAGACGGCGATGGAGGCCCTGGTCCAGAACCTGCTGGCCGCCATGACCGAGCGTCTCAAGCGACTGGACTGGATGAGCCCCGAAACCAAGGAGCAGGCGCTCTACAAGATCGCCCACTTCGGGGTGAAGGTCGGCTATCCCGACGAATGGCGCAGCTATGACGGGCTGGAAATCCGCAAGGACGACCTGTTCGGCAACACCGAGCGCGCCGCCGCCTTCGAATGGGCCTTCCAGCTGTCCAACACGACCAAGCCGGTGAACCCCAGGGAATGGGGCATGACGCCTCAGACCCTGAACGCCTACTACAACCCGCCGCGCAACGAGATCGTCTTCCCGGCCGCCATCCTCCAAGCGCCCTTCTTCGATCCGAACGCCGACATGGCCGTCAACTACGGCGGCATCGGCGCGGTCATCGGCCATGAGATCACCCACGGCTTCGACGACCAGGGCCGCAAGGTCGATGGCGACGGCGTGCTGCGGGACTGGTGGACCGCCGAGGACGCCGCCAAGTTCGAGGCCCAGGCCAGGATTTTCGGCGCCGAATACGACGCCACCTTCCCCCTCCCGGGCATGCATGTGAACGGCGACCTGACCATGGGTGAAAACATCGCCGATTTCGGCGGCCTGCTGATGGCGCTCGACGCCTATCACCTGTCGCTGAACGGCAAGCCCGCACCGGTGATCAACGGCTTGACCGGCGACCAGCGCCTGTTCCTCGGCTGGGCCCAGGTCTGGCGCGAGAAGGCCCGCGAGGCCGCCCTGCAGCAGCAACTGGCGACCGACCCCCACTCGCCCGCCGAAGTCCGCGCCACCGTGCCGATCCGCAACATCCAGGCTTGGTATGACGCCTTCGGGGTCAAGCCCGGCGACGAGAAGTACATCGCCCCGGCCGACCGGGCGGTGATCTGGTAAGGCTCAAACAGGCCTACCGGCCGATAGCCCAACAAAAAAGCGGCCCCGGGATCCTTCCCGGGGCCGCTTCCATGCGTACGCCTGATTTAGTTGGGGCGACGGGGCGTGGTGGCCGCGCCCACGGCCGCGCCGGCGACGGCGCCACCCACGGTGGCGGTGGTGTTGCCGCCCAGAACCTGACCGGCGACGGCGCCGCCCAGGGCGCCCGTGGCGGCGCGTTGTTCCATGGTCGAACCACAGGCGGCCAGCAGGCCGACGACAGCGACGACGGGGGTGAGTTTGAGAAGGGTCTTCATTGTTAAATCTCCTGAACGTCTCGGGGGAACGACGTGTGGAGAACAAACGAAACGACCCCCGCCCGGTTCCCCGGACGAGGGTCGCAATGTCAGGTGTCGCTATCGTTCGCCGCGCGGCGGCTCACTGCATGAGCGACGTAAGATCCTGATTTAGCCGACGATCTGGTCGTCGGTGAAGAACTGGGCGATTTCGATGCCGGCGTTTTCCAGCGAGTCCGAACCGTGGACCGAGTTCTCGCCGATCGACAGGGCGAATTGCTTGCGGATGGTGCCTTCGGCGGCCTGTTCCGGGTTGGTCGCGCCCATGACTTCACGGTAGGCGGCGACGGCGTTCGGGCCTTCCAGCACCTGAACGACGACCGGCTCGGCGGTCATTTGCGACACCAGCTCGCCGTAGAACGGGCGTTCGGCGTGGACTTCGTAGAATTTCTTGGCCTGGGCCTCGGTCAGCTTGATGCGGCGTTGCGCGACGATGCGCAGGCCGGCGCCTTCGATCACGGCGTTGACGGCGCCGGTCAGGTTGCGGCGGGTCGCGTCGGGCTTGATGATCGAGAAGGTGCGTTCGGTCATGGTGAGACTTCTTGTTTGGGAGTTTCGGGTCGCGGGCTTATAGACGCGCCCTCAGTCATTTCCAAGGCGTCCCTGCCGCTTCCGGCCCCCTCCCCGAAAAGGGCCGTTCGCGTGTGTCCGGGGATGCCCAGCTCAAGTCCGTCCGAACCATGCTCCAGATCACCGACCTGACGTTCAGCGCCTGGGGCCGCAAATTCCTCGTCGACGCCTCCGTCAGCCTGCCGCCGGGCTCCAAGGTCGGCCTCGTGGGCCGCAACGGCATCGGCAAGTCGACCCTGTTCAAGCTGATCCTCGGCGAACTGGCCGGCAACGGCGACGAGATCAGCCTGCCCAGGACCGCGCGGATCGGCTCGGTCGATCAGGAGCACCCTGCGACCCCGGTCAGCGTCATCGACACCATCCTCGAGGCCGACGTCGAACGTCACACCCTGCTGGGTCGTCTGGAGACCGCCGAGCCCGAGGAGATGGGCGAGATCTGGGCCCGGCTGATCGAGATCGACGCCGACGCCGCCCCGGCCCGCGCCGCCGAAATCCTCGTCGGCCTCGGCTTCGATCAGGAAAACCAGCAGCGGCCGATGTCCGAATTCTCGGGCGGCTGGCGCATGCGCGTCGCCCTGGCCGCCGCCCTGTTCGCCGAGCCGGACATGCTGCTGCTCGACGAACCGACCAACTACCTCGACCTCGAAGGCGCCCTGTGGCTCGAGGCGCGGCTGAAGAAGTATCCGCACACCGCCCTGATCATCTCCCACGACCGCGAGATGCTGAACGAGGTCTGCACCCACATCCTGCACCTCGCGAACCACAATCTGACCCTCTACACGGGCAACTACGACCAGTTCGAAAAGGCCCGCGCCGAGAAGGCCCGTCTGCAGCTCTCGGCCAAGGCCAAGCAGGACGCCGAGCGCGCTCACCTCCAGGCCTTCGTCGACCGCTTCAAGGCCAAGGCGTCGAAAGCCGCCCAGGCCCAGTCGCGTATGAAGCGGCTGGAGAAGATGCAGCCGGTGGCCACCACCATCGAGGAGCGGGTCGCCCCCTTCACCCTGCCCTCGCCGCCGCGTCCGCTGGCCCCGCCGCTGATCCGGCTGGAGCGCGCCAACGTCGGCTATGAGGCCGGCAAGTCGATCCTGAAGAACCTCAACCTGCGCATGGATCTGGACGACCGCATCGGCCTGCTGGGCGTCAACGGCGCCGGCAAGTCGACCTTCGCCAAGATGATCGCGGGCGCCCTGAACGTGTCGGAGGGCGAACTGCACCGCGACCGCAAGATGAAGGTCGGTTGGTTCCACCAGCACCAGATCGAGGCCATGGACCCGACCGACACCCCGCTCGAAATCATCCGCCGGGCCATGCCGGATGCCTCGGAATCGAGCCGCCGTTCGCGCCTCGCCCAGTTCGGCCTCGGGTTCGAGAAGCAGGAAACCACCGTCGACAGCCTGTCCGGCGGTGAGCGCGCACGCCTGCTGCTCAACATGGTCGCCATGGACGCGCCCCACGTCCTGATCCTCGACGAACCGACCAACCACCTGGACATCGACAGCCGTCGCGCCCTCCTGGACGCGCTCAATGACTACAACGGCGCCGTCATCCTGATCACCCACGACCGCTCGCTGATGGAGATGGTCGCCGACCGGCTGTGGCTGGCCGCCGACGGCACGGTGAAGCCCTTCGAGGGCGACATGGACGACTATGCCAAATTCGTCCTTGACCGCGCCAGGGCGGCGATCGCCAAGCCCAGCCAGATCAAGAAGGAAGAGGCGGCCGCCGCCGCTGCGGCGCCGCAGGTCAATGCCGGCGGAAACAAGGGAAATAACAAGAAATCAGGCCCTTCACCCTCGACCCTGCGCCACGCTGTGAAGAAGGCCGAGGAGCGGATGAGCCAGCTGACCGCCGAGATCGCCCGCATCGACGACGACATGGCCAATGCCTCGGTCAACAATCCCAAGGCTCTGGAAGGCCTGTCCCGCGCGCGGGCGAAGACCCAGTCCGATCTCGACGCCGCCGAAGCCGCCTGGGTCGCCGCCGAGGAAGCCCTGGCTGAAGTCTCCTGATCTCCTCCCCGTGCGCAGCATGGGGAGGTGGCGCGTCGCCGCTTGGCGACGCGACGGAGGGGGCGACACGACTTCGCCGATGAACACCGAAAGCATCAGATCATGAAACCCGCCGAACCCATAGAATTCTCTAAGGAAGAGATGCGAGACATGGTTCGGCGGGTGCAGGCGTATTTCGAGACCGAGCTTGATCAGGAACTGGGCGCCCTGCCCGCCGAGATGCTGATCGCCTTCTTCGGCCGCGAGGTCGGCGCCTTCTTCTACAACCGCGGTCTCCGTGACGCCCAGGCGGTATTCACGGCGAAGGCCGAGGACGTCGCCGACCAGATCTACGGCCTGGAGCAGAAGACCGGCGGGCGCTAGAGCTTCGTCATTGCAAATCGTTCGCATCTAAGGCAATGCCGTTTCCGAACCGGAGACACCCCATGCGGACCCTGCGCAACGCCGCCCTCACCAGCTTCCTCATCGCCCTCACCGCCGGTCAGGCCTTCGCCCACGTCCCCTATGTCCGGCCGAATGTCATGGACGCCACCGGGCGCGATCACGTGACCGTCGAGGCCAGTTTCACCGAGGATGTCTTCGCCGCCGAGGTGGTGATGCGGTCCGACGCCTGGCACGTCGTCGGGCCGAATGGCGACACCCCGATCACCGCCGTTACCTATCTGCGCGATCTGGCCGTGTTCGAGGCCGCGACGCCCGTGGACGGCACCTACCGCATCTCCTCCGGCCCGCGCACCGGCCGTATGGGCCAGATGTACAAGGCCGCCGACGGCAGCTGGAAGATGGTCGGCGAGGAGGACGGCCCCGCCCCCGCCGGCGCCGAGATCGTGCCGGTCCAGAGCATCACCACCGCCGACGTCTATGTGACGAAGGGCCAGCCCAAGGCCGCCGCCATTGCGCCCTCGGGTCACGGGCTCGAGGTCGTGCCGGACGTCCAGCCGGGCGACATCGTCGCCGGCGAGGACGTGCCGCTGCGCATCCTGTTCGACGGCAAGCCGCTGGCGAACACGCCGCTGGTCGTCTATCGCGAGGCCGGCCTCTACGACGGCAAGAAGGTCGAGGCCGAGCTGACCAGCGACGCCGAGGGCAAGGTCACGGTCCGCGTCGGTGACCCCGGCGCATACATGACCCTGGTCCGCTACCGCGCCGAGGCCCCCGCAGACTCCGGCGTCCGCTTCCGCAGCTACAGCCACAGCCTGACCTTCGCGGCACAAGGCGGCTGATCCGGCCAGGTGAGCGCGTTCTCGCCTGATCAAGAGAATCGCCGAACGCTGACCTCCCAACTTCAAGGAGGCGTCATGGCGTTCCGGATCATCCCCCTCGCGGCCTTTCTCGCCGCCCTTCCCGCTCTGGCCTTCGCCGCCGAACCTCCGGAACGCTACGCCCTGAACCTGTCGGTGGTTCGCGATGGGGTCGAGGTGGTCGCCGCCCGCACCCTGATCGTCGAGGACGGCACGGCGGAGATCTCGATCTCCGACGGCGATCAGCGCTACGAGGTCAACGCCGAGCTGAGCCCGGTCCAGGGCGACGGCGACGACACGGTCCTGGCCCTCTACGCCAACATCAGCCACGCCGACGACCAGCCGCAGGAGCCGCGTCTTCTGATCCAGCGCGGCGAAACGGCTCGTTTCGAGACCGGTCGCGAGGACGCGTCGGGCGCCATGACCGACGGTCTGAAGCTGACCCTGACGCCGGTCGCCGCCGCGTCCCACTGACGCTGACCGGACGCTTGTCTTGACGGGACGGCGGGGGCGGTCGAGGGTTCGCCTCCCCCGGCTGTTCCGAGAATCCCTGCCTATGTCGCGTCTGCTCCTGTCCGCCTGCGCCGCCGCCCTGACCCTTGCCGCGGCTCCCGCGCTCAGCCAGACCTTTCCGACAACCGGAACCCCCATCATCGCTGACGCCAGCCAGGCGCCGCTGGCCCTGCCCCGCGCCCAGCCCGCGATCCCGGCGCCGGTCGATACACCCTACCCCGGCGTGATCCGCTACAAGGCCGACGTCACCGATCTGGAGCGCAAGATCGTCAATGTGACGGAGACCATCCCCGTCGCCGCCGGCCCCCTGACCCTGCTCTATCCGGAGTATCTGCCGGGCAACCACGCCGCGACCGGCCCCATCCAGCTGATCTCTGGCGTCACCGTCACCGGCGGGGGCAAGCGCATCGAATGGCTGCGCGACACGATCCAGCCCTATGCCTTCCACCTCGACATCCCCGAGGGCGTCACCGAGATCGAGGTCAGCTTCCAGTGGCTGACCCAGCCGGACAACGCCAACTGGCGCGTGACCATGACGCCGTCGATCGTGAACATGCAGTGGGAGAAGGCCCTGCTCTATCCGGCGGGCCACTATTCGCGCCGGATCACCTTCGCCCCCTCGATCCAGCTGCCCGCCGGCTGGGGCTATGGCACGGCGCTGGAGACCGAGAGCTTCGAGAACGGCCTTGCGACGTTCAAGCCGACCGACCTCTACACCCTGGTCGACAGCCCCATGTATGCGGGCGCCAACCATCGCCGCGTCGACATCGATCCGACCGGCGACGCCGTCCATATGGAGATCGTCGCCGACAAGGCCGCCAACCTGGCCATCACCGACGAGCAGATCGGCCTCTACCAGAACATGGTCACCCAGGCCGACCGGCTGTTCGGCGCACGCCACTTCGACCACTACGACGTCCTGATGGCCCTGTCGGACCAGCTGGGCGGCATCGGGCTGGAGCATCACCGCTCGTCCGAGAACACCGGCGGCCCGGGCTTCTTCACCGAATGGGACAAGAACGCCGGCGGCCGGGCCACCATCCCGCACGAGTTCACGCACTCCTGGAACGGCAAATTCATGCGGCCGGCCGACGAGCTGACCGCCAACTACAATGTCCCGACCCAGAACACCCTGCTGTGGGTCTATGAGGGCCAAACCGAGTACTGGGGCCACGTCCTCGCCGCCCGCTCGGGCATCCACACCGTCGAGGAAGAGAAGATCCTGCTGGCCGGGGTCGCCGCCTTCTACGAGAACCAGCCCGGCCGCGAGTGGCGCGCGCTCCAAGACACCGACAACCACAACCTGCTGGGCTATCGCGTGCCCGGCCAGTGGACGTCCTGGATGCGCGGCACCGGCGACTATTACCGAGAGAGCCAGCTGATGTGGCTGGACGCCGACACCCTGATCCGCGAGGGCACCGACAACAGGAAGTCGCTCGACGACTTCGCCAGGGCCTTCTTCGGCGTCGAGGACGGCCGCTACACCCCGCGCGGCTATACGTTCGAAGAGGTCGTCGCGGCCCTGAACGGCGTCTATGCCCACGACTGGGCGACCTTCCTGCGCGGCCGTCTGGACGCGGTCGGGCCGGACGCCAGGGCCCCGACCGACGGCATCACCCGCGCCGGCTATTTCCTGACCTACACGGACACCCTGACGGCGCTGGAGAAGAAGGTCATGTCCGGCTGGGCGACTGATTTCCAGTATTCGCTGGGCTTCACCCTGTCGGGGCCGACCAACCGCCTGTCCAACATCCGCTGGGGCAGCCCGGCCTTCAACGCGCCCCTGGGCGCCGGCTGGGACCTGATCGCGGTCAATGAGGTCGCGGCGACGCCCGAGGTGCTGCGCGACGCCGTGACGGCCGCAAAGACCTCCACCGACCCCATCGTCCTGCTGCTCAAGAACGGCAGCCGCTACCGCACCGTCAGCTTCGACTACCACGAGGGCCTGCGCTATCCGCGTCTGGCGCGGACCGAGGGCGCCCCCGACCGCCTGGCCGACATCTGGGCCCCCAGAAGGCGATAGAACAACGGCCCCGGGTCTCCCCGGGGCCGCCGCTCGCTAGGCCTTGAGCGCCGTCAGCAGCGCCTCTGCCGCCTCGTGTGAAGAGGCCGGGTTCTGCCCCGTGATCAGCTGGCCGTCGACCTGAACGAAGGACGCCCAGTCCGGGCCCTTGGCGTAAAGACCGCCATTGGCCTTCAGCATGTCCTCGACCAGGAACGGCACCACCTCGGTCAGGCCCACGGCCTCCTCCTCGGAGTTGGTGAAGCCCGCGACGGCGCGTCCCTTCACCAGCGGCTCGCCGTTCGCGGCCTTGACGTTCTTGAACACGCCCGGCGCGTGACAGACGGCGGCGACCGGCTTGTCGGCCCCGACGAAAGCCTCGATCAGGGCGATCGATTTTGCATCCTCGGCCAGATCCCAGAGCGGACCATGCCCGCCCGGATAGAAGACGGCGTCGAAGTCGGCGGCCTCGACACTGGCCAGGGTCACCGTATGGGCCAGAGCCTCCTGGGCCTCGGCGTCAGCCTTGAAGCGGCGCGTATCGTCCGTCTGGGCGTCCGCATCGTCGCTCTTCGGATCGAGCGGCGGCTGACCGCCCCTGGGTGAGGCCAGCACGATCTCCGCCCCGGCGTCCTTGAGCGCGTAATAGGGCGCCGCGAACTCCTCCAGCCAGAAGCCGGTCTTCTTTCCGGTGTCACCGAGTTCGTCGTGCGAGGTCAGAACCATCAGAATCTTCATGGAGGGCATCCTTCTTGTCTTGGAGGCGACAGATGGTGACCCGCCCCGCCTGACGCCACCCGCGCAAACGCAAACGGGCCCGGCGATTGCTCGCCGGGCCCGCTGAAGTCTGAGCCCTCCCGAAGGAGGGACCAAAGTCCGATCTTACTTGATCTGGATCTTGGCGCCGGCTTCTTCCAGCTTCTTCTTGATTTCGTCGGCGGTCTGCTTGGAGACGTTCTCGACGACGTTGGCCGGAGCAGCTTCGACCAGGTCCTTGGCTTCCTTCAGACCGAGGTCCGAACGCACGCCACGGACTTCCTTGATGACGTTGATCTTCTTGTCGCCACCGTCCAGCAGGACGACGGTGAACTCGGTTTGCTCTTCAGCAGCTTCGGCGGGGGCGGCGGCGCCACCACCGGCGGGCATGGCCATGGCGACCGGAGCGGCGGCGGAGACGCCCCACTTTTCTTCCAGCAGCTTGGACAGTTCGGCGGCTTCGAGGACGGTCAGCGAGGACAGGTCTTCGACGATCTTGGACAGGTCGGCCATTTCAGTATTTCCTTCGGAGGATTGGGTTGGTTTGGATTTTTGCAGAGATGGAAGCGGGGTCGCTTACGCGGCGTCCTTGGTGGCGTACGCGTTGAACACGCGGGCCAGTTGGGCAGCCGGAGCTTGCACGACGCCGGCGACCTTGGTCGCGGGAGCGTTGAGCAGGCCGAGCAGCGAAGCGCGGATCTGATCCAGCGACGGCAGCTTCGACAGGGTCGAAACGCCGTTGGCGTCCAGAACGGTCTCGCCCATGAAACCACCCAGGACGACGAACTTGTCGTTGCCCTTGGCGTAATCGGCGGTGACCTTGGCGGCGGTGACGGCGTCGGGGGCGTAGGCGATGCCCACCGGACCCTTGAACAGGCCGTGGTAGGCGGAGCCTTCCTCGACGTTCAGGGCCTTCAGCGCCAGGCGGTTCTTGACCACCTTGAACGCGCCGCCGGCAGTGCGCAGCTTGCCACGCAGGTCTTCCATTTCCGCAACGGTCAGACCCAGGTTGTGGGTCACGACCACGGCGCCGGCGTCAGCGAAAACGCCTTTCAGCGTTTCGATCGACTCGGCCTTTTGTGCGCGGTCCATTGCGGTCTCCAGTCTTGGTGTTGCCGCCCGGGCTTATTCCCGGACGACGTTTGGCCAAAGCGTTCCGCATCGCTGCGAGACGTTGTGGCCGGTCTTGTTGTCCGAAGGATGCGACTGAGGCCGTCATCCCGACAGGCGGGCCGACAGCAATCCAGATTTCGCGTCCCCATCTCCCCACGGCGTCAGAGGGCTCTCTGACAGTTACGGCATGGGTGGCCCCCACGCCCCGAAGTTCTCGGACAGGACCGCCGAAACCAGAGGTCTCGACGGAGAAGCGGCGCTCTTACAGGCGATGCGGTGAAAGATCAACCGCCCTCGCACACGAACTGGGCCGGCGCCTCACCTGAAATATTCGCGAAACAATCCGCATCCAAACGATAAGGCGGTGGCGGCAGCGCGACGTCATAGGACTGTAGAGTTTTGTCACGAGTGCGGGGGCGCTGGGGATGGCCGGAGATCTGGGGAGCCGACAGGCCGATTTGCTGCGTCAGGCCGGCGAGGCCCTGGCCCGGCTCGACGCCCCCGGAGCCATTCGCCTGCTGGACCAGGCCGACGCCATCGGCCCCACTCACAACGGCGTCCTGAACCGCTCGGTGGCCCTGCGGCTTCAAGGGGATTTCGTCGGCTCACTGGCCCTGATCGACCGCGCCCTGTCGATGGAGCCCTATGATTTCGTCGCCCTGCTGGCCAAGGGCGCCCTGCTGGAGAAGATCGGCCGCGGCAAGGCGGCGGCCGAGGTCTATCGCAACGCGCTCAAGATCGCACCGCCGCGCGACCGCTGCCCGCCGGCCGTCCTCAAACAGCTCGACTACGCCTCGGAGTTCGTCAGAACCCACGCCCAGGCCCTGCGCGACCATATGCTGGCCGAGGTCGCCGGCCTGCGCGGCGCCGTCGATCCCGAGACCCTGGACCGGTTCGACGAGGGGCTGGAGATCTACGCCGGCCTCAAGTCCGCGCCGAAGCAGGAGCCGATCCTGCTCAACTACCCCCGCCTGCCCGCCATCCCCTTCTATGACCGCACCCTCTTCCCCTGGCTGGGAGAGCTGGAGGGGGCGACGCAGATGATCCAGGACGAACTGACCGCCCTGGTCGAGACCGAGCTCGACCGGTTCGCCCCCTATATCCAGTACCCGCCCGAGGCGCCGGTGAACCAGTGGGGAGAGCTGAACCACTCCCTGAAATGGTCCTCCCTGTTCCTGTGGAAGGACGGAGCGAAGCAGGACGATATCTGCGACCGCTGTCCCGGGACCGCCGCCCTGCTGGACCGCCTGCCGATGGCGCATCAGGACGACTTCGCCCCGACCGCCGTCTTCTCGGCCCTGCAGCCGCACACCCATATCCCGCCGCACACGGGATCGGCCAATGTCCGGCTGCTGTGCCATCTGCCGCTGATCCTGCCCGGCCCGGCGCGCTTCCGCGTCGGCAACACCACCCGGGACTGGAAGATGGGTCAGGCCTGGGTCTTCGACGACACCATTGAGCACGAGGCCTGGAACGACGCCGACGCGCTGCGGGTCATCCTCATTTTCGACGTCTGGAACCCCTATCTGGCCGAGAGCGAGAAGGCCCTGATCACCGCCATGATGAAGGCCCAGCGGCGCTTCATGGCCAACTAGATCAGTCGTCGAGCGCGACGCCCGCGAAGCCGCGGATCATCTCGGCCAGGTCCGGCTCCATGACCGCATTCGCGGCATCTTCCAGCGACATCCAGCGCCGCTCCCGCTCGGCCGCCTCCGGCCAGGCGCCCAGCTGGATCAGGACCTTCAGCGGATAGACCGCGACCACGCAGTTGCGGACATCGCCGCCACGCAGGCGTTTGGCGTAACGAAAGGCGCCGATGGCGGTCTGGGCGATCTCCCCCTGCACCCCCGCCTCCTCCATCGCCTCGACGGCGGCGGCCTGGGGATCGGTCTTGCCGGCCATGCGCCCGCCCTTGGGGATGACCCAGCGGCGCGTCTCGCGCGAGGTGATCATCAGGACTTCGCGGCCGCTCGCGCCGATGCGCCACGGCAGGGCGGCGACCTGTCGTGTTTCGGATCGGGCGGACCTTTTGACCGCCTTGCCGGTCACGTCAGGAAAAGCCCGCCGACGTAGTAGAAGATCCCGCCCACTGCGGCGGCGGCCGGCATCGTGATGAACCAGGCGGTGACGATGCTGCGGGCCACGCCCCAGCGCACGGCCGAGACCCGGCGGGCGGCGCCCACGCCGACGATCGCGCCGGTGATGGTGTGGGTGGTCGAAACCGGGATCCCCAGACCCGTGGCGAGGAACAGGGTGATGGCCCCGCCCGTCTCGGCGCAGAAGCCCTGCTGGGGCGAAAGCCGCGTGATCTTCGACCCCATGGTGTGAACGATCTTCCAGCCGCCGAACAGCGTGCCCAGGGCGATGGCCGACTGACAGGTCAGCACGACCCACATCGGGACGTGGAACTCGGTACCGGCCGGGGCCCGCGAGAGCAACAGGATGGCGATGATGCCCATGGTCTTCTGGGCGTCATTGCCGCCGTGCCCCAGCGAATAGGCCGAGGCGGAGATGAACTGTAGCGATCGGAAGGCCTTGTCGGCGAACGCGGGATTGGCCTTCACGAAGGCCCACGACACGATGAAGACCAGCAGCAGGGCCAGGGCGAAGCCGATGGCCGGCGACAGGAAGATGGCCGCTACGGTCTTCAGCGTGCCCGTCAGGACGACCGCGCCCAACCCGGCCTTGGCCACGCCCGCGCCCAACAGGCCGCCGACGAGGGCGTGCGAACTCGACGACGGAATCCCCGCCATCCAGGTCACCACGTTCCAGGTAATAGCGCCCATCAGGGCGCCGAAGATGACCTGATCCGAGACGATGTGCGGATCGATGATCCCCTTGCCGATCGTCGAGGCCACGTGCAGGCCGAAGAACAGGAAGGCGATGAAGTTGAAGAAGGCGGCCCAGCCCACGGCGAAGACGGGCGGCAACACCCGCGTCGCCACGATGGTCGCGATCGAGTTCGCCGCGTCATGCAGGCCGTTCAGAAAGTCGAACAGCAGGGCGACGCCGATCAGAAAGACCAGGATCAGAAGGGCGTGATCCACCTTACAGGTGCTCGACGAGGATGCCGCTGATGCGCGTCGCCACATCTTCGAACCGGTCGATCACCTTCTCCAGATGGTCATAGACCTCGGCGCCGATGATGAAGTCCAGCGCGCTGCCGGCCCCCTTCTGCTCCAGATACAGGGCCTTCATGCCCTGATCGTAGAGGACGTCGCTTTCGCTCTCCAGGTTCGCCAACTGCTCGGTCAGGGCGTTCAACCGGTCCCGGTTCTTGCTCATGTTCGGCAGCAGGGCCACCGCCTCGACCGTCAGGGCCGCACAACGCACCGCGATGTCGCCCAGGTCGCGCATCTGCGGCGCGAAGTCCCTCAGATCATACAGGGTCACGCATTTCGCGGTCTTCTGCATCTGGTCGATGGCGTCATCCAGCGAGTTGGTCAGGCCGCGGATATCGGACCGGTCGAAGGGGGTGATGAAGCTGCGGCGCACGGCGAACAGGACCTCGCGTGCCACGTCGTCCGCCTCGTTCTCATGCTCGACGATCTTCGCGCACCAGTCCGGAACCGCCCCGCCGCCATCCAGCATGTGACGCATGGCGTCCGCGCCCTTGGTCAGGGTGGCGGCATGGGCGTCGAACAGACGGAAGAAATTGTCTTCCTTGGGCAGCAGCGCCTGAAACCAGCCGAGCATCGCATCATCCTCCGGTCGCCCCGTTCGGCGACCCTGTGACCTTTCGCCTCAAGACGGCATCACCCGCCGCAGGTCAAGCCGCCTTGTTGCGAAGCTTTCACGTCAGCGAGGCGCGCCGGTCAAATGCGACCTGGGCCTCGACCACGTCCGGCATCCGGCTCTCGGCCCAGTCGACCATCGGCTGCAGGGCCGCCACCAGGGTCTGACCCAGGGGGGTAATCGCATAGGTGACCGAAATCGGCACCGTGGCCTCCACCGAGCGGCTGACCAGGCCGTCGCGCTCGAGCTGGCGCAGGGTCTGGCTCAGCATCTTCTGCGAAACCCCCTCGACCCGCCGTTTCAGGGCGTTGAACCGCATCGGTCCGCCCTTGAGCGTCGTCAGCAGCAACACGGTCCATTTGTCGGCGATCCGGTCCAGCAGGACCCGGGTCGGGCAGCTCTTCGCATAGACGTCCCACGCCAGTTCCGCTTTCGGGCGGGTTTCCTGCGGGTGACCAGATGAGGTTTCGGTGCCTTCTTGCATGGTCGATCTCCATATCTCACTTGGTCACTATTGGAAACCACGGAGTTCAATCCATGAAGATCGCAGTCCTCGGCGCCAGCGGTCGCGCCGGATCGGAAATCACGAAGGAGCTCGCCTCGCGCGGCCATTCGGTCACGGCCATCGCCCGCAAGCCCGAGGCCATCCCCGCCGCTGACGGCGTCACGCCCGTGCAGGGCGACGCCTCCGACGCCACCGCCCTTGCCGAGTTGATAAAGGGGTCGGACGCCGTGGTCAGCGCCCTGCATTTCGACGTTCCCGCCGCCACCCTGCTCTCGGCCCTGAAGACGGCCGGGGTCCCTCGCCTGCTGGTCACCGGCGGCGCCGCCAGCCTGGAGGTCGCGCCCGGCGTCCGCCTGATCGACACGCCCGAGTTCCCCGAGGAATGGAAGGTCTTCGCCCAGGGCGGCATCACCTTCCTCGACGCCCTGAAGACGGAGAAGGATATCGACTGGACCTTCTTCTCCCCCGCCGCCGTCATCGAGGAAGGCCCGCGTCTCGGCCGCTTCCGCCTCGGGACCGATCAGTTGGTGACCGACGACAAGGGCGAGAGCCGCATCAGCTTCGCCGACTACGCCATCGCCATGGCCGATGAGGTCGAGCAGCACCGCCACCCGAAGGCGCGCTTCACCGCCGCCTACTGAACCCAAACGAAAACGGCGGCGGAGATCGCTCTCCGCCGCCGTCATCCAGGTTCGCCGCGCGACCTCAGGGTTTGGCCGCGCCTCGCGTCGGTGTCGCCGTCCCGCAATCGAACTCGCGGCAATATTTCGCCATCAGCCCCTCCACGAACGTCTCCTGGGCCCGCAAAATGACTTCACCCGAGGCGACCCCAAGATCGAAGGACTTGCCCGCGATCTGGCGCCCCATCGGGGATTCGTAGAACTCGACCTGGGCCTGGAGTTCTTCCACGGTGAAGGTCTCGGCATAGACGTCCGTCATCTGCCGCAGGATGTCTTCCGCCATACGCACGGCCATCCGCGGCATGTTCTCACGCATCCAGGCCGCCTCGTCGTCCTCCAGATCCGTCAGCTCTTCCAGTTCGGTCGCGACCTGCTTCTCGACCATCTTGGACATGTTGCCGCCCTGGGAGATCGTCACCAGACGCCGGGCCAGTTCACCGCGCCGCGCCGAATCCGCGTCCTGGGCCGAAGCCGCCGTCGCCTGGAAGAGAAACAGGGCCGCGAGAGCCGCCAGAAAATAACGCATGACCATGTCCGCACTGAGAGAATGCCGTGACAGTCTCCGGTTGCATGCGACGACGCAAGGGCAGCTTGGCCATACGGACAGAAAAAAGGGCGGCGACCCTGCGGTCGCCGCCCTCTTCAACTCATCGCTTCGATCGATTTAGGCCAGCGAGGCCGGATCGACCTTGAAGCCCGGGCCCATCGTCGAGGACAGGGTGATGCGCTTGACGTAGGTGCCCTTGGCGCCGGCCGGCTTGGCGCGGTTCAGGGCGTCCACATAGGCCTTCACGTTGGCTTCGAGGGCTTCCTGGGTGAAGGAGACCTTGCCGATGCCGCCGTGAGCGATACCGGCCTTCTCGACGCGGAACTCGACGGCGCCGCCCTTGGCGTCCTTGACGGCCTGGGCGACGTTCGGGGTGACGGTGCCGACCTTGGGGTTCGGCATCAGGCCGCGCGGGCCCAGCACCTTACCCAGACGGCCGACGAGGGCCATCATGTCGGGCGAGGCGATGACACGATCGAAGTCCATCAGGCCGCCGTTGATCTGCTCGTACAGATCCTCGGCGCCGACGTACTCAGCGCCGGCGGCGCGGGCTTCGTCAGCCTTGGCGTCCTTGGCGAAGACGGCGACGCGGACGTCACGGCCGGTGCCCGACGGCAGGTTGACGACGCCACGGACCTGCTGGTCGGCGTGACGCGGGTCGACGCCCAGGTTGACGGCGATTTCGATCGACTCGTCGAACTTGGCCTTGGCGTTGTCCTTGACCAGCTTGATGGCGTCCGAGAACGGCATCAGGGTCAGGGTGTCGCCGGTGCGGGCTTTTTGAGCCTTGGTTTGCTTGGCCATGTGCTTAGCCCTCCACCACGTTGAGGCCCATGGCGCGAGCCGAGCCTTCGATGATCTTCGTCGCGGCGTCCAGGTCGTTCGCGTTCAGATCCTTCATCTTCTTTTCGGCGATCTCACGCAGCTGGCTGCGCTTGATCTTGCCGGCCACTTCACGGCCCGGCAGCTTCGACGCCGAGGTGATGCCGGCGGCCTGCTTGATGTAGTGGGTCGCGGGCGGGGTCTTGGTGACGAAGGTGAACGACTTGTCCTGATAGACCGTGATCACGGTCGGCAGGGGGGTGCCCTTCACTTCCTTCTCGGTGCGCGCGTTGAACTCCTTGACGAAGCCCATGATGTTCACGCCGCGTTGACCCAGAGCCGGGCCGATCGGGGGCGAAGGCGTGGCCGAACCGGCCGGCACCTGCAGTTTGATATAGCCGAGGATCTTCTTGGCCATTGGTCTCTCCTGTGAATGACCCCGGAACATGATCCGGAGCCGGTGAGCCGTGGTCTGGCATGGCTGCCTCCCACGGATTTGTCCCCCGCTACGCAAGGGAGGCGCGCGTGTAGCAAACACGGGGCCCAAATGCAAACGGCGGCCCCGAGGAGCCGCCGCCGCAAATCCGGAAGTCGGACTGGGGCTTAAGCCGCGGTCTTCTCGACTTGATTGTATTCCAGATCCACCGGGGTCGGGCGGCCGAAGATCGACACGGCGACGCGCAGGCGGGCGGCGTCTTCGTCGACGCTCTCGACCTGGCCGTCGAAGCTGGCGAACGGGCCGTCGATGACCTTGACGGTCTCGCCGATGTCGAAGCGGATGGTGGGCTTCGGACGCTCGACGCCCTCTTCCACGGCGCCGATGATGGCCTGGACCTCACGCTCGGTGACCGGCAGGGGCTTGGTGCCGCCCGCGGCGCCCAGGAAGCCCGTGACCTTCGGGGTGTCCTTGACCAGGTGGTAGGCGTCGTCGGTCATCTCCATCTTCGCCAGAACGTAGCCGGGGAAGAATTTGCGTTCCGAGTTCACCTTGCGGCCGCGACGGATCTCGATGACGTCCTCGGTCGGAACCAGGATCTCGGAGAAATTGTCCTCCAGGCCGCGCTGTTTGGCCTGGTCGCGGATGTGCTGGGCGACCTTCTTCTCGAAGTTCGAATAGGCGTGGATGATGTACCACTTGTGCCGCGGGTTGGCGGGCTTGGTATCGGGCGCTGCATCGGTCATATGCGCTGCTCCTTGATTATTGGCCAATGGCGAGGATGACCTGCGACAGGAACGTCAGGCCGGAGTCCACGATCCAGAAGAACAGCGTGGCGACGAGAACCATGATGAAGACCATCACCGAGGTGATCCAGGTCTCCTTGCGGCTGGGCCAGACGATCTTGCGGGCCTCGGCGCGAACCTGGCTGGCGAACTGCGGCAGCGAGGTCTTCTTTTTCGGAGCCGCAGAATCGATCGTCACGGTCGCCGGAGCGCCCGCAGCAACCGGCGCCTTGCCGGGACGGAAGCCGGGGCGTGTAGGCTTGCCGGGGGACTTGGCCATCAATGGTCTCTTCAAACGTTTTACCCTGTCGCACCAGATGGGGAGGCCCATCCGGCGGCGACAGGGGGGAAATGGCAGGAGCTGGGGGATTCGAACCCACGACCCCCGGTTTTGGAGACCGGTGCTCTACCAGCTGAGCTAAGCTCCTCTATGAAAGACAGGGCGCCGTGGGTTTCCCCGGCGGCGCTTGCCTTCGCCAGACCGCGGCGTATGCCCCACCGGTAGAGCGTTTTCAAGGACAATCCGCCTTATTCGGACCGGATCAGCCCTCGTAGTGTTCCGCGACCGCCTTCTTCTCGTCTTCGGCGTTCACGACCTGCCTGAAGATCAGCTTGTCGATGCGGCGATCGTCCATATCGACGACCTCGACCTCGAATCGGCCCAGCTGCAGCACCTCACCCTCGTCGGGCACGCGCGACAGCTGGTGCAGCACCAAGCCGGCGACGGTGTGGAAGCTTTCGTTTTCGCCGAAATCCTCGCCCAGCAGGTCGCACAGCTCGTCCAGATCGGTGCGACCGTCCACCAGCCAGCTGCCGTCGGCGCGCTCGACCACGAACGAATGGTCGTCGTCATGGCCTTCGTTGAAGTCGCCGGCGATCATTTCCAGGATGTCGGTCGCGGTCACCACGCCTTCGAAGGCGCCGTATTCATCGACGATGAAGGCCATGTGGACGTGGGTGCCCTTCAGGATCTCCAGCGCCTTGAGCACCGAGGTCGACTGCGGGATGAAGGCCGGCTCGGCGACATGGTCGCCCAGGGCCATCTCCCCGGTCGTCAGCAGGCTGTCCAGCAGGTCCTTCTTGTGAACCACGCCGATGGGGTGATCCAGGTCGCCGTCCCGGGCGACCACGATGCGCGAATAAGGGCAGACGCGAATCTCTTCGCGCAGCACGGCCGGATCGTCGTCGATGGCGATCCAGTAGACGTCGGTGCGCGGCGTCATCGCCACCCGCACCGGACGGTCGCCGAGGCGCAGGATTTCCTCGATCATCACCTGTTCCTCAGGCTCGATCAGACCCGCCGAGGTGCCCTCGGCGATCATGGTCTCGACCTCCTCCTGGGTGACGTCGGAACCGTCGCGGTCCTTGACGCCCATGATCTTCAGGATGCCGGAGGTCGAGGCCGTCAGCACCACCACGAAGGGCTTCAGCACGATCGCCAGGCCGGAGACCGGGGCCGCCATCTTCGAGGCGATGGCCTCGGGGAAGATCAGCGCCAGACGCTTGGGCACCAGCTCACCCACGATCACCGAGACATAGGTGATGAATACGACGACGATCGCGGTCGAGAAGATCTCGGTATAGGCGATCAGCGCCGGGAAGGTGGTCTCCAGAATCTTGTCGAGTTCGCCGGCGATGGCGGCCTGACCGTAGGCGCCCGCCAGAATCCCGATCAGGGTGATTCCGACCTGGACGGCCGACAGGAAATGGGTTGGATCTTCCGCCAGCCTCAGGGCCGCCCGCGCCCCCTTGTCCCCCTTCTCGGCCCGGCTTTGAAGCTTGGATCGGCGCGAGGAGACGACCGCGAGTTCGGTCATGGCGAACAGGCCGTTGAGCACCACGAGGAGCAGAACGACGACAATGGCGATGAGTAACATCTAGAGGGAGGAGAACCAGCGCGGCGCGACAGTCGGCGTCCGCTGTTCGTTCCTAGCCGAAGTCGGCCGTTTCCGCCACGATTTCCTTGTGCGGACGACCAGGAGCGCCCTGCCCTGTCCAGCACTGGGGCCGGATCAGGCCGGTTCAGCCGCCCGTGCGGCCGACTTCGACGCCGCCATAGGCGCCCGTCCGGCCGGTGTCGGCGCCTTGCACGGTCGCACAGGCGCACATTCCGATCAGGGTGCCGATGAACAGGCCGATATGAAGCGCGCGCCGCATGATGCTTACCAAAACATTAACGTCCGATAAGCGCACATGCCTGCAAGCCCCGGGCCCGCGCAAGGTCCCGCCCCGGGACAGCTGTGGCTTAACCCTGCTTATCCCCCATGAAGCGACTTCCCTCTGCCACGGGGAGAACACCCCTCACCGCTCATCCCGGCGAATGCCGGGATCCAGATTCACATGCGGTGATCAGAGGGGCGCACGATCAGCATCTGAACGGCTCTCACGGTGCCTGGATCTGGATCCCGGCCTTGGCTGCTGCGCGCCGCCCTTCGGGTCGCCGGGATGAGCGGTGAAGTGAAAAAGCAAAACCCCCGCCGGATTGCTCCGACGGGGGCTCTGTACTCATCATCGTCGCGCTCAAGCAGCGAGCGACCGCGTCGCTCGCGTTAGCGCGCCTAAATAATCAGGCGATGATCTTGGCGACGACGCCGGCGCCGACGGTGCGGCCGCCTTCACGGATGGCGAAGCGGAGCTTCTCTTCCATGGCGATCGGGGTGATCAGTTCGACGTTCAGCTCGGCGTTGTCGCCGGGCATGATCATTTCGACGCCTTCCTTCAGGTGAACGATGCCGGTCACATCCGTGGTGCGGAAGTAGAACTGCGGGCGGTAGTTCGTGAAGAACGGCGTGTGACGGCCGCCTTCTTCCTTGGTCAGGATGTAGGCTTCGGCCAGGAACTTGGTGTGCGGGGTGATCGAACCCGGCTTGCACAGAACCTGACCGCGCTCGACGTCTTCACGCTTGGTGCCGCGCAGCAGAACGCCGACGTTGTCGCCCGCTTGACCTTGGTCCAGCAGCTTGCGGAACATTTCGACGCCCGTGCAGGTCGTCTTCTGGACCGGACGGATGCCGACGATCTCGACTTCTTCACCGACCTTGACGATGCCGCGCTCGACGCGGCCGGTCACGACCGTACCGCGGCCCGAGATCGAGAACACGTCTTCGACCGGCATCAGGAAGGGCAGGTCGACCGGGCGTTCCGGTTGCGGGATGTAGGCGTCGACGGTTTCCATCAGGGCCAGAACGCGCTGTTCGCCGATTTCCGGGTTCACGCCGTCGGTCGCGGCCTTGGCCGAACCCATGGTGATCGGAATGTCGTCGCCCGGGAACTGGTAGGACGACAGCAGCTCGCGCACTTCCATCTCGACCAGCTCGAGCAGCTCGGCGTCGTCGACCAGGTCGACCTTGTTCATGAAGACCACCAGGGCCGGCACGCCGACCTGACGGGCCAGCAGGATGTGCTCGCGGGTCTGCGGCATCGGGCCGTCAGCGGCCGAAACCACCAGGATCGCGCCGTCCATCTGCGCGGCGCCCGTGATCATGTTCTTCACATAGTCGGCGTGGCCGGGGCAGTCGACGTGGGCGTAGTGACGGTTGGCCGTCTCATACTCAACGTGCGCGGTGTTGATCGTAATGCCGCGGGCCTTTTCTTCCGGCGCGGCGTCGATGTCGGCGTAGTTCATCGCCTTGGCGCCGCCGGCCTTCGCCAGCGTCATCGTGATCGCCGCCGTCAGCGTCGTCTTGCCGTGGTCAACGTGACCGATCGTGCCGATGTTGCAGTGCGGCTTGGTGCGTTCGAACTTTTCCTTGGCCATTCTCTTCTCTCCGTCCCCTGAAATGAGGGGGCTTCAGTCCTTGGGGTTTTCAGGGGCCGGCGGGCCGAAGCCCGCCGGATGTCTTGGGGTTTAGGCGCTGTACTTCTTGATGACTTCGTCGGCGACGTGTTGCGGCACCGGTTCGTAGTGGTCGTACTGCATGGTGAACTGGGCGCGGCCCTGCGACATGCCGCGCAGCGTGTTCACATAGCCGAACATGTTGGCCAGCGGCACGAAGGCGTTCACGACGGTGGCGTTGCCGCGCATGTCCTGACCCTGGATCATGCCGCGACGGCCGTTCAGGTCGCCGATGACCGAACCGAGGTAGTCCTCGGGGGTCACGACCTCAACCGCCATGATCGGCTCGAGCAGTTTGGGCGAACCCTTCTCCTTCAGCTCCCGGAAGGCGGCGCGCGACGCGATTTCGAACGCCAGCACGCTGGAGTCGACGTCGTGGAACTTGCCGTCCGTCAGGGTCGCCTTGAAGTCGATCATCGGGAAGCCGGCCAGCAGGCCGTTGTCCTTGGCCGAGGTCAGACCCTTTTCGACGCCCGGGATGTATTCCTTGGGCACCGCGCCGCCGACGATCGAGTTCTCGAACACGAAGCCCGAGCCCGGCTCGCCGGGTTCGAAGGTGATCATGACGCGGGCGAACTGGCCCGTACCACCGGTCTGCTTCTTGTGGGTGTAGTCGATGTCGACCTTGCGGCCGAGCGATTCACGATAGGCGACCTGCGGCGCGCCGATGGTGGCCTCGACCTTGTAGGTGCGCTTCAGGATGTCGATCTTGATGTCCAGGTGCAGCTCGCCCATGCCCTTCAGGATGGTCTGGCCCGACTCGTGGTCGGTCGAGACGGTGAAGGACGGGTCTTCCGAAGCCAGCTTGGCCAGGGCGACGCCCAGCTTTTCCTGGTCGGCCTTGGTCTTGGGCTCCACCGAGATCTCGATGACCGGCGCCGGGAATTCCATCTTCTCGAGGATGACGGGCGACTTCAGCGGATCGCACAGGGTGTCCCCGGTGCGGGTTTCCTTGAGGCCGGCCAGGGCGACGATGTCGCCGGCGAAGGCTTCCTTGACGTCTTCACGGTTGTTCGAGTGCATCTGCAGCATGCGGCCAACGCGCTCGCGCTTGTCGCGCGACGAGTTCAGCAGGCTCATGCCGGTTTCCATCTTGCCCGAGTACAGGCGGCAGAAGGTCAGCGAACCGACGAAGGGGTCGTCCATGATCTTGAACGCCAGAACCGACAGGGGCTCATCGTCCGAGGCGTTGCGAACGACGGGCTCTTCGGTCTTGAAGTCGATGCCCGGGGTCGGCGGGATGTCCAGCGGCGACGGCAGGTAGTCGACGACGGCGTCGAGCAGGGTCTGCACGCCCTTGTTCTTGAACGCCGAGCCGCAGAGGATCGGGTAGAAGGCGCCGGTCAGAACGGCCTTACGGATGCACTTCTTGATGGTGGCTTCGTCAGGCTCTTTGCCTTCGAGGTAGGCTTCCATCGCCTCGTCGTCGAGTTCGACGGCGTTGTCGATCAGGTACTGACGGGCTTCGTTGGCCTTGTCGACCAGATCGGCCGGGATCGGCACGTCCTTGTAGGAAGCGCCCAGGCCGTCGTTGTCCCAGACCACGCCGGTCATGCGGACCAGGTCGACCAGACCCGACAGCGAGGATTCCGAACCAATCGGGAACTGGATCGGCACAGCCTTGGCGCCCAGACGGTCGCGGATCGACTCGACCGAGGCGTCGAAGTCGGCGCCGATCTTGTCCATCTTGTTGACGTAGACGATCCGCGGAACCTTGTACTTGTCGGCCTGACGCCAGACGGTCTCGGTCTGCGGCTCAACGCCGGCGTTGCCGTCCAGCACGGTCACGGCGCCGTCGAGGACGCGCAGCGAACGCTCGACCTCGATGGTGAAGTCCACGTGTCCGGGGGTGTCGATGATGTTCAGGCGCTTGCCCTGCCAGAAGGCGGTCGTCGCGGCGGACGTGATGGTGATGCCGCGCTCTTGTTCCTGGTCCATCCAGTCCATGGTCGCGGCGCCGTCGTGGACTTCGCCGATCTTGTGGGACTTGCCGGTGTAATACAGGATCCGCTCGGTCGTCGTCGTCTTGCCCGCGTCGATGTGGGCCATGATGCCGAAGTTGCGGTAGTCCTCAAGCTTGTGAGTGCGGGCCATGGAACGTGCCTTGAAGTGAGTTCAGGACGCGGGAGGCGTCCTCGGAAAGATCGTACGGTGTCTGGATAAGCGGGCGCGGGCGATTTAGCTCAAACCGCCCGCGCCGGATAGTCCTAGATAGTCAGAGCCCGGCCCTTACGGAAGGGCCATGACACTTTGAAGGCATTACCAGCGGTAATGGCTGAAGGCGCGGTTGGCTTCGGCCATCTTGTGGGTGTCTTCGCGCTTCTTGACCGCGGTGCCGCGGTTGTTCGACGCGTCCAGCAGCTCGGCGGCCAGCTTTTCGGTCATGGTGTTCTCACCACGCTTGCGCGCGGCGTTGACCAGCCAGCGGATGGCCAGGGCGCGGCGACGGTCCGGACGGACCTCGACCGGCACCTGATAGGTGGCGCCGCCGACGCGACGCGAACGGACTTCGACCGACGGCTGAACGTTTTCCAGGGCGGTGTGGAAGGTGACGACGGCTTCGACGTCCTTCTTCTTGTCGGCCAGAATGTCGAATGCACCGTAGACGATGTTTTCGGCGACGGCCTTTTTGCCCTCGTACATGACGTAGTTCATGAACTTGGTGACGGTCAGATCCTTGTATTTGGGATCCGGCAGGACTTCGCGTTTCTGGGCGCGGTGACGACGGGACATGGGCTGGGCCTCTTAAATCGGTATCGGAAAGCCGGACGAAACCGGCTGAATCTGGAAGGTCGGCGGGGCGTCTTACTTCGGACGCTTGGTGCCGTAGTGCGAACGGCGCTGCTTGCGGTCCTTGACGCCTTGCGTATCGAGCACGCCGCGCAGGATGTGGTAGCGAACGCCGGGCAAGTCCTTCACGCGGCCGCCGCGGATCAGAACAACCGAGTGTTCCTGCAGGTTGTGGCCTTCGCCGGGGATGTAGCACACGGCTTCGTAGCCGGACTTGGCCAGACGGACCTTGGCGACCTTACGCAGAGCCGAGTTCGGCTTCTTCGGGGTCGTCGTATAGACGCGGGTGCAGACGCCGCGGCGCTGGGGCGAGCCTTCCAGGGCCGGCACCTTGTTGCGCACGGGCTTGGGCTTGCGGGGCTTGCGGATCAGTTGGTTGATCGTAGGCATTTTAACTCGTCTCGACTTCTGATGGAGGCGTGTGCCTGTCGGCCGGGGCGCCTCATGTCCTTCTTTTGAACGGGGCCGGCTGGCCTCGCCCGGGGTCTTTGAGGCCAGGCGCGCCGCCCAAACAGAAAAACCGGAACGCGCGCTTTGGGCGTTCCGGCGGGCACAGCCCGTCCGTTCGATTGTCACGATCCCGGCGAGGGAAGAATCCCCCATGCCTCGAAAGTCCGGCGCGTATAGGCGTGAAGGGGTTTCAGGTCAAGCGGGGAGCTCAGGGCTGGTCCGGCACGCCGGCCGGCCAGGGATAGCGGGTCGTGAACCGGACGGTCTCGCCCGGGCGGGGCGGAACGGTCGGCCGGCTATAGCGGGTCCGGCGGGCGTCCCTCAGGGCGCGGTCGCCCAGTCCGTGTCCCGCCGGCGTCTCCGACACCACCCGACAGTTCGTCAGCCCGCCATCGGCCTGCAGGCCGCATTCCAGGGTCACCGACGCATCGCGCAGGGGGGCGACGATCGGCTCGGGCATGACCGGTGTTTCCGGCGCGGTCTGGCCCGACGTTTGACCCATCGTCTGAGGCGCGCCCGGGACGGCCGCCTGGGCCATCAGGAACAGCAATGCGAGCGATATCGGCATAGGGCGTCCTCGGGAGTCGGCCCCATGCCGACAGCCTGCAACCGAAGCTAGCATGCCGTATGCCCTCGCCCCAATACCGCCACGCTCCACGCCTCTCTTGCGCGGGTACGGGGGGGTGGATGGCGGATCAGGCGTTGCATTGGCCCGGACGGCGCGGATCCCGGGGACGTCGGGGGGCCGCGGTTCCGATCGCCGTCGTCGGCTCGATCGCCTTCCATGTTCTCGTCCTGGGTTATCTCGCCCTTCGCGCCCTGTCGGACGAGAGCCCGCGCTGGACAGACGTGATCGAGGATCCGCTCATTCCTGACGCCATTCCGGTCGAGCTGGTTCCCTTCACCGCGAGGGAGGGCCGCCACGTCCGGGTCAACCGGGTGGTTCCGCACAAGGACATGCCTCTACCGCAGGTTCCGGCCGAGTTGTCGCCCGACTTCCATCCGCCGGAACCGGGCCGACGCCCCATGCCTCAGGGCCCTTCGCTGGAGGCGCAGCCCCGCGTCGGGGTGAACGAAACCGACCTCCCCGCCCGGCCCGACGCCGGCGGCGCGGCGGTCGCGGGACCGACGCCCTTCCCCGGACGGCCGCGAACCTCCGCCCTCGCCTGCCGCAACCTGACGACGACGCTGACGCTGGAGGAGCAGGCGATCTGCGACGAACGGTTCGGCCGGGCCGCCATGGCCGCCCGGACCATCACCGGCACCGACGATCCCGTCCGGGACGCCCGGTTCGCCGCCGAGGGGCAGGCCGAACTTGACGCCTATGAGGCCTTGAGAGCGCCACTAAAGCCCCGGACACCTTGCGAGGGCGCCGACATGATGGGGCGATGCCCGTTCGTCATCCAGATCCCTCTGTTTTCGAGGAAGTTTTGAGCGTCCAAGCCCTCAAGCCCTCGGGACGCCCGCCGGCCTGGTCCGGCCGGTCGCGAGAGATGCGCCGCGCCGCTATCCTCGCGGGCTCGGTCGCGCTTCACGCCCTGGTCCTGGGTCTGATCGGACTGGGCCTGCTGGAGACCCGGCGGGACAAGACGGTCGTCGACGACCGCGCCGTCTATGTCGAGCTGGAGCCCCGCCCCCTCCTGCAGGGCGAGACCGCGCGTATTCCCCGTTCGGCGCAGGCCCGACCGGCGGACGCCCCTCCCCTGACCCGTTCGCTGAGCCGCCTGTTCGTGCCGCCCCGGCTGAAGGACGAGGACGAGGACCGCCCCTCCCCGCCTTCGACTCGCGCGGCGGGCGTTCCCGCGGCCGGCGCCCCGGCCCCGCCGGCGGAGGCCACTCCCTGGACCTATCGCCCCGAAAGCCTCGGCGCCGCCGTCGGCCGGACCATGCGCACCGGCGCGGGCGGCTGCCGGATCATGGACGGCCATCTCAGCCCCACGGAACAGGCGATCTGCGACGAGCGCTTCAACGAAGGCGCGGCCGAGGCCGGGCGGCGTCATCCCCCGGGCGGCCGGACCCTGACGCCGAGCGAGCAACGCCGCGAGGCCCGGTTCGCCGCCGAGGGCCGCCGCGCCCTGGAACAGTACGAGGGCCGCCGCGCGCCCCTCAGGCCCGGCGGCGGCAATGTCTCCTCCGGCGACTGCCCGGGCGGCAATCTCGGCATCGGCTGCGCGGGCGCCAACCTCGATCCGTCGATGCGCGAAGGCGCGACCAGCACCATCCGTCAGGGCTCCAACCGCACGCCCGGCGACCAGCACCGCCCCCTGCCCGGCCACGAGCCGAACTGACGGCAGATCCCAAGGCGTGACAGCGATCAGGGCGCGGGGGGCGTCAGAGCCGCGTCGACCAGCGACCGGCGCATGTCGCGGGTGATCTGGCTTTCCTGGTTGGTGAAGGGCTGGCCGACGCCGACCGCATAGACCCCGGCGACCAAAGCCCGGTCCCAGGCCGTCAGCTCCGTCGGCCCGCCCGGTGCGAACAGGTTCAGGATCGTGTCGGCGCCCACGACGTCCGGCAGCTGCGGCAGGTCCAGCATGACCGCGAACGCCACATAGGCCGCCAGCCCCCGCGACGGCACATTATCGAGACGACGCGGATCGATCACGATCAGAGCCCGATCGATCTCCTCGGCCGTGCTCAGGCTCAGTCGCGAATTGGGCAGGTCCGCTGCGGCCGCGTCCTTACTTCCCTGCAGGTTCGCGGCCACCATCGTGGCCGCCGCCGACCGCCGTATCGCCGTGGTCCGGGTCCGGTGCTGCCAGCGTACCGGCCGGGCCGGATTGGCGAACTCGGCCATATCCTGCCGCCGCATGCCGAACAGACGATTGCTGTAGCGTTGGGTCACGACCCGCGCGAAGCCGCCTGCGTTGTCGGCGATCACCACCATGACGTTGGGCTTGCGGCAGTAGCCCTCCTCGAGAGGCGCTCCCAGCGATCGGAAGGCGTCAGCGATCTGCTCGCCCAGCCGGGTGTTCACATCGGGCTCGCCACCGATCACCCGCACGCAAAGTGGGTCGTTCCAGCGGGCGATCTGGCCCGCGTTCCGCCCCAGCCGCGCGGGCTCCAGCAGCTCGCCGACGAAGGCGTTCACCGCTTCCGCGTTCACCCCCGTGACGGCGATGTCGTCGACGGTGTCGGGCGCCCGTTGTCGATCGACCGGCGGTGCGGCCTGGGGCGCCGTCTGCACCGCGAGCGCCAAGGCCAGCATCCACCCAGAGATCGTCATCAGCGCCTCCTGCGAGAACACCACTCTGGGGTGTGGGCCCGCACAGTGCAATCCGGCATTCGCCGGAGGCGCCCGTTTCCTCAGGGAGCCGTCAGGGCGTCGCATCCGGTTCTCGATCTCGGACTGCTGGAAGCCGAAGCTGACGTCGGGTGTCATGCGGTAGAGGGCCTGGAGGAAGGCCAAAAAGAAAAAGGGCGGCTCCGTCACCGAAGCCGCCCCTTCAGTCTTGTCATCCCGGGCCTGACCCGGGACGGCGATTACTCGCTCTCGGCCAGTTCCAGTTGCAGGTCTTCCGGAAGCGGCTCGACGTTGGCTTCGCGCGTCGAGGTCAGAAGGGCGTCGCGCTCGTTGGCGACCTTCTGCAGCGAACGCAGGTAGGCGCCGGTGCCGGCCGGGATCAGACGGCCGACGATGACGTTTTCCTTCAGGCCTTCCAGCGTGTCCTTCTTGCCGTTGACCGAGGCGTCGGTGAGGACGCGGGTCGTTTCCTGGAAGGACGCCGCCGAGATGAAGCTGCGGGTCTGCAGCGACGCCTTGGTGATGCCCAGCAGGACCGGCTGGGTGGTGGCGATACGGCCGCCACGCTTTTCGACCTTCTCGTTTTCGAGCACGGCTTCAGCCACTTCGACCGTGTCGCCACGGATCAGGGTGGTTTCGCCCGAGTCGATGATCTCGACCTTCTGCAGCATCTGGCGAACGATCACCTCGATGTGCTTGTCGTTGATCGGCACGCCCTGCAGTCGGTAGACCTCCTGCACTTCGTTCACGAGATACTCGGCCAGCGCCTCGACGCCCTGAATACGCAGCAGATCGTGCGGATCGGGGTTGCCGTCGATGATGTAGTCGCCCTTCTGGATCAGATCGCCGTCGTGGACGGAGATGTGCTTGCCCTTCGGGATCAGGAACTCGACGGGTTCGCCCTGGTTGCCATCGGCATCCGGCTCCGGCGTGATCTTGATGCGGCGCTTGTTCTTGTAGTCGCGACCGAATTCAACGCGGCCATCCATTTCGGCGATGACGGCGCAGTCCTTCGGACGGCGGGCTTCGAACAGTTCGGCGACGCGCGGCAGACCGCCGGTGATGTCGCGGGTCTTGGCGCCTTCGGTCGGGATACGCGCCAGGATTTCACCCGGCTTGACCGTATCGCCGTTGGCCACGGAGAGAATGGCGCCGACGGGCAGCAGGTAACGGGCGTCAGAGCCCGAGGCCAGCTTGGCATAGGCGTCGCCGACGGTGACGCCCATGGCCGGACGCAGGTCCGAACCGCGGGGCGACGCGCGCCAGTCGATGACGACGCGTTGGGCGATGCCCGTCGCTTCGTCGGTCTCTTCCTTGAACGACAGGCCTTCCGTCAGGTCCTCGAAGCGGACGACGCCGCCGACTTCCGTGATGATCGGGGTGGTGTAGGGGTCCCACTCCGCCAGACGCTGGTTCTTCTTGACCTCTTCGTCGGCCTTGACGCGGATGCGGCCGCCGTAGGGGATCTTGTAGCTTTCACGATCCTTGCCATCGACCATGACGGTGACGACCACGTTGCGGCTCATCGACACCAGGTCGCCGTGGGCGGCGGTGACGGTCGGCCCCGCGATCTTGATCACGCCGGCGTTGGTCGCCTCGTAGAACGAGGTTTCCGCCACCTGGGCCGTACCGCCGATGTGGAAGGTCCGCATCGTCAGCTGGGTGCCCGGCTCGCCGATCGACTGGGCCGCGATGACCCCAACCGCCTCACCAATGTTGACGTTGGTGCCGCGCGCCAGGTCGCGACCGTAGCACATGCCGCAGATGCCGGCTTCGGCTTCACAGGTCAGGGCCGAACGGACCTTGACCGACTGCACGCCCTCGCGGTCGATGACCTCGACCACGTCCTCCACCAGATAGGTGTCGGCGGGGAACAGGACGGTGTCCGTGCCCGGAGCCTTGATGTCCTCGGCGTTGTAGCGGCCCAAGACGCGTTGACCCAGCGAGACCAGGACGTCGCCGCCTTCGACCACGGCGCGCAGGGTGATGCCCCGCGTGGAGCCGCAATCGTCCTCGGTGACGATCGAGTCCTGCGCGACGTCCACCAGACGACGAGTCAGGTAACCCGAGTTGGCGGTCTTCAGCGCGGTGTCGGCCAGACCCTTACGGGCGCCGTGGGTGGAGTTGAAGTACTCCAGAACGGTCAGGCCTTCCTTGAAGTTCGAGACGATCGGGGTCTCGATGATCTCGCCGGACGGCTTGGCCATCAGGCCGCGCATCCCGCCGAGCTGCTTCATCTGGGCCTGCGAACCACGGGCGCCGGAGTTGGCCATCATGTAGACGGAGTTGATCTCGGCGGTACGACCCGAGGCCAGGACGCGCGGTTGCGCGATCTCGCCCATCATCTCGTCGGCGACCTTGTCCGTGGCCTTGGCCCAGGCGTCGACGACCTTGTTGTACTTCTCACCCTTGGTGATCAGGCCGTCGGCGTACTGCTGCTCGTATTCCTCGACCAGGGTGCGCGTTTCGGCGACCAGCTGGGCCTTCTTCGCCGGAATGACGATGTCGTCCTTGCCGAAGGAAATGCCGGCCTTGGCCGCTTCCTTGAAGCCGAGACCCATCATCTGGTCGGCGAAGATCACCGTCGCCTTCTGACCGCAGTGGCGATAGACCACGTCGATCAGGTTGCCGATTTCCTTCTTGGTGAGGTTCTTCTCGAGCAGCCGGTACCCGACGTTCGGGTTCTTGGGCAGCAGGGCGCCGAGCTTCATCCGGCCCGGGGTCGAGTCGATCACCTTGGTGATCTCGTTGCCGTCCTTGTCTTCCTCGGTCCAGCGCGCCTTGATGCGGGTGTGCAGGGTCACCACGCCGGCGTCGAGCGCCGCGTCGATCTCGCCCATGTTGGCGAACAGCTTGCCTTCACCCGGCTCGCCGTCCTTGACCAGCGAGATGTAGTACAGGCCCAGGACGATGTCCTGCGACGGCACGATGATCGGCTTGCCGTTGGCGGGCGACAGGATGTTGTTCGTCGACATCATCAGGACGCGCGCTTCGAGTTGCGCTTCGAGCGACAGCGGCACGTGAACGGCCATCTGGTCGCCGTCGAAGTCGGCGTTGAACGCGGCGCAGACCAGCGGGTGCAGCTGGATGGCCTTGCCCTCGATCAGCTTCGGCTCGAACGCCTGGATGCCCAGACGGTGAAGCGTCGGCGCGCGGTTCAGCATGACCGGGTGCTCGCGGATCACCTCTTCGAGGATGTCCCACACCTGGGGCTGTTCACGCTCGACCATGCGCTTGGATTGCTTGACGGTGCCCGACAGGCCCTTGGCGTCCAGACGCGCATAGATGAACGGCTTGAACAGCTCGAGCGCCATCTTCTTGGGCAGGCCGCACTCGTGCAGCTTCAGGTCCGGACCGACCACGATGACCGAACGGCCCGAGTAGTCGACGCGCTTGCCCAGCAGGTTCTGACGGAAGCGACCCTGCTTGCCCTTCAGCATGTCGGCCAGCGACTTCAGCGGACGCTTGTTGGCGCCCGTGATCACGCGGCCGCGGCGGCCGTTGTCGAACAGGGCGTCGACCGATTCCTGCAGCATCCGCTTTTCGTTGCGGATGATGATGTCCGGCGCGCGGAGCTCCATCAGGCGCTTCAGGCGGTTGTTCCGGTTGATCACGCGACGGTACAGGTCGTTCAGGTCGGAGGTCGCGAAACGACCGCCGTCCAGCGGCACCAGCGGGCGCAGTTCCGGCGGGATGACCGGAACGACGGTCAGGATCATCCACTCGGGCTTGTTGCCGCTCTCGAGGAAGGCCTCGATCAGCTTCAGGCGCTTGGAGGCCTTCTTGGCCTTCATTTCCGAGGGGCTGTCGGCCAGTTCGCCGCGGTGACGCTCGGCCTCGGCGTTGAGGTCGATGCCCATCAGCAGGTTGCGCACGGCCTCGGCGCCGATCTCGGCGGTGAAGCCGTCATCGCCGAACTCGTCCTGGTAGCGGTAGAACTCGTCTTCCGTCAGCAGCTGGTTCTGCTTCAGCGGGGTCAGGCCCGGCTCGGTGACGATGTAGTTTTCGAAGTAGAGCACGCGCTCCACGTCCTTCAGCGCCATGTCCAGCATCAGCGAGATGCGCGACGGCAGCGACTTCAGGAACCAGATGTGGGCGACCGGCGAGGCCAGTTCGATGTGGCCCATGCGCTCGCGACGGACGCGGGCCAGGGTGACTTCGACGCCGCACTTCTCGCAGATGATGCCCTTGTACTTCATGCGCTTGTACTTGCCGCACAGGCATTCGTAGTCCTTGGTCGGGCCAAAGATACGGGCGCAGAACAGGCCGTCACGCTCGGGCTTGAACGTGCGGTAGTTGATGGTTTCGGGCTTCTTGATCTCGCCGAACGACCACGAGCGGATCTTCTCCGGCGAGGCCAGGGCGATCTTGATCTGGTCGAAGGTCGGGGTGACCGGGACCGCGTTGAAGATGTTCAGGACTTCCTGGTTCATCTTGAGTTCCTTCTGCGGACTTGCCGCGAATAAATCTTTGAGAGCGTGGGAGCGGCTGGTGACAAGTGAGCAGTGAGCGAGAAGTGAGCGAAGAAAGAGCGACCTGCGTGCTCACCCCTTCGCTCACTCTTCACTGCTCGCTCACGATCAGCTGTTCTCCAGCTCCACGTTCAGACCCAGCGAACGCATTTCCTTGATGAGAACGTTGAAGCTCTCGGGAATGCCGGCCTCGAAGCTGTCGTCGCCGCGGACGATGGCCTCGTAGACCTTGGTCCGGCCGGCCACGTCGTCGGACTTCACCGTCAGCATTTCCTGCAGGGTGTAGGCGGCGCCGTAGGCTTCCAGAGCCCAGACCTCCATTTCCCCGAAGCGCTGACCGCCGAACTGCGCCTTACCGCCCAGCGGCTGCTGGGTGACGAGCGAGTACGGGCCGATGGAGCGGGCGTGGATCTTGTCGTCGACCAGGTGGTGCAGCTTCAGCATGTAGATGTAGCCGACCGTGACCGGACGCTTGAACTGCTCGCCGGTCTGACCGTCATAGACGATCGACTGGCCCGAACGCTCCAGACCGGCCGATTCCAGCAGGTCCTCGATGTCCGAGATGTGCGCGCCGTCGAACACCGGAGTGGCGAACGGAACACCCTTCGAGAGGTTCTTCGACAGTTCGATCAGATCTTCCTCGTCTTCCGGCAGCGGGGTGTCCGCACCGTAGATTTCGGTCAGACGCTCGACGAGCGCCTGCTTCTGGCCGCCCTGTTGCCAGGCTTCCAGCAGACCCGCGATCTGACGACCGAGGCCAGCGGCCGCCCAACCCAGGTGGGTTTCGAAGATCTGGCCGATGTTCATGCGCGACGGCACGCCCAGCGGGTTCAGAACGACGTCGACGGAGGTGCCGTCGGCCAGGTGAGGCATGTCCTCGATCGGCAGGATCTTGGAGATGACGCCCTTGTTGCCGTGACGGCCGGCCATCTTGTCGCCCGGCTGAAGCTTGCGCTTCACGGCCACGAAGACCTTGACCATCTTCATCACGCCCGGAGGCAGTTCGTCGCCGCGTTGCAGCTTCTCGACCTTGTCTTCGAAGCGACGGTCCAGCGCCTTGCGGGCGTTTTCGAACTGGGCCTTCATGGCTTCCAGCTCGCCCATGGCCTTCTCGTCGTCGAGGGCGATCTGCCACCACAGGCCGCGCGAGAGCTCGCCCAGCTTGTCTTCGGTGACTTCACCGCGGCCCAGGCCCTTCGGACCCGAGGTCGCGTTCTTGCCCAGCAGCAGGGGCTTCAGGCGGCCGTAGACGTTGCGTTCCAGGATCGCGAGCTCGTCGTCGCGGTCCTTGCCGAGGCGTTCGATTTCCGAACGCTCGATCGACATGGCGCGCTCGTCCTTGTCGACGCCGTGGCGGTTGAAGACGCGAACGTCAACGACCGTGCCGGCGACGCCGGGCGGCAGGCGCAGGGAGGTGTCGCGCACGTCCGAGGCCTTTTCACCGAAGATGGCGCGCAGCAGCTTCTCTTCGGGGGTCATCGGGCTTTCGCCCTTCGGGGTGACCTTGCCGCAGAGGATGTCGCCCGGCTGGACTTCGGCGCCGATCGCCACGATGCCCGCTTCGTCGAGGTTGCGCAGGGCTTCCTCGCCGACGTTGGGGATGTCGCGGGTGATTTCTTCCGGCCCAAGCTTCGTATCGCGGGCCATCACTTCGAACTCGTCGATGTGGATCGAGGTGAACACGTCGTCGCGGACGATGCGTTCCGAGATCAGGATCGAGTCTTCGAAGTTGTAGCCGTTCCAGGGCATGAAGGCGACGAGGGCGTTGCGGCCCAGGGCCAGATCGCCCAGGTCGGTCGACGGACCGTCGGCGATGACGTCGCCGGTCTTCACTTCATCGCCCACGCGCACGATCGGTCGCTGGTTGATGCAGGTCGACTGGTTCGAGCGCTGGAACTTGGACAGGCGGTAGATGTCGACGCCCGAGCGGGCGGCTTCCAGTTCGCCGGTGGCGCGCACGACGATACGCGTGCCGTCGATCTGCTCGACCACGCCGTCGCGGCGGGCGATGACCACGGCGCCCGAGTCACGGGCCACGACCGCTTCCATGCCGGTGCCGACCAGCGGCGCGTCGGACTGCACCAGAGGCACGGCCTGACGTTGCATGTTGGCGCCCATCAGTGCGCGGTTGGCGTCGTCGTTTTCCAGGAACGGGATCAGGGCCGCGGCGACCGAAACGACCTGTTTCGGCGACACGTCCATCATGTCGACGTCGGCCTTGGTCAGCAGCTGGGATTCACCGTTGATCCGACCGGGGACCAGATCGTCGACGATCTCGCCGTCCTTGAGGGCGATGTTCGCCTGGGCGATCGTGTACTTCGACTCCTCCATGGCCGAGATGTAGACCACCTCGCCCTGGGCCTTGCCGTCCTTCACGCGACGGTACGGGCTCTCGATGAAGCCGTACTTGTTGACGCGGGCGTGGGTGGCCAGGGAGTTGATCAGACCGATGTTCGGGCCTTCCGGCGTTTCGATCGGGCAGATGCGGCCGTAGTGGGTCGGGTGGACGTCGCGGACTTCAAAGCCCGCGCGCTCACGCGTCAGACCGCCCGGGCCAAGCGCCGAAAGGCGGCGCTTGTGGGTGATTTCCGACAGCGGGTTCGTCTGGTCCATGAACTGCGACAGCTGCGACGAGCCGAAGAACTCGCGCACCGAGGCGGCGGCCGGCTTGGCGTTGATCAGGTCGTGCGGCATGACGGTGTCGATATCGACCGACGACATGCGCTCCTTGATCGCGCGCTCCATGCGCAGCAGGCCGACGCGGTACTGGTTTTCCAGCAGCTCGCCCACCGAACGGACCCGGCGGTTGCCCAGGTTGTCGATATCGTCGATCTCGCCCTTGCCGTCCTTCAGGCCGACCAGGATCTGCAGCACCTTCAGGACGTCGTCCTTCTGGAGCACGCGGATTTCGTCCGAAACCTCGGGGGTTTCCAGACGCATGTTCATCTTCACCCGGCCGACGGCCGACAGGTCGTAGCGTTCGGCGTCGAAGAACAGCGAGTTGAACATCGCTTCGGCGGCTTCGGGGGTCGGCGGCTCGCCCGGGCGCATCACGCGATAGACGTCGAACAGGGCGTCCTCGCGGCCGGTGTTCTTGTCCACCCGCAGGGTGTTGCGCATGTAGGCGCCGACCGTCACGTGGTCGATGTCCAGCACGTCGATGGTGGTGAAGCCCTTGCCTTCCAGCAGTTCGATAGTCGGGGCGTCCAGCTCGTCGCCGGCCTCGGCGTAGATCTCGCCGGTCTCGTAGTTGACGGCGTCGGCCGCCAGATAACGGGTGACCAGGGCGTCAGCGGCCAGCGACAGCGACTTCAGGCCGCCGTCCTGCAGCTTCTTGGCCGCGCGGGCGCTGATCTTGTGACCGGCCTGGGCGACCACTTCGCCGGTGTCGGCGTCGATCAGGTCGAACTCCGGCTTCACGCCGCGCCAGCGCTCGGGCTTGTAGGGGGTGACCCAGCCTTCGCCGCGCTTCTCGTAGGGAACGGTCTCGTAGAAGGTGCGCAGGATTTCTTCGCCGTCCATGCCCAGGGCGAGCAGGAAGGTGGTCGCCGGCAGCTTGCGGCGACGGTCGATACGCACGAACACCACGTCCTTGGCGTCGAACTCGAAGTCCAGCCACGAGCCGCGGTACGGGATCACGCGGGCGGCGAACAGCAGCTTGCCCGACGAGTGGGTCTTGCCCTTGTCGTGGTCGAAGAACACGCCCGGCGAACGGTGCATCTGCGAGACGATCACGCGCTCGGTGCCGTTGACGATGAACGTGCCCTTGTCCGTCATCAGGGGGATGTCCCCCATGTAGACGTCCTGTTCCTTGATGTCCTTGACCGAGCGGGCGCCGGTCTCTTCGTCCGCTTCAAAGACGATCAGGCGCAGCTTGACCTTCAGCGGAGCCGCGAAGGTCATGTCGCGCTGAATGCATTCCTCGACGTCGTACTTGGGCTCCTCGAACTCGTAGGAGACGTATTCCAGAACGGCGCGTTCGTTGAAGTCCTTGATCGGGAACACCGACTTGAAGACCGCCTCGATGCCCTGGTCCTTGCGGACGCCGGCGCGGACTTCGCGCTGCAGGAACTGCTCGTAGGAGGCGCGCTGAACCTCGATCAGGTTCGGCATCGCGACCGCTTCGGGGATCCGCCCGAAGGATTTGCGAATGCGCTTCTTGCCGGTGAAGGTGGTGGCCGACGCGATCTGACCGTTGATGGTGAGACCGTTGAGGACGTCTGTCATTCAGTGTTTCCCAATCCTGGCAGCGTGACCTGCCGGAGAAATGCAGTGGCACGACACGCTTTTCAGCGGCCGCGCGTTTCGGTTTCGGCCTCCACCCTCGGACCCTTGCGGGGACCAGGAGGCCTGAAATCTATGGGCTCCCTGGGATAGGAGCCGCACCTTCGCTCGGTCGGAGGGCGACGGACCGGGCCTCGGCGCTTTCGCGCAGACTCAATTGAGCTGTTGCGGAACGGGGACATATACTCGCTTTTCCGACGAAATAAAGGCCGGTCCACAAGGAATTATGCCGTCCTTCGGATTCCCGCTTTTCACCCGCCCGAAACCCTGCCAGGCGCGCTCGCCCAACATGGAAAGGCGACCGGCATAGCGCCACTTTTCGGCGCGCCGGGACCCTGCTAGCGTCGCTATATGACCCCTATCGCACGCCTCGCCCTGATCTCCGTCGCCGCCCTCGGCCTGACCTCCGGCCTCGCCGGTTGCGCCGCCACCGTGCCGCCGACCATCCTCGCCGCCGCGCCGAACGATGCGACGGCCTGGGTCCCGGCCCAGCGCGCCTATCTGGCCTGGAACCTGACCAACCGCGGCTGGAACGTCACCCCCTCGGGCCTGCAGTACAAGCGCGTCGGCCGCGCCTTCCCCAAGGCCGCCCAGCCCGTCTCGACCGACACCGTCCGCGTCCACTATCGCGGCACACTCATCAACGGGACCGAGTTCGACAGCTCCTATTCGCGGAACGAGCCCGCCTCCTTCCCCCTGAACCGCGTCATCAAGGGCTGGACCGAGGGCGTCGCCCTGATGCACGTCGGCGAGACCTATGACTTCGTCATTCCCGCCAACCTGGCCTACGCCGGCCGCCGCATGGGCGACGATATCCCGGCCGAAAGCACCCTGCTGTTCCGGGTCCAGCTGCTGGCGGTCAACCCGTAGGACAGTCCCCAAGGGACCGACGCTCCGGCGGCCTATGGTCCGACTGGAGGAAACACCCGATGGCGCGGGGACCGGCGGCGAGCCAATGACGGGGCTCGTTTCACCGGAATCTCCCCATGACCGGCTCAAGCATGACCTGCGGCCTGCTGCTGACGGCGGGCCTGGCCCTGGCTTTCGGCGGCGCTTCGGCGGGGTCGCCCCCAGGCTCGCTACAATCCACCGAACCGACGCGGAGCACCGCCCCGACGGCGCCCCTGGGCGATCCGGCCAGGCCGCCCACCGGCTACCTCACCCTGTGCGAACGTCATCCCGAGGAATGCCGGGCCGCCGAGAACGCAAACGGCGAGGCTGACGACGACATTCGCCTGGAAGCCGGCGCCCTGCTCTACAAGCGCGCCTTCGCCGGTCCCGACGCGCCCGTCGCCGCTGGCGCCGATGCGCCGCCGCCGGAACCGGCGGAGACCGTGCTCGTCATAACCCCGCAGCTTCTGGCCCTGCTGTATCGGGTCAATCATCTGGTGAACGCGGAAATCCGGATGAAGAGCGACGTTTCCAACTACGACAGGGTCGACTACTGGAACGTCGCCTCCGGCGAGGACGAGCATGGCGACTGCGAAGACTACGCCCTGACCAAACGCCACCTGCTGGTCGACGCCGGCGTGTCCCCCGACGTCCTGACCTTCGGCATTGTCCGCACGTCCTGGGGCGAACTCCACGCCGTCCTGATCGTCACGACCGACCAGGGCGACATGATCCTCGACAACATCACCGGCGACATCCTGCACTGGAACAACACCGGCTATCACTGGATCAAACGCCAGACGCCCGGCCAGCCCCTCGACTGGCGCCGCGTCGACTCCTAGACCGACATACAACTTATGAGAGTCCATTTACCCTGTAATTGACGCATAGATTGTTTTCGATTCCACCCGACAACCGCCGGCGCGATCCTCTTCGTGGACGAGGAGACCTTCGCCATGGGCAAGCCGGGACTATTGCTGACGACCGCACTGGCCCTGGTGGGCGGCGACCTGACCCATGCCCGGACGCCCCCGCAACACGCCGGGCCCGAGCGCACCCCTACCCCCTATGCGCCCGAGGGTCGGGCCGCCGCCCCGCCCGAAGGCTTCCTCGTCCTCTGCGAACGCACACCCGCCGAATGCCGTGAATCCGGCGAGGAGGACGGCCATGACGACGCCGCCATCCGCAAGCAGGCCTCGACCATCGAATGGCGCAACGCGTTCGGCGGCCCGGCCTCGGCCGCCTTCCCGCCCGGGGCGACCGGCGCCCCGCCGCCCGGGACGCCACCGGTCCACCCCCCCTCCCCGGCCGGACGCGCGGCCCTGACGCCGTCCGGCGCCCTGGTCATGACCGCCGAGCGCTGGGCGCTGGTGGACCGCATCAACCAGTCGGTGAACCGCGCCGTCCAGATGGAGAGCGACCAGGCCCAGTACGGCCAGTCCGACTACTGGAACGTCCAGTCAGGCCGCGACGAGCACGGCGACTGCGAGGATTACGCCCTGACCAAGCGGCATCAGCTGATCGCAGCTGGTGTTCCTCCCGAAGTCCTGTCCTTCGGGATCGTCCGCACGCCCTGGAACGAGCTGCACGCGGTGCTGATCCTGACCACCGACCAGGGCGACATGATCCTGGACAATCTCTCGGCCTGGATCCTCCACTGGGATCAGACAGGCTATCGCTGGATCGAGCGCCAGACGCCCGGCCAGCCCTTCGACTGGCGCACCGTCGAGGCGTCCTGACCGCTAGAGCGGCGTCCATTCCTCATCGGCCGGCAGGGGCGCGAACAGGGCCGCCACCGCGGCGTCCGACACCCCGTCAAGCGTCGCCGGCGACCATTGCGGCGCATTGTCCTTGTCGACCACAACGGCGCGCACGCCCTCCTGGAAGTCATGGGTCGAGACGATGCGGCCGCCCAGCCGGTATTCCATGGCCATGTTGTGGGCGAACTCGGTCAGGGTCGCCCCGGTCCGCACCTGTTTCAGCGACACCTTCATCGACGTCGGCGACTTGGTCTTCAGCGTCGCCAGCTGGGCAAGGGCCCAGTCCGACCCGTCCGCCGCAAGCGCCGCGAAGATCTCTTCCACGCTGTCGAAGGCGAACAGCCGGTCGATCGCCTCCCGGTCGATCGTCGCCGGTCCCGGATCGGTGGCGCGATGCTTCGCCACGGCCTCCGCCGGCTCCACCCCGCCCATCAGATCGGCCTTCAGGGCCATGACGCCGTCCGACGGCACGAAATGCGTATGGATGCCCAGGGCCACCGTATCCGCCGCCTTCAGCCGCGCTCCCGTCAGGGCCAGCCAGACCCCCGTCTGTCCCGGCAGCCGCGACAGGAACCAGCCGCCGCCCACGTCGGGGAACAGGCCGATCCCGGTCTCGGGCATCGCGTAGGTCGTCCGCTCGGTCGCGATCCGCACCGAGGCCGGCTCGGAGATGCCCACGCCCCCGCCCATGACGATGCCGTCGACCACCGCCGTGATCGGCTTGGGGTATTCGAACATCAGATGATTCAGCCGGTATTCGGTCTTGAAGAAGGCCTTCGCCTCGGAGGCGTCGCCCGCCCCGCTCTCGGCGATCATGCGGATATCGCCCCCGGCGCAGAAGCCGCGCTCGCCCATATGGTCGATCAGCACCCCGACCACCTCCTGATCGTCGCGCCACTCCGTCAGGGCGTCGATCATCGCCTCGCACATCGCCTTGTTCAGGGCGTGCAGGGCCTTGGGCCGGTTCAGGGTGATCCGCCCCACGGCGCCGTCGATACGGGTCAGGACTTCGGCTTCGGACATCGGACTCTCCCGCGACGGTCTGGGGCGGTGATAGGCAGAGCCGCCGCCCGCGTCGAGCCGCGCCGCCGCAATCCCCGCCTGCGATTTCGCGGGACCAGTCAGGACTTCGGCGTCACCGTCAGCTTGTAGGGGATGAACATCGACAGCTCGAGCGGCCCGGACTGGATCCAGGTCACCCGGTTTTCCAGCCCTTCGGCCTGAACCCCGTACCCCGGTCCAAACGCCTGGGCCGTTGCGCGCGCGTCCTCCGCCATCAGGGCCAGGATCGGCGTACGATACTGGGCCGGGTTCAGGATCGACAGCTGCCAGTCGCCGGTGATGTTGAGCAGGGTCCGGCCCGCCTTGGGCGCGCCCTGGACGAAGCGCTCGATCCGTCCAGAGGCGCTGTCCATGGTGTCGTCGGCCCGGATCGGCGTCTTGACGATCAGGGAGGCGGTCGAGGTGTCGGAACGGTTGCCGTCGACGCCCAGGGTCAGGGTGCTGACCATGTCCTCGGTCAGGGGCGTCAGGGCGCCGTCCACCTCGATGCTCAGGTCGATGTCGGCCTGCCGCCCCGCCGCCCGCGCCAGGCCGCGCAGGGTCTCGATCAGTTCGGCTCGCCTCTGGGCCGCGTCCCGCGTGTCGCCGACGGCGCGGATCTCGACGATCAGATTGTCGGCGCGGCGGTCGAGCCGGACGGCCGGAATCTCGTCCGGATCCCATCCTCGCACGCGTGAGCCCGTGACCACCACCTCCTCGACCGCCCCGGACTGACAGAAGGCCGGCGAGGCGGCGGCCGCTCCGAGGGCCAGGATGACGGCGGCGACGGCGACAGCGGTGTTTTTGATCATTGGCGGTTCCTCCCGCCCAAGGTTGACCACCGATCCGCGAACCTGTCACCCGCCCCTCACCCTTGCCCCGGCCTTTGCAGCCTGGCCGCCCTTGGTCTAAGCCGCGCCCATGACTCTGCCCTTCATGCCCGCCGCCTTCCCCATGGCCCGTCCCCGTCGTCTGCGCGCCAGCCCGTGGGTGCGCCGTCTGGTCGCCGAGACGGTGCTGACCCCGTCCGACCTGATCTGGCCGCTGATCGTCCATGACGGCGCCGAGGACCGCTTGCCGGTCCCGTCCATGCCCGGCGTCTTCCGTCTGTCGCCGAAAGCCGCCGCCGCCGCCGCGGTCGAGGCCCGCGATCTGGGCATCCCCATGGTCGCCCTCTTCCCGAATGTCGACGCCGCGACCAAGGACGCGATCGGGACCGGCGCCACCGACCCCGACGGCCTGATCCCCGACTGCATCAAGGCCATCAAGGACGCGGCGCCCGAGATCGGCGTCATGTGCGACGTGGCGCTCGACTGCTACACCGACCACGGCCATGACGGGGTGGTCGAGGACGGCCGCATCCTCAATGACGCCTCCCTGGACCGCCTCGCCGAACAGGCCTTCATCCAGGCCCATGCCGGCGCCGACGTCGTCGCTCCCTCGGACATGATGGACGGCCGGGTCCAGGCCATCCGCGAGGCGCTGGAGGCCAACGGCTTCCACGACACACTGATCCTGTCCTACGCCGCCAAGTTCGCCTCGGCCTTCTACGGCCCGTATCGCGATGCGGTCGGCTCGGCCAAGATGCTGACCGGCGACAAGAAAACCTATCAGATGGACTACGCCAACTCCGACGAGGCCCTGAAGGAGGTCGCGATGGACATTTCGGAGGGCGCGGACGCCGTCATGGTCAAGCCCGGCATGCCCTATCTGGACATCGTCCGCCGCGTGCACGAGACCTTCAAAATCCCGACCTTCGCCTACCAGGTGTCGGGCGAGTATTCGATGATGCAGGCCTCCATCGCCAACGGCTGGCTCGACCAGGACCGCGCCATCCTCGAGACCCTCCACGGCTTCAAGCGCGCAGGCTGCGCGGGGGTGCTGACCTATTTCGCCCCGCAGGCGGCGAGATTGCTGGGGGCCTGACTCCGCCAATCTCTGCTTGACCTCACCGACCACCGTTCGGAAAAGGGTTGACGCAAAGGCAGGTGGGGATCGGCATGGGCTTTCTGTGGTTCGGGCGGAAGAAGCCCTCTCGCGGATCAACGCCCGCTGTATCGCTGGACTTCGCGGCCTCGCCTGATCCCGAGGTCGTCGTCGCCGGGGCCGTGGCCGCCGCGGCCGCCGCCCTGACGCCCCATCCGTCGCCGACGCCGGACGAGGCCCTGCAGATGCTGCGCGACGGCAATGCGGCCTTCCTGTCGGGGGCCTCCAGCCTCGGCCACGTCACCGCCCACGACCTCGACGCCCTGCAGGGCGGCCACAAGCCCATCGCCACCATCGTCGGCTGCGCCGACAGCCGCACCCCGCCGACCATCCTGTTCAACCAGGGCCTCGGAAAGCTCTTCATCATCCGTGTGGCGGGCAACACCGTCGACCGGCGCGGCCTGTCGTCCATCGTTTACGCCGTCAAGCACCTCAGCTGCCCGCTTGTGGTGGTCATGGGCCACACCGGCTGCGGCGCCGTGGCGGCGGCCGAGGCCGTGGTCGACGGCAAGGCCGAGCTCGATCCCTCGCTGGAGGAGATGATCGTCCCCATCCTCCCCGCCGTCCTCTCGGCGCGGAAGATCGGCGGTCCCGATCAGGCCCGTCTCGCTGTCGAGGAGAACGCCCGCCGCGTCGTCGCCCGCCTGCTGACCGCCGACACCGCCCTGGCCCAGGCCGTCGATACCGGCGCGATCAGGATCGTCGCCGCCGTCAAGGACATGGTCACCGGCCGGGTCGACTTCCTCGACCTGCCCGACGAACCCGCCCCCGCCCACCACTAAAGCCCGTTTTCCGGCTCCGCTTTCGTCCTTTCTTCATCCCCTCCGGCGACAACTTGCCCGGGAAGGGACAAACACGTGGCGGCAGTAGCCTGTTTGCGAGTGTTGCTGGACGGCAACCGGACGGAAGTGCCGGCGGACCAGCTCGGCCCGCTGGTCGCCAAATATTCCAACCTTTTCCTCGAGGTGCGCTGGAAACTTCCGCGCCACTACGACCAGCTCAGCCCCTACGCCTATCTGCTGGGCGACCCGGACGCCGAGGAGCTGGACACCGTCGAACTGGCCCATCTTTCGCACGACCTCCAGACCAAGCTGTTCGGCGCCGGCGTCGAGGACGCGGTCAAACTGGTCCTGTTCGAGGGCGACGACGAGGCCATCGACACCTTCGCCAACTGGTCGTCCGAGGCCGTTCTGGACGCCATGGAGGACCCGAGCCGTCTTCCCCGGGGCGGCCTGCTGCGCCGCATCGCCCGCGACGGCGCCCTGATCGAGGTTCCGGAACACACCGAAAGCGCCGCGACCGCCGAGGCCTTCCGCTTCGGCCCCACCATCGACACCGCCCAGGGCGTCTGGTTCAGCGCCGGCCAGACCTTCATCGGCGATGTGCTCAGCTGCACCCCGGTCACCGCCTCGACCTACTACAGCCTGCTGGACGGCCCGGACCACCAGCCCGAGGACACCGAGACCTTCGACGCCGCCTGCGTGACCACGGCCCTGCGCTTCCTGGTCGACTTCCCGGTGATCCAGCCCCTGATCCTGCCCGTCTCCTTCTCGACCCTGGTCCGGCCCAGCCAGCGCGCCGCCTATGAGGACCTGCTTCTGGTCCTGCCCGAGGGCTATCGGCACAAGCTGTCGGTCAGCGTCTATGACACCCCGCGCGGCCCGTCCTTCTTCGCCCTGAAGACCATCCGTCAGGCGCTCGATCCGCACTTCGGCGCCATCGACCTGTGCACCCACGATCCGGACTTCCAGATCCAGCAACTGGGAACCCGGGCCGTGTCCAGCGTCACCCTGGCCCTGCCCGACGCCAGGCCCGACGTGCGGCTGGCGGCCATCCGCCGCTTCGCCAGCCACGCCTCCCACTATCGTCGCCGCCGCATCGTCGCGGGGATCGCCAACATCCGCTTCCGGGCCGAGCGCGAACTGGCCATCGCGCTGAAGGTGCCCTTCCTCTCCGGCCCCGGCATCTGCCGCATCCAGAGCGAGCCCGTCGGCGGCCGCCGCTGGGAGGCCGAGGCCCTGCCCCTGCTTCAGATCACCCCCGGCGCCGCCATGGCCGCCGCGACGGCGGCCTAGCCCCCGGACCGCGCCAGCAGGGCGATCAGGTCGTCCTTCCAGAACACCGCCCAGGTATGGGTCCCGTGCCCCTTGCCGCCGACGCTGTTGGGGATCAGCCGGTACTGGCCGTTGCGGATGCGCGGGATGAACTGCTCCGACAGCCCCAGCTCCGGCGGATTGATGAAGTCGTCGGCCGAGTTGATCCACATCACCGGCGCGGTGATCTTCTCCAGATCGGCCGAGGGGTCATAGTCGCTCGAGGCGTTGACCTGGTACCACAGGTCGTTGGCGTCCAGCGTCGGCAGCCGCCGCGTCTGCTGGGTCCGCGCATAGGCGTCCACGGCCTCGGGCGTGGCCAGATCGTGCTGCAGCGGCATCGTCGCCCCGCCCGCCAGCACCAGCAGGTCGACGGCCTCCCTCAGACCCAGCTTCGGCTGCTCGACATAGTTCCCGCCCATCCAGGCCGGGTCGTTGCGGATGGCGTCCTTCAGCATGGTCCGCCACAGTCGGTTGCGCCCCACCAGCGCCGTCGGCTCGCACGCCAGCGGCATCAGGGCGTCGGCGAAGTCGGGATGGGTCTCGCCCCAGACGAAGGCGTGCATGCAGCCCATCGAGGTGCCCAGGATCAGCCGCAGGTGATCGACGTGCAGCCCCTCGACCAGCATCCGCCGCTGGGCCTCGACCATGTCTGCGTACTGATAGGCCGGAAAGGCCGCGCGCAGCCCGTCGCTGGGCTTGGTCGACTGCCCGTGGCCCAGACTGTCGGGCATGATGATGTAGTAGCGGGTGATATCCAGCGGCTGGTCCGGCCCGAACAGCTCGCCCGCGAACTGGGGCGACAGGAAGGTCGCGCCAGTCCCGCCCGTGCCGTGCAGGATCATCACCGCATTGGTCACCCGCCCCTCGGCGTTCCGCGTCGGCGTCCCCAGCGTCCGGTAGTGCATCCGCAGCTCCGGCAGCGTCCCGCCCGACCGGATTTCCAGCGGCCCGCCGACATAGTCGCCCTCGACGGGTGTGTAGCGTGGCGGGGGCGTTTGGGCGTTCCCCGCCCCACCCCAGAGGACCAGCAGGATCAGGCTCAAAAGGATGCGCATGGTTCGACTCCGGGGATTGGCTCCCGCATCCTGCACGGCAGCCGGGAACCGGAACAGCCCCCCGATGTTCGTCGCCCTTGATGAAGTACCCGACGACGCCTGACGGACGCTATTTCGAGGTGCGCGGCCGGCTGTGGCGCACCTCGCGGCCCGACCTCGATCCCGATGAACGTCAGCGGCTGGTGAACGCCCTCATGGATGCCCGACGAGCCGTCCGGACCGCGCTTTCCGGTGAGAACCCGGACGACCTCCGCCAGGCCCGCCGGGACGTGGACGCCGCCAAGGTGGCCCTGGGCGAACGGGGCCCTGTCTGGTGGACCGACGGCGCGCCGGATTACAATCAGCACATGGCCCGGAACACTCCCTATGCGGACTGGTTCGCAGGACTCGGCTCATGAGAGCCGACCCGGACGGCCCCGTCCTGCGCCTCGTCCTCGGCGACCAGTTGTCGAACGCACTGACCGGCCTGGGCGACCTCAACCCCGACCACGACGTCGTCCTCATGGCCGAGGTACGCGACGAGGCGACCTATGTCCGCCATCACAAGCAGAAGATCGCCCTCACCTTCGCGGCGATGCGCGCCTTCGCCGCCCGGATTGCGGACCGCGGCGTCGCCGTCCGCTATGTCCGCATTGACGATCCCGACAACACCCATTCCATCGTCGGGGAACTCCACCGCGCCCTGGACGCGAGCCCTTTCTCCAAAATCGTCCTGACCGAATGTGGCGAATGGCGGCTGGCCCAGGCGCTGGAAGCCTTCGCCGGCGTCGCTACCGTTCCGGTGGAGATTCGCGAGGACCGCCGCTTCATCTGCTCCCGGGACCGTTTCAGACGCTGGGCGACGGACAAGCGCGAACTGCGAATGGAGTTTTTCTACCGGGAAATGCGCCGCGAGACCGGCCTGCTCATGGACGGCCCGGACCCTGAAGGCGGACGCTGGAACTACGACGCCGAGAACCGCCGCAAACTCACGAAAGGCCTGCGCCCGCCCCAACGGCTGAGAACGCCGCCCTCCTCCCTGACCCGCGACGCCATCGCCGACGTCGCCCGCCTCTTCCCCGACCATTTCCGCGATCTGGAGAGCTTCGGCTGGCCGACCACGGCTGAGGAGGCCGAGACGGTGCTGGCCGACTTCCTCGACCGCGTCCTGCCCGCCTTCGGGGACTGGCAGGACGCCATGGCGGAAGGGCAGCCGTGGATGTGGCACGGGCTGATCTCGACCGCGATCAACCTCGGCCTGCTCGATCCTCTGGACGTTTGCCGCAGGGCCGAGGCCGTCTATCGCGCGGGCGCCGCCCCCCTGAACGCGGTCGAGGGGTTCATCCGCCAGATCCTCGGATGGCGCGAGTTCATGCGCGGCGTCTACTGGCTCAAGGTCCCGGAATACCGCCAGAGGAACGCGCTCGACGCCGACCGCGTCCTGCCGTGGTTCTACTGGTCCGGCAAAACCGACATGGCCTGCGTCGCCGACGTGGTCGCGACCAGCCGCACCAACGCCTACGCCCACCATATCCAGCGGCTGATGGTCACCGGCAATCTGGCCATGATGCTGGGCGTGCATCCCGACGCCGTCGACGACTGGTATATGACGGTCTACGCCGACGCATACGAATGGGTGGAGATGCCCAACACCCGCGGCATGGCGACCTTCGCGGACGGCGGCATCGTGGGTTCCAAACCCTATGCGGCCTCCGGCGCCTATATCAACCGGATGAGCGACTACTGCGGCGCCTGCCGCTATGACGTGAAGGGCAAGTCCGGCGACGGCGCCTGCCCGTTCAACCGGCTCTACTGGGGCTTTCTGGAGCGCAATCGCGGCCGTCTGCGCGACAATATCCGCCTCGCCATGCCCTACCGGACTCTCGACGGGTTCGGCGAAGCCCGGCGCGCCGACCTGCTCGCCGAGGCGGAGCGGACGCGGGTTTCGCTCGGAGCGATCGTCGGGGAAAAGGCGACAAAGGGGGAGACGGAAAAGGGGACGCCCTGACCGGCGTCCCCTCCCCGTTCGTCGACGCGCCGGTTTCTCCGGCCTGCCGCGCCCGTTCTGGCCGCGACAAATCTGCTCGATCCGCGAGCGGCGGGAGACGCCGGGATAATCGCGCCTCCCGCCGCCTGCCCCGAAACCCCTCCCTCGATAGGATTCCGGCCTTGCGGACCTCTCGCCGCCGCGCCCTTCCAGCTCGCGGCGACAAGGCGACGCTCTCACGACATCGGAACCGCGACAGTCGGGTCAAACCCTCAGCCGCCGCCCGATTCCGCCCGAGATCGGGCCCGAGGCATCGAACACCACCTGGTCATAGGCCCAAAGCGATTTGAAGAACGACCGTGCAGCCTCAGTCGCCGCGGCCCCGACACGTTCGATGACTTCGCCGATCGTTCGGTCGCCATCGATGGCGTCGAACAGCGCCTTTTCGGTCGAGCCGATCGGCAGAATCAGGTCGTGGAACCAATGATTCCGGTTGAACAGCAGGCCGACAGCCCCCGGCGGAAGGCGCTCGGCGACACAGGCGGTGGAGGGAAGCCGGATCGGCACATAGCCCTTCCAGCACTCGCCCCCGAGGTCGATTGGCGCTCCCCCGGTCTCGTCGTCCCGGCGAACGACGAGGCTATGCGTCGCCATCGCCCCGCGCCACAGCTCCATTGCCGCATATTGCGCGGCCGGATCGAGCTTGCCGATCCGCTCTGCGTGCGCCGTCTGCGCGATTGCCCCGCACTGAGGCAGATAGGGCGCCTGCCGATACCAGCGAACGAAGGACAGGCCATTGGCGGCGAGCGCCTCGAACAGTTGCGGCACGCTATACGCCCGGTCGCGCGGATTGAGCAGTGCATCGGCGAGCGCGTCGGGATCGAGGAAGTCGCTCGACTGCTCCATTACGGGCCGCAGCGGATGCTGCCAGGGAAGCGCCTCGACCGCCTCGACCAGCTCGGCGATCTCGCCGCGCGAGGCGCCGATGCCCAGCCTGCGGCAATAGTCCTGCAGCAGGTAGATGCCGGTACGCCCATAGGGCGCATAGAGCATCAGGTAGAGCACCCCTCCGGGCTTCAGCACCGAACGTAGCGCGCGAAGTCCTGCCTCGGGATCGGCCAGGTGATGGAGCACGCCGGTGCAAACGACGAGATCGAAGCGTCGGCCGAGTTCCCCCGCATCCTCGATCGCGCGCAGCTCGGTTTCAAGATTGTCGAGCTTGTACTTGTGCTTGAGCGCCTGCGTCTCCTTGAGGCTTGCCTCGCTGACGTCGATCCCGGTAACGCGCGCTTCCGGACGGGTGGCCGCATGCCTCGCCGCCTGCGATGTGCCACAACCTGCGACGAGAATGTCGATATCCGCGCGATAGGGCCGGTCGGGCCAGAACTGGTGGTAGTCGGCCCTCGCGCGGTTCGGCTCGCGCCACTGCGCACGCGCGCGCTCGAGATCGGCGACCGGCGGCGGATAGGGATGGGCGTTGTAGAAGGTGTGGATCGGGTCGGCTGCTGTCCGGTTCAAAGAAAATCGCTCCCCAAAGCGAACGGGCCGGCCCCTTGCGGGTCCGGCCCATCCTTGTTTTTGGCTGTTACCAGGCGCTCAGTTGCTGCTGGCGCCCGCATTCTCCAGCTTTGCCATCGCCTTTTCGAGCACCTTATGTACGCTCAACGAGTCAGAGCCTTGGCGCGGCGGATAGTCCATGATGCTCTTCATCTGCGCGGCAATATAGGGAGTCGCAGCGGTCGGAGCCCACAGCTTGGAGGCCACGAACTTGCGGCCGATATAGCCCCACTCCTCGCTCTCCGGATCCATCTTCTCAAGCGGATCCATGCGCAAGTTGAAGATATAGGGCACCGAAGGCCAGTACTTCTCGTTCCACCAGCTGCCTTCCTTCTTGACGCCGATGTGCATCTTCCAGTTGCCCACGCGGACCGCCGTCAGGTCGGTTTCGTCATAATAGAAATAGGCACTACGGGCCGAGACATCAGTCTTGCCGGTCCACACATCCATCTGGTTGAAGCCATCGAGGTGCACCTTGTAGGTGATCTCGCTCTTGCCAAGCTTGGTGCCCTTGAGCAGCTTTTCCTTGATGTCGGTCAGACCGGCCGCCGCTGCCAGGGTGACATAGACGTCCTCATGGCTTTGCAGGGCGTTGCTCTTGCTGCCGGCCGGAATGGTTCCGGGCCAACGAGCAAGCATCGGCACGCGCACGCCACCTTCCCAGGTCGTGCCCTTCTCGCCGCGGAACGGTGCATAGCCGCCGTCGGGCCACATCATCAGTTCATTGCCGTTGTCGGTCGAATAGATGACGATGGTGTCGTCGGTGAGATTGTTGTCGTCCAGCCACTTAAGCAACACGCCGATCTGCTCGTCATGTTCCAGCATCTTGGCTCGGACCAAATCTTCCTCGGCGCGGCCTTCGTCTGCCGCCATCTGCTTGTACTTCTGCTGCGGGTGCGACCAGATGTGGATCGCGGTGGTGTTGAACCAGCAGAAGAACGGACCATCCTTGTTGCGGCCGAGCCAGTCGAGTGTCTTGTCCAGCACCTCGCCGTCGAACGTTTCCATCCGCTTGCGTGTCAGCGGACCGGTATTCTCGACCTTCTGCTTGCCGCGCCGGCCGAACACACCATCTTCGGTGTCGTCATCGACGTCGGTCGCCCAGGCATGCATGACACCGCGCGGGGCGTATTTCTTCTTGTACTCGGGGTCCTTCTGACCCGGATAGTCAAGCTGTTCGGGCTCTTCCTCGGCATTGAGGTGGTAGAGGTTGCCGAACCATTCGTCGAAGCCATGGACGGTCGGCAGGAACTCGTTGCGGTCGCCCAGATGATTCTTGCCGAACTGGCCGGTCTTGTAGCCGGCCTCCTTGAGCACTTCGGCGAGCGTCGGATCTTCCTTCTGCAGGCCGAGTGCCGATCCGGGAATGCCGATCGTGGTCATGCCGGAGCGGAGCGGGATCTGGCCGGTGATGAAGGCGGCGCGGCCGGCAGTGCAACTCGGCTGGCCATAGTGATCGGTGAAGAGCATGCCTTCCTTGGCGATGCGATCGATGTTGGGCGTGTCGCCCATCATGCCGTGAGTGTAGGCGCCGACATTCCACATGCCGATGTCGTCGCCCCAGATCACCAGAATATTCGGTTTCTTGTCCGCCATCACACGTCTCCATGATTGCCGGGCACGGGGAAGGCTCGGCTTCATGAAACAGGAAAGCACGCCGGCCCTGACGGGGAAGTCGGGTCAAACCCCCAGCCACCCGTCCGATTCGACCTGAGCCCCCGCGCCCTTGCGTCGCACGGGTCACATCCGGAGCTCGGCTCACATATTCCGGCGCCACTGCCCATTGAAATCATGAAGGCTTTCGCGAGAGTTCGCCAATCGGTTCAGCAGACCTTGAGGCCGTGCGAAACTGCGCCGCGGTCTTTGACATCCGGCGCCCCGCCCCACGGCCCGCGCCCTCATCCCATGCACGCCGCCTGCACGCGCGCAAAACGGAGCGCAACGCACAGCGCTCAACTGATGATTTAAATTCAGCACCTTAAGGCCTGATCCTCAGGTCAAACCTGAACCATTGCACTTTTTGCACCCACTTTTTTCGAGTGCAAAACGCGCCCTCAGGGCTCCAGCCGGGCCTTCAGGCTGGAGGTGTCCCAGCGCCGCCCGCCCAGCTTCTGGACGTCGGCATAGAACTGGTCGACCAGGGCGGTCAGGGACACCGTGGCCCCGTTGGCCCGGGCCTCGTCCAGCACCAGACCCAGGTCCTTGCGCATCCAGTCGACGGCGAAGCCGAAGTCGAACTTCCCTTCCGCCGCCGTCTTCCAGCGGTTGTCCATCTGCCAGCTCTGGGCCGCGCCCTTTGACACGGCCTGATAGACGGCGTCGGTGTCCAGCCCCGCCGTCTTGGCGAAGTGAATGGCCTCGGCCAGGCCCTGGACCACGCCCGCGATGGCGATCTGGTTGACCATCTTGGTCAGCTGGCCGGCGCCCGACGGCCCCATGTGCTGGATCGCCTTGGAGTAGGCCATGACGGCGCTCTCAACCCTCGCGAGGGCCCCGGCGTCGCCGCCCGCCATGACGCTCAGCTGGCCGTTCTCGGCGCCCGCCTGACCGCCGGACACGGGGGCGTCGATGAAGAAGCGGCCGCTCCCGGCCGCCAGTTCGGCCATCTCGCGGGCCACCTTGGCCGAGGTCGTGGTGTGGTCCACGACCACCGCCCCCTCGGCCAGGTGCGGCAGGGCCTCGGTCACCACCGCCCGCACGTCGTCGTCATTGCCGACGCACAGGACGAACAGCTCGACGCCCTTCACGGCCTCGGCCACCGTCGCGCCCACCCTTGCCTGACCAGCCTTGCCCCCGTTCGCCTCGGCCCAGGCGACAGCCTTGGCGGGCGAGCGGTTGTAGCCCGTGACCTCGTGGCCGGCGTTCAACAGGTGGCGCGCCATCGGGGCGCCCATGACGCCCAGTCCGGCGAAGGCGATCTTCATTCTGTCGGCTCCGATGCGGCGCCGTAGCGACCGCGGAAGAAGGTCAGGGCCTCCAGCCCGCTCTCTGGGCCGCCCGCGTCGTGGAAGGCCTCGACCTTGCCGACGATGATCAGATGGTCGCCCATCTGGATCCGGTCATGCGTCGAACACTCGAACCGCACCAGGGCCTCGGGCAGGCAGGGCGCGCCGTCGTCGGCGGGGCGGACGAACTCCCCCTCCCCCAGCAGCGAGACGCCCTTGGCGAACCGGCTGGCCAGCGGCTTGTCGGTCGAGGGCAGGACGTGGATGGCGAACCGCTCGGCGGCGGCGAACACCGGCCAGCGGTCCGACCGCTCGTCCAGGCACCACAGCACCAGTCGCGGCGTCAGCGAGACGGAGGTAAAGGAGTTGACGGTGATCCCCAACGGCCCGGCCGGGCTGTCGGCGGTCACGACGCACACCCCGGTCGCGAAGGCGCCCAGCGCCCTGCGATAGGCGGCGGTGTCGCGGGCGAGATCGTCGGGCAAGGGTTCGAGGGTCACGATCCCGACCTAAAGGAGGCCGCCGGATCGAGCAAATGGGAAACGCGGCGTTAACCCTGAACCGTCACCCTGTGGGCCTGTTCTCCCCAAGGTCCCTTGCATGTCATCCGCCGGCGATCGTCCGATCCTGATCAAGAAGATCAAGAAGGTGTCCGGCGGCGGGCACCACGGCGGCGCCTGGAAGGTCGCCTACGCCGACTTCGTGACCGCGATGATGGCCTTCTTCCTGCTGATGTGGCTGATCAACACGACCGACCCGGAGCAGAAGCGCGGCATCGCCGAGTACTTCGCCCCGGCCAGCGTCTCGGACAGCACCTCCGGCTCGGGCGGCCTGCTTGGCGGCACGGCCCTCGGTCAGGACGGCTCCAAGGCCGCCGGCTCGATGTCGGTCACCCAGCAACTTGCGCCCCAGGCGCCGCCGGACGCCCCGCCGGACTCTGGCTCCAGCCCCAATGTCGCCTCCGCCAGCGACGCGGCCCTGGCGGCCGAGGTCTCCCGCCGCGAGGCCCAGGAGTTCCAGAGCGCCGCCGAAAGCCTGCGTCAGGCCATGCAGCGCATGCCCGAGCTGGCCGAGCTGTCCAAGCAGCTGATCATCGACCAGACGCCCGAGGGCCTGCGTATCCAGCTGGTCGATCAGGAAGGCCGGTCCATGTTCGACCAGAACTCGGCCCGCCCCAACGCCCGCGCCCAGGTCCTGCTGCGCGCCGTGGCCCAGGTGATCAACCGCCTGCCCAACCGTATCGCGATCAGCGGCCATACCTCCTCGGTCGCCGGCTCGGGCCGCGCCTCGACCGCCGCCGACTGGCCCCTGTCGGCCAACCGCGCCGACGCCTCGCGGTCCATCCTGCAACAGGCCGGCGTCGATCCCGACCGGGTCTACTCCGTCGCGGGCAAGGCCGGCTCCGACCCTCTGTACCCGGACGATCCCTCGCTGGCGGGCAACCGTCGCATCGCCATCGTCCTGCTGCGCGAGGCCCCGGTCCTGCCCATGGACACCAGCCTGTGATCCAGACCGGGGTATCGGAGCCACTCCTGTGTGGCGCGAACGCCCTTGCGATCTGGCCACGAAGCGCGCCAAATCAGGCCATGAACGGTCAGGCGTCACACTGTTGGCAAGATCGGGTGCGGACCTAGGCCCGTGACCCAGCATATCCCGACCCGTCAGCTTCGCTTCTTCATGACCGCGGTCGCGCCCTGCCCCTACCTGCCCGGCATGACCGAGCGGAAGGTGTTCGCCAACCTGCCCTTCTCGGACGGCGCCCATGTCAATGACGAGCTGACCCACGCGGGCTTCCGGCGCAGCCAGAACATCGCCTACCGCCCGGCCTGCGAGAACTGCGACGCCTGCGTCTCCGTCCGCCTGCCGGTCCCCGAGTTCGCGTTCAGCCGCTCGCAGCGCAAGACCCTGAGCCGCAACGCCGACCTGTCGCGCGCCCTGGTCGAGGCCGAGGCCACGATCGAGCAGTTCGACCTGCTCAAACGCTACCTCGCCCACCGCCACCCCGGCGGCGGCATGACGGACATGACCTGGGCCGACTATGTCGCCATGGTCGAGGACACGGCGGTCCGCACCCACCTCATTGAGTACCGCACGGTCTCGCCCGACGGCGGCCCCGGCGATCTGGTCGCTGTCACCCTCGCCGACCTGCTCTCGGACGGCCTGTCCATGGTCTACAGCTTCTTCGATCCGGAGCTTGAGCGCCGCTCGCTCGGCGTCTTCGCCATCCTCGACCACGTGCGTCAGGCCCGGGCCGTGAACCTGCCCTTCGTCTACCTCGGCTACTGGGTCCAGGGCTCGACCAAGATGGACTACAAGGCCAACTTCCGCCCCATGGAAGTCCTGCGCCACCAAGGCTGGATGCGGCTGGAAGACTGATCCTTCCGCTCCCTCTCCTGGCGGGAGAGGGAGGCCGCGCACGGCGGCCTTGGCCGTCGTCCTGGCGCGGCCGGGTGAGGGGTTGGCGTATCCGACTTTCGCCGCCAGCCCCCCACCCTTTCGCCTGGCCGATCGCTTCGCTCCCGGAGGCTCAAGCCCTCTCCCGCCGGGAGAGGGTCAGGAGATGGGAACAGACGTCCCATACCGGGTCGCCGGCACGGCGGCTCCATAGTCCGGCGGCGGCAGGTCGCGCCCGCCCGCATACTTCACCAGCGCCGCGATCCGCTTCTCGATCGAAGGGTGGGTGGCGAACAGGCTGTCGATGCCCTCCTTGTCGGGCTGGTTGTCCAGGAACATGCCCTGGACCTCGTCGGGCGCCTTGACGGTCGAGTGTCCCTCGATCTTGCGCAGGGCCGAGATCATGGCGTCGGGGTTCCTGGTCAGGTCGACCGAGCCGGCGTCGGCGACATACTCCCGCGTCCGCGACAGCATCAGCCGGATCACGATCGCCAGCCCATAGCCGACCGCCGCGATGACCAGACCGATCAGGATCAGCGGCCCGGCGTTCCTGTTGTCCCTGCGGCTTCCTCCGCGGACATAGAACATCGACCTCAGGACAAGTTGGGCCACCACGCTGATGATCCCGGCGAAGATGGACGCGACGACCATCGTCCGCACGTCCTTGTTGATGACGTGGGTCAGCTCATGGGCCAGCACGGCCTCGACCTCGTCGCGGTCCAGCACGTTCAGCAGCCCCCGGGTGACGGTGACGCTGTACTGCCCCTCGTGCAGGCCCGAGGCATAGGCGTTCATCGCGTCGGTCTCGATGATCCGCAGCGTCGGGGTCTTGAGCCCGCGCGAGATCGCCAGGTTCTCCAGCAGGTTATAGAGCTCGGGCATGTCGCGGCGCTCGACCTTGGTCGCGCCGGTCATGGCGTCGATGATGGCCTGGTTGCCGAACCAGGCGATGACGAACCAGACGCCCGCCACGACGATGGCCAGCGGGATGGTCGCCCCCAGCATGGAGACCGCATAGGCCAGGTCGTCGCCCAGCCCCCGCCCGGAGTTGGGGAGCAGGCCCAGCCCCATGGCGATCAGCTGGACGCCGAAGATCAGCCCGACCAGCAGGACCGGGAACATCGCCAGCAGGATGACCGACCGGGTGTTGTTGGCCCAGATGTGGGTCTGCAGACCGACCGCGCCGCCCATCTATCGAGGCCTCAGAACTTCACCGTCGGCGGGGCGGCGTTCATCGTGGCGCGCTCGGTCGCGTCCACGGCGAAGAAGGGCTTGTCCGCGCCGAAGCCGAACATCCCGGCGATCAGGACGGTCGGGAACTGGGCCCGCACGGCGTTGAACTCGGCGACGGCGTTGTTGAAGAAGCGGCGCGCGGCGGCCAGCTTGTTCTCGATGTCCGACAGCTCGCGCTGCAGCTCCAGGAAGTTGGTGTTGGCCTTGAGGTCCGGATAGGCCTCCGACACGGCGAACAGACGCCCCAGCGCCCCGGTCATCATGTTGTCGGCGGCGACCTTCTCATTAACCGTGGTGGCCCCGGCGGCGGCCGCGCGGGCCGCGGTGACGGCCTCCAGCGTGCCGCTCTCGTGCGAGGCATAGCCCTTCACCGTCTCGACCAGGTTGGGGATCAGGTCGTTGCGCTGCTTCAGCTGGACGTCGATGTCCGCGAACGACTGGTCCGCCTTCTGGTTCAGCGCCACCAGCCGGTTGTAGGACCCGATGATCACGAAGCCGATCACGGCGATGATGACGACGACGACGACGATGCCCAGCATGGAGTTCTCCTTCGATGGCCCCCCGAGTATCGCGCGCGGCCCGGGCGGCGGATAGTGAAATCGGCGTCACCCGATAGTGATGGAGCAGGAGAAGGGCTATCTCCGATCCATGACCCAACCCTCCCCCCTCATCTCCACCGCCGACCTCGCCGCCCGCCTCGGCGATCCGTCGCTCAGGATCATCGACGCCAGCTGGCATCTGGACGGGCGTGACGCCTCGGCCGAGCACCTTGAGGCCCGCATCCCCGGCGCCGTCTGGTTCGATCTGGAAGGGGTCTCGGACCATTCCAGCCCCCTGCCCCATATGCTGCCGACGCCGGACGCCTTCGCCGAGGCCGCGGGCGCTCTGGGCGTGTCGGAGGGCGACACGGTGGTGGTCTATGACACGGCGGGCCTGTTCTCGGCGCCGCGCGTCTGGTGGACCTTCCGGCTGATGGGGGCGAAGGACGTGCGGGTGCTGGACGGCGGCCTGCCGCGTTGGACCGCCGAGGGCCGCACAGTCGAGAGCGGCGCCGCGACCGCGCCGACGCCTGCCCTGTTCACCGCCACGCCCCGCACCGGCGACGTCGCCGACCTGCCCACGGTGCTGGCCGCCCTGACGGGCGACGCCCAGATCGTCGACGCCCGCCCCGAAGCCCGCTTCCGGGGCGAGGCTGCCGAGCCGCGTCCGGGCCTGCGCTCCGGCCATATGCCCGGGGCGCTCAACCTGTCCTTCAAGACCCTGCTGGCAGAGGACGGGCTGATGCTGCGCGGCGAGGCCCTGTCGGCCCGGTTCGCAGACGTCGGCCTCGACCTTGAGGGCCCCATCATCACCAGTTGCGGCTCGGGCGTCTCGGCCGCCATCCTGACCCTGGCTCTCGCAGAGTTGGGCCGCGACAGCGCCGTCTACGACGGCTCCTGGGCCGAATGGGGCGGTCGCGACGACACGCCGGTGGTGGTCGGTTAGGCCCCGACCGGCTCCGGCTCTTCCGCATCGGCCGCGACCGAGTCGTCGCTCTCGCCGCGCGAGACCACCGTGGCCAGCACCAGGTCGCCGGTGACGTTCAGCGTCGTGCGGCACATGTCGAGGAAACGGTCGACGCCCAGGATCAGGCCGATACCCTCGGCGGGCACGCCCACCATGACCAGGATCATCGCCACCACCGGCAGCGAACCGGCAGGGACGCCCGCCGTGCCGACGCCGCCGAGGATGCAGACCAGCATGACCAGCACCTGCTGACCGATCGTCAGGTCGATGTGGAAGAACTGGGCCAGGAACAGGACAGTGACGCCCTCGAACAGGGCGGTGCCGTTCTGGTTGGCGGTGGCGCCGACGGTCAGGACGAAGCGGGCGATCTTGCGCGGCAGGCCCAGCTCGGTCTCGGCCGCCTTCAGCGACACCGGCAGGGCGGCGTTGGACGAGGCGGTCGAGAAGGCCACGACCATGGGCTCGCGCACGCCCTTGAAGAATCGGAACGGCGACATGCCGCCGCCGATCCAGACGACCAGCGGATAGACCACGAACATGTGGATCAGCATCGCGCCCACGGCGACCGCCACATAGGCCGCCAGACGCACCAGCAGGTCCCAGCCGAACACGGCGGCCAGCTTGAACATCAGGCAGGCGATGGCCAGCGGGGCCAGTTTGATGAAGAGGTTGATCAGCTTCATCGTGACCTCCAGCAGGCCCTCGATGGTCCGCTGAAGCTGGTCGGTGGCCTTGGACTGCGCCATCACCAGGCCGATGCCGAAGAACAGGGCGAAGATCATCACCGGCAGGATCTGGTTCTCCGACGCCGCCGTGAACACGTTCGAGGGCACCAGATCGAGGAAGAACTGGTCGAACTGGACGCTGGCCGGGGCCTTGTCGACGATGGCCGCCGCGCCCTCTGCGCCTTGCTGCATCAGCTTGGCGGCGACTTCCGGAGCGACGCCGTCGCCGGGGCGGAAGAAGTTGACCATGCCCAGGCCGATGACCACGGCGATGCCCGAGACCACGATGGTCAGCAACAGGGTCTTGATCCCCGCCCGTCCCAGCGACTTCAGATCGCCCATCTCGGCGACCCCGATCACGAGGGCCGAGAACAGCAGGGGGATGACCATCATGAACAGCAGCTTCAGGAACAGCTGGCCGATGGTGCCCGCGACCGCGACGAGCGTCGTCAGCCAGGCGGCTTCGGGGTCGACGTAGAAGTTGGCCGCCAGGCCCCCGGCCAGACCGACCACGAACCCGATCAGCATCAGCCAGTGAAGCGGGATCCCGCCGCGTTTCGTCTCAGTCATTCGTCCCCACGAGGTCGTTGTGTCGGGCGCAGCAACAGCGCCGCAAGGTCATCAGCGGATCGGCAGGCCGTAGATCAGCCCGCCCGGCCGCGCGTTCCATTGTGCATTCAATCCACGGGCAAGGTCGAGGGCCGATTGCGCACCCAGGTTCCGCTCGAAGATCTCGCCGTAGTTGCCGACCCCGACGACGGCGTCCAGCGCCCAGTCCTTCGACAGGCCCAGCCGTTCGCCGAAGTCGCCCTCGACGCCCAGCAGGCGGCGGATGCGCGGGTCGGCGCTGTCCTTGGCGAGCTGCTTCGCATTGGCCTGGGTCACGCCCATCTCCTCGGCCAGGATGACGGCGTTCAGGGTCCAGCGGACCAGGGCCGTCCACTGCTCGTCGCCGCGCCGGACGACCGGACCCAGAGGCTCCTTGGAGACGATGTCGGCGAGAATCGCATGCTGCTGTGGATCGGCCATCGTCGTGCGCGCGGCCGCGAGGGCCGAGATGTCGGCGGTGAAGGCGTCGCAGTCCTCGCGCCCATAGGCCTGCCGCGCCGCCTCCTCGGTCGGCGCCACGACCGGGGTGTATTCGATGCCGCGCGAGCGGAAGTAGTCCTGGGCGTTCAGGGCGCTGGTCGACCCGGCCGCGACGCAGACCCGGGCGCCGTTCAGCTCGGAGGCGCTGTTCAGGTCCAGTGCGCGCCGGACCATGAAGCCCTGGCCGTCGTAATAGTTGATCCCGGCGAAGGTGAACCGGCCGCCGACGTCGCGGTCCATCGTCCAGGAGGTGTTGCGCCACAGGACGTCGATCCGCCCGGCCGCGAGGGCGTCGAAGCGGTTGTCGGCGGTCAGGGGCACGAAGCGCACCTTGTCCGGATCGCCGAAGATGGAAGCCGCCATCACCCGACAGAACTCCACATCGAAGCCGCGCCAGTCGCCGCGGTTGTCGGTATAGGCGAAGCCGACCAGCCCCTGATGGACGCCGCAGTTCAGATAGCCGCGCCTCTGCACCGCCTTCAGGGTCGGACTCTCGGCCTTGACCACGCCCGCCTTGGGCAAGGCGCCCGTGTCGGCGACATCGGCGGGACCCGGGTTGGTCCGCTTCTCGCCACACCCCGCCACGGAGCCCGCAAGCGTCAGGAGGGCCAGACCCATCAGGGCCAGACGTCGTCCCGGGCTCGCGGTCTTCAGCATAGGGGGGCCTCTTGTCCTGCGTGATCCTTTTAGAGGCCTTCGGGCCTTGATCCGCAACCCGTCGAAGGCCATCGAAAGCGGATGAAGACGCCTTCCGACCGCACCCGACTGATCGCCGGCGCCACCCAGAGGGGACGCGGGCGCCGACCCGTCAATCCGCCGGTGGAGCGCGCCTCCACCATGCTCAGCGATCGCGCCGATCAGATGCGCGACGAAAGCCTCGGCCCCGTCTACGGCCTGGCCGGAACCACCGCCGCGCGGGAGCTGCGCACGGCTCTTGCGGGGCTGGAAGGCGCGGCCGAGAGCTGGATCGTCCCATCGGGCCTCGCGGCCGTAACCGTGCCGCTGCTGGCGGTGGCCCGGCCGGGCGACGAGATCATCGCCTCCGACGCCGTCTATGGCCCCAGCCGTCGCTTCCTGTCGCGCTGGATGACCGCCCGGGGCGTCAGCGTGCGCTTCCATGCCGCGGAGGCGAGCGCCGAAGAAGTCGCCGGGCTGATCGGCGAGACCACCCGCGCCGTCCTGATCGAATCGCCGGCCTCCCTGACCATGGACATGCTGGACGCCCCGGCCCTGGCCGCCGCCGCGCGGGCGAAAGGCGTGATCAGCATCATGGACAACACCTGGGGCGCCGGGCTGGCTTTCAAGCCGCTGAGGCATGGCGTCGATATCAGCGTCCAGGCCGTGACCAAATACGCCGCGGGCCACTCCGACCTGCTTATGGGGGCCATCGCCACGAACGACGCCGCCTTGGGCCGGGCCATCGACGGCACGATCGAGGACGTGGGCTGGCACGTCTCGCCCGACGATGCCTGGCTGGCCCTGCGCGGCCTGCGCACCCTGCCCTTGCGGATGACCGAACAGGCCCGGTCGGCGCTGGAGATCACGACCTGGCTGGGGCAGCAGCCCGAGGTGGCGCGCGTCCTCTACCCGCCCCTGCCTTCCGACCCCGGCCATGCCCTGTGGGCCCGCGACTATTCGGGCGCGGCCTCCCTGTTCGGGTTGGAGATGAAGGGCGGCACGACCGAGGCCGGACGCGCCTTCCTCGACGCGCTCAGCCTGTTCGGTCTGGGCTATTCCTGGGGCGGCTATGAGAGCCTGGCCACGCACGAGACGCACCAGATGGCCTACCGCCAGTCGCCCGCGCGCCTGGCCGGCGAACTGCTGCGGTTCCACGTCGGCTTGGAGGATCCGGCCGACCTGATCGCGGATCTGGATATCGGCCTCGCCGCCTGGCGCAAGGCCCTGAAGGCCTGAAGAGCCTGGCCTAGTTGGCGCGCAGCTCGGGCATCAGGCCGAACACGACCTCGCGCATGTTCGACTGGGGCGGGGCCATGGCGCGCAGGAAGTTGACCGTGTTGCCGGCGGCGCCCTCAAAGGCGAAATGGGTGTTGGTGAAGCGGCAGTTGATGAAGTTGGGCGGCGTGCCGCCTTCATAGAGCAAGCGGGCGTCGACGAACTCGCAATCGCGGAAGGTGGCGCCGTCCAAGCGGATGATGCCCTTCAGCGTCTGGTTCTTCGTCTCGGCCATGCCGGCCTCCTGAACGGGCGGCCCGACGGCCGCATTGAAAACTGGCGCGCCCAGCAGGACTCGAACCTGCAACATCCCGCTTAGAAGGCGGGTGCTCTATCCGGTTGAGCTATGGGCGCCGGGTTAAGCCGTGAGGCCTGTGGTTGAAGTAGCGCTACGCGCCGTCGCCGCAAGGAGAATCCGGCTCAAGTAGCGCGAACGCGCGGTAGCCGAACGCAGAATGTGGCTCAAGTAGCCCGAAGTGCGGTAGCCACAACGATCAGTGCGTCCAGGACTGCTTGCGGTTGGTGGCGAAGTTGTCGGCGTAGGCCTTGAGGATCAGCGGCGGCTCCTGCGGCGTGTGCAGGCGGAACGGGATGCCGTAGCGGTCAGCGTAGGCGACGGCCTCTTCCTGGGTCTCGAAGGTCAGGCGGACCTGACCGTTCATGTCCGACGAGCCGATCCAGCCCATCAGGGGATCGGTGGTGCGCGCCGACGCCGGTTCGAACTCCAGCCGCCAGTCCTTCGACTTGGCCTTGCCCGACTGCATCGCGGTCTTGGCGGGGCGGTAGATGCGGGCCAGCATGGGCGGAGACTCTCGACAGGGAAGCGTTGTGAAGGCGTCTTATACCGCGTCGCAGCGAGGCGTCGAGGGCTCAAGCAGCGAGCGACCACGTCGCGAGCGGTAGCCTCTTCAAAAGGATGATTGGTCGGAGTGAGAGGATTCGAACCTCCGACCCTCTGGTCCCAAACCAGATGCGCTACCAGGCTGCGCTACACTCCGGCGGCGGGATTTGGCACACTCGGCGCCGCACCGCAAACGCGAACCGGCCCAGAGGCGCAGAAAGCTGACGCAGATAGCGGCCTCAGTTGTGGAAGAAGGGGTGGCGAACGACGTCGCCGGCCTTGGCGCCGATCTCCCCCATCCGGCCCGCACGGACCTCCAGCACGCCCTTGGCCGCACCGTTGGAGCTGAGCACCGCTTCCGAGAAGGGGGTGGCGTGCGAGGCGATGGAGACGATGTGGCCGTCTTCCGAGATGTAGACGATGTCCAGCGAGCTGGGGGTGTTCTTCATCCAGAAGCCCTGCTCGGCCGCGACCTCGAACTCGAACAGCATGCCGCGGTCCGCTTCAAGCGGCTGGCGGAACATCAGGCCGCGCTGGCGCTCGGCCTCGTCGTCGGCGATCTCGACCATGAAGGCGTGTTCGCCGGTCGCGGTGACCACGGTCAGGGGTTCCAGCGGACGGCCGGCCGAATCAACCGGGCCCTTCGTGCCCTGGGCGCAGGCGGCCAGGACCAGGAACAGGCCAGAAACGACAAATCGACGCGTGAAGCTCATGGGTACGCCCTCCAGGGGGCGAACCTTAGCCGCCCGGTTTGATCTCGGCCACCACCAGTCCCTTGGGACCTTCGGCGAACACCACCCGGACCGTCTCGCCCGGGACCAGATCGTCCAGGCCGAAGCGCCGCAGGGTCTCGATATGGACGAAGATATCGCCCGGGTCATTGGCGCGCACCACGAAACCATAGCCCTTGGTGCGATTGAACCATTTGACGGTGGCGGATTCCATCTCGCCGGCGGCGACGGAGGTCTCGGCGCGCGGCTGGACGCCGCGGCTGTCAGCGCGCAGGCCGTCATAGCCGGTGCGGCGTGGCGGGGCGACCTGCGCATCGCCCGCGCCGAGTTCGTGGACGAGCACGACCTGCCAGCCCTTGGCCCGGCGTGCGCAGTCAAAGGTGATCGACGCGCCCTCGCCCGCGGTCTCGTGGCCGCAGTCCCGCAGGCAGCTCACGTGCAGCAGCACGTCCTTGGCATCGGTCCGTTCAGGCTCGTCAGGCACGATGAAGCCGTAGCCCTTGCCCGGATCGAACCATTTCACCCGGCCGGTGATCCGGACCACGTCCGGCGCCTCCAGCCCCTCGTAATCAGACACAGTCACTTCCCCCTGTCCGCACCTCCTGCGGAACGGCGTACGTTTACCACGGTTCTGTGAACGAGAGAAAAGACAAAAACGCACGTTTCGCGCGCGTCAGGGGAATTTAGGGCAAGACATTTGCTGAAAAGACACGACTTTCCCGCTTCCGCGCAAAAACGGTCACTTTTCGTCAGGATGTCGGGGAAGATCCCGCTGGCAGTCCCTAGGGGAGTCGAACCCCTCTCTTCAGGTTGAAAACCTGACGTCCTAACCGATAGACGAAGGGACCGCTGTGCGAGAGCAGTCGATGTATTGCCGCCGATTTCCGGAGGTCCGCGTGGCAGTCCCTAGGGGAGTCGAACCCCTCTCTTCAGGTTGAAAACCTGACGTCCTAACCGATAGACGAAGGGACCGCTGCGCGAGAGCGGGCGATATAGCCGCCGATTCCGGGGGGCGCAACACCAAATCGACGATTGTTTTCAGGACGCCATTCGAGGGTCGGCGACGTCCTCGATTTCGAACTGGACGCCACGGCGGCCGTTCCAGTCGTCCGCCTTCAGACGACCCGCGACGCTCAGGCCGCCCTGCCCGGCCAGCAGCGCCTTGCCGAGCGGCAGATCGGCGCAGCGCCAGGCGATGGCCTTGACCGAGGCGCCGTCCGGTCCAACCAGGCGACAGCGCACATGGCCGCCATTCATGGCCACCGGCTCGCGCGCCTGCACCCCGGCCAAGGCGAACAGGGGCTCGGGGTTGGCGGGGCCGAAGGGAGCCAGTTGCTCGAAGGTCTCGAACAGGGCGCGGGTCGCGCCGCCGGGCTCGATCAGGGCGTCGATCTCGACCCGGTCCAGAACCTCGGCCTCGACCTGTTCGCCCGACAGGCGGTCGTTGAGGAAGTCGCGAAGCGCGTCGATGCCGTCGGTCTTCACCGTCAGCCCCGCCGCCATGGCGTGTCCGCCACCGGCGATCAGCAGGCCCTCGTTCCAGGCGGCCTGGATGGCGCGGCCCAGGTTCATGCCGGGCTGGGACCGACCCGAGCCCTTGCCGATGCCGTTCACGGCGTCGACGCCGATGACGATGACGGGCTTCCTCCAGCGTTCGCGCAGACGGCCCGCGACGATGCCGACCACGCCCGGGTGCCAGTCGTCGCCCGCGATGACGACCACCGCCGAGCCGTCGTCGTGGGCCTTGGTCTGTTCGACGCGGCGCGTGGCCTCTTCGGTGACCAGACGTTCGATCTCGCGACGGCCGATGTTGAGGGCGTGCAGCTCTTCGGCGATGACCCGCGCCTCCTCCGGGTCGTCGGTCGACAGCAGGCGGGCGCCGAGGTCCGACTTGCCGATCCGGCCGCCCGCATTGATGCGCGGCCCCAGGATGAAGCCTGCGTGATTGGTCTTGGCGGGGCCTTCCTCGGCCTTGGCGGCGGCCAGCAGGGCCTTGAGGCCGGGGTTCTTCCAGTCCGACATGACGCGCAGGCCAAGGCCCGTGAGCGCGCGGTTGAAGCCGGTCAGGCCGGTGACGTCGCAAACCGCGCCCATGGCGGCCAGATCCAGCCACTGGCGGATGTCGGGCTGGTCGCGCCCCCCGTTTTCAGCGGAGAACAGCCCCCTCGCCCGCGCCTCGCGGTTCAGGGCGGCCAGAAGCACGAAGACCACCCCGGCGGCGGCCAGATTGCCCTGACCCGAATTGTCGCCCGGCCGGTTCGGATTGACGACCGCCAGACACTGCGGCGGCTCCTCGCGCATCATATGGTGGTCGATGACCACGACGTTCAAACCGATGGCGCCGGCATGGGCCACCGCCTCATTGGCCGCCGCGCCGCAGTCGACGGTGATGACCAGATCGGCGCCCGAGGCCTTGAGCGTGTCAAAGGCCTTCGCGCTGGGGCCGTAGCCCTCGGTCAGGCGGTCGGGGACATAGATGGGCAGATCCGCGCCCATGGCCCGGAACCAGCGCACCAGCAAGGCCGCGCTGGACGCGCCGTCCACATCATAGTCGGCGAAGACGTGGATGCTCGATCCGGCCGTCAGGGCGTCGAGGATGGCCGAGGCGGCAGCGTCCATGTCCATGAAGCTGGACGGATCGGGAAACAGGGCCTTGAGTGTGGGTGTCAGGAAGTCCGCCCCCTGATCGGCCCGGACCCCGCGCGAGGCCAGGGCCCGGGCCAGGGGCTCGTCGAGGCCAAGGGCTTGCATATGGGCGCGGGTGACCGAGGGCTCGGCCGGACGCTGCCGCCAGGCCCGTCCCGACAGCGAGCGAGACACGTCGAGGAACTGGCTGATGCCGCCGGAAGGGATACCCCCGTCAGCCATTACAACGGCCGCGTCGTGCGGATGCGGCGCACGGTGTGGGTCGAGGAATCCATCACCACCGTATGGGTGCTGACCAGGCCGCGCTCGATCTTGACCCCGTCCAGCAGGGCGCCGCCAGTCACGCCGGTGGCGGCGAAGACGGCGTCGGTCGCGACGATCTCATGCAGGTCGTATTTGCGGTTCAGGTCGGTGATGCCGATCCGGTGGGCGCGGGCCCGTTCGTCGTCGTTGCGGAACACCAGCCGCCCCTGGAAGTGGCCGCCGACGCATTTCAGCGCCGAGGCCGCCAGCACGCCTTCCGGCGCCCCGCCCGAGCCCAGATAGAGGTCGATTCCGGTCGCGGGGTCCGTCGTATGGATGACGCCCGCCACATCGCCGTCGCCGATCAGCATGACCTTGACCCCGACCTCGCGCAGGGCCGCGATCAGTTCGGAGTGGCGCGGCCGGTCCATGACGCAGACGGTGATGTCGCGCGGATCGACGCCCTTGGCCGAGGCCAGGGAGCGCACATTCTCGGCCGGGCTCATATCGAGATCGACGGTGCCGGGCGCATAGCCGGGGCCGATGGCGATCTTGTCCATATAGGTGTCGGGCGCGTGCAGCATGCCGCCCCCGGCCGACATGGACAGGACGCACAGGGCGCCCGGCATGGCCTTGGCCGTCAGGGTGGTGCCTTCCAGCGGATCGAGGGCGATGTCGACGGCGGGGCCGCGGCCCGTGCCGACCGCCTCGCCGATATAGAGCATGGGCGCCTCGTCACGCTCGCCCTCGCCGATGACGATCAGGCCGTCGATCTCCAACTGGTTCAGCTGGGTGCGCATGGCGTCGACGGCCAGCTGGTCGGCCTGCATCTCGTCGCCCCGGCCGATCTGGGCGAAGGAGGCGACAGCGGCGGCCTCGGTCACGCGCACGGCGTCGGCGGCGAGGCTGGAAAACGGGATTTCGGTGGTCGTCACCTTGCGGCGCTCATCGAGCGGCCGGGTGTCGAAGGGGGCCGTATCGGCCATTGCGTGTCTCCTTGAGGAGCATGATCCCCGGATTCTTGGGTCCGGGCGAGACTAACTTCAGTCCGTGACGGCTATTGGGGCGCCGGCTGGGGTTGTGGCGTGGACGTGCGGCCGACCGGCGGCGGAGCCTTGGCGCGGTCGCGCAGGGACTGGGCATAGGCGTCCAGCTCGGCAGCCGTGCGGGCGGCGTCGGGCGAAACGGGCGTCGCGGCGACGCGGGCGGCGACCTCGCGCTCCAAAGCAGCCGGGTCGCTGTTCTGCCACTGCAGGGTCGAGACCTCATTGGCCAGGGCGCCGCCGGTCGCGCGCAAGGTATTGACCTGCTGGGCCACCTGGGCCGCGGGCGGCACGGGCTCGGACGAGCGCGGGAAGTCCTCCCAGCGCGGATAGGTGCGATTGGCGTCGACCAGGGCCTGGACGCGCGGGGCCAGCGGCGAACTGGCGTCCGTTTCCGGGTCGAAGGAGCCGACGCAGGCGGACAGGCCCGAGGCCATTCCCAGGACCGCGCCGGCCATAAGCATCGGCCGCATCATCTTTTTCACAACGCGAGCGTTCATTTCAGAGCCGGTCATATGCCATGATCGCATTCGGCGGAAGGGCGGCGTGCAGTCCCCCACGCCGGGAAACGCCGAAGGACCCCTGATGGCCAAGCGACCGACCAAGGCTTCCAAGACCGAAACGCCCGTCGCCGCGCCCAGAAAGGCCGGTCGCCCGACCTCCGCCAAGCCGCCGCGCCCCCGCGCGAAGAAGGCTGCCGACGCCGCTGTTGAGCCCGTCGTAGAGGCCGCCGCCCCTTCCCCGCCTGAGCCGAACTCTGAACCGAAGCCCGAAGCCGAGACCGCCAATCCCTTCGTCATGCCGGGCGCCGAGCAGATGCAGGCGCTGGAAACCCTGTCGATCAACATCGCCCGGGCCGCCATGACCGCCCAGTCGGCCATCGCCGAGGCCGCCCTGAGCCAGGCCGACCGCCCCGCCGCCCTGTCGCCCGATCCCTTCAACGTCGGCCCCGCCATGACCAGCGTCATGACCAGCCTGGCCGCCCGCCCAGACAAGCTGTTCAGCGCCCAGGCCGATCTGTTCAGCCGCTATATGGACCTGTGGGCCACGACCAGTCGCCGCGCGGCGGGCGAGACGGTCGCCCCCTCGGCCGGCGACCGGCCCGACAAGCGGTTCAAGGACCCGGCCTGGTCCGAGAACCCGATGTTCGACATGATGCGCCAGTCCTATCTGGTCACCTCGGACTGGATGAACGGCCTGATCGCCTCGGTCGAGGACGTCGATCCGATGACGCGCCGCCGGGCCGAGTTCTTCACCAAGCTGCTGACCGACGCCTTCTCGCCGTCCAACTTCCTCGCCTCCAACCCGGCGGCGCTCAAGGCCATGGCCGAGACCAACGGCGAATCCCTGGTCAGGGGGATGCAGAATTTCGCCGCCGACCTGGAGCGCGGCGCGGGCAAGCTGGCCATCAGCCAGGCCGACTACGGCAAGTTCGTCGTCGGCGAGAACGTCGCCACCGCCCCGGGCCAGGTCGTCTGGCGCGACGAGCTGTTCGAACTGCTCCAGTTCGACGCCGCGACGGACCAGCAGTACGCCGTGCCCCTGCTGATCTTCCCGCCGTGGATCAACAAATTCTACATCATGGACCTGCAGCCGGCGAACTCGCTGATCCGCTGGCTGTCGGCCCAAGGCTTCACCGTCTTCGTCTGTTCCTGGGTCAATCCGGATCAGGACAAGGCCGGGTTCGGCTTCGACGAGTACCTCGACAAGGGCATCTATCGCGCCGTCGAGAAGGTGCTGGAGCAGACGGGCTCGAAGACGCTGAACACCGTCGGCTATTGCATCGGCGGCACCCTGATGGGGGCGGCCCTGGCCCATATGGCCGCGAAGAAGGACAAACGCGTCGCCGCCACCACCTTCTTCGCCGCCCAGCACGATTTCGAGGAGGCCGGCGATCTGCTGCTCTTCACCGATGAGCATTGGCTGAGCTCGATCGAGCAGCAGATGGACGAGGCCGGCGGGGTCCTGCCCGGCGCGGCCATGGCCGAGACCTTCAACGCCCTGCGCGCCAACGACCTGATCTGGTCGTTCTTCGTCTCGAACTATCTGATGGGCAAGTCGCCGGCGGCCTTCGACCTGCTGTTCTGGAACGCCGACCAGACGCGGATGCCCAAGGCCCTGCACATGGACTATCTGCGCTCGATGTACGGCCAGAACCTCCTGGCAAAGGGGGAGTTTGGGATCGGCGGCCTCAAGGTCGACCTCGGCGACGTGACCATCCCCCTCTATTTCGTGGCCAGCCGAGAGGACCACATCGCCCCGATGAACTCGGTCTATCGCTCGGCGCGAGCGTTCCGGAACGCCGACGTCACCCTGACCCTGGGCGGTTCGGGCCATATCGCCGGGATCATCAATCCGCCGGCGGCGAAGAAGTACCAGCACTGGACCAACACTGCCCTGCCCGCGACCCTGGCCGAATGGCAGGCGGGGGCGCAGGAACATCCCGGCAGCTGGTGGAACCACTGGGCTGCGTGGCTTAAGGAGCGGTCGGGCGAACAGATTCCGGCGCGCGATCCCGCCAAGGGGCCGCTCAAGCCCCTCGAGCCGACGCCCGGCGCCTATGTGAAAGTGAAGTCTTGAAGCGTATCGAACCGAACGTCCTGCTGGCCATCAGCACGACCATCTCCCTGCTCCTGTTGCTGCTGACCGCGGTCGTCTACGGCGAGCTCGGCGCCGCGGGCGAAATCAAATACCCGCTGATGGCCGCGATCTGCATCGTCGGCTACGTCTTCGGCAACGCCCTGATGCAGCGCCAGCTGAAGCGGACGACGCCGCCGATGATCCACGCCGACAAGCCCTCGACGGCGGCCATGGCCGGGGTCTTCCCGCTGGTCGTCATGCTGCTGGCCGCCGTGCCAGTGTTCTGGTCCGGCCACGACTACGGCCTGTTCGTGATCATCGCCTCGGTGATGACCGGCGCGACGATCGAGTCCGCCCTCAAAGCCCGCAGCTGGCAGTGATCAGCCGGGCTTAAAGGTCAGCGCGACACCGTTGTTGCAGTAGCGTTTTCCGGTCGGCAGCGGGCCGTCATCGAAGACATGGCCTTGGTGCCCCAGGCAGCGGGCGCAGTGATACTCCGTACGCGGAAAGCCGATGGCGAAGTCGCTCTTCGAGCCGATGTTGGCCGGGTTGACGCGATAGAAGCTGGGCCAGCCGGTGCCTGAATCGAACTTCCACGCCGACAGGAACAGCGGCAGCTCACAGGCCTTGCAGACGAAGGTGCCGGGCCGATGCTCGTCATTCAGCGGGCTGGTGAACGGCCGCTCGGTCGCCTCGTGGCGCATGACATCGTAGCTGAGGCCCGGCAGGCGGGCGCGCCACTGGGCGTCGGTCGTCTGGCGGAACGGCGAGGACGCGAAGGCGTCGGCCGCCTGGGCCTTGCCCGACAGGGCCACGCTGAGAGACAGGGCGCCGGCGCCCATCAGCAGCGAACGGCGCGGGATCTGGATCGACTGGGTCATGATCCGAAGTACGCCGCCGATACGCGAAAGGTTTCAAGGCGTCAGGAAAGCCCCGTCGCCTCGTCCAGACCCAGCATGATGTTCAGGTTCTGCACCGCCGCGCCCGAGGCGCCCTTGCCGAGGTTGTCCAGCAGGGCGACCAGACGCGCCTGATGGCCGTGACGGTCGCCGAAGACGTGCAGGCGCATGCGATTGGTGCCGTTCAGCCCCTCCGGGTCGATGCCGGTCATGGCCTCGGTCGTCTCCAGGTCCGCGACCTCGACGAAACGCTGGCCGGCATAGGCCTCGACCAGGGCGCCATGGATGACCTCGACCGAGGTCGCCGGCAGGGCCGACAGCTGCAGCGGGATCTCGACCAGCATGCCCTGGCGATAGGTCCCGACGGCGGGAGCGAACAGGACGTCGTTGGCCAGCCCCGTGTGCTGCGTCATCTCCGGCACATGCTTGTGGTGCAGGTTCAGGCCATAGGCGCGGAAGGCGAGCGCCTTGTCCTTATCGGGACCTTCGAACTCGGCGATCATCGACTTGCCGCCGCCGGAATAGCCCGAGACAGCGTTGACGGTGACGAAGCTGGAGGCCGGAACGATGCCCGCCTTCACCAAAGGCCGCATCAGGCCGATGAAGCCCGTCGGATAGCAGCCGGGATTGCTGACCCGCGTCGAGACGGCGATGGCCGCCCGCTGACCCGCATCCATCTCCGCGAAGCCATAGGTCCAGCCCTCGGCGACCCGGAAGGCGGTGGAGGCGTCGATGACCCGGGTCGTGGTGTTGTCGATCATCGCGACGGCTTCCTTCGCCGCCTCGTCGGGCAGGCACAGGATCACCGCATCGGCCGCGTTCAACGCCTCGCGCCGCGCCGCCGGGTCTTTCCGCAGGTCGCCGGTCAGGGAGATGAACTCCAGATCCGCGCGACCTTCCAGACGCTGCCGGATCTCCAGCCCCGTGGTGCCGGCCTCGCCGTCGATGAAGATCGTGTGGGTCATCTGATGCTCCTGATGGAACAGGCAAAGAAAAAGGGCGCTCCGGTTTCCCGAAGCGCCCCGTTTCGTAATCGCTTTCGCGAAACGGCTTAACGCTTCGAGAACTGGAAGGAACGGCGAGCCTTGGCGCGGCCGTACTTCTTGCGCTCGACGACGCGGCTGTCGCGGGTCAGGAAGCCGTGCGGCTTCAGGACCGGGCGCAGGGCCGGTTCATAATGCGTCAGGGCGTGCGACAGGCCGTGGCGGATGGCGCCGGCCTGGCCGGACAGGCCCGAACCTTCGACGGTGCAGACGACGTCGAACTGGGTCTCACGACCGCAGACGACCAGCGGCTGGGCGATCATCATGCGCAGGATTTCGCGAGCGAAATACTGCATCTGATCCTTGCCGTTGATCGTGAACTTGCCGGTGCCGGGCTTGACCCAGACGCGGGCGATCGCGTTCTTGCGCTTGCCGGTCGAATAGGCGCGGCCTTGGGCGTCGATCTTCTGGACGTGTTCCGGAGCGGCCTCGGCCGTGGCGGACAGACCCTTCAGGGCGTCGAAACCGGTGGCGGTGTCTTGAGTGACGTCGGTCATGCTCAGATGCTCCGGGTGTTCTTGGCCGAGCGGCCGGCGAAGTCGATGGTTTCGGGCTGCTGGGCGTCGTGGTCGTGCGCAGCGCCGGCGAACAGGCGCAGGTGCGTCATTTGCGAACGGGCCAGCGGGCTTTCCTTCGGCATCATACGCTCGACAGCCTTCTCCAGAACGCGTTCCGGGAAGCGGCCGCCCAGCACCTTGGCCGGGGTGGTCGACTTCACGCCGCCCGGGTGACCGGTGTGGCGGTAGTAGATCTTGTCGGTGTTCTTCTTGCCGGTGAACACGACCTTGTCGACGTTGGTGACGACGATGTAGTCGCCCGAGTCCACGTGGGGGGTGTAGGTCGGCAGGTGCTTGCCACGCAGGCGCATGGCGATGAAGGTCGCGAGGCGGCCCACGACGACGCCTTCAGCGTCGATATGGATCCACTTCCTCTCGACCTCGGACGGCTTCAAGGCAGCCGTAGTGCTCTTCAGCATTTTCGAGGTTCCTGGGATAGACGAAACGGGTTGGCCCGCTCCAGCAGATGCCGGAACGAACGGAAGGCGCGCTGATAGAGGAAGGGATCACAGGCGTCAATGCGCATTGAACGCATGAATACGCCTTAGATATCTGATTTTATTCGATATTCTGAATGCGGTATTAAAATACCGCACAAATCCACGCCCGAAACCCCCGTTCGGGACCGCCGGATCGCTCCAGCGGCCCCGAAATGCGCCCGATCAGGCCGCCCGGGCGGCATAGGCCTTCATCGCCTCGGCCATCCAGTCGGTGAGCCCCGGCTGGATCGCCTCATAGCGGGCCCGGAAGTCCGGATTGCCCGTATAGAGGTCGGCGAGGCCGGCATAGGCTTCCGGCGTCGGCATGGTCTTCCAGCTGATGCCGACCCAGGCGCGGTGGCGCGACAGGATGGGGTCGAGGGCCGGATTGTCCGCCGCCACTCCCTGCCCCATCGCCTTGCCCAGATCGGCCTCGAGCTCGGCGACCTCGGCCATCCAGTCCTGACGCTCGGCCGGCGACATGGCCTCGACCACCGCCCGGCCCGCCTCGATGCGGGGCCGCGCCTGCTCGCCGTATTTGTCGATAATCCAGGCCTCGTACTCGGCCTGTTTTTCCGGGCTGAAGCCCTCGTAGAGTTGCTTGTCCATGACGGTGTCTCGTCCTTCCAGTTCGGCGATCGTGCGGTCGATCGTCCGGGCCAGTCGGCGATAGCGCTCCGCCTCCGCCTCGATCCGTTCCCGTTGCGCGCGCAGCGCCTCCAGACGGTCGAAGCCGGCGCTGTCCAGCAGGACGCCGATATCGCCCAGGGCGATGCCGAATTCCCGATGGACCAGGATCGACTGCAGTCGCAGCAGTTCCTCGCGTCCGTAGTAGCGATAGCCGTTCTCGCCGACCGACGCGGGCTTCAGCAGGCCGATCTCGTCATAGTGATGCAGCGTCCGGACCGAGGTTCCGGACAACCGCGCCAGCTGGCTGACGGTATAGGTTCTGTGGCGCGCGTCGTTCCGCATGGACGCCTCTATCGGGCCTCACGCGGCGTGAGGGTCAAGCGCGTTTTTCAGTCTTCCTTGCGGAGGAACAGCACCCGGGCGGCGCCGTAGTCGCGGGCGTCGAGCCGCTCATAGCCCGGCGTCTCGATCTCTGGCTCGCCGGAGCCGCGTTCGAACACGACAATCGCACCGGGCTTGAGCCAGTCGCCCTTGAGCAACTCGGCCAAGGTCTGTTCGCCCAGCCCCTTGGCATACGGCGGGTCGAGGAAGGCCAGGTCGAAGGCCTCGGCGATCGGGCCGGGGCGCGGACCGAGGTCGGTGGCGCTGCGGCGCAGGACGCGGGTCGAGCCGAACAGGTGCCAGGCCTCGACATTGTCGCGGATCGCGCCGCGCGCGCCGTCATCGGTCTCCACGAACAGGCAGAAGCCGGCGCCGCGCGATACCGCCTCAAAGCCGAGGGCGCCCGAGCCGGCATACAGGTCGATGACGCGCACGCCCTGCAGGCTCTCGGCCCAGGATGCGTGTTCCAGGACGTTGAACACGGCCTGACGGGCGCGGTCGGAGGTGGGGCGAGTGTTCTGTCCCTCAGGCGCGACGATGGCGCGGCCCTTCAGCGATCCGGCGACGATTCTCATGCGGCGACGGCGGCCGGACCAAAGCGCTTGGCGGCGAACACGCGGAAGCTGATCAGGAGGGTCAGGCTCACGGCCAGGCCGATCACGATCCACAACGGCGCGCGGCCGAGCGCCAGCAGTGTCAGGCCGCAGCACAGGCCGGGCATCAGAGTCTGCATCAGGAAGGCCGAAAAGCGCATCATCGCATGCTGGCGTGGCCGGATCACATCGGCGACGAAGGCCGCATAGCCATAGGTCAGGCCCTGGGCCACACCGGTCAGGGCAACCAGCGAAAGGTAGATCAGGAAGGCGTCGCCTCCGTGCGGATTCTCATAGAGCAGCGAGGTCGCGAACGGCATCAAGGCAATCCCGGCCAGGACGAACAGGTTCAGCACGAACACCCCGCTCGTGAACCGGGTCATCTTCAGGAAGCAGCGGCGGTGGGCGTTCCACAGCACGCCAATGACCGCGAAGCTGATGGCGAAGGCGCCCAGCATCTTCCAGCTGGCGTTCATCAGCCCGGCAAAGGAGCCGTCCCAGCCGTGCGGAACATGCAGCTCGATCGACAGGAGCGTGATCGCGATCGCGAACACCCCGTCCGAGAAGAACAGCAGCCGATCGAGGCCGGGGTCCCCCTGGTGGGCGATCTCGTGGGTATGGTCGGTCATGGCGTCCCCCGGCGGTGTCGGAACAGGTTCCAACGCCGCCCCTGCCGCGTCAACGGTCGGCGTCAGCCGCGCGGCTTGCGCGGACCGGTCGGGCGGGCGCCGCCGGCCGGGCGACCGCTCGTGCCGGAGGGGCGTGCGCCGCCTTCGCCGCGCGGCTTGAAGTCGCGCTTCGGCCTGTCCCCATCGCGGGCCCAGGTCGAGGATTTGGGACCGATGATCTGGTCCTCACGCGGCTTGAACGGGCGCTTGGGCCGGTCGCCGTCGGCGGCGGCGCCTTCACGCGGAACCCATGCCTTCTTGGTCGAGGGACCGCGCGGGCTGGGCGGCGCGGCCTTGGCCCAACCGGCCTTCTTGGCGGGGCGGTTGGCCTTTTCGATGCTCTGGGCGGTCGCGGTCTCGGCGGCGCGGACGCGGCTGGGCTTGCGCGACGGGTCGGACAGGGCCGAGCCGGACTTGCCCGTCACCACCGGCATGCCGCCGCGACGGCCGGGAACGGGCGCCGGGGTCTGGACGGTGTTGCCCTGGGGCAGGTTCTCGGGGCGGATATGTTCGCCCAGCAGTTCGCGGATGACCCGGGGACCAACCTCCTCGACCGCGCCGGACGGCAGGGTGCCGAGCTGGAACGGGCCGTAGGCCAGGCGGATCAGGCGGTTGACGGTCAGGCCGACCGACTCCAGCACCTTGCGGACCTCGCGGTTCTTGCCCTCGGAGATCTGGACGCTGATCCACAGATTGGCGGACTGGCCGCCGTCCTCATTGGTCTTGGCCTTGTCGATGGTCGCCTCGACCGGGCCATAGCGGACGCCGTCGACGGTGACGCCGTCCTTCAGGGTGTCGAGCGTCGCCTGGGTGATGCGGCCGCGGGCGCGGGCCCGGTACTGGCGCACCAGGGCCGTGGTCGGCAGCTCCAGCGCGCGGCTGAGTTCGCCGTCGTTGGTCAGCAGCAGCAGGCCTTCGGTGTTGATGTCCAGACGGCCGACCGAGATCACACGCGGCAGGCCGGCGGGCAGGCTGTCGAACACGGTCGGGCGTCCGCCCGGATCGTTGTGCGAGGTCAGCAGGCCGACGGGCTTGTTGTAGCGCCAGACGCGGGTCGCCTGAACCGCCGCGATGGGCTTGCCGTCCACGGTGATCACGTCGTCGCGGGTGACCAGGGTCGCCGGCGTGTCGAGGATGCGGCCGTTGACCGCCACCTTGCCCAGACCGATCAGCCGCTCGACCTCGCGGCGCGAGGCGATGCCGGCGCGGGCCATGGCCTTGGCGATCCGTTCGGTGCGCTTGGGCTCTTCGGGCGCCGCCTTGGCGTCCTTGCCCTTGGCCGGGCCCTTGCCGAAGCCCTTGCCCACCGCGCCCTTACCGGCGTTCTGGTCGTCAGCCGAATAGCGTTTGCCCTTGATCGGCTTCTCCGGACGCGCACCCTTGTCCGGAGCATAGGCCCGACCGCCGAAGGATTTGCCACCGCCGGAGCCCGGTTCCTTCTTCTCGGTCGTAAAGAATTTGGCGCTCGCCGAGCCGGGGCGCGCGGCGCCGCTCTTCGGCCGGTCGCCGGGTTTGTGCGCCCTCAACTCTTGACTGGGGCGGGGCTTCTTGTCGTTGTCGTCTGTATGGCGGGCCATGATGAGCGGTTCATGCGCATGGCATTGGACCTTGCGCAAGCGGCGGCGGACGCAGGCGAGGTCCCCGTGGGCGCCGTTATCGTCGACGAATCGACCGGCGAAGTGGTCTCCACGGGCGAAAACGGCCCCGTAGCGGCCCATGATCCCACCGCCCACGCCGAAATCGTTGCGCTGAGGCGCGCAGGCGCCGCACTGCAAAATTATCGCCTTACCGGCCTGACCCTCTATGTGACGCTCGAGCCCTGCGCCATGTGCGCCGGAGCGATCAGCCATGCTCGAATCGGCCGCGTGGTCTGGGCGGCGGACGATCCCAAGGGCGGAGGGGTCATCCACGGGCCGAAAATCTTCGACCAGCCGACCTGTCACTGGCGTCCCGTCGCCGAGGCCGGGCCCGACGCCGCCGAGGCCGGGGGAATGCTGCGCGACTTCTTCCGCAAGCGTCGCATGGGAACGGTGAAGCCTGACCGGCGTTAGCCGTCCAAGCGTCGCCTTGGAGGGCTCATTTCTTGACCAGACCGGATCTTCCGCAGTCGATCATCTTTTGCGGTCTGGCGGCCCTCGCCGTCCTGGCCGCCTGCGGCAAGGAGCCCAAGGCCGCTCCGACCAGCGGCGACGAGGTCAAGCAGCGCGCCATCGAGGCCCAGACCGCCCGCAAGCGCACCGGCGCCGAGGTTCAGGACCGGGCCCTGAACCGCGTGATCCGCACCGTCTACCTTTGCAACAACGGCGAACGGCTGTCGGTCGATTTCGACAATCCGCGCCAGATGGCCACGGTTCGCAACTCCAATGGCGAGGCCGTGGACCTGTTCCAGGAACGCGCCGCCGACGGCATCTGGTACAGGGCCAGCGCCTATGAACTGCGCGGCAAGGGCGTCATGGCCACCTGGACCGCCGACGGCCTGCAGCCGACCGACTGCCGCGCGGTGGATTGACGCCCAGACAACTTTTCCTTGAAAAACCCCGAAAGCCCGATTTAAAAACGACGTTGGGCGAACGGGGAAATTCTACATGCACGGCAAGAGGGCCGGTTACCACAGCCTTGTCTGTGGAGTGTTTCTAAGCGCGATGGCTGGCGCGGCTCTGGCCCAGACCGCGCCGCTGGACACGGTCACCACAACCACGACCACGGTCACCACCAGCCAGGTGTCCAATCGGAAGCCGATCGGCTGCGAGGTCGGGGGCCGCGGCCTGCTCGGGGTCAATGCCTTCCGGCAGGGCGATCTCCCGGCGCGGGAATGCGCGATCCAACTGCTGGAGCAGGACACCGCGCCCACGCCCCAGGCCTCCTATGCGACGACGCGAAGCCACGTCAGCCTGTTGCATGGCTTCTACATCCGCCGCGCCGAGCGCCAGCAAACCTTCATGGACCTTGGGGCGGCCATCACCGTCGTCGGAGCGGCAGGCGCGTTCGAGGGCGGCATATCCGACAGCACCCGCACCGCCTGGACCATCACGGCCATCGTCCCCAGCGTCATCAGCCGGTTCAACGCCTATGAGCCGACCCGGGAGCTGTTTCACGGCGGCGCGTTGGCCACGCAGCTGATCACCTACCGCTACGACCGCTTCAACCGACTGCTGTCACTCTCGACCCTCGCTCCGCCGATCGACTGCACCGGCATTGGAACCGTGTCGAAAGACATCGTGGCGAAGCGCGCCAGCCTCGGCATCGATCCCAACGGCGTCGTCCTTCAGGAGGTGCAGCGTCTGGAAAAGAGCTGCGGCGAAATGAAACGGCGCAATGACGCCATCACCTATTCGACCAACTACGCCAGCCGACTGGCCGGCATGATGGCCCAGGACTACGCAGGGGACATCCTGCTGCTGGATCAGGCGCTCGTCGCCCGGGACCGCGACCTTCGCTACACCCCCTTCGAAACCCTGACGGCCATTGTCGCGAGCCCGCTGAGGGCCGCCGATCTGCTGCTGACCGGTGAGGACACCAAGGCCGCAATCGACAGCCTGAAGATCACGATCGCCTTTTCGGGCCTGAACCGGAACCTCGCCCAGATCACCCTGCCCCCGCTTCCGGCGGCGCCCGCGGGTGGTGCGGTGACGCCTTCATTGTCGGCGGCCGCCGCGGGCCTCGGGGGCAAGGGAACTGCGGATCCGCTGTCCGTCATCGTCATAGACGCGCAGCGTGAAGGCGACCAGATCAGTGCCTGGCAGGATCAGACGGCGTTTCGCGAGACGCTGGCGACCCAGCTGATCGGCGTGGCGGGGGCGAACTATCTGAGCTTTACCTACGACGCGGCGACCAGCACGACAGTGGTCGCGCTCGGGCCGCCGCCGCAGACCTCGCCGATCGCGACGGCCACCACGGCAAACAAGCCCTAGTCGAACGTCGCCAGCCGCGCGTCCAGCCCATCACGCACCGACGGCCAGTCCTCGTCCAGAATGGCGAACTGGGCGGTGTCGCGGATGCGGCCGGTGAAGGTGATCTTGTGCTTGCGCAGGATGCCTTCGTCGCGGGCGCCCAGTTTGCGGATGGCGGCCTGACTGGCGGCGTTGACGCCGTCGGTGATGATCTCGACCCGCACCGCGCCCGCCGCGAAGGCATGGGCCAACAACAGGCGCTTGCAGGCCGGATTGACCGCCCCGCCCCGCGCCTCGGGCCATAGAAGGTCGAACCGATCTCGCAGCGACGATGCTCGGGCCGGATCTCATAGAGGCTGGTCGTGCCGACGAGGGCGCCGTCCTCTTTCCGGCGCACGGCCCAGGCGACGCGGCTTCCGGCCGCCATGGCGCTCATCGCCGAGGCCCACCAGCCGTCGAAATGTGGTCCGTAGGCGGCGCTGACCATGATGTCCCAGGAGGCGGCGTCGCAATCCAGCGCGGCGCGCATCTCGTCCTTGAGGTCGGCCGTCAGGGGCTCCAGCCGCACGAACCGGTCCTCAAGGACCACGGCCTCGATCCTCACGCGGCGCCCTGTTCCTGCAGGAAGGCCTTCAAGTCCGCCGCATCGACGGTCTTCTCGACGAAGGCGTCGCCGATGGCGCGGGCGATGACCAGCGTCAGCCGCCCGCCCTCGGCCTTCTTGTCACCGGCCATCCGGGCGATCAGGGCATCGGCGGTGAAGTCTCCCGCCTGTTTGAGGCGCGTCGGCAGGCCGGCGGCGGCGATGGCGGCGTCAACCGTCTCGACCTCCTCCGGATCGCACAGGCCGAGCCGGGCGGAATACTGGAAGGCCAGGACGCAGCCCAATGCGACGGCCTCGCCGTGCGCCAGGGCCGCCTCCTCGAAGCCGAGCTCGGCCTCGACCGCATGGCCGAAGGTATGGCCGAGGTTGAGCAGGGCGCGACGGCCCGCCTCCTTCTCGTCCTCGCCGACGATGCCGGTCTTGATCTCGACCGAGCGGACCACGGCGCGTTCCAGCGCGGCCGGATCGCCGGTCGCGCCCCCCGCCCCGTCTCCGGAGAGCCAGTCGAAGAAGGCGGCGTCGCAGATCAGGCCATGCTTGAGCACCTCGGCCCAGCCGGAACGCAGCTGCACCGGCGGCAGGGTGGCCAGGACGTCGATGTCGGCCAGGACCAGCCGCGGCTGGTGGAAGGCGCCGACGAGGTTCTTGCCGCGCGGGGTGTCGATGGCCGTCTTGCCGCCGACAGAACTGTCGACCTGGGCCAGAAGGGTCGTGGGGACCTGAACGAAGTCGATGCCGCGCATATAGAGAGCCGCCGCCAGACCGGCGAGGTCGCCGACCACGCCGCCGCCCAGGGCCACGACCACATCCTTGCGGTCTAGCCCGGCCTCCAGCAACCGGTCCATCAGCCGTTCCAGCTCGGCGAAGGATTTGGAGCCCTCCCCCGCCGGCACGGCGATGATCTGGTTCGCGACACCCGCCGCCGTCAGGGAGGCCGACAAGGCCGGGCCGTGGATCGCCGCCACCGTCTCGTCGCTGATGACCACCGTCCGGCCACGCGTCAGGGGCGCGATCCGCTGGCCCGCCGTCGCCAGCAGTCCCCGTCCGACCACGACGTCATAGGGGGCGAAGGCGCCGCCGCCGACCGGGACGACGGTCACGGGAAGGTCGGTCATCGGGCGCCCTCCCCGGTCTTGGCCCCGGCTTCGGCCCGATACGCATCCAACGCCTTGACGATAGCCTCCACGGCCTCGGCGTGGGCGCCACCGCCGACATCGACGGTGACGTCGGCCTGGCCATAGACGGGATAGCGGACCTCGGCCATGGCGCGCAGGGCCTCGGCCGGGTCCTTTCCGCGCAGCAGGGGCCGGGTGTCGCGGCGCTGGACCCGGGCGGCGATGATCCTGATGTCGGCCCTGAGCCAGACGGTGATGGCGTGCTGCTTCAGCAGGGCCCGGGTGTCGGCGTTCAGTATGGCCCCGCCGCCGGTCGCCAGCACCATGGGCGGACCTTCCAGCAGCCGCTTCATGACCCGGGCCTCGCCGTCGCGGAACTCGGCCTCGCCCAGCCTGGCGAAGATGTCCGACACCGTCATCCCGGCCGCCGCCTCGATCTCGTCGTCACCATCGGCGAACGGCAGGCCCAACCTCTGGCCCAGACGCCGTCCGACCGTGGATTTTCCCACACCCATGAGCCCGACGAGGGCTATGGTGCGGTCATGACGCTTCTGGGCATCGGGATTCGGCGTAGGGGACGGGGAAGCCATAACCGTTCGATCCTCTACACGATGCATTCCATGTCGCCAGACCTTCCAGACCAAAGCTTGGGCGCAAAAGCATGAGCGGGATCGTCTCCTCGCCCCGGATCGAGGCCTTTCTGGAGATGATGGCGGTCGAGCGCGACGCCTCGCCCCACACCCTGTCGGCCTATGCGCGCGATCTGGCCGACGCCGAGGCGGGGGTCGGGAAAGGCGGGCTGATCGCGGCGGACGAGACGGCGATCGAGGACTGGTACGCCTCCCTCTCCCTGCGCGGCCTGTCGGCCGCGACGGCGGCGCGGCGGCGCTCGGCCGTGCGGCAGTTCTACCGATTCGCCCTGGGCGAGGGTTGGCGACAGGACGATCCCTCGCGCCGCCTGGACGCGCCGAAGCAGGGCCGCCCCCTGCCCAAAACCCTGAGCCGCGAGGAGATCGAGGCCCTGCTGGCCGCGGCGGGCAAGGACGACGGCGCGGGTGCGACGCGGATGCTGGCCCTGGTCGAACTAGCCTATGCCTCGGGCCTGCGGGTGTCGGAGTTGCTGGCGCTCAGGGTCGAGGCCGTGCGGCGCGACCCCGCCTGGCTGATCGTGCGCGGCAAGGGCGGCAAGGAGCGGCTGGCGCCCTTGAACAGCGCGGCGCGCGCGGCGGTGAAGGCCTGGCTGGAGGTCCGCGACGCCAGAAAGCCGAAAAAGGGTCCGGACAGCCCGTGGCTCTTCCCCTCGACCGGCGCCGAGGGCCATCTGACGCCGCGCCGTTTCGCCCAGCAGCTGGATCAGGCCGCCATCGACGCAGGCATCGACCCGGCCCGGGTCAGTCCCCACGTCCTGCGCCACGCCTTCGCCACCCACCTGCTGGAGGGCGGCGCCGATCTCCGCGTCGTCCAGACCCTGCTGGGCCACGCCGACATCGCCACCACCCAGATCTACACCCACGTCGCCACCGACCGCCTGACCCAGGTGGTCAACCAGCACCACCCCTTGGCGAAGGACGACTAGGCGCGCATATTCGAGACCATGAGCGAGCCCTTCTACGTCAAGGCGATCTGGGATCCTGAAGCCGGGGTCTGGTACAGCGAATCCAACATCCAGGGCCTGACGCTGGAGACGGCGACCCTGGCCGAGTTCGAGTCGCTGGCGAAACATTTCGCGCCGGAACTTCTGGCGGAAAATCTGGGTCTGAGCGGGGAAGTGCCGGTTCGGTTCGAAGCTTCGGGCGGCTTCGACGTCATCGCAGCCTGATCCCCCAACCTTCGGCTCTGATTTTACAACAACTTGGTGAAACAGCGCCCAAATCCGGATTGAAAACGCGGGATTTTTTTCAGCTCCGTCCACCCCCTCACCCCGCCACCTCACTGTCGCGTCAGACCTGACTGGATGTTCGCGATGCCCAAGGATTTCTACCCCGAACTGACCGCCCTCCTTCTCACCGCCGGCTGGCGTCGGGCCGAGAACGCCAAGGGGAGCCATGAGAAATGGCGTCATCCCGACAAGGGCTATGCGATCACCGTGCCGCGCTCCAAGAGCCGGCACACCGCCAACGGCGTCCTCAAACAGGCCGGATTGCCAAAGGCCTTCTGAACCCCGCTTGCCGCGAAGCGTTACCGGCTCTAGGTTCCGCCGCTTCTCAAGGGCGGCCCTTCCCCGCTCGCCCATCCGGACGCCACATGGCCACGCACTACCTCGATTTCGAAAAGCCCATCGCCGAACTCGAGGAGAAGATCGAGGAGCTGGGGCTGCTGGCCTCGACATCCGGTTCGTTCGAGACCGAGATCGCCGGCCTGCGCAAGAAGGCCGAGCAACTGCGCAAGAAGACCTATGCCGGCCTCGACCCGTGGATGAAGACCCAGGTGGCCCGCCATCCCGAGCGTCCCCACTTCGTCGACTATCTGGACGGGCTGTTCACCGACTATGTCGAGCTGCGCGGCGACCGCCAGTTCGGCGACGACCAGGCCATCCTGGGCGGTCTCGCCCGGTTCCGCGGCCAGGCCGTGGTGGTCATGGGCCACGAGAAGGGCCACGACACCGCCACCCGCCTGACCCACAATTTCGGCATGGCCCGGCCCGAGGGCTATCGCAAGGCCGTGCGGCTGATGGATCTGGCCGATCGGTTCGGCCTGCCCGTCCTGTCCTTCGTCGACACCGCCGGCGCCTATCCGGGCCTGGGCGCCGAGGAGCGCGGTCAGGCCGAGGCCATCGCCCGCTCGACCGAGCGCGGCCTGACCCTGGGCGTGCCCTTCATCACCACGGTGACCGGCGAAGGCGGATCGGGCGGCGCCATCGCCCTGGCCGCCGCCAACCGGGTGCTGATGCTGGAGCACTCCATCTATTCGGTGATCTCGCCCGAGGGCGCGGCCGGCATCCTGTGGCGCGACGGCGCGCGGGCCAAGGACGCGGCCATGGCCATGAAGATCACCGGCCCTGACCTGATGGCGCTGAAGATCGTCGACCGCCTGATCCCAGAACCCGTCGGCGGCGCACACGCGGACCGGGAAGAGACGGTCAGGGCCGTCGGCGACGTGGTCGAGGAAGAGCTGAAGGCCCTGACGCCCCTGTCGCCTGATCAGCTGCGCAAGCAGCGGGCGGACAGGTTCTACGCCATCGGTCGCGCGGCCTGATCAAACCCCACATAGGGGTTCGGCCACACCTTGCGTTAACCGCTTGTCCACGGCCGCCTGACACCTTGCGGTAGTGAAACAAACTGCGCACCGGTCATGAGCAACAGCTTCAACGAGAACCTGCGTGAAAGCGCGGTGTTCAACCTCAGCAATGCCGTGACCATGGTGGTGGACGATTCGGCCTTCGGGCTCGATCTCACCACCCTCGCCCTGCGCGGTTTCGGCATCCAGGTCCGCTATTCCTGCTTCAGCGCCGCCGACGCCATCAAGATCCTGGGGGACCATCAGGTCGATCTGATCCTCGTGGACTGCGAGATGCCTGGCATGGACGGCCATGAGTTCGTTCGCTGGGTCCGCAACTCGGGTCTGGAACCCAACGCCTATATCCCGATCATCATGACCGCCGCCCACGTGCGCAAATCCAAGGTCGGCGACGTGCGCGACTGCGGCGCCAACTATCTGGTGACCAAGCCGTTCAGCGCCGCGAGCCTGCTGGAGCGGCTGATCTGGGTGGCCCGCGACACCCGGCCTTTCCTCGAGGTCGGCGAATACAAGGGGCCCGACCGCCGGATGCGAGAGGCCCGCCCCCGCGACCGCAACGAACGGCGCGCCGACATGATCGCCCTCAATGAAAAGAAGGCACGGACCTTGGCCGAGGCCATCGAAACCGCGGAGCCCATCTGATGGTCGTCGTCCTCAGAAAAGAGCGGAAGTCGCGACTGTCGGCCATGATCGATCAGGCCGGCGGCATCAGCGTCGGCGTGGCTCTGGCCCAGGCCCGGGCCCATCTGGAAACCCTCCAGGCCCAGAGCCAGGCCATCGTCGGCGAACGCGTCGCCGAACTGGCCGCCTTGAAGCCCCCCGCCCCCGACGCGCCCGACGCCCGGCAGGTGCTGGAGCACGTCTATGATCTGGCCAGCGCCGTCATCGATGCGGCGGGACCGTTCGAGCTGATCGACCTGTGCGCCGTCGCCGCCGGCCTGTGCGACCTGATCGACGCCGCCGCCGAGGATCGCCCGTTCGACTGGCGTATCGTCACAGTCCACGCCCAGTCGATGCAGTTGATCCTGAGCCTGCCGCCCGAAGCCGTGGCCGAGCGCGCCCAGGTTCTGGACAGCCTCAAACAGGTCATGGCCAAGAAGATTCCCGCCGCTCCCGGTGAAGCCAACGAGATCGACCCGGCCTGATCAGTCGCTCGCCTGCAGGGCCTCGGCCCGGGCCGCACGGGCGCCGCGCGTCTGCTTCTTCCACAGCGCCGCATATTCCCCGCCGACACGGGCCACCAGTTCGTGGTGCGCGCCGCGCTCGACGATGCGCCCGGCCTTGAGCACCAGAATCTGATCGGCGTCGGCGATGGTCGACAGCCGGTGGGCGACGACCAGGGTCGTACGGCCCGCCTGGGCCTTTCTGAGCGTCTTCTGGATCGCGGCCTCGGTGCGGCTGTCCAGGGCGCTGGTCGCCTCGTCGAGAATCAGCAGGCAGGGGTCGGCCAGCAGGGCGCGGGCGATGCCGACGCGCTGACGCTCGCCGCCCGAAAGTTTCAGGCCGCGCTCGCCGACCTTGGTGTCCATGCCGTCGGGCAGATTGCGGATGAAGTCCGCCAGTTCCGCCGCCTCGGCCGCGGCCCAGATCGCCGCCTCGTCCGCATCAGGGCGGGCGAAGGCGATGTTGACCCTCAGACTGTCGTTGAACAGGGCCACGTCCTGCGGCACCAGGGCGACCGCCTGACGCAGTGAGGACTGGGTCACGTCGCGCAGATCGCGCCCGTCGATCAACACCCGGCCCGACTGCGGGTCCAGAAGCCGCAGCGCCAGCTTGACGATGGTCGATTTGCCCGAGCCCGAGGGGCCGACAAGGGCGGTGGTCGTGCCGGGCGCGGCGAAGAAATCGACATCCTCCAGCCCATTGGCGCGGGCGTCATGGCGGAAGGAGACGCCCTCGAAAGCGATCGAACCGCCGCGCGCATCCGCCGCCCGGGGCAGGTCCGGCGCGCCCGCCGCATCGGCGACCTGGGGCGTCTGGCGGGTGATCTTGAGCATCTCCTCCATGTCGATGAAGGACTGGCGGATCTCGCGATAGGCGAAGCCGAGGATGTTCAGCGGGGCGTAGAGGGAGATCATGATCAGGACGGCGGCGGTGACGTCGCCGGGGCCCATCCGGCCGGCGGCGGCCTCGAACCCGGCCAGCACGGCCATGACCCCGAGCCCGACGTTCATGATCAGGGCCTGGACGCCGTTCAGCAGGGCCAGGGAGGTGTTCGCCTTGAGCGCCGCGACATTATAGGCGCCGAGCGCCCGGTCGTAGCCCTCGGCCGCGCGCGCCTCGGCCCCGAACGACTTGACCGTCTCGTAGTTGAGCAGGGCATCGACGGCGAGGCCGGCGGCCTCCGAATCGGCGGCGTTCATCACCCGGCGGTGCTCGATCCGCCAGTTGGACACCCCGAAGGTCAGGCCGGTGTAGATGACCACCACGACGACGGCGACGGCTGCGAATCGCCAGTCGTACTTGCCGCCCAGCACGGCCGCGGCCAGCGCCAGTTCCACGACCGTCGGGACCAGGTTGAAGGCCAGGATGCGCAGCAGGAAATCGACCGACCGCGCGCCCCGGTCCATCGTCCGCGACAGGGAGCCCGACCGCTTGGTCTGGTGGAAGTCCAGCGACAGATTGAGCGCGTGGGCGAAGGTCTCGGCGGCCGTGCGTCGCTGGGCCGCAGCCCGCACGGGAGCGAAGACGACATCGGAAATCTGGGGCGTGGCCGCCGACAGGAAGCGCACCATGGCCCAGCCCACGGCAAAGGCCGCGAAGCCCAGGCCGACGGAGACGCCCGCCCCCTGCCCGCGCGACAGGTGATTCACCGCCGCGCCCAGCACCAGGGGCGCCAGCACGCCCAGACCCTTGCCCGCCAGGGTCAGCAGAATCGCCGCGATCAGCCTCAGGCGGAGCTGCGGCGCGCCCGAGCGACCGACCAGCCGCGTCAGATCGGCCAGGGCGGCGAAGGTGTTGGGGTCCTCGAGTTTGTCGGTCGGAGCCCCCGCCCGGGCCTCCGGACCCTTGTTGCGTCCGCCACGCCCGCCGCGCTCACTGCCTCTCATCGTCATCGCCTGCATATGGATGGCGCCGCACCCGGAAGAAAGGGCGATGGACGAACCGTCCCCTGTGACAATCCCCTCCCCCCGCGGCGACGCTTCGTCACACCACCATGGGGATAAAAAATCTTTCGCAGGATCAGCAACTTAGACAGGCTGTAACACGCCTTGACCAAAGCGCCCCTCGCCTATAGGTTCCGCGCCGAATTCAGACCCCGTCCGGGCTTGCCGGGACGTCGAGCCGATACAACCCATGTCCCAACCGACGGAATCGCGCGAAGAGGCGATCAAACGCCTCAACGACAGCGCTTCCTCGCTGGAGGCGCGGACCCGGAGCCAGATCTCTCAGGAGCTGGCGGGTCAGAAGGCAGCCTCGCAGGCATGGCGGATTCTCGCCGACCTGCTGGGCGGCGTATTTGTAGGCCTGATCCTGGGCCTGCTCGTGGACCGGTTCGCAAACACCAGTCCGTGGGGAACGATCGGCGGCGTCCTTCTGGGCTTCGGCGTGTCACTGTGGATGGGCTGGCGGACGTCGCAACGTCTTATGGCTGAAGCAAAAGCAACTGGAGTGGAGCCGGAGACGGTTCCCCTCGACGAAGACGAAGAAGACTAAGGGGCCCATGGCTGATCCGCTTCACCAGTTTCGAATTCAGAAATACGTCGATCTCCCCGACGTAACCCTGCCTGTCATCGGTCACGTCGACCTCGCCTTCACCAACTCGCACCTGGCGATGACCATCGGCTTCCTCGTCGTGGTTCTGTTCCTGCAGCTGGTGACCATGAGCGCCAAGGTCGTTCCGGGTCGTCTTCAGGCTTCGGGCGAGACCCTGTTCGGCATGATCGACAACATGACCGACTCGATCATCGGTCATGACGGCAAGAAGTATTTCCCGTTCGTCTTCGCCATCTTCACCTTCATCCTGGCGATGAACATCCTCGGCCTGTTCCTCAGCTTCACCGCGACCTCGCAGCTGGCCATCACGGCGACCTTCGGCGTCATCGCCTTCTCGGTCGTGGTGGTCGTCGGCTTCGTCAAGAACGGCCTGGGCTTCTTCAAGCTGTTCTGGCCCACCGGCGCCCCGCTGGTGATGCGCCCGGTCGTCGGCCTGATCGAGTTCTTCTCCTTCCTGCTGCGTCCCCTGACCCTCACCCTTCGTCTGTTCGGCAACATGCTGGGCGGTCACGTGGCGCTGAAGGTGTTCGCGGGCTTCGTGGCCACGGCCGTCATCGGCGGCGCCGGCTGGCTCGGCATCCTGATCGCCCCGCTGTCGATGGGCATGACCGTCGGCCTGACCGCGCTTGAGTTCCTCGTCGCCTTCCTTCAGGCGTTCGTTTTCGCTGTTCTGACCTGCATCTACCTGAACGATGTGGTCAACCTGGACCACGCCCACTAGGGGCCGGTTCAGTATTTTCCTACCAAACCAACTAACTAGGACTAGAGAATGATGGAAGTAGCAGCCGCCAAGGCCATCGGCGCCGGCCTCGCAATGACCGGCATGATCGGCGCCGGTATCGGCGTCGGCAACATCTTCGGCAGCTTCCTGACGGGCGCCCTGCGCAACCCGTCGGCCGCCGCCTCGCAAGTCGGCAACCTGTTCGTCGGCGCCGCCCTGGCGGAAGCCCTGGGCATCCTGTCGTTCGTCATCGGCTTCCTGCTGTACAGCGGCGCCAACTAAAACCGACATCGCGCGCGTGCGGGCCCTGGCGGTCCGCACGCGTCGACGATGACGTCACTGTTCAAAGACCAGGCGATCGATGACCACACCCCCCGTCCATGCCGTGCCCTCTGACGCGCCCCATGCGGTCGCGCCGGCAGACACCCACGCCACGACCGAAGCCGCCCACGGCGGCGAACACGGTTCCGGCGGCCTGCCGCAGTTCGAGTTCCAGCACTGGTTCGGGCAGATCGTCTATCTGGTCTTCCTGTTTGTCATTCTCTACGCGCTGATCGCCAAGGTCTTCGCCCCGCGCATGCGCCGGGTGTTCGACGAGCGCGCGTCGACCATTTCCACCGCCGTCGAGACCGCGCGTCAGGTCCAGGCCGAGGCCGCCGGCCAAGCCGAGCAGGCCAAGGCCGAGGTCGCCGACGCCCGCGCCAAGGCCCGCGCCACCGCCGCCGCCGCCAAGGCCCGCGTCACCGACGAAGCCAACCGTCGCGCCGCCGAGGAAGAAGCCGTGGTCAGCGCCCGCATCGCCGAGGCCGAGACCGCTATCGGCAAGACCCGCGACGCCGCCATGGCCAATGTCTCGACCATCGCCACCGACACCGCCTCGGCCATCGTCGAGCACCTGACCGGCAAGGCGGCCACCGCCGCTGAAGTCGCCGCCGCGGTCAAGGGAGCCGCCTGATGGAATTTTTCAACCCCGAACTCTATGCGCTCGACAACCCGGAACTCTGGGTCGCAGTCGCCCTGGCGCTGTTCTTCGTCATCCTGGTCGTCGCCGGTGTGTTCAAGATGGTCGGCGCCCAGCTGGACGCCAAGGCCGCCAAGATCCAGTCCGAACTGGACGAGGCTGCCCGTCTGCGCGCCGAGGCCGAAGCCCTGCTCAAGCAGATCCGCGCCGAGAAGGCCGAGGCTGAAGCCCAGGCCGCCGAAATGCTCCGCGCCGCCGAGGCCGACGCCCGCGTCATGGAGACCGAGGCCAAGGCCAAGCTGGAAGAAACCCTCGCCCGCCGTCAGGCCCTGGCCGAGCGCCGCATCGCCCAGGCCGAGGCCCAGGCGTCCGCGGAAGTGAAGGCCGCCGCCGCCGACTTGGCGTCGCGCGCCGCCGAGCAAATCCTGACCGCCCGCGTTTCGGGGCAGAAGAGCGATCCGATGCTCGACGCCGCCATCGCCCAGATCAGCGCCCGCCTCAACTAGAAGCGGCCGTTCCGGCAACGACATCAGGCCCCGCCGGCGACGGCGGGGCCTTTTTCGTGGCCCCGACCGAAGTCAGTGGGCGGGAATGCCGCCGGCCGACATCAGCTTGGCCGCCTTCTTCTCGCGCGTGACCAGCTCGCCATAGACGAGCCCCAGCACGATCCCGAACACCACATTGGTGATCAGCAGCCAGGCCACGACGCCGAAGCCGGCGTCACCGGCGAAGGTGCTCGGTCCGCCGAACAGGAAGACGCCCGTCATCATGATGACGAAGGCCCCCACCGAGAAGGCGATGCCCTTGGTGGCCTGGGTGTCGGTAGGCAGCCGGGGGCAGAGAATGCCGAACAGCGGCCCGAGGACGACGGTCCCCATCAGGAAGTGGGCGATCCAGCCGACGGCGACATTGCCGTCCATGCCGATCATACTGGCCACGATGGCCGGAAACGACGGGGTGAACCACGGCCCCGCGAACTGATTGATCCCTTCGAGAACGAAGACGACCACTGTGGCCGCCAAACCGGCGACCAGTCCCTTTTTAACGCGTGACATCATAACGACAGCGCCTCCCAACGCCTTTTTCCGTTCCGATAACGCAGGGACGAGTCTACGCCTGTCTCAGCAGGGCGCCATTCTGCCGTATTCACAAGCGCGTGCTTCGCGCGTGCGACAACGCAGGCGCGAAAAGCGTCGTTTTTGTCAGGGTCAGATCAGGCGAAGGCCGGCTTGCGCGGCGTGCGGCGCAGACGTTTGCGCCAGCCCTTGAGGGGCCGGTTGGCGCGGCGCAGCACCAGCTTCTCGGCCCGCAGCGCCTGTTGCCAGAAGACCGGCGCGAACTCCGGACGCTTCCGCATCAGGCGGCGGAACGGATAGACCCACTTCGGCCGGGCGTACTGGGCGCGGATAAACAGCCGCTTGGCCTTCCACGATCCGCGCAGGATCAGGACCAGACCCAAGGTCACCACCGGAATCCCGCCGGGCCCCGGCAATGGCCCGATCAGCAGGCCCAGGATGACCACCAGCACGCCCGCGAACACCAGCGCCGAGCGCTTGAGCGCGCGCAGCGGATCGCGGGAGCGAGGCTGGAAATCGGACAGGGTGGGTGCGAAGGTCACGGGAGGTCCAGATAGGAAGACAGTCTGTTCTGACAACGTCCCCGGGGTTCTCCGGGTCCACGATCTGGCCGGAAAGCCCGGACCGTGACGACCTTGCCACAACGGTGTTTACAATCTGCTTCGGTGGCTGAACCGAGGCTGAACGGTGAAGGTTTTGTAAGCCTGCCCCCACCTGCCCTCGCCCGTGCTCAGAAGGTCACGCCTGTCAGCCCCTCCGAGGCGGTCCAGAGCTTGGTCGCGACCTCGGGGTCCATCGCCTGGGGCCGGATGTCGGCGATTCCCGGTGGGCCCTTCATGTCGTTCCAGCCCTGAGGCCCGAAATACTGACCGCCGACGACACCCGACGCTGTCGCGGCCATCAGGGTCGGTAGCGCGCCGTCAGCCGCCGAATGGCTCAGAACGGGCGCCAGCAGGCTGACGCCCCATTCGAACAGGGAGCCGCCGTCCACCGCCGGGCCGTTGGCGATCAGATCGGTGCGGGCGAAGCCGGGATGGGCCGCGACGCTGGTCAGGCCCCAGCCGTTGGCCCGACTGCGGCGGTCCAGCTCGACGGCGAACATCAGCATGGCCAGCTTGGACTGCTGATAGACCGGCCAGGCTCGATAGCCGCGCTCATGGTTGAGGTCGTCCAGGCGGATACGGCCGCCCTTGTGGGCGATGCTGGCCAGTTGAACCACGCGTGCCTGCCCTGTTGTCAGCAGCGGCAGCAGCCGCGCCGTCAGGGCGAAGTGGGACAGGTAGTTGGTCCCGAACTGCATCTCGAACCCGTCCGCCGTCGTCTGGCGCCTGGGCAGGGCCATGACGCCGGCGTTGTTGATCAGGATGTCGATCGGCCGGCCCTCGGCCAGCATCTCGTCCGCGAACTCGCCCACCGAGCTCAGACTGGCCAGATCGACCTGTTCGAACCAGACCTTGGCGCCCGGGTGGCGCGTGCGGATCAGGGCCGCGGCGTCGCGTCCCTTGGCCGGATTGCGGCCGACGAGGGCCACCTCGGCGCCGGCGCCCGCGAGGGCAAGCGCCGTCTCCAGTCCCAGCCCGCCGGTCGCCCCTGTGACGACGGCCAGCTTGCCGGAAAGGTCGGGGATGTCGCGAACGGTGAAGGCGGCCATACCGACGATGTCGGCGCGATCCGCCCTCCCCGCAAGCCTATTCGGCGGCGATATTCGTCCCGGCCGGAGCCGACCAGCGCAGCACCGGCGAGCGGGCGGCGCGGGTTTCGTCCAGACGCTTGAGCGGGGCATGGAAGGGCGCGCCCTTGAAGCGGTCGACGTCGCCGGCCTTGGCCGCTTCCGCCAGCAGGCGCATGGCGTTGATGAACCGGTCCAGCTCCTGCTTCGATTCCGTCTCGGTCGGCTCGATCAGCATGGCGCCGTGGACGACGAGCGGGAAATACATGGTCATCGGGTGGAAGCCCTCGTCGATCATCGCCTTGGCGAAGTCGAGGGTGGTGACGTCCGTGCCCTTCAGCCATTCGTCGTCGAACAGGGCCTCGTGCATGCAGGGGCCGTCGGGGAAGGCCGGGCTCATAAGATCCGACAGGCGGGCCTTGATGTAGTTGGCGTTCAGGACGGCGTCCTCGGCAACCTGACGCAGGCCGTCCGAACCGTGGCTCATCATGTAGCTGAGGGCGCGAACATACATGCCCATCTGGCCCTGGAAGGCGCAGAGGCGGCCGAAGGCCTGGGCGGCGTCGCCCTCCTCCCGCTCGATCAGCGAATAGCCGTCAGCGTCATGCACGACCCAAGGGGCCGGGGCGAAGGGCGCCAAGGCTTCCGACAGCACGACCGGACCCGCGCCCGGACCGCCGCCGCCGTGGGGCGTGGAGAAGGTCTTGTGCAGGTTGATGTGCATGGCGTCGACGCCGAGATCGCCCGGGCGCACCCGGCCGACGATGGCGTTGAAGTTGGCGCCGTCGCAGTAGAAATAGGCGCCCGCCTCATGCGTCAGGCGGCTGATCTCCAGGATGTCGCGCTCGAACAGGCCGCAGGTGTTGGGGTTGGTCACCATGATGGCGGCGACGTCGTCACCCAGCTTGGAGGCCAAGTCGGCGACGTCCACGCGGCCGTCGTCGGTCTGGGCCACTTCCACGACCGTATAGCCGACGAAGGCGGCGGTCGCCGGGTTGGTGCCGTGGGCCGAGGTCGGGACCAGCACCTTGCGGCGCTTCTCGTGCTCGCCCTTGGCCTCGTGGGCCGCGCGAATGGCCATCAGGCCGCACAGTTCGCCATGGGCGCCGGCCTTGGGCGACAGGGCCACCGCGGGCATGCCGGTCAGGGTCTTCAGCCAGTGCGCCAGGGTGTCCATCAGCTCCAGCGCGCCCTGCACCGTCGACTGCGGCTGCAGCGGGTGGATGTCCGAGAAGCCCGGCAGGCGCGCCATCTTCTCGTTCAGACGCGGGTTGTGCTTCATCGTGCACGAGCCCAGCGGATAGATGGCCAGGTCGATGGCGTGGTTCTTCTGGCTCAGGCGCACATAGTGGCGCATCGCCTCGGGCTCCGACAGGCCCGGCAGACCGATCGGATCGCGACGGACCAGGTCGCCCAGGTCCCCGCCGTCGGTGGCGGGCTCGGGCAGGTCGACGCCAGTCTTGCCCCAGCCGTCGCTCTCGAAGATCAGATGCTCGTCCTGAAGCAGGCCGCGCGCGCCGGTCAGGGTCGCGGGCTTGGACTGGACTTGATTGGGGGCGGTCGGGCGGCCGATAGTGTTCATGGTGCTCATTACGGAGCCTTCTCGTCAAAGAAATAGGTGCCTTCGCAGACGGTATGTCGAAGATCGTCCCACAGGACGAAGTTGAGCGCTTTCCACGCGTTCGCACCGGGAGGCGGAACCTCGGTCGACGTGCCGGTCAGGTCGTTGCCGCTGTACATCAAACCCTCGATGTGCACGGTCCCGCCTTCCGCGCACTGGTATCTCTGGAGGATTTTGAACGACCGGAAGCCGACAGCCTCTGCGGTAGCAGCGTCGTAGATTTCCCAGTGCTGCCACGCCTCACCGAAGGCGTCAGCCTTGGTCACCGTGCTCCGATCCACCCAGACCACCGCTGAACCCGGAATCATCGTCGCCAGATCGAGGATGTTCTCGGACGGCACATTGTCCTTGATCCACTGAGCCAGCACCGAAGGCTCGGCGTAGGTCCCCTGCTCCCGCCGGATCAAGGGCGGCTGATTGCCTTGATTGACCTGAGCGTGGGCCGGCGCAGAAGCGACCAGAGTAAAAGCCAACGCGGCGACGCGAAGGATCATGCCGCCAGCACCTTCATAAGGCTCTTGGCGAGAAGCTGGATATCGACGTCCAGCGTGGTTTCGGTGGCGGCGACCAGCAGGACGTCATCCATGCCGGCGTCGGGCGCCAGACGGCTGTAGGGCACGCCGGCCAGCAGGTGGTGATCGGCCAGGGTCTGGACGACCTCGGCGGCGTTCTTCGGCAGACGCACCGCGAACTCGTTGAAGAAGCGCGGCGTCAGGATCTCAACGCCCGGAATGGCGGCCAGGGCGTCGCGGGTCGCCACGGCCTTCTCGTGGTTCAGCAGGGCCAGTTTGCGCAGGCCCGTCTCGCCCAGCAGGCTCATGTGGATGGTGAAGGCCAGGGTGCAGAGGCCGGAATTGGTGCAGATATTCGACGTCGCCTTGTCGCGGCGGATGTGCTGCTCGCGCGTCGACAGGGTCAGGACGAAGCCGCGCTCGCCGTCGGCGTCCACGGTCTCGCCGGTCAGGCGGCCCGGCATCTGGCGGATCAGCTTTTCGCGGCAGGCGAACAGGCCGACGTAGGGTCCGCCGAAGTTCAGGGCGTTGCCGATCGACTGGCCCTCGGCGGCGACGATGTCGGCCCCCATCTCGCCCGGCGACTTGAGCAGCCCCATCGACACGGCCTCGGTGACCACGACGATCAGCAGGGCGCCGGCGGCGTGCGCGGCCTCGGCGATCTTGGTCACGTCGGTCGCGGTGCCGAAGACGTTCGGGGTCTGGACGACGACGCAGGCGGTGTCCTTGTCGATCGCATCGATGACGGCGGCTTCCGCATCGACGGCAGCGGCCAGGGCTTCGGTCTCGACGCCGACGGCATGGACCACGGTCTCGGTGGCGCGGACATAGTGGGGATGCACCCCGCCCGAGATGACCGCCTTGTTGCGGCGGGTGACGCGGGTCGCCATCAGCACACCCTCGGCCATGGCGGTCGAGCCGTCATAGAGCGAGGCGTTGGCGACCGGCATTCCCGTAAGGTTCGCGACCTGGGTCTGGAACTCATAGAGGTACTGCAGCGTGCCCTGCGCGATTTCCGGCTGGTACGGGGTGTAGCTGGTCAAGAACTCCGAGCGCTGGATGATGTGATCCACCGTCGCGGGCACATGGTGCTTGTAGGCGCCCGCGCCGCAGAAGAAGGGCGCCGAGCCCGCCGCGACATTGCGCCCGGCCATCTTGGACAGGGCCCGCTCCACCTCCAGTTCGCCCGCCACGCGCGGCAGGTCGACGAAGCCCTCGCGCCTCGCGGCTTCGGGCACATCCACGAACAGGTCGTCGATCGATTTGACGCCGATGGCGGCGAGCATCGCCTCACGGTCGTCGGCGGTCAGGGGGAGGTAGCGCATGTTCTATTCCGCTCATCCCCGCGAAAGCGGGGACCCAGTGCTTTGGGCGAGGACTGTCGCCGGGGAGGACGATCCGCTCATCCCAGCCCGTGCCTCGCGACAGGGCTGGGTCCCCGCTTTCGCGGGGATGAGCGGAGAAACTAAAGCGTGGTCAGATATTCGTCGTACGCGGCCTGATCCATCAGACCGTCCAGCGCCGAGGCGTCGGAGATCTTGATCCTGGCGAACCAGCCGTCGGCTTCCGGGGCCGAGTTGACGGTCTCCGGGGCGCTGCCCAGGACGTCATTGGCCTCGACCACCTCGCCCGAGACGGGGGCGTAGACGTCCGAGGCGGCCTTGACGCTCTCGACCACGGCGAAGCTGTCGCCCTTGGTGACGGTCTTGCCGACTTCGGGGACTTCCACGAACACCACATCGCCCAGGGCGTCCGCGGCGTGTTTGGAGATGCCGACGGTGGCGATGTCGCCGTCGACGCTGACCCACTCGTGATCCTTGGTGAATTTCATGGCTGGGGCTCTCAGGCTTTGGGTTTGCGGTAGTAGCGGGAGGCGACGAAGGGCATGGCGACGACCTCGGCGGCGGCGGGCTTGCCACGCACCAGAACCTTCAGCTCCGTGCCCAGTTCGGCGAATGCGGGGGGCACATAGCCCATGGCGATGTTGCGGCCCAAGGTCGGCGACGGGCCGCCCGAGGTCACCTTGCCGATGAGGTTGCCGTCCAGATCGGCGACCTCGGCGCCCTCGCGGGCCGGGGCGCCTTCCTTGACGCTCAGGCCGACGCGGACGCGCGAGGGGCCCTCGGCCAGTTCCTTCAGGATACGCTCGGCGCCGTTGAAGTTCGCGGCTTCCTTGCGTGACTTGGACAGGGCGAAGGTCAGGGCGCCTTCGACCGGCGAGGTCGTGGGGTCGATGTCATGGCCGTGCAGAGGCAGGCCGGCCTCCAGACGCAGGCTGTCGCGCGCGCCCAGACCGATCGGCTTGACGCGGGCGTCCTCGAGGATGGTGTTCCAGATGCGCTCGGCGTCGGCGGCCGGGACCGAGATTTCATAGCCGTCCTCGCCGGTGTAGCCCGAGCGGGAGACGAAGCAGTCGACCCCGAACAGCATGAGCCGGGCGCAGTCCATGAAGCCGAATTCGGCCAGGACCGGCTCATGCTTCAGCATCACCTCGGCGGCTTCGGGACCCTGGATGGCGATCAGGGCGCGGTCGTCCAGCACCGTCAGGGTGGCGTCGCCTTCGAGATTGGCGGCCCAGAAGGCGAAGTCCTCGTCCTTGTTGCCGGCGTTGACGACGACGAACAGGCCGTCGTGGTCGGGCTTGCCGGCCATCAGGTCGTCGATGATGCCGCCGTCGGTGTTGAGCAGCAGGGAATACTTCTGCTTGCCCGACTTCAGGATCTGGTAGTCGCCCGGCACGAAGCGCTCGAACTGGGAAATGGCGTCGGCGCCGGTGATCTTGCACTGGCCCATGTGGCTGACGTCGAACAGGCCGGCGTGTTCGCGGGTCCAGCGGTGCTCGGCCAGGACGCCCTCATACTGGACCGGCATGTCATAGCCGCCGAAGCCGACCATGCGGGCTCCGAGCGCGCGGTGCGCGGCGTTCAGGGGCGTGGTCTTCAGGGTCTCGTCGGTCATGTGTCGGCTTTCCAGAGTCGCGTTCAGTGGCGGAAGCTCCGCCGTCCTCGCGCCCCCGCTGTCCTGAAGCCTGAGAGATTCCGACGCCCTTAAAAGAGGGGCGGCATTGCTCCGTCGGCGCGGTCCAAGGACCGACTTTCCAGCGTCCGAATGTCCTCGCGGTCCGTTTGCCTGAGCGTTTCCGGGGCGGTTGCGCCTTCGGCTCCGGGTCGCCCCGAAAGGCACCCGATCTCTCCCGCGAGAGCGAGGCGACCTAGGCCCCGACTCCGACCGGGAGTCAAGCTTGGGCGGAGGAACAACCGCGCGATATCGGGATTAACACCGGCATCGCCCCCCGCCTGAATATTCGGAGAAGCCTATGTCTATCCTCGACAAAATCCTCGGCAAAGACGACCAGCCGCGCAATACCCCCGCCAAACCCGACATGATGATGGGCAAGGTGCTGGACACCCTGGCAGGTCTGGGCGGCAAGCCGATCGAGACCCTGTCGCCGCAGGAGGCGCGCCTCCAGCCGACCCCGACCGACGCGGTGAAGAAGATTCTGCGGGAGACGATCAAGGACGAGGACCCGACCCTGGGCATCCAGACCCGCGACATCACCATCGACGGCGCCGCCGGCCCGCTGCAGGCCCGGATCTACAGTCCCAACCTCGACAGCGACGACCTGAAGCCGCTGGTCGTCTATTTCCACGGCGGCGGCTTCGTCATCGCCGACCTCGACGTCTATGACGGCGGCCCGCGCGGGCTCAGCCGCTTCGCCGACGTCGTGGTCCTGTCGGTCCACTACCGTCAGGCGCCAGAGAACAAGTTCCCCGCCGCCCATGACGACGCCGTCGCGGCGTACAAATGGGCGCTCGCCAATGCCCAGACCATCGGCGGCGATCCGCGCAAGGTCGCGGTGATGGGGGAAAGCGCCGGCGGCAACCTGGCCATCAACGTCTCCATCGCCGCCCGCGACCAGGGCCTGCAGGCCCCGGCGCATCAGGTGCTGGTCTATCCGCTGGTCGGCAATGACATGACCACCGAGAGCTATGTCGAGAACGCCGCCGCCAAGCCGCTTAACAAGCCGATGATGGAGTGGTTCGTGAAGCACACCTTCAACGATCAGAGCGAAACCGCCGACCCGCGCATCAATGTCGTGGGCGCGGCCGACCTGCGGGGCCTGCCCTCCTCCACCGTGATCACCGCCGAGATCGACCCCCTGCGCACCGAGGGCGAAAACCTGGCCGAAAAGCTGGAGGCGGCCGGCGTCGACACCCGCGCGAAGACCTTCAACGGCTCGACCCATGAATTCTTCGGCATGGGTCTGGTGCTGCCAGACGCGGCTGTGGCGCAGCAATTCGCAGCCCACGACCTGAAAAAGGCCTTCGGGACGGCGATCCTGCCGATCTGATCCGGATCAGAGGGCGGCGTACGCCTCGACCTCGTCGATGTACGCCGCCTTCTCCGCCGAGGTCAGGAACGAGCCCTCGAAGCTGTTCTTCGCCAGACCGATCAGCTGCTCGCGCGTCAGGCCGACGGCGGCCGTCAGCTGACGCCAGTTCTCGTTCACATAGCCGCCGAAATAGGCGGGGTCGTCGGAGTTCAGCGTGACGTGAAGCCCCTGCCGCAGCATCTCCGGCACGGGATGATCTTTGAGGTCGTCGACGACGCAGAGCTTGTGGTTCGACAGCGGGCAGACGGTCAGGGTCATCCCCTCCTTCGCGAGCCGTTCGACCAGTTTCGGGTCCTCCATCGACCGGTTGCCGTGATCCATCCGGTCGATCTTGAGCAGGTCCAGCGCCTCCCAGACATACTCCGGCGGCCCCTCCTCCCCGGCATGGGCGACGCGCTTCAGCCCCATGGAGCCGGCGGCGGCGAAGACGGATTTGAACTTGGACGGCGGATGGCCGACTTCGGAGGAGTCCAGCCCCACGCCCCGGATCCGGTCCAGCCAGGGCTCGGCCTTCCGGAGCGTCGCGAAGGCCGCATCCTCATCGAGGTGGCGCAGGAAGCAGAGGATCAGCTGGGACGAGACGTCCAGATCCGCCTCGGCCGCCTTCATCCCCGACAGCAGGCCGTCGGCGACCACCTGGAACGGAATGCCCCGGTCGGTGTGGGTCTGGGGGTCGAAGAAGATCTCGGCGTGGCGCACCCGGTCCGCCGCCGCCCGCTGGAAATAGGCATAGGCCAGGTCGTGGAAGTCCTGCTCGGTCTGCAGGACATTGGCCCCGGCGTAATAGATGTCGAGGAAGTCCTGCAGGTTCGAGAAGTCATAGGCCGCGCGCACGGCTTCGACGCTGTCGAACGGGATCTCGACCTTGTTCCGCCTTGCCAGCTCGAACATCAGCTCGGGCTCGAGACTGCCCTCGATGTGCAAATGCAGCTCGGCCTTGGGCAGGCTGTTGATGAAGGCGTCGAGGGACATGGCAGGCTCCGGATCGGGATCGACGCAGTCTAACCCGAATCCGGAGAAGCTTCGCTACATGCGTTCCGGCGTCGCGATGCCCAACACGCCGAGCGCCAGCACCAGCTGGTCCAGCGCCGCCTTCGACAAGGCCAGCCGCGAGCCGCGCGTGGCCTCGTCCGGCGCGACCAGCACCGGGCAGGCCGCGTAGAATTTCGAGAAAGCCTGGGCCAGACGATAGGCGTGTTCCGCGATCAGGTGCGGCATCCGCTTGTCATAGGCGTCCGAGATCGCCTGATCGAAGGCGTCCAGTGTCAGCACCAGATCGCGCTCGGCCGGCTCCACGACGGCGATCGGGCCGGGCGTGGCGCCCTGCTCCGCCCCGCGCCGCAGCAGCGAGCGAATGCGGACGACCTGATAGAGCAGATAGGGGCCGGTCTTGCCCTCGAAGCTCATGAAGCGGTCGAGGTCGAAGATGTAGCTGGTGGTTCGGCTGTTCGACAGATCGGCGAACTTCAGGGCGGCGATGGCCACCTTGTGGGCGATGGCCTCGAACTCGGCCGGATCGACGTCGGCGCCGAGGTTGGCCTCGTGCAGACGGTCGCGCGCCTTGTCGGTCGCCTGGGTAATCAGGTCGTGCAGCTTGAGCACCCCGCCCGCGCGGGTCTTGAACGGCTTGCCGTCGGTGCCGTTCATGGTGCCGAAGCCGAGGTGCTCCAGCTCGCCCGGCTTCGCGTAGCCGGCCAGATAGGCGGCGCGATAGACCTGTTCGAAATGCTCGGCCTGCCGCTCGTCGACGACATAGAGCATCAGGTCGGGATCCAGCGTCTCGCGGCGGTCGACGATGGTCGCCAGATCGGTCGTGCCGTACATGGCCGAGCCTTCGGAGCTCACCACCAGCAGCGGCGGCGGGCTGGGCGCCTCGATCACCGAACCATCTGCCAGCTTCTTCTTGCGCGTCTCACCCGGCCTGGCGACGTGGACCACCTGGGCGCCGTCGTCCTCGACCAGCAGGCCCTTGGCGGTCAGATCGGCGATCATCCCGACCATGCGCGGATCGGCGTCCGATTCCCCGTTCCAGAGGTCGAAGGTGACGTCCAGGGCGCCGAACTCGCGCTCCAGCGCGGAGCGGCTGACGGCGACAAAATGCTTCCACAGGGCGCGATAGCCGGGGCGACCGCCCTGCAATTCGGCCGTCGCCTTGCGGGCGCGGTCGCGATAGGCGGGGTCTTCCTTGGCAGTCGAAGCGGCGGCCGGATACAGGCGTTCGAGGTCATCAAGACTGACCGGGCTCTCGGCCGGGAACGGGCCTTCGCCTTCGACAAGGAAGCCGTCGGCCTTGCCTTCATCGCCCACGGCGACGATCAGCAGCCCCATCTGGAAGCCCCAGTCGCCGAAGTGGGCGTCGCCCCAGACGGTGTCGCCGCGCAGGCGGAACAGCCGCTTCAGGCTTTCGCCGATGATCGAGGAGCGCAGGTGACCGACGTGCATCGGCTTTGCCACGTTGGGCCCGGCGTAGTCGATGATCACCTTGCGCGATTCGGCAACGGCCGACGCCCCGGCCAGGGTCGCATCGGCGGCGACGGCCTGGGCGCGCTTCGCGAGGGTGGCGTCCGAGACCTTGAAATTGATGAAGCCGGGTCCGGCGACCTCGACCGAGGACAGGCGCGGATCGGCGGCCAGGCGCTCGGCGACCTTGCCCGCCAGCTCGCGCGGATTGGCCTTCAGCGCCTTGGCGGCGGCCAGGGCCCCGTTGGACTGGAAGTCGGCCAGGTCCGGCCGATCGGACGGGGTCACCCGCGCCAGCGCCGCGTCCACGCCTTCGGCAGCGAAGGCGGCCGCGACCGCTTCGCCCAACTCTGACTTGAGATCGGTCATTACTGGGCCGGCGGCTGGGTGGCGGGCGCGGGGGTCGGCGCGGTCCCGGCGTTGACGCGGAAGCGGCTGCCGTCGCGATTGAAGGCGGCCATCTCCGGCGTGACGTCAAAGCCGACAAGGACCTCGAAGTTCGAGCCGCTGACGCTGACGTCCTTGCGCGGGATCACGATGGTGCGCTCTTCCTCGACCGAGGCGGTCTGCTGGCCTTTGAAGTCGACCGGCAGGTCGAAATATTCCTTGGCCAGGACGGCGGCGTTCCGCTCGGTCACGGCGATCCAGTAGCGATAGGTGCGCTGATCGCTCGTCGCCTGAGCGCCACGGCCCAGATCGAACAGGACGTTCATCTGCACGGTGATCGGATCGTCGGAACGATAGCTGCAGCCGGCGGTGACGCCTTCGATCTCGCCGGTATAGCCGACATTGGCCAGGGCGGCGCGGTTGTCGGCCAGCTCCACATAGCGGGCGGCGTCATAGAGAATCTTCACATAGGGGCACGGGCCGGCGTTGGCTTGCTGGCGCAGGACGCCCTGGCGCGGGCCACGGCGGGAGGCTCCCTCCTCGTCGTCGCCTCCCTGCTGCTGACCGCCGGTCGGGCGCTGGCCCTGCTGTTGCTGACCGCCGCTGAACTGGGCATGGGCCACGCTGGGAAGCACACCGGCCATCAGGACAATGGCGGACAAGGCAGGGACAAGGCGACGCATCAAGGGAATTTCCGACAGCCGAATGGGCGCGCAGCAAAGTGTCGGCGCCCGACACCGCCACGCTGGGTGCTGATAGCGGCTAAAGCGAGGCGCGGCAAACGTCATGGGCGTAGGATTTGGGGCGTGGGGCATGGGCGTGGCCATAATCACCCATCATGGCGATGACCCCGCCTCCTTGCACCATACCCCACACCCCACACCCGTACCCCAGAGAGACGGTGGCGGTCGCCAGAGACGGTGGCGGTCGTCGGCCAGAACCGTTACCCTGGCGCCATGAACGCCCATGCGCCGATCAAACGCCCGCTCAAGGTCCGCCTCGCCACCCCGCGGGGATTTTGCGCCGGGGTGGACCGCGCCATCCAGATCGTCGAGCGCGCCATCGAGAAGTTCGGCGCCCCGGTCTATGTGCGCCACGAGATCGTCCACAACCGCCACGTCGTCGAGCGGCTGAAGGCCATGGGCGCCGTCTTCGTCCAGGAGCTGGACGAGTGCCCCGATGACCGGCCCGTCGTGTTCTCGGCCCACGGCGTGCCCAAGTCGGTGCCCGCCAGCGCCCGCGCTCGCGAGATGCTGTTTCTTGACGCTACCTGCCCCCTGGTCTCCAAGGTCCATGTCGAGGCCGAGCGCCACCACAATGCCGGTCGCCACATCCTGCTGATCGGCCATGCCGGCCATCCCGAGGTCGTCGGCACCATGGGCCAGCTGCCCGAGGGCGCCATCACCCTGATCGAGACGGTCGAGGACGCCGAGACGGTTCAACGGCCCGGCGACATGCCCCTCGCCTACGCCACCCAGACCACCCTCTCGATGGACGACACGGCCGAGATCCTGAAGACGCTCAAGGCCCGCTTCCCCGAACTGCCCGACCCGCACAAGGAAGACATCTGCTACGCCACCACCAACCGTCAGGAGGCGGTCAAGGTGCTGGCCGACGGCTGCGATCTGGTGCTGGTGGTCGGCTCGCCCAACTCTTCCAACTCGGTGCGGCTGGTCGAGGTGGCCCTGCGCGGCGGAGCGAGGGACGCCCGGCTGGTCGATGACGCCACCCAGGTCGACTGGACCTGGTTCGAGGGCGTGGACACGGTCGGCGTCACCGCCGGCGCCTCCGCCCCTGAGCCCCTGATCCAGGCCCTCCTCGCCGCCATCACCGACCGATTCGACGCGACCATGGTCAATGATCCGGGCGAGCGCGAGACGGTGACGTTCAAACTTCCGCGCGCGCTGACGGCCTAGGCAGGAGGTGGCGATGCGGTTCTGGTCGATGGTCGTCCTCGCGGTCGCTCTACTCGTCAGCGCCACGCCCGGCGCGGCCCGGACCGTTCCCGATCTCGCACTCGGCCAGATCTGGACGCTCTCCGATCCCGCCTCCCCCTCGGTTCGGGTGACCATCGGGCGCATCGAAAAGGTCGGCGATCAGGATGTCGTGCATGTGACGCTTCGTGGCGTTCCACTTCCCGACGGCGAGAAGATTGAAGTGGGGCACATGCCGTTTGCCGCCGCCGCCCTGCGGGGCTCGCTGGGCTCTTTGGAAGCGACGAACGGACGGACTGCCCGGACATTCTCGCAAGGCTACGACTACTGGAAGGCCGATCACGGCGGGTTTTATACGATCCCCGTTCCACAGGCGATCGCCGCCATGGTCCAGTCTCTGGCAAGCCGGTAGCGACCTAGTCCCCCACGAAATCCTGGGCGAACTCGGGCTGGTCGCCGTCCTCGATGGGGTCTTCCTCATCGGCGTCGGAGCCGCGCGAGGGGTCGGGCACCTCGAAGCCGGTGGGCAGGGACAGGTCCAGCAGGCCCGCCGCCTTCATCTCCGCCGCGCCCGGCAGATCGTACAGGCTGGCCAGGCCGAAATGCTCCAGGAAGCGGTCGGCGGTGGCGTAGGTGACCGGACGGCCCGGCGTCCGACGCCGCCCGCGCAGCCGCACGAAGCCCATCTCCAGCAGCAGATCCAGCGTCCCGCGCGAGATCGACACCCCGCGCACGCTCTCGATCTCGGCCCGAGTGACGGGCTGGTGATAGGCGATGATGGCCAGGGTCTCGAGCGCGGCCTTGGACAGGCGGCGCGGCTCCTCCCGCTCCTCGGTCATCAGGAAGGCGAGGTCGGGCGCGGTACGGAAGCGCCAGCGGTCGGCGACGCACTCCAGCTCCACCCCCCTGCCCTCATAGCGTTTGCGCAGGCCCGAGATGGCGGCGCCGACGTCGGTCCCCTCGGGCAGGCGACGCGCGATCTCGGCGGCCGACAACGGTCCGGCGGCGGCGAACAGCAGGGCCTCGACGCGGCGCTCCATCTCGGTCTCGTCGGGCACGAACTGGAGATCGGTCACGGCTGCAGCTCCAGCGGGAAGCCCACGCCCCGCCGCTTCAGATAGATGTCCTCGAACGCCCCGTCCTGACGCACGTCCATCGCCCCTTCCTTGACCAGCTCCAGACTGGCCGACAGGGTCGAGGCTGTGAAACTGGCCTGGCTGGGGCCGTCGCCCTCCTCGTCACGCAGTGGCGCGACCTGATCCAGCGTAGTCCACTCCTCCAGCCGGGGCAGGACGTCGCGCAGCCAGTCGCGCGCCGCCTCCAGCCCGAAGGCCTCGACCCGCTGCCCGGGCGTATAGTGTCGCGCCTGTTCGCGCCGCCGCTGGATCACATAGGCGCTCATCAGCTCGTACAGGCTGGCGTCGATGCGGTCGGACGGCACGATCACCGTGGCCTCCGGGTCGCCGCGGGTGAAGACGTCGCGCTTCAGCTGGGGCCGGGCCTGAATGGCCTCGACGGCCTTTCGCATCGCATCCAGCTTCTGCAGGCGGAAGGCCAGGATGGCGGCCATGTCTTCGGCCGGAGGCTCGTCGCCCTTGCCCTTGTCGGTGCGCGGCAGCAGCAGCCGCGACTTCAGATAGGCCAGCCATGACGCCATCACGAGATAGTCGGCCGCCAGCGAGAAATTCCGCCGCCGCGCCTCATGCACGAAGGCCAGATACTGTTCCGCCAGCTTCGTGATCGACAGCTTGAGCAGATCGACCTTCTGGGTCCGCGCCAGAGCCAGCAGGACGTGCAGCGGCCCTTCATAGCCCTCCAGATCGACCACGAAGGCCTCGCCCGCGTCGATCTGCTCGACGGCGGCGAAGTCCAGATTGGGCTGGAAGGCCTCGGTCATCCTTCTGGCCTAACGCGCGTTCGCGCTACTTGAGGCCGGACCTTCACGCCTGCGCCTCCCCCACATCGGCGCCCCTGGCGGCGTCCAGACGCCCCTTGAGCATGGCGTCGAAGCGTTCGCGGGCCTCGACCAGATCCAGCGGCTCCGGTGTATGGACTATGCGGGCGAGCGCGGCCTCGGCGCGGCGGGCGGCGCCGCCCTTCAGCCGGCCCACGCCCTCGGCGACCTGACGCATCTCGGCGAGGTCGCCGTTCCAGTGGATGACCAGATCGCAGCCGGCCTTCAGCGACTTCTCGGCCCGCTCCTTCAGCGTCCCCGACAGGGCGTTCATGACGAGGTCGTCGGACAGCAGCAGGCCGCCGAAGCCCAGACGCTCGCGGATCAGCCTGATCGCCTTCTTCGACTGGGTCGCCGGACGCTTCCTGTCTATGGCGGTGAAGACGATGTGGGCCGTCATCCCGATCGGCATGTCCGACAGGGCCTTGAACGGGGCGAAGTCCCAGGCGTCCAGAGTGTCGAGGTCGGAATGGACCGTCGGCAGCTCCTTGTGGGTGTCGGCGAAGGCGCGGCCGTGGCCGGGCATGTGTTTGATCACCGGCAGGACCCCGCCGGCCAGCAGCCCCTCGGCCGTCGCCCGGCCCAGCTGGGCCACCAGAGCGGGATCGCGGGCGTAGGCGCGGTCGCCGATGATGTCGTGGGCGCCGGGCACGGGCACATCGAGCACCGGGGCGCAATCGACGTTGATGCCGACGGCCTTCAGATCATGGGCCATCAGCCGTCCGCCCAGCCGCGCCAGTTCGCGCGCGGTCATCGGGTCGTTAGTCGCCTTCAGATAGGCCTCGCCCGGCGGATACTTCGCCCAGTGCGGCGGGCCCAGTCGCTGGACGCGGCCGCCTTCCTGATCGACCAGCACCGGCGCCTCCCACCCCACGCTGTCACGCAGGGCGTCGGTCAGGCGGCGCACCTGATCGGGCGTCTCCACATTGCGGCGGAACAGGATGAAGCCCCACGGCCGGGCGTCGGCGAAGAAGGCCCGCTCGTCGTCCGTCAGGGCCGTACCCAGACACCCATAGATGGCCGCGCTGTTCACCGGGCTCAGCGCACCAGGCAGTCGCCGCCGGCGCCCTGGATGGCAGCGCAGAAGGCCTGGGCCCGCTCGCGGCTCAGGCCGAAGAAGGTGGTGCGATAGACGGTCGAACCGTTGGAGGCGGTGACTTCCTGAACGCGCTTCTGGGCCCCGCGCGCATATTGCGGGAAGCGGGCGGCGACGGCGGCGTATTCGCGGTCGGCAATGGCGGTCGAGGAGAAGGCGCCGATCTGCACCGCCGAGGACCCGTTCGCGGCCGCCGGGGTCGGCGGGGTCTGGGTCGCCTGGGGCGAAGGCCGCACCACCGGCGCGGTCGGGGCCGGACGGGTCGTGGTCGCCGGGGCCGGACGCCCCGGAACAGGACGGACCGGCGGCAACTCGTCGGAGACCACCGGCGGCAGGGGCCTGGGCGCCGGGCGCGGCTGGGCCTGTTCCGGCGGCGCCGTATAGGTCGGGGCGGTGTCCACCGGCGGGGTCTCGTCACGATAGACGTCGACGCCGGCCTCCTCATCGACCGGCTGGGCGTCCACCGGCGCCTCGACCTTCATCTGGCCCACGGGCGTGCCCACGGCCGGCGGCACGTCGTTCGAAGCGCGCAGGCCCGAGCGGTAGAAGACCACCACGGCGATGATCAGCACCAGCAGCACCACGGCGCTGACGATGAGGGTCACGGGCGGCGCCTTCGCCGGGGGTCCGCGACGCGCGTCGAAACCGCCGCGATTGAACGGCAGGTCGTCGTCGGTCGGCGGCGTATAGGGGCCCCGGTCGCGGCTGTCGTTCGGGCGGTTGTTGTCGTCGTAGGACATGGTCGCTTGATCTCTGGGTCCGGCGCGAATCGGCGCGCGGCCTGACACTCTAACCCGCCCGCCCCCGCAGACGAATCACAGTTGGGGTGAATTCACAGGTCGCGGATCAGGTCGATGCTGAACAGCCGCCGGTGTTCCTCGATCGCATAGCGGTCGGTCATGCCGGCGATATAGTCGCACACCGCCCTCGCCCGCCGGTTCAGATCGTCCGACCCGGCCCGCCCGAACCATTCCGGCGGCAGAACCTCGGGCTCGGCCATGAACAGCTGGAACATCTCGGCCAGGATCCGCCGCGCCTGGCTGCGGGTCCGGTTGACGCGATAATGGCGGTACATCCGCTCGAACAGAAAGGCGCGCAGCACGCCCAGGTCGGCCATCATGGCGTCGGAGAACTGGATCAGGGTTCGCCTGGCCGTGCGCACGTCCTCGGGCGTGACGATCCGGTCCGCAGCGAGCCGCCGCTCGGTCTCGGCCAGGACGTCATCGACCATCAGGCCGATCATCCTCCGCACAGCCTCCAGCCGCACCATCCGCTCGTCCAGATCGGGCCAGTCGGCGCGCACGCTCGCCAGCGCCGGTCCGATCAGCGGCACCTCGGCCAGATCGGTCAGGGTGAACAGCCCGGCCTGCAGCCCGTCGTCCACGTCGTGGTTGTTGTAGGCGATGTCGTCCGCGATCGCCGCTGCCTGGGCCTCCAGCGAGGCGAAGCTGTTCAGCCTCAGATCCCAGTCGGGATTATTGCTGGTGCGCGTGTAATCGGCGATGGCCTTCCAGGCCGGGTCATCCAGCTTGTGGGTCACCGGGCCGTTGTGCTTGACCACCCCCTCGACCGTCTCCCACGACAGGTTCAGCCCGTCGAAGCCCGGATAGCGGCGCTCCAGCTTCGTCACCACGCGGAAGGTCTGGACATTGTGGTCGAAGCCGCCGAACGGCTCCATCTGCACCTGCAGCTCGTCCTCGCCCGCATGGCCGAACGGCGGATGGCCCAGGTCGTGGGCCAGGGCGATGGTCTCGGCCAGATCCTGGTCCAGCCCAAGGGCGTGGGCCAGCGACCGGGCGATCTGGGCCACCTCCAGACTGTGGGTCAGGCGGGTGCGGTAGTGGTCGCCCTCATGCGCCACAAACACCTGGGTCTTGCCCTTCAGGCGGCGGAAGGCGGTCGAATGGATGATCCGGTCGCGGTCGCGGGCGAAGGCATTGCGCGTCCGGCTGGCGGGCTCCGGAACCAGCCGCCCGAAGGTGTCGGACGGGATCTCCGCATAGGGGGCGAAGCCGCAGGTATCGGCGAACGGCGTGTCGTTGGGGGGTGTCTGGCTCAAGCGGGTCGCGTTTCGTGATCGGCCGGGCCTTTGCGCTCGGCCCTTCGCGTCTCATATAGACAGCCATGACCAGCGTCCAATCCACGGCCCCGTTCGAACTGAAGGTCGCCACCCGCACGCCCGAGGGCATCGTCCTGTCGCCCAGCGCCGCGAAGCGTCTGGCCAGGCTCGGCGCCGCCGAGGGTCATACGGTCATGCTCCGCGTCGCCGTCGAGGGCGGCGGCTGCTCCGGCTTCCAGTACCAGATGGACCTCGTCCAGACCGCCGAGCCCGACGACCTGCGCATCGAAACCGACGGCCAGACCCTGCTGGTCGACCCGATCTCGGTTCCCTTCCTCAAAGGTTCGGAGGTGGCTTACGTTGACGAACTGGCCGGGGCGCAGTTCGTGGTGCGCAATCCGAACGCTGCAAGCAGCTGCGGATGTGGGGTGAGCTTCTCGATCTGAGCATCTCCTCCCCGTTCGCCGCTGGGCGAATGGGGAGGTGGCTCCGAGCCCTTGCGAGGAGACGGAGGGGGCGAGGCCATGATGAAGGTGACGGATTCTGCGGCGAGCACGGCGTCGCCCCCTCCGTCACGGCGCTGAAGGAGCGCCGCGCCACCTCCCCATGCTTCGCACGGGGAGGAGATGGGCTGTATCAATCCCGCACCAACCCCCCATCGACCACCAGATTCTGCCCCGTCACGGCCCGGCTCCAGGGCGAGGCGAAGAATAGCACCGCGTCGGCGAACTCCTCCGGCGTGGTGACGCTCCGCAGCGGGGTCATGCCGGCGATCAGGTCGAAGACGGCGTCGGGCGTCGCGGCTGAGGCGTCGGTGGTCCGCAGCAGGCCGCCCGAGACCATGTTGACGGTGATCCCCTTGGGCCCCAGGTCGCCCGCCGCCGTGCGGGTCAGGGACAGGAGCGCGGCCTTGGCGGCGGTGTAGTCGTGATAGGGCACGACCGGGTTCTGGAACAGGTTGGTGCCGATGTTGACCACCCTGCCGCCCCCGTTGCGGCACATGCCGGGCACGGCCGCCTGGATGACGTTCAGGGCGCCGCGCACCACGGTCGAGAACTGGCTCTCCATCTCGGCCCAGCCGATGTCGGTCAGGACCGAGCGCGCATCGCCGTTGAAGCTGTAGTCCAGCGCATTGTTGATCACCGTCGTGATCGGTCCGCCGAACTTCGCCTCGGTCGCCGCGACCATGGCCTCGACCGCAGACCGGTCGGCGACGTCGGCCTGGTACGCCATGACGCGGTCACCGAGCTCGGCCGCCAGCGCCTCGGCCTTGTCGCCGCTGGCCCGCCAGTTGATCACCACCCGCGCGCCCTGCCCCGCGAAGGCCCTCACCACCGCCGCGCCCACGCCGCGCGCCCCGCCGGTGACGAGGACGATCTGGTCGCTGATGTTCATGAGCCGGCTCCTTACAAGATGCGCCGGTTCAACCCTCTCCCGGCGCCGCTTGCAAGCCTTTCGCAACAACCGCTTCCGACCTTCTTAGGCAACTGCCGAAACAAGACTTGCGATTAGGAAAATCCCTAATTAGGGTCCTGACTCATGAACACCCTGTTCAAGGCCCTGTCGCACCCGGTCCGCCGCCGCATCGTCGCGATGCTGCGCAAGGGCCCCATGGCGTCCGGCGACATCGCCGCCGCTTTCGACATGAGCTGGCCGACCATCACCGGCCATCTGAACGCGCTCAAGGAGGCCGGCCTCGTCAGCCCCGAGCGCGAGGGCCAGACCATCCGCTACCGGCTGGAGATCTCCGCCGTCGAGGAGGCCATGGCCTTCCTCATGGAGATCGCGGGGACGGGAAGCACAGCCGCGGACGCGTTGGTAGCCGCAAAGGGGGAGACTGAACGATGACCCTGAAACTCACGCCGCTCGACAAGCTCAGCGGCCTCGTCTTCGCAGCCCAGATGATCCTCGCCGGCAACACGGCCATCAACGGCCCGACCGGCCCTATCCCGACCCATTTCACCCTCTCAGGTCAGCCCGATGGCTGGAGCGACCGGACCGAACTGGCCCTGATGATCGCCGGGATGGCGACACTCGGCCTCCTGCTCAGCGGCGGCCTTGGGCTGGCGGCCGCCCGGGCCGAAGAGGATGGCGACACGAGGCGGCGCCGTGGCCTGAAGGCGGCCCAGGCCGTGATCCTGATCGCCTTCGTCGGCATCGCCGGTCTGACAGTCGCCCTCAGCCTAGGCGGCGTGGGCGACCGCGCCGACGGGCCCGGTACGATGATGGCGGTCTTCGGCCTGCTGCTCGCCGCCATCGGCGCCCTTCTGGGCCGCGTCGGGCCCAATCCCTGGGTCGGGGTCAAGACGCCCTGGGCCTACAAGAGCCGAACCGCCTGGGACCGGTCGAACCGGCTGGCCGGCCGGCTCTGGTTCTTCGGCGGGATTGGCGCCATCGCCCTCTCGACGGTCATTCCACAGCCGCTGGGCCTGCAGGCGTTGTTCGTGTTCGTGATCGCCAGCGCCCTGCTGGCCGTGTTCGAAAGCTGGCGTGTCTGGCGCACTGACCCCGACCGCCAACCCTTCTAGTACCCGCGTCAAACCTCTCACCGGAGACTGAACGATGCTGACCCTCCTGCTCGCGGGCGCCCTTGCGCTCGCCCAGACCGCCGCGCCGGTTTCGACCGACGTCGCCCTGCCCTCCCGGCCTGCCCCCCTCCACGGGACCTTGCTGACGCCTGCCGGAGCCACGACGGCGGTTGCGGTGATCATCCCCGGATCCGGCCCCACCGACCGGGACGGAAACTCACCCCAGTTCGGCTTCGCCGCCGGCAATCTTCGTCTCCTGGCCGAGGGGCTTGCCACACACGGCGTCGCAACGCTGCGGATCGACAAGCGAGGAATCGCCGCAAGCGCCGCCGCCGGACCCTCGGAGACCGACGCGCGATTCGACGCCTATGCCGAGGACGCGCGCGCCTGGGCCGCGGAGGCCGCCCGCCGCGCCGGCCAGCCCTGCGCCTGGCTTGTCGGCCATAGCGAAGGCTCGCTCGTCGCCCTCCAGGCCGTACAGACTCCGGACGACCGCATTTGCGGCGTGATCTCCCTGGCCGGCGCCGGACGCCCCGCCGGCGTTGTGCTGCGCGAACAATTCTCCGGCCTGCCCGAGCCCCTCAAGACCCAGGCCTATGCGGCCTTTACGGAGCTGGAGGCCGGCCGCACCGTTTCGGACTTCCCGGCCGAACTTGCGAGCGTCTTCCGCCCCTCGGTCCAGCCCTATCTGATCTCCTGGCTGCCGCTCGACCCGGCCAAGCTGGCGGCGACGTATCGCGGGCCCCTGTTCATTGGTCAGGGGACGACCGACCTTCAGGTCAGCATGACCGATGCCGAGGCCCTGGCCGCCGCGCGCCCGGACGCGACCATGGTTCGCTTCGAAGGGGCCAATCACATGTTTAAAATCGCGCCGGCCGATCGCGACGCGAATATTGCGACCTATCGCGACCCGTCCCTGCCTCTGGCCCCGGGCGTCGTCGACGCGGTCGCGGCCTTCATCGCCTCACACTAGCTCTCGGGACCATCCAGTTCCGCACGCGCCTCGTCCGCCAGGGCGAAGAACCGCTCGCGGACCCCGGCGGCGAAGGGATTGTCGCGCTCGATGGCCCGGAACACCGCAGGGCTGTCGTGGCGCACCATCTCCACCGCCTGCATGATCCGCTCGAAGCTGGCGGTCGTCATCCGGCTCGGCAGTGGCTCCATGGCCAGCAGGACCCGGGCGATCAGATGGGTCAGCCCCTGCACCACCGCCGCCTCGCGGTCGTGGTCCTCGGGCGAGACGGCGAAGACCTTCAGCCCCAGCGCCCTCCTGCAGAAGGCGGAGACCCGCCGCGCCGCCCGGTCGTCGTTGATCGGACAGACGGCGATCCTCAGTCCCGCGATCCCGTCCTTGCCGCTCTGCGGCCCGAACAGCGGATGGGTCCCGACCAGACGCACGCCGTCGGCCAGGCCCTCGGCCATCAGCCGCGCGGGCAGCACCTTCACCGAGCCGACGTCGATGATCAGGGCGTCGGGCGCCACATGCGGCGCTATGGCCCTGACCGTCGCCGCCAGCGCCTCCACGGGCACGGCCAGAATGACGATCGGACAGGCCGCGGCCTCTTCCAGCCCGGCCAGCCGGATCAGCCCCAGATCGTCCGTCGCCGCCGGATCGTACGCCAGGATCTCGAACCGATCCGACAGATGGCGTGCAGTCAGCCGCCCGAAAGCGCCGAAGCCGATCAGCCCCAGTCGGCCTCCGGTCCTGCCGCCGGCCTTCGAGGTCACGGCTTCAGGGTTTCCTGGAAGCGCACGGGACGCCCGCCCGCCTTGCCGATCAGCTCGCCGTCGCGCATCACCGTACGGCCGCGAATGATCGTCGCCATCGGCAGACCGGTCGCCTCGAAGCCGTCGAACGGCGTCCAGCCCGAACGGGTGGCCATGTCGGCATGGATCAGGGTCTTCTTCGCCTTCAGGTCGACGATGGTCAGGTCGGCGTCATAGCCCTCGGCCATCCGCCCCTTGCCCGCCGTGCCGAACACCCGGTTGGCGCCCGCCGAGGTCAGATCGACGAAACGCTCCAGCGACAGCTTGCCGTTGGCGACATGGGTCAGCATGACCGGCACCAGGGTCTGCACCCCCGGCATGCCCGACGGCGACGCCGGATAGGGCCGCGCCTTCTCTTCCAGCGTATGCGGCGCGTGGTCCGAGCCCAGCACGTCGGCGACGCCGTGCTCGATGCCGCGCCACAGGCCGGCGATATGCGGCTGGCTGCGGATCGGCGGGTTCATCTGGGCCAGACCCTTCAGACGCGCATAGGCCTCGTCGCCGTCCAGCGTCAGGTGCTGGGGCGTGACCTCGACCGTGGCCACGTCCTTGTTGTCGGCCAGGAATTCGATCTCTTCCGCCGTCGTGACATGCAGGACGTGGATGCGGGCGCCGGTCTCGCGCGCCAGGGCCACAAGGCGCCTGGTCGAGCGGATGGCGCTCTCGGCGTCACGCACCTCGGGGTGGCTGGTCCAGTCGCCGGTGCGGGCCAGAGGCCGGCGCTCGACCAGACGGTATTCGTCCTCGGAGTGGAAGGTCGCGCGCCGCTTCACATGGCGCAGCACCTCGCGCACCCCGTCGTCGTCGGCGACCAGCAGGGTGCCGGTCGAGGCGCCCATGAAGACCTTGATGCCGCAGCAGCCGGGCAGACGCTCCAGCTCGCCCAGCATCGAGGCGTTGGCGTGGGTCCCGCCGATATAGAAGGCGTGGTCCGTCCACATCCGGTCGCGGGCGCGGGCCAGCTTGTCGGCCAAGGCGTCCGGATCGGTCGTCGAGGGTTCGGTGTTCGGCATCTCGAACACGGCGACGACGCCGCCCAGGGCCGCGGCGCGCGATCCGCTCTCGAGGTCTTCCTTCCACTCCAGCCCCGGCTCGCGGAAGTGGACCTGGGTGTCGATGACGCCGGGCAGGACCGTCAGCCCCGTGGCGTCGAACGTCTCGCCCGCCGAGGCCTGCGACAGGTCGCCGACGAATTCGACGCGGCCGTCATTGACCCCGACGTCCGCCATCCCGCGCCCGGCGTGATTACAGACCTCGCCGCCCCGCACGATCAGGTCATAGGTCTTCATCGCAGCACTCCCAGATCCGTCATCCTCGGGCTCGTCCCGAGGACCATTGTTCCGCGCTTGCGAGCCGACCCGACCAGAGGCAGCGCCAAGGCTCTCGCTCCCGGCGTTTGATGACAGATGGGTCCGCGGGACAAGCCCGAGGATGACGGTATTTGTTTTTCAGGCCGAAGTTTTGGCCGCCAGCAACTTTTTCGCCGCCTTCAGCACCCGCTCCGCCGGCAGGTCCATCATGTGCTGAATCGCCTGGTTCAGACGCGGATCCAGCGTCTTGAACTCGTCCAGAGAGCGCGGCCCTCGCACCGAGGCGCCCTGCCACGGGCCGACCTGGCCCTCGTCCGACGGCCCGAAGACCGCCACCGAGGGCACGCCGGCGGCGACCGCCAGCTGGGTCCAGATCGAGTCCGCCCCGACGTAGAGGCTGGCGTGCGACAGGGCGGCGGCGGTCTGCAGCCGTGTCAGTTTCCCTTGCGTCTCGATCACCCGGTTCCGGGCGACGGCCAGACGAATGGTGTGGGCCAGGTCGCGGTCGGCCTCTTCGCCGACGATCAGCAGCCGCCCGCCCGCCAGCGGCCCGTCATCGGCCAGCAGGGCCGCGACGACGCGGGAATAACGGTCGGCGGGCCAGCGCTTGCCGATCCAGTCCGTGCCCGGACCGACCGCCAGGATCGGCTTGCCGTCCGGCCTGACGATGGCGTCGGCCAGGCCTTGCGTCTCCTCGCCGAAGAACAGCCTCGGCGCCGGAACCTCATCCAGCTTCAGGATGTCGGCGGCCTGTTCGACGGCGTGCAGTTCCGGATTGACCTTGCCGCGCACCGCCCGCTTCTGGCGCCGCAGCTTGCCCGACAGGGTCGAGCCGCGCATGTCGACGACCAGTCCCCATTTGGTCTCCCGCACCTGATTCCACAGAGCGATCCATTCGAACCGGCCGTCGCGGTCGAGGGTCAGCAGCCGGTCGAGGCGCGGGGTGTCGGCGAACAGGGGCGAGGTCGCGGGCGATCCGACCACGGTGAAGGTCGCCTGGGGCATCGCCTCGACCAGATAGGCCAGGACGCCGGACGAGAGCACCGCGGCCTCAGCCTCGGCCTCGGCGATGTAGAGAATGGGAAAACGCGCCGCCATGGATGGACCGTATACGGATTCTATCGTGGGTTCAGAGAGATGAAACGGGCAGTTCAGTCGGCTTTGGTGGAAAAGATTCCCCGAAAGAGTCTGGGCGGCCCTCGCTCCCTGAACGCGCCAACCCTATCTTGGCCGCATGACAAACCTCGCCGGCCTCGACAGCCGCGCCCTGATCCGTGTGTCGGGTGAGGACGCGAAGTCTTTTCTGAACAATCTGCTGACCCAGGAAGTCGAGACCCTGGGTGAAGGCGAGCTGCGTTTCGGCGCCCTGCTCTCTCCGCCCGGACGGCTGCTGTTCGACCTCTTCCTTTTCGGAGACGGGGATGCGGTGCTGCTGGATGTCGCGGCCGACCGGCGCGAGGCCCTGATCCAGCGCCTCTCGATGTACAAACTCCGGGCCAGGGTCGAGGTCGCCGCCGACGACCGTCCTGTCACCGCCAGCTGGCCCGCGGTCGCCGAGGGCTTCGTCGCCGACCCGCGCACCGCCCTGCTCGGCGGCCGCCGCTACGGCGAGACCGGAACCACCACCGCGCCCGAGGCCGACTACGACGCCCACCGCCTCGCCGTCGGCGTGCCCGATCCGGCGCGCGACACGGCGGTGGATCGCACCTATCCGATCGAGGCGGACTTCGACCTCCTGAACGGCATCGACTTCGCCAAGGGCTGTTTCGTCGGCCAGGAGACGACCTCGCGCATGAAGCGGCGCGGCGCCATTCGCAACCGCATGCTGCCCCTCGTCTTCGACGGCCCTGCGCCCGCCGTCGGGGCCGAGGTCCTGCTGAACGGAGACCGCCGGGCGGGCGAAGTCATGACCGGTGCCGACGGCTCGGCTATCGCCCTGCTGCGGCTGGACCGGATCGACGGCGACCTGACGGTCGAAGGCCGTTCCGTGACCGTCCGCCGCCCTGACTGGATGCCTGTCGAACCGGCGCCACACTCTGAAGACTGAACGTCGTTGCGCGATCAATGATTGATCGACGCCGCCTCGCTTCCGCCCTCGCCGCCGCGCCGCTAGGATCGGCCCATGACCGAATCCCTGCATCGCTGCGCCCCCCACCGCTGCGCATGGTGCGGGACCGACCCGCTCTATGTCGCCTATCATGACACCGAATGGGGCGTGCCCGAATACGACCCGCGCGCCCTGTGGGAGAAGCTGGTGCTGGACGGGTTTCAGGCAGGCCTGGCCTGGATCACGATCCTCAGGAAGCGTGAGACCCTGCGCGCCGCCTTCGCCGACTTCGATCCGGCAAAGGTCGCCCTGTTTGATGACGCCGACCGCGAGCGGCTGATGAACGACCCGGGCATCATCCGCTCCCGCGCCAAGATCGAGGCCGCCATCAAGGGCGCGCAGATCTATCTGGAGATGCAGGCCTCGGGCGAGGACTTCTCGGAATGGCTCTGGTCCTTCGTCGGCGGGGCGCCGATGCAGGGCCGTCGCGCCGGCATGGGCGACATCCCGACCCAGACGCCCGAGTCGGTCGCCATGGCCAAGGCGCTCAAGAAACGCGGCTTCAACTTCTGCGGCCCGGTCATCGTCTACGCCTTCATGCAGGCCACCGGCATGGTCAACGACCACATCCAGCCCTGCTTCCGCTGCGAGGAAGTCCAGGCCATGAGCGGTCCGGCGTAGGTCGTCCGGGGTTCAGGCCGGAATATCCGGCAGCTTCTGGATTTTCTGAAGCATGTCCCGGCTCTCGTTGCGTTCCGACTGGTTCTGTCGCTCGGTCCGACAGACCCGACGCGGGAAGCGGCTGCCCGTGACCGGCTCCATGCGACACACCACACGATCGAGATCGGTTTCCGTAGGCGCCGCCGCTTCTCCGGCCCCGGCCGTAGCGGGCTCGGTCGCCGGCGCCCGCGGCCTGGGCGGCGGCAGCGGCTGGGCTGTGAACACCTGAACCTGAAGCGTCATGGCCGCCGCAAGGATGAGAAACGACATGTACCTCTCCCGACTGCTTGAAGAACAACGATCACTCTTCGGCTGTGCAAAGTCAATGAGGAGGGATCGGGCAAGGTCCGCACGCCCGTTGCTTCCGCCGCGGCGCGGATCAGGTTAAAGGCGGCGAATGACCGGCAAGATCGCCAAACCCCAGCTCGCCCCGAAGCGCACCCTCCCGAAGTCAGACCGTGCCTTCCCAACCACCGCGCTCGAGGTGCTGCTCAGCCAGTCCGTCGGCGGGCCGGTCTGCGGCGTGGACGAGGCCGGGCGCGGGCCGTGGGCCGGTCCCGTCTCGGCGGCGGCTGTGATCCTGAACCCCGACGATTTGCCCGAGGGCATCGACGACTCCAAGGCCCTGACCGAAAAGCGCCGCTTCGAACTCGAGCCCCGCATCAAGGCCTCTGCCATTGCCTGGGGCGTCGGCTTCGCCTCGGTGGAGGAGATCGAGGAGCTCAACATCCTCCATGCTACGGGCCTGGCCATGTGCCGCGCCATCGAGGCGCTAGGGGTTGAGCCGAAGGCCGCGCTGGTGGACGGCAATTACCGGTTCAAGCTGCCCTGCGATGTAAAGACTGTGGTCGGCGGCGACGGCCTGTCCCTGTCGATCGCGGCGGCCTCGATCCTGGCCAAGACGGCGCGCGACCGGCTGATGATCGAGCTCGACGCCCAATACCCGGGCTACGGCTTCGCCAGCCACAAGGGCTACAATGCCCCCATCCACCAGGCGGCCCTGAAAGCCATGGGCCCCTGTCCGGCCCACCGCCCCAGCTGGGCGCCGATCCGGGCCTTGCTCGAAGGCTGACGTCTAGATGTGGAGTGCGCCGCCCAGCAGCGCGCCCATCGACGCGGCGACAACGGCGCCGGCGGCGATCGTCACCCACGGGGGCAAATCCGACATGATCTCTTTCAGCGTCGGCTCCGACACGCCCGTGTCATTGGCTGGCCGGCTGTCGAAGCGGCTGACACCCGGGGCGCGCCAGGCGACGGCGTCGCGGGCGTCCATGGCCTTGCGGTAAGCCTTCTCTGCGTTCTGGGCGCGGAGCGCTTCGGCTTGCGAGATCGGGGTCATCGACAGCTGTTCCATGCCGACCCAAACGGCCTGCGTCCGCTAGCGTTCCTTACGCAAAGGTTAAGCCGCCTCCGGCAGGGCCACAACCCGATCGGTGACGAGGAACAGATACTCGACATTCTTCAGCCGCCCGACGGCGCCGACCTTCTCGCCCTTGGGATTATGAATGCCGATGCGGGCGCCGACGTAGCGGGGGCGGTCGATCTCCACCACCTGCACCCGTCCGCGCGCCGACAGCATCTCGACCAGCTGGTCGCGGCTCAGATAGCCTTCGTCGTTGAACGACACGATCAGATTGGGCGCCTGGATCGCCTCGATCACCGCCCCCAGAGCAGGGCCGATGCCGGGCTTGGAGTTGAAGGCGCTCTTCCTCGTGCGGACATCGACCCGCTTGTTCGCGATCCCATAGGTCTCGGGCTTGTCCCACAGCACCAGACTTTCCCAGACGTGGTAATTCCCGAGATAGGAATGCTGGTTGTAGGGCGGGTCCAGATAGACGAGGTCGGCCTCGACCTGGGCCGCGATCTCGACCGCATCGCCCTGCGTCGCCCGGCACGGCCCGCCCGCCACGCCCGGCAGCAGGTCGGGCATCCTCAGCGACAGGGGCTTCAGGGCCCGCGGCGCCCAGGCCTTCATATAGGCCATATGCACCCCGGCGGTGGAATCCACCCGGTCGGCGGCCTCCATCAGCGAGACCATGGCGACGGCCTCCAGCTCCGGCTCCAGCCCCATGGCCACGATCCGGTCGCGCATGGCGTCGATCCGCGCCCCGTTCTCCGGATGGAAGAAGCGGGCGTCCTCGCAGAAGGTCTTGGTGAACCAGCCGGCCTCGGGCTTCACCTCGCCCAGCTCGGCGATGACCGCGGCGGCCCTGTCCGACCAGACCTCGCGGTCCGCCTGCACATAGGCCGTCGCCAGCGTATGGGCATAGGTGTTGATGTCGTTGGACCAGACCCGATAGCCCTGCCCCTTCAGGGCGTGGCCCACCCGGGCGCTGCCGGAGAACAGGTCGCAGACGGTCCCGCCCTCGGGCAGGACGCGCGCAACGGCCGCCTTGATGGGATCAAGAAGGGCCCGTTTCGAGCCGAGATATTTGATCATCGCGTTCAGTCCTCCCCCGTCGGGGGAGGGGAACCACGAAGTGGTGGAGGGGGCTGGCCCCGGACACCGCATGTGGACTAGCCCCTCCACCGCCAAGAGGCGGACCCCCTGCCCCGTTGGAGGAGGATCGCGGCCTATTTGGCGGAGCGCTTCGCCGGTTTGGACGGAGCATGGGCCAAACGCAGCAGATTCGCAGCCCCCGGCGCGCCGAACGGTGTCCCGGCCAGAATCAGGACGCGTTGCCCCGGCTGGGCCAGGCCGAACTCGACCGCGCTGTTGACGGCGTTGTCGGTCACGTCCTCCAGCGAGGTCGGCTCCTTGCCCAGACGCGGCTCCAGTCCCCAGACCAGGGCCAGCCGACGCGCCGTCTCGGCTTTCGGCGTCAGGGCCAGCATGGGCTGCAGCGGCCGCTCGCGCGACATCCGCCGGGCCGTGCCGCCCAGGGTCGTGAAGATGACGATACAGGCCGTGGATTGGGCCTCGGCAGCCTTGCGCGCCGCCGCGACCAGGGCGTCGGCGTCGAAATCGTCCATGCCCGCGTGTTCGGCGTCCATCAGGCTGGGCCAAGTCGGGTCCTTTTCGACCCGTTCCATGATCCGGTTCATGATGCCCACCGCTTCCAGCGGATAGTCGCCGGACGCCGTCTCGGCCGACAGCATCAGGGCGTCGGCGCCCTCATAGACGGCGTTGGCGACGTCGGAGGCTTCGGCTCGCGTCGGAGCCGGCGAGCTGGTCATGGATTCCAGCATCTGGGTCGCGACGATCACCGGCACCCCGCGCTGGCGGGCGGCGCGGATGATGGCTTTCTGGGCCACCGGCACCTCTTCGGGGTCCATCTCGACGCCCAGATCGCCGCGCGCGACCATGACGCCGTCGCAGTAGTCCAGAATGGCGCCCAGATCGGCGAGGGCCTGGGGTTTTTCGATCTTGGCCAGGCACGCCGCCTTGCCGCCGACCAGCCGCTTCAGCTCGGCCATGTCCTCGGCCTTCTGGACGAAGCTCAGGGCCACCCAGTCGACGCCGATGCGCAGGGCGAAGGCCAGGTCCTCGCGGTCCTTGGGCGTCAGGGCCGAGACCGGGATCACCGCCTCCGGCACGGCGACGCCCTTGCGGTCACTGAGCTTGTGGCCGCTCTCGACCGTGACGTCGGCCCATTCGTCGGATCGCTCGCCGACGCGCAACCGCACCCGGCCGTCGTCCAGCAGCAGCAGGTTGCCGGTGCGCAGGGCCTTGAAGATTTCCGGATGCGGCATCTGCACCCGCGTCTCGTCGCCGGGGGTCGGGTCAAGATCGAACCGCATCTTGTGGCCCGGCTTGATGTCGATCTCGACATCCTTGAACCGGCCCAGACGCAGCTTGGGACCTTGCAGGTCGGCCAGCACGCCCAGAGGTCGTTGCAGCGCCATCTCGGCCCCGCGCACCGCCTTCAGGGCGGCGGCATGATCGTCATGCGAGCCGTGGCTGAAGTTCAGGCGGAAGACGTCGACCCCGGCCTGGGCCAGGGCCTTCACCGTGCCGGGCGCCCGGCTGGCGGGCCCCAGGGTCGCGACGATGCGCGCGCGTCTTGCTCTGATCATTGGACTGTCCCGTTTTCCGGTCGCGTTTCCTGATCCCTTGCCGGGAATCTGTGGCCCTTCTGGCAAGGTAACACGCCGGACGGTAGATCAGAGCCCACCGGGAAACACGATGTGACGCCCTGTAACGAAGCACACGCGACACCGGCCTCAGGGCTTGGCGTCAGGCTCCGCCGCGACCACCGGACACGCCGGGACGTCATACAGGCCCAGGTTCTGGCACACGCCGTCCACGGTGTCCGCCGCCGGGACATTGACCAGATTGGCCAGGGTCGGGGCGATGTCGACGGTGCGCAGCGGCCAGAAATGCTCCTCGCCGCGCTCGCCTGGCCGCCAGAAGATGATCGGCACGCGACGGTCATAGTCCCAGGGCGAGCCGTGGCTGGCGATCGAGCCGCCGATCCGGGCGTTGGAGGTCAGGTTGTAGGCATAGGCGCGCAGGATGTCGGCGCCTCGCCCGGCGACGGCGCTCAGGCGCAGCCTCTCGCGGATCGTCAGCTCTTCAGGATTGAAGTTCCGGGCCGGCATCGGGTCCTGCAGCAGTTCGTCGCGCGGCACGGCCAGGACGATGTTCGGCTCGGCGTTCAGCAGCGGGACGGCGGCGGCGATAATCTGGCTGCGCAGCGGTTCCGGCAGTTCCTTGTGATCCTTGTCGGCGACGATGAAGCCCGTGCCGCCGCTCTGTAGCGGGTTGTCGGTCAGGTTGAACTGGGTCTTCAGCTGGGCATTGATGCGCGTCAGCATGGTGGTGTCATAGCGGCCCGCGGCGCCGCCCCGCTGGGCGATCCGCTCGGGGAAGTCCGACCCGCCGTGGTCGGCGGTCAGGACCACGATGGCGCCCGGGGTCGCCGCGACTCGGCTCAGGAACCGCCCCAGCGCCTCGTCCATGCGCAGCAGCTGTTCGCACATCTCAGGCCCCTGGGTGCCGTAGGCGTGACCGATCTTGTCGGTGCCCGACAGGCTGACGCCCAGCAGATCGACCACCCCGCGTCGGCCCAGTTGCTGGCTGTCCAGCAGGTAGGTCGCGGCGTCCAGGGTGGTCTCGTCGAGATACGGCGAGTCTTCCAGATTGGCGTCCTCCGGCGGCAGGTCGGCGTGGAAGGTCTGGCCGCCGACGGTCGAGGTCGAGCGCAGGGTGCGGCACTGGTCGTGCTGGAAGGTCCAGGTCGGGTTCGGATCGGCCGCCAGCTTCGCCTTGTAGGCAGCGTTGAATGCCGCGATCGGCGCCAGCCGCGCCTCGGCGTTCTGGCCGGGCTCGACATAGGTCGTCAGCATCGGCCCGGCGATCCAGAAGGTCCCGTCGGCGTGGTGGCCCGCCAGGTTGATCGCGCCCCGGTCCTTGCCCGAGACGGCGAAAACGCGGCTGTCCGGGCTCTGGGCCTTCACCCAGTCCGGCAGGTTGGTGACCAGAAGCTGGTCCGAGCCCACCAGACCATTCTCGCTATGGGCGCCCCCGGCGATGGTGTTCTGCGGCGCCGCCAGACAATAGAGCTCCTTGCCCGTCGCCGGATCGATCCACTCATTGGCCGGGATGCCGGTATGGGTCGGGTGGGCGCCGGTCAGGACGGTGGAGTGGCCGGGGCAGGTCGTGGTGACGCCGTGGCTCTGGAAGCCGTTGGTATAGACCAGCCCCTGATCGGCCAGGGTCCTCAGTCCGCCTGTGAACCGGCTGCGATACTGGTTGAACAGATTGGCGCTGAACTGGTCGATCACGATGGTCACGACCAGGGTCGGACGGCCCGGCGCCGCGTTCGATCCGGGGAAAGGCGCGCGCTCCGGAGCGGCGGCCTCCCCTGCGGTCTGCGCGAGAGCCGGCGCGGCTCCCAGCATGAGAAGAGCCGAGACGATCGCGGTGGTGGACTTCACTGGGGGACGCTCCGATGACCTTGTCGGCCCCTTAGCGCCCGCGCATGGCGGATGCGTGACAGTAAGCGGAACCGGGCGGTCCTCCTACGCCTCCGCGACGCTTTGTCCAGAGTGGGTCTAGGCCTCGCCCGAGGTCCGGCGGCGCGGGTCGCCACGCACGGTTGCGTCGGCGGACGGACTCTCCTCGGCGTCCACCACCCAGAAGCTCCAGGTCAGTGGGCACATGTCGGCGGAGAAGACGCGCTCACGCGTTTCGTCGCGCTTCACGGGCGACAGGGGTGCGATCCAGTCCAGGAAAGCCATGGTCTTAATTCCTCCGGACGGTTCTTCGACCGTTCCAGTGGACAGAATGGCGCGCGTCCGGCTGAAATTGGAAGCCCCCTGCCCCGCAAAGCACTCACACTTTCGGCAGATCGCCGACGTAGCGCCTCAGATGAGCCAGGGCGGTCTGGTCGCAACCATCGCTACGCGACGCCACGGTCTGGAGCAGGACATCCAGCATGGCCCCGGCCTCTCCGGGGGTCGCGGGCTGCCATTTCAGCAGGAATTTCTCGGCGGATTCGAACCGCTCCCACACCGGCTCAAGATCCTGGGCGGACCATTCGCGCCAGAAGGCGACGGCGGACTCGAACGTCCATTGGGGGTCGGATTTCGTCATGGATGATATTCTGTCGAAAGAGGTCGGGCCTTGGCCCGGAAATGGGATCGGGTTTGCCGGCGCGCCGACAGGGCCTCGGCGATGCCGAACCCGCAGGCGACCATCTGAAGCATCCAGAGCACCAGCCGCAGCGAGACGCCGGTCCAGATCAGCAGATCGGGCTGGGCCAGGGCGATCGCATAGCTTGAGGTCGCCGCCACTTGGAATCCCGCCGCCGCGATGATCCACCAGCGGCGGGACACCACGACCAGGGCGATCAGGGACGCCAGAAGGCCGATAGACATCAGTCCCAGCCCCCAGCGGATGTTCCCGATCACCAGCGGTTCCAGCAACGGCGGGGCCAGGATGGCGGACACGAACACCGCCGCGCCCAGGCGATCCTCGCGCTGGCCGAACCACAGCAGGCCCGCCAGGACGAGGACGGTCGGCGCCATGAGAAGATACTGGAGAAGATTCATCCCTAAACGCCGGCCCCTACCTGTCTGGTTCGCCTCGCCAGGCTCAGCCGACCGCGGAGGCCAGGGGTGCGGTGCTGCCCGGCTTGGTCTCGGTCGGGCTTTCCATGCGCCACGGCACGGAGAACTCTTCCGCCGTCTGCAGCAGGCCTTCATGGGCGCGGATGGTCGCGCCCCGGGCCTCGACGGCCAGGCCGATGGCCCGGGTCAGTTCGGCCAGGGCTTCCTGACCCGCGGCGGCCGCGACGCCGATCTCGAGCCGGCCCATGACCAGGGTCTGAGCCAGGGCGAGATGGGACGCCAGGGCGTGGTCGAGCTGGTGTTCGGCGGTCCGGAGTTCACGGGCGGCCTTGGCGCCCAGGGCGCGCTTGGCTTGCAGGGCCGACCGGGAGGCGGTCGGCAGAGTGCTGATGTTCGACATGAAGTTATCCCTCCGCCCCATGGCGGGATGAATGTGTTGGCGTCGTCTGCCTCAACGGGCTCCGGCGGGCGCCGCCTGCTGCATCAGCTCCATGCCGAGGTGCAGGATCGCGGCGCCGCCGACCGCCAACACCGTCCCTCCGATGGCGAAGGCCGCCACCAGCGCCAGTCGGAGAACCAGCCGCTCCGGAGCCGGAGGGATGGACCAACCGACGGACGAAGGGGTCCCTTCACGTCTCGTCGTGACGAGGTCGTTGACCGCCTCGGCCCCGGCATCAGGGAGCGAAACCGGTGAACCGGATATCGGTATTGCGGCGCCTAGGTATTGAATGCCGACGCGCTCCGCCGCGCGCCGCCGATCGCGCACGCCCAGCTTTCCGAAGATGCTCTGGAAATGCGCGGCCACCGTCCGACGGCTGATACCCAGCCTGTCAGCGATCTCCTGGTCGCTCAGCCGTTGCGCGGCCAGCTCCAGACATTGCTTCTCTCGAGCGGTCAGCGGCTGTTGCGACATCTTTCCCCCGACGCCAACCTAGTCTGCGGAATTGAGCGCCGTCCAGCCGAGGCCGCTCCCCGGAGACCTCAGAAAAAATATCGACGTTCGAGAACCGCCGGTGGATCGAGGGCCCTGGATGGCCTCTTGATCGGCGGGTGGTGCGGGCGGCCGGGATCGAACCGGCATGGGCTAGGCCCGACGGATTTTCATACCACCTCGACTTTCGCCGCCGCCCCCAAAGCCAGAGGGGGCGTTCGTGGTCTGGACTATCCCTTCGTCATGGCCCCGGCCGGCCGGCCGAAAGCTTTAGACGCCGCCCGTCTAGTCTCTACACCTTCCCGTCGGCGGACCGTCGGGCTTGGCTCGGGATCGCCAGTTGAAAGGGTTCCCCGAATTTGAGCGGTTCTACGTCCGGGATTTCCCCCGGCGCACTCAATCCTCAGCTTAAGTCCGTTGCGTCTACCGATTCCGCCACGCCCGCAGGCCGAACCCCCTCTATAGCCAGCGCCGACGGCGAGGCCAAGGCGGCCGCAAAGCCCCTGCCCGGCCCGCTCCGACTAAAGTAATAGCGCCTTGTGCCATTTCAGAACAACGCGATGGTGTACGGAAGTTAACCTTACTTCGCGGTCAACCAACCCGGTACATTAACCAGCAACAACGTTCGTAAAACTCATCTTTTACTTCTGATGACATTGTCTCCGTGGGGATCGGAGAACACCTATGTCTCGCTACCGTCTGCGCAGAAGCGCGGCACTGATGATTTTTGCTGTCGGAGCCTTGGGGGCTTCCACGGCATGGGCCGGCGAAGCCGGTCAAGCCACACGCGTTGCGATGCCGCTCGGCGTCGCCGCGCCCGCGCCGGCCGGCTTCCTGGACTTCTGTCGCAGGACGCCGACGCAGTGCGAGCGATCGGCCGCCGATGCGCGGGATCCGGCCGCCGTGTCGCGTCTGGCCGCCAGCCTGTTCTGGCAGCAGGCCTTCGCCCGGTCGAACGCCGCCGCTCCCTCCGCGACCCGTCCTGCGCCGACGACCGCCGGTCGCGGGACCTATGACTGGAGCCGGGTCTTCCCGGCCCAGCGCGCCCCCGCGCCTGTCGCCCCTGCCCCGGTTCAGCCGACGCGCGTCGCCGCCGTTGAAGCCGGCGCCGCGTCCGCCGCGGACTTCGGCTCCCAGGCCGTGGCCGTTGAAGCCGGCGCCGCGTCCGCCGCGGACTTCGGCTCCCAGGCCGTGGACGCCTCGGCCGACGGCATCGCCTGGCAGGCCGCCTCCGCCGCGGAGATCAACCGCAATCCGATGGCCCGCACCTTCGCCCGTCTGGGCGTCCCGGCGCCGCGCATCCAGACCTCGCCCCTGGTTCCGATGCCGAACGGCGCCGGCGCCGCCTCGGCCGACGACCTGACCGCGCCCCGTGCGCCCGAACGCCCTGCCGAACAGGCCGCCGCCGACCGCGCCGCCACCGTCGTTCTGGACAGCGACAACTGGACCCTGCTCAACCGCGTCAACCGCTCGGTCAACCGCCGCATCCGCAATCTCTCGGACCAGTCGAACTACGGCCAGCTCGACTACTGGCAGGCCCCGTCCGGCAGCAGCCCGCGCGGCGACTGCGAGGACTATGTCCTGACCAAGCGCGAGGAGCTGATCGCGGCCGGCATTCCCGCCGCCGCCCTGTCCATCGCCATCGTCGAGACGCGCTGGGGCGAAAGCCACGCCGTCCTGCTGGTCGCGGGCGACACCGGCGAGGTGGTGCTGGACAATCTGTCCGCCTGGATCTCGCGCTGGGACCGCACCGATTATACCTGGCACGAACGCCAGGCCCCGGGCAGCGTGTTCGAATGGGTCAATGTCGCGGCCTAGGGTCGCCGCCTGACTGCGCTGAGACGGCTCACGTCTCAAAACTGAAGCGCCCGGCCACTACGGTGACCGGGCGTTTTCATATCCGCCCCGATCCCGCTCGGGTTCGTCCCTATCGTGGCACGAATACTGCTCTGCTATTGCGAATGAGGTTGGCCTCGTCGCATGACGGTTCTAATCGAACCCTGCACCGTCCCCCATCGGCCGCCTTATTCGGAACTCCATGTCCCTGGACACCAACCTCCCGGATGAACCGTTCGCCCGTCCGTCCGGACCGCTGACGGCGTTCCTGAACCGGCTCTCCGGGCTGCGCTACCAGGATCTGGCGCCCAGCCTGCTGGCCTGGTTCGGCTGCGCGCTGATCGTGGTCGCCGCCGTCACCCTGGTCCTGACCCAGCGCTTGGCCCAGATCCAGCAGCAGACGCGCAGCGACGCCGGCCCGGCCGTCCACAACACCCGCGCGCCCCTCTCCGGCCCGCTGACCCCGGACGAGTTCACCCTGGCGCCCGACGCCGTGCGTCAGCTCGACGCCTTGTCGTCGCAGATTTTCAACGATTCCATCCCGTTCTCTGACCTGCCGATCCAGCCCGCCAGGCCCTTCATCATGTCGCCGACGGACATCGTCCAGTATTCGCGCGCCGTCGATTGCATGACCGCCGCCATCTATTACGAGGCCGGCAACGAGACGCCCCAGGGTCAGGCGGCCGTCGCCCAGGTGGTCCTGAACCGCATGCGCCACCCGGCCTATCCCAACACCATCTGCGGCGTGATTTTCCAGGGCCAGGAACGCTCGACCGGCTGCCAGTTCAGCTTCACCTGCGACGGCGCCATGAACCGTCCTCCGAACCCCGAGAGCTGGGCCCGCGCCAAGGCCGTGGCCACCGCGGCGCTGAACGGCTCTGTCGCCGCCGAGGTCGGGATGGCGACCCACTATCACGCCGACTATGTCTCGCCCTACTGGGCCGAGCGGCTGGTCAAGCTGCGCAAGATCGGCGTGCACATCTTCTACCGCTGGACCGGCGCCTGGGGTCAGCGCTTCTCCTTCACTCGCCAGCACACGGGCGAGGAGCCGGTCATCGCCAAGATGGCGCTGGTGACCACGCCGCTTGATGCGCTGGAGGTTCCGGTCGATCCCAATCTGGTCCCCGAGCCGCAGATCGAGGTCGATACCACGCCCCTGATCGTCGCCCCGGTCCAGCACGCGCCCCTGCCCGAGCCGGAGCCCCAGGCTCCGCCGCCCCCGACGCAGGCCGCGCCGCCCCCGACGCCCGCCCCGACCACGACCAACCCCTGGCCCCGCCGACCGAGCAACGCCAGCGTCGCGGCCGCATCCCCGTCCCGAGCGGCTGGTAGCCCCCCGACGAAAACCCGCCGCGGCAGGGCCACGGCGGGTCAAGGATCTGTCAGACGGGCGGTGGTTTGAGGCGAAACGCCGGCTGGATCAGCAGGCCACGCTGCTCGGCTTGGGCGGGAGGATGCCGACGGCCCGGGCGCCGCGCACCACGCTTCGCAACCCGATCAGGCCCGTCACCACGGCCAGAAGCGACACCAGCAGCAGGTCGGCGATCACCTGACCCGCGAAGGCTTTCGGTCGGATACGCATCACCAGCCGCCCCGCGTGACACGGCGGAACACGCTGAGCGAGCCGGCGACGATCTCGGCCTCGCGCCGCGCCTGTTCCTGAAGTCCGGCGACGCCCTTCGAGACGGTGGAGCCGTTCTCGTCCAGCACCGACCACAGCCAGTCGTTCGACGGTCCGCCCGTCAGCTGGATCGCGAATTCCGCGTTCTCGACCATGCTCTTCCCCAAATCCGAAATGCGTCCCGGGACGGGACTTCGGTTTTCAGGCGAGCAAGTCGCGCGCCAGGGGAATGTCCCGGATCAGGCCTGAATTCAGTCGGGCGCCTCGACCACCGCCAGCACGGCGTCCGCCGTCACCTGGTCTCCGACCGCGACGCCGATCTCGCCCACGATCCCGTCGAAAGGCGCGGTCAGGGCGTGCTCCATCTTCATGGCTTCCAGCACCACGACGGGCTGGCCCTTGACCACTGCGTCCCCGGCCTTGACCGGCGCCGCGACGATCTTGCCCGGCATCGGTGCGCGCAGGGCGCCGTCGGAGGCCGAGCCGCCCGCGGCTCCGCTGAAGCGGGGCTTGGTCACTTTCCACGCCCAGCCCCGGTCGAAAACGAGGCCATCGGTCTCGATCCAGGTCCCGCGATAGCCGACGGACCCCAGCCCCTCGACCTCGACGGTCCGCGCCTGGCTGCGGCTCAGCCGGCGTTCGCCGTCGATCTCGACATCCCAGGAGAAATCGCCGTCCTGTCGCGACAGCAGACTTCCCGTCGTGGTCTCGCCCCCGATCAGGGCGCGATACAGGGCGCGCCGGGGCGCATTCAGCCGGAAGCCGGTGGCCACATTGTCCGCGTCCGCCTGCCACGGCGTGTCGAAGTCGGCCCGCCCCGGCTTGGGCGCCAGATGCTGGCTGTCGGCCATCAGGGTCAGGGCTGCGATCCGGGCGATTTCGGACGGGCGGCTTGAGATCAGAGCCCCCTCCTCCCGCGCAATGAACCCGGTGTCCACATCCCCGGACACGAAGGACGGATGCTCCAGACACCGAACGAGGAAGCCCGCATTCGTCCTGACCGGCCAGACCTCGACCTCGCCGCAGGCGTCCGCCAGCCGCGCCGCCGCCGCCTCACGGCTGGTCTCGTGCACGATCAGCTTGGCGATCATCGGGTCGTAGAACTGGCTGACCTCGCCGCCCTCATAGACCCCCGTATCGACCCGGATGTCGTCGGGCAGGACGAAATGTTCGAGCTTGCCGATCGACGGCAGGAAGCCGTTCGCCGGATCCTCGGCATAGAGGCGCGCCTCCATGGCCCAGCCGTTCATCGGGATATCGGCCTGTTTGAGCGGAACCGCCTCCCCCGCCGCCGCGCGGAACTGCCATTCCACGAGGTCCACGCCCGTGATGCTCTCCGTCACCGGGTGCTCGACCTGCAGCCGGGTGTTCATCTCCATGAACCAGATCCGGTCGGCCTTGAGGCCCTCCGAGGCGTCGGCGATGAACTCGATGGTCCCGGCGCCGACATATCTTACAGCCTTTGCGGCCTTGACCGCCGCCTCGGTCACCGCCGCCCGCGTCGCGGCGTCCATGCCGGGCGCCGGAGCCTCCTCGATGACCTTCTGGTGTCGCCGCTGCAGGGAGCAGTCGCGTTCGTACAGGTGGACGACTTCCCCATGGCTGTCGCCGAACACCTGAACCTCGATGTGGCGGGGGCTCAGGATGTATTTCTCGATCAGCACCCGGTCGTCGCCGAAGCTCGACGCCGCCTCGCGCTGGCACGAGGCCAAGGCGTCCAGAAACGCGCCGGCCTCATCGACGCGCCGCATCCCCTTGCCGCCGCCGCCCGCCACGGCCTTGATCAGCACGGGGTATCCAATCGCGTCGGCCTGGGCCTTCAGGTGCGACGGCGTCTGGTCTTCGCCCATATATCCGGGCGTGACCGGCACCCCGGCCCCCACCATCAGTTTCTTGGCCGCGTCCTTCAGCCCCATGGCCCGGATCGAAGCCGGCGGGGCGCCGATCCAGATCATGCCCGCCGCGACCACCGCCTCGGCGAACTCCGCGTTCTCGGACAGGAAGCCGTAGCCGGGATGGATCGCCTCTGCTCCCATCGCCCTGGCCGCCGCCAGCACCTTATCCTGATCCAGATAGCTCTCGCGCGCCGCCGCCGGTCCGATCAACATCGCCTCGTCGGCCTCGCGCACATGCAGGGCGTTGGCGTCCGCCTCGGAATAGACGGCCAGGGCCTTGATCCCCATCCGTTTGGCGGTGCGGAACACCCGGCAGGCGATCTCGCCGCGATTGGCGACAAGGACGGATTTGAACATCGGAATTCCACTCTTGCGGGTGACACGTTTGGCGAGATCGCCTAGTTAAGTCCAGGTTTGAACGGGGGCGGCGCCACACCATGATCGCGCTGTTGAAAACCCCTCTGCAGCGGCTTCGCCAGAGCTGGCGCAACCGCAATATCTTCGTCGAGGCGCGCACGGCGACGCGACTGGCCCGCCTTGAACACAAGTTCGACATTCACCAGCGCGAGATGCGCCTGATCCTGCGCAACGCCCTTTTGCCGGATCAGTCGGCGCTTGAAACACCGTCGCGCATTCCGCCGGGCAAACCGCTCCGGAACGTTTTCCCGATGTCGTCGGCCTGTCGCCAGGAGTATTTCGAACAGCCCTGGTTCGCCTACTGGATGCAGCGGATCGGGGTTCGCCCCGCCTACCACCGCAAACAGTGGGAGTTCGCCTATATCATCCAGGCGCTCTGGGAGCGGGACCAGTTGCGACCGGGGTCGCGCGGTCTCGGCTTTGGCGTCGGGCGAGAGCCCCTGAGCGCGTTGTTCGCCCACTACGGCTGCGCGATCGTGGGCACCGACATGGCCCATGAGTCCGCGCATTCGGCCGGCTGGACCCGCTCTGTGGAGCACGCGGCGAGCCTCGAGGGATTGCGGCGCCCGGACATCTGCGATGACCAGACCTTCGCGCTCAACGTGTCGTTCCAGGTGTGCGACATGAACGCGATCGACCAGAACCTGAAGGGATTTGACTTCTGCTGGTCCGCCTGTGCGTTCGAACATCTCGGATCGATCGATCTGGGGCTCGATTTCGTGGAGAACTCGCTGGCCACCCTCAAGCCGGGCGGTTGGGCCATCCACACCACCGAACTCAACCTGTCCTCCAACACCGACACGCTCGACCACGAGACCACGGTGCTGTTCCGTCGCCGGGACTTCGAAAGGCTCGCCCGACGCCTTGAGGAAAAGGGGCATCGGGTCGCGCCGCTCGACTTCACCGCCGGTGACCGCCCCATGGACCAGTTCATCGACGTGCCACCCTACCATTCCGAACCTTCTCTGGTTCTGGCGCTGCAGGGCTATGCCACGACCTCGTTCGGGCTGATCGTCCAGAAGGCCGCCTGATCGATCCCTCATCCCGGTCGATCCCCAGGACAGCGGACATAGGTCTGGCTTCCGTCATCGAAACGAACGGTCAGGGCCCTGTGATCCGAAGACAGGGCGAAGCCCCAGGTCTTGCGGTGCGTGATCAGCCGCCCGTCAAAGCCGGTCTCGTTAATGTCCCACCAGTCGAGGTCGGCCGCAGCCTCGCCCCCAGGGCTCAAGCGCACGCTGACGACATCGCCACCCCATTCATAGCCGCCGATCTTGCCGCCCTCGATCGCCAGCCCGTGCTGGCTCTCCAGATCGGCGCAGCCGGCGGCGCTGGTGTTCCATTCACCTTCGAACGGGGCCAGGGAGGCGTCCTGTCCTGCGGCGGCGGTCAGCAGCGCCGCCCCCGCCAGCGAGGACAGGAGGGCGATCATGCGCGATTGCCCGTGCAGCGCACATAGTTCTGGCGGTGGCCCTGAAGCGTCAGGATCAGGCCCGCCCCGTGGTCGGTCAGGACCAGCTCGCCGGACTGGCGCTGGTCGCGTGGGCGAACGCCCTCGTAATTGAAGTCTGCGCCTGTCATGTCGAAGGTCCCGCTGGCCCGCTCGCCCAAGGTCGTTACGGGTCCCGACAGGGCGCCGTGCCCCTCGTAGAAGCCCAATCCGTTCGCCGACACCGTCAACCGCGACACCCCGTCGGCGTCATTGCAGAGGGCCGCCGTCTGGGCCCACTGTCCCTGAAACTGCGCCGGCAGGCTCTCGACCTTCGCCCCGCATCCCGAGAGCGCCAAACCCGCGACAAGGCTGATTCCAGCCAGGGCGATTCCGCCCATCGTCATCCGCATCCTGATGTTTCCCGTTTTTATGGTTCTTGTCCGTCGGTCGTTTCGCCGCGGACCTACATCCTGAACACTCCGAACGTCGTGTCCAGCACCGGGGCATTCAAAGACGCGGAAATGGCCAGTCCGAGGACGTCTCGCGTCTGAACCGGGTCGATGATTCCGTCGTCCCACAGGCGGGCGGTGGCGTAGTAGGGATTGCCCTCGTCCTCGTATTTCTGGCGCACCGGCGCCTTGAAGGCTTCGGCCTGATCGGGGGTCCAGCTGTCGGCGTCGCGGTGGACGGTGGCCAGCACGGATGCTGCCTGCTCCCCGCCCATGACGCTGATCCGGCTGTTGGGCCAGGTGAACAGGAAGCGCGGACTATAGGCCCGGCCGCACATGCCGTAGTTGCCCGCGCCGAACGACCCGCCGATCAGGATGGTGAACTTGGGCACCTCCGCCGACGCCACCGCCGTGACCATCTTGGCCCCGTGCTTGGCGATGCCCTCGGCCTCGTATTTGCCGCCGACCATGAAGCCACTGATGTTCTGCAGGAAGACCAGCGGAATCTTGCGCTTGCAGGCCAGTTCGATGAAGTGCGCCCCCTTCTGCGCGCTCTCACTGAACAGCACGCCGTTGTTACCCAGGATGGCGACCGGATAGCCCCAGATGCGGGCGAACCCGCAGACCAGGCTCGATCCGTACAGCGGCTTGAACTCCTCGAACTCCGACCCGTCCACCATCCGGGCGATGACCTCGCGCACGTCATAGGGGGCGCGGACATCCTCGGGGATGATGCCGTAGAGCTCCTCGGGATCCAGCGCCGGAGCCTTGGGCTCGCGCACGTCGATGCTGACCGTCTTCACGCTGTTGATGTGGCCCACGATGTCGCGGACGATCTCGAGCGCATGCTCGTCGTTCTCGGCGACGTGATCGACGACGCCGGACTTGCGGGCATGGGTCTCGGCCCCGCCCAGCTCTTCCGCCGAGATGACCTCCCCCGTCGCGGCCTTCACCAGCGGCGGACCGGCCAGGAAGATGGTGCCCTGGTTGCGCACGATCACCGTCTCGTCGGACATGGCGGGCACATAGGCGCCGCCGGCGGTGCACGACCCCATGACGCAGGCGATCTGCGGGATGTTGCGCGCCGACATCCGCGCCTGGTTGAAGAAGATGCGCCCGAAATGTTCGCGGTCGGGAAACACCTCGGCCTGATGCGGCAGGTTGGCTCCGCCGCTATCTACCAGATAGACACACGGCAGATTGTTCTGCTCGGCGATCTCCTGCGCCCGCAGATGCTTCTTCACCGTCAGGGGGAAGTAGGCGCCGCCCTTCACCGTCGGGTCGTTGGCGACGATCATCACCTCCCGGCCCGAGACCCGGCCGACGCCGCAGATCATGCCCGCGCCCGGCGCCCCGTCGGGGTCTTTCGCATCGCCATACATGCCGTTGGCGGCCAGCTGAGCGACCTCGAGGAAGGGCGAACCCGGGTCCAGCAGCCGCTCGACCCGGTCACGCGGCAACAGCTTGCCCCGCGCCACATGCCGCTCGCGCGAAGCCTCCGACCCGCCCAGAGCCGCCTTCGCGACCTTGGCGCGCAGCTCGTCGGCCAGCGCCCGGTTATGGGCATCCAGCGCCCTGAACGCCGCGCTGTTCGGATCGATCGTGGAAGTCAGACGGGGCATTTGATACCGAAGTCCATCGTTGGGGCGTGATGGCGGCGTGTGTCGCCCGCCGTTATGGAACGCGATCCCGAAGCCACTCGCCCGCGATATAGCGTCTCTCGCTGAAGGTCAGGTCGTCGGCGATCAGGCCATTGGCTTCCGCCAGTTCCGGCAACTCTGCCTCGAAGGCCTGATAGAGTCCCCAGATCGGGACCGCCCCCAGGATCGGTGCCTTGCTTCGCGAGTGGTGCGAGAGCCAGTTTCTCACCTGTGCCGACGCCTGGTCGGCCTCGAGCGCATGGGTCCGGATATCCTGACCGGCGATGTCTGACAGCGCTCGCTGATACCGGAAGGCTTCTGCATCGAGGATAGTGCAGGCCTTGCGCGCCACCCAGCCCTCGCCGAAAGCCGACGCCCCCAGAAACAGTCCCAGTTCGAACGGCATGTTGAAGCGCGGCACGTCGCCGTCCAGGGCCATGAACGAGATGTCGTGAATGCCGAGATGACAGGTGCGGATCAGATCCTTGATCTTGTCCAGCCGGACCTGACCGGCGTTGTCCAGTTCCCGGGCGCAGTGCGGCGCGAAGCCCGCGGCCTGCACCGTGAACACCATCGCATTGAACAGCTCCGCGCGATCGGGCGTGAAAGGAGCGTTGATGAAGACCGATTTGTAATAGCCTTTGGGGGCGCGAGCCACGTCCTATTTGGCCGCCGAGCGCGCTTCGATCGCGGCCTTCAGCTTCGTCTCGGAGATTCTCGCGGGCTTCGAGAACTGAACCACTCGATGTCCTTTCGGCGTGGTGGTTTCGCCGACGGCCCCATTGAATCGCCCGGACAGAGCGTCGCGCTTCACCCAGCTCAAGAAATGTCCGGACGTCTTTGCCATGGGAGGAATATAGCATCGGTTTGACGGTGCGGAAGAGCAATCAGCTCCCCAGCAGCTCGCGGCCGATCAGGAAGCGGCGGATCTCGTTGGTGCCGGCGCCGATATCATAGAGCTTGGCGTCGCGGACCAGCCGCTCGACCGGCCATTCCTTCGTATAGCCCGCGCCGCCCAGGGCCTGAACGGCCTCCAGCGACACCTTCACCGCATTCTCCGACGCCAGCAGGATCGCCCCCGCCGCGTCATAGCGCGTCGTCTTGCCCGCGTCGCAGGCCCGCGCCACCGCATAGACATAGGCCCGGGCCGAGTTCAGGGCGACGTACATGTCGGCGACCTTGGCCTGCATCAGCTGGAAACTGCCGATGGGTTTGCCGAACTGCTTGCGGTCGCGGACATAGGGCAGGACCACGTCCAGCGCCGCCTGCATGATGCCCAGCGGCCCGCCCGACAGGACGGTGCGCTCATAGTCTAGGCCCGACATCAGCACCGCCGCCCCGCGCCCCTCGCCGCCCATGACGTTCTCGGCCGGGACCTCGCAGTCCTCGAACACCAGCTCCGCCGTGTCCGAGCCGCGCATCCCCATCTTGTCCAGCTTCTTGGAGACGCTGAACCCCTTCATCCCCTTCTCGATCAGGAAGGCGGTCACCCCGCCGTTGCCCTCGCCGGTGCGGGCATAAACCACCAGGGTATCGGCGGTCGGGGAGTTGGTGATCCAGAATTTCGTGCCGTTCAGGATGTAGCGGTCGCCCTTGCCCTCGGCCCTGGTCCGCATCGACATGACGTCAGAGCCCGAGCCGGCCTCCGACATGGCCAGCGAGCCCAGATGCTCGCCCGAGATCAGCCTGGGCAGATATTTCGCCTTCTGCTCCGCATTGCCCCAGCGGCGGATCTGGTTGACGCAGAGGTTGGAGTGGGCCCCGTAGCTCAGGCCGATCGAGGCCGAGGCGCGTGACACCTCTTCCATCGCCACCACATGCTCGAGGTAGCCCATGCCGAGGCCGCCGTATTCCTCCTCGACCGTGATGCCGTGCAGGCCCAACTCTCCCATCTCGGGCCACAGGTCGCGGGCGAACTTGTTGGTCTCGTCGATCTCGGCCGCGCGCGGCGCCAGTTTGTCGGCGGCCCACCGGGCGGTCGTCTCGCGGATCGCGTCGGCGTTCTCGCCGAGGCCGAACTCCATCGACTGGGGGGCGAAGGGAATGCTCATGCGAAGTTTCCTCGGTCCTCTGACGGGAGTCTGGCCGTCACCCTAGCGCGTCCGCCGCGCGCGGGAAATTTCAATTGGGCGAGGCTTCAGTATAGTCTGTCGCTATGCTCGACCGGACCTTGCTGCGATATTTTCTTGCCGTCGTGGACCGTGGGAACTTCTCCCGCGCCGCCGCCAACTGCCGCGTGTCCCAACCAACATTGTCCATCGGGATCGCGAAGCTGGAGCGGATGCTGGGCGAGACTCTGTTCATCCGCAACAGCCGCCGGGTCGAGCTGACCGCCGCCGGCGTCCGCCTCTCGGCCCAGGCCCGGCGCATCGAGGCCGCCTTCCTCGAGGCCGAGACCGCCGCCCCCGCCGAGGCGCCGAAGAAGCTGATCCGCCTCGGCCTGCTCTCCACCCTGCCCTCGTCCTGGGTCGAACGGGCGCTGGCCGCCCTGCGGGACAGCGCGCTCTCGGAACGGCTCGAAATCGTCGAGGGCCGTCAATCCGACCTGCCCGCCCTACTCGGCCGGGGTCGGGTCGATGCAGCCATCGGGGTCGTGGACGGCGCCGCGCGCGATCCGCTGTTCGTCGAGGACTACGGCTTGGCCATGCCTCTCTCCCACCCCCTCGCCCACCGCCCCGAGGTCGCTCCCGAGGAGGTCGCGGCCGAGACCATGATCGTGCGCCGCCACTGCGAGGCCCTGGCCGAGACCAGCCGCTATTTCACCGCCCGCGGCGTGCGCCCCTTCATGGCCGCCCGCACCACCCACGACGACCGGGCCCTGGCCTATGTCCGCGCGGGGCTCGGCGTCACCGTCCTGCCGCGCGGGTTCCAGGGCGAGGGCGTCGCCGTCGCCACCCTGACCGGCTGGGGCCTCACCCGCCGCATCGGCCTGATGATCGAGCCCGACAGCCGCGCCCGCCTCGCGGGAGCCGAGACCCTGCAGCTTTTCAGCGACAGTCTGAAGGCCTCCGCCGCCCGTTAAGATCTCGAACGGAACGGAAACGTCGCCCGCCCATTGATCTCGCAGAACCGGGATCACCCTCCAATGCTCGCCCTCATCTTCGCCGCCGCCCTGCTGTCCGACACCGCCCCCAGGGTCGAAGTCGCGCTCGAGCCCGTGCAGCCGGCGGTTCAGATGCGGGAAGCGCGGGCGACGCCCGCCGTCCCCGTCCTGACCGCCGTCGCCGTCACCCTGGAATGCACCGCCCGCGCCAATGGCGATGTCGAGAACTGCCACGTCCTGGGCGAGACCCATCCCGGCCTCGGATTCGGCGACGCCGCCGTCGCCCTGATGCGTGGCGAGCACGTCGCCCCTGGCCCGCGCGACATCCAGTTCGCCAAAACCATCCAGTTCGTGCCGTAGGCCCTGACGGCTCGGCCTAACCCAGCGCCGCCCCGGCCTCGCTCATCGCCCCCTCGATCACGGCGGCCAGCTCCTCGTCGCTCAGGTCTCCCAGCGCCTCCGCGCCCAGCTCCCAACGCCGCCGCTCCATGGCGGCGCGAACGGTGTCGAGGAACAGGTCGGCGTGGTCGTCGGCGGAGATCGTGGTCGCGTCGGCGGGAATCGGGTGTGGCGTCATGATGCGGCTATGCGCCCAAGACGCGCGCGCCGCTGTTCCAGAGATGAGACGCTACTCCACCGCCTCGGGCTCGGCCGGCGCCTGGAGCATCACCGTCGGCAGGGGCGTCTCACGCTCGCCGCGCTTGTTCCGCAGGCGATAGCGGCTCTGATAGGCCCGCCTCTGCTTGCCGACCTCATACAGGACGATCCCCGAGCTGGTGCCCAGGTTCAGGCTCTCGATCATCCCGAACATGGGGATGCTGACGCACATGGCGCTGCGCTCGACGGCGCGCGGGCTGATGCCCACGGCCTCGCTGCCGAACCAGACGGCCAGCTTGGTCTGTACCGTGTAGTCGCCCTCATCGAGGTTCACGCTCGCCTTGCCCTTCACGTGGGGCGACGTGACGATGGAGACGAAATTGTTCTGCTCCAGATAGTCGAAACAGTCATCGGTGCTGTCGAACCGCTTCACGAAGGTCCACTTCACCGCCGAGACCGAGAGCTTGGACACCTGCCGGTCCCCGCGCAGGTCCTGCCAGTCGTCCGGCAGGGCGCGCTTCGGGTCCACGACGAAGACCTTCTCGACCCCGAAGGCGTTGGCGTTGCGGATCACCGTGCCGATGTTCTTCACGTCGGACGGGTCCTCGATCACCGCGATCAGGTTCTTGCAACGGAACGGCTTGATCGCGTCTGCGCGGGCGCGAACCTTGGGGCGGGGTTTGGCTTCTTCCATGCGGCCAACCTAGCGGCGCCGAACCTTGGACCGCCAGTGGAAACGCACCGCCTCCCCTCTTCGCCCCCCTGACACCCGCCTCCGGAGTTCGCCCGATGGGGCCGGCTCCACGGCCAAGGCATCGTCCGCGCTTGAGGAGACTCACATGGCCCTGGCCCCGACCGCCCCGAACGTCCCGTCCGCCGCCGCCGCAGCCCGGCCCGCGCAAAACGTCGTCATGCATCCGGAGTACGCCCGGAACCTGGCCTCCTTCGCCTATGTCTGGGGCTGGCCCCTGGCCGATATGGACAACCGCCGCGCGGCCCTGGCCCGGACGCCCGGAGCCGGTCGCCTCGCCATGCGCGACGCCCCGGTCACCCCACACCAGACCGCCGGCGCCTGTCCCGACCCCGACCTCGTCCACGGCGCCGGCCTGTTCTCGCTCGGCGAGACCCCGGTGGTGCTCCAGGTGCCGGACTTCGGCGATCGCTACTGGGTCTATGGCCTCTATGACGGCCGCACAGAACAGTTCGGGCGGCTGGGCAGGGCCTATGGCTCCCGGCCGGGCTTCTACGCCCTGATCGGCCCGAACTGGGAGGGCCAGATCCCGGCCGGGATCACCGGCGTCTTTCGCTCCCCCACTGAAATGGCCAGCGCCGTCCCCCGCGCCTTCATGAACGACACCGACGAGGACCGCGCCGCGATCCAGCCGATCCTCAATCTGATCTCCGCCTATCCGCTGAGCGAGTTCGACGGGACCCTGAAGATCGTCGACTGGAGCCGGGCGCCGACCCTTCCCGGCCCCGCCCCGGAGGGCGAAGGCGAGACGAAACGGGTCGATCCCGAAACCTTCTTCGACCGGCTGCCCGACCTGCTGGACCGCATCCCGCCCCTGCTCGGCGAGGAGGCGCTCTATGCCCAGTTCCGCCTGATCCTGGCCGTCGCCGAGCGCGATCCGCAGCTGAAGGCGGCCATGGTCGAACAGGCGCACGAGGCCGAGGCCACCACCCTCAAGCGCTTCCTCGAATGGCGGCACAACGGTCATCCCGCCGGCAACGGCTGGAACCGTTCGACCAACAACGCCCGATGGGGGATCGACTATTTCAACCGCACGGGCACGGCGCGGTCGAACATGTTCGACAACCGGCCGGAGGAGACCCAGTATTTCTACACCGACCTCGACGGCGACGGCCGTCCACTGACCGGCGCCCGGAACTATGTGGTGACCTTCGCCGCCGGACAGGAGCCGCCGGTCAAGGGGTTCTGGTCCCTGACCCTCTACAACAGACACCACCTCTTCCACCCGAACCCGCTCGCCCGCTATTCGCTGGGGACCCGGAACACGAGCCTGAAACGCAACGCCGACGGTTCCCTGACCCTCTATGTCGGCGCGGACTCGCCGGGCCCGGAGCACGAGAGCAACTGGCTACCCGCGCCGGACGACGGCTTTTCCCTCTATATCCGCGCCTACTGGGCCGGCGCCGCCGTCCTGGACGGGAGCTGGCGGCCGCCGGAAGTTCTCAGGATTCCCTGATCCCTGGCTGCTCGCACGCCGACATCGAATTTCCTTCGCGCGCTATGGAACCAATGCAGCGCCGGGGGGTTCTTGATCGCCGGCGGTAATTCATCCCACCCTCGACGGTGTGCGGTTTGGCGCTTTCCAGCCGCGACAGGACCCCAATGATCCGTCACGCTCTGGCCGCCGCGACCGGCCTGCTCTGCCTTGTGTCCGCAACCCGGGCCGCGGCCGAAAATCTCCCGGCCAACATGGACCGATATGATTGCGCCGGGACCTATCTCCAGACCCCGCACCCCGGCGGCGCCCGGGTCCAGCCGTTCCATTTCGGCATGATCTGGAACACCGAAACCCTGTCGATGGCCTTCATCGGCAGCGTACCGGTTGTCGACAGCGTCTGGCTGATCCTTCCCGGCCAGTTCGCCTCGAAGGTCGCGCCCGACGGGACTGTGCATTTTGCGACAAATGCGATGGGCCCGGAGAAGACGCAGGGCGACATGGTTCTCGATACCGAGAGCAAGACCCTGCGCCTGACAATGACCTGGCCCCGCGCCGGCCAGCCCGATCGCGGCCTCACGCTCCAGGGCGTCTGCGTCCAGAACCGCACCTACAACAATCTCCAGCCCCTTTAGGCGGGTCGGGCGACCGGCGGCGCCTTCCACCGGCTTTCCCTGCCAACAGGACCGGACCCCATGATTGAAGAGAGCTATGTGCGGCTTTACGCGGGCGATTTCGCCCGGCTCGCCGTCCGCGCCGGCGCCGCGCCGCTGGATCCGGCCATCCTCACGCGCCGGATGAAGGAGGCCCGGGTCCACGCCGGGGTCATGGACGCCCGCAAGGGAGACGGCCACCTCGAGGCCCTGGTGACCCGGCTTCGCGACGAGGCGAGCCGCCCCCGCGCGCGGGGCCTCATGGGGTCGATCGATACGGCCGAGGCCAACGCCCATCACCACGACTTCCTGACTGGCGTCGCCGACGCGCTCAGCCTCGCCGACTGATCAAGCGCTGTCGGCGCAAAAAAACGCCGGATCCAGGGGGGATTGGATCCGGCGCAGGGACTAACGGTCGGGAGGAGAACCCGCGTCAGATCTTTAGAAGGTGTAGCGCAGCCCCACGAAGAACTGCCGACCCGTGTGGGTGTAGACGTTCAGACGGTTGTCGGCGTCGACATACTGATCGTTGAACTCGTCGGTCAGGTTGATGCCCTCGACGCTGAACTTGAGCTGCGGCGTGATGGCATAGGAGGCCTGGGCGTCGAAATTCAGGGTCTCGTTGGTGCCCGCGACCGAGTTGCCGTCGGCGGCCGGAACCCCCGTCAGATAACCCGCGCGATAGGCCGCCGACCCCCGGATCGAGAATTTTTCGGTCTCATAATACAGGGTGAAGTTGGCGGCGTGCTTGGACAGACCGATCAGGGTGTTGTCGATCACCGTCAGCGGGCTCAGGGACGTGATGTAGGTGATCTTGGAGTCGACGAAGGTGTAGTTGGCCTGGACCCCGAAATTCTCCATCCAGCCGGGCAGGAAGTCGAGACGCTTCTGGGCGTTCAGCTCGATGCCCTTCAGGTCGCCGCCCTCGGTGTTGATCGGCTGGGTGGTGCGGAAGATCGTCGTCGGCGTGGCGGTGGTGCCGGTCAGGATCGAGTTCGGCAGACCCAGCTGGTTGAACGGAATGTCCTGGGCAAGGGTCTGAACGAAGGTGTTGATCTTCTTGTAGAATAGACCCACGGCGAACAGGCTGTCCCGGTCGGGATAATATTCCAGCGACAGGTCGATGTTGTCCGACTCGGTCGGCTTGATGTTCGGGTTGCCGGTCGAATAGCTGTAGTTCGAACCCTGGATTCCGACGTCGCCGCCGGGCGTCAGGCTCGAGATCGAGGGCCGCGCCACGGTGCGGGCGGCCGAGAAGCGGGCCACTACGGTGTCGGTCAGATCGACCGCCAGGTTCATCGACGGCAGCCAGATGCCGTATTTGCGCTCGGCCTCCACCAGGTTGGAGCCGGCCGAGGTCGTCTCATAGCCCTGCGACCACTGGTCGGTGGAGACGTAGCGCACGCCCGCGTCGCCCCGCCACGGCAGGCCGAAGGCGTCGAAATGGTAGTCGACCTGGACATAGGCGCCCGTGTCGGCTTCCTCGACATTGATGTACTGGCCGCGCGCCGAGGAGTTGTTGACCCCGGTCAGGGCGTAGATGCCGGTGTTGGAATAGATGTTGTAGGTGGCGATGAACTTGGCCAGGTCCGGCGCCAGCCAGCTGGTCGGGGCGCCCGCCGGCAGGTCGGCATTGCGGCCGAAGCCCGAATAGACGCGCGACACAGCGGCCAGTTCAGCCGGCGTCAGGGTCTGAACGACGGTCTCGGTCGTGCGGTACAGGCCCTCGGAATGGAAGCCGAACTTGCGATAGTCGACACCGCCCTTGAGGGTGAGGTTGTCGTTGAGGTCCCACTCATAGAAGGCCTTGGCGGTCGTGAAGGTGTTCTCGACCGAGTTCGGGCGGATGCGGACCTCGGAGGTGCCGTTGATCATCGACCAGTTGGCCGGGTTGGTCAGGTCGAAGCCGAAATTGATCTCCGGCATCCGGGTGCGGAAGTCGTAGGAAAAGCCGTTGGTGTTGGCTCGGTCGAAGGTGACGATGGTTGAGACCGGGTTGTCGAAGAAAGACTTCGAATAGCCGCCGATGAAGCCTGTGCGGAACCGGTCGGTCCAGTTGCGATTGGCCGTCAGGGTGTATTGCTGGAACTTGGTCTCCAGCTCGTCGTGGGCCGACTGGGTACGCACGTCGACGGCGTCCAGATTGGCCTGGACGATGTTGCGGCCATCCACGACGCCCGACCGGATGATGGTCTGCGGCTTGCCCGTGCCCGAGCGGCTCAGGCCGATGGCCTGCAGCTGGGCCTCGTCGCGGGTCGACTTAACGTCCGAATAGAGGATGTCCAGGGTGACCGTCGACTGGTCGTCCGGGCGCCATTGCAGCGAGCCGGTCACGCCCAGGCGCTCGGTGTTGTGGTCATACGAGACGTAGGACGGCAGGCGCGGGTGGAACAGGCCGGTGGTCGCGCTGGCGTTGTTGATCTGGGCGATCGTATAGCCGTTGATCGTCGAGGCCGTGTTGAAGCCGCCGTTGGCGCCGCCGGCGCTCCAGCGGGTGATGTTGGCGCCCTCTTCCAGGATGTGGCGCTCTTCATAGGCGGCCGAGAACAGGGCCCCGAACTTGCCATCCGCCCAGGTGTTGGAGGCCAGCAGGGTGAAGCGCGGCTTCACGTCGCGCGCCAGGTCGTTGTAGCTGCCCTGGACGCCCATCACGAGGGTCGGCTTGGTATAGTCGAACGGGCGGGCGGTCTGCAGGTCGACGGTCGCGCCCAGCGATCCTTCCTCGACGTCGGCCGAGGCGGATTTGCGCACCGTCAGGCTGTTGAACAGCTCGGAGGCGAACATGTTGAAATCGAAGCCGCGCGAGCGGTTGGTGCCGCCCGAGTTGACCGTGCCGCCGGTGGTGGCGATGGCCTCCATGCCGTTGACGCGGACGCGGGTGTATTCCGAACCCAGGCCGCGCACCGAGATCTGACGGCCTTCGCCGTTGGCGCGGCTGATGGTGACGCCCGGCACGCGCTGCAGCGATTCCGCCAGGTTCAGGTCGGGGAAGTCGGCGATGTCCTCGGCCTTGATGACGTCGACGACGCCGCTCTCGCGGCGCTTGGCGCTGACGGCGTTCTGAAGGCTGGCGCGGAAGCCGGTGACCACGATCTCGTCGACGGTGGTCGCGCCGTCGTCGGTCTGCGGATCAGCGGGCGCCGTCTGCGCCGCCGCAACGCCGGCGACCGCCAGCGTCAGGACCAGCGCCGAGACGCCGCTGCGAAGTGCGAATTGGAATCCATGCGAGGAGCGCATCGTCGTCTTCCTTCCCCATATGTCCGGGTGTCCCGGATCTTCTTGGCTGGCGCTGTGGCGCCGGTTGTCCGCTCCGGTTCGAACACCGGTTGGCTTCGAGGGGACCATAGGATCGCCCTGTTCTCCGAGGCCAATCCCAATCGGGCATGGACCGATGCCGGACTTGAACCGATCCCCCGCCCTGGCGCGACATCCTGTCATCGATCATTCGTCGGTAGTGTTTCAGCCGGTTTCGCGGATCAATAGCCGCCCTGCGACCGATCGCCCCGATCGATACCGGTTCTGTATCAGTCCATAGTCGGTTTGGCTTGGACCCCCGCCCCCTCCCCTCCTATCGTCCGGTCAAGCCAGACGCCCGCAAGAGGCGCCGGTTGGGAAGCGAAACACCTCAAGGCGTCGGGCTTTTCCGGCATCACGGTTCATCGTCTCCCCCGATACGTCGAGGAGCGTAACGACCATGACCGACGCCGTTCAGACCACTGGCCCCGCTCCCGCCCCTCCCTCCGGAGGCAAGCGAACCCAGGTCCGCTTCCTGATCCTGCTGCTGATCTTTCTGATCACCACGATCAACTACGCCGACCGCTCCACCTTCTCGATCGCCGGCGACGCGGCGTCCGAGGACCTCGGCCTCAGCCCGGTCCAGATGGGTTACATCCTCTCGGCCTTCGCCTGGGCCTATTGCCTGGGCCAGATCCCCGGCGGCGCCCTGCTCGACAAGTTCGGCACCAAGCTGATCTACGCCCTGGCCATCGCAACCTGGTCGGCCTTCACCTTCTTCCAGGGCCTGTCCGGCTTCGTCATCGGCGGGGCGGTGTTCGCCACCCTGTTCGCCCTGCGCTTCGCTGTCGGTCTGGCCGAAAGCCCCTCCTTCCCCGGCAACGCCCGCCTCGTCGCCGCCTGGTTTCCCAGCTCGGAGCGCGGCTTCGCCTCGGCGGTCTTCAACTCGGCCCAGTACTTCTCCCTCGTCGCCTTCGCCCCTCTGATGGGCTGGTTGGTCCACACCTATGACTGGCACTCGGTCTTCTTCGTCATGGGCGGTCTCGGCGTCCTCGCCGCCGGCGTCTTCTGGTGGATGATCAAGGCCCCCGTCGACCACAAGGGCGTCAACCAGGCCGAGCTCGACTATATCGAGGCCGGCGGCGGCATGGTCCGCATGGAGACCAAACAGGCCGCCAAATCCGCCGCCTTCAGCTGGACCAACGTCTCCCAGGTGCTCAAGAACCGCATGCTGCTGGGCGTTTTCATCGGCCAGTACGGCATCAACGTCCTGACCTATTTCTTCGTCACCTGGTTCCCGATCTATCTGGTCAAGGAGCGCGGGCTGGACATCAAACAGGCCGGTTTCGCCGCCGCCGCCCCGGCCCTGATGGGCTTCTTCGGCGGCCTCTTGGGCGGGATCGTCTCGGACTACCTCCTGAAGCGCACCGGCTCCCTGACCATCGCCCGCAAGACGCCGCTGGCCATCGGCATGGTCCTGTCCATGACCATCATCGCCTGCGCCTACGTAGACTCCACCAGCCTCGTCATCGGCCTGATGGCCGTCGCCTTCTTCGGCAAGGGCATTGCCTCCCTCGGCTGGGCGGTCATCTCCGACACCTCGCCGCGCGAGTTCGTCGGCGTCACCGGCGGCATCTTCAACACCTTCGGCAATGCGGCCGGCATCGTGACCCCGATCGTCATCGGCTATATCGTCCAGGCCACCGGGTCCTTCGACCTCGGCCTCTGGTTCGTCGGGCTGCACTGCCTGCTGGTCATCGCCGCCTACTTCCTGATCACCGGCAAGATCGAGCGCATCACCCTGAAGGCCGCCCCCGAGAAGGCAGCCTGATGAGCGCCTCGCGTCGGAGCTTCCTCGGCGGCACGGCCGTCGCCGCCCTCGCTGTCGCGGTCGCCCCCAAGGCCAGAGCTCAAGCCCGGGCCGCGACCGCCTCGCTGACGGTCTCGACGCCCATGCCCGCCCCCGGCTGGGCCCTGCTTCAAAGACAACTTCTGGCCGACAACGCCGAGGCCTGCGCCGCCTTCTACGCCCGCTATTTCGACGAGCGCGGCTACTTCCTCTGCTTCGAGCGCTGGGGCGCCAACGACGGCCCCGACGACGCCATCGAGAACGTCAACAACTGGCCCCTGCTCCACGCCCTCGGCGGCGCCGACCGGGTCAAGGCCATGTACACCCAGGCCTGGGAAGGCCATCTGAAGCAGTACACGGCCGCGAAGACGACCGAGGTCGCCATCGCCCGCGAGGGCATGTTCTTCAAGGAGTTCAACGTCCAGCTCGATTGGCAGCACCACGCCGAAGAGCTGACCATGTTCAACGTCCAGGGCCTGTCGGACCCGAACAATCCCCGCTTCGCCGACCGCGCCCGACGCTTCAGCGCCCTGTATATGGGCGAGGACGCCGACGCCCCGAACTATGACCCGCAGCACAAGATCATCAAGAGCCTGATGAACGGCTCACGCGGCCCGATGCTGCGCAAGGCCACCGCCCTCGACTGGGCCGGCGACCCATTCGAGGCCGGCCACCGCTTCTTCATGGAGCATGGCGAGACCACCTACGAACAGACGCTGCACCACTACGACGAATACACCGACGTGGTCGGCGACCACCCGCTGAACCTCTTCTCCACCACCCTCGCCCTCAATGCCTATATGCTGGCGCAGGAGCCGAAATACCGCGACTGGCTGCTCGGCTATGTCGACGCCTGGATTGAGCGGGCGAAGGCCAATGACGACCTGCTGCCGTCCAACGTCGGCCTCGACGGCGTCATTGGCTCCTCGGCCGACGGCAAATGGTGGGGCGGGACCTACGGCTGGGGCTTCTCCCCGGTCAATCCGGTCACCGGCAAGCGCGAGGACCGCAGCCGCGTGCTCCGCACCATCCTCGGCTTCTTCAACGCCTACCTCCTGACCGGCGACGACAAATACCTCGATGTCTGGCGCAAGCAGGCCGACCGGCTGAACCGCGAGAAGCGCACCGTCGACGGCAAGGTCCAGACCCCGACCATGTACAATGCCGACGGCTGGTACGGCTGGAAGGACGGCCTGCACCAGCTGAACAGCCTCGACATCTGGTGGTTCTCGATGAAGCCCTCGGACCGCGCCCGCGCGCCGGACCATCCCTGGGTCGCCTTCCTCGAGGGCCGCAATCCCGACTTCCCCGAGACCGCCCTCCGCAAGGATCTCGCCCGCGTCGCCGAAATGGCCAAGGCCGAGCGCGAGGACACCACCACCCCCGACACCCGCCTCGCGGACGCCCGGCTGGAGTTCAATCCGGCCAGCGTCAGCTCCCTGATGCAGACCATGATGGGCGCCCTGCACATCGGCCGTCCGCCCTGGGGCCCGACCACGGCCAACGCCGGCGGCTCGCCCCTGTATGCCCGCCTGCGCTACTTCGACGCCGAGGCCCGCCGCGCGGGGGTCCCCGAGGACGTCGCGGCCCTGATCGATTCCATGACCGCCGACGAGACCGCCGTCACCCTCGTCAACCTGTCGCCGACGCAGTCGCGCGAGGTCATCATTCAGGGCGGCGGCTATGGCGAGCACACCATCAAGACGGCGACCTTCGACGGCAAGACGCAAGCCGTGAACGCCTCCGCCTTCACCCTGAAGCTGGCTCCCGGCGCCGGCACTCGGGTGGTCCTGGCCATGGACCGCTACGTCAACCAGCCGACGCTGAACTTCCCGTGGGATCGGTGATCGAAGGCCAGGCGTAAGACACAAATTTCCGCTCCTCCCCGCGAAAGCGGGGACCCAGTGCTTTGGGCTATTCCTGCTTATAGTGGCCCAGCGCCCCCAATCCCGGACGCCATGCCTCACAACAGAACTGGGTCCCCGCTTTCGCGGGGATGAGCGGAGATTGAGAATGCGGGTTCGCGCTATGCTGGCTGTAATCGCTGTCAGCGGGATAATGGTCTCAACCGCCCACGCACAGGAGGCCCCTAGCGCGCCTAAGTGGATCGCCGCCTGGACCTTCCCCCGTCGTCCAACGCCGGCCCCGTGGTCCCGCCCTCCCCGCCCAATCCGAACGACGTCCGCGGCCCCCTCGGCCCCTCGACCGTCGCGAACCAGACGGTCAGCCAGACCACCACCGTCTCGGCCGCCGGCGACCGCCTCCGCATCCGCATGTCCAATATCTACGGCGCGGCCCCCATTCGCGTCGGCGCGGTCAGCGTCGCCGTCGGCGACGGCGCCCCCGTCCCCGTCACCTTCGACGGCGCGAGCGGCCTGATCCTGCCCGCCGGCGCCCCGCGCCTGTCCGACCCGGTCGCCCTGCCGGTCCAGGCGCAGGACCGCCTGACGATCAGCGTCTTCTACCCGGATGAGGCCCGCCTCCCGACCCACCGCCTGCGTCAGGTCCTGACCAACGGCGACACGACGGGTGCCTCCGTTCCCGCCGACGCCCCGCGCCAGCGCCTCGGCGCCCTCGCCACCGCCGTCGAGGTCGAGACCCCCACCCGGGCTTCTGGCCCCACCCGCGTCATCGTGGCTTTCGGCGACTCGATTACCGAGGGCACCGGCTCCCTGCCCTCCGGCCCCGGCGGCTGGCCCGAACGCCTCGCCGAGCGGATGGCGGGCTCCGGCTGGGCCGTGGTCAACGCCGGCATCGGCGGCAACCGCCTGCTGCATCAGGGCTCCGGTCCCTCCGCCCTCGAACGCCTCGACGCCGACGCCCTGGCCGTATCCGGCGCGAAATGCCTGATCCTGCTGGAGGGCATCAACGACATCGGCCGCCCCGCCCGCGCCGAATACGCCCACGAAGCCGTCACCGCCGAGGACATCATCGCCGGCTACCGACAGGTCATCGCCCGCGCCCATGCGGCGGGGCTGAAGGTGGTCGTCTCGACCATCCCGCCCTTCGAGGACGCCAACTATTTCACCGCGTCCGGCGAGGCGATCCGCCAGTCGGTCAACCAGTGGATCCGCACCACGCCCGACATCGACGCCCGCCTCGACTACGACGCCATCCTGCGCGACCCGACCCGACCGACGAAGCTGCGCGCCGAATACCAGAGCGGCGATTGGCTGCACCCGTCCGACGCCGGCTATGCGGCCATGGCGGGGTCGATCCCGCTGGATGTCTGCAATTAGCCTGACCCTCTCCCGGCGGGAGAGGGCTTGAGGTTCGCAGAGCGAAGCGATGCGCAAACCGAAAGGGTGAGGGGCTGGCGCTCACCGGCTGGCGCCAACCCCTCACCCTCCCACTCACTCCGTTCGCGGGCCCCTCCCTCTCCCGCCGGGAGAGGGATCAGATGCGCATATCCTCTCACGCCAACACCCTGATCCGCCGCGCTCTTTTCGGCAGCCGCCCCATTCGGCTCAGCACGCCCCGAACGCGGTCTATAATCCCCGCCTCCGGTCTTTGACATCCGCGCCACGCTTGCACCTGCCGTGCACTCCGAGTGCAAAGCCGATGCTCAGCCTCAGCGCTTCAATTTCAGTCTCTTGAAAGCCGAACCTCCCACCCGACCTTCAGAATTGCACTTTTTGCACTCGCCTTTTTTCGCGTGCAAAAGCCTCAGGTGCCCTGCTTCAGGAAGGGCGCGACCTGGAACAGTTTGCGCTCCTCCGCCCGGGGGTCGTCGACCGACCGCGTTTCGACGTCGAACACCATCGTCGGCCGCGTCTGCAGGTCGTAGGGCTTCCACTCCGGGATGGCCGCGCTGTTCGGATTTCCGGTCCGGGCGAAGGCGATGAAGGTCTCGCTCATCTTCGCGGCCACCGCCCGCGCCTCCGGTCCCGTCCCCGTCTTCGAGGTCGGCTGGTGACAGTTGTCGAAGGCCAGGGCGATGTCGAACGAGTGGTAGGCGCCCAGTTTCGGATCCACCGGCGAGCCAAAGTCCAGCTGGTACATCCAGGTTTTATCCCCCAGCCGCGCCCGCTCCTGCGCCTGGATCAGATGCCCTGGCCGCGATCGGCCGCAGGTCGCGGCGGCGAAGAAGACATCGACCGGCGACATCTGCGGGAACTGGCGGCGATACCAGTCGACCACATACTGGGCGTTCAGATCGACCACGAACTCGGGCGCCAGCTTGGCCGCCACCGTGTCCCAGGTCAGCGAGAAATTCCGCGCATCGCCCGCCGTGAAGGCCCGCGCCTCGTCGTGGGTATTGCCGATGATCATCGGGATGTGGGCGCTCTCGGCCGGGGCGTCGGGCACGAAGGGATGCCGCGGCAGGGTGTCGTGGTCCATCACCGACCAGAAGGTGATGCCGCCCTTCTCGATCGGGTCGTCCATCGACAGGGCCTCGACCAGCTTCGCCGTCGGCACGGCGGCCAGTTCCCCGGCACGCTCCGGCGTCAGGCCCAGACGGTCGAGGAAGACCCGCATTCGCAGCGCCGCGTGCTGGGGCCCCATGGCGGTCACATGCTGGCCACTCATGGTGATGACCTTGTGATAGAGGCCCGCCGCCGAGGGCATGGCCATCAGGGTCACCAGCTTGGCCCCGCCGCCCGACTGGCCGAAGACCATGACATTGCCGGGGTCGCCGCCGAACTCGGCGATATTGTCCCGCACCCAGCGCAGGGCCAGCAGCAGGTCGAGGTTGCCGACGCTGCCCGAGGCCCCATAGGCGCCCCCGCCATGCGGCGACAGAAGCTGGCCTAACCCATTGTATCCAAACACGTTCAAGCGATGGTTCAGGGTCACCACCACCACATCGCCGCGCTTGCACAGGGCCACCCCGTCATACAGCGGGCTCGACCCCGAGCCGTTGGCGTGGGCCCCGCCGTGGACATAGACCATGACCGGCCGCTTCCCGCCGTCGCGAAGCTCGGGCGTCCAGACGTTCAGGAACAGGCAGTCCTCGGACTGGTTGGGCTCTTCCGACTTCTGCGGGCTGGCCGCGCCGTACTCGAGGGCGTCCCTGACCTCCGTCCAGGCCTCGGGCGCCACCGCCGGCTGGAAGCGCCGCGTCGAGGTGTCGGCGCCGTAGCGGACGCCCTTGAACACCTTGATCCCCTGATCGACCGCCCCGCGCACCCGTCCGTGCTTCGTCGTCGCGATCGGCGCCGCCCCTTCCGCCCACCCCGCCCCCGGCAGGCCGGCGACCAGTGCGGCGGTTCCGGCGGTCGCGATCACGGTCCTGCGGGTGGGCATGGTGTGGCTCCTTAGGGGTGCTCCCCTTGCGCCTCGATGAGGGCCAGCAGGGGCTTCAGACTGGGGTTGTCGTTGTCGCGTCGCCAGGCCACGAACAGCTCGACGGGCCGCTCGGGCGAGGTCTCCAGAGGCCGGAACTCGACCCCCTCGAAGTGCAGCTTCGTCGCCGCCTCCGGCACCACCGCCGCCCCGATCCGGGCGTGGACGAGGGCCAGGATGGAGTGGATCTGGGCCATGTGCTGGACGTACTGGGGCGACACCCCGGCCTCGTCGAACATGGCGCTGAGCATGCCGTGGAAGTAGCCGGCGCCCTCGGGCGCATACATGACCATCGGCTGGTCGCCGAAGTCCGACAGGCTGATGACGTCCTTCTCCAGCCGTGGGTCGCCGCTCGGCAGGGCCGCCACCAAGGGCTCGGTCAGGACGCGGACCTTGTCGAACTCGGGCCGGGTCAGGGGCGGCCGCACGAGGCCCAGGTCGATGCGTCCGGTCAGCAGGGCCTCGACCTGCTCGCCCGAGACCAGCTCCCTCAGGGTCAGGTCGACATTGGGCAGCTTCGTCCGCGCCAGGTCCACGAGGTTGGGCAGGAAGCTGTAGCCCGAGGCGGCGGTGAAGCCGACCGCCACCCTCCCGGCATCGCCCGAGGCAATGCGGCGCGTGGCTAGGGCCGCGCTGTCGGCCAGCCGCAGGATCCGCTTGGCCTCGATCAGGAAGGACCGCCCGGCCGGCGTCAGCCGCACAGACCGGCTGGTCCGGTCCAGCAGGACCACGCCTAGGATGCGCTCCAGCAGCTGGACCTGCCGGCTCAGCGGCGGCTGGGTCATGTTGAGACGCTGCGCCGCCCGCCCGAAGTGGAGTTCCTCGGCGACGGCGACGAAGCAGCGCAACTGACTGAGTTCGAACATGTTCATGACCACCTACTGCGTAGGTTGATGGTCTTAGGCCCTCCGGCGGACACCGGACAGAGGCCTGCGACTATCCGTTCGCCGCCAGCCTGGGCGCGGCCGGCTGAACGCCCGCGATCAGGGCCTTGAGCTGGTCCAGCTGGGCCGGGGTCAGGTCGACCAGCGGCGGACGGACCGGACCGGCGGTGCGGCCGATGGCGGTCATGCCCGCCTTCACGATCGAGACCGCATAGCCCTTACCCTGGTCGCGCAGGGCGATGTAGGGCAGGACGAAGTCGCGCAGGCCAGCCATGATGGCGGCATGGTCGCGGGCCCGGACGGCCTTGTAGAAGTCCAGGGCGAAGTCCGGCACGAAGTTGAATATGGCCGAGGAGTAGGTGGTGACGCCCATCTCCAGATAGGCGGGCGCGAAGGTCTCGGCCGTCGGCAGGCCGCCGACGTAGGTCAGGCGATCGCCCATCCGGGCATAGACCTTCATCATCAGTTCGATGTCGCCCACGCCGTCCTTGAAGCCGACGAGGTTGGGGTTGCGGTCGCACAGCTTCTCCAGCGTCTCGGGCTGGAGCACGGCGTTGTCGCGGTTGTAGACGATGACGCCCAGCGAGGTCGCCTTGCAGACCGCCTCGACATGGGCGGCGAGGCCCTCCTGGCCGGGGACCATGAGGTAGTTGGGCAGCAGCAGGACGCCGTCGGCGCCGTTGGCCTCGGCCGACTTCGCCAGCTCGACGGCGATGGCCGTGCCATAGCCGCAGCCCGCGATGACGGGAGTCTTGCCGGCGGTCTCCTCGACCGCGGCCTTGACCACCTTGCCGACCTCTTCGGGGGTCAGGGAGAAGAACTCGCCCGTGCCGCCGGCGGCGAACAGGCCGGCCAGCTCGTACTGGAGCATCCAGGCGCAGTGCTCGCGGTAGTCGGTCTCGACGAACTGGTGGGCGGTGTCGAAGTGGGTGACGGGGAAGGACAGCAGGCCGCCGCCGATCGTCGCGGCCATCTCCGCTGGGGTCATCCTGGACATAGAGTTCCTCACTGAAGCGGCCACGCCGCACGGCGCTGTCATCGCGCCCTGAGGAGAACGGTACTTGGCCCTTCGATGCGGGTCTAAGCCAAAGCGGCTATCGACCGATGCGGGTTTTGGCTTGATCAAGCCCGAACGCGGCTCCGCGAGCGCGGATCGATGCGCCGGGGCTCTCGATCCATGCCCCATTCAGTGTCGGCGCGCGGGCCTCCCGGGACTACACCGCGCATCAACCAGACACGACAGGGACCCGCGCCATGACCGACACCCTCCAGCTCTCCCACCTGATCGACGGCGAACGCGTGGAGACGGCCCGGCCGGGCGAGAGCCACAACCCGTCCAACACCAACGACATCGTCGCCCGGACGCCCGACGGCGGTCAGGCCGAGGTCGACGCCGCCGTGGCCGCCGCCAGGGCCGCCTTTCCGTCCTGGTCCGAGGCCAGCCCCGAAGTCCGCGCCGATGTGCTGGACCGCGCCGGGACGCTCGTCATGGAGCGCCGCGAACAGCTCGGTCGCCTGCTGTCGCGCGAGGAAGGCAAGACCCTGCCCGAGGGCATCGGCGAGACCGTCCGCGCGGGCCGCATCCTCAAGTACTTCGCCGGCGAGGCCCTGCGCCGCCACGGCCAGAACCTCGACAGCGTCCGCCCGGGCGTGGAGATCCAGACCTATCGTCAGGCCGTCGGCGTCTATGGCCTGATCACCCCCTGGAACTTCCCCATCGCCATCCCGGCGTGGAAGGCCGCCCCTGCCCTCGCCTTCGGCAACACGGTGGTGATGAAGCCCGCCGGCCCGACGCCCGCGACGGCCAGCGCCCTCGCCGACATCCTCGTCGAGGCCGGCCTGCCCAAGGGCGTCTTCAACCTAGTCATCGGCCGCGGCGGCGTGGGTCAGGCGATCGTCGACCATCCGGACGTGGACGGCGTCTCCTTCACGGGCTCGCAAGGCGTCGGCGCGGGCGTCGCGGCGGGCGCGGTCGCGCGTCAGGCCCGGGTCCAGCTGGAGATGGGCGGCAAGAACCCCCTGATCGTCCTCGATGACGCCGACCTGGAGCGGGCGGTCATGATCGCTCTGGACGGCTCCTACTACGCCACCGGCCAGCGTTGCACGGCCTCCAGCCGCCTGATCGTCACCGACGCCATCCACGACAAGTTCGTCGCCCTGCTGGCCGAGAAGGTCGCGGCCCTCCGCGTCGGCGACGCCCTCGATCCCAACACCCAGATGGGCCCGGCGGTCTCCGAGGCCCAGATGGAGACGAGCTACAAGTACATCGACATCGCCCGTCAGGGCGGCGGCCGCATCGTCACCGGCGGCGAGCGCCTGAGCCTCGAGAACCCGGGCTGGTACGTGCAACCGACCCTGATCGCCGACACCGATCCGGCCATGCGGATCAACACCGAGGAGGTCTTCGGTCCGGTCGCCTCGACCATCCGCGTCAAGGACTATGAGGAGGCGCTGAACGTCGCCAACACGACCGAGTTCGGCCTCGCGGCGGGCATCGTCACCACCTCGCTCAAGCACGCCCGCGACTTCCAGCGCCGGGCGAAGGCGGGCATGACCATGGTCAATCTGCCGACCGCGGGCGTCGACTACCACGTCCCCTTCGGCGGCACGAAGTCGTCCAGCTATGGCGCCCGCGAACAGGGCTTCGCGGCCATCGAGTTCTACACCCAGACCAAGACCAGCTACAGCTGGTCCTAGCGGCTCGTCAGGGTCGGGACGAAGCCGACATCGAACTTGCAGGGCTCGCCATAGGCCGCCGCATGGGTCTCGCAGGCCGCGGCGACCGAGGCGGGCGTGGGCTTCTCGCCCTTGTCGATCCAGGCCATCAGGGCGTCCAGCATCCCGGCATACTCCGGGGTGCTCAGCTTCGAATGGGTGTCCTCGTCGGTGAAGGTCTGGACCAGCAGGTCCGACCGTCCGGCCGCCGCCACGATGTCGCGATAGACGGCGTCCACGCTGACGAAGACCGTCGGGTCCTTCTTGCCGTGGATGCTCAGGGTCGGCAGCATGATCTGGCCGGTCAGGTCGGCGTCATAGGCCAGACGCGCCACCCCCTCCGGATCGGCCGCGAACCGCTCGACGCCCGCGTTCAGGGCTGCGTCGTCGTCCGAGCCTGAGTAGACCGTGCCGATGTTGGAGAAGGGGTTGTGGCCGTCCAGCCGCCTCTGGACCATGTCCTGGAACAGCCCCGTCGCCCAGTTCAGATGGGACACCAGCTCGTCCTCGCGGATGCCGATGACGCTCAGGATGTTCTTGAGGTTGCGGGCCTGTTGCGGCGTGCGCTGGTCGGCGGGCTTCGACACGCCCGTGCACTCATCCACCCGCTCGGTCAGCTGGGCGCGGGTCATCCGGGCGTCGGCGGGCAGGCCCTGCCACACCGGGTACTGGACCTCGTCCGCGCGCGGGTGGTTGCGGCAGTAGAACTGGTAGACCGCCCTCAGGTCCGAGCGGAACACATAGCCGCGCGTGCCCCCCGCCACGAGTCCGGCCGACAGCAGGACGCCGTCGTAGTTGCGCTGACCATTGCCGTCGACGGCGTAGAGCTCACTGACCTTGGCCGCGACATTGCCGCCCCAGGACTGGCCGTGGACGATGGTCCGGCGCGGCTTGCCGAAACGGTCCCAGAAGATGCGACGCAGGATGTCGGTGTCCTCGGCCGCCATCCGCACCCCATAGCCGCCGCGGCGATAGGTCGAGCCGGCCCAGGCATAGCCCTCGCGGACCATGACCGAGAACCGCTGCAGGTCGTCGATCTCGTCGTCGATGTTGGGGGTGGTGGTGCGCGGTCCGCCGTGGCTGTGGACGACGAGGACCTGGTTCCAGTTCGCCGGGATGGCGATCCAGTAGAAGGCCCCCTCCTCCGACCGGCCGGTGTAGCATTTCGTCCCGGCGGGTATGCCCTCCGGACAGGTCGCATCGGCCGGGATCGGCGAGACGACGGCCGCCTCAGGCGCCGGCGGTGTCTGGGCCGAGCCGGAGGTCGCACAGGCGGCGAGCCCGGCTCCGACAGCCAGTGCGGCGAGCATCGAACGACCGGCGGCGACCCAGGAACTCATGAGAGGCTCACTTCAGAAGACAAGGTCCGGGGCGGCGCCGAAACACCGCCCCGGCAAGGAGAAGAACCCTCTTTGGAGGGCGCTTCGGGGAGACGGATCAGAACGTCTTGGTGACGCTCATGTACCAGTAGCGGCCGTAGGGCTGGTACAGCGAGCCCAGATAGCCGGACGACGACAGCGGCGGCGCCTCATTGGTGATGTTGCGCACCCCGGCCCGCAGGCGGGTGTTGTTGGCGATGCCGAAGTGGTCCTCGAACTCGTACTGGCCGTACAGGTTGCCGGTCAGGCGGCTCTCGACCTCCCACGGATTGCCCGAGGTCCCGATGAAGGCGGTGTCGTCCACGGCGCTGATGTACTGGGTGAAGACCCCGACCTGCCACGGGCCGTTGGCCCAGGTGACCGTGCCCGAGACCTTCCACTCCGGACGGCCGTTCTGGGCCAGCAGGCTGGAGGAGTCCGGCAGGGGCGTGGCGGCGTTGATCGTGCCGGCGGCGCGGGCGGCGAACAGGGCGTCGATCTGCGGGCCGGGCTCACGGCTGAACTTGGTCAGCTTGGCCGCATTGATGTTGACCCGGAAGTTGCCGACCGGGGTGTTGCGCAGACGCCAGACGATGCCGAAGTCGATGCCCTGGACGTCCTGCGGCAGCAGGTTCACGAACTTGTCCGACACCGAGATGATCTGGCCGACCGGGGCGATGCCCGTACCGGCGAACAGGGCGATGTCATCGGCATTGGGCGCGGCGCGAACCACCAGCGGGTTGGACGAGCCGGTGACGCGGTCGAGGTAGTCCTGAACCGTGGCGGCGGAGCCGCCGAACAGGCCGACGATCTTCTCCTGCTGGATCCGCCACTTGTCGACCGTGAAGGTCCAGTCGCCCAGGCTCTCGGGCAGGAACTTCGGCTGGAAGACGATGCCGTACGACGAGTTGGTGCTCTCCTCCGGCTTCAGGTCCGGGTTGCCCGAGACCAGCAGCGAGTAACCGATCGAGCGGGCGCAGGCGCCGAAGGTGGCGATGCGGCCGGCGCGCAGGTCGGCCTCGCAGCGGATGAAGTCGTTGTTGGTCGCCAGACGGCCGTAGGTGGTGGCGTTGGTCTGTTCCAGGTTCGGGGCGCGGAAGCCTTCCGAATAGGAGCCGCGCAGGCGCAGGCCGTCGAAGATGTCCCAGGCGACGGCGATCTTGGGCTTGGCCACGCTGCCGAAGTCCGAATAGTGCTCGGCCCGGCCGGCGATCTGCAGGTCCAGCTTGTGGACCAGAGGGATGTTCATCTCCGGCGAGACGACCGGCACGGCGAACTCGATATAGGCGGCCGAGACCGTCCGTTCGCCGTGGGTGTCCGGGTTGGGGCTGACCGAGATGACGTTGGACAGGTTGGTCGCGCCGGTGACCGAGTCGACGAAGACATTGGTGCCGTCGACGTTCGGATCGCGGTCGTCGTTCTGGGTCTCCTTGCGGGCCTCGACGCCGAAGGCCATGCCGAGATCGCCGGCCCAGAGGTGCAGCAGGTCGCCCTTGGAGACCTTGAAGTCGACCATGGCCAGGGTCGTCTTGGACACCCGCTTCAGATCGAAGGTGATGGCGTCGATGGCCGCCTGCGAGCTGGCCGTGCAGTCGCCGACGCTGGTGTTGTCCAGGCAGCCGCCGTTGAACGGGTTGTAGGCGTCGGGCGTCGACAGGGCCAGCTGGGCCTGCAGCTTGGTGGCGTTGACGGCGGTCGAGCTATCGGTGGCCTCGGCTTCCGAATAGGTCAGCGCCGTCTCCCAGTCGAAGCCACGGAACTCGCCGCGCAGACCGGCCAGGGCGCGGGCCTGATAGTTGTCGACGCTGACCTTCTGCATGCCCGCATCGACGAAGCGGTACTGGTTCAGGGTGACCGCCAGACCCTGCACCGGGACATTGGTCAGGCCCGACAGTCGGTTCGGGTTGGTCTGGCCGTTGGCGAAGGTGACCGGGCCGAACGGGTTCCAGTAGTTGGTCGTCGGGATGGTCAGGGTGTTGAGGTTGATCAGCGCCGGCTGCAGACGCTTGGTCTCGGCCTGATACCAGCCCAGCTCCCCGAAGGCCGTGACATTGTCGTTGAGGTCGTAGTGGCCGGTGAAGAACAGGTTCAGGCGCTGGACCTCGGGCGTGATCGTCGTGCCCGTCGCGGTGTCATAGCGCAGGTCGCGCTGGACGCCATTGAAGCTGAGCGCCGCCTGACCGATGCAGATGCCGGTCTGGCTCAGGTTGGCCTGACAACCCGTGATGGTGGTCGGCTGGATGTGGAACACCCCCGCCGCGCTGGTCAGGGGCGTGGTGCCGCGCCGGATGATGCCGGGGCCGTTGATGACCGCCAGATTGGCCCAGGGACCACGCGTGTTGCGGGCGTCCGGCGTCAGGCTGGAGGCGAAGTCGGGATAGTCCTCGAACAGGAAGCGCAGGTTGTCCGAGCGGGTGAACTGCTGGTCGTCGGCCTGGAGCGCGGTGCGGTCGGTGAAGTCGATGAAGGCCGAGACATTGCCCCGGTCGAAGTCCTTGCCCGCGAACAGGCCGATGCTGAGCTCACGCAGATGGGTGTTCTCGGCGCCGCCGTACTGGGTGGTGAAGCGCAAGCCGTCGAAGTCGTCCTGGGTGACGGTGTTGACCACGCCCGCCACCGCGTCGGCGCCGTAGATGGCGGCCGCGCCGTCCAGCAGGACTTCCAGACGCTCCAGCCCCGAGACCGGAATGGCGTTGGAGTTGTAGCTGAGCACCGGCACCGTGCCGGTGTCGGACGTGCCCTGACTGGTCGGGTGGGAGACGATGCGGCGTCCGTTCAGCAGCACCAGGGTGTTGCCGACGCCGAGCGAGCGCAGGTTGACCGAGTTGACGTCGCCGCGGGCCGCGTTCGAGGTCTGGGCGTTGTTGGCGGCGCTGAACAGGACGTCGCCCATCTGCGGGATGGTGCGCAGCAGGTCGTCGCCGGTAACGGCGCCGGTGGCGGCGATCTGGTCCTGCCCCAGCACCGTGACCGGCAGGGCGGCGGTGACGTCGGCGCCGCGGATCTGGGAGCCGACCACGACGATGTCGTCGACGCTGGCGGCGGGATCGCCCTCCTCCTGCGCCTCCTCGACGATGGCCTGGGTCGCGGGCGAAGCGGCGGGCGCCGGCTGGGGCGCGGGCTGTTGCGGCGCTTGCGGGGCCGTCTGGGCCATCGAAGCGCCGGCGATCGCCAGCAGGGCCGTGGCGGCGGTGGTCGCCAGCATGGCGGTCTTGATCTTGATCATTGTTGTCCTCCCTCGTGTCGTTTTTTGTTGTCTTGTCTGTGTGTTAGTCGGCGGTAACGAGCGCATCGTCCCCCGGCCCGGCGGCGGGATCGGGTTGTGCGGCGAGTGGTTGGGGGTGGCCGTCGAGAGCGGCCTTGAGGGCGTCGCGGTCGAGCTGGTTCTCCCAGCGGGCCACCACCAGTGTGGCCACGGCGTTGCCGATGAAGTTGGTCAGGGCCCGGCATTCGCTCATGAACCGGTCGACGCCCAGGATCAGGGCCATGCCCGCGATCGGCACGCTGGGGACGACGGCGAGCGTCGCGGCCAGGGTGATGAAGCCGGCCCCGGTGATGCCCGCCGCCCCCTTGGAAGACAGCATGGCCACGGCCAGCAGCAGGATCTGCTGCTCGAGGCTGAGGTGGATGCCGAGCGCCTGGGCGATGAACAGGGCCGCCATCGTCATATAGATGTTGGTGCCGTCCAGATTGAACGAATAGCCCGTCGGCACGACCAGACCGACCACCGACTTGGCGGCCCCGGCCCGTTCCATCTTCTCCAGCAGGCTGGGAAGCGCGGCCTCCGACGAGGAGGTGCCCAGCACCAGCAGCAGCTCTTCCTTCAGATAGCGGATCAGCTTGAGGATATTGAAGCCGTTGGCGATCCCGACCAGCCCCAGAATGCCGACCACGAACAGGATGGCGGTCAGATAGAAGGTCGCCACGAGAGCCGCGAGGTTGGCGATCGAGCCGATGCCATAGGCGCCGATGGTGAAGGCGAAGGCCCCGAAGGCCCCGATGGGCGCGGCCTTCATCAGGATGGCGACCAGTTTGAAGAAGGCCGCCGAAATGGACTCAAGGAAGGTCAGCACCGGCTTGCCGACGTCGCCGATCAAGGCCAGGGCGACGCCGAACAGGATCGAGACGAACAGCACCTGCAGGATGTTGCCGGTCGAGAAGGCGCTGACCACGGTGTCGGGGATGATCCCCATCAGGAAGCCCTGGATGGTCGTCTCATGCGCGGCCGACGAATACTGGGCCACCGCCCCGGCGTTCAGGGTCGAGGGGTCGATGTTCAGCCCCCGTCCCGGCTGGACGACATTGGCCACGATCAGGCCGAGGATCAGCGCCAGCGTCGAGAAGACCAGGAAATAGGCAAAGGCCTTGGCCGCCACCCGTCCGACCCTGCCCAGATCCCGCATCCCGGCGATGCCGGTGACGATGGTCAGGAAGATCACCGGGGCGATGACCATCTTCACCAGCTTGATGAAGGCGTCGCCCAGCGGCTTCAGCGACTTGCCGAACTCCGGCCAGAAATGCCCGATCACCGCCCCCAGCACGATCGCCGTCAGCACCTGGAAATACAGGTGGGCGTAGAAGGGCTTCTTCACAGCCGGAGCGGCCGCGGTCTGGGTGATCGGTTGCAACGCCTGTTCCTCTTGGCGGACACGGTCCGCGAAACTCCCGGGACACGATCTTCGAGTCGTGTTTCCAGCCTTATTCTGGCCTCAGGCGCGGCGAACGTGAAACCACATCGACAAAAAACATATATACTTGATTATGCTTAACTAAATGCCATTTCAGGAACGATCTGGCAGCCTGAAATGCGAAATTCCGCCGCGACATCTAGGCAAAACGTGCGGATAATCGCACACTAAGCCATGGCCTTCAGCGACCTGCAGCCCCGATTATCGACAGTCCTTCGACCGACGGAGCGGCCGTGGATCGGGCTGGCGGTCGTCTGGCTGGTGCTCGCGGTCGGGGCGGCGCTGATCGCGGGCGAGCTGGCGCGTCGGCAGGCCGAGGGCGATCTGGCGCGGCAGGCCCAAGCCGGCGCGGCCCTGCACGCGGCGGTGCTGCGCAGCGAGCTGGAAAAGCACCGCTCCCTGCCCCTCGTCCTGGCCCAGGACCCGGAGGCCGTCGCGCTTCTGACCGATCCCGGCCCCGCGCGCACCGATCAGGTGGATCGCAAGCTGGAGCGGCTGGCCGAGCAGACGCGGGCCGCGGCCATCTATCTGCTCGACGCGAAGGGGGTGGCGCGCGCGGCCAGCAACTGGCGGCTGCCAACCAGCTTCGTCGGCGAGGACTACAGCTTCCGACCCTATTTCACCCGCGCCATGCAGACCGGCGACGCCGAGTTCTTCGCCCTGGGCACCGTCAGCGGACGGCCCGGCCTCTATCTGGCGCGGCGCATGGCCGACGCGGACGGACGCGTCGTCGGGGTCGCGGTCGTGAAGGTCGAGTTCGACGCGCTCGAGGCCGACTGGCGCGGTTCGGGCGAGCCCGCCTATGTCGCCGATCCCTCGGGCGTGATCCTGATCACCAGCGTGCCTGACTGGCGCTTCCGCACGGTCGCGCCGATGAGCGACGCCCAGAGGCGGCAGGTCCTGACCGGCCAGACCCTGGGCCACGACGCCCTCGCCCCCCTGCCCTTCCGCACGGCGGATGCGCGCCCCGCTCTCGTCACCGCCGCCGTGGACGGGCCGCCCGAAAGCTGGATAGCGGCCTCGGCCGATACGGCGACGCCGGGGTGGACCCTGCATCTGCTGTCGCCGGCGGGGACGGCCATTCTGGTGGCGGTCTCCAACGCCCGTGCGGTGGCCCTGCTGGCGGTGACCCTGCTGATGGGGGCCGTGGGCGTCCTGCTGCGCCGCCGCCAGCTGGCCGAGGCCCAGATGCGCGCCGAGGAGGCCGCCCGCGCCGATCTGGAGCGTCGCATCGACGAACGCACCGTCGAACTGCGCGCCGCCAATGACGAGCTGAACCGCCAGATCGACGAACGCCGCGCCGCCGAGGCCGGCCGCGAAATGCTGCGCGAGGAGCTGGTCCAGGCCAACAAGCTGGCGACCCTGGGTCAGATCGCCGCCGGGGTGGCGCATGAGATCAACCAGCCGGTCGCCGCCATCCGCACCAGCGCCGAGACGGTGCTGGCCTATCTGAAGCGCGACGACGGTGAAGGCGTCACCCGCACCGCCAACCGCATCGCCGAGCTGACGGCGCGGATCGGATCGATCACCGACGAGCTGCGCGCCTTCTCGAGGAAGACGACGTCGCGCCCATCGGCCGTCAGTCCTGACGAGGCCATCGACGGGGCGCTGGTCCTTCTGACCGGGCGGCTGCGCGCCAGCCGGATCGCGGTGACCCGGGCCAAGGCGCCGTCGCTGAAGGTGCTGGCCGACCGGGTCCGGCTGGAGCAGGTGATCCTGAACCTCGTGCAGAACGCCGTCGAAGCCCTGGACGAGGCCGGTGTCGCCGAGCCCCGACTGAGCCTGTCGGTCGCGGCCACCGGCGATGGCGTCGAGATCGTCATCGCCGACAATGGCCCGGGCCTGTCGGACGAGATCGCCGGCGCCCTCTTCACCCCCTTCGTCACGACCAAGGCGACAGGACTGGGCCTCGGCCTCGTCATCTGCCGCGACATCGTGGCCAGCTTCGGCGGGGAGCTGAACACCCGCCCGTCCGATGCGGGCGCTGTGTTCGTGATTTCGTTGAAGGCCGCCTGATGGATTTCGCCCAACCCAAGGCCGTTGCCCTGGTCGACGACGACGACGACTTCCGCGAGGCCCTGTCCGAACGGCTGACGCTGGAGGGTTTCGAGGTCTCGGCCTACCCCTCCGCCGAAGCCGCGCTGAAGGCGGTGGACGCCGGCTTCGCGGGCGTAGTGGTCAGCGACCTGCGCATGCCCGGTCTGGACGGTCGCCAGTTGCTGGCCCGGCTGCAGGCGATCGACGAGGGGCTGCCGGTCCTGATGATTACCGGCCACGGCGACATCGCCGATGCGGTCGAGGCCCTGAGGCACGGCGCCTATGACTTCGTGGCCAAGCCCTTCGCCTTCGAGCGACTGCTGGACAGCCTGAACCGGGCGCTGGAGAAGCGGGCCCTGGTGCTGGACAACCGGCGGCTGGCGGCGGCCCAGAGCGACGCCGGGCTGGAACTGCCCCTGCTGGGGTCAAGCGAGACCATGGCGCGGCTGCGGGCCACCATCGCCCAACTGGCGGACGCCCGGCTGGACGTCCTGATCGAGGGCGAGACCGGGGTCGGCAAAGAGGTCGTCGCCCGGGCCCTGCACAACGGCGGACGGCGACGCATCCACCCGTTCGTCGCGGTCAACTGCGGCGCCCTGCCCGAGGGGCTGATCGAGAGCGAGCTGTTCGGGCATGAGCCCGGCGCCTTCCCCGGCGCGACCCGGCGGCGTATCGGCCATATCGAACAGAGCCATCGCGGCACCCTGTTCCTAGACGAGATCGAAAGCATGCCGACGGCCGTGCAGGTCAAGCTGCTGCGGGTCATCGAGGAGCGGGAGGTGCAGCCGATCGGCGGGGCGGCTAAGACCCTGGACCTGCGCATCCTGGCCTCGTCCAAGATCGATCTGGAAGACGCCATCCGGGCCGGCGCCTTCCGCGAGGACCTCTACTACCGGCTGAACGTCGTGAAGCTGAGGGTCGCGCCCTTGCGCGAGCGCCGCGAGGACATGCCCCTGCTGTTCGCCCACTTCCTGCGGCGGGCGGCGGCGCGCGAGGACCGGTCCGCGCCCGGACTGACGGCGGCGGTCAGGCGGCATCTGCTGGAGCACGACTGGCCGGGCAACGTCCGCGAACTGGTCCATTTCGCCGAACGGGTGGCGGCGGGCCTGACCGATCCCGGCGGGGTCGGGGTCGTCGAGGAGGAGGCCGGCGGCCTGACCGAACGCGTCGCCCGCTATGAGGCCGAACTGATCCGCGAGACCCTGGAGCGCTGCGACGGCGACGTCACCGCCGTTACCGAGGCCCTGCGCCTGCCGAGGAAGACGCTGTACGACAAGCTGCAGAAACACGGGCTGAAGCCGGCGGACTTCCGGCGGCGGCGCGAGGGGTAAAGGGGGCTTCGCTACGCCCCTCCCCGCCGTTCGTCCCGGCGAAGGCCGGGATCCAGATTCACATGCGGTGTTTGAAGTTTCGCACGATCGGCGCCCTTGCGGCGGACCCGGTGTTTGCATCTGGATCCCGACTTTCGTCGGGATGAGCGGTGAAAGGGTTGAGGGCCAGACGCTGCTCGGTTTCTCGCGCCCGCCAGAAGGACAATTCCGTTCGGCATGCATTTTTTTACCCAAGGCACAAGCCAAGGCGATGATTCTTCGCTATAGGAGCCGGATGGTCTGTCACTCGACGCAATTTCGCCGCCTGCCGCTTCGGCTTGACGCGCGACTTATCGGCAGCCGCCGCGCCTGATCTGCGCCCGGCGGCTCTACCCGCGCCGTAACCTGTCCAGACCACTTCCAATATGAGGAGACGCGCCCCGATGCTGCGCGATCCGTCCGTAAAATACCGCCCCTTCCCCCAGGTCGACATTTCCGATCGCACCTGGCCCTCCAAGACGATCACCAGGGCCCCGCGCTGGCTGTCGACCGACATGCGCGACGGCAACCAAGCCCTGATCGACCCGATGAACGCCGAGAAGAAGCAGCGCTTCTTCGACCTGCTGGTGAAGATCGGCATCAAGGAGATCGAGGTCGGCTTCCCCTCCGCGGGCGCCACCGAGTTCGACTTCATCCGGTCGCTGGTCGATCGCGGGGCCATTCCCGACGACGTCATGCCCCAGGTCCTGACCCAGGCGCGCGCGGACCTGATCGAGAAGACCTTCGACAGTCTGGACGGGGCCAAACAGGCCGTGGTCCACGTCTATAACGCCGTCTCGCCCGCCTGGCGGCGCATCGTCTTCGGACTGGAGCGGCCCGAGATCAAGGGCATCGCCGAGACGGCGGCCAAGCTGCTGCGCGATCAGGCGGCGCGACGTCCGAACACCGACTGGCGCTTCGAATACAGCCCCGAGACCTTCTCCACCGCCGAGCTGGATTTCTCGGTCGAGTGCTGCGAGGCGGTGATGGACATCCTGCAGCCGACGCCGGATCGGCCGCTGATCCTGAACCTGCCGGCGACGGTCGAGGCGGCGTCGCCGAACGTCTATGCCGACCAGATCGAATGGTTCGGCCGCAACATCTCGCGGCGCGACAGCGTGATCATCTCGGTCCATCCGCACAACGACCGGGGCACGGGCGTGGCGGCGGCGGAACTGTCGATCATGGCCGGCGCCGACCGGGTCGAGGGCTGTCTGTTCGGCAACGGCGAGCGGACCGGAAACGTCGATCTCGTGACCCTGGCGCTGAACATGTACACGCAAGGCGTTGATCCGGAACTGGACTTCTCGGACATCAACGAGGTGGTCCAGACGGTCGAATACTGCAACCAGATCCCGGTCCACCCGCGCCATCCCTATGCCGGCGAACTGGTCTTCACCGCCTTCTCGGGCAGTCACCAGGACGCGATCAAGAAGGGCTTCGCGGCCCAGGCGGCGCGCAACGACCAGATGTGGGACGTCCCCTATCTGCCCATCGATCCGGCCGACATCGGCTGTTCGTACGAGGCCGTGATCCGGGTCAACTCCCAGTCGGGCAAGGGCGGGGTCGCCTGGATCCTGGAGCAGGACAAGGGGCTGAAACTGCCCAAGCGCCTGCAGGCCGACTTCAGCCGTCACGTGCAGGAGATGGCGGACCAGACCAGCCGCGAGCTGAACGCCGCCGACATCTGGAGCGCCTTCCAGACCGCCTATCATCTGAACAGCCCGCAGCCCCTGCGCCTGATCGACTATCAGGAGGGGGCGGTGACCGGCGGGTCGCGCCACTTCGTCGGCCGCATCAGCCTGGACGGTCAGGAGCATACGGTCAGCGGGCGCGGCAACGGCCTGATGTCCAGCGTGCTGGATGGCTTGCGCGAAGGCGTCGGCATCGATCTGGAGATCGCCGACTATCAGGAGCACGCCATCGGCCACGGCTCCGACGTGCAGGCCGCGGCCTATGTCGAGTGCAAGGGCGCGGACGGGGCGACCTGGTTCGGCGTGGGCATCGACGCCGACGTGGCCACGGCCTCGGTCAAGGCCCTGCTGTCGGCGGCGACCAGCGCCCGGGCGGCGGCTCAGGCGCGCGCCAAGGCTCCGGAGCCTGTTCAGGCGTAGCGGCTGATGGCCAGGTCGGCGGTCTCGATCTCGGGGCGTTTGCCGCTGATCTGGTCGGCCAGCACCCGCGCAGAACCGCAGGCCATGGTCCAGCCCAGGGTCCCGTGGCCCGTGTTGATGTGCAGATTGGCGATGCGGCTGGGCCCGACCACCGGGGTGCCGTCCGGCGTCATCGGGCGCAGGCCGGTCCAGAAGCGGGCGGCGTCGAGGTCGCCCGCCCCGGGAAAGAGGCTGGACACCGAATGCTTCAGCGTGCGCTCGCGCGCCGGCGGCAGGTCGTGGCTGAAGCCCGAAAGCTCGGCCATGCCGCCGACCCGGATGCGGTCGCCTAGGCGGGTGATGGCGACCTTGTAGCTCTCGTCCATGACGGTTGAGACCGGCGCGCCGGCTTCGTCGACGATCGGCATGGTGATGGAGTAGCCCTTCACCGGATAGACCGGCAGGCGCAGGTCGATCGACCGGGCGATGGCCGTCGAATAGCTGCCGAGCGCCAGGACATAGGAGTCGGCGCTGAGCTCGGCCTGATCGGTGATGACCGAGGTAATCCGGCCAGCGTCCACGTTCACCCGCTTGACCGTCTCGTTGAAGCGGAAGACCACGCCCGCCTCGGCGGCCATCTCGGCCAGGCGGACGGTAAACAGGTTGCAGTCGCCCGTCTCGTCGTGCGGCAGACGCAGGCCACCGACGAAGGGCACGTCGGAGCGGGCCAGACCCGGCTCGGCGGCGATACAGCCGGCGGGGTCCAGCACCTCACACGGCACACCCTCGGCCTTGAGCACCTTTACGTCCTTGTCGACGTCGTGGAGCTGTTTGTCGGTGCGGAAGAGCTGCAGCGTGCCCTGCTGACGGCCGTCGTAGGTGATGCCCGTTTCGCCGCGCAGGGCGTCGAGCTGGTCGCGGCTGTATTCGGCCAGACGAACCATCCGCTCCTTGTTCAGGGCGTAGCGGGTCGAAGTGCAGTTGCGCAGCATGGCCACGCCCCAGGTGATCATGTCCCAGTTGACGGCGGGCCGCAGGATCAGCGGCGCGTGCTTCATCATCAGCCAGCGCGGCGCCTTCCTCGGAATCGAGGGCGCGGCCCAGGGCGAGGAATAGCCGGGCGAAACCTGTCCGGCGTTGGCGAAACTGGTCTCCAGAGCCGGCCCCAGCTGGCGTTCGATGACCGTGACCTCATGGCCCTGCTTCGCCAGATACCAGGCCGTCGTCACCCCGATGACGCCGGCTCCGAGCACGATACACTTCAAGACAGACCCTCCAGAGGGAACATTCGACCCTTCTTAACGCGGGGTCGCGGAATCGGGTGCAGTCTGGAGAAGCGACGCCGGCTTGGCGAGCCCCCTGTCCGATCTGGCCCTATTTGGGCGTCACCGGACAGACGACGGTCTCCGTCCGCAGGGCCGTAAGCCAGCCGGCCTCCGAAGCCGAAATCGCCTTGCCGTCAGCCTCCAGCGGGATGCGGACCCGGCTGGGCGGACGGCCAGCTTCGTCTCCCGAGGCATACTGGCGCATGACGGCGACCTTCACATAGGCGTCGGGCAGCGGATAGCAGGCGAAGAACTGGGCCCAGGTCTGGATGCCGGTGGCGTCGACGGTGACGGCCGCGCCTTGTTTGCGCTCCTGGAGATCGACCGTCCGCCCCGCGCACCGCCCCATGACGATCAGCAGCAGGGCCAGCACGGCGATTACCGCCGGGACGCGCCACAGTGTCGAGCCGGTCTTCGGACGGGCGGCGGCGATGACGGACTTCCGCGCCATCAGCCGATCACCCGGTTGGGAGAATCCTGCGCCAGCCAGTCGAGCACGGCGCGATCCTGAACCAGCAGGGCCGCGACCTTGGTGGCGGGGTTGTGGATGGCGTCGCTGCGCTGCTGGACATTGATGGCCACGGTCAGGGCGCGCAGCGGCCGGTCATCGGAGGACCCGACCTCATAGCGGGCGATGGCCAGGGCGATGGCGTGGCCCTTCTCCGCATCGAAGCCCGCGTCGGGCGAGACGCCCAGCACCCGGCCGGTCTCACGATCCACCTGCAGGGCCGAGGGCGCTGAGCCGCCCGATCCCATGCGGTCGATGCGCTGGAAGGCCTGGGTCAGGGCGGCGACACCGACGCCGTCGATGACCGTGCGGCAGATCGGCTTGACCCGCTCATGGGCGCGACGGAGGCCCGAGGTCGTGCCCGACTGGTCGGCCAGGGTCAGCTGGCGCTCGCGCGTGTCCCACTTGAGCCCGCAGTCATAGGCGGCCAGCGCCATCATGGTCAGATCGACGGGGTTCAGGGCCTGCTGACGGTCGACGTTGGGCGTGCCGGTCTTGGCGAAGATCCGGTACTCCTGCCCCTCGGGCGCGGTCGGCAGCTTGATCTCATGGCCCGTGCCGCCCGGACCGACGACGGCGCGCAGCCCGGTCATCATCGGCTTCCAGGCCTCGTCGCGGATCATCAGCGGCTGCAGCGGCGGGCGTTCGGCGTCGATCAGGAACCGCGCCTCGACCTGACGCCGCAGCACCATGCGCGAGAACACCTCGGCCAGACGAAGGGTCGACCAGCGCGACCGCCCGCCGCCGAGCGTGCTCATCAGATAGTCGCCCTTGAGGTCGTGGATGACGTTGAGGCCCAGCGACTCGCGCTCGAGCCCCAACGCCTGCAAGGCCGGGCTGTCGAGGTTCACCCCGCCGGCCTTGGCCTGCCAGACGGAGGTGTCGCGGCGCGGCGTCTCGCGGTCGAACTCGGCCTGGACGCCGAACAGCCGGGTCAGCTCCAGCGCCCAGGGCACGGCGCGCTGCTGGGCCATGTCGGGGACGATGCCGAACTCCCCGCGCGGCTGGCCGGACAGGATCGGCGTCACCGGAAGCTGACAACGCTGGGCGCCCGAGATGCGGTAGCAGTCGGTCGGCGCGGCCGGCAGGCTCTGGTCCGGCTTCGTCGGATCGTCGCTGAGCGACAGCAGCATCAAGGCCGCCGCATATTTGTTGCTGGAGGCCTCGAGGAAGCGCGTGAAGTTCATCCAGGCAGGGCCGGAGACGGTGTCGGAGAAGGCCATGCCGTCGGCGCGGCGGGTGCCCAGATCGACGCCCAGCAGCTCGCGGAAGCCGGGCGCGCCGGGCCGCACCTCCAGCGTCGCCAGGGCCGGGAAGGTCTGGAGGATGGCCATCGACAACGGCGCCTTGGCCACCGAGCCCACGGGCATCAGATCGAAATTGTGGTTCGAGGTGGTGAAGCGGTGGCGGCCGCGGGTGTCGTCCTGCTGGTCCGCCGTCGCGACGGGCAGGCTGGCGATGGCCAGAACCTCGCCGGTCATGCCGTCCATCATCGTCACCGCCGAGCGGAAGGCGGGCGCCGGGGCAAGCTGGTCGACAATGGCGTGGAGCTGGCTCTCGGCCTCGGACTGGAGACGCTGGTCGAGGGTGACGACGATCGGCCGGTCGTCGCGGCGGGTGACGGCGGGCTCCAGCGAACGGGCGAAGCTTTCCAGACCGGGCGCGCGCAGCCTCTGGCCGCTGACGGCCTCGAAGCGGGACACGGTCGGCGCCGCGACCTCATAGACGAAGCGCTCGGCCCGCTCGCCCCGGGTAAAGACCAGATCGCGGTCGGCGGGCAGGCGTAAGTACTGGACCTCGCCCGGCCCGGCCGAGGCCTCGACCCCGGCGACGGTGACCACGACCGGCGAGCCGCCGATGACGCGCACCAGGGCGTTCTGGTTGTCGAGGGCGATGACGTCGGCGACCTCCTTCTCGTCGACGAAGCGGTAGCGGCGCGGCCAGAGCGACTGCCCCTCCCCCTCCTCCGGCTTGAACAGGTTCAGTGTCGCCGTGGTCAGCCCGCCCTCGGAGGCGCCGCGCGCCGGGCGGAACAGGAAGGCCCGAGTCTCGCCAACGCGCCTCAGCGACGCCCCGCCCGAGGAGCCGGTGCGGAACTGGATGTCGCCGCGCCATTGCAGGGTCCCGGCATAGGGGCCGAGCACCTGGTGCGCCGTGGGATCGATCTCGGTCAGCCGGGCGCCGCGCCCGAGGTCGTCGTCGAACAGCCAGCGGCCGGGCTCGGTCATGTCGACGCGCAGATAGGAGCTGCGCACGAACGCCTTCCAGCCCTCGGCATCGCCGGGAGCCAGGGCCGAGGGCTGGATGCGCACCTCGCCGTCGGGACGCTGTTTGATCTCGAGCCAGCCGCGCTTGAGCACCAGATCGTTGATCAGGGCGTTGTAGGCGTCGGCCTGACGCACGGCGTGGATGTCCGAGCGCGGATGCCCCATCAGCTCCCGGATCCAGGGCGCGCCGACGATCAGCAGAACGAAAACGAAGCCCACGATCCAGCCGGGCGCGAGGCGCGACGACGGCAGGGACACACGCGGGATCGTCGGGCCGCGCGGGGCTTCGGGCGGCGGCTCCTGTGGCGATCCGGGCGGCGGCGGGGTCGCGGCAGCCTTGGCCGCCAGAGCCTCGGCGGCGGCGGCGGCCTTCTTCTTGCCGGCGGCGATCAGGGACTTTCCACGGGCCATCAGACGACCTCGTCTTCAGGCGTGGAAGGACGCAGCGCCGTCAGGCCGAACCAGGCCATGAAGAACAGGGTCATCCCCTCCAGCAGGTCGCTGTCGGAGGCGGCGGCCAGCAGATAGACGTTGCGGCCCGTGAAGGGCGCCAGCTGAAGATTGGCCAGCACCACATAGGCGCCGACCCCGAACAGGATCCACAGGGCCATCAGGCCGAGGATCCGCCCCTGCCCCGGCTCGCCCGCCACGTCAGGCCGGGTCGCCCGCGCCGCCGCCGCCGCCAGCACCCCGAGGCAGAGCAGCAGGGCCGCGGCCCCGAACCGGCCGTAGGGAGCCATGATGTGGATGGTCGAGACATTGTCGTTCAGCTGGACCGGCTTGAGTACGCTCAGATTGACCGGCGCCAGCCAGCCCCGGCCGAACAGGGTCGCGGTATAGTCGGACAGGTGCTGGGACCAGACGCGCAGGTTCTCGGCCTCCCACGACCCGTAGCGCTCGACCTGATCGGGCGAGCCGAAGGCCCAGAGGCGCAGCTGGTTCTGGCTGTAGGCGCCGGCGCGGGACAGGATGTCGAGGGCGGGCTGGTCCGAGGCCGAGACGGCGGCGCGGGCCAGATCCTCGGGCGAGGCCGCGGCGGGCGCCTGGAAGACAACGAGCGCGGCGAAGACCATCAGCACGGCGCCGCACAGGGGCGCGGCCCAGGCGGCGGCGGCCAGCCGGGCCTCGCCGTCGGTCGCGCGGCGGCGACGCTCCCACACCCCCATGGCCGCCATGACCATGATCGGGATGCCGACGAGGGCATAGCCGTTGTCCTTGACCCCCACCGGCAGCAGGACGAACAGCACCCCGAGCGACAGGCAGAAGGCGAGCCCGAGCCGGATCGCCTGACGCCCCGACGCCTTCGCTCCCTCGGCCATCAGGCTCGAAAAGCCGAGGATCAGGGCGGGCGTATAGAGGGCGCTGACGGCGAAACCGAGCACCGGCAGCCGCTCCTTGATCGACATCAGACCCAGCAGACCGCGCACGATCCCGGTCGTCGGCAGGACGGTCTTCCAGTCGACGGTGCGGTTCCTGAGGAGTTCAGGAACAAGGCCTTGAGCACGGGATTGCAGGTTCTGAACGAGGTCGGCGCCCCGTTCGGTCGCGCCCCAGGCCTGAAGGGCGCTGAGGGCCAGAACACCCGCCGTGGCCAACAGCGACAGGCCGCCGGGCGTCGGGCTCCAGAACGGCCCGCCCATCCACAGGTGCAGCGCCAGACTGACCGCCAGCATGAAGCCGAAAACCAGGGCGAGCCGCAGCGCCCGCCCCTGCGTCGGCGGCGCCATCAGCAGGAACAGGCCGGTCATGGCGACATAGGCGAGGCCCGCTTCCCCCACGACCGTGATCCCGCCCGCCAGCTCCGGATCGGCGACGAGGCCGGCGAAGGCGGTCAGCATCCGCATGGCCAGCAGGGCCTGCAACGCGACGAACAGCATCCAGTGCAGGCGCCGCTTGCCGCCGCTCTCGCCCCGCCAGTCCTCGCCCCAGACGGCCAGCACCACCACGGCCCAGGCGAGGCTGAGCCAGCCGAGGATCCAGGGCCCGCCTAGCCGGTCCAGCCGCAGCTCCGCCGCCTTGCCCACCGCTACCGGGTCGGTCAGACGGAAGGTCCCCGAGACCAGTTCCGCGCAATGGGCCGGCTCCGGATAGGGCAGATCCTGGGTCAGGGCGTTGGACAGGTCGCCGCCCAGCACGGGGAAGTCGGGCGCCACCGGCGAGGGCGAGCCGTTCCTCGGGCAGCGCCCCACCCGTTCCACCGCAGGGGTCGACAGGGCGGCCGTTAGCACCGTGCCGGACTGGCCGAGCGCGATCTCGCGCCGTTCCTGCAACCGCCCCAGAGGATCGCCCGGATCGACGGCGTTGTAGGTGCGGATGTCCCAGATCGACAGGGCGCGGGCCTGATCGACCGGGATGGGTTCGGGCTTGGGCGTCGGGAACGGGACGACCTGCCCGCCCTCGACCTTGCCGAGGCGCGCCTTCGGATCGAGCAGGACGATCTTCCAGCCGCCGAAGAGCTTGCCCGTCTGATAGACGAAACCATGCGTCGCGGGCGCGCCGGGCAGAACCCGGTTCAGGGGATGGATGGCCTGGGACGGCTTCCACGACACCGTCGGCGCCAGGCCGAAGGCGCGGCGCTGCGGCAGGGCCGGTCCGGCCTTCCCGTCCTGCTCGAAATGGAAGGGCCCGCGTTCGAAGCGATACCAGACGGCGTCCGGGGCCTCGCAGCCCTTCAGGCAGACGGCCATGCCGGGGTCGAAGTCCTGCGCCCCGATGACGTCATAGGATCCGCCGTGCCGGACCGCCGCGACCGACAGGGTCTCGCCGACGGGGTTGGGCGCCGGGGCCTCAGGGACCTCCATCAGGACGGCGCCCTTGCCGGGGGCCTGACGCGGGATGGTCACGACCGAGGGCGAGGCGCCGCGGATGAAGAGGTCGTCGTCGGGGCCGCCGCCGATGCTGAGGCTTCCTCGTGTGACGTCGACCGTCAGCCGGCTGAGCGACAGATGCATGTCGCCGAACCGGCCGTTCAGCGCGCCGTCGATCAGGCTGGCCCAGACAAGGGCGGGGGCGATGGCGACGCCCAGCCCTACCAGCCAGGGCGTCATCGGCCGCGACCGGTCCGACGCCCGCCAGATCGCCCAGACGGCCGCCAGGAACAGGGCGGAAAAGACGACCCCCAGCCAGCCGGTCATCGGCTCTCCGGATCCGGCCGGTGATGCGAGACATAAAGGCGGCGATAGGCGTCGCGGACCCGGGCGAAGGCATAGACACCCACCCCCATCCCGACCGCCAAGAGGGCCAGGATCAGGCCGCCGAGGATCGCGCCGGCGCCCGCCCCGAAGGTCCGGGCCAGCCGCGCCTGATCAAGCGTCTTGTCAAAACCTTGGCACAGACCATTGGATTCACTGATGCGATAGGCGACGGCGGCACGGCTGACAGGGTTGGACTGGGCCTTGGAGAAGGGGCCGCAGACGTGGCGGTCCAGCCAGTCCCGCTCCTGCCCGGGACCCGCCGGGAACGGAGGCAGGCCCTCAGGAGCCTCCCCGTCTCCGCGCAGGAACTCGGCCCACTGGAAGGCGGAGTTGCCCGCCGCGGCGCCCAGGCCCTCGTCGCTCTCGGCGCCCGCCGGGATGACCATGGCGCCGCGCTCCCCGCCCCAAGGCGAGGGGAAGCCGGTCAGCCAGACGGCGACGATCAGCCAGATCACCACAAAGGCGGCGACCAGCACCTGGACCGGCCTCTGGTCGGCCTCGCCGAAGACGATGTCGATGCCGTCCATGCGCCAGCGGCGCAGGCGTTGGGTCAGGGTCGGGGTGGCTGCAGCGTCGGTCACAGGCTACGTCTCTTCACCGGGGTCAGGCGACCGTCGTCACGGAAGCGGCGGATGGCGCGGGCGGCGGAGATGAAGGCCCAGTCGGCCTGGCTGGACAGCTGCTGCCCCCGCCCGGCCCACTGGATCCAGCGGATCACCGGAACCACGCCCCAGCTGCGCCGGGAATAGTCGACGCGCAGGGGATCGCGCTTCCTGCGCGCCGGGTCCTCGGACTCGGCGAAGGCGGTGACGAAGTCCAGTTTGCACCAGCGGAAGCCCTCCATGCACTGGACCAGCCCGCGCCGGAACCGGCGCACCGTCGACAGGGGATCGTCGTCAAACTTCTCCAGCGCCAGCAGGTCTTCCTCGGCGTCCTTGAACAGCAGGTGCAGCAGATTGACCGGCTTGTCCGGCACGCCGTCGGCATAGGCGTCCTGTATCTCGCGGATGTAGTCCTTGATGACGTCAGCCTTGGCCAGGCCGATGAAGACCGGCTTGGACGGGCGTTTGGCGGTCGCGGCGTGGGCGATGACTCCGTCGCGGCCCATGGCGATGACCTCATCGACGTCGACGCCGGTCTCCAGCAGGGACAGCAGGTCCTGCAACCGGCCCAGGGTCTTGATGAACCGCTCGAGCTGGGGGTTGGATTTGGCCAGCTCACGGGCCTGGGCCTCCAACGTCTGCTGGGCGCGCGGGACGCGGCTCTTGCCCGGGACGTCGTCCTCCCACAGGGCGTAGCGTTCGGCGGCGCGCTCGGCCAGCAGCACCTCGTCGGCGGGCAGGACGATGATCACCGACTTGCACACCTGCAGCGCCAGCAGCTCCTCGCGGCGGCCGAACAGGTCGATGCCCGCCACCCCCTCGAACCGCTCGCCGGGCATGTCGATGATGTGGAACAGGTCGTCCGCGTGCGCCCCTTCTGCCCCGCCGACCGGCAGGAAGCTGTGCGAGGAGATGTTGTTCGAACGGCTGACCCGCGCCCCTTGGTCGGCGAAGGCGGGCTCGGACCGCAGCGGGAACCACGGATCGTGGAACAGCTTGTGCTTCAGCCGGGTCAGGAACCAGCTCTTGCCCGCCGAGGCGAAGCCCAGCAGCACCACCACATTCTGGTTGGCGTTTTTCCAGCTGTTGAGCAGGTTTTCGGAGACCGGCTGGTCGTGCTCGGGCACCCCGGCCAGACCGCGCGCGGGACGACGCGGCGGCGGTCGGACGGCGACCTTGGCCGGGTCGGCCAGCGGGTCGGCGACGGGGTCGGCCGGTGCGGCTTCGGCGGTCTCGACCACCACGGCCTCGAGGACGACGGTATCGCCACCGGGGGCGCTGTCGAAGGTCGGGACCACGACCATATCCGTCGTGGCAGGCGTGAGGGCGGCCGGCGCCGGTGCGGCCTCGGCCCCGACCGCCGCCAGGGCGTCGATCCCGGCCAGAAGCGCGGTCTGGTCCTCGCCGGACGCCGGGGCCTCGGGCGGGCGCGGCTTGGCCGCCTCCTCGCGCCGGACCTCGACGCAATAGGGGCATTCGTCGAGCTGTTCCGGATAGGAGATGAAGTGGATCGGACAGGTCTTGTCGGCCATCAGCGTCCGCCTCCGTTCACCGCGTGGAGCGCCGTTTTCAGCGCCGTAACATAGGCTTGTTTCGGCATCTGGATGTCGTTTCTCAGGATCGGCGAGAGCACCCGCCCGGCATAGGCGGCGCGGACGGCGGGGCCGCCGGCCTTGAGCAGATCATAGACGGCCGGGGTCGCCAGAGCCGCGTCATCGGCGCCCGGCGGCAGGGCCAGCAGGCTGGCGACCGCCTGTGCGCAGACCTTTCCGGCGCCCGGTTCCGGCAGACACAGACCGATCAGCCGCACCGTCAACCGGCGCCGTTCGGCCGCCCCGGCGGGCTGGATCGCGGCCTTGAGCAAACGCAGCCGGGTCGCCGCGGGCAGGCTGTCCAACGGATAGGCCGTCTCGGCCGCCAGACCGTCGGCCAGCCCCGCGAAGGCCAGCAGGTCCAGCGACTGGGCCGACATCCACGGCAGGACGCCCTCGCGCAAGGCAAGACCGGCGACCAGCGCCACGGCGGCGGGCCGGTCGGCATTGGCTTCGACATAGTCGTTCAGATACCAGGCCGCGCCCTCGGCCTCGCCGGGCTGCTCCATCAGACGGCCGAGGGCGATGGCGGCGCCCTTGAGCAGGTCGGGACCATCGGCGGCGCGGTCGGACTGATCGGCGACGGCAGCCAGAAGGGCAGCGCGGCCCACCGGATCGAGATCGAGGCAGGCTTCCAGAATAGCGATGGCCGCGACGGCGTCCGGCGCGTGGTCGGCATAACGCGGCTGCCAGTCCAGATCCCGGCCGGTGGCGGTGGCGCGGACGACGCCCTCGACCTCGGTCCAGACCCGCCAGGCGGGCGGCGGGGCGGCGGGCGTGGCAGCGGGTGTCAGGGAGGCGATCTGGCCCTGGGTCAGGCGGCCCGCGTGACGCGCGGATTTCGCGGGCGGCTCGCCCTCCCCGGCTCCACGCACGATCAGGCGGAAGGCCTCGTCCGGATCGAAGGCGCCCGAGCGGGTGAAGGCGCCGGAGGTGGCCCAGCCGGTGATCCGCGCACGCTGTTCGGGCGGGTCCATGCCCTCGACCGCGCCGACAAGGACGGCCTCGGGACTGGCGGCGCCGACGGCGATGTCCTGATCGACCCACTCCAGGCCGAAGGAGGCGAGACGCGGCCCCGCTTCGGCGCGGGCGAGGGCGTCGAGATCCAGACTCAGCGGGGCATCGGCGAAGCTCAGGTCGTCCTCGCCCGTCGGGGCCGGGATCCGGGCCAGCAGCCTGTGCGCGCGCCAGTCCAGCGCCCGCATGGCCGCCGACGGAACGATAACCACATGGGCCATCGCCACCGTACCCAGATCGGCCTCGCCGAGGAAGGCGACGCGGGCCACGGCGAACATGTCGCCCGAGGCGTCCAGCGGAAACATGACCACGCAGTCCGACGGCTGCCGGTCGGCCCAGCCCGCGAGAGCCAGACTGAAGTGACGCAGCATCCCCTCGGTCGCCACGACCTCGGGACGGTCCGACGACTGGGCGAGGATGGTGTAGCCCCGGCCGTTCTCGACCGGGCCGAGGACCGCCGTCGCCAAGGTCGTCGCCCGGGCCGTCTGGCTCACCGGGGCCGCTCCTGCAGTTGGGTCGCCATACCGGTGGTGGCCGCGCCGGTGGCCGGAGCGGTGGAGGTTGAGGGTGTCAGCCCGTCCGTGGTCGTGGGCGGCAAGGCGTTGGGATCGGTCAGGACGGTCGTCGGGACCGCCGCCGGCGCCGGCTGCAGTTTCTCCAGCCCTCCGCCCAACGCGAAGCCGCCGAGGAAGATGGCCACCGCCAGCAGGGCGGCGACCCCGATCAGGATGATGTCGCGCGTGCGGTTCGGGGCGGAGGGCGTCGAACCGGAACGGAAATCCGCCGCCCCGCGCGGGTCTGTCCCCATGCGCCGGGCGATGGCGTCGGCCAGGGCCTCGCTGTCGATGACGGCGCCGCCGTGACGCAGTTCCTCGACCGCGCCGGCCATCTCGCGCCGGACGATGCCCGCCAGCAGCTGGGCGACCGGAGACTTCGGGTCGGCTGCCACGCGCCCGCCCGCTTCTCGCAAAACCAGATCGATCAGATCACGCCGGACCTGGTCGAGGCCGTCATCCTGGGCTGTCGCCATTTCCTGCTCCCGATCCCTATGCCTATACGATTCCGGCCCGAACACACGTGAACGAGAAGACAGAAAGAAGGCCAGTTTCCGTCACCGTTCACCATCCCGCCATCGGGCGAATGACGGGGGTCGAAAGCTGGGCCAGACGGGCTCGGGCGTCGGGGTCGCCGGCCTCGGCCGCCCGGGCGTACCACCGCGTCGCCTCGCCCAGATCCCGGCCGACGCCGAGCCCGCGCTCAAAATTCTGTCCGGTCCTGAACATGGCCCGCGCATCTCCCCCTTGCGCCGAGGTCAGCATCAGGGCGGCGGCGGCCATGGGGTCGGGTTTGAAGCCTGCCAGACCGTCCAGATGGAAGAGGGCGAGGTAGTACTGGACGCGCGGGTCGCCGCCGTCGCCCGCGCGCTCCAGCCAGAGCCGGGCCTCGCGGTCGTCGCGCGGGGCGCCGCCCCAGCCCTGATAGAGATATTCGCCCAGACGGCCCATGGCGGGGACGATCCCGGCCTCGGCGGCCTTGCGGAACAGCGGATAGGCCTGATCGGGATCGGGCTGGACCTCCCCAGGGACGCCGGCGTCATAGAGGAGCGCCAGGTTGTACTGGGCCGCCGCCACGCCCCGGTCGGCCGCGCCGCGATACTGGCGGATGGCCTCGGCGCGGTCGCCGATGGGCGCAGGCTGAACCTCGTAGAAATAGCCCAGATTGGCCATCGCCAGGGCGTCGCCGCGCGCGGCCGCATCGACGGTGTCGGGCGTGATGTTGGCCCCCTCCACGACCCGCCAGCCCGAGCCCTCCCCGCATTCGAGCACGGCGTCGGCGACGCTGGCCCAACGGCAGCCGGAGGGAGCGGACGGCGGCAGGGTCGCGACCGGCTCCGGCTCGGGCGCAGCCGCCGCGGCCACGATCGGCGCCTGGACCCGGGCCTGGATAGCGGCGGACAGGCTTTCCGAGGCGTCCACCGGGGCAAGGTTCAGCCCGACCGTCGGACTGACGGTGGTGTTCAGGCGCGGGGTCGAGGTGGGGGCGTTCAGCCGGGGCGTGATGGTCGAGGGGAGCGGACGCGGGGCGGGCGGCGGACGTACCGGGACGGGAGTCGGAGCCGGCGGCGGAGCGGGCGCGGGCGTCGGCACAGTCCGCGCGATGGGCGGGTTGGGGGCGTGGGGCCGGACGCGGGGCGCCGGGGCGGCTCGTGCGGGCGCGGGTCTGGGCGTGATCCGGGGCGGCGGGGGCGCGCAGCCGCCCAGGGCCTCGCGCTTGGCCGCGATCATGGCGCCGTCAAAGCCGGGGTTGCGGGCGGTGAAGGTCGTCAGTTGGGCGCAGGTCTCCACGCTCTCCAGCCGCAGCCCGCCGGCCATCTGGGCCCGCGACACGCCCGGGGCCGCCGCCAAGAGAACCAAAACAGGGATCAGTCGGCGGAACATGCGGTCCACCTTTCCACCGAATTGGCCACGTCCAGACGCCGCTCGACCAGTTCGTCCCCGTCGCGGGTCAGCAGGTAGCGCTGGCCGGTCATCAACTTCGGCCCGTCGAGGGTGACCAACAGCCGGTCGTCCTCGCGCGGCTCGGCGATCTGGCCGACAGCGGGCTCCCCGTCTCCCACAGCGAAGGCGAAGCGGTCGTCCTTGATCGTCAGCCGCGCCGTGATCTCGCCAGAGCGCCAGCAGCCGGCGAAGGCGCCGTCGCGGGCCTGGACCAGCCGCGCCTCGATGCGCAGCGCCCCCTCGTCGGCGAGACGGATCTGATCGGGCGACGGGATGCGAGCCGAGGATCCCTCAGCAGCCGGCGCATTGACCATCCGGTACCAGTCCAGGCTCTGGCGCAGGACCGCCGGCGAGCCGCTCTCCTCCCCCGCCGAGACCTCATAGAAGTCGCCGAGGTCGAGCATGGCCGAGGTCTCGCCGGCCGAGGCCGCGCGGCGCAGCCACTCCAGCCCGGCCTGTTCGTCGCGCCCGGGCGTGTCCCTCAGATAGAAGGCGCCGAGCCGGGTCATGGCGGCGGACTGGCCCGCGGTCGCATCGGCCACGTCGCCGGGCCTGAGCGTCCCGCGATCAACCACCTGCCCCTCGCCCGAGCCGCAGCGCAGGGTCAGGTCGCTTTCGTCCTCGCCCTCGGTCCAGGAACAGCCGTCCGGCGCCTTGGGCGGTTCGCGCCGAGCAGAGACGGCCTCGGCTTCGGCATCTGCGGGACCCGTGCCCGGCCGCGCGCCGCTGAATCTGCCGCCCGCGAAGGCCATGACGGCGACCAGACCCGCGGCGGCGGCCATCACCCCGACGCCGATCGCCCGGTTCCGCCCGACCCTGTGCCCGGGCTTGCCGCCGGATGGGATCGAGCCGAACTTGTAGGACAGCATCTCCGGCGTCGGCGTGGGCCGGAGCGCGCCCAGGTCCTCGACCACCGGCGCGGGGTCGGGCTTCACGGGCGGCGGAGCCAGAGCCAGATCGTCGGGCGGGGTCGGCGGGACGTTCAGATCCTCCACCGCATCGAACCAGACCCGCCCCTCCAGCGGCGGCGCCTCCGCCAGTCCCGCGACCGCGCGCCAGTCACCGACGGTGGCGAACCGGTCGGCGGCGTTGCGCGACAGCCCCGTCTCGACGGCGGCGATGAAGGCGGTCGGATAGTCGGCGGCCTCCGGACGGGCCGACAGTCGGGTCTCGTCGGTCCAGCCGAACCAGTCGGGCGCATCGCGTCCCGTGATCACTCGATAGAGGACGGCGCACAGGCCATAGAGGTCGGTCGCGGGAACCAGGGGCGCGCTCTCGGTCGCGTCCTGGGCCTCGAACGGCGCCAGGCCCGGCCGGAACAGGCCGTCGAGACGCCGGACGAGAGGGATGAACCGCCGCCGGTCGACGGAAGGGTCGTACAGCACCGCCCGCCCCGTCCCGACGCCGATGCTATTGGGCGCGAGGTTCAGATGCAGCTGCCCCCGGGCGTGAATGGCCTCCAGCCCCGCGGCCAGATCAGCGGCGAGGGCCAGCACCGCCTTGGGCCGGACCACCGCCCCGCCACCGAGTCGTGCGGCGAGACTGACGCCCATCGGTGTCGTCCGCACCACCGCCAGGTCGTCGAGATCGGAGATGGTCCGGATCGTCCCCACATTCGGATGGGACAGGCTCGCCAGAGCCGTCGCCTGGGCCAGGAAGGCGCGCCGCCCGGCCTCATAGGCTTCGGCCCAGTCGGGATTGGCGATCACCGGTTCGCCAGTCTCGCTGCGCACCAGAATCCCGGCCGGCCAGTAGAGACGCACGCGCTCGTCGGCGGCCTCGTGCGTCCAGACGTCACCGACGGATTGGGCGCGGTTCGCTGAAACCAGCTTCAGCACGGTCTGGCGTCGATCCGACGTCATTACAGCTCCGCCGCGAACAGGCCTGACACGGGACGAACCGTCGCCCCTGCCCTGTCCGTGTTTACTGGCGCCCCCATGCCTGAGCACACTCTAGGGTCACTCCCGCCCCTCGAACAAGTCCGCACAAACCCGAAACCCCGCCGGAAAAGAAACTCGTCCCGACCGGGTCAGATTCGCGACACTGTCCGGGGTGCAAATCGTCCCTGCCGCCCGATGCGGGACTGGACCCGGGCCGGGGCTTGATGTTCGGTGCGGGCGGCGGAAATCAACCGCTCCGGGCCTACGGCCCACGCAGAAACCGAGACCCGAGGCGACGCTGATGACTACCGAAACCGAATTCTACCCCGTGCCCGCCGAATGGGCGGCGAAGGCGCATATGGATCGGGCGGGCTATGAGGCGGCGCGGGTCGCGGCGCAGGCTGCGCCGGACGCCTTCTGGGCCGAGGCGGCGAAGCGTCTGGACTGGGTCAAGGCGCCAACGAAGATCAAGGACGTGTCGTTCGCCAAGGACGATTTCCACATCCACTGGTTCGCCGATGGCGTGCTGAACGTCGCGTACAACTGCATCGACCGGCACCTGGCCGAGCGCGCCGACCAGACGGCCATCATTTTCGAGGGCGACGACCCGTCCGTCTCGGGCGCCATCACCTATGCGGAGCTGCACGCCCAAGTCTGCCGCATGGCAAATGTGCTCAAGAACCTGGGCGTCCGGAAGGGCGACCGCGTCACCATCTATCTGCCGATGATCCCGGCGGCCGCCGTTGCCATGCTGGCCTGCGCCCGCATCGGCGCCATCCATTCGGTCGTCTTCGGCGGCTTCAGCCCCGACAGTATCGCCGGCCGCATCGAGGACTGCGGCTCGACCGTCGTCATCACCGCCGACGAAGGCCTGCGCGCCGGCAAGCGCATCCCGCTCAAGGCCAATGTCGACGAGGCCCTGACCAAGGTCTCTGTCGATAAGGTGCTGGTCATCGCCCACACCGGCGCCGACGTGCCGATCGTCGAGGGCCGGGACGTGCGCTTCGAGGAGGCGGTGAAGACCGTCGCCGACGACTGTCCGTGCGAGCCGATGAACGCCGAGGACCCGCTGTTCATCCTCTACACCTCGGGCTCGACCGGTAAGCCCAAGGGGGTGATGCACACCACCGGCGGCTATCTGTTCTGGGCCAGCTACACGCACGAACTGGTCTTCGACTACCGACCCGGCGAGGTGTTCTGGTGCACCGCCGACGTGGGCTGGGTCACGGGCCACTCCTATGTCGTCTACGGCGCGCTGGCCAATGCCGCCACGACCCTGATGTTCGAGGGGGTGCCCAACTATCCCGACAACGGCCGCTTCTGGTCGGTCGTGGACAAGCATCAGGTCGAGATCTTCTACACGGCCCCCACGGCCCTGCGCGCCCTGATGCGCGACGGCGACGCGCCGGTGAAACGCTCCAGCCGCAAGTCCCTGCGCCTGCTGGGCTCGGTCGGCGAGCCGATCAATCCGGAGGCCTGGCGCTGGTATCATGAGGTCGTCGGCGAGGGCCGTCTGCCGATCGTCGACACCTGGTGGCAGACCGAGACCGGCGGCATCCTCGTCTCCCCCCTGCCCGGCGCCACCGACCTCAAGCCCGGCTCGGCGACCAAACCCCTGCCCGGTGTGGAGCTGGAACTTGTCGACGCGGACGGCAAGGTTCTGGAGGGTCCGAACAGCGGCAACCTCGTCATCACCGACAGCTGGCCCGGCCAGATGCGCGGCGTCTGGGGAGACGACCAGCGCTTCTTCGACACCTACTTCTCCGCCTATCCGGGCAAGTATTTCACCGGCGACGGGTGCCGCCGGGACGAGGACGGCTATTACTGGATCACCGGCCGGGTCGACGACGTCATCAATGTCTCGGGCCACCGGATGGGCACCGCCGAAGTCGAGTCAGCCCTGGTCCTGCACGACGACGTCGCAGAGGCCGCCGTGGTCGGCTTCCCCCACGACATCAAGGGCCAGGGAATCTACGCCTTCGTCACCCTCAACGCCGGCGTCACCCCCTCCGACGAACTCCGCAAGGCCCTGATCGCCCAGGTCCGCCACGAAATCGGCCCCATCGCCGCCCCCGACGCCATCCAGTTCGCCCCCGGCCTACCCAAGACCCGCTCCGGCAAGATCATGCGGCGGATCCTGAGGAAGATCGCCGAGAACGACTTGGGCTCGCTCGGGGATACATCGACGCTGGCGGATCCGGGCGTGGTGGAGGATCTGGTGAAGAACCGGGTGGGGTGAGCGGTCCGCGCTGAAAACTTCATCCGGGGGCCACGCGGCGCTTGCCGATGTGCGCGGGCTGTTCTATCAGCCTCGCCTCCCGCCGGAGAGACCATCCGGCGCTGCGTACGGCCCTCGGGCATGTCGTGGAAACGGACAGGTGGCGGAGTGGTCGATCGCGCACGCTTGGAAAGCGTGTGTAGGTGAAAGCCTACCGAGGGTTCGAATCCCTCTCTGTCCGCCACGCCCCCTCCCCTGATCTCCGCCTATGAGCCCATGTCGGGATCGGCGAGACCGCTCTCACAGCCGCAGGCCGCCGCGGCCAGACCCTCCGGGTTGCAGATGTCCACCCGACCCCGACCGATGCGGACGATCTTGCGGTCCTGCAGGGCCTGAAGCGCCTCATTGACCGTCGCACGGCGCAGGCCGACCAAGGCGCCAAGCTCCTGCTGGGTGATGGCCAGCCGCTCGTCCTGCGTCCGGTCATGGACCGTGGCCAGAAGGTCGGCCAGGCGGGCGGCGCCGGCGTGGGACATCAGACAGTCCAGCCGGGCCTTGAAGACCCGGACGCGGCGATCCACGGCGGCGGCCTGTCGCGGATCGGCGGGATCGGCGTCCAATTCGCGAAACCGCCCGTCCGTCGCCCAGACGCCTTCGTCCTGGATCGGCTCGCCCGGCCCGACGACCCGCGCCAGCCGCCCGGCCGGAGAGGTTTCGATGAAAACGCCGGCCTCGACCCGGGCCGGGCCGACCCCCGCCTCACGCCGCAGTCCCTTGGCGGCGACAGACGGCGGACCGGGTTCGTCCGAATCGAGGAAATCAGAAATCATCCCTCGCCGATGCGACGCTCCACTCCCGCGCGCATTAACATAGGTGAATCCCACTTCGTTTCTCAGGTGGGTTCGCGGTGCAGACGCAGATAGGTGGGGTCGAACTCCGCGATCTCGGCCAGCCGATGCCATTGCAGAATGGTGATCCGCGCACCGGTCCAGCTGATGATCTCCTCGGACCGAAGCTCGCCGATCAGCCGGTTCACGTGGACCGTCGACAGGCCGAGCGCATCGCCCAGCACCGCCTGGCTGAGCGGCAGGTCGAACGTCTGGTGGCAAGCCTGCCCGACGACCTCAAGCCGGAGATACATCTCGCAGAGCAGATGGCAGAGGTGCGCCAGTGCGCTGCGCCGGCCCATGGCCACCAGCCACTGCCGGTGGATGGCCGCGTCGATCACCGTGTCGAGCCACAAGAGGCGCGCCAGATGGCCATGGGCGTCGATGAGCTTGCGCAGATCGGCGTGGCTGGCGTGGACGATCACGCAGTCCGTCAGGGCGACGATGCCGTGGTCCATCTGCTTCATCAGGAGGCTGTGCAGGTCGATGAAGTCGCCGGTGATGTTGATCTCGGTGATCTGCCGCCGCCCGTTCGCCAGGGTGGTGTAGCGGGCCGTAAACCCGCTGATGATCAGGGTGCTCTGTTCGACGCGCACGTGTTCGCTGACGATGTCACGGCCGGCCGGCACTCGGATCGATGGTCCCAGCACCCGCTCCATCGCGGCCTCCTCGACCGCGTCCAGAACGTCGCGGCGCGCCAGTTTTTCGATCAGGGCGTTCTTCATCTAGCCGACCAGGGCAGAGGCGCGATCATCGTCGGGCAGGTCCGTCGAGGCCTGGGCCGTGAGGGCGATGACGACCTCCCGCTGCTCGTTGGTGGCGATCACGCTGAACGTGCCTGAGTGCCAGAATTTGTGACCGCAGTGCTGCAGCAGTTCCCCGAAGACGACCAGCGCCTCCTCCCGGGCGGCGTCGTCGCCGGCGAGCTCCTCGCCCAGTTCATCGCGAACGCATTCGCCGTCGAGCGTGTGGAAGAAGTATCGGGCCATCTCTGTCTCCGTGGACTGCGGAAACCCGTGACGAAGCGCGCCGTTCCTCGCCGGTTCGATCCAGGCGGCCCCTTTTTCCGGACGGCGGCGCGTCCTATCTATCCGTGCGAACTGATCAAGGAGCGACAGACATGGCCAAAACCGAAACCGCGATCCTGGCCGGAGGCTGTTTCTGGGGCGTGCAGGACCTGCTGCGCCGCTATCCGGGCGTGCTGGAGACCCGCGTCGGCTATTCCGGCGGCGACGTGCCCAACGCCACCTATCGCAACCACGGGACCCACGCCGAGGCCATCGAGATCATCTTCGATCCCGAGGTCATCACCTATCGCCGCCTGCTGGAGTTCTTCTTCCAGATCCACGATCCGTCGACCCTGAACCGTCAGGGCAATGACATCGGGACCAGCTACCGCTCGGCCATCTTCTACACCTCGGACGAGCAGAAGGCGGTCGCGCTGGACACGATCGCCGATGTCGACGCCTCGGGCATCTGGCCCGGCAAGGTGGTGACCGAGGTAACGGCGGCCGGCCCTTTCTGGGAGGCCGAGCCCGAGCACCAGGATTATCTGGAGCGCCTGCCCGACGGCTATACCTGCCACTTCATCCGCCCGAACTGGACCCTGCCCGTCCGTGCGGAAGCCGCCGCCTCCTGAGGCGCGCGGAGTTCCTGAAACAGAAAAGGCCGGGGAGCCCCCTCCCCGGCCTTTTCCTTTTCGCCACGCCTTCGCCGCGCATGGCGCGATCCAAAGGGGCCAGGACCCAGGCTCCGATCCGGGTCCGAATGGCCGCTTCATAGCCGAAACGGGAACAACGGAACATTACCCGCTGGCCGTGTCTATTTGAAATTGTTGGTAAATATAACCAAAGTTAGGTGACAGCCGTCACATTGATCTGCAAGATCATCTTCAGGGCATGGCCCACAGTCCAAAAGACCTTGAGCCTCGCCTTGCGGCGGCCGGTCCGGCGTATTCACCACCAGTCACCTCGCCGGGCCGGTCGTTTGCCGCCCTACCCCGTCGGCTTGCCCTTGTCGAAATCCGACCAGACGTCGTCATAGTCCAGCTGCATGGTCGGGGCCTCCATGGCGTGGTCCGTCGGGCGGATGACCCAGCGGCTCTCGAACATGAAGGCCATGGTGTTCTCGATCTTCATCGGCTTGAGGTCCGCCTCGACCGCCTTGACGTAGCTGGCCTGATCCGGCCCGTGACCGCTCATACAATTGTGCAGCGAAGCGCCGCCGGGGGCGAAGCCGCCCTCCTTGGCGTCATAGGCGCCGTGGATCAGCCCCATGAACTCGCTCATCACGTTGCGGTGGAACCACGGCGGCCGGAACGTCGCCTCGGCCACCATCCAGCGCGGCGGGAAGATGACGAAGTCGCAGTTGGCCGTCCCCGGTGTGTCCGACGGACTGGTCAGGACCGTGAAGATCGACGGATCGGGGTGGTCGTAGCTGACCGTGTTGATCGTGTTGAACCGCCGCAGGTCATAGCGATAGGGCGCCAGATTGCCGTGCCAGGCGACCACGTCGAACGGCGAATGGTCCAGCATCGTGGACCACAGCTCACCCTGGAATTTCTGGATCAGCTCGACCCCGCCCTCGACGTCCTCATAGGCCGCGATCGGCGTTTCGAAGTCGCGCGGATTGGCCAGGCCGTTGGAGCCGATCGGGCCGAGGTCCGGCAGGCGGAACAGGGCGCCATAGTTCTCGCAGATGTATCCCCGCGCCTGCGGCCCCATCAGGGCGACGCGGATGCGGACGCCGCGCGGGATGACCGCGATCTGCTCCGGCTCCAGGTCGATGATCCCGAATTCGGTGGTGATCACCAGCCCGCCTTCCTGCGGCACGATCAGCAGTTCGCCATCGGCGTTGAAGAAGACCCGCCCCTCCATGGAGCGGTTGCAGGCGTAGAGGTGCACGCCGATGCCGGCGTTCTGGCCCACCTCGCCGTTGCCGCCATAGGTGACCAGACCCTCCACGAAGTCGGTCGGCGCCGTCGGCATGGGCAGAGGATCCCAACGCAACCGGTTGGGCGTCGGCGGCCGCTCGAACGGACCGGATTTGAGCAGACTACCGCCCAGCCACGGCTGGAACGGCGGATGGTTGGCGGTCGGGCGCAGGCGATAGAGCCAGCTGCGCCGGTTCTCGTGCCGCGGGGCGGTGAAGGCCGTGCCGGACAGCTGCTCGGCATAGAGGCCGAACGGCGCGCGCTGGGGCGAGTTCTGGCCCTCCGGCAGGGCGCCGGGCACGGCCTCTGACACGCCGTGATTGCCGAAGCCGGGCAGATAGGCTCGCGCATTCGCCATTGGGGGTCGCCTCCGAGTCTTGTTTTGACGTCGGTGTAGGGCCTCAGGCGCGCCGAGTGGAGTCCCGGATCGCCAGACCGAAGGGCACGACCACCGCATCGGGCAGATCAGCGTCCCCCGCCTTGGCCCGGATCAAGAGGCGCGAGGCTTCGGCCGTCATCGCCGCAATAGGCTGGACGATGGCCGTCAGGGGCGGATGACTGAATTTGACGATGGGGGTGTCGTCGAAGCTGACGATGGCCAGGTTCTCGGGCGACTTCAGCCCCCGGCTGTTGATGACCCGCAGCGCCGCCAGCCCCATCTGGTCATTGGAGGCCACCAGGGCCGTCGGGGGCTCAGCCAGTTCGCAGAAGGCCTCCATCGCCGCCGTGCCGGATTCGAACGAGAAGTCGCCGCGCCCGATCAGGGCCTCGTCGATGGCCAGGCCTCGCTCCGTCATCGCCTGTTTGTAGCCGTCCAGACGCGCCCCGCTGATGGCCCATTCGTCGCTGCCGGTGATGAAGCCGATGCGGGTGTGCCCGAGGTCCAGCAGGTGATCCGTCGCGGCCTTGCCCGCCGCGCGGTCGTCCATGGTGATGGCGAAGCCTGGGCCGTCGACGACCGAGCCGATCCGCGCGAACGGCAGGCCCAGCTGGACCAGCAGGTCGATGATCAGCGGATTGTCGGAATGTGGCGGGGTCAGGATGACGCCGTCGGGGTGAAGGGCCGAGATCGCCGCCCGAACCTCGCGCTCGACATGGTTCGAATGGGTGTCGACCAGTTCGAAGATCATGCGGTAGCCGTGCTCGGCGCACTCCAGCATCCCGCCCATCAGCATCTTATCGACCCAGTCGGTGCCCTCGCCCAGACGCCAGCCCTCGATGGTGCGGTCACGGTCGTTCAGGGCCAGCAGCAGCCAGGACCGCGAGCCGCCCATGCGCTGGGCCGCGATACTGGGCACATAGCCCAGCTTGGCCACGGCTTCATTGACGCGCTCACGCACCTCCGGACGGACGTTGGGCCCATTGTTGATGACCCGCGAGACGGTCTGCAGCGAGACCCCGGCCTCGGCGGCGACGTGTTTGATCGTTACCGGGCGACGCACGCTGTTCCGTTCCCCGGCTGTCCGCTGAGTCCACTCATAAGGTCACGCTAGCCGATCCCGCCGCGCCCGTCCCGGCAAAGATCATACGATTCAGGCCGCCATTTCCGGCGTCACCGCCGCACAGTGCCGGGCGATGAACTCTTCCTGGGTGGGCAGGTCGGCGACGACGCGGCGGAGCATTTCCCGCGCGTGATCCAGCTGCTCGGGCACGTTCTCGAACGGAATGCGGTCGACCAGCGGGTGATAGCCGCGCGGATGGACGCCCATCCCCTCCATCACCGACTGCCAGCTGACGGCGCGGAACAGCTCGTCCAGGCCCTCCGCTCGCGTCCCGTTGACGCGGAACAGCTCGATCTTGCGCTTCAGGGAGGCCGGCGGCTCCATGGCCTTCACCTCGCGCCAGAAGGGCGTGTCTTCCCTCTGGGTCGTGCAGTAGTGCAGGATCACGAAGTCGCGGATCTCCTCGTAGTCGGCGATCATGCGGCGATTGTACTCGGCGGCCAGGGCCGGATCGCAGTCGCGGTCGGGCAGGAAGCGGAAGAAGAAGTCCATGCCGCGATAGATCAGATGGATCGCGGTGGATTCCAGCGGCTCGATGAAGCCGCCCGCCAGGCCGATACCGAGAACGTTCTTCTCCCACAGCTTCTCCCGCACGCCCGTCTTGAACGGCACGATCCACGGCTTGGTCACGGGCTTGCCCTCGCACTGGGCCAGCAGGGCCGCGGTCGCCTCGTCATCGCTCAGATGCTTGCTGGAGAAGACATAGCCCGTGCCGCTGCGGTGCTGCAGCGGGATGACCCAGCGCCAGCCGCAGTCCATGGCCTGAGCCCGGGTGACCGGCATGGGCGGGGTCTCGTTCTCGATCTGCAGGGCCACGGCCCGGTCGCACAGCAGCCAGTCGGACCAGTCGTGGAAACCGGTCTGCATCGCCTTGCCGATCAGCAGGCTGCGGAAGCCCGAGCAGTCGATGAAGAAGTCCGCGTCGATGGTCCGGCCGTCCTTGAGGATCAGCTTCTCGACAAAGCCGTTCGGCAGCAGGGCGACGTCCTGAACCATGCCCTCGGTGCGCTTCACGCCCCGCGCCTCGGCGTATTTGCGCAGATAGCGGGCCACCAGCTTGGCATCGAAATGCAGCGCATAGCTGGCGCTGGCGATCGGGGTGTTCGGAGCCTTGTACGGCAGCATGAATTTGCGCTCGCGCGCCATCACGGCGGCGGGGGCGAAGTCCTGCAGCGGCCCCTGATAGCCGTTGGCCCTGGCCTTGAGCCACAGCTGGTAGAAGTCGGACAGATCGACCCGCGCGCCGAGATCGCCGAACGGGTGGAAATAGTTCTCGCCCTTCACCCGCCAGTCGCGGAAGTCGATGCCCAGCTTGAAAGTGCCCTGGGTCTCGCGGATGAATTCCTGTTCGTTGATACCCAGCTTGGCGATCAGCTCGAGCAGGGGCGGAACGGTCGATTCACCCACCCCGACGGTCGAAATGTCGTCGGACTCGACCACCTCGATGGCGCCCATCGTTCCCTTGAAGTGCTCGGACATCAGGGCCGCGGCCATCCAGCCGGCGGTGCCGCCGCCGACGATGCAGATCTTGCGGATCGGGCGGTGGGGATTGTTGGCCATCAGCGTGTCTCTCAAGCGGCTACAGGTCGGTCGAGCCGCGCCAGGAAGGCGGCGTGGCTCGGGGTGCGGGCGACGGTCTCGGCGACCGACGCCTTCATCTGGTGAAGGCTGTTGGCGAGCTGGCCGGGGTCCAGCCCCTCGACCGCGGGATCCAGCTGTTCGGGCAGGACGCCGAAGCCGTCGTAGATGGCCAGCCAGCTGGCCGGGTGGAACATCTCCCAGCGATAGCGGACGAACTGTCCCCTCGCCTTCCAGAGCTCGACCTTGCGGGCCAGGGTGTCGGGAATGGCCGCCTCGCGCCGCTCCTGCCAGAAGGGTTCGTCGCGGCCGTTCAGCCAGTAGTGCAGGATGATGAAGTCGCGGGTGCGCTCCATCTCGCGCGCCGACTGGTCGTTGAACTCGTCGATGATCGAGGGGGCGAAGGTCTTGTCCGGGAACAGGGACTTGAGCCGCTCGATGCCGTTCTCGATCAGGGCGATGCTGGTGCTTTCCAGCGGTTCCAGGAAGCCCGCGGACAGGCCGATGGAGACGCAGTTCTTGACCCATGCCCGGTCGCGGCGGCCGGGACGGAAGCCGATACGGCGCGGCTCCATCAGGGGCTTGCCCATCAGATTGGGCATCAGGGCGTCCAGCGCCTGCTGGTCGGTCATATGGGCGCTGGAGAAGACCAGGCCGTTGCCGGCGCGGTGGCGCAGCGGAATGCCCCACTGCCAGCCCGCCGCATGGGCGGTGACCTGGGTATAGGGATGGGGCTCCATGCCCGGGCCGTTCTCGCTCTGCACGGCGAAGGCGGCGTCGCAGGCCAGCCACTGACCCCAGTCCTCATAGGCCGAGCCGAGGGCCTCGCCGATCAGCAGACCGCGGAAGCCCGAGCAGTCGACGAACAGATCGCCCTCGACCTCGCGCCCGTCGCCCAGGGTCACGGCCCGCACGAACCCATCTTCGGGGCGCAGCTGGACATCAACGATGCGGGCGTCGATGCGCTCGACGCCGCTGGCCTCGGCGTACCTACGCAAGTGCTGGGCGAACAGGGAGGCGTCCAGATGCAGGGCCCAGTCGAACACCGACAGGGACGACGGCGGCGTCGGCGACGGCTCGATGAATTTGCCGCCGAAGGCCAGGGCTGCGCCCAGGGAATAGGCCGCCAGCGGCGTCTGGTCGCCCGTCTGGCGCTGCTTGGCCCAGTAGTGGTGGAAACCCACCCCGCGCAGGTCCTGTCCGTACAGGCCGAAGGGGTGGATGAAGTCCGACCCGGCGCCACTCCAGCCGGTGAAGCGGATGCCGAGCTTGCAGCTGGCCTGGGTCGCCGTCATCACCTCGGCGTCGGTCATGCCGAGCTGTGCGTAGAAGCGGCGGATGGTCGGAATGGTCGCTTCGCCGACGCCGATCGTGCCGATCTCGGACGACTCGACCACGGTGATGCGCACGCCGGTGTGCCGCAGGTGCTGGCTCAGGGCCGCGGCCGTCATCCAGCCCGCCGTGCCGCCGCCGACGATCACCACCCGACGGATGGCGTTCGGGGAAAGTCTGTCGCCAGACGCTGTGTTCATGGCCGTTTCCTCGCCTGTCTGACGCAAGCTGATCCTGGAGGATTACGCGAAAAAATCGGCCGACGACAACGCGAACGTCGTCGTCGGCCAGGGTCCAGGGGTGGTGGTTAGAACTTGGCCCGCGCGCCGATCGACCAGCGGGGTTCGAACTCGTTGCGGGAGTGGAACTGCTCCGCCCCCTTCTCGAACTCGAGGTAGTATTCCTCGATCTCGCCCAGAACGTTGGAGCCGTTGGCGTAGAGGGTGACGTTCTCGGTCAGGTTATAGGTGACGTTGACGTCCACATACTGGGCCGTGTCCTGGTAGATCGGGATGGCGCCGAAGGTGCTCTGCAGCCGAGGCGTGCGGTAGTTGTAGGCCACCCGCGCCTGCAGCTTGTCGCTCTGGTACCAGACCGCGGCGTTGACCGAGTACTCGGAGTTATCCGGGAACGGCAGGTCCTCGCCGGACAGGTTCTGGGCGTTCTGGGAGCTGTCCGAATAGGTGAAACTGCCGTCGAAGCCGAAGTCCCGGATGAAGCTGTCGGTGTCCCAGATGTCGCTGACGGCCAGCTTGGCCCCCAGTTCGACGCCCTGCAGCGAACCGCCCTCGCCCTGCACCGGCATGTTGACCGGCACGTCGCGGCGAATGATGCCGTCGCCGTCCGGGAACCGGCCGCCCGGAACCGTGGCCCGGGTCACGAAGCTCTCGATCTCCAGTTTGAACAGGGCGATGCTGAACATCGTCGCCCGGCCCATGTAGTATTCCAGGGTCAGGTCGTAGTTGTTCGACCGCCAGGGGTTCAGGTCGGGGCTGCCCGCGAAGGTCGCGCCGGTGACGCGGCGGATGCCGAGCGGCGGAGCGGTCGGATCGGCCGCGGTCGGGCCGGCCGAGTCGGCCGTCGAGATGGTGACGCCGCCGCCGTAGGCGCCCAGATCCAGCGGGATCATGGTCTTGTTGTAGGCCGCGTGCAGCTTCAGCCGGTCGGTGAAGTCGTAGACCATGTTCACCGACGGCAGATAGTCGGTGTAGGCCCGCTTGGAGATGGTGTCGCCGACATCCAGGTTGGTGTCACCGTAGTTGCGGGTGTCGCCGGTCTGGTTCTGACGCACGTGCAACTGGGTGCGGATGGCGCGGACGCCGATGTCGCCGTGCAGGTTTCCGAAGCCGATGTTGGCGTTCAGATAGCCGCTGTCCTCGTACAGATCGACGTCATAGGTGTTGCCCGGAATGATGACTTCATAGGCGCTGCCGAAGACGCGCTGCTGGAAGGACACGATATCGTCGAAGTCGCGCGGATCCACGACCCAGACGCCCGGCAGGCCGCTGGTGATCGAGCCGTAGTTGTCCAGGAAGTAGGTGTTGTTGTTCGTATAGAGCTTGGTCGGCCGGTTGACCGTGTAGCCCTGGAACACCGTCGTCGGGTTGGTGGTGCTGACCGGCAGGGCCGGGTTGAACGCCGGGTTCGGCACCTGCTCGCCGGCCGAGCACTGGTTCTGGTTCATGACGACGTCGATCGCCTTCCACTGAACCGAACAGCCGTTGACGTCCGAGAACAGGTGGAAGTTTTCGATCGAGACCTGGCGATCCGAGTGACGCAGGCCGACGTCGATCTTGTTGACGAAGCCCAGCAGCGGCTCGGCCTGGAACTCGTAACTACCGTCCATGCGCACGGCGCTGAGGTCGGACTGGTTACGCTGGTTGCCTTCCGACGAATAGGCCGCGACGGCGTAGCTGTCCTGGTTGGCCATGTACTGGGCCAGGGGCACATTGCCCAGGCCGCCGACGATCGGGTTGTTGAAGTTGCTCCAGACCGTCTGGCCGCCACCGATGTTCAGGTGGATCTGCGGGTCGTTGCCGATCCCCAGCGGGTTCGGGTTGATGTAGCGACCGCCCGCCGATCCGACGATTCCGTTGGAGTATTGCGAGGCCGGATACTGGGCGGCGATCGCCGCCGAATAGAAGGGCCCGCGCGTCCGGTCGGCCGTATCGCGGAACAGGGTGAAGGACCGGTCAGGCGCATACTGCCAGTTGGACAGATCGCCCTGGACCTGGCCGTTCATGCTGAGCAGCGAGGCCTCGGCGTGAATGGCGCGAGCCGAGAAGGTGAAGGGACCGCCCTTGTCGTAGTTCAGCTCGAGATTGAAGTTCTTGGAGTCGTTGTTCTTGGTGCGGTTCACCGTGAAGGAGTTCATCCACCAGACGTCGAGATCGTACTCGGTCACGTCCAGCCACGGGTTGCCGTTGGAGCCGTTGACGCCCGTGGTCGTGAAGGCCGTCGGGGTCGTCCAGGTCAGGCCGTTCCAGCGATTGGAGATGTTCAGGCCGGCGGCGCGGTCATGCTCTTCCAGCTTGGTATAGAAGAACTCGCCGGTCAGTTCGAAGCCGTCGTCGATCTGCCAGGTGAAGGCGGCGTTGACGCCGGTCCGCTTGCGCTCGACCTCGCGGTGGAAGGTGTCGTAGCCGTGCGGCGAGATCCAGTTGTTGTCCGTGCCGCCCCAGTCGTTGTTACCGAACACGCCCTGGGAAATGCCGGAGTAATTGTTGCCCAGGTTGGCTTCCTGCTGGACTGCGGCGACCATGACGCCGAAGCGGTCGTTGCGCCAGTTGAGCAGGGCGTTGAACAGATAGTCGTCCTGACGCGTGTCCTCGCCGGTGGCGTATTCCGGCGCCAGGGCGGTGGTCAGGCCCTCCTTGAAGTTGAGGGGCCGCTGGGTGCGCAGGTCGATCGTGCCCGAGATGCCCGACAGGGCGTTGCGCACATCCATCGACTTGTACACGACCAGCGAGTTCATCAGCTGGGCGGGAATGTCGTTCAGATCGGGCTGGGCGGTGCCGAGGTTGCCCGGCGTCAGATATTGTTCGCCGTTCATCAGGGTCACGACCTGGGGCAGGCCGCGAATATTGACCGTGGCGCCCTCGCCGGCCGTGCGCCGGATCTGGACGCCCCCGATCCGCTGCAGGGCGTCGGCGACCGTGACGTCGGGCAGCTTGCCGATGTCTTCCGCCGAAATCGCATCGACCACGGCGGTGGTGTTGCGCTTGATATTGATCGCCTGCTCCTGCGAGCCGCGGATACCGGTTACGACAATCTCGTCGACGGTCGTCGCCTCCGGATCGGTCTGCCCGGACGATTGGGCGAAGGCCGGCGAGGCCAGGGCCGTACTGGCCAGCAAGGCCGTCAGAATGGATCGTTTTTGCAGTCTCATGGTCGTCTCCTCCTCCGTGTGCGCCGCCTCTCTGTGCGGCTTGGTCCGTAGTGTTTCCGGCGTCAGGGCTTCAGTGTCTGTGAAGACAAGGTCGCCTCTCCCCCGAGTTCGTTATCCAGGGCGTCGTGTCCGATGTGGACGCGATAGGGTCCCGCCGCGATCCGCCAGCCGGGCGTCGAGGTGTCGTACTCGGCCAGGATGCGGGGCTCGGCGGTGATGGTGACGCGGTGGCTCTCGCCCGGCTTCAGCGTCACCCGCGACCAGCCGGCCAGGCGGCGCGCGTGACCCGAACCGTCGGCGGCGACATAGAGCTGGGGCACGTCGGTCCCCTCACGGTCGCCGGTGTTGGTGACGTTGAAGCTGACCGTCAGGCCGGAGCCCCCCTCGACGCGCAGGTCGCCGTACTGGAAGCTCGTGTAGCTGAGGCCATGGCCGAACGGGAACAGGGGCGCCCTGCCCTCGCGCTCGTACCAGCGATAGCCGACGTCGGAGCCCTCCGGGTATTCCACCGGGAAGGGCGCGAAGACGATCGACGAACCCGAACCGGCGTTCGAGGCCTCGTCATGCGCCTTCATGGCCTCCAGACCCGGCACGGTCGGGCGCGGCGGCTGGTCGGCGCTGCGCGGGAAGGTGATGGGCAGGCGGCCGGACGGATTGACCTGACCGAACAGGATGCGGGCGATGGCCTCGCCGCCCCTCTGGCCCGGGTACCAGGCCTGGACCACGGCCGGGACGGCGTCGATCCAGGGCATCAGCACCGGCCCGCCCGTCTCCAGCACCACGGTGGTGTGCGGATTGGCGGCGGCGACGGCGGCGATCAGGGCGTCCTGATCATCGGGAAGAGACAGGGTCTCGACATCCTGGGCCTCGGTCGTCCACTGGGTGGCGAAGACCACGACGGCGTCGGCGCCACGTGCGGCCCGGGCGGCGGCGGCATGGTCGGTTCCGGAGACGAAGACGACTTCCGCGTCGGGCGCCGTCGCCTTGATCGCGTTGAGCGGCGAGGAAGCATGCCAGGTGACGCGGGCGAACGAGGACGCCGCGCCCGAGGTCAGCGGAATCTCGACCGGAGCCCCGCCGACCGACCGCACCTGTGACGAGCCGCCGCCCGACAGGACGCCGACGTCGGCATGGCCGCCGATCAGCACGATCCGCTTCGCCGTCGCCATCAGAGGCAGGGCGCCGGCGTCGTTCTTGAGCAGGACGATCCCGGCCTCGGCCGCACGCTGGGCGACCTCGGCGTGGGCGGCGTAGTCGGGCGTTTCCGCCGTCGTCGACACCGGATGGTCCATGGCGCCGGTCTCGATCATCCCGACCAGGATGCGCGTGACCATGTCGTCCAGCCGAGCTTCAGGCACCCGTCCGGCCGCCACGGCCTCGGCAAGTGGGGCGGCGAAGAAGAGCGCGCGGTCCAGTTCCTGACCGGACGCCTGGTCCAGCCCGTTGATCGCGGCCTTCTCGGTCGAATGGACCGCGCCCCAGTCGGACATGACCCAGCCCGGATAGTTCCAGTCGCGCTTGAGCACCTGGTTGAGCAGGAAGTCGTTCTCGCAGGCGTAATCGCCGTTGATGCGGTTGTAGGCGCACATCACCGAGCCCGGATGGCCGCGTTCGATGGCGATCTGGAAGGCCAGCAGGTCGCTTTCACGCAGGGACGCCTCGTCGAGACGGGCGTCCATGATCATCCGGCCGGTTTCCTGGCTGTTGAAGGCGAAATGCTTGATCGTGGAAACGATATTGTTCGACTGGACTCCCATGATATGCGCGCCGGCCAACGTCCCGGCCAGCAGCGGATCCTCGCCCAGATATTCGAAATTGCGGCCGTTCCACGGGTCACGGGTCAGGTTGACCCCGCCGGCCAGCAGGACGTTGAAGGTCTTGGACCGGGCTTCCGAGCCGATCATGACGCCGCCGGCGTGGGCGATCTCGGGGTCGAAGGTGGCGGCGGTGGCAAGACTCGACGGCAGGGCCGTGGCGACGTCGCCCTTGCGCTGCTCGACTTGGTTGGCGACACCCAGGCTGGCGTCGCTTTCACGCAGGGCGGGAATGCCCAGGCGCGGGATGCCGGGCACATAGCCGGCCGAAGGGATCATCTCGGCGACCGGGGCTCCGGGGGTGCGGTCGGCCCAGGGCGGGAAATAGCCGTGCACCAGAGACAGCTTCTCCTCGCGCGTCATCTGGGCGACCAGACCGGCGGCGCGCGTCTGGGCGGGGGTCCGGCCCGGGGCCTGGGCCGAGGCGGAGACGGCAGTCGTCGCGGGCGCTGGAACGCCCTCGGCCGCCCATGCGGGCGCGCCAAACATCTGCGTCGCGACCAGCGCGATAACGCTGATCGACACACTGTGACGCAAACGACGCTGACCGATACTCTGCATTCGCCCTCCAGATTCGCCTGAGACTGGAATTGCAGAGAGTTCAGATCAGACACAGTTGATCGAAGGCCGCAAAGCAGCCCGTGAGCATTCGCTCACCTCATCCGAACCGATTTGACCCTCTTCAGGGCCGATCTGGCGGCTGACGATCCTCAAAAGTCGATCTTCCCGCGGCCCCGAAACCTTTCGGCGCGCCGCATGTCTGGAAAGACGTCTTCAGATTCCGTGTGTCTGCTGCTCCTCTGTTTCCGTCCCTGGAGGGTCTTCGCCCCCTCATGCTCAAGATAGAACACGGGTTGAGAGCGTTCACAACCCCAAAGAAGCCACAAATGGTTACAGTCCCGCTCGGCGGCCACAGGACGTTGATTTCAGACGCGAAACAATCGACGAACCGTCGAGTTTCAACCTCTTCGCGGGTCATTCAGGCCTCGTCGCGAACCTGAAGACAGAGGATCAGGGCGACGCCGGTGAGTCCCGCCAGCACCAGAAGAAGCAGGGTGAAGTCCCCCTCCCCCGCCATCAGATAGGCCATCGACGGCGCGATAAGGGCCGGGATGGTGTTCGTCAGATTGAGCACCCCCATGTCTCGCCCGCGATGCTCGGGCGTGATCAGGAGTTGCATGGCGTAGGCGCTCTGAAGGGCGAGGAACAGGGCGCACCCACAGGCGAACAGCACATAGCCCATCGCCGCCGGCCCCCATTGCGGCGCCAGCGCCATGGTCAGGAGGCCGACCGTGACCATGGCGGCGGTGACCACCAGGAAGGGCTTTCTCGACCGCACCGCATCGGACACCCGGCCGGTGGCGATCGCCAGAGGCGCCAGCACCACCGTCACCGACCCCGCCAGCCAGGCCACCTGGCTGGTGATGTCGCCACCGGCGAAGGCCAGCCCCGTCCGGTCCACCGTCTCGAAATAGAAGAGCAGATAGGCGAAGAAGATGCTGCCCGAGATCTGCACCAGCAGCCGGGCGATCCAGATGCGGATCAGGTTGTGCTTGCGGCGGCTCCCGGCGCGGATCATCGGCGCCGAGGCCGGGACGATGGGCCCCCGCTTGCGGCTCAGCAGCAGGAAGGGCAGCACGCCCGCCGAGACCAGCACGCCCGCAATGGTCAGCTGCATCCGCTCCGAGAACCAGGGCGAGGCGGTGACCACCATCCCCGCCAGGGCGCCGAAGGTATAGACCGCCCCCATCAGCCCCCCGACGAGGCCCTTCTGGGTGTCGGGAATCTCATCCGCCGGCACGGCGCTGAGCGGGGCCAGCATCAGGTTGAGCGCGGCCTGGAACAGCATCACCCCCATCACCAGGGCGACCGGCGTCGTCGCGGCGTGCAGCACGGCATAGGAGATCAGGGTCAGGACCAGCCCCAGAGCCACCCAGGGCCTGCGCCCCCGCTCACGCATCACCGTATGGTCGCTGGCCATGCCGATCAGGACGTTCATGGCGCTGGCCACCACGGCGCCCAGCAGGGTGGTCAGGCTGAGCAGGGCGACCTTGTCGTCAGGAGCGATGGCCTCGATCTTGACCGGCAGGATCAGGGTCAGCAGCGGCACATAGGCGATGACGCCTCCGCCCCAGGCCAGGGCGTAGAGCAGCAGGAAGCCCAGCCCCCGGGATGGGACCTCGCCCGCCTTCGCCTCCCCCGGGGCGGAATCGGACATCAGGCTGTGGCTCCGGTGGTCCGATGCATTCGCCCATGTGTCAGCCAGAGGCGCGGCTTTCGCAAGCGGTTCAACGGTCTTTCGAGCGGCTCACTTTCGGTACGGTCAGGCCTCGACCTGCCTCGGCGCGACATGTCCGGTCTTCGGCAGCAGCCATTTGAGCAGAGGCCCGGTCATGACCGTGGTCACCACGGCCATGATGACCAGCATGGTGAAGACCTTCTGCGGCAGGAAGCCCATGTCGTAGCCGATGTTTAGCACGATCAGCTCCATCAGGGCCCGGGTGTTCATCAGCGTGCCCAGCACCATCGACCGGGGATGATCGAAGCCCGCGATCCGGGCGCCGAAATAGACCGGAATGATCTTGCCGAGGATCGCCGCCGCCAGGATCACGCCCAGCCAGCCCAGATCGCCGAGACCCAGACCCAGCAGATTGGTCCGCAAACCGGTGAAGGTGAAGAAGATCGGCAGGAAGAAGACCAGCACGAACTGGCCCACCTGCTGACGCCAGGCGACGACGAAGTCCTCGTGCTTGTGGAACAAAAGGCCCGCCGCGAAGCCCCCGAAGATGGCGAAGATGCCCAGCTTGTAGGTCGTGATGCCCAAGGCGAAGGTCAGGATGATGACGATGGCCATCAGGGTCGGCGGAATCTGGCCGTCCACGATAGGGAACCGCTTCAGCAGCCAGTCGACGGCCGGCCGCAGCACAAACCACAGCACCAGCCCCAGACCGGCCAGCCCGCCCAGCTGGATCCCGACATGGGCGGTCGAAAGTCGGGACGCCGCATAGGCCGAGATCAACGCCAGCAGTATCCAGCCGACGACGTCGTTGACCGCGGCCGAGGAGATGGCGACGACGCCCATCTCGTCGCGGGTCAGGCCGAACTCGCGCAGGATCCGGCCCAGGATCGGCACGGCGGTGATGGCCAGGGCCACGCCGCAGAACAGGCTGTAGACCAGGGCGTTGATTCCCGGCGCCAGCACCGGCTGGGACATCTGACCGATGGCGAAGCCCAGGCCGAAGGGCACGGTGATCGACAGCAGGGAGACCCAGACCATCGCCCGCCGGTTCTTTGGCGTCTTCAGATGACCGAACTCGAACTCCGACCCGATCTGGAACATCAGCAGGATCAGGCCGATCTGGCTCAGGATCACGATCGGCTGGGCCGCCTTGGCGCCGAACAGACTGACCGACAGCTCGGGGAAGAAATGCCCGAACAGCGACGGCCCGAGCAGCAGACCGGCGACGATCTCGCCGATCACCCCGGGCTGGCCCATCCTGCGGAAGGCCAGATTAAGCAGCCGGGCCGCGCCGATCATGATGATCAGCTGAACCAGTATCGAGAACAGCAGCAGTTCGGTCGCGTGGACGGATGCGGTCATCTTTTTCTTCCCCCTCGGCGGCCCGTCTTGTGCGAGTCTCGCCGTCGTTCAGCTTAGCAGTTCAGCCGCCCTATTGTCTCGCGGGACAGACGGTGTCGTTGGCGTTCGGCGCCAGTTCGATTTCCGACACCGAGACCGTGAAGGCCGCATCGGTGTCCAGTCGGAACGGCACATCGACATGGGCGATGTCCGCGCCCGCGTCGCGCAGGCAGGACAGCCGCACCTTCAGCGTTCGCCATTCGCGCACCGGGGCCGAGCGGAACAGTTCGGTGACGTCCACCCTGCCCTGCCCGACCGACAGACCGACCGCCCCCTGCGGCGCCGCGTCGATGCGATAGCGGAAGCTGAGCGCCAGTTCGCCGTTGGCCTGACGGGTCAGATCGATGGGCGTGCCCTCGATAAAGGCCTGGGCCGGACCGTTGCCGGAGAAGGCGAACTGCTGTCCGCTTTCCTGGGCCAGATCGTCGATGGGCCGCACCGAGACCCCGCCGCGCGGGCTGGAGGCGACCTTGACCGTGCCCGGCTTGTTCTGGCCCCCCGCGTCGCGGAGCATCAGGCCCCAGGGCGCGACATAGCGGCCATCGACGAAATAGTGGTCCACGTTGGAGGTCGCCGCTTCGACGCCGCTTTCCTCCGACAGGGCCCCGACCGAGGCGCCATGGGCGTAGGTCAGGCCATAGCCATAGGCGAACTGCGGGTCATAGCCCGGCTGGCCGTGGTTCAGGAGCTCACCCCGGGCGTTCTTGGGCCAGCTGAACGACAGGGTCCCGTGGAAATCGTTGCGCGGCTTGCCTGCGGCATCGCCAATCAGGACGTCAGCGACGCCGCCGCCCTCGGTGCCCGGCAGCCAGGCGGCGACGAAGGCGTCCGACGCATTGATCTCGGGATTGGTCCACATCGGACGGCCCGAGAGGAAGACCGACACGGTCGGGATGCCCGCCGCCTTCAACTTCTTCAGCGTCTCCAGCGGCCCGGTCGGGATGAAGTCCAGGGTGTCGACGTCGCCCTGGAACTCGGCATAGGGGGTTTCGCCGAAGACGACGATGGCGACATCGGGCTTGTCGGTGAAGGCGCCGTCGGCGCTGAGGGTTGCAGTTCCGCCCGAGGCCTTCACCGCCTCCTCGATGCCGCCCCAGATTGACTGCCCCTGCGGGAAGTCGACGTTGGTGTTGCCCGTGCCCTGCCAGGCCAGGGTCCAGCCGCCCGCGGCCTGGCCGATATCGTCGGCGGCGGTTCCGGCGACCAGCACCCGCGCCCCGGCCCGGATCGGCAGGACCGAACCCTCGTTCTTGAGCAGGACCAGCGACTCACGCACCGCCTCGCGGGCGAGGGCCCGGTGCGCGGGCGAGGCCAGTTGCGACAGGTCGCCTTCGACCGGGCGGTCGGGCCGGAAGACGCCCGCCTTGACCTTGGCGCGCAGGATGCGGCGCACGGCCTCGTCCAGACGCGCCTGCGGGATCACCCCGGTCCGCGCGGCCTCCAGCGTGCTGGCGTAGAGCGGCTTCCAGGTGTCGGGCGCCATCAGCATGTCGATCCCGGCGTTGATGGCCAGGGGACAGCTGTCGTTGGTGCAGCCCGGCAGCTGGCCGTGGGCATTCCAGTCGGAGACCACAAAGCCGTCAAAGCCCAACGGCCCGTGCAGGACGTCGGTGAGCAGGCTGTGGTTGCCCGAATGCTTGACCCCGTTCCAGCCCGAGAAGCTGGCCATGACCGACAGCACGCCCGCGTCGATCGCCGCCGGATAGCCGCCCAGATGGATGTCGATCAGCTCCTGCTCGGTCCCCCGGAAATCGCCCTGGTCCTCACCCTCGAAGGTGCCGCCGTCAGCCAGGAAATGCTTGGCCGAGCCGGCGATATGGCCGGGCGCCAGCGGATGGTCGGCCGACAGCTCGCCCTGCAGGCCCAAGGTCATCGGACCGGCGTAGGACCGCTGGACCTCCGGGTCCTCGGAATAGCCTTCGTAGGAGCGGCCCCAGCGGTCGTCGCGGGGCACGGCCAGGGTCGGGCCGAAGGTCCAGTCGGCGCCGGTGACCGCCACCTCCATCGCTGTCGCCTCGCCGATGCGGCGGATCAGGTCGGGATCGCGCGCGGCGCCCAGGCCGATGTTGTGCGGGAAGATGGTCGCGCCCGGGACGTTGTTGTGGCCGTGGACGGCGTCGATGCCGTAGATCAGCGGCACCTTGGCGCCCGGACGGGCCGCGGCGGCGGCGCGGAAGGCGCGCGACAGGTCGACCCATTTCTGCGCCGGCGCCTTGTCGTCGCCCCAGGGACCGGAGCTGCCGCCCGCCAGGATCGAGCCCAGCGGATATGTAGCCAGATCCTCGGGCGTGATGGTGCTGATGTCGGCCTGGATGGTCTGGCCGACCTTCTCCTCCAGCGTCATCCGGCTCATTAGTTCGGTGACGAAGGCTTCGGTCTCGGCGTCGCTCATCGCCGCCGGAGACGCAGCGTGGGGCCACAGGGCGGGATGGGCGGTCGAGTCGGGTCGGGCGCTGGAAACCTGGGCCGGGGTGGGGCCCGCCCCGACACTGGATTGCGCCGAAGCGGGGCTCAGGACCGAAAGACTCAGCAGCGGAATCGCGGCCGCGAGGGCCAGTCTGGAGACGGCGGACTTCATGGATTTTTCCTCGACCAATGCCCCCTGCCCCGGTCGCTCATTGAGCGGCGACCGTCCCGGCGAGGAAGCCTTGAGCCCACTGATGGCTCATTCGGCGACCCTTGTCATCAAAAATTGAGAACGCTCTCAACGTTGCAGGCTGCGACCGATCAGCGCCCTGATCCGGCCCAGAAGATCGCCCGTCATCGGAGCCAGAACCCCTCTCGCCGCCACCGGAATATGGGCCACGGGGTCGTCGCCGGTCTGGAAAATGTAGTGGTCGAAGAAGGCGCGCCAGCGCATCCGCTCGTCCGCCGGCAGGTCGCGGATCGTTGTCAGGGCATGGAACAGGGTCAGCAGCGGCGTGGTCATATAGGCCGGCCCGTCGCGCCACCACAGATTGACCATGGCCCCGAAATCCTCAGGCGTCTCAACATGATGCCACCACAGGCTGGGCAGGTAGAGGGCGTCGCCGGGCTCCAGCTCCGCGACCTCGGCATGCTCGAGCGCCTCGCGGAATTTCGGATGTTTGTCGAAATCGGGATCGACGACGTCGACCAGGCTGATCGGCTGGCCGGCCAAAGTGAAGTCCAGCGGCCCGACGTAGAGGTTGCCGATCTGGTCGGGCGGAAAAAGGGTGAAGCGCCGCTCGCCCCGCACAACACAGGCGAGGTTCTGCGGCAGGTCCCAATGGGCCGCAGTCCGCGACCGGTTGCCGATCCACAGCGAGGTCAGCCGCTCCATCCCCGGATCCAGCAGCGGCATCGGATTGGCCTCGGCCAGCCCCGGCAGGACATCCGGCGCGGGCACGCCCCCGGCATAGACGTGCGGCATGCGCGGATCGCCCCGCCCCGCCAGCAGCCGCCGCAGCAGCTCGGCCAGAGGCGCCGTCATCTGTTCGTGGTTGAAGCCCTTGAGGTCGGGGGAATAGCCGAACCGCCCGCCCATCTCCGGCGCCCCGACGAAGGTCCGGACCGGCCGGCCGTTGTCGAAGCCGCCGATGTAGGCGGCCAAGGCCTCGTCCGAGGTCGCCGCCTTCACGATCGGCCAGTCGGCGATCAGCCCCTTGAGCACGGCCGGACGACCCGCCCGGACGATCTCGGCCTCGAACCGGGCGCGGTCGACGCCGCGGAAGACCGGAACCGGCTTCATTCCGCCCCCGCCCACATGCCCCGCGCCTTCAGGAAGTCGTCGTGCATCGGCATCCGCGCCGCCACCTCGCGCCAGCGTTCGGCGATCTGGCCGAAGCCGGCCTGGACCTGATCCAGGTTCTGGAAGCCGTACAACGGGTTGAACCCCGTCGGCTTGATCCCCTGGCCATACATCACCGCCATCCACGAACCCTGGCTGAAATACTCGTCCGCGCCCGACTGATAGAGCAGGCCCCGGTTGCGGAAGGCCTCGACGCGCTGACTCAGGGTATCAGGCACCGGCATGGCCGCGACGTGCCGCCAGAACGGCGTGTCGTCCCTCTGGGTCGCATGATAGTGCAGGATGACGAAGTCGCGGATCAGCTCGACCTCGGCGCCGATGCGCCGGTTGTAGGTCTCGATGTTCACCGGGCTGAAGCGGCTGTCGGGGAAATGCTGCAGCAGGCGATAAATGCCCGACTGCACCATATGGATGCTGGTCGATTCCAGCGGCTCGATGAAGCCGCTCGACAGGCCCAGAGCGACGACATTCTTCTCCCAGAACCGCTTGCGCCGTCCCGTGGTGAACCGCAGCGGACGCGGCTCGGCCTGGGCCGGGCCGTCGAGGTTGTCCAGCAGCACCTGCCGCGCCTCGTCGTCGCCCATGAAGTCGTTGCAGTAGACGTGACCATTGCCGGTCCGGTGCTGCAGGGCGATGCGCCACTGCCAGCCGGCGTCGCGGGCCGTGGAGCGGGTGAAGGGCGTGGTCGGCGCCACCCGGTCGCACGGCACGGCCCAGGCGCGGTTCATCGGCAGCCAGTGCGACCAGTCCTCGAACCCGGCCTTCAGCGCCCCCTCGATCAGCAGGCCGCGGAAGCCGGTGCAGTCGATGAAGAGGTCGGCGGTCAGTTCGCGGCCGTCCTTGAGCTTCACCCGATCGACGAAGCCGTCCTCGGGCCGCAGCGCCACATCGACGATCTCGCCCTCGATGCGGGTCACGCCTCGCCCCTCGCAGACCTTCCTCAGGTAGCGGGCATAGAGGCCGGCGTCGAAATGATAGGCGGTGAACAGGGCGTTCAGTGGCGAGCGCGGGTCGGGATCGCGGAACGCCGCCTTGCCCGCCTTGATGGCCTGGCTGCACAGCGAATAGGCCTCGACGTCGTCGGCGATCCGGTCCCCCGCCCTCAGAGCCAGAAACGACTGCTGGAACTCGCCCAGCGTCGGCCCCGGCCCGAAGGTGCCGAAGGGATGCAGATAGGTGTTCCCCTTCGAGCCCCAATCGACGAACTCGATGCCCAGCTTCAGCGTCGCCTGGGTCTCGCGCATGAACTCGGCCTCGTCGAGGTCGATCAAGGCGTTGAAGTCGCGGATGGGCGGCACGGTCGCCTCCCCCACCCCGACAATGCCGATGTCGTCGCTTTCGACCAGCGACACCTGACAGTGGGGGCCGAGCGAGCGATTGAGCGCCGCCGCGGCCATCCAGCCGGCGGTGCCGCCGCCGACGATCAGAACGGACTTTATGGGTTCAGCCATGGTCTCTCCCAAGGCCTGTTTCCCGGCCTTTTCATTAATCTAGCAGCTTGCAGGCGCGGCAAACAAAACGCCGCCCGTCGGGGGGACGAGCGGCGCAAGTTTCAGTGTCGGGTCAGGGAGGAAACGCCCGACGCTGGGTTCGTCAGTACTTGTAGCTCACACCGAACAGGAAGGTGCGGCCATAGCGCTGGAAGTCGATGGTCTGGCGCTCGTCGCCGTTCTGGAAGGTCTTGAACGGCTCGTCGGTCAGGTTGTTGACCTGGGCCAGGATGCCGAGGTTCTCGAGCGGACCCGACTGGAAGGTATAGCCGATCTGGGCGTCGACGACGTTTTCGGCGGCGACCGAACGCAGGGTGCGGCCGTTGCCGAAGCCGGCGACCTCGCCCAGGTAGTCTGAACGATAGCGGTCCGAGATCCGCGCCTGGAAGCCGTCGCGCTCGTAGTAGACGGTCAGGTTGGCGACCTTTTCCGACAGGCCGGGCACCGCGGTCGGGGCCTGGGTCGGATCGGGCTGGATTTCGCTGGAGGTCTCCGAATAGCTGAACTGGGCGCCGAAGCCCTCCAGCATCGGGTGAATCATCTCGGCCGGGATCGACAGGGCGAACTCGAAGCCCTGAATATAGCCGCCCTGACCGTTGGCCGGGGCCGAAACCACGCCTTGGTTGATCAACGGGGTAACGCCGCCGGTCGGATAGCCGGTAAAGTCGAAGACCTGGTTCTTCGTATACACGAAGGTCTCCAGGTTCTTGTAGAAGCCGGCCAGCGAGACATAACCGCGACGGTTGGCGAAGTATTTCTCGATCGACAGATCGACGACGTCGGCGATGTAAGGCTTCAGCTCGGGATTGCCGCCACCGCCGCTCCACGGAGAGTTGAGGTCGGGTTGTGCGCCGGCGATGTTCTTGGAGACATCGAAGCCGAAGTTGCGTGAAGCCCGCATGTCATCCATCCGCGGCCGCGCCAGGGTGCGGGCGACGGCGAAGCGAACGAACATGTTCTCGCCGGTCTCGAGGATGAAGTTGGAGCTCGGCAGGATCTCCAGATACTCGGCGCCGCCGGTCACAGGCAGGGACACCGTCGAGGCGCCCGTGCCACTGGCCGAGAAGCCATTGGAGCTCTGATCCGTATAGACCGCCTGGACGCCGACGTTGCCGGTGAGCGGCAGGCCGAACAGGTTATGGTCGATATTCGCCTTGATGTAGGTGGTCGAGACCTTCTCGGTCACCTGCCAGTTGCCCGACAGAACATCGGCGTTGGGGTTGCGGACCAGGTTGTAGAAGCCGCTGTTGACCAGGCCGATGGCGTCGTAGCTGAGCACCGCCGGGATGCCGAGGTAGCCCAGTTCGGTCGGGGCCAGCAGGAACTGGCTCGGGACCACAGCCGACGCGCCGCCGGGGACGCCCAGGAAGTACTGGTCGTTGACGAAGTCCTTCTGGCGTTCGGTGTAGTTGAAGCCGAAGTCGATCGAGCTGAACGGGCTCTGGTGCAGTTCACGACGCGCAGTCAGACGCACCGCCTTGATCTCGTCGGTGATCGTCGGCGTGTTCAGATAGCCGTCCTGGCCGCCCGGGATGATGTCGCCGCCCCAGCCCTGCGGGCTGGTCAGACGGATCAGGTTCGGGTCGGCGTAGTTGATGTTGCTGGTCAGATGGGTGACGCCGTCGTCATCCAGGGTGAAGCCCAGGGTGTCCAACTGACCGGCGATGTTGCGACCCGTGCCGGAGTAGCTCTCCAGAATGGTGTCGGTGCGGTCAACCTTCGAATAGTTCAGATCCAGGGCGAAGCCCCAGTCATCGGTGGCCTGGAACTTGGTATTCCAGCCGATCGAGGTGATCTCGCTGTTGCGACCGTTGAAGTCGTTGCGGATCACACCCTTCACGTTGTCGAAGGTCCCGGCCGTGACCAAACCGTCCGTCACCGTATAGCCGGCGCGCAGCGCGGGGCCCGGGCGACAGATGGCGCTCTGGACGTTGACCGTGCAATCGCCAGCCGAACCGCCCCAGGCGAGCGGGAATTCGATGCCGCGCAGGACCTGGGAGTTTTCGAACTTCGAATAGAAAGCGTCGATGGTCGAGGAGAAGCGGTCGTTCGGCTTCCACTCCAGGGTGCCCATATAGCCGTCGCGCTTCAGCTCGCTCGACATGACGTAGGGCTTGAGGCCGCCCTCAACGAGGGTCGTGGCGTTCAGGTTGGCGTAGCCCCAGCTGTTGAAGCGCTCGGACTGATAGGGGCTTTCCATGTGGGCGTAGCCGAGGGCGACGCCCAGGGTGCCGTCCAGGAACTGGTCGATGTAGGAGATCGAATAACGGTTGCCGTGATCGGTCGTGCCGGAGTTCAGCGCGCCGATGTCGTTCATCTCATAACGGGCGTTGGCCGCGATCGTGCGGCGGCCATAGGCCAGCGGGCGGATCGTCTGCATGTCGACGGTGCCGGCAAGGCCCTGGCCGATCAGGCCGGCGTCCGGGGTCTTGTAGACGGTCACGCCGCTCAGCAGTTCCGACGGATACTGGTCGAACTCGACGCCGCGGTTGTCACCGGTGGTGACCTGTTCGCGGCCGTTCAGCAGGGCGGTGGTGAAGTCCGGACCCAGGCCGCGGATCGACAGGGCCTGCGAGCGCCCGTCCAGACGCTGGGTGCTCAGGCCCGGCAGACGGCCCAGCGATTCGGCGATGGAGACGTCCGGCAGCTTGCCGATGTCCTCGGCCGAAATGACTTCGACGATGGAGGTGTTGCGGGCCTTGGCCGCGACCGAGTTGGCGATCGACGCGCGGATGCCGGTGACGACGATCTCATCGACCTGGGTCGCGTCAGGATCGGTCTGGGCAGGCGTGGATTGGGCGCTGGCCGCGCCGGCGAAGGCCATCATGGCCACGACGCCGATGGCGCCCCCGGTCATGAGACGTGCGCGAATGTTGAAACGATTGATCATCATCTACCTCCCTGGTGGCCGCCCGCGTTTCTGACGCTGCGATCTGGCCTGTCGCAAAAATATGCAAAAGATCGCCAGCCTTGCAAGTCCGTAATGATTGGACGCGCAAAAACCGTCGGTATGGCGTCGCTAAAACACAGTTAGAATCGAGATGTTGCAGCGCAGCATGCGATTTTGCCGCAGGACAACACGGCAAAATCAGGCGATTGACAGGCCAGAGCGGTTTTGCAAAATCTTGCAAACACGTCAGGCAAACGATGCATTTGCCTGCAAACTGGACAGGAACGTATGGGACGGCGAATGACCCGAAACCGAATGATCCGTGCGTCTGTGGCCGTTGCAACCGGTGTCATGGGCATGATCGTGTGCGGGGCGGCGATGGCCCAGGCGGCTTCCGCCACCACCTCCCCCGCCGTTCAGGCCGCGCCGGCCGACTTCCGCGCCCGCCTGCCCCAGGATGAGGTCATCTATTTCCTGCTGCCCGACCGGTTCGAGAACGGGAATCGCGGCAACGACACGGGCGGCATCCCGGGCGGCAAGCTGCAGAACGGCTTCGATCCGACCGATGAGGGCTTCTACCACGGCGGCGACCTCACCGGCCTGACCCGCCGCCTCGACTATATTCAGGGCCTCGGCGCCACCGCCGTCTGGGTCGCCCCCGTCTTCAAGAACAAGCCGGTCCAGGGCGAGCCGGGCCGCGAGTTCTCCGGCGCCCACGGCTACTGGATCACCGACTTCACCTCGGTCGATCCCCATTTCGGCACCAATGAAGAGTTCGCCGCCCTGGTTCAGGCCGCCCATGCGCGCGGGATGAAGGTCTATATGGACATCATCGCCAACCACACGGCCGATGTGATCCGCTATCGCGAATGCCCGAAGAACGACTGCGCCTATCGCAGCCGCGCCGACTATCCTTATTCGCGTCAGGGCGGCGTCGAAGGCGCGGCGATCAATGACGGCTTCGACGGCTCGAATTTCGACCGACTGACCAGCCCGAACTACGCCTACACCCCCTACCTGCCCGCGGGTGAGGAGACGGTGAAGGTCCCGACCTGGCTGAACGACCCGATCTACTATCATAACCGCGGCGATACGACCTTCACGGGCGAAAGCTCCACCGAGGGCGATTTCGCCGGCCTCGACGATCTGTTCACCGAGAACCCGCGCGTGGTTCAGGGGATGATCGAGATCTACGGCGACTGGATCGACCGCTACGGCGTCGACGGTTTCCGCATCGACACCGCCCGCCATGTGAACCCCGAGTTCTGGCAGGCCTTCGTCCCCGCCATGCTGGAGCGCGCCAAGGCCAAGGGCATTCCGAACTTCCACATCTTCGGCGAGGTCTATGACCACGACCCGGCGATGCTGGCCCGCTTCACCCAGGTGGACCGTTATCCGGCGGTGCTGGACTTCGCCTTCCAGAGCACGGCGACCGACGTCGCCAACGGGGTCAAGGGCACGGACGCCCTGGCCCGCCTGTTCATGGCCGACGCCCTCTATGCCGGCGGCGAGCAGGGCGCGATGCAGCTGCCGACCTTCCTCGGCAACCATGACATGGGCCGCATCGGCGGCTTCATCGCCAAGGCCCATCCGGAGGCCTCGGACGAAGAACTGCTGGCGCGGGATGCGCTGGCCCACGCCCTGATGATGTTCTCGCGCGGCGCCCCGGTCCTCTACTACGGCGACGAACAGGGCTTCGCCGGCGAAGGCGGCTACGGCGCCGCCCGCGCCGACATGTTCACCAGCCAGGTCGCCGACTACGCCCGCCACAAGCGGATCGGCGGGGATCACGCGCCCTTCGACACCTCAGCCCCCCTCTATCAGCGCATCGCCGAGATGGCCCGCATCCGCGCCGCCGACCCCGCCCTGCGCCGCGGCCGCCAGATCGTGCGCTTCGCCGGCGACAAGCCCGGCCTGTTCGCCGTCTCACGCGTCATTGACGGCGAGCCCGGCGAGACCCTGATCCTCTACAACACCTCGACGGAAGCCCTGACCGCCAATGTGGAAGTCGCGGCCGCGTCGCAAAAGTGGAACAGCCTGCGCGGGACCTGCCCGACCACGGCATCGGCGCCCGGAACGATCCGGGTTAGCGTCCCTCCCCTCGACTACATGATCTGCGTTTCGGAAGGCCAAGAGTGAACGTCCAGACCCTGAGCCATCCTCTGACTTCTGCCGACGCCGCCACCGAATGGTGGCGCGGCGCGGTCCTGTATCAGGTCTATCCGCGAAGCTTCGCCGATACGAACAATGACGGCGTCGGCGACCTGCCCGGCATCACCGCCCATCTGGATCATATCGCCTCGCTGGGCGTCGACGGCGTCTGGCTGTCGCCCTTCTTCACCTCGCCGATGAAGGACTTCGGCTACGACGTCTCGGACTATACCGACGTCGATCCGATCTTCGGCACCCTGGCCGACTTCGACGCCATGGTCGCCCGCGCGCATGAGCTGGGCCTGAAGGTCATCATCGACCAGGTCTATTCCCACACATCGGACGAGCATCCGTGGTTCACCGAAAGCCGCCAGAACCGCACCAACCCCAAGGCCGACTGGTACGTCTGGGCCGACGCCAAGCCCGAGGGCTCGCCGCCGTCGAACTGGCAGTCGGTGTTCGGCGGTCCGGCCTGGACCTGGGACGCCCGGCGTCGCCAGTACTACATGCACAACTTCCTCAAGGAGCAGCCGCAGCTCAACGTGGCCAATCCGGAAGTGCAGGACGCCCTGATCGACGCCATGCGGTTCTGGCTGGACCGCGGCGTCGACGGCTTCCGCCTGGACGCCATCAATTTCGCCATCCACGACCCGAAGCTGACCGACAACCCGGCCTTCACCTCGAACGGCAAGCGGACCCGGCCCTTCGACTTCCAGGACAAGATCCACAACCAGTCCCAGCCGGAGATCCCGCTCTTCCTCAGCCGCCTGCGCGCCCTGGCCGAGACCTACCCCGGCGACCGCTTCCTGGTCGCGGAGGTCGGCGGCGACCGCGCCAATGAGGAGATGAAGCAGTACACCCAGGGGATTGACCGGCTGCACTCGGCCTACGGCTTCCTCTATCTCTACTCCGACCACCTCAGCGCCGAACTGGTCGAGCAGGGCCCGGCCATGTGGCCCGGCGTCGACGGCGAGGGCTGGCCCTCCTGGACCTTCTCGAACCACGACGCCCCGCGCGCCATCTCCCGCTGGGCGGAGGGCCGCGACGAGAAAGCCTTCGCCGAGATGGCCATGCTGCTGCTCATGTCCCTGCGCGGCAATGTCTTCGTCTATCAGGGCGAGGAGCTGGGCCTGCCCCAGGCGCACGTCCCGTTCGAACGGCTGGTCGATCCCGAGGCGATCGCCAACTGGCCCGAGACCCTGGGCCGCGACGGCGCCCGCACCCCGATCCCGTGGAAGGCCGACGCCGTTCAGGCCGGCTTCTCGACCGTCGAGCCCTGGCTGCCGATCGACCCGCGCCACTATCCGCTGGCGGTCGATGTTCAGGACGCCGATCCGACCTCGATCCTGAACCTGTCACGCGAACTGATCGGCCTGCGTCACCGCTATCCGGCGCTGCGCACCGGCGGCATGCACATGTATCCGGTCGCCGGTCCCGTGCTGTCGTTCGAACGCGGCGAGGGCGATCAGGCCCTGCTGTGCGTCTTCAACCTGGGCCACTCGCCCGAGGCGTGGAGCATCCCCGCTGGTTGGCAGGTGGTGGAGGCGGTCAATACCCCCGATCCGGCCGCCGGAACCCTGCCCTCGCTGGCCGGTCTGTTGCTGGCGCGGGCCTGATGCGATCAGCCGCCGCAGGTCTCGCGCACGATCAGGTCGGTCGGAATGCGTTCGGACCGGCCGGCACGGTCGCCCGTGGAATCGAGCAGTTTGGAGACCATCAGCCGGCCCGCCTTCATGGTGTCCTGGGCGATGGTCGACAGGGCCGGACGGCTGTAGCGGCTGAAGGGCACATTATCGAAGCCGATGACCGAGACGTCGCCGGGTACGGTCTTGCCGTGATGCAGCAGGGAGCGCACGGCGCCGAGCGCGATCAGGTCGGACGCCGCGACGATGCCGTCGAAGTCCAGCCCGCGCGCCAGCAGGGAATCGACCGAGGCTTCGGCGCTCTCGACCTCGAAATGGGCCGGCACGACCAGATCGGGATCCAGACCCAGACCGGCAGCCTCCATGGCCTCGGCATAGCCGCGCTGGCGCTGCATGGCCTCGGGCGGATCGAGATCGCCGAGGAAGACGATACGCTTGCGGCCCAGACGCGCCAGGTGGGCCGTCGCCCGGCGCCCGCCGTTGGTGTTGTCCGACCCGATCGAGCAATAGTTCTGGTCCGGCAGTTCGGCGCCCCAGACCACGAACCGGCTCTCGGTCTCGGCCATGCGGTTGAAGGCGGCGTGAAGCGTGCTCTGACCCAGGAAGATGACGCCGTCGGCGCGGCTGGTGGTCATGGCCACCGACAGGTCGTCCAGATTGGCCGGCGAGACGTGGCTCATCACCAGATCGCAGCCCCGTTCGCGCGCCGCCTCGCCGACGCCGGCCAGCAGTTCAAGGAAGAAGGGATCGCTCAGTCGCCCTTCCCGCCCCTGCGGACGCGGCGTGACAAGCGCGATCGTGCCTTGCGCCCCGATCGGGCCGGCCGGCATATAGCGGCGGAACGGATAGTCGTGCTCGCGCGCCAGCTTCCAGATGGCCTGTTTGGTGCGGTCGTTGACGGCGGGACTGTCGTTCAGCGCACGCGACGCCGTCGCGATCGACACCCCGGCCATACGCGCCAGGTCTTCCAGTCGGGTGGTCTTGCGGCTCAAGGTCGCGGGCTCCAGGCAGGCCGTCTGCAAAATTTTCTGCAAAACTTGCTTATTCATGCGGCGCCACAACGCCGTCTGGCAAGTCCTCGTAACAAGGAAGCTTCGTCATGATGCAACGCCGTTCGTTTCTGGCCCTTTCCGCAGCCGCGGCGGGCGTCACGGCCCTGACGTCGCGCCCCGCCCGCGCCCAGACCGCGCCCAATGTTGCCCGCGCCTCCTCCCCCGGCGGCCTGCTGACGGTCGAGGTCACCACCGACAACGACGGCCGCCCCATGTATTCGGTGATCCGTCAGGGCCGCCCGGTCGTGACGGCCTCCAAGCTCGGCTTCCTCCTGACCGACGCCCCGGCCATCGAGCGCGGCCTGAAGCTGACGGCGGCCCAGCCCGTGACCTTCGACGAGACCTGGGAGCAGCCCTGGGGCGAGCGCCGCTTCATCCGCAATCACTACAACGAGTTCCGCGCCAGCTTCACCGAAACGGGCGCGCTGGCCCGCCGCGTTGATGTGGTCTTCCGCCTGTACGACGACGGCCTTGGCTTCCGTTACGAGGTGCCCGAACAGGCGGGCCTCAAGACCGTCCGCATCGGCTCTGAGCTGACCGAGTTCAACCTCGCCGAAAACGGCACGGCCTGGTGGATTCCGGCCTGGGAGTGGAACCGCGAGGAATACCTCTACGACCGTACCGCCATCGACGAGGTCGGCTCCTGCCAGACCCCGATCACGGTCAAGGGCCAGTCGGGCCTGCACGTCTCCATCCACGAAGCCGCCTGCGTAGACTACGCCGGGATGAACCTGCGCCGCTCGGAAGGCACGAAGTTCCGCAGCGCACTGACCCCCGGCCTGACCAACGCCGCCGTGGTGCGCGAGGCCCCGTTCAACACCCCGTGGCGCACGCTGCAGATCTCGGACACGGCCGCCGGTCTGGTCGACTCGAGCCTGATCCTGAACCTCAACGAGCCCAACAAGCTGGGCGACATCAGCTGGTTCAAGCCGATGAAATACGTCGGCGTCTGGTGGGAAATGCACCTGGAGCTCAAGAGCTGGAACGCCGGTCCCAAGCACGGCGCGACCACCGAGAACACCATCAAACACATCGACTTCGCCGCGAAGCATGGCCTCGGCGGCGTTCTGGTCGAGGGCTGGAACAAGGGTTGGGACGGCCAGTGGTTCGCCAACGGCTCGGACTTCAGCTTCACCGAAGCCTATCCGGATTTCGACATCGAGGCCGTCTGCGCCCATGCCCGGTCCAAGGGCGTCCAGCTGATCGGTCACCACGAGACGGGCGGCAACGCCTTCCACTATGAACAGCAGCTCGAGCCGGCCATGGCCCTGTACGAGCGGCTGGGCGTCCATTCGGTCAAGACCGGCTATGTCGCCGATGCCCAGGGCGCCCGCGTCGCCGCCCCGGACGGCTCGATGGTCATGGCCTGGCACGAGAGCCAGGCGATGGCCCAGCACCATCTGCGCGTCGTCGAGACCGGCGCCCGGCACAAGGTCGCGGTCAACGCCCACGAGCCGTTCAAGGACACCGGCCTGCGCCGCACCTATCCGAACATGATCAGCCGCGAAGGCGCGCGGGGGATGGAATATGCGGCTTGGGGCAACCCCGGAAACCCGCCCGAGCATGAGCCCAATCTGGTCTTCACCCGCCTGCTGGCCGGGCCGATGGACTATACCCCGGGCATCTTCGGCATGGAGACGCGCAGTCCCGGCGGCGTCCAGACGACCTGGGCCAAGCAACTGGCGCTGTACGTCGTGATCTACAGCCCGGTCGTCATGGCCGCCGACCTGCTGGTCAACTACGAGGCAAACCCCGGCCCGTTCCAGTTCATCAAGGACGTGCCCTGCGACTGGCATGAGACCCGGGTGCTGAACGGCGAGGTCGGCGACTTCGTCACCATCGCCCGCAAGGACCGCAACTCCGACGTCTGGGCCCTCGGCGCCATCACCGACGAGAACCCGCGCGTCCTGACCGCCGCCCTCGACTTCCTCGACGACGGTCGCCGCTATCGCGCTGAAATCTATCGCGACGGCCCGAACGCGGACTACAAGGGCAAGCGCGAGGACATCATCATCGAGCAGCGCGAGGTCACCTCGGCCGACACCCTGACCCTGGCCCTCGCGCCCGGCGGGGGTCAGGCGATCCGCTTCGTTCCGTTGGGCAGAGGCCGCCGCTCATGAGCACCAGCACCACAGGTCTGTTCTCGATGCGGCCCCGGCTCAGCCCGGTCGCCATCGTCAACATGTGCGTCGGCTTCTTCGGCATCCAGATCGGCTTCGGCCTGCAGAACGCCAACACCAGCCGGATTTTCCAGACCCTGGGCGCTGAGGTCGACAGCCTGGCCATCCTCTGGATCGCCGCGCCCCTGACCGGCCTGCTGGTCCAGCCCCTGATCGGCCACCTGTCGGACCGCACCTGGGGCCGGCTGGGACGGCGGCGGCCCTATTTCCTCGTGGGCGCGATCCTGACCACCCTGGCCCTGATCGCCATGCCCAATGCGCCCAGCCTGTGGTTCGCCGCGGCCATGCTGTGGATCATGGACGCGTCGATCAACATCACGATGGAGCCGTTCCGCGCCTTCGTCGGCGACAATCTGAACGAGGACCAGCGCACCGCCGGCTATGCGATGCAGAGCGTCTTCATTGGCGCCGGCGCCGTCTTCGCCTCCATCCTGCCCTGGCTGCTGTCGAACGTCTTCCACGTGGCCTCGACCGCGCCCGAGGGCGTGGTGCCCGACAGCGTCCGCATCTCCTTCTACGTCGGGGCGGCCGCCCTGCTGACGGCGGTGCTCTGGACCGTCTTCACGACCAAGGAATACAGCCCCGACCAGATCGCGGCTTTCGAAGGCCCGGCCGCTGACGACGAACACGCCGCATCCGGCCGCCCGGTGCGCGCCTGGATCGGCGGCGGCCTGATCTGGCTGATCGTCGGCGCGCTCGGCGTCGCGGGCGTCTTCGCCTGGGGCGTGGAGAAGGAGCTCTATGTCCTGTTCGGCGGTCTGGCGGCCTTCGGCCTGCTCCAGATCGCCGTCGGCCTGATCCGGCAGGCGAACGCGTCGAACGGCCTGTCCGAGATCATGGGCGACATCTTCGCCATGCCCGCGACCATGCGCGATCTGGCCGTGGTCCAGTTCTTCAGCTGGTTCGCCCTGTTCGCAATGTGGATCTACACCACCCCCGCCGTGACCGCCGTCCACTTCGGCGCCCTCTCGCCCACCGACCCCGCCTATGGCCGGGGCGCGGACTGGGTCGGGGTGCTGATGGGCGTCTATAACGGCGTCGCCGCCCTCGCCGCCTTCCTGATCCCGATACTGGCCAAACGCACCGGCAAGCGCGGCGCCCATGCGATCAATCTGGTGCTGGGCGGTCTGGGCCTGATCGGCATCTTCCTGATCCGTGACCCGAGCCTGCTCTGGCTGCCGATGATCGGCGTCGGCTGCGCCTGGGCCTCGATCGTCTCGATGCCCTACGCCATCCTGTCCAGCGCCGTGCCGGGCCGGAAAATGGGCGTCTATATGGGCGTCTTCAACATCTTCATCGTCGTGCCGCAGCTGGTGGCCGCGACCCTTCTGGGCCTGATCCTCAAGAGCGTCTTCGGCGGCCAGGCCATCTGGGCCCTGGTCATCGGCGGGGTGTCCTTCTTCATCGCCGCGGCGAGCGCCCTGCGGGTCAAGGAGATCAAGAGCTGATGGACCGCCGCACCCTCCTGACCCTGTTCGCCGCGCTCCCGTTCGCCGGTCGCGCCGTCGCCGACGTCCCCACGCTCGGCCGTCTGGTCGAGCATCCGGAAAGGACCTCCGCCCATGCGGCGACGCGCAACGTCACCGTCTGGCTGCCGCCCGGCTATGACGGGACCGACGCCCGCTACCCCGTCCTCTACATGCACGACGGCCAGAACCTGTTCGACGCCTCGAAAGCCTATTCCGGCGAGTGGGGCGTGGACGAGCATCTGGGCCGGCTGATCGCCGCCGGTCAGGTTCGGGCGCCGATCGTGGTCGGGGTCTGGAACACGCCGCTGCGTCTGCGCGAATACGTCCCTGCCGACCTGATCGCGGCCCTGCCCGACGACATGCGCGGCGACATTCAGAACATCTACGGCGGCCCGTCGCTGTCCGACGGCTACCTCGCCTTTCTGACCGATGAGCTTAAGCCCTTCATCGACCGGACCTACCGCACCCTGACCGGCCCGGCAGACACCGCCGTCTCCGGTTCCAGCATGGGCGCGCTGATGTCGCTCTACAGCGTTATGAAGCGCCCCGACGTCTTCGGCGCCTGTGCCTGCCTCTCGACCCACTGGCCGCTGAAGGTCGTCGGCCTTGAGGAAGGCGCGCCCTTGGCCACCTGGCGCGAGCGTCTGGTCGCCGCCTGGACCGGCGTCGTCTCCGCCGGCCTGCCCGATCCCGCCATGGGCCGCCGCTTCTACTTCGACCACGGCGACGAGACCCTCGACGCCTTCTACGCCGCCTTCCAGGTCAAGGTCGACGAGACCTTCCGCGCCCGCGGCTATCAGCCCAACCAGTTCGAGACCCTCGTCTTCCCCGGCGCCCAGCACAACGAGACGTCCTGGAACGCCCGCCTCGACGTCCCGCTGAAATTCCTTCTGTCGCCGTCCCCCACAGCGACCGCTTCGTGAGTACCCAGACCATGCCCCTGATCCAGAAACTCGCCGCTTCCGTCGGCGTCGCCGCCTTGCTGGCGACCGGTGCCTGCGCTTCGATGCCCGCCGCTGCCGTCGAGGCCTCGCCCGCCGCGCCCGCGGTCGTCAGCGAACCCGTCGCCCCCGGCGCGCCGGGCGCGGCGACCACCTGGTCCAGCGCGGCCAAGACCGGCGTCGGCGCGTCCTACGAGGCCTATGTCGACGGCCAGTACAAGGACGGCGGCCCGACCGGCGCTGTGTCGCGCGTCTGGTTCTCCATCGCCGACGGCGTCCTGACCGAGACCATGTACGGCCTGATCCACGAGGCCCAGATCAAGTCCCTGCGCTTCGCCCTAGCCTCCGACGCCGGCCTGTCGCTGGAAGGGACCGACACCACCGAGCGCACCGAATATCTCGACGTCGACGCCCAAGGCCGCCCCCTGTCGCCCGCCTATCGGGTGGTCACCACGGACAAGGCCGGAAAGTATGAGATCGAGAAACGTATCTTCACCGACCCCGACCGCAACGCCCTGGTCCTGCGCGTGACGATCAAGGCCACCGGCGCCGCCGTCACCCCCTACGCCATCCTCGAACCGCACATGGCCAACACCGGCGGCGGCGATTTCGCCTCGGCCGACGCCAACGGCCTCTATGCCCATGAGGGCGACGTCCATCTGGCCCTGCGCCCCAGCGCCCCGTTCGAGACGGCCAGCGCGGGCTTCCTCGGATCGTCGGACGGCCTGACCGACCTCAAGGCCAACGGCCGCCTGACCCACGCCTGGGCCTCCACCGGCGACACGGCCGGGGCGGTGGTCCTGACCGGCGCCCTGCCGACCATCCCGGCCGGCCAGAGCCTGACCCGTGACTTCGTCATCGGCTTCGGCGCCTCGAAAGCAGAAGCGGAAGCCGCTGCCGACGGCGGGTTCTCCACCGGCCTCGACGAGGTCCTCGCCCGCTTCAACGGCACGGGCGACCGCCTCGGCTGGGAGGACTGGATCGGCTCCCTGACCGACCTGCCTCGCATCGCCCAACAGTCCACCGACGGCGGCAAGCTGGCATACGCCTCGGCCCTGATGCTTAAGGTTCAGGAGGACCGCACCCACGCCGGCGCCCTGATCGCGTCGCTGTCCAACCCCTGGGGCGACACGGTCGACGCGACCAACAGCTCGACCGGCTACAAGGCCGTCTGGCCGCGCGACTTCTATCAGGTGGCCATGGCCCTGCTCGCGCTAGGCGATACCCAGACGCCCGTCGCCGCCTTCCGCTATCTGCCCCAGGTCCAGGTCCGCGCCGACACCCCCGGCAATACGGGCGCGACCGGCTGGTTCCTGCAGAAGACCCACGTCGACGGCGAGGTCGAATGGGTGGGCGTCCAGCTGGACCAGACCGCCATGCCGATCATGCTGGGCTGGCGTCTGTGGAAGGCCGGCCTCGTCTCCGACGCCGAGCTCCAGACCATGTACGGCCGGATGATCAAGCCCGCCGCCGACTTCCTGGTCACCGGCGGCAAGATCGGCATCCTGTGGAACGACCGCACCGTCACCCCGCCCTTCACCCAGCAGGAGCGCTGGGAGGAGCAGGACGGCTTCTCGCCCTCGACCACCGCCGCCGTCATCGCCGGGCTGACGGTCGCCGCCGACATCGCGAAAGCCTCGAACGACACCGCTTCGGCCGCCCGCTACCTCGCCGCCGCCGACGACTATTCGAAGAAGGCCGACGCGCGGATGTTCACCACCAACGGCGCCTTCGGCGACGGAAACTACTTCCTGCGCCTGTCCAAGACCGAGAGCCCGAACAGCCATGCCCCCATGGGCGACAACAACGGCCAGCCCGGTCAGCCCCAGGACCACGTCGTCGACGGTGGCTTCCTCGAGCTGGTCCGCTACGGCGTCCGCGCGGCCAATGATCCGCACATCCTCGCCACCCTGCCCGAATACGACGACCAGACCCGCCCGGACCTGACCCGCGTCCGCTATGACTTCGGTCCCGCGGGTGATGCGACCCCCGGCTGGCGGCGCTATGGCGTCGACGGCTATGGCGAGGACCGCACCAACGGCGCCAACTACGGCATCGGCGGCGTCATGGCGCCCGGCCAGCGCGGCCGGGTCTGGCCGATCTTCACCGGTGAACGCGGTCACTATGAACTGGCCCGCGCTCTTCAATCAGGCGGCGCAGCCGACCTGACCGCCATCCGCCAGACCTATGTCCGGGGCATGGAGCGGTTCGCCAACGACGGCCTGCTGCTCTCCGAACAGGTCTGGGACGGCGTCGGGGTGAAGCCGGAGGGCTATGAAACCGGCGCTGGCACCGACTCGGCGACCCCCCTCGCCTGGTCCCACGCCGAATACATCAAGCTGCTGCGTTCGCTGGCCGACAAGGCCGTCTGGGACCGCTACGCACCGGTCGCCGACCGCTACGGCAAGTAAACACGAAGACGGTTCGTCAGAATCGGACTGACGGACCGTCGTTCGCGTGCCATCCTGCCCTCAAGAACGCCGCATTGACGGCGCGAGGGGGAACAGGAATGACGACGGAAGACACCGGCCACACGGTCGATCGCAACGACAAGCTCGTCATTCTGGCCTCATCGGTCGGGACCGTGATCGAGTGGTACGACTTCTACCTCTACGGCTCCCTGGCCGCGATCATCACGACCCAGTTCTTCTCGGGCGTGAATGAGACCACGGGCTATATCTTCGCCCTTCTGGCCTTCGCGGCCGGGTTCGCGGTTCGGCCGTTCGGGGCCATCGTCTTTGGGCGGCTGGGCGACCTGTGGGGGCGCAAGAACACCTTCCTCGTTACCATGCTCCTGATGGGGCTGTCGACCTTCGTCGTCGGCCTGCTGCCGTCCTATGCGGCCATCGGGGTCGCGGCGCCGGTCATTCTGGTGCTCATGCGGCTGGTGCAAGGGCTGGCCCTGGGCGGGGAATACGGCGGCGCGGCCACCTATGTCGCCGAGCATGCCCCGAACGGGAAGCGCGGCTTCTATACCTCCTTCATCCAGATCACCGCGACGGCCGGCCTGATGATCAGCCTCGTCGTCATCCTCGGTGTGCGGCTGTCGATCGGCGAGGAGGCCTTCGCCGCCTGGGGCTGGCGCATTCCCTTCCTCGTCTCGATCCTGATGCTGGGCGTGTCGCTGTGGATCCGGCTGAAACTGGCCGAAAGCCCCGCGTTCAAGAAGATGAAGGCCGAAGGCAAGGGCTCGACCACCCCTCTGAAGGACTCCTTCGGCAAATGGCCGAACCTCAAGCTGGTGATCCTGGCCCTGTTCGGCCTCGCCGCCGGCCAGGCCGTGGTCTGGTACACGGGCCAGTTCTACGCTCTGCTGTTCCTCGAGAAGACCCTCAAGGTCGACGGCGCCCTGACCAACACCCTGGTGGCCGTCGCCCTGCTGCTGGCCACGCCCTTCTTTGTCTTCTGGGGTTGGATCTCGGACAAGATCGGCCGCAAGCCCGTCATTCTGGCCGGCTGCCTGATCGCGGCCCTGACATACTTCCCGCTGTTCCACGCCCTGACGGCGGCGGCCAATCCGCGGCTGGCGGCGGCGGCGGCTTCGGCGCCGGTGACCGTCTATGCCGACCCGGCCGACTGCTCGTTCCAGTTCGATCCCATCGGCAAGACGACCTTCTCCAAATCCTGTGATCTGGCGAAGTCGTATCTGGCCAAGGCCGGCGTCGCCTATGCCAACCAAGCCGCGCCCGCCGGAACCGTGGCCCAGGTCCGCATCGGCGCGACCACTGTCGAAAGCTTCCGGGGCGACCAACTCCCCGCCGCCGACTTCAAGGCCGCGAAGAAGACCTGGGAGACCGGTCTCGGCGATCATCTGAAGGCGGCCGGCTATCCCGCCAAGGCCGACAGCGCTCTGGTCAACAAGCCGCTGACCGTCGCCATCCTCTTCGCCCTCGTCTTCTATGTGACCATGGTCTACGGGCCGATCGCGGCGGCGCTGGTGGAGATGTTCCCGACCAACATCCGCTACACCTCCATGTCCCTGCCCTATCACATCGGCAACGGCTGGTTCGGCGGCTTCCTGCCGACCACGGCCTTCGCCATGGTCGCGGCCTCAGGCAACATCTACCACGGCCTCTGGTACCCGATCGTCATCGCCGTGATCACGGCGGTGGTCGGCTTCCTATTCATCAAGGAAGGCAAGGACGTCGACATCCATACCTGAGGGCGCGCCTCATCAGGTGCGGACCAGGGCGTCATAGACGTGGGTCACTTCATCGAACCGCACCCGGCTCTCCTGCCCGGCGTAAGGCGTCGGCGCGAACTCGGGTGAGGTCAGGCCGGCCGCGACCGGGTCCTCGATCTTGTCCGTGTTCCAGCCCAGCAGCAGCCGCCCGCCGGGCCGCAGGATGGCGGCCATCGCCACGAGAGCCTGGCGCTGCTGCTCCGGCGTATCGACGCCATAGCCCAGCACGCCGTTGCAGCTGATGGCGTCGAAGATCATGTCGGGGAAGATCTTGTCGATGATGCAGACGTCGCCCGTCCGGTGCCGACCCAGCACGCCCCAGCGCGCCGCCTCGGGGTCGATGTCGGTGGTCCAGACCTCGGCGCCGCCCGCTTCCAGCGCCGCATAGTCATCGGCCGTATAGGCGCGGCAGCCGACCCAGAGGATGCGTCCGCCATCCGCCGCCATCGCCGGCAGATAGGCCTCGGCCAGCAGCTTGCGGTCGGGCAGTTGCAGGATGCGCTTGGCGCCCGCGGTCTTGCGTCGGGTGACCCCGGCCTCGCCGAAGAACAGGCGGGTGAAGAAGGTTCCAGCGCCCAAGGCGGTCTCCATGCATCGGAGCGCACACGGGCGCCGCGATCGAGGGGTTGGCGGGCCGGTCCTCCGGGGTCAAGCCCGAGCGGACCCTTCTCCCAGCGACGGATGGCCTCAGCCGGCGGGCTGGACCGTCCACGGACGCCCACGCAGGGCGCCGGACACACGGCGGCGGATCGACGACGGCGCCCAGACCGGACGGCGCGACAGGGCCTGTTCGACCAGCAGACGTTCGCGCAGATCGTCCAGCTGGGCCGAGCGGACGGCCGGGGCGTGGACGGAGGCGACGAAATCCTGACCGGCGCGGGCCATGGCGACGCGTTCGTCGTCGTTGGCGACCAGGGCGGCCAGGGCGCGGGTCAGGTCGGGCGCCTGGGGCGGATCGACATAGACGGCGTGATCGCCGCTGGCCTCGCGCAGGCCGCCACGGCCCGAGGAGATCAGGGCGGCACCGGCGGCGTGGGCTTCCAGCGCCGACAGGCCAAGCGCCTCGGCGACGAAGGACGGGGTCACGGCGATGGCGGCCCGGCGGGTCACGGCCTGGACCTGCGGCAGCGAAGCCGACTTGTGGATCTCGACGCGATCGCCGAACCGGGCCAGGGCCTCGATGCGCGGCGTCGCCCATTCGGCGTGTCTGTCCCAGTCGCCCAGCATCAGGGCGCCGCGCCAGTCGGCGTTCTTGTCGAGGACGGCGGCCAGGGCGTCGCAGAACGGCTCCAGCCCCTTCTCTTCCATGGCGCGGCCCGAGAACAGGATCAGCTTCTCACGGCTGTCGGGGCAGGCCTTCCACGCGTCCATCTCGATGGGGTTGCACACCGAGGCGACGCGGCCGGCCAGCGCCGGATAGTCGCCGACGAACTCCTGCCCGGCCGCCTTGGACACGAAGATCAGCCGGTCGAAGGCCTTCAGCCGCGCGCCGTAACGCAGGCGGTCGAGGGCGCTCCTGGGCTGCTTGATCCGGGTGTGGCGGTACAGGACGTTGATCTTGTTCGGGAAGCGGCGCGCCAGGGCGGCCGAGGATTCCAGCTGCTGGTGGTATTCGATGTAGTCGGGGTCGAAGCCGGCCAGCAGTTCGGCGACGGCGTCGGCGCGTTTCCTCTTGCTCAGGCCCGCGGGCACGGTCAGCAGGTCCGGCAGGGCGGGCGTCTCGGCGCCGGCGTCGCAGATCACGCGGATGGAGCCTTTCAGGCGGCTGTTCTCCAGCAGGGTCCGTGCGACCGTCTCCATGGAGTTGGCCTTGTCCCGGCCCATAACGCTGCCTCGCGGCATGACCACGGCGATACGCATACTCAACCCCTCACTCGGGCTTCACGGAGATCAACGGCCGTCAAGCGGCTGATGTGCCCGGCTTTTTTGCCACGGCCGGCGCGACGACCGGCGCGCGGCTTGTTCAGCCCCAGCAGGCGGCGCAGCTTGAACTGGGCCTTGATCCAGCCTTCGGACGAGGACTGCAGGATGCGCTTCACGTCCACGAAGGTCAGGTCACCCATCCCCGAAAGGGTGTGGAGGCCATCCTCGTGATCGCCCAACAGGCCGGTCGGTTCGAACCGCTTGACCGGCCGCGCTTCGAAGGTCTCGGGCGTCAGGACGTCGATGCGCAGCAGGTTGATCGCCGCGCCATAGGTGGTCGAACAGTCCTGCACCGGCAGATGCAGGGCGCCGTCGTGGACGAAGGCCGTGCCGCCCGGACGCGAGGTGTCGAAGCCCGTCCGCACCGGATTGGCCGCATGCGGGGTCCAGGGCCCCATCAGGCTGTCGGCGTAGGCGACGTGCAGTTCGCGCATGGCCCGGTCGGCCGGACCCGGCAGGCTGTAGAAGGCCCACCATTTGTCGCCGTGCTTCACGACCGTGGCGTCGATGGCCGGCACATCCATGATCTGCCGCGCCGGCTCCCACTGGTCGGGGAAGCGCACGCAGCGATACAGGGTCAGACCCCCGGCCTTGTAGCCCTCGGGCAGCATATAGAGCTCGCCGCCGTCCTCGATCAGCGAGGGATAGGACAGGTGCACCGGCTCGATCAGGGCCGTCCCCTGCCCGATCAGGGCGTCGTCCGCCCCGTACTGGTAGAAATGGATCTCGCCGCGCCGGACTCGATAGTCGAAGGCCTCGACGAAGACGGTCAGGACGCCGTCGCGCTCGATCCCGAACGGATCGGCGACATACTGGAACGGGCCGGAGTCCGGCAGCCACACGAGTTCCGCAGCGTCCACGCCGCCGGTCGCCGTCACGCTGGACAGCGAACGCCTGACAAATCCGGAACGCCAGATATCGTACATCACGGCCCCAACCGACCGCTCTGTGTCGGTCTCAGGGGTAGGACGGCGCCGGGTGGGGCCGACCTCAAAAAACACAGTGAAAAGATCGTAAATACCCGCGTTCGCGCGCGGACGTGTTCGCTGCGGACGACGCGAAAGGCGTCTTGCCTCAAAAAATCAGGCGCGGCATGAAGCCTGCAGAGTTCGCCTCCAAGGGCGCGACAGCGCCAAAATAGGGCGACCGGGAAGGACATCCGCTTTTTGACCGCGCCCGCCGCGCAACCTCTGATCGCAGCCTATTTCGAGCAGCGCGAAGCCTTGGGGCGGTTCCTTCAGGCGCGCCTCGGCGCGTCCGGCGATGTGGAGGACCTGCTGCAGGACCTGTATCTCAAGGTCGCCGGCCTGGACCCCGCGACGGACGTCCGCGACACCCGCGCCTTCCTCTACCGCCTGACCTCGAACATGATGATGGACCGCTGGCGCTCGGGCCAGAGGTCGGTCGCGCGTGACGCCGCCTGGCGGCTGGCCACCCATGCGGTCGGCGCCTCCGAGGACATGGACGACAACCCCTCCGCCGAGGCCGTGGTCGCGGGCCGCCAGAGGCTGGCCAGCCTGACCGCCGCCGTCGCCCGCCTGCCCGAAAAGACCCGCACCGTCTTCAACCTGCACAAGTTCGAGGGCCTCAGCTACGCCGAGGTCGCGACCCATCTCGGCATCTCTCGCAGCTCGGTCGAGAAGCACATGATGGACGCCCTGCGCACCCTTTCGGCCAAGGTGAAGTCGTGAATTTTGCGGCCAGGCTAAATTATAACGAAGGTGATACCCTTTCGGTGACGTCTAGGGATTAGACGATCTTTCACACGACGCGAGTTCAACCCCTCCACCCATGACCACGACGCAACCGCAAATCGAAGACCAGGCGCTGGAGTGGTTCGTCCGCTTGAGCGACGTCGATGCGCCCGCGTTCGCCTGGATCGCGTTCCAGGACTGGCTGGAGGCGGACGACGCCCATCGTCTGGCCTATGACGACGTCGAACGGACCTGGGTCGAGCTGGACATCATTCCGGTCTCCGCCGCCGTGGCTGCGCCCGCCGAGGTGACCGTCCTGCCCGTCGCCGCCAATGACGAGGACGTCAGTCCCGCCGCCCGCCGGGCCCTGCGCCGCCGTCCAGCCTGGCTGCTGCCCTCCTTCGCCGCCGCGGCCGCCGTGGCCGTCGTGGTCGGCGTCTGGCCCCAGGTGGCGGACGTCGCCCCGACCGAGAGCTATCACACCGACGCCGCCCCGCGGACCGTCGTCCTGTCGGACGGCACCCGCATCGACATGAACCGGCATTCCGAGCTCAGCGTGCGCATGGGGCGCAAGGCCCGGACCGTGACCCTGACCGACGGCGAGGCCGCCTTCGACGTCGCTCACAACGCGGCCCGCCCGTTCACGATCGCGGCCGGCGACCACAGCGTGCGCGTGCTGGGCACCGCCTTCAACGTCCTCAGCCACGGCGATCGTTTCGCGGTCGACGTCGAGCGCGGGATCGTCGCCGTGACCCCGGCCGGCGCAACGAAGACGGCCGCCGTCCGACTGGTCGCCGGACAGAAGATCGCCCAGACCGGGACGCAGACGCCGACACTCTCACAGGTTGCGGCCGATCAGACCGCGATGTGGCGTCAGGGCATGCTGGTCTATCGCGACGCCGACCTCGGCGATGTCGCCGACGACCTGTCGCGTTATTTCGACAAGCCAGTTACAGTGGACGCGTCCGCGCGGTCTATGCACTTCACTGGTGCTCTGCGCGTGGGCGATGAGGCCACGATGTTGAAGCAGCTCCAGGATTTCGTCCCCGTCCGTGCGACCCGGTCCCCGACCGACGTCCGCCTGAGCGGTGACGCCCGCTAGGAACCGGCGTCGCCTCGGGGCGGGGTTTCACCGGGCCTTAGGGTCGATGCTGGCCATCAGTTGTTTGACCACGCTTCTGGCGACCCCCGCCGAGGCGCGGCAGTCGCGCGCCTTCAATATTCCGCGCCAGGGCGTCCGCGACGCCCTTCTCGATCTCGCCCTGCAGAGCCGGCGCTCCCTCGGCGGCGAGGTCGGCGCCTGTCGCGGGACCAGCCCCGCCGTCCACGGCGCCGTGAGCCTTGAGACCGCGCTCGACCGCATCCTGACCGGCAGCGGCTGCAGCTGGTCGATCGGGACCAATGGTGCGGTGATCATCCGCCGCGCGGCGCCGCCCGCCGCCCCCGTCCCGCGTCGCCCCGCCCCTCCGGCGATCGACTATCCGGCCGAGGCCTCGGAGCTCAGCGACATCGTCGTCACCGCCGAACGCCGTCCGGACACCGCCCAGCAGGCCCCGACCGCCCTGACCGCCCTGTCCGGCGACCGCATCGGCCTGGCCGACGTCACCGACCTGACCGACGTCAGCTCCCTCGTCGCCGGGATGACGACGACCAACCTCGGCTCGGGCCGCAACAAGATCCTGCTGCGCGGGATGTCGGACGGCGCCTTCACCGGCCTGACCCAGTCAACGGTGGCCATCTATCTCGACCTCGCCCCGATCACCTACAGCGCTCCCGATCCGGACCTGAAGCTGCTCGACATAGAGCGCGTCGAGGTGCTGCGGGGGCCCCATGGCACCCTCTACGGCACCGGCCCGATCGGCGGAGTGGTGCGCATCGTCACCCATAGTCCGAACCCGGATGATCTGAAGCTCGAGCTGTCTGCGACCAATTCCTGGACCCATTCGGGCGGCCAGAACACCGACTATTCCGCGACCGGCAACCTGCCGCTTATCGACGGACGGCTGGCCATCCGGGGCTCGATCTACGAGGAGTCCTTCGGCGGCTATATCAACGATGTGAACCTGAACCTGCACCGGGTGAACGACGGCACGCGCCACGGCGGACGGATCGCGGTGGGCGCCTGGCTCAATCCCGACTGGAGCCTGACCGCCGGCTATGTCCGCCAGTCGATCAAGACCGAGGACACCCACTATGTCTATCGGGTGCTGGGCGGGCTGACCCGCGCCAATCTGGTGCGTGAACCGCACGAGAACCAGTTCGAGGAGACCTATGTCACCCTGAACGGCCAGGGCGACTGGGGGCGGCTGGACGCCTCGGTGGCCGAGATCAATCACGACTTCACCAGCCGCTACGACGCCTCCAGCGCCCTGATCACCTTCGGCTCCTTCGGCCGGATCGGCGCCCTGGACGAGGTCAAGAACATCCGGCTTCTGGTCGGCGAGGCGACCTGGCATTCGCCCGACGCCGGTCCCCTGCGCTGGCTCGCCGGCGGCTTCTTCTCGACCAGCCGGACGCCGTCCGTGACCAACCTCTCGGCCCTGCGCCCTCTCCCCGTGGAGCAGATCTACACCGAGAACCGCCTCGACAAGCTGGACGAGGTCGCCGCCTACGGCGAGCTGTCGCTGGACCTCAAGCCCGACCTGACCGCTACTGTCGGCGCGCGCTACTACCGGGTCAACTACAGCGCCATTTCCGACGTTGACCACTACGGCTTCCATCGCCCGTTCGCCGGCGAAGGCGACGGCGACGGCCTGTCCCCGAAATTCGGCCTCGACTACCGCTACAGCCCCGACCTGAACCTCTACGCCCTGATCAGCCAGGGCCACCGCACCGGCGGCTTCAACACCGCTGGGCCCATCTGGCAGCAGTTCACCGGCCGGGTCGGGATGCCCGCGCGGGAGTATCGTCCCGACACCCTGTGGAACTATGAGGTCGGGGCCAAGGCGCGGCTGTGGGACGGCAAGGTCCAGGCCCGGGTCGCCGCCTTCGTCTCCCGCTGGAAGGACATCCAGAGCGACCAGTTCCTGCCCACGGGCCTCGCCTATGCGGTCAATGTCGGCGACGGGGCGAACAAGGGCCTCGAGATCGAGACCAATTGGCAGCCCAGCGACCGCCTGATCCTGCGCTTCAACACCCTTTTGGCCGATCCTGAGATCACCCGCCCCAGCCCGGCCTTCAACTCCAAAGGCGACGCCGGCCTGCCCGGAGTGCCGGCCATCTCGGCCAATCTGAACGCCAGCTATCGTCGCCCGCTCTGGCGCGATCTGGTCTTCACCTCCGACGCCGTGGTCGCCTATGTCGGGGCCTCGCGCCTGACCTTCGACGCCTCGCGCCGCTACCGGATGGGCGACTATGTCACCGGGCGTCTGTCGGCCGGGATCGAGGGCGACCACTGGACGGCGACCGCCTTCGTGGACAATCCCGCCGACACCGAGGCCAACACCTTCTCCTTCGGCGACCCCTTCCGCCTGCCCGAAGCCCTGGCCACCACCCCGCTCCGACCGCGCACCATCGGCCTGACCCTGACCTGGTCGCCCTGGTAGGCTTCTCCAATTTCATCATGGCGATCCGGGGTTTGATTTGCTCTAAGTCGCGGTGATGCGTTCCCCCGCCGCCTCAGAAACGCCGTCCGAGCCCCCGCTGAAAGCGAGGAAGCGACGCAGGGCGGGCCGGATCGCCCTCGTCACCGGCGGCACGGCCCTCGTTGTCGTGGTTGTCCTGGCCGGCGGCCTCTATCTGAACCGACGCGCCGCGGCCCAGCAGATCCTCACCGGCTGGCTCAAGGACCAGGGCGTCGCGGCCCAGGTTCAGGTCCAGCGCATCGAACTGGACGGCTTCGTCGGCCGCATCGTCATCGGCGACCCCGCCCATCCCGACTTCGTTGTCGACCGGGCCGAGGTCGACTACGCCATCGGCGCCCCCTGGTCGCGCGCGGGCTTCGGCGTGACCCCCGGCCGAATCCGACTCGTCCGCCCCGTCCTCTCGGCGCGCTGGCATAACCGCCAGTTCTCGCTCGGGTCGCTCGACCCGCTGGTGAAGAAGTTTACGGGCCAGCCGCCGAAGCCGGACAGTCGTGGCCCGTTGATCCTCGTGGAGGGCGGGCGGCTGCGGCTCCAGAGCGATTACGGGACTGTCGATGTGCTGGCCGACGCCACCGTCAATGACGGCAAGCTCATGCGACTGGTCGCGCGGATGCCCGCTGCGTCCCTCAGAAGCGGCCCTACGACCGTGACGAACCTTCAGGCCGACATCGACCTGACCACCACCGGCGACCGGGTCGCTGTGACGGTCCATTCGGCGGCAGACGCCATCTCCGGTCCCCGGGGCAGTGGGCGCGACCTGCGCCTGACCCTGACCGGCGCCCTGCCCTATCCGGACCTCAAGACCCGGCGCGGCGACGGACAGGCCCGGGTTCAGGCCGCCCTGACCGCCGGTTCGGCGGCCACCGACGACAACAGCCTGACCGACGCCGCCCTCAACCTGACCTTCGACGGCCGGACGCAAGGCTGGATCGAGGCCTTCCGCATCACCGGCGCCACCGACCTGGCCCTGACCGCGCGCGAGGCCGCGACCGGAACGCTGAAGCTCACTGGCCTTCGCGCCACGACCAGCAACGCCCCAACGGAAATCGCGCGCGGCGGTACAGGCTTCCGCACCGACCTTTCCGGCCCGGTCGCGGCTGCCGCCGATCGCTTCCGCTTCGGCGAGCTCGACCTCAAGACCGTGCGCACCACCACCGCGCTCCGGCTCGTCGCCGACGACGCGCTCAGGATCAACGCCGACATCGCCGCGACCGCCGCCCACGGCGCCTGGCCCCTGTTCGGCCCGGTCGCCTCCGACGACACCGCCGAACTGGCCGACATGAAGCGGGCGCTTGGCGACTTCGCCGTCTCCGCCCCCGCCGTGCATCTGACCGTCGGGCCTACGGGGACCGAGGCGCGGCTGACCCGCCCCGTCCGCCTGACCCCGTCCAACGGCGGCGTCCTGACCCTGATGGCGCTCTCGGCGCCCGTCTTCGTCTCCGTCCCGGGCCAGTTGGGTGGCGGCGCCCTGTCCATCACGGCCACGCGCGGCAAGGGCCTCCCGGAGGCGGCGGTCGCCGTCCCGCGCTGGAGCCTGACGCCCACCGGCTTCACCGCCGACCTCGACGCCCGCGCCGCCCTCGACTTCGGCCTGGCCCAAGGTCTGACGGTGCGCACGACGGGACGCCTGACCTCGGCCGACAGCCGCCTGATCTTCGCCCCCCGGGGCTGCAGCCCCTTCGCCGCCCGTCTGCTGGAGTTGGGCGAGAACGACGTTTCCGACGTCGCCGGCCACCTCTGTCCGCCCGCCGGTCCGCTGGTCGTCGTAGCCGACGACGGCTGGCACGTGCGCGGCCGCTTCGCCGGGGTCTCGGCCGCCGCCCCCTTCCTTGAGGCCCGCGTCGCCGACGCCGAGGGCAGCCTGAGCGTCGACGGCTCCAGGGGCGGCGACCTGAGCCTGTCGGCCCGGATAGAACAGGCGACGGTCCGCGACGCGGCCGCCACCCGCCGCTTCAACCCGCTGCGCCTCACCGGAACCGCCGGTCTGGCGAAGGAACAGTGGACCGGGACCTTCGACGTCGCTTCCGGCCAGAACCCGCTCGGCCAGATCACCCTGCACAACAACGGGATCACCGAAAGCGGCGGTCTGACGATCGACACCGGTATGCTGACCTTCGCCCAGGGCGGGCTCCAGCCGCTGGACCTCAGCCCCCTCGTCGCCGGCTTCGTCGAGCCGCCGGTCACCGGCCAGGCGCGCTTCACCGGCCGCTTCGACTGGACGCCGGAGACCCAGACCAGTTCGGGCCTCATCACCGTCCCCGGCCTCGACTTCGTCAGCCCGGTCGGCGCGGCCAAGGGCCTGAAGGGCGAGGTCGTCCTGACCAGCCTCGTCCCTCTGACCACGGCCCCGAACCAGACCCTGACGCTCGACAGCCTGGCCTCTGTCACCCCCCTGACCGATCTGAAGCTGGAGTTCGGTCTCGACCTGACCCGCTTCACCCTCGGCGGCGCCGATCTGCGGGTCGGCGGCGGCGTCGTGCGGATCGAGCCCCTGTCGGTGCCCTTCGATCGGACCAAGACCATTACCGGCGCCCTGGTCCTCGACAAGGTCCAGATCGGCAACATCTTCTCGGGCGCGGGTCTGGACGACAAGGTCAAGCTGGACGCCATCGTCTCGGGCCGCCTGCCCTTCACCTCCGGCCCCGAGGGCGTCCGCGTCCAGGGCGGGGTCCTGAACGCCGTCCAGCCGGGCCGGCTGGAGCTGCAGCGCGAGGCCCTGACCGGCATGGAAGCCTCCAACGCCGACACCGAGGTCCCGCCGAACCTGATGACCGATCTGGCCTATCAGGCGCTCGAGAACCTGGCCTTCGACGACATGACCGTGGTGGTCAACAGCCTCGACGCGGGCCGCCTGAACCTCAGGTTCGCCATCCACGGCCGTCACGATCCGCCGCAGAAGCAGGAGATCCGCCTGACCTGGCTGCAGGTCCTGCGGCGTCAGTTCTTCGACAAGCCCCTGCCCCTGCCCTCGGGCACCGGCGTCAATCTGAACCTCGACACGACCCTGAACGCCAACCAGCTGATCGGCGACCTGCTGGAGCTCAACCGCGTGCGTCAGGGTCAGGTCTCGGCGGAGACGCCGCCCGCCCCCTGAAATTGTTCAGGGGCCATTCACCCCGCACCGCGTTAAGGTGGGGGACGTCATCGATTCCGGAGTTGCGATCATGATCACAAAGCGGACCCTCGCCGCCCTCGTCCTCGGCGGCCTCGCCGCGGCCGGAGCCTCGGCCTGCACCCCGACCGTGCGTCTGGAAGTGGCCCCGATCACCATCAACGCCACCCTCAGCGCCGACGTGCGCATCCGTCTCGACAAGGAGCTGCAGACGCTCCTTCAAGAGAACCCCAACCTGTTCTGATGGGAAAGATTCAGCAGATGACCTTCCGCAAACTCATGATCGCCGGCGCCGCCGTCGCCCTCCTTGCTGTCGGCGCCACCGCCGCCATGGCCCAGACCTCGGCCCAGAAGGCCCTGATCGACGCCGCCAAGTCGCAAGGGACGGTGGGCGAACAGGCCGACGGCTATGTCGGCGTGCGCACCAACGCCGACGCCGAGCTGCGCGCCGCCGTCGACGCCACCAACAACGGCCGCCGCGCGGTCTATGCCCGCAGCGCCACCGAGGCCGGCACGACGACGGAAATCGCCGCCGCCCGGATGTTCGAGACCCAGCTTCTGGCCCGCGTCAGCTCCGGCCAGTGGTACAGGAACGCCGCCGGCCAGTGGGTCCAACGCTAAGGACAGCCTGACCGGCGGGGATCACCCCGCCGGTTTCAGCAACTGGGCGATGGCCGCGTCCAGCTGGGCGTCCCGGCCCGACAGGGTCTCGCCCAGAGGCCGTTCCACGGCCTGATCCACCGCGCGCGGATGCATCTCCATATCGTCGCCCGCCGAGCCCTGGATCCGCGATCCGGGCAGGCGCACGGTCGAGCCGTCGATCAGCCGCTCGCTGCCCGTGAAGATGATCCAGCCCGCCGTCGGCTGCCCCACCACCTTGCCCAGACCCAGGGTGCGATAGCCCTCGGTGAAGTCCTCGGCGTCCGACAGGGAGGACTCGTTGGTCACCAGCACCGTCGGCTTGTCCAGCGCCCTCTGCCCCAGCGCCTGCCGGCTGGGCAGGGTGAACAGATCCCGCGGCGTCATGTGCAGGAAGTTGCGTCGCGAGAAGACGTCCAGCGCATAGCCGTTCACGAACCCGCCGTTGTTGTTGCGGATGTCGATGACGATGCCTTCCTTGCCCTGGTTCTGGCTGTCGAGGTCCAGATAGAGCTGGTTCAGGCTGTCCGCCGACATGTCGGCCATATGGACATAGCCCAGCCGTCCGCCGGACGCGCGCTCGACATAGGCCCGACGGCTCGCCACCCACTGACGATAGGCCAGACCCGAGGCCGTCCCCGCGCCCACCGGCCGCACGATGGCCTCATGCCGTCCCGAGGCGTTGACGAAGCCCAGGGCCACCCGGTCGCCGACCTGGTTCTGCATCAGGGCGTCCAGATTGGTGTTCGCCTCGATCGCCTGGCCGTTCACGCTGACGATCCGGTCGCCGACCTTGATCGACCCGGCGATGAAGGCCGGGCCCAGATTGACCACCTCGCGCACGATCAGGCCGCGTCCGGCCTCATAGGCCTCGCGGTCGAAGCGCAGGCCCAGGTCGCCGATCCGGTCGGTTGGAACCGCGCCGCGCGGCGCCCCGGTGCCCGAGTGCGACGCATTCAGCTCCCCGATCATCAGATTGATCGTTCGGCGCAGTTCGTCCCCGGTCCGGGCGCCTGCCACATAGGGCTGGAACCGGGCGCGCAGGGCGGTCCAGTCCTGGCCGTTGAAGTTCGGATCGAAGAAGTTGCGGTTCAGGGTGCTCCAGGCTTGGTCAAACACCACCTGCTTCTCGCGGGCGAAGTCGACGTCCATCTGGGCCTGGATGCCGATGGTCTTGGCGCGCGGGCTCTCCAGCGGCGTGGTCACCACCGAGCCGCCATCCAGATAGAACAGGGTCTTGCCGTCGCCGGTCAGATAGAAGTCCGGCTTGGGCTTGGGGGTGGAGCTGATCTGCTGCGCCACCGGCGGCTCGGTCGCCAGCTCGTCCAGCGACCAGGAATAGAGGCTCTCCTGTCCGCGCTCGCTGGCCCGGAAGACCAGGGTCTTGCCGTCGTTGCTGATCACCGGCCCGTCGGCGTTGAGGCCCAGCGGCAGCAGGGTCGCGCGTTCGCGGATGCCCTCGAAGACGATGGAGACGCTGACCGGCGGGGTCCGGGGCGGGGTCGCGGGCGGCGCGGCGCGCTGGCTGCGGCCGGACGTCCCGCCCGATGCGGGCGGGGTCGCCGGCGGGGTGGTGGACGGCGCATCGGGCGTCTCGGTCTTCGGCGCCTCCGGGTTGAACAGGTCGCGGAAGGCATCCTCCCGGTATTTGGGCACATGCGGCAGCAGGTCGATGCGGACGATCCGCGAGTCCTCGGTCCGCTGGGAGGTGTCGAACAGGATGAACTTGCCATCCGGCGACCAGACGATCTTGCCCATCTGGCCATTGCCCAGGAAGCTCACCGGACGCGCCTCGCCGCCCGCCGCGGGGACCACATGCACATTGGTGAAGGACCGGCGGTCGACCACCGGGAAGGCGATCCATTTGCTGTCCGGCGACCAGACCGGCGTCGGCCCGCGCTCGTCGGTGTTGAGAGCGCCTGTGAACAGGACCCGATCCACCGCCGGCGCGCTCGCCGTCGGCAGGGTCATGACATGCAGTTCCTTCACGTCGGTCACATAGGTGATCGACTTGCCGTCGGGCGCATAGGCCAGGGCGGACGCCATGCCGGACGTCGTCAGCAGGATTTCGGTCGAGGTCTCGAAATCATACTGGGCAATCACATGGTCCAGACCGCGCTCGGTGACATAGAGCAGCTTTCTGGAATCCGGCGACCAGACCATCTCGCGCTCGGCGGCGATGCTGGTGGTCACGCGCTGGGCCGGGCCGCCGTCCTTGGACCCGACCGCGAACAGTTCGCCATGGGCCAGGACCGCGACCTTCTTCCCGTCCGGCGACAGGGCCATGCGCTCGAAATTGGTCAGGGTCACATGGCGCTGGCTCTCGGCCGCAGAGGCGCCGCGCAGGGTGATCGGCACCTGCGCCGCCCGCCCCGTCGCCGGATCGACCTTCCAGACGCCGAAGTCGCGCTCGAACACCACCGCCGAGCCGTTGGCCGCCATGTTCGGATAGAGGAAGCGGCCGCTGGTGAACCGGGTCACCGGCGTCGCCTCCCCGCCCGCGACGGGCATCCGCCACAGGTTCTCGGCGCCCGACTTGTCGCTCATGAAGTACAGCGTCCGGCCGTCCGGGCTCCACATCGGCCAGGCGTGTTTGGCCTCGTCGGCCAGCAGCTTGCGATAGGCGCCGTCCCCGGCGACCGGCTTCACCCAGATCTCGGTCTCGTCGATGTGGGAATGGCCGTTGCGCCACCACTGGCCGGCGCTGAGCCCCCGCGCCATCAGGGCGATGGACGCCCCGTCCGGCGACGGCGCCGCCTGGAACTCGGACAGATACTGCTCGCGGCTGACCTCCAGCGGCGTGCCGCCGGTCGCGGCGACGCGGAAGATGTCGGGCTGACGGCCCACGTCATTGATGCCCGAGGCGAAGTAGAGCCACTTGCCGTCCGCGGACCAGGCGTCCAGCTCCTCGTTGGACTCGGCATAGGTCAGCCGCGTGGTCGCACCGCTGGCCAGGTCGAGGATATAGATGTTGGCATTGCCGCCCCGGGTCGAGGTGAAGGCCAGCTTGGTCCCGTCCGGCGAATACAGCGGCCGTCCCTCCGTCGCCGCATCGGTCACCAGCAGATGCGCGGTCCCGCCCGAGGCTGAAACCTCCCAGATGTCTCCGCCCGAGACGAAGGCGATCTGTCCACCGTCCGCCGACAGGCTGGGTTCGGCCAGGGACGGCCTGGCCTCGACGGAAGACGTCTGCGCAAACGCCTGGCCCTGAACGAAAAGCTGCGTCAGGGCGACCGCGATCAGGGTCGCCGCCTTGGTGGATGTCATCTGGTGTTCGCCCCGGGAGAAGTCGTCTGGAAGTCGTCTGGTTTGGGCGCCCATCGCGCGGCGAATGGCCGCGCTTGTCAAGCGACTTGACGCACCCATAACCCCGCAGTTATGAGATAATCCATAACCACGAAGTTATCGATCTTCATGACCCCGGCCGACCCCGACCTCCTGTTCCGCACCCTCGGCGACCCGACCCGCCGGGCTCTGTTCGAGCGCCTGTGCCGCGAGGGTGAGCAGACCGTCGGGGCCCTGACCGCCCGCGCGGGCGTGTCCCAGCCGGCGGTGTCGAAACATCTCGGCGTCCTGCGTCAGGCCGGGCTGGTCTCGGACCGGCACGAGGGCCGCCAGACCCACTACGCCGCCCGCCCCGGCGCCCTGTCGGCCCTGACCGACTGGACCCGCGATATGACCGACTTCTGGGAAGCCCGTCTCGACGGCCTCGGAGACCTGCTGAACAGGATGGACCAATGACCGCCAACACCGAATCCGTCGTCGTCGAGCGCGATTATCCGCACGCGCCCGAGAAGCTCTGGCGCGCCCTGACCCAGCCGCACCTGATCGAGGAATGGCTGATGAAGAACGACTTCGTCCCCGAGGTCGGCCACGGCTTCAAGCTGCGTGGCGACTGGGGCGGGGTGCTGGACTGTAAGGTTCTGACCCTCGAGCCCGAGCGGACCCTGGCCTACAGCTGGGACTTCGACAGCGAGGACCCGGCCTACGCCCTCAAGAGCGTGGTCACCTTCACCCTGACCCCCACCGACGGCGGCGTCCATCTGCGCATGGAACAGGCCGGCTTCCGACCGGAGCAGAAACAGGCCTCCGGCGGCGCCAGGTTCGGCTGGTCGAAGTTCCTCGACAACCTCGACCAGCTTCTGACGCAGGAGGGCTGAGGCCATGAGCGCCCTGATCCGTCAGACCCACCGCTGGCTCTCCATCGCCTTCACCCTGGCGGTGATCGCCAACATCGTCGCCCTGATGCAGAAGCAGCAGTCGTTCTGGATCGGCCTTCTGGCCCTCGTGCCCCTGATCCTGCTGCTGGTCTCGGGCCTCTGGCTGTTCGCTCTGCCCTATGTCGCGCGCTTGCGACGCCTCGCTAACTGAACCGGTCGGGGTATCACCCTATTCAAACTCCGGCTCCGGCAGCGCTTCCTGATCCTGCGATCGCAGGGATCGCGACGCCGGAGCCGACGCCATGCGCGGGCGAACCTTCGCAGCCTGCTTCATCGCCTCCCTGACGACCGGGTGCGCGAGCACGGCGGGCAAGATCACGGTGCTGACCTCCGACCCGGCCGGCCTCGCGCCCGGCTCGACCTATGTCTGGGCCTCGCCTCCCGCCGACGCCAGGCCTGATCCCCGCGTCGCCCGCGTCATTGTCGAGCAGCGGCTGCACACAGCCGTCGACCAGGCCTTGGCCGCCCGGGGCTACCGGCGGGTCACGGCGCCCGAGGACGCGGCCCTTCAGGTCGCCTACCATGCCGTCCTTCAGGATCTGCAGGACACGTCGATCACCGGCTTCAGCCTGGCGGGCGGCACCACCTGCGGCGTTCGCGGCTGTCGCGACGGCTGGGGCCTGTACGGCCCGCCCAGGGGCGGTATGAACCTCGCCGCCTATGCCAAGGGCACACTGATCCTCGACGTCACCGACGCCCGGACCGGCCGCCTTGCCTGGCGCGCCACCTCGGACAAGCGGGTAGACCACGCCGACGCCACCCAGGCCGGGCTGAACAGCATCGCTGCCGAACTGACCCGGGCCCTTCCCGGCCCTTGAACCAGCATATCCATCGACCCCAGCCCGCTGAAATCATGCAGGCTTTCCGCCGCGACCGGCATTCGGCCCAGCCCCCTCCGGGGCCGTGCTAGACTGGCTCCCGGTCTTTGACAGTTCAGGAACCCTCGCCACCGAAGCGAAAAATCACTCCCGACGCACACCCATTCAATTCAGATAGTTAAGATGATAATCTGATCCATCACATCCGAATTGCACTTTTTGCACTCATCTTTTTCGAGTGCATCGGGAGCCGCTCAGCGGATACGGACGATGCACCGGAAGCCGACGTGAGAGGTCGAGGTATCCACCGGCTGGGCGTGCCGCGCCGCCGGCCGATATCGCCGGCAGTAGGAAGGGGCACACAGGTGCGAACCGCCCTTGAGCACCTTGCGCGGAATGCGGATGGCCGGTTGGGCCGGGTCGAAGCTGGCCTCGAGCTCGCCCCCGCGGGGGTTCTTCGGCGCACAGCAGGCCTTGGTGACCGGGGCCTCGGTCGACCACCAGTCCTGGGTCCACTCCCAAGTATTGCCGATCATGTCGTACAGGCCGAAGCCGTTCGGATCGAACGATCCCACCGGGCTGGTGTAGCGCTGGTCCATGGGCTTGCGATTGTTCCAGGGGAAGTCACCCTGCCAGGTGTTGGCCATGACCTTGCCGCCAGGCTCGAACTCGTCGCCCCAGGCATAGGCGGTGTCAGCGCCGCCGCGCGCCGCATACTCCCACTCCGCCTCGGTCGGCATCTCGCCCCCCGCCCAGCGGGCATAGGCGGTCACATCGGCCCAGGCGACATGGACCACCGGATGGTCCCAGAGCCCGTCCAGATCGCTGCCCGGCCCGCGCGGGCTCTTCCAGTTCGCACCGTTCTGGTAGGTCCACCAGGCGCGGATGTCGTTCAGCGGCACCGGCCCCGGCGGCGGGGTGAAGACCAGCGATGCGGGCTGCAGCATCTCGGGCGGGGCGCCCGGATAGTCCTTCGGGTCCGGCGGGATCTCGGCGAAGGTGGTCCAGCCGGTGTCCTCGACGAAGGCCGCGAAGTCCCGGTTGGTCACCGGATAGGCGTCGATGGCGAAGGAGTCGACCATCACCGCATGGACGGGCGCCTCCTCGGCATAGTGGTCGTCGGACCCCATCATGAACAGCCCGGCGGGCAGCTCTATGCGCAGCGGGTTGCGCGGATCGGGTTGCTGCGACCTGTAGCGGCCGAACACACTGGCGCGTGACATGGTTGATTGACCCCCTCGTTCAGGCCTCGAAGGTGGCGGTCCCGGCCGCTCCGGACGATCAGGTCAAACCCCGAACTCGCCCGGGAAACAGCGCCTTACGGGCGCCCATGTGGCCCATGAAACACGCCGCTTCGGCCCGCTCAGGGCGTGATCAGGTGCTGCTTGATGGCGAAGCGGACGAACTCGCCCGCCGTCCTTACCCCGGCCTTGCGCATGGCCGAGGCCCGGTGGGTCTCGACCGTCTTGACGCTAATGCTCAGGTCGCGGGCGATGGCCTTGTTCGACTGGCCCTCGGCGATCAGCTGCGCCACCTCCAGCTCGCGCACCGTGAAGGTCTTCAGCCGCGACCGCTTGCGGTCCTGAACCAGCCCGTCGAGCAGCAGCTCCGACACCCACGGCGAGAAGTAGGGCCGCCGCGCCCCGATGGCCGAGATCGCCGCGCTCAGGTGCTGCTGGGTGTCGGTCTTGAGGATGTACCCCTTGGCGCCGGCCGCAAGCCCCTCGTTCACCGTCTCGTCGTCATCGCGCATCGTGAACAGCAGCACCGAGATCTCCGGCGCCTCCTGCTTCAGGCGGCGAGTAAGGGTTACCCCGTTCATATGCGGCAGCGAGACATCGAGAACAGCAATGTCCGGTCGCAGACTCAAGGCTAGTTCAAAGGCTGTATCGCCATCTGCGGCCTCTCCGACCACTTCCCACGCCGGGTTTGCAGAAATGATCTCGCTCACCCCGCGGCGAACGACCTCATGGTCGTCCGCCAATAGTATCCTCAGCACAGCGCCCTCCCCGACAGCCCAGTTCAGGTAAAACCATTAGGGGCTGAATATCTGCAGTATATCAGAAAAAACCCTTAGGAGTTGTGTTATGGTGCTTCCGTAGGGCTTTTCAGGAGGCGGCTTTGTCAGGGGCCGATACCCGATCCCGCGCGGCCAGTTCGGCGTCATTCGACGTCGATGAGTCGCGCCCACCGCCGGTCGCGGACCACCACCATGGTCCGGGCCTGTCGCCGGGTATGGCCTATATCCTGGATCTCGAGACCGGCCGGCCGAAGTACATAGACGCCTTCCTGGAGCGGCTGCTTGTCCCTTCCGGCGGGGCCTTCCGCTTCGGCGGGCTGCGGCGGCGACTGACCCCGTCCGACGTCACTATCCTCAACGCCCACCTCAAGAAGCTGCACGAGCTGCCGCCCGGTGAGATGGCGGACATGGTGATCTCGATCGCCCAGGACGACGACCGGCTGTGCTGGCTGCACTTCCGCTCACGCCTGCTCGCGCGGCCGGGCGAAGCCAGCGCCCGACAGATCATCGGCGCGGCCGTCGAGGTCACGGCGGACTACGCGCCTGCGCTGATCAAGGACCTGGAACGGCGGATCATCCACGCCGAGGAGGCCGAGCGCCGCCGCATCGGGCGCGAACTTCACGATTCGACCATCCAGCATCTGGTCGCGCTCGACATGCTGCTGGGTTCGCTGGAAGGCAAACCCGAGGGCCCGAACGAGGCGATCGTCCGCGAGATGCGCGAGACCCTCAGCTCGGTGCAGAACGAGATGCGCACCTTCGCCTTCCTGCTCCATCCGCCCAGCATCGAGGAACAGGGGCTGGAGCAGACCCTGCGACGATTCGCCCAGGGCTTCGCGCGCCGCACCGGCCTGGCCATCGACATGGACGTTCGCCTGAACGGCGCCTTCCTGCCCTTCGATACCGAAGTCGCCCTGTTCCGCATCGCGCAGGAGGCGCTGATGAACGTGCACCGGCACGCCCAGGCGACTTCGGTCAGCGTGGAGCTGGTCGCCGAACCGGCCGAGGTCAGCCTGGTGGTCACCGATGACGGACGGGGCATGAACAGCGCCCAGCTGGCCCTGGCGATGAAGGGCGGGGGCGTAGGCATCGCGAGCATGCGCTCGCGCATCACCTCCTTGGGCGGCGCCATGCGCATGGACTCCAACGGGCGCGGTGTCAGCGTCCTCGTGAGGGCGCCGCGGCGTTCGCGCCGGGCCTGACGACAAACCTGACAACCAGAGCCGGGCATCCACGAACCGCGCGCTAGGGTCTGACCTGATGCCGCGGGTGTCGGTCCTGTGGTGTGGTCGCTCAAATTGTCTGGAAGCCGCCATGCCCGCAGTTCTCCCGTCCTGGAGAGATGACGCCGCCCGAAGCGCCATCCTGAACTTCGTCGCGCTGACGACCGATCCCTCGAGCGCCCACTTCGTGGCCCAGGAAGATCGCATCGCCGTCTTCGGCCACGACGGGACCCTGTGGTGCGAACAGCCGACGACGGTTCAAACCCTGTTCGCCCGCGAGAGTCTGGAGAAGCTGGCCGAGAGCGCGCCCTCGCTGCGGGACCGGGAGCCGTTCCGCACGTTGCTGGAGCGAGATCCGACCGCCGCCCACCGCCTGGGCAAGCGCGCGATCTTCGAGGCCATGGCCCTGATCGACGCCGGCCTGACCCTGCCGGAGTTCGAAGCCCGGGTGCGGGCCTGGCTGGAGGTCACGCCCAACCCCGCCCTGGTCCGCCTGTGCGCCAACCTGGTCTACCAGCCCCAGCTCGAGCTTCTGCAATATCTGCGGGCCAGCGGCTTCAGCACATGGATCATCTCGGCGGGCGGCGTGGACTTCATCCGCGCCCTCTCCCAGCGCCTCTACGGCATCCCGCCGGAGCAGGTCGTCGGCAGTTCGAACCGGATCGAGCAGCGGTTCGACGCCTTCGGCGGCTCGGTGCTGTGCAAGCTGCCGACGGTGCGGCTGTTCAACGACGCCGAGGCCAAGGTCGAGACCATCGCCGACCATATCGGCCGCCGGCCGATCCTGGCCTTCGGCAGTTCAGACAGCGACCTTCCCATGCTGCGCTACGCCATGGGCGGTCCGACGCCGGGCCTGGCCCTGTTGCTGCACCACGACGACGCCTTCCGCGAGGCGGCCTACGACCGGGAGAACCATCTCAGCCCCCTGATCGAGGGGCTGGATCATGCCCGGGAACTGGGTGTCACCGTCGTGTCGATGGCCAGGGACTGGAAGAACGTCTTCGCCTGAAAGCCTCGCTTCAGAACGCGGCGGGATCAGTCAGTTCCGGCGATGCGACGCCTTCGACGGTCCGGTTGAAGACCTTGGGGGGCTGGCTGGCGAGCGAGTCCTTCAGCAGCAGCATCGGCGTCTGCGACTCGCGCACCCCGCCCGAGGTCGGACGGTCGACGTCGATGATCAGAAGCAGCGACAGGGTGAAGAGCAGGCACAACATGGTGGCCAGGGCGATGCCATGGCGGCCGTACAGGACGAAGCCCAGCACCCCTGCGCTGACGATCTGATAGACCAGCAGCAGCAGGAAGACCTCGGACGGCACATGCAGCCCACGGGCGACCTTGCGAGCGGTGTCCATGTCGATGACCGCATTCACGGACTCGATATAGGCCCCGGAGAACTCTGCGTCGCGGATGCTGGGCATGACCGCGACCGTCTCGGCCCAGAGGTCGGTCAGAAGCCTGTCGTTCTGGCGGACCAGCCCGTCGCGCTCGGACCCGGAGCCATGGACCTGGGCGAGAGCGATCCGGTTGTCGGTGTAGACCACCAGGATGTTGCTGACCCGCTCGCGGTGCGGCGACGGCAGGATCTGGGCGCGCAGATAGGCGGTGCCGATGTCGTTGGCCTCTTCCAGCACCAGGGCCCTGCGCCCCTCGTAGCGTTCGATCGCCAGCGAGAAGGTGAAGCCCAGAAGCAGGGCCAGCAGGCCCAGCGCACCCGAGACGATATAGCCCTCCTGGTCCGACTTCTCGCGCTCGCCCGAGGCGGCGACCAGCCGTCGCCGGACGAACCAGCCGATCGCCGCGGCGATCGCCATGGAGAGTACGAGGCCGATCCCGATGACCCACAGCGGGGTTCCGTCCAGCAGGCCGCTCAAGGTGGTGATCATGGTCATGCCCTCCGTCGCCGCCATGGTGGCGCTTGGAGCGCGAGGGCGCCTATCGGTTGGAGTCCCTAGACGCCCTCATGGTCCCCCTGCCCTCGCCGCGACAGGCGGGCCTTGATGGCGGGCGGGTCGCGGCCGCGCCGCCCCTGACAAGCGTTGCGGGTTAGACCTGAGTGCCGTGCCGGGCGGATGATCGCAGTCTGGCGCTCCATCTGGAGAGATCGCCATGCCCCGTCTGTCATTGCTCGTGATCACCGCGCCGGTCGCGCTCGCCCTGTCGCTTAGTCTCACGGCCTGCGGCGGCGGCAGTTCCACGACCGCCATCGAGACCCAGACCACGGGTCAGCAGCTCATCGACCTGAAGGCCGCCCTCGACGCCGGGGTGATCACCCAGCGCGAGTACGACGCCAAGCGTCGCGACATCCTGCGCAACAACTAGGGCCAGGGAACAGGATTGAGGATCGTCATGGCGGCGACGCCCATCCCGCCTGTCAGTTCCGGACGCCCTTTCATCAGGCGCGGCCTCTCGGCGCTTTCGGTCCTGACGACCTTGTCCGTCGCCTTGTGCGCGGCGCCGGCCTTCGCCGGTCACGGACCGCTGCAACAGGCCTCGCCCGTCGCCGCAGCGCGCCAGGGCTGACGCACAGCGCTTCGGCGCGCGCCTCCCCCTCCCCGATCAAGGAAAAGCCGCGCCGTCGATGACGGCGCGGCTCAACGTCTTGATCCCCGTTGCGATCAGTGCGGGCCGATCAGCGGACGCGCCGCCATGAAGGCGATCGCCAGGATACCCACCGCCAGCAGCAGGAAGGCGATAATGAAGGTGGGCGTCGCCGAATAATGAATGTCGCTGTGCAGCAGCTTCTCGCCATACAGCCGCTCGCGCCGGCCGTTCAACCCGCGCCCGAAATGCATGTGGGAGACGATGCCCATGATCAGCAGCAGAATGCCCAGCCCCACCAGCGCCATGCCCAGATTCCTGGGGCCGTCGCTCATCGAGGGAATGGCCCCGCTCTTCTGCAGCTGCCGAAAGCCCTCGAAGATGGTGAAGCCGAAACTGATCAGCGACAGCGAGGTCCGCACGATCGACATCAGGGTCCGGTCCGCGCTCATCCGGGTCCGTTCGAACGACAGACTGGTGCGATTGGACGACAGTTCGACCGACGGCGAGCCGGCGATGAACTGATTGTCGTCTACGGGCTTGTCGGACATGGAGGCCTCGCGGGTTGATGTGGCCTCATCCAATCCCCGCGGCCCCGGCTTGACGATCAGGTCTTTCCCCCAGCCCCCCTGTCTCTCCGGAAGGTTCCCTGTCGGGTTTGACCCGATGCCGGGCGCGCTTGAAGGCTGGTCTCCTCTGTCTCCTGGCTTTTGGAGGTGGATATGGAATCCGTGTTCAAGGAGGTCGCGAGCTACGTCTCGCTGCTGTGCGAGTTCCTCGCGGTGCTCTGCGTGGTGGTCGGCGCGTGCAAGGCCGCCCTCATGTGCCTCAAACCCCTTTTGAGCGACAGTCCCGGCGGCGCGTACAAGCCGGCCTGGATCGCCTTGGCGGCCTGGCTGATGCTGGCGCTGGAGTTCGCTCTGGCCGCCGATATCGCCGACACGGCCATCGCGCCCAACTGGACCGAAATCGGCCAGCTGGCCGCCATCGCCGCCATCCGCACCGTGCTCAACTTCTTCCTGGCCCGCGATGTCGAGACCCTGGCCGAGCCGGAGAGATCCGAGACCGTCGCCCCCGCCGCCTGAACCTCTGATCTCCACCGCACCGACGGCCCCGCGTCTTCCAGCGCGGGGCCGATTTGCGTCTGGAGGTATCCGTCAGGCCCACGGGCTTGCGGCCAAAAGAAAACGACCCCGCGTCGGAGAACGCGGGGCCGAGTGCGCCCGGGAGTTGGGGCGTTCCGGGACCCGACGTCATCCGGCGGTTGGGGGGCTACCGGGCTGTCGGGCACGCTCAGAAGACACCTTTTCCGTCTCTCATCCCATCCGGTCGAACCCTGATATCCGGCGCCGCGAACCCCGAGAATCGATCGCACCGCGGCCGTTGGCGCTGTGTCCCTCTCCCTGCCGAGCTCGACTCCGCGGGCTGCGGGAGCGCTAGGGGTTTGTGCCGATTGGTCCCCGTCCGGACGTGGCTAACCTCCGTGCTTTCAGGGCCGGGAGGGTGTGATGCGACGGATTTGGCTGGTTGGGGGTCTTGCGGCGATAGTCGTTCCCGGCGTCGCTCTGGCCCAGACCAAGACGGCCCAGTTCGCAGTCCGCGCCCAGGTCGTGGCCGATTGTCAGGTGACCGCACAGGATCTGAATTTCGGTGTCTACAGTTCTGCGGCCGCGTCTACGGCGACGACCGTCGTGACCGTGCGCTGCACGCCCGGATCGGCGGCGACCGTCAGCATGGACGGAGGCGGATCGGGCAATCCACAGGCCCGACGCATGAGCGGTCCGGCCAATCTCAACTATCAGATCTTCCGCGACGCGGCCTTGCAGGATCCGATCAACACCGGCGGCGCGGCCTGGCAGCTGTCGGGGCAGGACAACACGGGCCAGACCGTGACCTACACCGTCTACGGCCAGGTCCCGACGGGACAGGTCGTACCGGCCGGCAACTATGTCGACATGGTCCGTGTGACCATCCAGTTCTAGGAGCTTCCATGACACGCGCCTTGATGATCGGCGCCCTCGCGGCGCTTCTGGCGGCATCGTCCGCCCTCGCGGACTCCATCGAGATCGGGCCGACGCGCCTGCAGATGGTCGGACCCGAGCGGACCACGACCCTGACCATCCGCAACTCCAACGACACCCCGGCCAATATTCAGGTCCGGGCGATGGACTGGAGCCAGGCGGACGGGACCGATCAGTACGCCCCTTCCGCCGTCCTGCTCGCCAGCCCGCCGCAGGCAACCCTGGCGCCCGGCGAGTCCCAGGTGATCCGGCTGGTGATCGAGAACCTGCCCGCCGCCGACCGCGAGCGCGCCTTCCGTCTGGTGATCGACCAGATCCCGAGCGACGCGTCGCCGAGCGGCGCAGGCGTACGCACCGCGGTCCGGGCCCTCGTCCCCGTCTTCGTCACCACGGCCATCACCGACCGGCCGAGGCTTCAGTGGACCGCCGTCCGAAACGGGACCTTGGTCACCCTGACCGCGACCAACGATGGCGCCGCTCACGAGCGACTGGTCGGCGCCGCCCTCAGCGCCGGGGGCCAGACGGTCGGCGCCCCGCTCGAAGGCTATGTGCTGGCCGGCGCCCAGCGGGTCTGGACGATCGGGGGCGTGCCCGGCGAGACGCAATCGCTGACGATCGCGGGCGAAGGCGAGTTCGGCCAGGTCCGCGCCGATGTTCCGCTCGCGCCATGAGACCGCCCTGGTTTCGCTTCTGCTGACGACCATGGCCACCGCGCCGACAGCCTGGGCGCAGCCAGTCGATCCCGCGCCGGCCGCCCGAGAGAACGCCCTCGAAATCTATCTGCTCGACGTCAGCATCAACCACTGGCCCCTGGGTCTGGTCGGGCGCTTCGTGAGCGACCAGGGCCGGCTGCGCATCCCCGCCGAACAGTTCGACGGCCTCGGCTTCGTGCTCGACGCGGGGCTGGCAACGCCGATCCAGGGCGAAGCCTGGATCTGGCTGGATCGGGTCGCGGGGCTCAGCTGGACGACAGACGAGCGCGCCCAGACCATCGACTTCACCGCCGCCCCCCGCCTTCTCAAGACCACGGAACTGCGGGTCTCACCCGGCATCGCGCGGATCGAGGCGCGCGCGGACTGGGGCGCGATGCTGGCCTGGGACGCCTTCGGCCAATGGTCGCCGCGCGAAGACGACCCGATGTTCTCGCGCAGTTTCTCGGTCAACCTCGATACGCGGCTCTTTTCGCCGGTGTTCACCGCCTCCAGCGGCGGCGTGATCTCCGGCGGACCTCAGGAAGAGATGCGATTCACCCGGCTGGAAACCCGCATCGACTTCGACGATCCCGGACATAGCCGCCGCCTGCGACTGGGCGATTCCTTCACCGTCGGGCCGAACTGGTTCCGCACCCTGCGCTTCGGGGGCGTCCAGTTGAGGCGGGACTTCGGCCTGAGGCCCGATCTCGTCACCACCCCCGTGCCGACGTTGACACAAGAGGTCTCGGTCCCCTCGACCGTCGATGTCTTCATCAACGGCATTCAGCGCTATTCGGACGCGGTGACGCCCGGCCCGATATTGTTGAGGGACCTTCCGGTGGTCACGGGCGCCAATACGATCCGGGCGGTCGTAACCGAACAGTCCGGGCGGCGGGTCGAGGTGGACCTGCCCTTCTACGCCGGCAACAGCCTGCTTGCGAAAGGCAAGACCGACTACTCCGTCGCGGCCGGCTTCCCGCGAGAGAATTACAATCTGAACAGCAATGACTACGGGCCCTTCTTCATCTCGGGCAGCGGCGCCTATGCGGCGAGCGACACGGTCACGCTGCGCGGCTTTGTTTCAGGATCCAGCGACTATTGGGGCGGCGGCCTTGGCGCGACGACCGCCGTGGGCCGGTTCCTGGTGTTTGACGGCGCTGTGCTCGGCAGCCGGGCCGGGGGCAATGACGGGTTCGCCGTTTATGCCGCCGCGTCGCGCATGACCGCACGCCTCAACGTTTCGGCGGCCTATGTTCGCAGTTTCGACTACGTCGATCTCCCGGGCTGGTTTGGGTATTCCCGATATGTCGAACGGTTGACCGGATCGCTCGGATACAATTTCGGCAGCCTCGGCCAGATGAATCTCGTCTATGCGCGAGAGCTCGCCGAGAACCGCACCCTCACCAGCGTCGTATCCGGGACATACGGCGTGGACGTTGGAAATCGCCGTCGCATCCGCCTCTCCGCCTCGGCTTATGCAGACACCGGCACGGGGGCCTGGGGCGGGCTCTTTTCCCTGACAATGCCCCTGGGTCAGAATGTGCAGGGTTTCGCCCAGCAGAGCTGGCGTGACGGCCGGCCCGACAGCGAAATCCAGTTTCAGGGCCAGCAATTCGAGAACCGGCTCGACTGGCAGTTCTATGCCGCCGCCGATCAGGACGATAACGCCGCCGTATCCGCGGACGCGAGCTGGCACGGCGCCCGCGCCGAGCTGTTCGCGCGAGCGACCCGCATCAATGACTCGACCGGGCTACAGGCCGAGATCGCTCAATCCCTGGTGCTGATGGGCGGACAGGCGTTCCTGACCAGCCGGATCGACGATGGATTCACGGTGGTGGACACCGCGGGCACGCAAGGCGTCCGGGTCGCGCTCGAGAACCGACCGGTCGGACGGACCAACGGATCGGGACGACTGCTCGTCACCGATCTCCAGTCCTGGCTCCCGAACGCGATATCGCTGGATGCCACCGACCTGCCGATCGATGCCGCCCTGTCCGACAACACCCTGCTCGTCGCACCCCGCGCCGGCGCCGGTATGGTGACCCGCTTCGAGGTGACCCGGGCGCGGGCGGCCATCATCGTGCTCCACACCCCCGACGGCGAGACTCCGCCCGCCGGGGCCAGCGTTCGGCTGGTCGGGCAGGATGCGGAAGCGCCGCTGGGGTTCGGCGGGGAAATCTACGTGCGTGGCCTGACACTCGGCGAGAACCGGCTGGAGGTGCGCTGGCGTGGCGGCGGCTGCGCCGCCCGGTTCACCGTCGCGGAATCCGAAAGCGCCCTGCCCCGGTTGGGACCCTATCCATGCGTGCCTTGATAATCGTGACCGTGCTGTTGACCCTGCCCACCGTCCCCGCCGCAGCCCAGAGCGGAGCCTGCAGGATCAGCGTGACCGGCCTCACCTTCGCGCCCTACCGCAGCCTGAACGCCAGCCCCACGACCAACATCGGACGGCTCGAGGTCTTCTGCCTCCCCGGCGAGGGCAGCGCGGCCGTCCCCGTGGTGACCCTGAGCGCAGGCAGGTCGGGAAACTATGTCGACCGCACTATGACTGCAGGGTCTTCCGAACTGCACTACAACCTCTACGCCGAGCCGACCCGGCGGCTGGTGCTGGGTGACGGCACGGCGGGGACGGTCGCCTTTCCGGCGCCGCGTACACGCACCATAGGCCGGGCGAGTTGGCCGATTTTCGGTGTTATCCCTCCTGGTCAGCGCGTGCCGGCAGGCAGTTATTCGGATACGCTCTTGATCGAAGTGGCGTTCTAGGCTTGGTCGCGGTGTGGTCTCGATGCTCCTCCTCGCGGTGTTCCAGAACGCCCATACCCCTCCCCCGGCCTCCAGTGTGCCGATGATGGTGAGGGTGCGGGTGGAGCAGACCTGCGTCCTTTCGACGTCGGGCGCGGTCTGCGGCGGCTCGCGCGACGCACCACCTCGGGTGACCCGCGAGGTCGGCCGGATCGTCTACAGCTTCTAGACCTGTAATCTCACGGGATTTCCTGCCGCCTCCGATCGGGGTTTCCCCGGATGCCTGCGCCGGGGCGGTCGCTTCAAGGTGAGGTCAGATCCGCGAGGAGGCCGACCGTGCCGGGCAGACAAATCGGAAATCCTCGGGCGGTCGAGGCAGTCGCCGGTCGAGCGAGGCTCGGCGGAACATGGGTCTTCGGCGCTCTCTTCCTCAGCCTGGCGTTCCAGGCGGCCCCCGTTCAGGCCGAACCCGTCGCCGGGCCGGAAAACCGCGAGCCGACGAGCCCGCCGCCCCCACAGGACGCGCCGGAGGCCGGCTCAACCCTCGCCACGCCGCGGGTCAAACACAGCTTCTTCTCCCAGTTCATAGACCCCGAAGACCACGCCCTCGACTTCTCGGCCTTCCTGGCCAAGGGCGGCTTCATCCCGGCGCCGATCATCATCACCGAGCCGGCGGTGGACGGCGGCGGCGGCGTGGCCCTGGCCTTCTTCAAGGCCAATCCGGAGCATCCGCGTCAGGTGACCCGGCACATCATCGGCGCCTTCCGGACCGGCAACGGCTCGGAGGGTCTCGGCTATTTCCAGAGCGGCTACGCCTTCGACGGGCGGCTGAACTACCGCTTCGGCATCGGCCATGGCGAGGTCACCCTCGACACCTTCCCCGCCTTCGCGCCCGACGGCGTCGAATACACCAGCCAGTACGACTACGGCATCGTCGGCTCGGCCCTCTGGCATTTCAGCGACGACCGCTTCTCGATCGGTCCGGTCTTCGACTTTCGCAAGCTCACCTCGACCATCAACACCAGCTTCCTGCCGGAGGACGTCGCCGACGACTTCGGCATGACCCTCCAGACCGGCGCCCTGGGTCTGGGCCTTCACTTCGACAGCCGCGACAACGCCATCAGCCCGACGCGCGGCGTGAATGCCTATGTCGAGGGCAAGTTCAATCGCGAGGCCTTCGGCAGCGATCGCGACTATGAGGTCTATGCCGCCGATCTGTACGTCTTTGGCCCGGTCGCCGGTCCCGTCCGCTATGGCGCCAAGGTCCAGATCGACGCCATCCGCGACGACTTCCCCTTCTTCTACGCCCCGGCCGTCAGTCTGCGCGGCGTTCAGGCCGCCGAATACCAGGGCATGACCGCCGTCAGCACAGAGGTCGAGACGACCTGGCAGGTCTCGCCGCGCTGGGCCCTGCTGGCCTTCGCCGGCTATGGCTCGGCCGACAGCGGCGACCGCCGCATCTTCTCGGACTCGGGCGACATCTGGGCCGGCGGTGTCGGCTTCCGCTACCGTCTGGCGCGCAGGCTCGGCATGGACGCCGGCGCCGACTTCGCCTGGGGCCCCGGCGGTTTCATCTGGTACCTGCAGTTCGGCCACGCCTGGTCGTTCGGCATGGACTGAGGGAGTCGGGCTATCCGCAGCCGCACGACACGCCGGTTTTCAAACGAAGCTGGCGATCCGGCTGCTCCGATCCGGCAAGGTCTGCTCCACGGCGCCAAGCCGAGAAGCGACCTCCGCCAGAAATCGGTGTCGGCTCGCGATCGCACCGATGTCATCGGCCAAGACGTTGTGGATCGTCGAAGGGAGCCGACCCGCCTCATCCTTCAACCGGCTGATCAGCGCCGCTAGATGGCCTTCTCCCTTCCGGGCGTCCATGACGCCGGCATGTTTGCGGGCCTCGACGATGCGCCTTTCCAGCGCGGGATCATCCGCGGCCATGAGTCCGGGGCGCTTGGCCATACGTACAAAATCGGACGCGTACAGCCTGACAAAATTCTCTTCGATCATACGGGGCTTCCGATGCGCATAAGGATTGGCGGTTAATTCGCTAGAACGATTGTCCGCCGCTCAGGGGATTCGGCTCGGCCGGAACAGACCGGTTCAGACGCCGCTCGGCTTGCTGTTGCGCCCGGATGACCTGTGCGGAGAGATCCACGACATCATTCTCGAGTTGGGCGACACGCATGCGCAGATAGGCGTTCTCGGCCTCGAGATCGGGTGGCGGGCGACTGGTCATTGAATGGTCTCAGGAGCGCGCCCGTGATCGCAAAGACGATCGGGCCCGATCTGCGTGCAGCGGTTCGGCGCAGGCAGCTTTCATATAGGAAGGATCGCCGGATTTACGAGTCCGGCCCGTTCCAGCCGCCTGTGCCGACAACACGCACCAGGAACTCGACGCTAGCCGGGCATCTCTCCGATTTTCGTCTGGAGCATCTTCTCACGGGCGGACGATCAGGAGGCGCCATTCTGGCGGAACGGCTACGCCCCCGCACCGTTGAGATTGCTCGAGCTTGGCCTTTGGGGCCGAGATGTCCTTTCCCGAACGATCATGACCCACAAAGACATCGCCCGCTCGCCCTCCGAGCGGCAGGCGAACCTGACCCGGAGCCGGCGGCTGAAGATGGCGCGGTCGGCGCACGCCTATGTCCGGGGCAGCACCAAACAATTCTACGACTGGCTGGAATCCTCCCCTGCCCTTGTGCCCGAGGGGCCGCCGGTGTGGATCTGTGGCGACTGCCACATTGGCAATCTGGGTCCGATCGCCGATCACAAAGGACGAGTCGCGATCCAGATTCGCGATCTGGATCAGACCGTCATCGGCAATCCCGCGCACGACATCATCCGGCTGGGGCTGTCGCTGGCCTCGGCGCTCCGGGGATCGGACCTGCCGGGGGTCACGACCGCGCGGGTGCTGGAGGCCCTTATGGTCGGCTATCAGGCGGCGCTGGACCCCGCCGCGGAAGGCGATGGCAACCCGGGGCGTTCGCGCCTGGTCGAACGTCTGCTGTCCCACTCCATGCACCGGCGATGGCCGGAGCTGGCGCAAGATCGCCTGGACGGCGCCCAGGCGAAAATCGCCTTGGGCAAGCGCTTCTGGCCGCTGACGACCGAGGAGCGCGAAGCCATCGGCGCCCTGCTGGAAGACGACGAGATCCGAAGCCGGGTCTTACGCGCCAAGGCCGGGCGCGCGGTCCGGCTCGTGGACGCCGCCTACTGGATGAAAGGCTGCAGTTCGCTCGGTCGCAGCCGTTATGCGGCGCTGGTCCGGATCGGGTCAGGCAAGTCGGCCTCGACCCGCCTTATCGACATCAAGGCCGCCGTGGCGGCTGCGGCTCCAAGGTCTGAGAAGGGGGCGACGCCGCGCGACAACGGCCAGCGTGTTCTGACCGGGGCGCGCGCCCTGTCGCCCCATCTGGGAGACCGGATGGGGGCGGGTCGTCTCGACCGTCAGGCCGTCACCGTGCGCGAACTGGCGCCGCAGGACCTCAAGATCGAACTGTCGCAGACCACATCGGCCGAGGCCGTCGCTCTTGCCACCTATCTCGGCGGCGTGGTGGGCGAGGCGCATGGCCGCCAGATGAGCGAGCCCGACCGGACGGCCTGGAACACGACCCTTGCCCATAGTCGCTCCACCACACTCGACGCCCCGTCCTGGCTGTGGTCGAGCGTGGTCGAACTGATGGGCTTGCACGAGGCCGCCTATCTTGAGCATTGCCGCCAGTACGCCCTGCAGGAGGCGGCGTGACGCCTATCGGATCGGGGTGTAGCGGCAGGTGAAGGGCAAGGGTCCGGTCTGCAGGCCCGGCGTCAGGTGAATATGCAGCCGCTGGTCCGCGGCGACCTCGCTCAGGGCGAAGGCCTGTTCGGCCTCGTACATCTCGTCGCGGTGGGGGTCGGTCCAGTCCTTCGCGAGCTTGATGGCGCGAGACTTGGCGCCGGCCAGGCTGTCGGCGACGACGAAGACGTTCCGGTGCTTCTCCGCGAAGTCGACGCCGTCGTATCCCCCAAGATTGACGTAATAGAGCCGCTCGCCTCGCGCGAAGGGCTCGGACCGCAGTGTGACCTCATAGCCGTCCGCGTGACCGACCTCGGCCCAGCAGTCGACGTGCAAGCTGCCCGGCTTGCCCCACCATTGGCGCAGCAGCGTCGGGTAGGTGGCTTCGATGGTCGGAGCGACGACAAATCGCATGTCGTGCACCTCGATATTGGCTCCGGGGTGCTCGCCCCCGATGTAGATCGCGAAGAGCTTCAAGCCGCCTCTGCCGTCATCGCCATGTTCTCCAGGGCCGGCGTGTCCGCGCGGACGCCTCTGGCCAATGCCCTGCCTACAACCTCGCCCATGTCGTGGGAACTGGTGATGCCCTGGATGAACGGGTGGCGCCCCATGAGGAACGGCAGGCCCAAACAGAAGAGGCGCTCCAGGGGCCGACCATCGACCATCGGGTGGAAATCCTCATTGACGACGATTCCACGTGAGGGGCCTGTCTCGGTGGTGACCTCATCGCGGACGATCCCCTGCTCCAGCAGGGACAGGAAGGGAAACTGTATGGCGGATAGCGGACGCTGGCCGGTCGCCTCGACGAACACCGGAAAATGGCGCGCCTTATTGCCCTGCGTCAGCAGGACGCCGCCCTCCGGCCGATGGGCGTCAATCCTGTAGTCGTCGCCCAGTGCCAGAACCTCCAGCTTGCCGGCCTTGTGCAGCGCCAGCATACGCTCGATCGATTCATGTGGGACCGCCCCATAGTCGTCGACGAAGACGGGTTTGAGATGTCGGCTGAACCGCTCGAAGCTCGCGCCGTCGAGGTGTGGCGCGATGACCGCCACGACCTCATGCATCCGCAGGATGGCGTCACGCCACGGCACCGTGACCCGTTTGGCATGGTTGCGGCGCGCCTCTCGCAGATTGGCCTCGGCCCAGACGAAGGGATCCGTCGCCGCCCGATTCGCAAAATAGGCCTCGCAGAAATCTTCCAGCGTCGCGGTTTCAAGGGCCATGGCGTCGGCATAGGCCGGATCCGCCTGCATCAGCTCCCGCCGGAACAGATCAAAGACCCGGTCCAGCAAATCCGCTTCGGCGCTCTTGAGGAGGCTGTTGATGGCCTCAGGAGTACAGATCGACAGGGGCGCATGCGGGAGGGGGAAGAAGAAGTCCGCCTCCGGCAGCAGGCCCTTGCGGGACATCATCGTCATCCGGAAGCCGTCCGTTCCCGGCGCGGCGTCATAGACCAGACCATCGTCCATTCGGTGGAAGACACCATGGGCGCCGGCAAGAGCGACGGCCGCGTCGATCGCCGTCAGGGATGAGCCCCTGATGCCCACCTCGACCGCCGGCGTGGCGGCCAGGGCCTCGGCTGGCCAGGGACTGAGAAAATAGCCCGGCCGCACCTCTTGCTCTGACGGCCATTGGTGGCCGGTGGCCAAGACGACGCGATCGAACATCTCGTGGAAGACGCCGCCCTGACGCGTGAAGGTCACCAGCATCCCGTTTTCGGTCGAGGTGATGTCGATCACCCGGGTGCGCGTCCGGATGTCGATATCCACACTCCGGGCCCGGCCGGCGGCGACCAGCGCCTCGAACTGGTCCCTGAAATAGCTGCCGAGGGCGATCCGGGGCACGAAGGCGCGTTCGTCGACCTCGGCCGCGTCGATCCCCATGGCCGCCAGGTCCGCGACAGGCTGACGCTGCATCCACGCCAGCAGGCTTTCGGTCAGCGGCGGGATCTCCACGCTGGCGATATTGGACAACATGGCCGGATCGTTCCAACCGGGACGATAGGGCGCGCCCAATCCCGCCGTCGGCTGTTCCTCGAAAACCGTGATCGTCACCCCGCCTTCAGTCCCGGCGAGAAGGGTATTCAGACTGTACAGGGTCGTCGGACCAGCGCCGACGAAGGCGATTGAGGGGCTCATTTCGGCTCAATGCGCCAACAGCGGATTGGCGCCACGGCCGGAGAAATTTCCACGCAAAGTCAGCCGCTTCGTGTCTACTAGCTGACACAAGAGCCGTGTCCGGCCTGTCTGTCTCTCCGGCTCTTCCATGGCTCAGGCCAGAATCCGGACCTTGGGTTCGCGATCCCACTGCCGGCCCGCCGCCACGGCCACGAAGGCCTTGCCGTCCTTGCCGAGGAGAACGACGCGGTCGTCGGCGACGACCCCGGCCTTGTCGAGGAGCGGCTGGGCCTCGGGCGTGTGACCCATAGCCTTGAGGTGCCCGAACGCGTCCTTGGCGAAATCGACCGCGGCGCCTTCGCCGAGCAGGAGTTCGCATCCCGCCTCGGACAACACCAGCGCCACGGCGTCGAACAGGACCGAAGGCGATCCGGCCAGCTGGCGATCGACCTTGAGCTTCGAGCCGTCCTTGAGGACAACGCCGCCGACCTTGGGCGCGATCAGTTGAACCTGGGCTCCCTGCCCTTCCGCCGCCGCCTTGACCGCGCTGACGACCTTGCCGTCCGCGCCGTCAGTGACCAGGACGCCGACCAGACGCCCCTTCAGGGTATCCGGATATTTTCCCACAATGCGCAGGGCCGGGCTGTCATCCATGTCGAACGGCTCCGCCGCCGGCGCCGACGCCTTCGGCAGGTCCATGCCGAGACCGTCCGCGACCCGCCCGGCCAGGGTCTCGTCGACGTTCAGCAAGTTGGACATCACACGCAGGCGCACGTGCTCCAGCGTCACCTTGGACAGTTCGAATACCAGGGCGCTGGCGAGGTGGGCCTGTTCGATGTCGGTCTGGGAGCGGAAGAAGAGCCGCGCCTGGCTGAAGTGATCGGCGAAGGTCTCGGCGCGGATCCGGACCTTGGTTCCCTCGACCGGCGTCTGGAAGCTGCGGAAGCCGCCCTTGGGGTCCTCGCGCGGGCCGCCGTCCTCGCCGGCCTCGGCGAGGCTGTTGGGCTCATAGTTGGCCCGGCCCTTGGGGACCTGCATCTGCATATGGCCGTCGCGCTGCATGTTCTGGAACGGGCAGCCCTTGGGCTGATTGATCGGAATCTGGTGGAAGTTGACCGTGCCCAGACGCGACAGCTGGGTGTCCTGATAGGAGAACAGCCGGCCCTGCAGCAGCGGGTCCTCCGAGAAGTCGATGCCGGGCGGGACGTTGGTGGGCAGGAAGGCGACCTGTTCGGTTTCGGCGAAGAAGTTGTCGGGGTTCCGGTTCAGCACCATCCGGCCGACGACGCGGACCGGATACAGCTCCTCGGGGATCAGCTTGGTCGCATCGAGAACGTCAAACGGCAGGGCGTCGGCCTGTTCCTGCGTGAGCAGTTGGACGCCGAACTCCCATTCGGGGAAGTCCCCCTTGTCGATGGCGTCGAACAGGTCACGGCGATGATAGTCCGGATCGGCGCCGGCGATCTTGACCGCCTCGTCCCAACAGGTCGACTGGGTCCCCAGCTTGGGCCGCCAGTGGAACTTGACCAGGGTCGCCTCCCCCGCCGCATTGACCAGCCGGAAGGTGTGGACGCCGAAACCCTCGATCATCCGCAGGCTGCGGGGGATCGTTCGGTCAGACATGGCCCACATGATCATGTGGGTGCTCTCGGGCATCAGGCCGATGAAGTCCCAGAAGGTGTCGTGAGCGGACGCCGCCTGCGGATAGCCCCGGTCAGCCTCCATCTTCACCGAATGGATCAGATCGGGGAATTTGATCGCGTCCTGGATGAAGAAGACCGGGATATTGTTGCCGACGAGGTCCCAGTTGCCCTCGACCGTGTACATCTTGACCGCGAAGCCGCGGACGTCGCGCGGCGTGTCGACCGAGCCGGCGCCGCCGGCGACCGTCGAGAAGCGGGTGAAGACCTCGGTCTGTTTGCCAACCTCGGTCAGGATTTTCGCGGTCGTGTAGTCCGCCAGGCTCTCGGTCAGTTCGAAGACGCCGTGCGCCGCCGAACCGCGGGCGTGGACGATCCGTTCGGGAATCCGCTCATGGTCGAAATGCTGGATCTTCTCACGGAGGACGAAGTCTTCCAGCAGGTGGGGCCCGCGCGGGCCGGCCGAGAGGGTGTTCTGATCATCGCTGATCGGCATGCCGTGGTTGGTCGTCAGCCGCTGGTCCTGCGCAGATGCGGCCTGGTGGACCTCGCCCCCGGCGCCGATCGTTGTGGTGATCGCAGGCTTCGCCGTGTTTCGACCTGAGGACTTGTCGGGCCCGCCGCTGGCGGTGCGGGGAGCGGTGGGCGTCTTGGCCATGGCGATGTTCCGGAAACTGTCGAGCGCGGACCAGACGGGTCAACTGCTGTTTCCGGCAGGGTCCGCGCCTCTAACAAGCCCGGACGACGGCGGTTCCTCTGTCGGGCTGCGGACTGACGGGCTCGCGACGCCCGGGCTGCTGAATTGAAAGCGGGTCCAGCCCGGTCTGCGGTCCGGCTGCGGACACAGGAACAGGACCCCGGCGCCGTCGTTTGAAGGCGCTGGAGACGCGTATGGCAACAGACATCACCCCCATCCCCGGCGCCGAGCACGACATTCCTCCTCTGACGCCGGAGGCCGAGGCGGCGCTCGCAACGGTCGATGACCTTGATCCGGAGGCCATCGCCCCGATCGCCGCGACCGAGCCGGATCCTCATACGGCGCGGGAACTGCGCAGCCGCGTTCTGATGCTGAAGGCCGGAGCCGGTCCGGCGGACCAGACCTCAGGCCAGTGACGCGAGCGCGCTCCTGAGCCCGTCGGCGATCCGATCCGCCCAGAGCATGACGCCCGCGTCCGTCGACAGATGGTCCTGCCGGATCTCGAGCTCCACATAGGGCAGACGCGCCGCAAAGGCGTGCCGAGGAACGGTGTGATCGATCCCGTCCATCTTGTAAGGCTCGTTGTCCCCGATCGTCAGTCCCGGCGCGGCCTGCAGGATCGCCAGCATGGCGTGGGCGAACGTCAGGTCGCCGCGGTCGTGCAGAACGCCGGCGTCCCAGGGCCGGTCCGTCCCCTGCATGCGAGGCGTGAAACTGTGCAGCGCCACCAGAACCGTCTCACGCCCTGCCCGCCGCGCCAGCTCGGCGGCGATGGCGTCCTGATAGGGGGCATGGACCTCAGCGATCCGCGCCGCCCTGTCCGCCGGAGTCAGTCCGACGTTGCCGGGGATGGGAGACCCGTCGCTGACTTCCGGAATGGCGTCGGCTCTAGCAGGATCGCGGTTGCAGTCGACAACCAGTCGCGACCAGGTCTGGGCGATGAAGACCGCATCCAGCCTCTGGGCCAGGGCTTCGCCGAGCGCCCGGACACCGATGTCCCAGGCGATGTGCCGGACCCGATCCTCTTCCGACAGCCCCAGATCGCCGAGCGCTTCCGGAAGGGCGCGCCCGGCATGGTCCCCGATGAGCAGGAACGGAGAGGCTCCGGTCGGGTTTACAAGCGACACCGTTCGCGGATCCCGCGGCCCCAGAAGTCCGCCGCCCCTCATTCCGCTGTCCGTCATGCCAATTCTCACCCTCTCCCACCTGACCGTCTACCGGTACAACCAGCCGGTCGCCTTCGGCGAGCACCGCATCATGGTGCGGCCGCGCGAGAGCTATGACCAGCGGCTGATCGAGGCGTCCCTCGACATCGACCCGGCGCCCGTCGACCTCCGGTGGGTCCAGGATGTGTTCGGCAACGCCGTCGCCCTGGCCCGGTTCGACCGTCGCGCCACGGAACTGCGCTTCGACAGCCGGGTGCGGATGGAACACGCCCCGGTCGAGCCTGAACGCGTCGATATCGAGGACTATGCCCGCGACTATCCTTTCACCTATTCGTCGGAGGACATGCCGGACCTGCTGCGCTCGATCGAACGCCAGCATCATGATCCGGACCGGATCGTCGACCATTGGGCGCGGCGGTTTCTCGACACCGACACCCGCACCCCAACGCTCGGTCTGCTGACCGAGATGACCCGGACCATCAAACGCGAGTTCACCTATATCCCGCGCCCGGAAGGCGGCGCCCAGTCGCCGCTGGAGACGCTGCGCACGCGTCAGGGCACCTGCCGGGACTATGCGGTCCTGATGATCGAGGCGGTGCGGTCGCTGGGGTTCGCGGCCCGGTTCGTATCCGGCTATGTCTATTCGCCGACGCAGCACGAGGGTCGGATAGGCGGCGGCAATACCCATGCCTGGGTCAGGGTCTTCATCCCCGGCTCGGGCTGGGTCGAGTTCGATCCGACCAATGCCATCATCGGGAACCGCGGCCTGATCCGGGTCGCCATCGCCCGCGATCCCTACCAGGCCCTGCCCCTGTCCGGCGCCTGGACCGGCTTTCCCGGCAGCGCTATCGGGATGGACGTCACCGTACGCATCGATGTGGAGCCGGAACCATTATCCGCGCCTGCGCTTTCTGACCCGCCCCCTGCCCCATCCGCGCCTCAGGACGTCCGCTGACCATGCTCATCCGCGTCGGATACGACATCCGCTTCGAGACCGACCGCCCGACGCCGATGCTGGCCCTGTTGAGCCTGCATCCCTCGCGCCACCACGACCTGCGCACCCCGCACCGGATCGTTGCCTCGCCCGACGTGCCGATGTTCGAGTATGCGGACAGCTTCGGCAATGTGGTCAGTCGCTTCACCTTGCCGGCGGGCGGCCTTGATCTTTCCTGCGACTTCGTCGTCGAGGACTCCGGCCAGCCCGACCCGGTGGTTGCCGACGCGATCCAGCATCCGGTCGAGGATCTGCCGGAGGACGTGCTCGTCTATCTCCTCGCCAGCCGCTACTGCGAGACGGACCGGATGCTGGACGCCGCCTGGGCCGCCTTCGGCCACACCGAGCCCGGCTGGGCGCGGGTCCAGGCCATCGTCGACTATACCCATGAGCGGATCGCCTTCGGCTACCATCACGCCCGGGCGACCAAGACGGCCTACGAGGCTCACGATGAGCGCGCCGGCGTCTGCCGGGACTTCGCCCACCTGGCCATCACCCTGTGCCGCTGCATGAATATTCCCGCCCGCTACTGTACTGGCTATCTGGGCGACATCGGCATTCCGCCGATTGACGCGCCCATGGATTTCTCGGCCTGGTTCGAAGTCTATCTGGGCGGGGCCTGGCGCACCTTCGACGCCCGCCACAACAGGCCCCGCATCGGCCGGATCGTCATGGCCCGGGGGCGGGACGCGGTCGATGCGGCCCTGACCACCGCCTTCGGTCAGGCGACCCTGACCCGGTTCAAGGTGGTGACGGAAGAGGTGCAGTCCGTTCCCTGACGACCGACGGCCGATCGGCGCGGAGCGTGATCAGATCACATCCTGGATGAGCCCCAGCGCCTTCGCCTCCTGGGCTTCGAGATACCAGTTCTCCGGCGCGCGCCTCAGGACCTCGTCCATGGTCACCTGCGATCCGGCGATCAGGTTTTCAAAGCCCTCGTTCTGGATCGCGATCGAGTGTTCGATCTCGTGCAGCGCCGCCTTCACCCCGGCGATGCAGGTGGTCAGCGGCCCGTTGATCTCCAGCGTCTTGCACAGCTTGCGCTCGTGGATCATCAGCCGGGTCCCGCGCGTGAGGTAGCGGTTTCCGCGCGCGAAGAAGCTCATGAAGGTCGCACCGGCCGAATAGATGGCCGCCTTGCCGAGAAAGACGAAGCGGCGCTCGGCAGACAGTTCGCTGTGAAAGCGAACGTCCTCGCCCATCATCCGCGCCACCTCGGGGTCCCCGCCGAGGGTCGACAGCTCGATCACCACCAGACCCGTCGCCGGCGCCACGGCGAACTGATCCCGAAAGCGGTGGTACATGTCGTAGCCGACCGGACCGGCCAGCAGAATCCGCGGCGCATCGAACGCCTTGGGGCTCAGGGTCTCGTTCCAGTCCATGGTCATCTCGTCACTCCGGGGACGGCGAAGCGTCTGTCGGATCGACGGGTTCCGTCGTGACCTCGGGCTCGGCGGCGGAAGGACCGGATTTGCGATCAGCCGCGGGATCGTCCGGAGCCCTGAGATCAAGGCCATGCGGGTGAAGATCGCCCACGACATAGACGCCTTCGGCGGCGAGCGCTCGCGCCAGACGCGCGGTGTTCTCGGCGGCGAGAATCTGGCGTTTTCGATCTCGATCCATCGAGGGCCCTTCTCCACATTCCGTTTCAGGGAATGGCGGCATAGGCCGCTTCCATCCGCCCTACCAGCCTCTGGCGCATTTCCGGGCCGCTGTGTCCGATAGCGTTCTCCGTCTGGACAGCCTTGGCCGCGCATCGAACCGATAGGGCTAAACGGAGCCCTTTACACCCGCCGAGGTTTCGCCTGACACCAGGTCTGCGGCAGCTTGTAACCATCTGGTCGGACGCGCATTACAGCTATGCAGCAGAAGGACCTTTAGGTGCCTAAAACCACTATCGAGAGGGCCGAGGCCGCCTTTGGCGTCCCGGGCCTCGATGACATTCTCGTCGGCGGCCTGGAGCGTGAACGCGTCTATTTGCTGGAAGGCGCACCCGGCACCGGCAAGACCACAGCGGCTATGAAGTTTCTGCTGGAGGGCGCGCGCCTGAAGGAACGCGGCCTCTACATCACCCTTTCGGAAACCGAGGAAGAACTCCGCAGTACGGCCCGCTCCCACGGCTGGGACCTTGAAGGCGTCGAGATCTTCGAACTGGTGCCCCCGGAGAGTTTGCTGGACGAGCAGCAGCAGCAGAGCCTGCTGTACTCCTCCGACCTCGAATTGGGCGAAACCACGCGCATGATCTTCGAGTCGGTGGAACGCCATGTTCCGCGCCGCGTCGTGATCGACAGCCTTTCAGAAATCCGGCTACTGGCGCAAAGCTCACTGCGCTACCGCCGCCAGGTGCTGGCCCTGAAGCACTATTTCGCCAAACACGGCGCCACCGTGCTTCTTCTTGACGATCTGACCACCGACATTAACGACAAGACTGTTCACAGCGTCGCCCACGGCGTCGTCCAGTTGCAGGAACTCGCCCCCGAGTACGGCGCGGAGCGACGGCGGGTGCGGGTCATCAAGTATCGGGGCCGACGTTTCCGCGGCGGCTACCACGATTTCACCATCAAGACCGGTGGGCTCGAGGTCTATCCCCGCATCGTCGCTTCGGAACACCATTCCGCCTTCGCCCGCGATCCGATGTCGAGCGGCCTGGCCGAACTGGACGATCTCCTCGGAGGCGGCGTGGAACGCGGCTCCAGCGCCCTGATCCTCGGGCCCGCCGGCACCGGCAAGTCGCTTTTTACGATCAACTTCGCCGTTGCGGCCGTGCAGCGCGGTGAAAAGGCCGCCCTGTTCGTCTTCGACGAGGAACTCGGACTGCTTTACGACAGGATGGCCAAGCTCGGCATCGACCTGCGATCGATGGAGGCGGACGGCAAGCTGATCATCGAACAGGTCGACGCTGCCGAACTCTCGCCCGGCGAGTTCGCCTCCCGCGTCCGTTCCTGTGTCTCGGCCCAAAACATCCAGACGGTCGTGATCGACAGCCTCAACGGGTATCAGGCCGCGATGCCCCAGGAGCAGTTCCTCGTCCTGCATATCCACGAGCTTCTGCAGTATCTGAACCGTCAGGGCGCCTCGACTTATCTGACCGTCGCCCAGCATGGCCTCGTGGGCGAAATGAAGGCCCCGATCGACGTCACCTATCTGGCTGATACGGTGATCCTGCTGCGTTACTTCGAAGCGCGGGGCCAGGTTCGTCGCGCTGTCTCGGTGATCAAGAAGCGGGCCGGCGAGCATGAGACCACCATCCGCGAGTTCAGCATCGGCGCCAAAGGTCTGACCCTCGGCGCGCCTCTGAATGACTTCCAGGGTGTGTTGCGCGGCGTCCCCAACTTCGTCGGCCCGGGGTCCGGTCTTATGGGTGATCCGTCCGCATGAGCAGCGGCGGCGGCCTCTCACTTCGATCGCTTGTCCTCACTCCTTCCGGCCGTGACAGCGCAATAGCGACCACCATCCTGGGTGAGGCCGACTGTCCTGCCCTGCCTTGCCGTGACCTGGACGATTTGCTGGTTCGGATGAACGAGGGCGCCGGCATGGCGATCATCGTGGAAGACGCGCTCCGTTCCGCCGACCTCAGCGGTCTTTCAACCTGGATCGGGGAGCAGCCGTCCTGGTCCGACTTTCCGTTTTTGATCCTGACGCAGCGTGGCGGCAGTGTGGAGCGAAACCCGCTCGTTCAGCGGCTTTCCAGGACTCTGGGCAACGTCGGCTTCCTTGAGCGGCCCTTTCATCCGACGACCCTGGTCAGCGCCGTGCGAACGGCCCTGCGCGGGCGCAGCCGTCAGTATGAAGCCCGCGAGCGCATGGAGGAAATCCGCCGCGGCGAACTTCTGCTGGAAGGCCGCGTCGTTGAACGCACTGCAGAACTCGAGGCCGCGAACCGGCAGCTAGCGGCCCAAATCGCCGAGCGGGAGAAGGCGGAAGCCGCCTTGCGTCAGACCCAGCGCCTTGACGCCGTGGGACAGCTGACCTCGGGCATCGCCCACGACTTCAACAATCTGCTCACGGTGGTCATCGGCAACGTCGAACAGTTGCAGAAGCGTATCGACGACCCGGCCATCCAGCGGCGCCTGGCCATGATGCACGAAGCGTCGCGGCGCGGCGCCCAGCTGACGGCCCAGATGCTCGCCTTCTCCCGCCGACAGAAGCTTGAGCCCCGCGCCGTCGATCTGAACGAGACGGTGCGCGGCATGGGCGACCTTCTCCAGAGTACGATCGGCGGCAGCGTGCACATCCTCGAACCGGATCTGGCCGAGGGCCTTTGGGCGGCGATGATCGACCCGACCCAGATTGAACTGGTCATTCTCAATCTGGCCATCAACGCTCGCGACGCCATGGACGTCGGCGGAACGTTGCAGATCGCCACCGGGAACGTCACGCGCTCTGCACCGCAAAGCCCCGAAGAGCCGCCGGCGGGCGAACATGTCATGGTGTCGGTATCCGATAACGGCTCCGGCATGCCGTCCGAAGTGCTGGCCAAGGTTTTCGAACCCTTCTTCACCACGAAGGCGGTGGGCAAGGGGTCGGGACTGGGTCTGAGCCAGGTCTACGGTCTGGCCAAGCAGTCGGGAGGCGGCGTCACGATCGAAACCAGCGTTGGCCAGGGTACGACCATTCGCGTCTTCCTGCCTCGCACCCATGCCAGTCCCGCCTGGAAGGACACATCAGCGGCGATCGCGCCAGCCGCGCCCTCAGATGGCTTGACTATTCTTGTGGTTGACGACGACGAGGCGGTTCGCGGGGTCACGGCGGATATACTGAAAGACCTCGGCTATGGAGTCGTTGAGGCAGGGAGCGGCGGAGCGGCCCTGGACCTTTTCGACACCCGTGCGGACATCCGGGCGGTCGTTCTCGACTTCGCCATGCCCGGGATGAACGGCGGCGACGTGGCGCGCGAACTCTCTGGTCGCAGGCCTGGTCTGCCCATTCTGTTCGCCACCGGCTACGCGGACGCCCAGGCCCTGGCGTCGACCCCTGAGGAAGCGATTGTTCACAAGCCGTTCGACAGGGTTGAACTGGCGCACAAACTCGCTTCGGCGCTTTCCTGACGCGGGTGCCGTCAACCTTGCCGAAGGCTCGCGGTACCGCCCGGTCAGGCGCATCGCCTGCGAGAAGATTTCGAAACCGCGGCCGGTGCCCCTCAAGCTATCGCACCGCTCTCAGAACACGGAAAGCGACGCGAGCCTAGCCGTCCCGCGGGAACGCGCGGACCATTTCGGTGATGACGTCCATATTATACGGCTTGGCGATAAATCGGCCGTCAGGGGGCATCTGCGCCTGCGTGGGATGCTCCTGGCCGGAGGTGATGATCACTCGAACGTCCGGTCGCTGCCGGTATGTCTCACCCGCCAGGGCAAGGCCGTCGCGTATGCCGGGCATGTTGATGTCGGTGAACAGAACCGAGATTTCAGGGTGACGTTCAAGCAGCGCCAACGCGGTTTCGGTCTCCGCGGCCTCGTAGGTCAAACACCCGATGTGATGCAGTGCATCTACAGGGAAGTCAGAGACTTCTGCCGTTTCCATACCGTCAGACGGGCACCTTGGTGCTGACAGTATGGGCCATCGCCGGGCGCCACAATGGGCGCCCGTGCCGTCCCAGCTACCGACACACCCTCGCGAAGCCTCCGAAGAGGTAGCGAGAGAGCACGAAAGGAACTTCGCGACCAAATCGGAAGCGATATCGAAAAGCTCCGAGAGCCCCGAATTATTCCCACTCGATTACTTACAACCGTTTAGCGCGTTGTGTTTTCTTCGGTTTTTCGGAATGACCCACAATGAAACCGAAGAGAAGACCGATCATATTTATCGCTCTTGAAAACATTAAAGAATATAGCGATATAAAATTTCGGTGATGACGCTATCTTTCGGCACCATTTGGCACATCAACGCCAATTTCGATGTCGAGTTACACCGAAATCGAGTCGCGAATGCGAATCTCATCTCTTCATATCGCCATCGGCCCAATTGATTCTACTGCTCCACCCCGGCACCCTGTTGAGCATCGCTTACCACCCGGGGCGCCGTGACGGTCCGGACCTGGGAGCGCCCGCAGCGCGCCGTCAAGCGAGATCGGACCCGACCTCAATGTTGCCGAGCGGCGAAGCTCGACACCGTACCATCGGCGAGGGGATTTCCTTGGGGAAACTCGCGGAACACGCTGAGGTGCGCTTCGATAGCCGATCATGCGTCTCCCCAACTCGGCGCCGGAGAAATGACCTTCAGGACCTCGACGATGTGCTGGAGCAACCGGATCGGCCAAGGCCTCCGTGAGCCGGAGAGACCTTCGACGAGGTCGCGTTGGCTTCGTCGGCCGTCGCGGAGCATGAGGCCCTGCCAGGCAAGCCAGCCTACGCAGCACAACGCCTAGCCAGTTGCCGTCCCAAGAGACTGCGGTGTGGTCACCGGTCGGCGGAGGGACCTACCGAGCCGCCGAGACGGCATTACTCGATTGAGATCGGATCAGGCGAAGGTCTACTCCGCTGAACCGGACGTCGGGCCGCCCCCGGCAGCAACTCTGCGCCGAAGGTCGGCGAGATCTTCGCGGGAATAGTATCGGCCATCGCGAACCACCGGATGGATGGCATGCAGGTTGGCGGTGCTTTCGATCGGGTTCGCGTCGAGAATGACGAGATCCGCCACCCTGAACCTGGCTGCGCCTCGGTTGTTCCCAGCGGATGCCTCTGTAATGACCTGCTCACGCAGGCTCGGGACGATGAGCACCCTCTGCGATCTCTTCGATGAGCTTGGCGCAGAAGGCTGGGAGATCGTCCGGCTTGCGTGACGTAACGAGACCCTGATCGACCACGACCTCCTCGTCCACCCAGTCCGCGCCGGCGTTGCGAAGGTCCGCTTCCAGGGACGGCCAGGACGTGACCCGGCGTCCGTCCAGCGCCCCGGCGTTGATGAGCGTCCACGGCCCGTGACAGATGGCTCCGATCGGCTTTCCGGCGGCATGGATGTCGGCGATGAAGGCGATGGCCAGCGGTTCCAGCCGCAGGGCGTCCGGGTTGATCACGCCACCGGGCAGGACCAGAGCGTCATAGTTCCTCGTAGACGCCTCATCGAGGGTCTGGTCCACCCTAGTCTTGTCGGCCTTGTCATGGTGCTTGAAGCCCTGGATCTCACCGGCCTTGAGTGAGACGACCTCCACCGTCGCCCCTTCGGCCTTCAACGCCTCGACCGGCGTGGTCAGTTCGACCTGTTCGAAGCCGTCGGTGGCCAGCACCGCCACGCGTTTTCCGTTCAGCTTTCCAGCCATCGTCTGTTCCTCTCTGATCGCGCTCTCTGGCGCTGGTGTTCGGGTTTGAAGGGCGATCTCAAGCCGGTTGGCGATTGCCGCCGGTCGCCGCGAAGATCTGACCCGTCGAATAGCTGAGCGCCGGATCGGCGGCGGCGACATAGAGGCCCGCGATCTCGGCCGGCTGGCCGGGCCGCCCGAAGGGGCTGGAGGCGCCGAAATTCTTCAGCTTCTCCGGGGTGGCGCCGCCGCTGACCTGAAGCGGAGTCCAGAAGGGTCCCGGGGCAACGGCGTTGACCCGGATGCCCTTCGGCGCCAACTGGGTCGCCAAACCCTTGGTAAAGTTGAGCATCGCCGCACGGGTCATGGCATAGTCCATGATGTCCTCCGACGGATCGCCCGCCTGTTCGGAAGCGGTGTTCACGATCACCGCCCCCTCCGCCATGATTTCCAGCGCGGCTTTGGACAGCCAGAAGGGCGCATAGACGTTGGTTTTGAAGGTCGCGTCGAAGTCCTCGGCGCTGATGTCGGCGATGGACGGGCGCGTCTGCTGGCGAGCGGCGTTGTTGACCAGGATGTCGAGCCCGCCGAGGGCCTCGGCCGCCTCCGAGACCAGCCGGCGGCAGAAGGCCTTGTCGCGCAGGTCGCCCCGGATCGACACCCCTTTGCGGCCTTCTGCGGTGATCAGGTCGATGACCTCGCGCGCGTCCGGCTCTTCCTCGGGCAGGTGGTTGATGACCACATCGGCGCCCTCGCGCGCGAAGGCGATGGCCGCGGCGCGTCCGATGCCGCTGTCGCCGCCGGTGATCAGCGCGCGCTTGCCCGCGAGACGGCCCGAGCCCCGGTAGCTGGTTTCGCCGTGGTCCGGCCGCGGCTCCATCTTCGAGGCCAGCCCCGGCCAGGGCTGCTTCTGGTCCGCAAACGGCGGGGTCGGATAACGGGGCGTAGGGTTGGAGGCGTCGGCCATGGGCATCACTCCGGTCTGGTTCGCTTCAACCGCCCGGCGCTTCGCCGGTTCCGCAGCAAGGCGCTCTCCGTCCGGTTCCGAACGCAGGAACGAACTCACCGCCAAGCGCTTGAATTCGCTCATCCACAACACACGAGTTCACAATGTCCATTCTCGACAAGGTTCTTGGTCGCCACGACGATCAGCCGCGCACCTCTCCCGCCAAACCCGACATGATGATGGGCAAGGTACTCGACGCCCTCGCCGGCCTCGGCGGCAAACCCATCGAGACCCTGTCGCCACAGGAAGCGCGGCTGCAGCCGACCCCGACCGATGCGGTGAAGAAGATTCTGCGCGAAACGATCAAGGATAAAGATCCGACGCTGGGCATCCAGACCCGCGACATCACCATCGAAGGCGCGGCGGGTCCGCTGCAGGCCCGCATCTACAGCCCCGACCTCGACAGCAAGGACCTCAAGCCTCTGGTCGTCTATTTCCACGGCGGCGGCTTCGTCATCGCCGACCTCGACGTCTATGACGGCGGTCCTCGCGGGATCAGCCGATTCGCTGACGTCGTGGTCCTGTCGGTCCACTATCGCCAGGCGCCCGAGCACCAGTTTCCGGCCGCCCATGATGACGCCGTCGCGGCCTGGAAATGGGCGCTGGCCAACGCCCAGACCCTCGGTGGCGATCCGCGCAAGGTGGCGGTAATGGGCGAAAGCGCCGGCGGCAATCTGGCGATCAACGTCTCGATCGCGGCGCGGGACCAGGGGCTGCAGGCCCCGGCCCACCAGGTTCTGGTCTACCCTCTCGTCGGCAATGACCTGAACACCGAGAGCTATGTCGAGAACGCCACGGCCAAGCCCCTCAACAAGCCGATGATCGAATGGTTCGTGAAACACACCTTTGCCGACCAGGGCGAGACCGCCGATCCCCGGGTCAACGTCGTGGGCGCCGCCGATCTGCGCGGCCTGCCCTCCTCCACCGTCATTACCGCCGAAATCGACCCCCTGCGCACCGAGGGGGAGCAACTCGCGGAGAAGCTGGAAGCCGCAGGCGTCGATACCCGGGCCAAGACCTTCAACGGCTCGACCCACGAGTTCTTCGGCATGGGTCTGGTTGTGCCCGACGCTGCTGTCGCCCAGCAGTTCGCCGCGCATGACCTGAAGAAGGCGTTCGGCACGGCGATCCTGCCGATCTGATTGCGCATAATCCTGCTGCGGAGGCAGGGGCGACGGCCACGCCTCCGCAGGCTTCCCTTCGAGATCGGCGGCGGCGAGTTCGGAGCGGTATTCGAGACCGTTCGTTCTCGCTCCTCCATCCGAGAATCCCGGCGTTGTGCCTGGGCTGCGAATGGGCCACTTGCGGAAACTGGAATGCAGGGGCAAGCCGACCTGTTGATTGCGATCGAAGGAGATGCAGCCTCCCAGTCGTCAGAGTGTTGTCACCCAACGAACATGGCCCCTTCTCGCCCTCTTCCTCCGGTCGTCTACCACCCGGCCTACAGTGCTCCGATGCCGCCGGGTCACCGCTTCCCCATGCACAAATACGCTCGACTGGCTCAGGTGTTGGAAGAGGAGAGGCTGGTCGGACCCGGGGGGTTTCACATCCCCGTCCCCGCCAGCTTCGATATGCTCGCCGCCGTGCACGACCCAGGCTATGTGCGCCAGGTGCTGAACGCCGAAGTTCCTCCGCAGGTCGAGCGGATCATCGGCATGCCGGTCACCCGCGGCGTCTCGGAACGCGCCCAGGCCGCAGTCGGCGGCACCCTGTTGGCGGCGCGTCTGGCGCTTCGCCATGGTCTTGCCTGTAACACTGCAGGCGGCAGTCACCATGCCGGGCCGAACGGCGGCGCGGGCTTCTGCGTCTTCAACGACATCGGCGTCGTCGCCCGCGCGATGATCGACGCCGGCGAGATCCGGCAGGCGCTCGTTGTCGACCTGGACGTCCACCAGGGCGACGGGACCGCCTTCATCTTCGAGCACGAACCGCGGGTCTTCACCTTCTCCATGCACGGCGAAAAGAACTATCCCGTGCGACGCGGCCCCGGCGATCTGGACATCGACCTGCCGGATGGAACCGGCGACGATGCCTACCTGGCCGAACTGCGAGCAATCCTTCCTGTCCTGCTCCAGCGCGTCGCACCGGACCTCACCTTCTACATCGCTGGCGTCGACCCGCACGTGAGCGACCGTCTCGGCAGGCTGGCCTTGAGTGACGAAGGTCTCGCCGCGCGCGACGCCTATGTTCTGGAGACCTGTCTGCCTGCCACGCCGGTCGTAGGCGTCATCGGCGGCGGCTACGACGACGACATCGACAGGCTGGCGCATCGCCATGCCATCCTGCACCGCGCCGCCGCTGACGCCTGGCGAAGTGGTCGGGCGCGACCGGCGGCCCCACGTGACTGACCTCCGGCGTTGAAGCCAGGGGAAGGGCCGTCGGCGACCGCGTCGAGGGTCCTTTTTGCGATGGCCCCACGGGCCGCGTTGACGGTTTGCCGAGGAGGTCTCCACGCTCCGGGTCAAGGATTTGCGTGGCATCCCCTTTCGCCGCCCCCCTGTCGCGCCTAGCCTTCAGCATGGTCGCGACGCACCTTTTCCTCGGATGGAGAACTGCAGTTCTCGGCCTGATGGTCCTGCAGTTGTTCGTGCTCGCCGCCGCGCTCGCGATCGCGCCTGTACAGAAGGCCGCCAACCGCCTCCTCGCCGCGACCCTCGTGGTGATCGCCGGTCTGTTGATTCCTTACGCCATCGGCTTCGCCGGCGCCTATGACGCCTGGCGCGGGCTGACCTTCGCGCCTTTCGCGATCCCTTTGGCTTTGGGACCGCTGCTCTTCGCCTATGCCAGCGCTCTGGAAGAGAACCGGGTCTCGCGCCGTCTGCTCTGGCATTTCGCGCCGCCGCTTGTCCAGGCCGCCTATTTCACGATCTGCTTCCTGCTGCCCATCGGACGAAAATGGGCCTGGTACACCGGTGGCCATGACGCGGTCGTCTCGCCCGTCTTCAGCGCTCTGACGCTCACCAGCCTCGCCGGCTATGCTCTGGCGATCGGTCCGGTGCTCAAACGCTACCGCGCCCGGCTGGCGGACGAGCGCAGCGACGACGACCAGTATGCCGCACGCTGGCTGTCGCGCGTCCGGGCCGCCATCGTCTTCAGCCTGCTCGTCGAAGTCGCCTTCTGGCTCTGGTCGACGGCGACCGGCGGGATCGACTATTTCCAGGAGACCGGTCTCTACCTCGCCCTCGGCGGCCTCGGTCTGTATCTCGGCGTCGCAGGCTTGCGCCAGGCGGGCCTGCCACCGCCCCTCCGCGCTCTTGACCGATTACCCGAACCGAAAGCGGCGCCCGCCCGCGCGCCCACCGATTGGCGCCTCATCGCCGGGGAGATCGCAGACCGGACACGAGCGGAGGGCTGGTGGCGGGAGCCGGACCTGACCCTGCCCGGGCTTGCGCGAAGGCTCGGGACCAACAGTGGACGGCTCTCGCGAGCGATCAATCTGGGCCTAGAGGTCAACTTCTCGGTCTTCATCAACGGACTTCGGGCCGAAGCCGTGGCCGACGCCATCACGATCCGACCGAAAGCCGACCTTCTCGATCTGGCGTTCGAGATGGGGTTCGCCTCAAAGGCGAGTTTCAATCGCGCCTTCCACGCCCGTTACGGGATGGCGCCGTCTGCGTATCGCCGGCAGGTCTCAAATCCTGACTTTTCACCTTTGATGCCGGATCTGAGGCGCGCAGACGCCTGAAGTCCCACACCCTGCGGCAGCCTTCGAGGATCGCCATGCCGTCGCTGAACCGCCGCCGCCTTCTGCAACTCTCCGGAAGCGCTGCTCTCGCCGCGGCGACCCCGGTCCAGGCGCGATCTGTCACGGATGACTGGAGCGGCGACGTTGCCATCCTGCGCCAGACCTGGGAGGCCATGCATCCCGGCCTGTATCGCTACAGCACACCTGAAGAGATCAGTGCGCGTCTCGACGGTCTGGCCCATGCCTGGAGGACGCCGGGATCCTTCCGCGATCGGTTTCTCGCCCTGACAAGGGTCACAGCCTCCATCCGGTGCGGCCATACCTATCCCAGCCCCTACAACGGCTCGGACGCCATGGTCGCGGCCCTCTATCCGGACCGGTCGCTCGTCCCGTTCCGTTTCCGATGGATCGATGGTCGTATTGTGGTTACGGACGACCACACCCCCGAAGGCACCCTGCCCCGCGGAAGCGTGATCACAGCCGTGAACGGCGTCCCGACCTCGGATCTCCTCGGCGGTCTGATTGCCCTGGCCCGGGCCGACGGCCACAACGATCCCAAGCGGATCAATCTGATGGAGGTCCGGGGCGAGGACCGGTTCGAGACCTTCGACATCCACCTGCCGCTCATTCTGCCGCTTGAGAGCCATGCGGATTTCGAACTCGGAGACGGACGGATCGTTCGGGCTGCCCTGGTCACGCTCGCGGACCGACGCAGCCGCCTGGCGCCCTCGGCGGATCCCTCCGGCGACGCCAATCCCTGGACGCTGGAGAAACGGCCCGACGGCATCCATGTCCTCACCACGGCCAACTGGGCCCTCTACGGGTCGACGTTCGCCTGGGAAGCCTGGCTGGGTCAGGTCATGGACGATCTCACGCACGACGGCGCCAAGGGTCTCATCATAGACCTGCGCGGCAACGAGGGCGGCCTGGACTGCGGCCACGTTATCCTGACCCGGTTGATCGACCGGGATCTTCCCCTGTCGCGAAATCAGCGCTGGACCCGCTACCGGAGCGCACCGGAGGCGGTTCGCCCCTACCTCCACACCTGGGATCGCAGCTTCCTCGACTGGGGCGACAAGGCTCAGCCTTCGGCGGATCGACCCGGGTTCTACCGGCTGACCCGCTACGATGACGGCGACGACGGCACGGTGATCCGGCCGCAAGGCACGCGCTTCGCCGGCATGGTCGCTGTCCTCTGCGACGCCTCCAACAGTTCGGCCACCTTCGGCTTCGCCCAGGCCGTTCAGGAGAACGGCCTCGCGACCCTGATCGGCCAGCCGACGGGCGGCAACCGGCGTGGCATCAACGGTGGCGCCTTCTTTTTTCTCCAACTGCCCGCTTCCGGTCTGGAGGTTGATCTGCCGTTGATCGCCAGCTTCCCGTCAACGCCCCAACCGGACGCCGCCATCCTTCCCGACCTCGCCGTTCCGACGACGGCCGACGATATCCGTCTCGGCCGCGACCCGCAAATGACCGCCGCAATCGCGCGCCTGACGGCTTGACCGACGCCAGGGTCTCACGTCACCGACAGGCCCGTATTCGAGGAGACTCTTTCATGCTGATCATCGCTTGCGCCGCCGCCGCAATGCTTGCCCAGGCCTTCCCGTCGCCGCCGTCCCGGGAGGCGCTCACGGGCGAGTGGACCGTCGATCTGTCCACCAACCCGGCCGAGCCTTATCTGAAACCCATGACCCTCGCTCTGGCGGCTGACGGAACGGTCACCGGCGACTTCTACGAAAGCGCGATCGAGGCCGGGCGCTGGAAAGTCCAGAACGGGCGCCTATGCGTTTCCTTCCGCACCACCGATGGCGTCGCCCCCTATCACACCGCCGCCTGCCTCGTCGGCGACCATGTCGAAGGCCAGACCTGGGCCGAGCACCGCAACTTTGTCTTCATCTGGAACGCGCAGGCCCAGGCGGCGACCGCCGTCTCAAAGCGTTGATGTGGCGGACCGGGAAACGCCGCCTGTCGTCTCGTAGCCACGCGCGCCGCCTAGCGGCCTGCCTCCGCACCAGGTCGCAGAAAGTCGGTAGAGCATCGGCAGGCAAGGCCGGCTGGCTTCGCCACCCGCGCCTCTCCGACGGCGTGGTCAGCTGCGTGTCTGCGGGCCGCAACTCAGCTGACTGTATAGGCGAATATACTGCCCCCCGGTTTCACCGTTTGGTAAATCGGGCCTCGGCAATTGGGCGCACGATATCTGGTTCGCGCCCATGTCCTCACGCCTCCCTCACACCCTGTTTCGCGCGACGGCGATCGGAGCCGTCATGTTGGCGAGCCTGCTACTGCCTTTGGCGGCGGCCGCACGTCCGACCCAGCCCTTTGCCGCAGCCGCGGTGTTCCCCCTCTGGTGGAGCCGCCAGCGCGTCGAGACTGCGGTCGCGGATCTCGCCATGACCGCCCGCCCGGGCAGGCTGCCCGCTGTCATCAACGTGACCGGCGGCGCAACCCTGCACCATCAACTCCGCGAAGCTGGCGCCTGGATCCTCCTCGATCCTCGCCTTGTCACCTGCGCCTCCTGAGGTCCGCCATGATTTTTCAGGCTTCCACCCTCGCCCATCAAAGACAACTCGGCGCCCACACCGTTCTCGGCCTCGGCTGGCTCCTCTGCGCCGTGTCGGTCGGCGCCGCCTTCTGGCTCAGCCCCGTGCCGGCGCCCACTGCCCTGGCCGCACTCGCCCTGGCCGCGCTCCAGACCGGCGTGTGGAAGGTGGCGGGCGACGGGTCGATGGGCCGGACTCTGGCCGCGATCCTGCTGATGGCCCAGGCGTCGGTTCTGGTGGCCGCCGGCGCCGGCCATCCCTGGCAGATCGACCTGCACATGGTCTATTTCGCCGCCTTGGCCGTCCTGATCATCCATTGTGACTGGCGGGTGATTCTGGTCGGCGCTGCGACCGTGGCGGTACATCATCTGGTGCTCAGCTTCGTCCTGCCGGACATGGTCTTCCCGGGCTCGGCCAGTCTGGCCCGGGTCGTGCTGCACGCCGTCATCCTCGTCGTCGAGGCGGTGGTGCTGATGTGGAGCGCAGCAAGCGTCACCATGATGTTCGCTATCAACGACGAGAGCCGTTCGGCTGCCGAGGCCGCCACGGGCGAGGCCCTGGCCGCAGGCGCCGAAGCCGAATGCATCCGCGCCGAGAATGACCGTCAGACGGCCGCGTCGGCCGCACGTGATCGCGAGGCCGCGCGCGAACAGGCCGAGGTTGTCGCCCGCACCGCGGAGGGCCTGAGCGCCTTGGCCGAAGGACGTCTCGACTACCGCATTCCCGGCCGCTTCCCCGAGGCCTACGTCAAGCTTCAGAACGACTTCAACTCGGCCATGACGGCCCTGCATCAAGCCATCAGCGAGATCGGCGGCAACGTCCACGGCATCGCTGGCGAGACTGCCGAGATCAGCCAGGCCGCCGACGACCTGTCGCGCCGCACGGAGCATCAGGCCGCGACCCTGGAAGAGACCGCCGCCGCCTTGGAAGAGGTCGCCGCGACGATCAAGTTGTCGGCCGCCGGGGCCGATCAGGCCTCAGTCTCCATGGCCCGTGCCGAGGCGGAGGTCGAGGCCAGCGGGCCGGTGGTCAGAGAGGCAATCGCGGCGATGGATGAGATCGAGTCCTCGTCCGAACAGATCAGCCAGATCATCGGCATGATCGACGAGATCGCCTTCCAGACCAATTTGCTAGCGCTGAACGCGGGGGTCGAGGCCGCCCGGGCCGGCGACGCCGGGCGTGGCTTCGCCGTCGTAGCCTCCGAAGTGCGGGCTCTTGCCCAGCGCTCGGCCGAAGCCGCTCGAGACATCAAGGGGCTGATCTCCACCAGCCGGAATCAGGTCCGCAACGGGGTGGTTCTGGTCGGGCGCACCGGAACGGCCCTGAACGCCATCGCCACAGGCGTGGGCGAGATCGGCGGCTTCGTCGCCCAGATCGCGGCCTCTACGCGTGAGCAGGCGACCGCCGTCGCCGAGATCAACAATGCCGTCGTCGGCATGGACCAGGCCACTCAGCAGAACGCCGCCATGGTCGAGCAATCGACCGCCGCCTGCGAGGGCCTGACCCGGGACGCAGCCCGCCTGGCTGCCCTGGTGTCCCGCTTCAGACTTGAGGACCGATCTGGAGCGACCACCCTGGCCGCATGACCTGGCATCCTGGAGGCCATCTCATGAACGGCCACAAGTCCCGAAGGGCTTGATCGTACTGACCGATTTCGGCCGACTGTTCCTACTAGGGGCCTAGGTTCTGAACCCATAAAGGTCTGAGGGATTCGAGGTCTTCGGAAGGAGACGTCGATGGCGCGATACGATCTGAGCGAAACGGAGTGGCGGCTGATCCAGCCGTTGCTTCCGAACAAGCCCCGCGGCGTGGCCCGCGTGGACGACCGTCGGGTGATCAACGGCATCTTCTACATTCTGAGGACGGGTTCGCCCTGGCGTGACCTGCCGGGTCGCTACGGGCCGCACACGACGGTCTACAATCGCTTCAATCGGTGGGCCAAAGCAGGCGTCTGGGTGCGGGTGTTCGAGGCGCTGTCGGCGGCGTCGCCGGGTTCGATGCACCTGATCGACAGTTCGATCATTCGGGCCCACCAGCACGCCGCCGGTGGAAAAAAGGGGGCCCGGATCACGCCATCGGCCGATCTCGTGGGGGACTGAGCACCAAGATCAACGCCCTGGTCGATCAGGACGGATTGCCGCTCAGGATCACCCTCTCGGCCGGCCAGGCGTCCGACAAGGCCGCCGTCGAGGAACTGATCTACGGCCTCAAGCCCGCCAAGGCGCTCGTCGCCGACAGAGGTTACGACGCACAGGCCGTCATCGATCTGGTCCGCTCTCGCGGCGGCTGCGCCCATATCCCGACCCAGAAGGATCGCAAGGTCCAGCGCTCCGTCGATCCCGCCATCTATCGACAGCGCAACGTCGTGGAGCGCTACTTCTGCAAGCTCAAGCACTTCCGCCGCGTCGCCACACGCTTCGACAAACTGGCCCGCAACTTCCTCGCCGCCGTACTGCTGGCCTCAACCCGCCTGTGGCTCAGAGCTTATGAGTCCACGACCTAGAGCCGGACGAGCGGCTGGAGCCATCGTCCAAGCCACCCGTCCAGGACGATCTGACCGTCAAGCGCGGCCACGCAGAGACACGGCTCCTCCGAAACCACGCGCGGTTGATGCAGGACCTCGTGATCGGCTTCCTCCAGGTCACCGACCTCGAAGCGGCCGGTTTCGGTGGCGTAGGCGCCGGACAGCACACAGGTCAGTTCCACGCCGCCGTGGGTATGGCGTGGCGTTTTACGACCCCTGTCGATCTTGAGCAGAATAACCCGACAGGCGCCGTCGCGTGGCGCACCGACATCGCGGACCCTGACGCCCGGACCCAACCAGCGCCAGGGGCCCAGCGGATAGCCGCGAAGGCAATCGGGGAGTTCGGGCATGTCGTTGAGCACGCGCACCGGTTCGGGACGGGTCCGTGTCTCGATCCGGGCCAACGCCTGATCGAGTGCGTGAGGCGCCATCGGGACAGACGGCTCCGTTTCAAGCAAGTCACCGCCCATGACCTGCAGAATGTGCACAAAGGCGGCCTCTTCCGGTCGGAAAGACAGCCAGGCGTTGACAACGACCGCTTCGGGCGGGCTCAGGGCGCCCGCCGCAAAGGCCAGCAAACGTTCCTCGGATAGACCATGTCTGTCGCTCATGCCCTCCCTCCGTCACGGGATTTCAACAGCCGACGCAAGCGGATCATTCCCTTGCGGATGCGCGATTTGACGGTGCCCAGCGGCAGGTTCAGCTGTCGCGCGACCTCCGCGTAGGGATGGTCGGAGAAGAAGGCGAGCGCCAGCACCTCCTGCTGGTCCGACGGGAGACGCGCCAGGGCGCGCCGGACGCGGTCCGCATCCTCGGCGGCGGTCATATTCGCGTCCGGCAAGGCCGGCGCCTCCAGTGCGAGCTCCAGCTCTGGCGCGGGCATGGGAAGCCTGTCGCGACGCAGGGCATCCAGGCGCCTGTTGCGCGCGATAACATAAATCCACGTCGCGGCGCTGGCCTTGTCAGCGTTGAAGAGGGCCGCCTTGTTCCAGACCGTCAGCATGGCGTCCTGGGCGAAATCCTCGGCCGTACCCGGCGTCGCCCCGCCCCGCATCAGGTACGACTTCAGACGCGGCGCGTAGAAGACAAACAGACGTGCGAAGGCGTCGCGGTCTGCGCGCTCGGCGATGGCCTCTATCCAGCGGGCGTGCTCATCCGCTTCGAACGTCACCTGGATGATCGCCCCTCGCCTGCCGCGCAATGCATGTGTCTGTCCATTCATCGACGTCAGTACGTGATTCCGGCCGGTTCGGATTACCCGATCGAGTCGCTTTTTCAGGCTGAGGAAGAGGCTCCAACGGTTTGGCGGCCTATGCCCCGGATGGCCTGTCGTTTCGGTCAGCGCCGACCGATGTGAGGCCAGATCGACGCAGCCTTGAACCGGTCGCATGGCGACGGGCCGTCAGATCCGACGCTTGTCGGAGGCAGCAGCCCAGCCGTCCCTGCCGTTCAACCGGGCTATGACCTGCCCCTCCCGCCCCTCCACAAGCACAGCGCTCCCGGAGCGATTCCAGGCACGCGCGATCAGCATTGCAACCCGAAGAGGCGCCGGGTCGGACCGGTTTTCGCCAAACGGGTGACGAACAACGGCGGTGAAGAGGTCATCTGGTCTGGCCTTGATCTTCAAACGAACCAACCTGGAATCGAGAGCAGGCGCCGGCGCGTCCACGAGCGCCGGAGAACGGAACGGGCGCGAGCGCCCGGTGATGGGAGAACAGGCATCGAGATTCAGCGATCACCCGGAGCCGGTCAATCTGCGTAGTTTCACCTAAGGGGCGCACGCCGCCGCCAGCTCGGCTCGGCTCGTTGACCAGCAGACGGCATCCAGGTTCCCAATTCGTTTCACCTCACGCGAAGAGCGCGAGAGTCTCGTCAGGCCGCGCTGCGCAGGGGAAACCGGTCGCGCTGCGCCGCAAGTTGAAACTGACCCACAGAACCGGAAAGGCTGTCAGCCTGCTGGCGCAGGGTGTGACTGGCGGCTGTGGTCTGCTCGACCATGGCCGCGTTCTGCTGCGTGACCTGGTCCATCTGGTTGATCGCTACATTGACCTGATGAAGCGCGCTGGCCTGTTCCTGTGCGGAGGCGGCGATCTCGCTGACTAGGTTGTCGACCTCGGCGACCCGGTCGACAATCCTCTGAAGGGCCTCGCCCGTCTGGCCGACAAGACCGACACCCGAGCCGACTTGGCTGGTTGAGGTGGAAATCAGGATCTTGATTTCCTTGGCGGCGTCCGCCGAACGCTGCGCCAGCGCCCGCACTTCGGAGGCCACGACGGCGAAGCCTCGACCGGCCTCGCCGGCCCGCGCCGCCTCCACCCCGGCGTTCAGGGCCAGCAGATTGGTCTGGAAGGCGATCTCGTCGATGACGCCGATGATCTGGTTGATTTCCTGTGACGATTTCTCGATAGCGTCCATCGCGACAACCGCGTCCCTGACGATGGTACCGGACGTCTGGGCTTCGCCTCGGGCGGACTGAACGGTCAGTGACGCCTGCCCCGCGCTCGAGGCTGTCCGTCCAACCGTCGCCGTGATCTCGTCGAGCGCCGCGGCCGTTTGCTCAAGGCTCGCCGCCTGCTGCTCTGTGCGACGTGACAGATCGTCAGCCGCCTGGCTGATCTGGTCGATGCCTGACTGGATCGAACCGGCGTTCTCGGCGACCGCCCTCATGGCGTGATGCAGATTTCGGACGGCTCCGTTGAAGTCGGATTTCAACAGTTCGTAGGCTTGCGGAAATTCATCGTCGACGTGCAGCGTGAGGTCTCCCGCCGACAGGCCGCTGAGGGCTTCACCGACGATCGCGACAACGCGGTTCTGGCTGGCTTCCGCCTCGGCGCGCGCCGCCTCGCTGCGATCCCGCTCGATCTTCAGAACCTCGAGATAGATCGAGATGGACAGGTCCATGTCGAGCATGACGCGCCGGGTCAGCTCCGCGATGGCCTCGCCGGTCATACGGTCATGGTCGGCCTGCCTGCCGCCCCACTTTCGTGGTCGGTTGGCAACCCGTCCGATGAGATGCGCGAGCAGGACGCCGTAGCCGCCGATATACCACCGAGGTTCCAGCCCGATCCGGGCATGGACCTGCCCGATCGTGCGAACGGAGCGCCCATAATCGGCATCGATACGGCCCTCGATGAGGGCGTTCCAGTGCGTACGTTGGGCAGAACTGGCCGCCGCCATGTGGCGTTCATCCTGAAAGAAGCGGCTTGTTTCCGGAAAGGCCCTGACCTGGTCATAGAAGGCGTTCAACGCGCCCGGCAGAGCCTCACGCAACAGGTCGCCGATCTCCCTGTAGCCCGCGCACGGCGCGCCGAGCCCCATAAAGGCGGCCCGCCGTTCCAGTTGATCCTCAGCCTGATCATCAGTCATGTGGTTCGCCCCGTTCCAGAACGAGACTCCCCGAACAAGATTGGCTCAACCTTAATCAAGGGCTTTGCGAAAATACCTACCTCAGGCTGCATCAAGGACGGCTCGATAGGTAGAATCGCCTACTTGGCGATGTCCCGAACGGGCGTCTACCAATGACGCTTGGCGCCTTGCGGATGTAAATCATTACCAGTTTCAGCAAAGAGTGGCTCGGGGAGCGCCGGTGACCCGCAGTGTCGTGATCATCGATGACGATGCAGACGTTCTGGAATCGCTTGAGGCCGTCTTTGCGTCCGCCGGTTACGCCGTTCGGGCTTTTGCCTCCGCCGACGCGTTCCTTGCCGTCATTGAAACCGTCGCTCCCGCCTGCATTGTGACTGACCTGAGGATGCCCGGGATGGACGGACTGGACCTTGTCAGGACCCTGCAAGGCTGCCCGCAGAAATCGTGGCCCATCATTGTTCTGAGCGGTCACGCCGATGTCGCGGACGCCGTCGCCGCCATGCGCGCCGGCGCAGTCGACTTCCTCACCAAACCTGCCCCTCCACGGAAGCTGCTCGAGATCGTCGATGCCTTGAGCGTAGACTTGGTCACGCGTTCGTCTCGAACGGACCTGGCCGAGCGCTACGCGACCCTGTCGCCACGCGAACGGGAGGTCGTCGAACTCATCGCGCTTGGCGCCACCAGCAAAACAGCGGCGCTCGCCTTGGGCCTCAGTCCTCGAACCGTCGACATTTTTCGCGGACGAATCCTCCGAAAAATGGGCGTTGAAAACGTGACCGCCCTTGCCGCCGCCCTCACCGGCCTCGTCGGGATGACCGCGCGAGACCAACTGGACTGAAACCTCGCCGCCGCGCCCGAAAGGGCGCGCACTCGGCTCACCCGGTTTGGTTGGCGGACTTCGGCCCCGCAGAGCCTCGGCCGCTCGCGAAGGTTTTATTACAAAAGATATCTCGCGCAGCGGCGCTCTCCCGTCTAGCTTGAACCTCAAGCCAAGGCGGTGCGGGGCCCGCCACCGATGCACCTCGGCGCAACCTCGCCGGGAGGACGACCGTGGAAGCCTCGTTCGCCAGGAGTATCCTGCTAGACGCCCCGATGGCCGTCGTCGCGATCGACCGGGAGGGCTTTATCCGCAGCGCCAATGCGACGGCTGAAAAGTTCTTCGGCTGCAATCTCTCCGATACGGAATCCGTTCGCATCACGGACCTGATTCCGGAGTTCAACGTTCCCGCACTTGAGACGTCGGAGGGTCTGGACAGGCTCAATTCCGGAGGCCGAAGCCAGGGGCCCGGTCGGCATATGCGGGCTATGCGAACGGGCGGAAGCGAAGCGTTCGTGGACGTACAGGCGGCCCGGTTTTCTGTCAGGGGCGAAGACTTCCTGACCCTGTTCATCCAGGACGTCACCGCCGTGGTTGAGGCGGAAACGGCTGCGCAGGATCTTCGTCTGCAGATCACCTACAACTGGCGGCTGAATTCCCTCGGTGAGATGGCCTCCATGGTCGCCCACGAACTCAATCAACCCCTGTCTGCAGTTCTGAACTTTCTGGAAGCCGCCCAGACCCTCCTGAACCGACCGCAAATCGAGCCGGACAAGATCCGAAAGTTCCTGGCCTCTGCCGCAGGTCAGGCCGAGCGGGCCGCCGACGTGATCCGCCGTCTGAGATCATTGATGTCTCGCGACACAGGCTTTCATGCCGAGGCGAATCTCGGCGAGGTCGTCACGGAAGTCATGCCGATCCTGCAGATCAACGCCAGAGAGCTTGAAGCCGACATCACAGTCGCCATTCCCCAAGAGGCCTGTGTCCGATGTGATCGCGTGCAGATTCAGCAGCTGATTATAAATCTGGTCCGCAATGCACTCGACGCGCCCGTCACGGGCCAGAAGCGGCGCGTTCTCATTTCCAGCAGCCCCGTCGAGGACGGACACCGACTTCTGGTGGAGGACAACGGTCCCGGCGTCTCCGACGCTGTCGCGGCGCGGCTCTTCGACCCCCTTGCCAGCACGAAGCCCGGCGGAATGGGGTTGGGTCTCTCGATCTGCAGAACCATCGTGGAGGCGCACGGGGGCGCCATCAACCATGTACCGTCAACCCTGGGCGGGGCCGCTTTCGCCTTCACGCTTATTGAGAGGACAGCAGATGCCTAGTGGAAAGGTGATCATCGTTGATGACGACGCCGCGGTGCTGGAATCGATCGAGGCCATGTTGGCGACGGCAGGGTTCGAGGTGACGGCCTTCACCTCGGCGACGCGCTTTCTCAACATGCTCGAGATCATGACATTCGCCTGTGTCGTGACCGATGTGCGAATGCCGGAAATGTCTGGCCTCGATCTGGCGGAGCGTCTGGCGCATGCCGGTCGTGGAGACTGGCCGTTGATCGTCATCAGCGGTCACGGCGACATCCCCATGGCCGTTTCCGCCATGAAGGCGGGCGCATCGAACTTCCTGCAAAAGCCCTTCGCACCCGGCGAGCTGGTGCAGGCGATCGTGGATGCTTTCGAAGCGCGCAAGGTCGTGAATGTTCAGAGTCACGCCTATGCGCAAGCGTGCGAACGCCTCCAGACCCTGTCCCCACGGGAAAGGGAGGTCCTTTCCCACCTGGTGAACGGCGCCAGCAGCAAGGTGACGGCCCTCGTTCTGGGCATCAGTCCGCGAACCGTGGACGTCTTCCGCAGCAACATTCTGAGAAAGATGCAGGCGCCCAATATCGCGGCCCTGGCGACGTGGGTCGGGCGCGGTCTGGCCGCGTGAGGCCGGGTCCCGTCCACGCCGCGCGCTGCTGACCGGCGCCCGGAAAGACCATTGGCGCAGCAGACCCTATCATGGTCTGTGCAAAGACCCGGTCCGCCCCGCCGCGCCCGGACTCACGGAAAGGCGATCCGGATAAGCGAAACTACCTAGCCTCGTGAAAGCGACTGTTGACCGCAAGGTCGTAAGCATCGGTCCTTAGCGATGGGTCGGGCTCCGGCGCAAATCGCGCCGGGAAACAAGCATGTTACGGATCATTCGCATCGATCGCGAGCGTCCACGGAAGACGCAGCGCCCGACGCAGCAATACGACGGACGTACCGCAGCAACACCGACGCGCTTCCAGCGGCAAGATGCGCTCGCAGCGAGCCGCCCATGCTGACCGACGCCCCCGCCCTCCCCGTCGCGGGACGCATCAATCTGCGCGCCCTCAAGGCGCTCTGCGTCGACGCCAACCCTCTGGGGCTCGACATTTTAAGCCAGACACTGCTGGGCTTCGGCGTCGACCGCATCTTCCGGGCGCCGACCATGGCCGAGGCGCAATCGATACTTAAGGCGGAAACGATCGACCTGGTTCTTTGCGACGCCGAACTCGGCGGCGAGAGCGGCAACGATTTCGTCCGATGGCTGCGCCTGTCCCGACTGGAGCCCAACTGCCACGCCCCTACCTTCGTGATCACCGGTCACGCGCTTGAACCGGAAGTGATCAACGCACGCGACTGCGGCTCCAGCTTCGTGATCGCCAAACCGCTGACTCCGGCCGTGCTGATGCAGCGCATTCTTTGGGTGGCGGCCGCGGATCGCCCCTTCATCGAATCCGATCACTACACCGGCCCGGACCGGCGGTTTAAAAACCAGGGCATCCCGCCCGAGGCGCCGAAGGGGCGACGCAAATCCGATACGGCGGAGGCTTTGGGCGCTCCTACCGGACATAACATGAGTCAGGAAGAGTTGGACGGTCTCGTGAAGCCTCAGAAGGTCACCCTGTGAGCGTCGTCGTCAGAAGAGTTCCCAGCGCGTTGCGGCGCGAATATCGCAAGGCTGGCGGGATGCGGATCGCAGATGCGCTTGCCCAGGCTGACGAAAATCTGGGCGCCCTTGCGCCTAACGCCCTAGTGCGGATCGATCGTGCGGTGAGCCGCATCGCCGGTCTGATCGCCAGCCCGAAACGCCCGCTGACGTCAGACGATCTCCGCCTGGCCCATACCTTGGTCAATGAGATGCTCGCCTGCTGCACCACAGTGGAAATCCCCGGCTTCGTGGAGGCGCTCTACGCTTGCGGACGTCTCATCGCCGCACTGCTTTCGGCCGAACACCGCCCCCACGACGCGCTGAGCCCGGGCGTCAACCTTCTCCGTCTGGCGAGACGGGGCTCACTCGCATCGCAGGATCTGGAAGCGCTTGTGGAGGGTGTCGATCAATGCGCGACCCGCTTCCGCACCCAGGGCAGCTTCGACCGCCATTAATTTCAACCGGCCCACCTGACCCTGCCCCGGCGCCGTTACCGCCAGCTGGTCTGCGCGCCCGTTCGCCGTGGGGCCGCAGAGACCGGGGCGAAGGTAGCTGCCTGCGGCTCCGCCTCGGCCCGACCAAAGAGCCAGCCCTGGCCATAGTCCACGCCCAGGGCCCGTAGGGTGTCAGCCACCGGTTCGGTCTCGATCATCTCGGCGATGGTCGTCAGCTTGAGCGATCCGCACAGGTCCACCAGATGCCGGACCAGGGTGTGCGCCCGGGTGTCCGGCTGCAAATCCCGGATGAAACTTCCGTCGATCTTGACGGAGTCGACGGACAGGCCGCGCAAATAGTCGTACGACGCCGATCCCGAACCGAAATCGTCGATGCAGACTTTCACTCCGGCTGCTCGCAACACTCTCAATCGACGATCGGCCGCGTCCAGATCCTGCATCGCGGCCGTTTCCGTCACCTCGATCATGAGACGGCGACGCTCCAGCGGATCACCCCCGGTCAAACGCAGCAAGGCCTCAACATAGTGGTCGGTCGAGAGGGAGGCGGCAGACACATTGACAGCGAGCTTGATCAGACCATTGCCGGGCTGACGAGCCTTGTGAAGGGCCTTCTCCAGAACGGCCAAGTCAAACTCCTCGATCAGACCAAGCTCTTCAGCCATGCAGATCGCCTTCGCCGGACTGTCCGGCCCGAAGCGCGCGAGCGCCTCGAAATGGTGGACCGCGCCGCTGCCGAGATCGACGATAGGCTGATAGTGCAAGGCGAACTGATGCGCCCTTACAGCGACACGAAACTGATCGGCATGCTGTAGCGTCGTCTTCAGGGTTTGCGAAAACAAGCGCTCGGGATGCTCCAAGGCTGTGTTCTGCAGACACCCCTCGATCGTGAATCGGAGCGCTTTCAGCGTACTGACGACATCCGCTCCCCGAGGGATCAGGGCCTGGGCCACGAGAGGCGACAAATCCAAGCCCTCCGCCGCCGCCGCTTCAAAGACTTCGAGGGCGACGTCCCGGCCGTCTTCGGCGTGTCTGAGCAAGGCGAACCTCTCGGGCGCGAGCCGGGCGGCTGATGAGCCATCCACAGAGGCTGCTTGCAGCGCCGCCTGGATGCGGACCCCGGCGCGGTGACCGTCTTCCCCGTCTGCGACCGCGAGCCCGGGAACATCGACGAACGCCACTGCGATGGTCGAAGACTCGACAGCCTGCTCGAGGTTATGACGCGACCGGTCGAGAAACGCTTCCGCGTCGAGAAGGCGCGGGGCCGGGGGGAGCTCAAGCGAAAAGGCGGCGCCCTCGAAAATGATCCCGCAGGACAAGGCCGGCGCGAGTTCCGGAAGACGGAAGGCCCGAATCCGGGCCCGACGAGCCTGCGTCTCGTCGCAAACGAGAAGGATATCCACCAGTCCTGTTCGAGCGCCGTCGGCGAGCCCTTTTGTCGCCGAGGCGAAAGCCGACCGGCTCGCCTTGCCGAGAAAATCGTTGAGATGCCGACCGCGCCAGGCTTCAGGCGACGGGCAATCGCGCGCGGGCGCCGATCCGAGAGCAAATACGATCTGGCCCTCCGGATCGAGCTCCAGAAGTATATCGGCCGATGCAAAGGCCAGACCGAGCAGCCGCGGGTTCGGTTTCATGCTGCAGCTTGGCCTTAAACTGTAAAGGCTTCCCGAGCAGGGTTGCTTAATCCGCTCGGGTTTGGCGCGTGATGTTAAGGAGGGACCGGGACCGCAAATCGTGAGACCTGCCGTAAGTACATTCCCAAGCGCCGCAAAGAGCCCGAAGCGGACATCAAAACAGCACCACATGCCTGGAGAGCCCCGTCCATTTACGACCGCAAGAGTACGCGTGCGGGACCTCGGACTGACGGCTAAAATACGCCTGTCATCAACGAAACCTCCTCGGGTTTCGCCTGATTCACAAATCTGATCAGCTTCGCGATGATTGGCCTGTTCACGAGGATCAGGGCGGTCATGACCAGGCTTCGACAGGCGTTGGCGGTCGTTGGGCTCGTCGCTTGCGTTTCCATGACCTCCGCCGCGACCGCACCGCAACCCGGCGCTGACACGATCTATTTTGGCGGTCCGATAATCACCATCAACCAAGCCTCACCCTCGGCGGAGGCCGTGGCGATAAAGGATGGGAAGATCGTGGCGGTCGGCGCCCGGGCATCCGTATTTGCGGCCGAGAAAGGCTCAGCGACCACACTTTACGACCTCAAGGGCCGCACGCTGATTCCGGGTTTCGTCGATGCCCACAGCCATTTCACCGACGTATCGCTACAGGCCGTCACCGCCAATCTTCTATCGCCGCCCGATGGCCCGGTGAAAACCATACCGGACATGCAGGCGGTCCTGCGCGGGTTCATATCCACCTCGCCGATGGTCAAGGCGCATGGAGTTGTGATCGGCATGAATCTCGACGACTCCCAGCTTGAGGAACGTCGTTTTCCAACCCGGCATGACCTTGATGCGGTCTCCACGGAACTGCCGATCTTCGTCACCCATCAGTCGGGCCATCTGGCGGTGCTCAACAGCCGGGCCCTCGCGATGGTCGGAATCACGGCCGACACCCCGTCTCCTGCGGGCGGCGCGATCGAGCGGGAGGCCGACGGCAGAACTCCTGACGGGGTGCTTAAGGAAACCGCTTTCTTTGCGATAATGCCGAAAATGGTCCCGGCTTTCACGCCCGGCGAATACCGACAGAACATTGAGGCCGCGCAGAGAATTTACATCGAGAACGGCTTCACCACTGTCCAGGACGGCAAGACGTCGGCCGCCAATGTCGCTGCGCTGCCGGTGCTGAACGCCGAGGGCGTCCTCAAGATCGACATCGTCGCCTATCCTGACCTCGTCGCGGTGGGCGACGCGCCGGTGCTGGATGGCCCGCTGATGTCACGGGAGTACACGGGCCACCTTCGCATCGGAGGTGTGAAGGTGACGCTGGACGGCTCTCCGCAAGGCAAGACGGCATGGTTCACCGAGCCCTATTTCAAGGCTCCGGATGGAGAGGAGGTCGACTATGCCGGCCTGCCAGCCTTTACCGATGAGACGCTCCAGCCGCTGGTCGACATGGCCTACACGAACCACTGGCAGCTTCTTGCCCACATCAACGGCGATGCCGCGATTGACCAATTGATCCGGGTGGTCAGCAAGGCGCAATCCTGCCACGGCTATCCGGACAGCCGCACCGTGATGGTCCACGGTCAGTTTCTGCGCGCTGACCAGATTCCTGCCCTGAAAACGTTGGGCATATTTCCGGCTCTGTTTCCGATGCACACATTCTACTGGGGTGACTGGCATCGCCAATCCGTCGCCGGTCCCGAACGCGCCGAAAACATCTCTCCCACGGGCTGGGTGCTCCAATCGGGCCTGATGACGTCGATCCACTCGGACGCGCCAGTAGTCTTTCCCAATTCCATGGTTCTGATCAGCACTGCGGTGAACCGTACCACCCGAAGCGGTTACGTTCTTGGCCCCGCCCAGCGGCTAACTCCGCTACAGGCCCTGTACGCAATGACGCTGTGGCCCGCCTACCAGCATTTCGAGGAGGGATCCAAGGGATCAATAGAGGTGGGCAAGCGCGCTGACCTGCTGATCCTCTCAGCGAACCCCTTGACCGCACCGGTGCGAACCCTGGACCAGATCAAGGTCGATGAGACGATCAAGGACGGGATTTCGATATACCAGCGCGAGCGAGCACCCTAGGAACGCGCCAACCATCGAGACGACTTTTATCGGGGTAGCGAAGGCCGAGTTCGCAACCTTCCGCACGGGTCGCCCAGACGACGTGGAAATCCCCGCCCGCTTTCGAGCGGCTCAACGGGCGGCCGCAACAAGCTGGCAGGTCAGAGCCGGGGATTGATCCGGGTCAAGGCCGCGCCCCTCAGAGCCCGGCAGTCTCTATTCTGCAATAACCTCCAAGGACCTATGACCGCTCCGGATCGCGCAACGAACTCGCTCACGGCCTGCTGGGGTGCGACTACGAGCAGCTCAGCGAGGTCCCGAGAAGCGTTATCGACCTGATGGCGGCGGAGGCGCCGACAGCGATGTCTGCGGTGATCGACGACCGCACTTTCGGCGAGCGTGTGTCCGACGCCGTGACCAGGGTCGGAGGCTCCTGGGCCTTTATCTTCTGGTTCAGCGCCGCCCTGGCCGGCTGGGCTGCACCGAACCTCCTGCTGGCAAGGTCAGCGCGCGCCTTTGATCCCTATCCCTTCATCTTTCTCAACCTGATCCTGTCGACTGTCGCCGCGCTCCAGGCGCCCGTGATCATGATGAGCCAGAACCGGCACGCCGAGCAGGACCGCCGGGCGGCGGAGCACGACTACCGCGTCAATCTCAGGGCCGAGCTCGAGATCATGCACCTGCACGATCGCCTGCAACTGAACGAGGCGCAGTTGCAGCGCATCGAGGCCGCGATTGCCGCACTCAGCGCGTCACAGGCTGAGTGGAAGCCGACCGCGACGCCCCTTGCCGACGCCTGATATCCGCCCTCAGGATCTCGAAATAGGCCCTCAGGTCATCGATCTCCGACGCCCGGAAATCATAGCGCGGCATGGCCGGATGGGCCGTGACCAGGCCCTGCGCCATGCCCTGTTGGATGTCGTGCAGGGAACGGCGGGCGACGATGTCCCGGAACGGGGGCGCCGCCGCCATCGGGCTCGCGCCCTGACGGTCGATGGCGTGGCAACCGGCGCAGCCGGCAAGGGCGATCGCGCGCCCCCTGGCCGCCGCCTCCCATTCCAGGCTCGTCGCCAGGGAAGGCATAGCCGTCTGGGGACCGAACTGCTGGGGAGCCGACGGCCCCGGGGCGCAGCCCGCCAACAGGAGACTGACGATAACGGCGGTGTGGGTGCGCATGGAGCCGGCTCCGATCTGGCCGACAGGATCGCCGCCTTGCGACCCTGTCGCCTTGACCTGCATCAAGACCGCCGGAGATTTTCAGCGGGCGGCGGCGCCCATGCGGGAGACCTTGTCGAGCCAGGCCTGACACTGGACGTCGCTGATGCCCTCAACCGCGCCGACGACCGTGCTGCGTGTCGGACCGATCCCGACAAAGGTCAGAATGTTGCGCTTCAGCACCGCCAGGGAATGGGCGAAGTAGAAGCCGCGATAGATCGCCGCCGGCATGCCCATGGTGACGATCACCCGCGCCGACCGTCCCTTCAGCCGGCCCACGCCGATGATGCGCTCGCGCTGCCCGAGGGCGAAACCGGGCCTCAGGGTCTGTTCGAACAGGGCCTTGAGCCGCGCCGGCATGCATCCGAGCCAGAGCGGATAAACGACGACGAGATGCTGCGCCCAGACGATATCCTCCTGGACGCCGATGATCGCCTCGGGAGCCGGCTCAACCTCCCAGTCGTCGCGGCGGGTTAGGTCCGGAAACGTGAGCGCGCTGAGTTCCACGCGCCGGACCTCATGATCGGCGGCCAGCGCCCCGGACGCATAGGCGTCCGCCAGGGCGTGGCAGAACCGTTTGGGATCGGGGTCGGGATGTCCGTCGATGACGAGGATGCGTCGTCCGCTCACTCCTCGGCCTCCACGGCAGGCGGGCCTGACTCCAGCGGCTCCAGACGCTCGACCCCGTAGGTGTGGATCTCGCCGTCGCCGGCCACGATCGACACATATTCGCCCAGCACGAAGCGTTCGTCGCCGAGCCTGAATCCGGCGGCGTCCAGATCGTCGCGGCCCTCGAGATCGAGCAGCCAGCGACCCCCCACTGTGTGTCGCAGATGTCCGGTCGCCCTCGTCGCGTCACGAAGAAAGCGCCGCACGAAGCACCGCTTCGGTTCGGCGCGGCAGGCCTCAAGATCCAGACGTCCCTCCTCATCCAGCGCCGCGACGATATCCCAGCCATCGCCGGAATCGCCATGAGGGTGGCCGGGCTCGCGCGCCAGTTCGAGCCGGATATGATGGAAACCTTTCATGGTCCGCTCCGATCAATGACTGAGGAGAACGCAGACGGAAGACGACGCCAGAAGCTCGTGGGTCACTCCGCCGAGCGCCCATTCGCGCAACCGCGCATGGCCATAGCCCCCGGCGACGATCAGGCCCGCGCCCCGGTCGGCGGCGAAGTCCTGGATGTTGCGGGCGACGCCCCCTGTTCCGGTCACACGGGTGTGCGCCTCGGCCGCGATGCCGTGACGACCGAGCCAGGCGGCCACATCCGCTGTCCGCGCCGCCGGGGCCTCGGCGTCCCCGTCATGGATTTCGACGACATGGACCATCGAGGCGTGCCGGAGCAGCGGCAGGGCCGCCGCCGCCGCCCGCTGGGCCTCGCGACTGTCCTTCCACGCGAGCACGGCGGGCCACCCGGTCGGATCGCGCTCCGGCTGCGGGGGGACGACCAGGACCGGTCGACCGGCCGCCATCAGAACGTCGGCCGGATCCACGCCACCGGCCACGGCCTTCGCCGGCCGCCGACCCAGGATCACCAGATCCGCCGCCCGGGCTTCATGGACGATGAGATCGGCCGGCAGACCCAGACGTCCGCGCCACTCGGTCTGGTTTCGCCGCCCACCGACCGAGGTATGGAACCGGGTCAGGGCGGCGCGCAGATCGGCCTCCGCCAGATCGCGAAAGAGGGTCAGGGCCTCTCCCACCATGGCGCCGCCCGTATAGGGGTCATCCATGGGCGGGATGCTGAGGGAGACGGCGCAGGCCCCGATCAGATGAGCGTCCATTCCTGATGCGAGATCACAGGCCAGGCTAACGCGGGTGTCGCTGTCGGACCCGCAGTCCACGGCGACGAGCAGGGTCTTGTAGGTCATGTCGAAGTCTCCCTGAGGCCCACGGTCTCAGGACCTGTCCCTGCGCCGCGGGAAAGCGGTCCACAGGGCGGCACCGCCGACAGCGACGATGAACAGGCCGAAGGCGGCGACAATCGCTGCAACGACAGGAAGGGCTTGAGCCGGCATGTAGAAATCTCCTTGCCGCTTCGTCATGGACATCTGCGCCGGCGCACGCCTTGACCGAGATCAAAACACGCTGTGCAGATCGCCCAGGCCAGAGGCGAGCACCAGGGCGGTGGTGTCGGCGGGGGTGTCGAGCGGCCTCACCAGACGCAGGCTGTCGCAATCCTGAAGCCGCGCCTGGCTGACCGCCTCGGCGATCAGGGCGTCAGCGATGGCGCGGGGGTGCAGGAGATCGAAGGCGACGAGCCGCTCGACCTCCAGACTGGGTTTGGCCGCCTCCGACGCGACGATGCGATAGACGATCAGGCCGCACAGCCGGCCCGCCGCGTTGCGCGCTGCGAGTGCGCCGCCTTCTGAGTGGTTGCGAAGACGCGACAGCACGTAGAAACGCCAGGACTCGGGGTCGAGGTCTGCCGCGCCCAGACGGGCGAGGACGAGGGCCTCGTCAAGCTCGGTCGCCAGCAGGGATTGAACGCGCACAGAGGTCATGGCGCCCGATGTGCGCGATGGCCGCGGGCCTGCGCCTTGATCTGGATCAATCCCCGATTTGTCGCTTCGGGCCATAAGGATTAAGATCAGGCAGAGGGTCAGGAAACAGAATGCTCGAGCTAAAGGCTCTTCCCGCCGGCTGCGCCCAACGACGTCGCGGCAACGCCTGCGACGATTGCGGCGCACGCGCCGTCAGCGTTTGCGCCAGCATGGCGGAGGCCGAGCTCGGCCGGCTTGACGCCCTGGCCGATCATCTCGATCTCAAAGCGGGCGACGTCATGATCCGCGAGGGCGATCCGGCGCTGCACGCGTTCAATGTCACCTCGGGCGCTATCCGGGTGTTCAAGCTGCTGCCCGACGGGCGGCGTCAAATTACCGGCTTCCTCTTCGCCGGAGATTTCCTCGGCCTGGCGACCGGCGAGAGCTATGTCTTCTCCGCCGAGGCGATCACGCCCGCCACCGCCTGCCGCTTCAGAAAGTCTGACTACCGCGCCCTGATCCATGAGACGCCGGCTCTGGAGGCCGCGCTTCTGGACCGGGCGAACGACGAGCTCGCAGCCGCCCAGAACCAGATGCTGCTCCTGGGGCGGAAGACCGCCCTGGAGCGATTGGCCAGCTTCCTGCTCGACCTGCCTGCCCGTGACCGGTCGGGGCAAATTCCGGCGGACCACGTCCATCTGCCCATGACCCGGTCCGAGATCGCCGACTATCTCGGCCTCACCATTGAGACCGTAAGCCGCGTTCTCACCCGTCTCAAATCGACGGCGGTGATCCGCTTCAGCACGATGACGGATCTGACCATCGTCCAGCCTGACCGTCTCAGGCGCCTGGCCGAGGGCGAGGCGTAGAGTCACGAGCCGCTGTGTGGATTTGCTCTGGATCAAGGCGGGGGCGCCCAATCCGCAGCAGGGTTGCCCGACGCCGATCGACGCAGACGTAGCGGATCGGTCGATCGCCCCACAGGGAGCCAGACCATGGTTAATCCAGACGATCTCCCCCCGATGCACGGCCATGCGGTCGAGGCGGTCGTCGCCCTGATGGACGCCGAACGCCTGATGTCCCTGGCCGTCAATCGTCCGGACGGCTGGCCCCAGGTCACGACGGTCGGCTACGTCAACGAAGGCCTGAACCTCTATTTCGCGACGGCGCGAAACAGTCAGAAGCTGGCCAACCTGAGGGCCGATCCTCGCGCGGCCGTCGCGATCCGCAGCGAAGCCGGCCATGGGGACGCCGTGGGCGTGACGATGGCCGTTTGGGCCGCTGAGGTCACCGACCCCGCCCTGATCGATCGCCTGAACCGCAGGGTGTTCGACCGCTATCCCGACATCCATGTATTCGGACCGGTCGCGGATTCCATCGCGATCGTTCGGCTCAGGCCGGAAATCATCTCGCCGACCGGCGTCACCGGCGGCCGAAGCCAGACCCTGAGTTTCCGGCTGGGCCACGCCAGTGAATATTCGTCTTCTGGATCCGCGCCGCAAATCACAGACGTGATCTGACCGTCTGGGCGCCTTCCGGAGCCGCGGCCCCGGCCGAAAGACCCTTGCGGCCACCGGCGTCCTGACGATCTGCTCCTTCTGATCTGGATCAAGGCGCATCGGCGGCAAACGGCGCTCTTCTCCCGTATCGCGGCGCCGCTCCTCCGCACCGCAGTCCTTCGGGAGAGCCACCATGAGCTTCAAGACCATTATCGCCGTCGTCTTCGATCATGCTGGAGACGAACGCACCCTGGCCTTCGCGGCCAATCTGGCCGTCACCCACAAGGCCCGGGTCGAAGTGGTCCTCTTCGCGCCGAACCCTTCGCTGGACCTGATCAGCTACGGCATGCTGCTCGGCACGACCCTGCCGGCCGAAACCCAGGCGGCGATCCTGGCCGACCAGAAACGTCAGACGGACGCGCTCGACGCCCTGTGTCGCCGTGTCTGCAATGCGGCCGATCTCGTCTACGGCGAAGGGGAAGGTTTGCCCCGCATGGAGCTGCGCGCGCTTGCGACGCGGCCAGAGATCGCCCTGTGTCATGCGCTGACCCTCGCCGACCTGGCGGTTCTGAGCCAGGACAGCCTGACCTCGGCTCCGGCCGCGCCTGACGCCTTCGCCCAGATACTTCTCCAGCAGTGCTCCCCGGTGCTCATCGCCCGGAGCGATCCCGAAACGCTCGGGGACCATGCCGTCATCGCGTGGGACGGCAGCGCGGAAGCCGGGCGCGCCGTACGGCAGGCCCTGCCACTGCTCGCCATGGCCGCCGGGACGACGGCCGTCCAGTGCCGCGTTGGGCTGGACATCGAGGCCGCCGATCCCGCCTTCGAACCGCTGGAGGCTTATATGTCCGCCCACGCTGCCGGCGCGCTCTCGACCGAGAGGATCGAGGACGGCCCCGAAGGGACAGCGCTCGTTCAGGCCGCCTCGCGCCTCAAGGCGGGCCTGATCGTCGCCGGAGCCTGGGGTCATACCCGGCTGCGCGAAGCCGTGTTCGGCGGCGCCACGCGCACACTGCTCGACGCCGTCAACGGCCCCTCCCTCCTGCTGGCGCATTGAGATGGCCTATCGGTCCGCCGTCCTGGTCCTAGACGCCCGCGAGGACGCAGCGCGGTTCGATGACCTCGTCGCCCTCGCCGCCAGTCTGGGCGCTGAAACCGTCACGGCCGTTGTGGCGTCCGAGGTGATCCCGCCGGGTCACGGCGTCCCTGTCGGCCCGGGGGGCCTGATGTTGCGGGCGCGCGAGGCCGAGGACGCCCTTCTGGCGATGCGGGAGACACTCGTTCCTGGCGTTCGGGGCGTCCGCCTCGACTGGCGCAGTCGGGTGGTCGCAGATCCGACCGGGTTCGTCCTCGATCAGGCCGCGCGCGGCGACCTGGTGATCGTCTCGCGCCCCGGCCGGAAGCCGCAGGCCGACCTCGATCTCGCCCGTCTGATCCTGTCAGCGGGCCGCCCCGTGCTGGTGCTTCCGCGCGCTTGGACGGCCGCTCCCGTACGTCGCGTCGCCCTGGCCTATCGCAACACCCGGGAGGGCCGGATCGCCGTCGCGGCCGCCTTGCCGGTCCTGCGTCTGGCTGACCAGGCCTTGATCATCGGCATGGGCAAGGCGGCGCCGGCGACGGACCTGGAGGACGTGACGGCCCAGCTCTGCGACCACGGCGTATTCGCCGAGATCCGGCATCTGGACGGACCGGCGACCGCCATGGGCCTGACCCGCGCGGCGCAGCACCTGGACGCCCAGATTCTGGTCAGCGGCGCCTATGGGCACGGAGAGGCCCGGGAGCGGATCTTCGGCGGCGTCACGCGCGATCTCATCGCAGACTGCGCCCTGCCCTGGCTGACGCTCCATTGACCGTGACCGCCGCATGGCAGGTCGATCCCGCGGTCCTGCCCGCCTTCCTGCTGGCCATGGCCCTCGTCGAGCTCACCCCCGGTCCCAATATGGGCTACCTCGCCGTGGTGGCGGCGAGCCGGGGTCGGGTCGCCGGCGCCCTGACCGTCGTCGGCGTGACCTTGGGCCTGTCGGTATATCTCGTCCTCGCGGTTTTCGGGCTCACGCGGGGTCTCCTCGCCTCACCCGTCGTCCTGCATCTGCTGCGCTGGGGCGGGGTCCTGTACCTTCTGGTGCTGGCGGCGGAAGCCCTGCGTCCCGCACCCGCTCCGGCGGCCACGGACGCAGAGGCGCCGCGCCTGGTGCTGCTCGGGCTCGTAGCCAATCTGCTCAATCCCAAGGCGCTGCTCTTCTACCTCGTGCTGCTGCCGGGCTTCGTGCGGCCGGGCTTCGCCTCGCCCGGCATGCAGCTTCTGATTTTGGGCCTGGCCCACATCGCGATCAGCATCGTGGTCCACCTGTCCATCGTCTCCGGCGCCGCCCGACTGGGGCGCGAATGGCCCGCCGACCGCCAGCGACTGCTGCGGAGCCTGTCGGCCGCCGGCCTCGCCGCCGTCGCCCTCTGGCTCGCCGTTTCCGGATGAGGAATGCAGATCATGTATGCCATCACTCCTGGACGCCCGGATGGGCGACGCGGCCTTTCTAACCTCGCCGATAGTTCGACGAAGGCCATCAGCGCCGTATCGTGAACCGGAGATTCTGCCATGACCGATACGCCCTCCAACGCCGCCCAGCTGGCCTCGCCATCCTACCGCCTGCCCGCACTCGACCGGGACTTCCTGCTCAGCGACGCCCTGCGGGGGGTGCGCTTCCAGCTCGAGTTTGAAAAGGCCGAGCTCGCGCTCAAGGCCTGGGGCGTCCGCTCGACCCTGGTGGTCTTCGGCAGCGCCCGCCTCCGGCCGGACGGCCCCGGCGCCCACGCCCGCTGGTATGAGGAGGCCCGCGGGTTCGGCCTGCTCGCCTCGCTCAGGGGCGGCGCCCTTCGGGACGACGGCGGGGTGCGCGACAATGTCATCGCCACCGGCGGGGGCCCCGGCGTCATGGCGGCTGCCAACCGGGGCGCCTGGGAGGCCGGCGCCCCCTCGATCGGGTTCAACATCACCCTGCCCACGGAACAGCAGCCCAATCCATGGACCACGCCGGCGCTGACCTTCCGCTTCCACTACTTCGCGATGCGCAAGATGCATCTGGCGATGCGGGCCAACGCCCTGGTCGTCTTCCCGGGCGGGTTCGGCACGCTCGACGAACTGTTCGAGGTCCTGACCCTGCGCCAGACCGGCAAGGCCCCGCCGATCCCCGTGGTCCTCGTCGATCGGGCCTTCTGGCAGGGCGCGATCGGGTTCGAGACCTTGGTGTCGCAGGGCTTCATCACCCTGGACGATCTCGAGCTTTTCAGCTTCGCCGAGACCGCTCAGGAGATTTGGGACGCTCTTCTCGCGCGGGGTTTGCGGCCCGAGCGGCCGATCGGAACCAAGCCCGAGGTCTGATCCGGCGTTAGCGGCATATAGCTCGCCGTCCGCAGGGCCGCGGCGATCCGGTCTCCGGCGTCGAGCCGCAGACGCCGGCCCGCGATGAGGTCTCCCGCCACCCGGCCAAGCCGGTCCCGCCACGCCGTGACCTCTCCTGCCTAGTGGGCCAGAAGGCTGGCGACCGATTGCATACTGTTGCCGATCTGGTGATGAGCGGCGCAGATCGCGTCGAACGGCTCATTCGGGCGGGTCCGGGGCATGGCTCGTCTCATCGACGCCCGAATGATGCACGCCCTGCCCGCGCGGCGCTTTGACATGGATCAGAACCGCTTTTCGCTGGATCAAGGTCTCCTGACGCCGTCCTTGTGATGCTGGCCAGGCACACGCCGAGGTCGCCATGAAACTTCTGATCGTCGCCGCCCACCCTCTGGAAGACTGCAGCCTAACGCCAGTCACAATATCGGCGGGGTCGGCCCAGACATCCGCAAGGACGTGGTCGATCGCCATCTGGATGAGGTCCGATGGTACGCGCGCCATCGCCGGGGCATACGGCTGACGGACGAGCTTCGTACGGCGACCTCCGGAGCGGCGCACGCGCCGCTCCGGACCGACTTGGTCGTGATTGCTACCATCGCACCTGACCGGGGTCTCGACGCAAAGGCCTTGAAGCACCGTAGCGTGCTTCTAGAACCGGCGGCTGACCCCGGCCGAGATCACCCAGGGGTCCAGATCGACATCGCTTTTCAGGGCGCCGTCGTTGATGCGGGCGTCGGTGTTGAACCACACCTTCTTCACATCGAGGTTCAGGCTCCACGGCCCTTTCAGTCCCACGTCAGCCCCGACCTGGGCCGCATAGCCGAAGCCGTCCTTCAGATGGACCTTGAAGCCGTTTTCGTCGTCACCGCCGTAGAACAGCATGTAGTTGATCCCGGCCCCGACATAGGGGCTGACACGGCCGCCGGTCAGCGGGCGGTACTGCAGCGTCACGACGGGCGGGAGGACCCAGGTCTCGTGCACCGCCACGTCGGTCGTCCCGCCCTGGGCGCGGATCTCGTGCTTCGTCGTGCCGAGGATGCCCTCGACCGCCCAGTGGTCGGTCAGGAAGTAAGTGAAGCCCAAGGTCGGCATGACACTGTCGCCGACATCGACGTGCAGGCCGCTGTCGGCGCCGTTGGCCGTGGTGATCGCATTGTCGGCGCCGGAGAAGACGTCGGTCACCCGGCCGGTGATCAGCCAGTCGCCCTTGCGCGGCGCGGACCATGCGGCGTTCCCGGAAGCCGTCTGGGCCATGGCGGGCAGCGCGACAGCGGTGATGGCAAGCGTGGTGAGGACCAGGGTCTTGAGGGTCATTGTCTTATCCCCGACGCCCGGGGCCGCCTCATGCGGCCGGTGGCGAGCGCCTTGACCGGGTGATGCGCCTGCTCCCGAGCGGGAGCTTTGATCCAGCGCAAACCCTTGAGGGGGTGGACAATCTGTCCTCCGGAGGCTGTCCTTCTAGACCACCCGGGCGTGCTTCTGGCGAAAGCTGGTCGCGTCCGGATCGAAGGCGGCGCAGACCGCCCGCACGAAGGGCCGCCCCAGAGGCGTGACCTCGACCACCGCGTCCTCGACCGTGACCAGACCGTCGGCGCGGAACCGGCGCAGCAGGGGCCAGGCGCCGGCGACCTCTGACAGGTCGCGACGCCGCCGCCGGGAGATCTCGGCGACGTCCACGGCGAAGTCGCACATCAGCCGCTCGATGATCTCGCCGATGAAGGCGTCGCGGCCTGTCAGAGCCACGCCCCGGGCGACGGGCAACTCGCCTTCCCCCACGGCGGCACGCCAGTCGCGCTCATTGGCCATGTTCTGGACGAAGCCCGCGGGGGTGCGGCTGATGGCTGAGACGCCCAGTCCGATCAGGACCTCGGCCTCGTCGGTCGTATAGCCCTGGAAGTTGCGATGCAGCCGCCCGGCTCGCACCGCAGCGGCCAGCCCGTCGTGCGGCAGGGCGAAATGATCCAGCCCGATCGCCTGCCAGCCCTTGGCCGTCAGATATCGCGCCGCCGCCTCGCTCTGCACGAACCGGGTCTCGGCGTCCGGCAGGTCGGCGTCCTGGATCAGCTTCTGGTGCGGCTTCATCCAGGGCACATGGGCGTATCCGAACAGGGCGATCCGTTCGGGCTGCAGGGTCGTGACCTGCCCGAGCGTGGTCACCACATGCTCGACCGCCTGGAGCGGGAGGCCGTACATCAGATCGAGGTTCAGGGAGCTCACCCCCTGCTCGCGCAGAGCTTTCGCGGCCCAGCGGATGGTCTCGAAACTCTCGGGCCGATTGACCGCCGCCTGCACGCGCGGCGACAGGTCCTGAACGCCGAGGCTGGCGCGACTGAGGCCGATCCGACCCGCCGCTTCTACCCATTCCGGCGTCAGCACCTCAGGATCCAGCTCGGCAGCGATCTCGAAACAGTCGCGGAGACGGAAACGGGCCCGCAGGCCTTCGAACAACCGCTCAAGGTCGTCCGGCGAGAGCATGTTGGGCGTACCGCCGCCCAGATGGACCGACCCCACCCGCACCGGCCGCCCGACCTGCGCCAGAACCAGATCGGCCTCCTTCAGCAGCAAGTCGACATAGCTGGAGATCAACTCGGGCCGGTTCATCGCCCGGGTGTTGCAGCCACAATACCAGCACAGCCGCTTGCAGAAGGGGATGTGCAGATAGAGGGACACCGCCCGGTCCAGCGAGGCCGCATTCATCCATTCCGCCCACTGCCCCGCCCCGACCGCCGGGGTGAACTGGGCCGCGGTCGGGTAGGAGGTGTAGCGCGGGGCGTGGGCGTCGTAGCGTTCGATCAGGTCGCGGGTCGTGAGGCCGAAAGGACTAGAGGGGAACATCGCCCTCTTTCGACGCATCGGGAACAGACAGGCCGGCGTCGCCTTCGTCGAACAGGTGGAACTCGTGCCACAGGCCGTTCAGCACGCCGAAGCCGACGGCGAGGCCGAGGCCGAGAATCCAGGAGAAGTACCACATCGCTTCAGGCTCCTTTGGCTCAGTAAAGGTCGGGGTTGGTCTTGAGGGCGGCGGTCGAGGTCCGCCCCCACAGCACGCGATACACCCAGGCCGTGTAGGTCAGCACCAGCGGCAGGAAGACCAGGGTGCAGATCAGCATGATGAACAGGGTCAGGTGGCTGGACGACGCGTTCCACACCGTCAGGCTGGACTGGGGATTGACCGAACTGGGCAGGATGAAGGGGAACATCGACAGGCCGACCGTCGAGATGATGCCCACCGCCGACAGGGACGAACCACCGAAGGCCAGGGCCGCTGACCGGCGCCACATGCCCAGCAGACCGACAAGGGCGCCGAGGAAGCCCAGCGCCGGGGCGATCATCATCCACGGATAGCGGCCATAGTTGTCCAGCCAGGCGCCCGGCGCGGCCTGAACCGTCGTGCGCAGCGGGTTGGAGAAGCCTTCGGGGTCGATGACGCCGGTAATCCGGTAACCGAGGCCGCCGAAGGCCACATAGAGGCCGCCGACCGCGAACAGCACCAGCGCCAGAACCGCCGCGATGGTCCCGAACTTCCGCGCGCGGTCCAGCACCGGCCCGGGCTCGGCCTTGACCGAAAGCCAGGCCGCGCCGTGCAGCACCAGCATGGCCACCGACAGCAGGCCGGCGATCAGGCTGAAGGGCGTGAACAGGCCCAGCAGATTGCCGTCGTAGAAGCTACGCAGGTCGCTATCCAGATGGAAGGGCGCGCCCAGCAGGACGTTGCCGACCGCCACCCCGAACACCAGCGAGGGCACGAAGCCGCCAATGAACAGGCACCAGTCCCAGAAGGACCGCCACTTCGGCGACGGCCGCTTGGACCGGTATTTGAACGACACCGGCCTGAGGATCAGGGCAGACAGCACCAGGAACATGGCCAGGTAGAAGCCGGAGAAGCTGACGGCGTAGACGAAGGGCCAGGCGGCGAAGATCGCGCCGCCGCCGAGGATGAACCACACCTGGTTGCCCTCCCAGGTGGCGCCGACGGTGTTGATGACCATGCGTCGCTCAGCGTCGTTGCGGGCGACGAAGGGCAGCAGAGCTCCGACGCCGAGGTCGAAGCCGTCGGTCAGGGTGAAGCCGATCAGCAGTACGCCCAGCAGGGCCCACCAGATCAGGCGCAGGGTGGCGAAGTCGATGGGAAGATCCATGGTCGGATGTCCTTGGAAGATCTGGATCAGGCCACGGCGGGCGCGAGAGGCCGCGTACCCGGGGCTTCAGGGGTGGGTTCGCCGAACGTCTCCTGTTCGTGGAACGGCCCCTTCTTGATGGCGTGGAGCATCAGCCGGACCTCGACGACGGCGAGTGCGCCGTACAGCAGGGTGAAGCCGACGATGGTGGCCCAGAGCTGGGGCACGGTCAGGCTGGAAGCGCCGAGGAAGGTCGGCAGGACCCCGTCGACAGCCCAGGGCTGGCGTCCGAACTCGGCCAGGATCCAGCCGAACTCGATGGCCACCCACGGCAGTGGCAGGGCCAGCAGGGCGATGCGCAGGAACCACTTGGTGTCGTGCCTGCGGATCGTGCACAGGACGAAAGCCGTGCCGAACAGGGCGATCATGAACATCCCGATCCCGGCCATGACGCGGAAGCTCCAGAACAGGACCGGCACGCTGGGCACCGTCTCCCACGCCGTCTGGCGGATCAGCTCTGGCGAGGCGGTGCGCGGATCGGGGACGTGGCGCTTGAGCAGCAGGGCGTAGCCCAGGTCGCGGCGGTGCAGTTCGAACACGCCACGTGCAGTGGGATCGGCCGGGTTGGCCTTGACCTTCTGCAGGGCGTCATAGGCGATGACGCCGCTCTCGATCCGGGTCTCGGCGGTGGCGACCAGTTCGAAGATGCCCTCGACCGGCTTGTTGACCGTGCGCGTCGCGATCAGGCCCATGACCCAGGGGATGTGGACACCGTAGTGGGTCTCGCGATCCTTCATGCTGGGGATGCCGACCAGGGTCAGACCGGCCGGCGCCGGCTCGGTGCGCCACATGGCCTCCAGCGCGGCCAGCTTCATTTTCTGGTTGTCGGTCAGGGCATAGCCGGACTGGTCGCCCAGCACGACGACCGACAGGGACGCTGCCAGACCGAAGGCCGAGGCCACCGTCATCGACCGCTTGGCGAAGCCGACGTGCTTGCCCCTCAGCAGATAGAAGGCCGAGACGCCCAGCACGAAGACCGAGGCGCAGACATAGCCCGCCGAGACCGTGTGCACGAACTTGGCCTGGGCCACCGGGTTGAACAGCACGGCCATGAAGTCCGTGACCTCCATCCGCATGGTGTCGGGATTGAAGGCGGCGCCGACCGGGTTCTGCATCCAGCCGTTGGCGATCAGGATCCACAGGGCCGACAGATTGGTGCCCAGCGCGACCATAAAGGTCACGAACAGGTGCGCCGAGGGCTTCAGCTTCTCCCAGCCGAAGAACATCAGCCCGACGAAGGTGGCCTCAAGGAAGAAGGCCATCAGCCCCTCGATGGCCAGGGGCGCGCCGAAGATGTCGCCGACGTAGTGGCTGTAGTAGGCCCAGTTCATTCCGAACTGGAACTCCATGGTGATCCCGGTCGCGACGCCCAGAACGAAGTTTATGCCGAACAGCGTGCCCCAGAAACGGGTGATGGTCCGCCAGATCGGCCGGCGGGTCATCACATAGATCGACTCCATAATGACCAGCATGAAGCTGAGCCCCAAGGTCAGGGGTACGAACAGGAAGTGGTAGAGGGCCGTCAGCGCGAACTGCAGCCGGGACAGGTCGACGACCGCGAGGTCGATCATGGCGATGCTCCAGGACGCCGGCCCCGACGACCCGCGTTTTGTTGGCCCTAGAAGTCTGGCGGGACCGGCGCCTTGATCTGGATCAAAGCCCTTTACGCGCGCGCTCCGTACTGGACGGATCGCCCTTGGACGTTCGGTCCAACGGCGTTTTGTCCCATGGCGTCCGGCGACGGCCAGGCGCTGGAGTCCGCCGATGACCGCCGCGCCGCTCGACGCCGCATCCCCTGCCCCGTCCCCGGCCCAATGGCTGAAGGCGGTCGGACGCCCGTGGCGGCGGCTGAGCCTAGTTGCGGGCCTGATCACTGTCGCCGACGTCCTGCCCGCCATCGGCTTCGCCGTCGGCCTGACACTGGCCCTGACCGGGCTGGAGCGGTCGCCGGGCGCAGCTGTCCCTGGCCTGCTGCTGGCGGTCGGCAGCCTGATCCTGCGCGGCCTGATCGGCCAGCTGAGCGTCGTCGTCGGGTCCCGTCTGGGCCGGGCGATCAAGGCGGATGTGCGTGGCCGGCTTCTGGCCGATCTGTTCGGGCGCGGCCGCCGATCCGACGACCGGATGACCGCCTTGGTCGAAGGGGTGGAAGCGCTGGACGGATACTTCGGTCGCTTTGTCCCCTTGCGCCTCGCCGCCGGCCTGTCCCCGCTTCTGCTGATCGCGGCGGCGGCCATCGCCAGCTCCGTCGCGGCGGGCGTCCTGATCTTCACTCTGATCCCCTTCATCCTAGGCATGGCCTTGGCCGGGACGGCGGCGGCGAGTGAGAACCGGCGTCAGTTCCAGGCGCTGGAGCGGCTGTCCGGCCTCTTTCTCGACCGCATCCGCGCCCTGCCCGCCCTGCTGGCTTTCGAAGCTGTCGACCGGAGCACGATCGAGATCGCCGCCGCCTCCGACGATCTGGAGCGCCGCACCGCCCGGGTCATGCGCATCGCCTTCCTGTCCTCGGGGGTGCTGGAATTCTTCTCGGCCCTGTCGGTGGCCCTGATCGCGGTCTACTGCGGCTTCAACCTGTTGCGCCTGCTGCCCTTCCCGGTTCCGGAAACGCTGGACCTGGGCCGCGCCTTCTTCGTCCTGGCCCTCGCGCCCGAAGTCTATGCGCCCCTGCGCCGACTGGCCGCCGCCTACCACGATCGTCAGGCCGCCGAAGCCGCGGCGCCCTCCCTGATCACGCCCGACGCCGCACAGGCCGCGCCGCTCGACATCGGCCACACCGCCCCCGCCATCCGGTTCATCGACGTCGCCATCGCGTGGAGCGACGGTCCTCCCGTGATCGACCACTTCGACCTCGAAATCCGCCCCGGCCAGATCGTCGCCCTGACCGGAGCCAGCGGCGCGGGCAAGTCCAGCCTGCTGCATCTGCTGCTCGGTCTCTCGCCCCTGACCCACGGCGCCGTCGAGGTCGACGGGGTCGACCTCACGCCCGGTCAGGACATCTCCGGTCGCATCGCCTGGGCCAGCCAACATCCGGTCGTCATCCCGAGCACGCTCGGAGACAACATCGCCCTCGCCGATCGCACCGCCTGCCCCGGCCGGCTGGCCCTGGCTGCCAAAGCCGCCGGTCTGACCCCGGATCTGTCTCGCCGCATCGACGAGCGCGGCGGCGGGCTGTCGGGCGGAGAGCGTCGTCGTCTCGGCCTCGCCCGCGCCTTCCTGAAGCGCGCGCCGATCCTGCTTCTGGACGAGCCGACCGCCAACCTCGATCCGGCGGCCGAGAACGAGATGCTGGATGCCATTCGCCATATCGCGCGCGGCCGCACCACCCTGATCGCCACCCATTCCCCTGCTGTCGCGGCCATGGCCGACCGCGTGGTGAAGCTGTGAAAACCTCCCATCGCATCACGGCGTTGATCGCCACCCAGACCCGGGCTCAGCGCAACCGGCTACGGCTGGCGGCCCTCGGCGGGGCGGTGGTCAGCGCCGCCGCCGTCTGCCTTCTGGGCCTGTCGGGATGGTTCATCACCGGCGCCGCCTTCGCCGGTCTGGCGGGCGCCGCCGCAGCCCAGGGCTTCAACTATATGATGCCCAGCGCCATCATCCGCCTGCTGGCCATCCTGCGCACCGGCGCCCGATACGTCGAACGGGTCTCGGGGCATGAGGCGGCGCTCAAGGCACTGGCCCGGCTGCGGCCCCAGCTGTTCGACATCGTCGCCTCGGGTCCGCCCGCGCAGGCGCTGTCTCTGTCCTCCGGCGATCTGTCCAGCCGGCTGGTGCAGGACGTGGACGCGATCCAGACCCTGTTCGTGCGCCGCTCCGCCCCCTGGAGCCTCGGCGCGGGCGCCGTCTCCGCCGGACTGCTGGCGACACTGGCCTCACCGATCGCGGGCGCCGTCCTTCTGGCCGTCATGGCCCTGACCTGCGCGGGAAGCCTCCTCATTGCCCGCCGCCTCGCCGCCCCCGCGGGACGCGAGATCCAGATCGCTGTCGGCGCCTTCAAGGACCGGATGGCCGCGCTGGAGGCAGCCGCGCCCGAACTCAGGGCCTACGGCCTCGACGGTTGGGCCGTGTGCGAGGTTCAGGACGCCGCCGCCCGTCATGACCGCGCCCGCATGGCCCTCACCCGCGCCGGGGGCTGGATCGGCGTCTGGCAGGCCGTCGCCACGGCCCTCGCCGTCGGCCTCGTCATCCCGGCGACGATCGGCGCGCCCCTGCCCCTGACGGCGCTCGCCGCCCTCGTCGCGGTCATGGGCATCGACTCCGCCGCCGGCCTCGCCTCCGCCCTGCAACAGAACGGCGCGGCTTCGGAGGCCCTGACCCGACTGGCCGCCGTCCTGACCGAGGACTCCCCTCACGGGGCAGCACCACGCGACACAAGCCTCGCCCTGTCGGTCATGAGGGACGACGCCACGCCCCCGGCGCGTATCGGTCTTTTCGGTCCCTCGGGCGCCGGCAAAACCACTCTGATCGAGCGGCTGACCGGCCTGCGCGAGATCGCACCCGGCGAGGCCCGGGTGGGTGGTTTCGACGCCTCGGAGATCGCTGCGCCCAACCGCCGCGCCCTGTTCTCGGTCGCCGCCCAGGAGGTGCGTTTGCTGGACGGAACAGTGCGGGAAAATCTGCGGCTGGCCGGTCCCGCGGATGACGCCGCTCTCTGGGCCGCACTGGAGGACGCCGGTCTCGCCGCCCGCATTCGCTCCGCGCCCGAGGGCCTGTCAGCCCGCATCGGCCCAAACGGCGAGCGGCTGTCCGGCGGGGAACGGCGTCGGCTGGGTCTCGCCCGCGCCCTGCTGCGCGATGCGCCCTGGCTGGTGCTCGACGAGCCCACCGAAGGGCTGGATGCCGTGACCGAGGCGTTTGTCGTGGCGCGTTTGCAGCGGCGACTCTCGCGCACCGGTCAGGGTCTTCTCCTGATCAGCCACCGCGAAGCGCCGCGCGCTCTCTGCGAAACCCTGATCCGGCTGGACCGTGACGGCGCACCGAACGCTCTATCGACCGACGCGATTGCGGCCTGACTTTCAGATCCGACCGTTATCGTGGACCGGTCGCCTCACCAAGGCGAACTCCGCGTCTCATTCGTGCACATCGCTTTGACCGTGGGCGCACGCGAACTTGCGAGAGCTCAGTACGGATATCGGCCGATGCAAAGGCCCGATCAAGCAACCGCAGGTTCGGTGCCATCGTCCCAGCCTGGCGGTAAACGGTGAGTGTTTCGCAAGCAGTGTTCCTACGCCGGACGCCTAGCAGCGAACAGGAAATCACAGAAGCGGCCTCGAGGCCAGACCGTGTGGCGACCACAAATACGGCTTCAACCGGACGTTGTAAATGTCCGCTTTGAGCCCGAAGCGGACTCCAGAGCGCACCTAAGGTAGGGCGTTGCCGCCACTCTCTACCACCGTAGGGTTACGGGATCGCGCCGACCGAAACCGACCACTAAAGTACGCCTGCCATCACCAAAAACCCCTCGCCAGAGGCCGCTCTCGCATGCCCCACTCCCCTCACTCCCACTCGATTACACAAAACACCCCAAGACACTGATTGTCTTGGGGTTTTTTCTCGCTTGCCGACCCCCGGACCGATTGGATAACCGACAGACAGGAAGTATTATGAAAACATTCGGAAATTTCTAAGCAATAACATTTGCGTGAATTCGCGATCTTTTGCGGTCTATCGGACATCTTGGGCCCTGCGATGCAATGCAGCCAGTTCGATTCCCTTGGCGACCTACCACTATCACTTAGACGTACACTGTACCTCATCCGCGCGTTGGTCGTCGAGCTTACAGGCTCGATCTTATCGCGATTCCGTCGGCAAAGCCTTGACTTGGCGTCGGCATGGCGGAGCGCCGGGGTCGCCACGTTGAAAATGGCATCAGTGAACGAGAGGCGACTTCAACGGCCGCGATCGAAAGGCGCGCGGTCGAGACCATGATTGCGCCGCAAGGCCGACGGATGGCGGGTCTCGCATATCCATCGATCTTCGCACGCGGCGTGCTGATCTCGCGATCAGGCGGCGGGAGCCGCAGACGCTCCCTTCTGGGCGAGCCAGGCATCGATCAGAGTGATTTCGCGCTCCTGCGCAGTGATCACCTCCTGGGCCAGACTCCGCGCCTGAGCGTCCTTGCCTTGCGCAAGTTCCACACGGGCCATCGAGATGGCGGCGACGTGGTGACCCCGCATCTGCTTCATGAAATCGATGTCCGCGTCTCCGGTGAAGGCCTGCATCGCCTCCATCATGGTGTTCATCGAGGCCTTGTAGCCTTGGGTGGCGACGGAGTCGCCGGCCGCGGCCGCGGCCATGCCGCCCTCCATCGCGCCGTGGGCGCCCGCCGTTGCGACGACCTCCGGCGCGGCCACTGCTGGCTCGTCGGCTTGCGGGGAACAGGCCGCTGACAGGGCGCAGGCGGCGAGGACGAGGCTGATGCGTTTCATGAAGGCTCCTTGGGATCCCGACATTAGCGACCGGACCGTCTCGTTCGTTCCGTAAGGCCCTACCGACTGGCCCGCGCCAGGAGTTCGATCAGCTCGCTGGCCTTGGCTTTTCGATCCTCGAGATCGTCGCCGGTCATGGCTCCCATGACGCAGTGGTCGAGGTGATCCCTCAGCACTTCGGTCTCCACGCGATGGAGCGCGGCCCGGACAGCCTGCAACTGGGTCAGCAGATCGACGCAGTACCGGTCGTCTTCGACCATGCGGGCGATTCCCCGCACTTGGCCTTCGATCCGGCTGAGCCTGTTGAGGACTTTGGGTTTCGTGTCGGTTTGCATGCGGTCTGTCCTCCTGAGCCTCTCGTATACCCCACAAGGGTATCTTGCGATATACCCCCCGTGGGTATATGTGAGCCTTTCGATCATCCGGAGAGAGCGACATGTCTACGCATCCTCACAATCATGCCTCGGGTCACGCCTGCTGCGGGGCGAAGGCCTCGGATGGAGCGGCTGCGGTCAAGGATCCCGTCTGCGGCATGTCGGTCGATCCGACGACTACCGCTCATCGAGCCAATCATGATGGTCAGGACTATTTCTTCTGCTCGGCGGGGTGCCGTACCAAGTTCATCTCCGATCCGGTGCGTTACCTGACTCCTCGTGCGGAAGCCGAGCCGGTAATTCCCGGCGCCATCTACACCTGCCCGATGCACCCCGAGATCCGGCAGGAAGGCCCAGGCTCCTGCCCGATCTGCGGCATGGCGCTTGAGCCGGAGACGGTCACGGCGGAAGCCCCGCCCAACCACGAACTGATCGACTTCACTCGCCGCTTCTGGGTCGGTCTGGTCCTGACGCTGCCCGTCTTCGCTCTCGAGATGGGCGGGCATCTGACAAATCTTCACATGTTCATCCCGGGCCAGATGTCGAACTGGATCCAGTTCGGGCTGGCGACCCCCGTCGTCCTGTGGTGCGGCTGGCCCTTCTTCGAGCGCGGTTGGACATCGCTGCGCACCCGGCGGCTGAATATGTTCACCCTGATCGCCATGGGGGTCGGCGTCGCGTGGCTCTACAGCGTCGTGGCCGTCTTCGCGCCAACCCTGTTCCCGCCCGCCTTCCTGAAGGCCGACGGAAGCGCGCCGGTGTATTTCGAGGCGGCGGCGGTCATCACCGTGCTGGTCCTCGTCGGGCAGATTCTGGAACTGCGCGCCCGCGAACAGACATCGGGCGCGATCCGCGCCCTGCTGGACCTCACGCCCAAGACCGCGCGCCGAATCCGGGCGGACGGCGTCGATGAAGATGTCTCGCTTGACCAGATCGCCGTGGGCGACCGCCTGCGCGTCCGGCCAGGAGAAAAAATCCCGGTCGATGGCGAACTCCTGGAGGGTCGGGTCGCTGTCGATGAATCCATGGTGACCGGCGAGTCCATGCCGGTGACCAAGGACGTCGGCGACCGCGTCGTGGCGGGCGCGCTCAACAAGACCGGATCCTTCATCATGCGCGCCGACAAGGTGGGCGCCGACACCCTTCTGGCGCAGATCGTCCAGATGGTGGCCCAGGCCCAGCGCAGTCGTGCTCCGATCCAGAGATTGGCCGATACCGTCTCCGGATGGTTCGTTCCCACAGTGATCGCGATCGCCCTGCTCGCCGCCGTCGTCTGGGGCCTGGTCGGTCCCGAACCCCGCCTGTCCTACGCCCTGGTCGCCGCCGTTTCGGTGCTCATCATCGCCTGTCCCTGTGCGTTGGGTCTGGCCACCCCGATCTCGATCATGGTCGGGGTGGGACGTGGCGCCCACGCCGGCGTCCTGATCAAGAACGCCGAGGCGCTCGAACGCTTCGAGAAGGTCGACACTCTCGTTTTGGACAAGACCGGCACCCTGACGGAGGGCCGTCCGTCGGTGACGGCGATCCTGCCCGCCCAAGGCTTCGACGAAGCGGACATCCTGCGTCTTTCGGCCAGCCTCGAGCGGGGCAGCGAACATCCGTTGGCCGACGCAATCGTCCGGGCAGCCAAGGATCGGGACATCCCCCTTACCAAGGCCGTGGACTTCGACAGCCCGGTCGGTCGCGGCGTCCGCGGGACGATTGAGGGCCGCCAGGTCGCCCTCGGCAACACCCGTTTTCTCGGAGAGCTTTCAATCGACGTCTCCGCGCTGGAGCCGAAGGCGGAGGCCCTTCGCCACGACGGCGCCACAGCGATCTTCGTCGCGATCGACGGAAAGGCGGCCGGGGTCATCGGCATCGCCGATCCCATCAAGGCCACCACGCCGGCTGCGATCCTCGCGCTGAAAGCGGCCGGTCTGCGGCTGGTGATGATGACCGGGGACAACCGGACGACGGCCGAAGCGGTCGCGCGTCGCCTCGGCATCGACGAAGTCCAGGCGGAGGTTCTGCCGCAGGACAAGGCGTCTGTGGTTCAACAGCTTCGTTCGCAGGGTCGGATCGTCGCCATGGCGGGAGATGGCGTCAACGATGCCCCTGCCCTCGCCGCCGCCGATGTCGGCGTCGCCATGGGGGCGGGTTCGGACGTCGCCATCGAAAGCGCCGGCGTCACCCTGCTGGGCGGAGATCTGCAAGGCATCGTGCGCGCACGGCATCTGTCCCGCGCGGTGATGGGCAACATCCGCCAAAACCTCGTTTTCGCCTTCGGCTACAACGCCCTTGGCATCCCCGTGGCGGCTGGCCTGCTTTATCCCGTCTTCGGCTGGCTTCTCTCCCCGGCGCTGGCGGCGCTCGCGATGGCGCTCTCCTCGGTCAGTGTGATCGGCAATGCGCTGAGACTGCGCGGGGTGAGGCTCTAGCCAGGATGGACTGACCAACAGTCCCTTCCACCGACCCAAGGGAGGAACCGGCGGCGACGAGCCGGATTGTTCCGGACGTCACCCGCATTCACCGGGTATTCGCAACCCACCGGCGATGGCGAACTGACATTTCTGAAGAGGAACCGACGATGTCTCATCAACAGGTGGATCACGACCGGCGAGGCGCCGCTCGTGGACTTGGCCCTTACCGGAGCCTGTACCTGGAGTTGGCGCTCGATTTCGTCATCATGTACCTGGTCATGTACACGATGATCGCCACGCTCGGTCATTTTTACCTCAACCTGAACAACGTCTACATGACGCTGATGATGGTCGCACCGATGGCGGTCCTCATGCTCGTCTTCATGCGGTCCATGTATCCGTCGCGCAAAACGAACCTGGTTATTGGAGCGGTCGCGGCCGTGATCTTCGTCGGCAGCTTCATCGGCATGCGCACCCAGGCGTTCGTTGGCGACGACGAATTCCTGCGATCGATGATCCCACACCACTCCGGTGCCGTGTTGATGTGCGAGCAAGCGTCCCTGACCGATCCGGAGATCATCGCCCTGTGTGACGGCATCGTGCGTGGCCAACAGGAGGAGATCGCCCAGATGCAGGCGCTCCTCGAGAAGCGTCGCCGCTGACCGCGAGTGCGGGGGAAGGCCTCAGCCGCCGCCCGCTTCTTCTTCTTCATGAGGGACGCGGACGTGTGGCGCGTAGAGAAGCAGAAGGCCGGGACCGGCCAAACGTCTGGAGACTGAGTATGCGTTACTTCAACCCCGCGCCCTTCATCGCCGTCGCGGCGGTCGTGGCCTTCGCAGCCGGACCGGCGGCGGCCCACTCCCGCCTGGTCAGCGCGACGCCGGCGCCCGACTCGACCGTGGCCGCGCCCCGGACGCTCACCCTGACCTTCAGCGAACGCAGCGTTCCCGCCTTTTCCGGCTTCGATGTCGTCAATGCGGCGGGGGAGAAGGTCGCGATCCGCACCTCGGTCGCCGAGGACAGCAGGACCCTCACGGGCGCTCTGGCTCGCCCGCTGGCCGCCGGCGCTTACCGCATCGACTGGCGTATCGCGTCGAGCGACGGCCACCGTATGACGGGATCCTACACCTTCACGGTGCGCTGACGCCGTGCTGGACGTCGCGGTCATCGCGCTCCGCTGGCTTCAATACAGCGGCGCCGTCGTCCTTCTCGGCGCGCCGCTGTTCCTTCTCTACAGCTTCAGAGGCGCCGACGCGCCGGACCTGGCCTGGTCGCGACCGACATTGCGCCTCGCCGCGATCATCGTCGCGCTCGGCTCGCTCGCCGCCCTGGTGGCACAGACGGCCGTCATGGCGGGGTCGCTCGGCGAAGCCGTCAAACCCGCGTCCCTGTCCTTCATGGTCACCGGCACGGCCCTGGGCACGGCGATGGTCGTGCGGGCCGCCACCGCATTGCTTGGGCTTGTTGCCTTGGTCGCCCTGAAACCCGGTCGCGCGCTCTGGAGCGTGACGACCGCCTTGGGTCTGATCGTGGCCGCCAGCTTCGCGTGGACGGGTCACGGCGCGGCCACCGAGGGCCCTGGCGGGCCCATCCATCTTGTCGCCAACATCATTCACGCGGTGGCAGCGGCCTTGTGGCTGGGCGCCCTGGCGGCGTTGACGGCCCTGCTTCTGCGCCGAGCCGGTCCGGACGACCTTGCAATCCATCGCGCCCTGCATGGCTTCGCCGGCCTTGGAACGCTCGCGGTCCTGTTGCTGGTGCTGACCGGTCTCGTGAACAGCTGGTTCCTGATCGGTCCCGAGCGCGTGGCGTCGATCGCGGGCAACCTCTACGGCCAGCTTCTGGTCGCCAAGCTCGTCCTTTTCGGTTTGATGCTTGCGCTGGCGGCGAGCAACCGGTTCCGGCTGACGCCGACACTGGGCTCTGCGCTGGAGACGGGCCAACCCTCCGTCGCCGCCATGAGCGCGCTCCGGCGCAGCCTGTTGGTCGAAACGGGTCTGGGACTCGCCCTGATCGGCGTCGTGGCGGTCATGGGAACCCTGCCGCCCCCGGCGTCTCTGTAGGTTCGATTGCGATGATCAAAATGAGATCGTCGCTCCGCCGACCGTTGAAGTATGCTCAGACAATGCCGTTCCTGCGTCATGACCTCGTCCGACTGACGACCGCGCTGCTCGCGGCGTTTGCCGTGCTGTTCGTGTCCACCGCTTCGATCGCCTGCGAAGCTCCGGTCGATCAGGATATGGCGTCCATGTCGATGAGCGGCGACGGCGTCCCGTGCGAGCCGAAGACCGTCAGGATATCGTGCCATAAGGCGTGTCTGGCCATCTGCCAGGGCCTTGTCCCCCAAGGCGGTGAACCCACCCCCGCACGGGTCTATGCATCTGTCCTCTATCCATCCCTTGATGCGCGGCATGCCGATTTCACTGCGGAGGCGGACGACCCGCCCCCACGACGCTGATCCTGTTGAAGAAGACCGAACTCATTCAATCAAACAGAGATCAAAACCATGAAACGCACTCTCACCCTCGCAGCCCTGGTGCTGCTGGCTTCCGGTTCAGCCGCCTTCGCGGCCGCGCCGGACGCCGTGGCGCAGGCCGTATGCGCTTGCTGCGACGCTATCGCAGCATGCGCGGAAGCTTGCACCTGCTGCTGATCGTTTGATCGGGGACGCCCGCCCGCGAGGGCGGGCGTCTTCTCGAGGTTCCCCACCGACGTCGCAGGGCCGGCGACCCGCTGACGCGGGCCTGAGCGTCAGCCGGGCGCGCGCGACGACCAGTGAATGTGGTGGATGCGCCAGCCGTCGGCATGGCGTTTGAGGACCATGGTTTCGGTCGTCAGGCGGTCTACGGCGCGGCCGTTGAATTGGCCCGTAGTGCGGCCTTCGGTGGTGATCCAGGCGATGTCCCCGTCGGCCCATCCCGATCTGCGCGTCACCGTCGCTTCAGAGGCGGCGGCGAAGGCGGCGTCCGAGCCCAGGTGATGGGACGCATACTCGTCGCGCGATCGCTCCGCGCCACCCTCCTCGAAGATCATCACATCCGGCGCCATCAGGGCCAGGGCGACGGCCGTGTCGCCGGCCTTCAGGGCGACGTGAAAGGCGTCGACGGCAGCCGCCGCGTCCGCAGCTTCCGCGGCGACCGAGCCGGCGGCCTGGGCGTGCCCGTGGGCGTGGTCCTGGGCGAAGACGGGGGTCGCCGAAAGCACGGCGAGCGACAGGACGAGTGCGAGAGAGGTGCGGGACATGGTGAACTCCGGATTGTGGGTGATCTGAACGGGCTGAGCGCGATCTGCGTCAGGCCGGCGGGTTGTGGCGGGCGAACACGCGGGTCGCGCCCGAGCGAAGCACCAGCAGGGTGTCGTAGGGCTCCTTCTGCCCCTGCGGCGTCGCGGTCCCGGGCGAACCGGGCGGCATGCCCGGGACCGCGACGCCCACCGCCGCCGGTCTCTCGGTCAGCAGTCGAATGACGTCCGGGGCCGGCACATGACCCTCGACCAGATAACCATCGATCAGACCGGTATGACAGGAGGCGAGCGCGTCCGGCATGCCCCGGCTGCTCCGGACCGATTGAAGGCTCGGAAGGACGGTGATGGTGGTGGTGAAGCCCGCCTCGCGCATGTGCGCGATCCAGGCGTCGCAACAGGCGCAGGTCGGCGTCTTGAAGACCGTGAGGTTTCTGGACGGACGGGTCTGGGCGCAGGCGGATCCGCCCATGCCGATGAAGACGGCCGCGGCCACCAGCAGACGACGGTTCAGATTGGCGGGATTCAAAACGGTTCTCCCTGATCGCTGTGGACGGATCGCTGCGCCTCGACAGGGTCTGCGCGCTGCGGCGCCAGCCGCGCCCGCAGCCACCGTCGGCCGGGCTGCTCGACGAAGACATGGATGGCGGCCGCGGCGGCGAGCGTCAACACAAGCATGGCGGCCAGTTCAGCCAGGCCCATTCGATAGTCAGCGCCCCAGCCGGCGAACGCCTGCGCCGCGTTGCGCCACACCATCAGGATGGGGATGTGGACGAGATAGAGGGCGAACGAAGCCTCGCCGGCGAACATGAGCACGGGGTGAGACAGGAAGGTCCGGACCGGAGCCTTGGCCAACAGGGCGAGCGACAGGATGAAGGGACCGGCCGCCGCCACGATGACCCGGTCGTCGGCGCCGATCTGCATGAACGTCAGCAGCAGGGTCGTGGCGACCAGGGCGCCCATGAGGGACATTCGCGGCGAAGGCGTCCAGCGCTGACCGAGATAGTAGAGGCCAATGCCGTAGAGGAATTCGGGAATGATGCGCAGGATCCCGAGGCTATCCTCGGCCCGAGGCAGCATCCGGCCGAACCAGGCGCGGTAGAAGGCGTCCAAAGCGACGAACAACAGAATGGCGAGGGCGATCAACACCCACGGCCTGGCCCGCAGCCGGAGCGCGAGGGCGGCAAAGGCGGGGAAGGCCAGATAGGCGAACCACTCCGCCGATAGCGACCAGGCCGGTCCGTTCCAGAGCGCCATGCTCTCTCGCGGGAACCACGCCTGGACGAGCAGAAGGGTGCCCGCGAAGTCGACGGGATTGAACCGGCCAGGCTCGAGGCCGACACCGAACACAGGCGCGATCAGCACCAGCCCAAGCATGGCCAGGAGGATGAACAGGTGAGCCGGATAGATCCGGGCGAGGCGCGCCGCCAGGAATCGACTGTAGTTCGGGGCCCGGTCTCCCTGCAGGTAGACGTGGGTCAGGATGAAGCCCGACAGGATGAAGAAAACATCCACGCCCAGGCGCGCGCGGTTCAGCAAACCCGCGCTCTCCGCCGGGAGCGTCCAGTAGAGCTGGAAGTGGAACAGCACGACGCCGAGGGCGAGAAAGAACCTCACGCCCGTGAGCGGTTCGAGCACGTCGGGGAATCGAACCCGCCTGGGCCCTGTTCTGTCGCTCACGTCTTTCCCCCGGACGACAGGGCGCGTCCCGGTCGTTCTCTGGTATCTACGCGGGCGACGGCTCGTCCCCTCGTGAGGGGACCGGAAGGCCGGCGCGTATGGCAGATGGGGCGTGACGCAGGTGCGCAATGACTGACGACATGAATGAACTGATCGCAGGGGTCGCGCCGGGCGACGCCGACCGGCTGGTCGGCATGGAAGACGCGGTCTGGGTGCGGATCGGCGAACGCAGGGAGCGCGCCCGCATGGGTCAGGTCCGGGTCGCGGCCGTTGCGCTCGCTCTGGTGATCGGCGTCGCGAACGGAGGGCTGATGCTCATGGCTCCGCGGCCGGAGCCGTCCGAGATGCGGATCTTCACCGTCTCGGCAGGCTTGTCGCCTCTCTCCGGCCTGGACGTTCGGGGATGAGGGCCGCCTGGAAGTCGATTTTCATTACGGCCATCCTCGCCGCGCTGGCCAGCGGCGCGGCGACCTGGGCGAGCGCGACCTGGGTCATGCGGGAGCGGCAGCCGCCAAGCCTGCACAGCGTTGTCCATGAGAAACTCGACCTGAGCCCTGAGCAGGATCGACGGCTCGACGTGGTCGAAGCCCGGTTCGCCGCTCAGCGGCCGGCGCTCGAAGCGGAAGTCCGCGCGGCCAATCGCGAACTGGCGGCCGCCATCGCCGCCAGTGACGGCGACACGCCCCAGGTCCAGGCCGCGGTCGATCATTTCCACGCCGCCATGGGCGATCTGCAGAAGGCGACGATCACCCACGTGTTCGAGATGCGATCCGTCCTGACCCCCGCGCAGGCCGAGGTGTTCGACGCCGCCGTCGTCGAGGCCCTGCACGACGACGCCGGCTAAGCGGCGCGCGTGGGTGCCGAGCAGAGCATCGAGGCCCGCGCGGCGACCGGAGACCGGGCCGCCTTCACCGCCTTGATGGCTGCCACAAAGGCCGATCTCTACCGGTTCGTGCGCCGCTATGTCGGCGATGAGTCCGAAGCGCATGACGTGCTCCAGGAAAGTTATGCGTCCGCCTGGCTCGCCCTGCGGCGGTATGATCCGGCGCGGCCGTTCGACGTCTGGCTTCGCTCCATCGCCCTCAACAAATGTCGAGACTGGGGCCGGCGGCGCGCGGTGCGCCGGGTCGTGCGCGGCGTCATGGGCCTGGAGGCGCCTGAGGCGGCGGCGGTGGGCGACGATGCGCCCTCACCCGAGACCCGGCTGGACGATCAGCGCAGGGCCGAAGCTCTGCAACGCGCCTTGCGGGACCTTCCCGACGCCCTGAAGGGGCCGCTTCTGCTCGCCACGCTCGAGGGACGGTCTCACGCCGAGATCGCCTCGATCCTCGGCATTACGCCCAAGGCGGTCGAGACCCGCGTAGCCCGCGCCCGCAAGACCTTGACGGCGGCTCTGGGCCAGGCTTCCGGCGGAGACGCTTGACCTTGCCATGATGGGAAGGTGCACAAGCTGCGATCCCGACGTCTGTGGCGTCCTGACGCAAGGGGTACGCCGCCCGGCTGCGTATCTGAACGAACGGCTGAATAGCCCGACCAAGGAATTTCTCGCCTATGTCCACGCCCCGCCTCGATCGCCGAACGCTTCTCCGTGGCGCAGCCGCCGGCGGCGGGCTGCTGGGCCTGCAGGGTTTGCTCCCCGCCTGGGCGCAAACAGGATCGGCGGGACTGCGGGCGGATCTTCCGACGCTGACGGGACCGAACATCGACCTGACCGTCGGACACACGCCCTTCACCGTAGGCGGCCGCACCGGCCATGCGGTGACCATCAACGGCGTTCTGCCGGCGCCGCTGCTACGCCTTAGAGAAGGTCAGAACGTCCGGCTATCAGTCGCCAACACCCTGGACGAGGACACCTCGATCCACTGGCACGGCCTGCTCGTCCCGTTCCAGATGGACGGCGTGCCCGGCATCAGCTTCCCCGGCATCCGGGCGCGTGAAACCTTCGTCTACGAGTTCCCGATCAAGCAGTCGGGCACCTTCTGGTATCACAGCCACTCCAACCTTCAGGAGGCGATGGGCCACTACGGTCCGATCGTCATCGACCCGGCGAGCGCCGATCCGGTCGCCTACGACCGCGAGCATGTGCTGGTCCTGTCGGACTGGAGTTTCATGCATCCGCACGAAATCCTGGCCAAGCTGAAGAAGAGTCCGGGCTACTTCAACCAGCAGCGCACCACGCTGGCGGGGCTCATGGACGGCAGCGACCGCATGAGCCTGGAGGAACGGCGCATGTGGGGCCAGATGCGGATGGACCCGCGCGACATCCTCGACGTCAGCGGCTCGACCTACACCTATCTGATCAACGGCCATGGGCCGCAGGAGAACTGGACCGGCCTGTTCCGGCCCGGCGAGCGGGTGCGGCTGCGCGTCATCAACGCCTCGGCCATGTCGATCTTCAACGTCCGCATCCCGGGCCTGCCGATGACCGTGGTGCAGGCCGACGGCGAGAATGTGCGCCCGGTCGAGACGGACGAGTTCCAGATTTCGGTCGCTGAGACCTACGACGTCATCGTCCAACCGACCGAGGACCGCGCCTACACCATCGTCTCCGAAGCCATCGACCGGTCCGGCATGGGCCGGGCGACCCTGGCGCCGCGCCTGGGCATGACGGCCGAGGTCCCGCCGCTGCGCGAGGTCCCGAACCTCACCATGCGCGACATGGGCATGGGCGGAATGGATCACGGCGCGATGGGCGACATGTCCGGTATGGACCATGGCGCGATGGCCGGAATGAACCACGCAGCGCCGGCCCAGGACGCGCCCGCGGCCGGCGAGATGGCCGGGATGTCCATGTCGGGCATGAACATGCGCGATCCCGAGAACGCTCCGCCCGACATGGCGGTGGGCGTCGGCGTCGATGCGATCGCCATGGACCCCGCCAACCGTCTGGGTGAGCGTCCGATCGGTCTCACGACCGTCGATCATCGCGTCCTCGTCTACACCGACCTGGTGTCGCTCCAGCCGAACAAGGACCCGCGCCCCCCGTCTCGGACGATGGAGATCCACCTGACCGGCAACATGGAGCGGTTTATGTGGGGGTTCGACGGCCGAAAGTTCAGCGAACTGGTCGAACCGATCCGCTTCGAGCGCAACGAGCGGGTGCGGGTGACCCTGGTCAACGACACCATGATGGCCCACCCGATCCATCTGCATGGTCATTTCTTTGAACTGGTGACCGGCGGACCGGCCGGTCACCAGCCCCTCAAGCATACGGTCAACGTCGCGCCCGGCGGCAAGGTGACCTTCGATCTGACCGCCGACGCGCCCGGCGACTGGGCCTTCCACTGCCACATGCTGATGCACATGCACGCCGGCATGTTCAATGTGGTGACGGTGCGGCCCATGGACGGAGCCGCGTCATGAACCGCCTCGCCGTCGCCCTCGCCCCGCTGGTTCTCGCCGCCAGCGCCTTCAGCGCCCAGGCCCAGGACCCTCACGCGGGCCATACAATGCCGGCGACCACGGCGCCGACGCGCCCCGCGCCCGCACCGCGGCCGACGCCACAGGCGCCGGCCCGACCGGCGCAGGATCCGCACGCGGGTCACGTCATGCCGCCCGCGCAGACGCCGCCCGCCGCTGATCAGCATGCCGGCCATCAGATGCCGGCGCAGCCCGCGCCCGTCGATCCGCACGCGGGACACCAGATGCCGGCGGCGACGCCCGCCCAGGCTGATCCGCACGCGGGCCACGACATGTCGGCCATGTCGCCCGCGCAGACCGACCCTCACGCCGGGCATGACATGACGACCATGAGGATGGGGCCGCCCGATGTGGCGACCAGCGCCGACAATCCCGGCCGTCCTCCGGAGGACCCGCTCCCGGCCGCCGCCCTGGCCGGCCCTGCCCACGCCGCCGATCTCGTCTTCGGCGCCGAGGCCATGGCCGCCTCTCGCCGAACCCTGATTCACGAAAACGGCGACGTCCGCACCACGGCCGTCATTCTCGATCGCCTCGAAGCCGGCTTCGGCGACGACGGCGAGACCTACCTCTGGGACGTCCAGGGCTGGACGGGCGGCGACATCAACCGCTTCTGGTGGAAATCCGAGGGCGAAGGCGACTTCGGCGGCGAGCTCGAGGAGGCTGAAGTCCAGGCGCTCTACAGCCGCGCGGTCACGCCCTTCTGGGACGTTCAGGCCGGCGTGCGTCAGGACTTCCGGCCCGGCGGCGAGGACACCACGCATCTGGTCCTCGGCCTGCAGGGCCTGGCGCCCCACTGGTGGGAGATTGACGCCGCCGCCTTCCTGTCGACCGACGGCGACCTCACCGCCCGCGTCGAGGCCGAATACGACCAGCGCATCACCCAGCGCCTGATCCTTCAGCCCCGCCTCGAAATCGACGCTTCAGCCAGTGACATTCCGGAACTGGAGATCGGTTCGGGCCTGTCCTCGATCGAGGCAGGCCTGCGACTGCGCTACGAACTCCGCAAGGAGTTCGCCCCCTATGTCGGCGTCGAGTGGAGCCGCGCGTTCGGCGATACCGCCGACTACATCGAGGCCCGAGGCGGCGCGACCGACGACACCCGCTTCGTCGTCGGCCTCAAGGCCTGGTTCTAACCGAAGGAGACCACCGCATGATGATCCGCACTCTCGTTGTCACCGCCGCCCTCGCGTTCGCCGGCGCCGCCGCCGCCCAGGACCCGCATGCGGATCACGCTATGCCGGCCCAGGCCGCAGCGCCCCAATCCGGCATCACGACCGTTCCTGCGAATGGCGCGATGACCCAGGGGTCGCCCGAGCGGTTCAGCGTCACCTTCCCCCACGCCATGGTCCTCGAGACCGTCACCCTCTCCGCCGACGGTCAAGCTCCGGTCGACGTTACTGTCCCGGCCGCCCCAGCCGCCGCCACCGTCGGCGTGGCTCTTCCGCGCCTCGCGCCGGGCACCTACACTGCCGCCTGGACCGCCGAAGGCCCGGACGGTCACAAGATGTCCGGCTCCGTCAGCTTCATGGTTCACTAGGAGAACGACGATGAAGGTTTCCAACCTGCTGGCCGCCGCCGGAGCGATTCTGACCCTGAGCGCGGGCGCGGCTCTGGCGGCCGAAGGCTGCGATTGTTGCAAGGACATGGCCGCAGACGCCGCCATGACGTGCTGCGACGAGATGAAGCCTGAGCCCGCCCCGGCGGAACCCGCGCCGCCCGCGCCAGCGCCCTCGGACACGCCAGCCCCCCAGGGGCACGCCGACCACAACTGATCGACCCGATCCGATCGTATCCGCAGCCCCCTTCGGGGCCGGAACGATCGGACATCAGCTTGTCCCGCTCCGATCCTCGGCCTGCTCCGCGTCCGAGAATGACCGGGCGGCGTCCAGTCGAACGAAGTGCACGGTTTCGGCTCGCGTTTGCGGTTCGGCGACGAAGCCGGCGTCTGCGAAAGCGATGTGCTGGGGCATCAACGGCCCGGATGGCTCCGGTCGCCACCATCCGTCCATGGCCGCGGCTTTGGGCAAAATGCCGCCCACAATCCGTTCGATGTCACGGAACGTCAGATCCACTTCGGCTCGCTTCTGGCGGCGAAGGAAGGATGCGAGGGGCGCGTATTTGGCCATCGGCGTGTTTTCCTCCCCTGCCGCGGTTGGTCAAGCCGACTCGCGCAACCTGCCGCGAACGTTGTAGGATTATCAGCGGCGGGTTCCGGAACGGACAGGCGCTGATCTTGAGCCAGGGGACGCAATGCGTCGGCGGCGATCAGGACCGAAACCTCCGGGCTTCTGTACAGAGGTTCCAGGCCCGCCCCCTTTCTCTTCCAAGCGCTTCCGACCGGTTGCGGAGGCTCAGCCATCTTCGGGGTCGATGATGCCGGTGCGAACCCCGACCGCGACCGCTTCGATCCGGGTTCGTACACCGAGTTTGGCGCAAGCCTTCTCGATATAGCTGTCGACCGTTCGTGGGGAGAGCCCAACGATCTGCCCGATGTCCGCGGAACTCTTTCCGCGGCTGACCCAGAGCAGACACTCGGCTTCGCGGCCGCTCAAGAGCATGATCGGACGGCGTTCTGCGTGACGACTAGGCTCCATGATCGGCTCCGCTTCGGTTGATCTCCATGCACGGTGAGCGGGAATCAACAGCCGGGCAACGACAGTGAATTGCGGGGCGTCCGCCAGTTTTTTGCGGTCGGGGCCGCCTGACTCCTAGGGCGAATTGACGCGCTTGCCCCCGGCTGGACGCCCTTCTAGATCGCCCAGGTCGGGCGCCGTGAGATAGGCGCACAGCTTGAGCCGGGGTCTGTCCGCGCGACAGAGGCACCGCTGTGGACTGAAGCAGCGGGCCTCGCGATCGCAGAGGATTCCAACGCCCGACCCCTCCGGCTTGCACCGGGATTCCGTTTGATTCATGCTGGCCTGGCCGACGCTTGCGTTGGTGGGGCCTGGAATCCCCTGTGCGATATCAAATCATCGACGGCGTCGCGCATCGCGCGGTTGCCCGTTCCCAACGCCTGACGGCGCGCGCCTGCGCGCCTGTCCCGGGCCGTGTGGACGCGTCTGGGTTCCGGACCCTCTCGTCGAGAGGCCGGAGAACTGTGGTGACCGATACGAAGCAGCTTGGTGTGGAGGCGCAGGACGGTATCAACCGTCTCTATCGGCGCTATGCCGCCTGGCTGGATCGGCGCCTGAGAGCCCATGTCGACGCCGATGCGGCGGCCGACGTCGTCCAGGAAACCTATATTCGCGCCGCGCCCTATGCGCTGAGCGACATCCGCCACCCGAAGGCGTTTCTGCTCAAGATCGCCCTAAATCTGGTCCGTGATGAGAGCCGGAAAGAAGGGCGACGGCGGCGGGATCGGGCGTTTCAGCGCCCGGCCGAAGCGGAGGCCGCGCCCCAGTTCGATCAGGTTCTGCTCGAGCAGGTAATCCGGTCCATGCCGCAACTCTACCGCGACGTCTTCGTGTTGAGCCGCTTTGGCGGTATGACCTATCCGGAGATCGCCCAGTCGTTCGGGATCAGTGTAAAAACGGTGGAATGGCGAATGTCCAGGGCGCTCGAGTACTGCGCGTCTCGGCTGGACTTGTAGGCAAGACGGATGACGATCGAGGCTGAAGCCGAAATCAGGCGCACGGAAGCGGCGGAATGGTTCAGCAAGTTGAACCAGCGCCAGGTCACGACCGCCGACATCAAGGAATTCAGCGACTGGCGGCGGGATCCTGAGAACGCCCGCGCCTTCAGTCGTCTCGAGGCGATGTGGGATGCGGCCGGAACGCTCGCGAAGACCCCCGAGATGGCGGCGCTCACGGAAGACGCGACGAACCGGGCCCGCCAGGCCCCGCCCAGCCGGCGCAGAAGTCCTTCTGGCCGCCTGATCCCGCTCGGTGCAGCGGGCGCGGTCGCCCTGGCGCTCGCAGTGGGAAGCTGGTCGTGGTGGTCCGCCCAACGACCGGACGCTTATGACACCGCCATCGGCGAGCAGCGCACGGTAAGGCTCGAGGACGGCTCACGCATCATTCTGGACACGGACTCCCACGTCACGGTCCGGTTCAGCGGTTCCCAGCGGCTGGTGACCCTGGCCTCCGGACGCGCCATGTTCGAGGTGCAGGGGGATGCGGCCCGCCCCTTCCTGGTGAAGGCCGGCGACACCGAGGTGACCGCGATCGGCACCCGCTTCGATGTCCGCAGGACCGGCGCCGGCGCCCAGGTCGTTCTGGTCGAGGGAAAGGTCGCGGTCCGGCGGGAGGCGGCGTCGCGGTCGGCCTGGACGCTCGCGCCCGGACAACAGGTCACCACGTCGGCCCAACGCCCCGCGGTCGTCGCGGTGAACGTGCCGGCGGCGACGAGTTGGACGGCCGGCCGCCTGACATTCGAGAACACCCCGATCGCCGTCGCCGTGGCGGAGGTCAATCGCTACAGCCCTTCGCCGGTCGAACTGCGGGACGATCGAATCTCCAGCATCCGTGTCAGCGGCGTGTTTGACGCCGGCGATGTCGACGGCTTCGTCGCGGCGCTGAGAGACCTCTACGCCCTCGAAGCGACCCGGGCGCCGGACGGCCATCTCGTCCTGACGGGTCCCGCCTGAAAATAATCTGACCCCGGACTTAGGGGATGGCCCGCGACCCGACGTCTCCTCCCCGGCCCGCAAATCTGCGGGTAGAAAATCGGGGGAGATCATGGGTCACAGGTTCACTTCAACCGCGCTCGCCGCGCTGATGATGGGTGTAACGACGCCGGTAGCCGCGCAGTCGGTCGACGCCGTGCGCGCGTTCAGCATCGGGGCTGGGCCGCTCGAGCGAAGCCTGCCGGTCTTCGCCCAGCAGAGCGGACTGCAGATCCTCTATCCCAGCGCCCTCGTCGCCGGACGTCAGTCCCCGGCCGTCACCGGCGATTTCACGGCGGAGGCGGCGCTCGCCCAGTTGCTGCGCGGGACAGGCCTCACCTATCGCCAGAGCCGGCCGAACGTGTTCGTGCTGGTCGATCCGTCGGCCCGCGCAGAGGCGGAAGCCGAAGCCACCCAGCTCGAAGAGGTCGTGGTCACGGGCAGCTATTTCCGGGGCGTCGACAGCCCCTCGCCGGTCACGGTGTTGACCCAGGACGACGTGGCGCGGCAGGGGCGGGCGACGGTGGCCGAGACCCTCGCCGCCCTCCCCCAGAATTTCACCGGCGCCGCCTATGAGGGCTCCGCGAACACCGGCGCGGATCGCTCGGCCCGGAACAGCGGCGCGGCGACCGGCCTGAACCTGCGCGGACTCGGCGCAGACGCGACCCTCGTCCTGGTCAACGGCCGGCGGATCGCCGGCACCGGCCTCTCCGGCGACTTCGCGGACGTGTCCAACATTCCGTCCAGCGCGATCGCGAGGGTGGACGTGCTGCTGGACGGCGCTTCAGCGCTCTACGGCGCGGACGCGGTCGGCGGCGTCGTCAACATCATCCTGAAATCCCAGTTCGACCAGGCCGAGAGCCGCTTGCGGGTGGGCGGCACGAGCGACGGCGGCGCCGAGGAAGTTCTGGTGTCCCATGTCGGCGGGTTCAATTGGTCGAGCGGAAGCCTGGTCGCAGCCTACGAGTTTCACGATCGCGGGGAGCTCCGATCTGAGGATCGCCGGGTGACCTCCAGCGCCGACCTGCGCCCCTTGGGCGGGTCGGACTGGCGGCTGGTCTACAGCGCGCCCGGCAACCTGATGGCGCAGGATTCTGTCACGGGCTCTTATCGGCCCATCTTCGCCATTCCTCGCGATCAGGACGGGACAGGGCTCACCCCGGCCGACTTCCGGGCCAATGAGGTCAACCTCACGAACCAGAACCAGGGCCAGTGGTTCCTGCCGCACCAGCGTCGGCACAGCCTCTTCGCCGCGGCGCGGCAGAACCTTCCCTTCGGCTTCAGCCTTGACGGCGACATCCGCTACACGGAACGGAACCACACGCTCCAGACGCCGGCCGACACCGGCATCGTGGCGATCACCTCCGCCAATCCTCATTTCGTGTCTCCGGTGGGCGCGACCCGCCACGATATCGCCTATTCCTGGATCGACGAACTGGGACCGGCGCTCTCGGAAGGCCGTACGCGCAGCGTCAGCGGAGCCCTTGGTCTCAACGGCGCGATCCGGGACTGGAACCTGTCGGCGTATGTCAGCGGCGGTCGGGAGTTCAGCAGCCGGACGCTGTCCAACCGCGTGCAGACGACTTTCCTTCAAGAGGCCCTTGGGTCACGGGCGGACATACCGACCACGACGTTCAGGACGGCGGTCGACGGATTCTTCAATCCCTACGGCGATCCCGCCAACACCAGCGCGGCGATGCGCGCGCATATCGGCTCGGGCTATTCCTGGACCGACCACACGACCACCGTGGCGTCGGCGAACCTCAAGGCCGACGGATCGCTCCTGGAGCTCGCCGGCGGGCCGCTGCGCATGGCTGTCGGCGTCGATCTTCGCCGGGAGCGGTTCGAGACCGAAGGTGAGAATTTCCTCTCCGGCGTGGCGCCGCGCATCGTCGCCCCGCTCGTTTATGAACGCGACGTCTCGGCGGCCTTCGTCGAGTTCCGCGCGCCGTTCGTGAGCGCCGCCAACGCCCGCCCCGGACTGGAACGTCTGGAGTTCTCCCTAGCGGCGCGGATCGAAGACCATGAGGGTGTCGGGCAATCCACCAACCCCAAGGTCGGTCTGCTCTACAGCCCGACGCCCGACCTGCTGCTGCGCGCGAGCCATGGGACATCATTCCGGGCGCCGGCGCTCCGGGAGCTGTTCACGGCCTACGCCCTGGGCCCGACCTTCCTCAACCGTGGCGGCGTCAATGTCCTCGCGGTCGTCCAGTACGGCGGCAATCCGGATCTGCGCCCGGAAACCGCCGCCTCAACCACGGCGGGCTTCGTCTGGACGCCGGCGGCCCTGAGCGGCGTCCGGCTGGAAGGCGGGTGGTTCCGGACCCGGTTCGAGGATCGCATCGGCAACCCGGTCCTTGAGAACCTGACGAATGTTCTCAACGACCCTGCCCTGTCCCCCTTCGTCCGTTTCGTGAGCCCGGCCACGAACGCGGAAGATCGCGCCCTCGTCCAGTCGCTGCTGGACCACCCCGGCAACTTCAACCCGACCGTCATGCCCGTCACCGCCTATGGCGTGATCGTGGACAACCGCTTCGTCAACGCCGCCGCCGTCGAGGTCGAGGGGCTGGACCTGTCGGCGCGATATCGCTTCGACTTGGGCGCCGGTCAGATGTCGGTCGACGGATCGATCACCCATCTCCTGACCAATGATCGTCAGATCACCGACGCCTCCCCGAACGAAGACCTGCTGGGAGATCCGCACTTTCCCGCTCGCTGGCGAGGCCGGATCGGCGGTCAGTGGCTCAGGGGCCCTCTGACGGTCGGCCTGATCGCCAACTATGTCAGCGGGGGTCGAGACCCGGTCGGCGGTCGAAGCATTGACGACTGGGCGACCTTCGACGGTCAGGTCCGCTACGACTTCCGGGGCTGGGGCGACGGTCTCTCCCTCTCCCTGAACGTCCTCAATCTCGCAAACTCGGAGCCGCCGTTCTACGACGCGTCGCGGGGGATCGGGTACGACGCCGCCAACACCAATGCACTTGGCCGTCAGATCTCGTTGCAACTCGTCAAGCGCTGGTGAAACGCCATGCGCAAACGTCTGTCCTGCGCGCTGGCCGCGCTGGCTCTGGGCTGCCCGACGACGGGCGCGTCTGAGCCCCTGACCCTCGACACCCTCCTCGGGCTTGAGAGCTTCGGGCGGATCGCCGTCGATCCGTCCGGTGAAGTGATCGTGTTCGAGGAGCGGCGCGCGCGGGACGATCTGCCACGCTACGACCTGCAGCCCGAAGGGGCCCTCCGCTACGCCCGCCTCTATCGGGCCGATGTTGAGACCCCAACCCGTGTCCGTCCGCTTCTGCCGATGGAGGAGGACGCAGGCTACACCGCCGGCCCGTTCTCCCCCGACGGCAGCAAGCTCGTGGTCTTCCGCCTGCAGGCCCTGGAGTTCCGCGTGGGGATCGCCGATCTGGTCAGCGGCGTGGTCGTGTGGACCGACATCTCCCCGGAGACGGGAGCCTGGGGTCGGTCCGTGGAATGGCTGTCAGAGGACGTCTTCGTGGCGCTCGGCATGCCGGACGGCGGCTTGCCGCAGCGTCTGGCCGACACCAACCGGACCCAGAGAGAACTGCCCCCGCTCTGGGACCGGGCGGCGCAAGGGGAGGCGGCCTTCGTTTCGGTCGGGCTTGGGCCCGAACCGGAGCGACCGCCTCGCGACCTCTGGCGGATCGACGCCCGGACCGGGGCCGCGACCCGTCTCGCCAGAGGACCCTTCCTCGACCTGGAGGCGTCTCCGGACGGTCGCCATATCGCCCTGTTGGTCGACCGCGCCCTCCAGCCCTTGCCCTCTCCGGGCGCCGCCACGGAGTTTCGACGCGTGCGCGCCCTCCGGCTCGTCGACAGTCGCTCCGGCGAAACCCGGGACCCGCCCGAGGCCCGAGACGTCTCGACAAGCCTGCTGACCTGGTCGTCGGCGTCCGACGCCCTGCTGGTCGCCGCGATCGATGACGACCGTCCCCGCCTTCTCGCCGTCGGCCCGACCGGCGCGACGCGGGACGTCACCCCGCCGGGCGTCGCCCCGGTCGTCCCGCTCGACTTCCACGGATTGCCGACGGCCGAAGCCGGTTGGATAGGTGAAATGGTCGCCCTGCACGGCCGTGATCGGGATGAAGAGGGTTGGTTCTTGAGCGGCGAGAGGCTCTCGGCCTTGGCGCCGGACGCCCGCCTCATCGCTCAAGGAGCCAGCGGGGCTTTGTTCTCCAGTCGCGGACGGGTCGTCCGCCTGGTCTCCGATGGGTCGTCCGAAGACCTCGGTGCGTTCGCCTCGGTCATTCGGTCGGATGGCCCGCTTGGCCAGCGGGCCCTGGCGGGTCCATTAAAACAAGACAGCGCCGCGGTGTCGGAGCCGGCGGGACGACTGTGCCGGACCCCGGCCGACCCGGGCCCCGTCGTCTGCGTCACGGGTCCGTCCGGCGCGGCGGTGAGTTGGTCTCAAGGCCTGGCCGTCGCGCGCGGCGCCGAGGGTCGGGCCGTCAATCGCCTCACCGTGATACGCGGAACGTCGACGGAGACGATCTGGAGCCTCAATCCCGAGCTCGACGAAGTGGATCTCGCCTCGGCCCGGCGGGTCGAGGGTCCCGGCGGCACGGCTGGATGGCTATACGCCCCCGCTCAAGGCGGCGGCTCGCCTCCGGTGATTGTCATCCCCTATCCGGACCGCGTCTATGCGACCCCGCCGCCGACCATGCGCCCCGAGGCGGGCAATCTGACGCTCAACGGCCAACTGCTTGTCGCCGCCGGCTACGCCGTCCTCTATCCGGACCTACCTGTCGGCCCCGAGCCGGCGGCCGGTTTGGCGGACCGAATCCTCGCCGTTGTCGACGCCGCCGCTGCCGAGGGGCTCGTCGATGGCGACAGGATCGGCCTTTGGGGACACAGTTTCGGCGCCTGGGCGGTCGTGCTGAGCGCGTCGCAATCCCCCAGGTTCAAGGCCGTCGTCGCCCTGAACGGATCCTATGACCTGGCCGGATCGCTCGGCAGGCTGTCGAACCATGCGCGTCTGGCGGGCGAAAACGAGGCCGCGATCATGGGAACCGCGCGGTGGCTGGAATCCGGTCAGGTCGGGATGCACGCGTCTTACTGGTCCGATCCGGAGCGCTACCGACGCGGCAGCGCCTTTGAACAGGCCGACCGGATCACGGCCGCGGTTCTGCTGGTGCAGGGCGAAATGGACCATGCGACGGGCGAGGCCGAGGGCATGTACGCCGCTCTTAGACGCCTCCAGCGCCCGGCCGCCTTGCTCTACCTGATCGGCGAGGACCACAGCCTCCATAACCCCGGCAACGCCCGGATCTACTACGAGCAGGTCATCGGCTGGTTCGATCGCTATCTCACCGCGAACGCGCTTCCAGCCGCGCCGTCCACCGTCGAACCCAGGCCTCCGTCAGCGCCAGGGTGAGCAGGCGGGAGAAGCCGCCGCGCCAAAGCAGCGCCTCCCGGGAAAGGTCCGCCTCCAGGTCGTTCAGCAACCCCGCCTGGGCGAGGGCCCCGCCCAGCAGATAGTCCCGCAGGAAGGGCAGATGGCTCGCGACGGCCTCGCCGTAGAAGGCGCCGAGTTCGCCCTTTGAACGGCGGGCGTAGATTGACGGAGGCAGGACGTCCCGAAACGCATTTCGGGCCGCAGCCCGGTCCCGGCCGCCCCAGGTCAGATCGACGGTCGACCACGACAGACCCGCCTCCATTACGGGCTGGCTCAGCAGCGGGTTGACGCAGACCCCGTGCAGGCTCCGCGCGGCCTGCCCCTGGAAGGTCTGGCAGAAGGCGAGGATGGAAATCTGCAGGGCCTTGGCGGGCGGAACGCCCCGCAGGTCGTCGAGCCAGGGATGATCCCAATCGGCGCGGCTGCGCCGGTGTTCCTGCAACGCCCGGATCCAGGCCGACGGCCAGAGCGATCGGCGGGTCCAGCGCGCGATCCGGTGCACGGCCGCCGGTCGCGCCCTGACTCCGCGCTCCTGTAATTCGTCGAAGGCGATCAGCGGGCTCGGCATCTGGAAGAAGACCGCGTCGCCGCCCTGTCCCGTCAGCGACCCCCAGGCCCCACCCTCCCGGATGCGGGCGGCAATGTCGTCATTATAGTCCGTATCGATGTCATTAGTGGCGGGTCGGAAAGCGTCCGCCGTGCGCGCTAGGCGCTCGGCCGACAGGGTCAGCCCTTCGCGCCGCACTTCGGTCAGCACATCACCCTGACGCGCCACCACCGCCCGCGCATAGGCCCGCTCGTCGCCTTCGGGCTGCTCAACGTAGTGGTTCACCCAGGCCGCGACGCGATCCCGCTGCGACATTTCGAGGGACGCCGCGACGATCGCCGAGTCGAGGCCGCCGCTGACCTCGGCGACCCATGTGCGATCGCCGGCGAGGCTGCGCACCGCCGTCTGCACGGCCGAACGAAGTTCGGGCGGGCGGCCGCGCCCGCGACGATAGACGTCCGCCGGCCGCCACACCTGCACGCCGTGAGAGCCGCCTGCGCCGAGCGTGCGCAATTCTCCGGCCGCGATGGGCGTCAGCCCGTCGAGGGCGAGATCGTGACGGTACTCGCCGCCGCGACCGATCAGCCGAGCCACGGCCTCCCAGTTCAAAGCCATGTCATCGGGCAGCAGGGGATCGAGAACAGGCGGCGCGCTTGAGGCGACGAGGGTGACGCCGGACCTGCGCCAGCAGACGGCCTCGATCGCGCCGGACGGATCACGCAGAATTGCGGCATCGCCCCCGGTGCGTCGGACGATCACGTAGCGGCCCCAATGCTCCGCCACCAACCGCCGGGCGGAAGCTGCATCCATGGGCCGGCAGGCCAAGGTCCCGCGTTCCGAAGCTGAAACCGTCCGACCCGTGTTGTCGTACATCTCGCCGATCAGGACGCCATGGCCGTCCAGCCCCGCTGTGACCGCAAGCCGGTCTGACGGCGCATAGACCTCAACGAAAGGGTGCGAGACCCGGCGCGACCATCCCGCGCCAGCGAGCCGTCGGCGCATCGGGGCCGCGAGCGCTTCGAGCGCGGCGGCCGTGTCGCCCACGAGCGCCACGAAGGAGTCGGCGCCCATCCTCAGATCACCAGAATGGGATGGAAATGGCTGAGCGTTTCCGCGGACTGGCTGACGCAGACGTCGTCGACCTGCAGCCAGCAATGGGCCAGGAACGGCCAGGCGCGGACGCCGAACACCCAGTCGGCGTCGAGGCCCTTGGCGTTGAGGAAGCGCAACAGCAGCTCGGCCTGGAACAGGCATGCGCCGGTTCGGGGCGCAAAGGGCAGAAGCTGGAAGAAGGTCTCCGCGCGCGCCGAGATCGCCTCAAGGTCATCGCGCCGTCCGGTCCGGTCCGCATAGGCCGTCGCCAGTCCCGCCAGCGTCGGACGACGCCCGGCGCGATCTGCCCAGATCGCGCCGAACGCGGCGATCTCTCCCAGGCGCGGCCGGGAACCGGCGACCTCGGGCAGGCGGCGCAGGGGAAGCGGCGGCGGCGTGACGCCGGCGGGGCGTGCAGGGCCAGAATGCAGCAGCTCTGCGGACGCCAACTCCAGCAGGGCGTCCATCGGTCCGCGCAGGCGTTCGCCATCGACCGCGACGTCGCCGCAGTTCGGGAACAGCAGATAGTCGTCCGCCGCCAGATCCAGCAGGATCAGATCGCCTCCGATCGGAACGGCGTGGACGCCCTGCGCCAGTTGCCCTTCCTCGCTCATTCGAGCGCAAGCTCGTAGCGGTGGGTCACCTGCAACTCGACGAACTCGCCGCCCTTGCCGCGGGTCAGCCGTCGCGCCGACCCGAGGATCAGCAGGCGCGCAGTTTTTCGCATCAGCATGACCTTTTCCTCCAATGGGAGCCGATCGGGGTCGCCCCGAAAGACGACCCCGGCCGCTCATTCGGGCGGCATCTCCCAGCGGAAATGCGAGTTGAGCTCGGCGAAGTCGCCTTCGTCGACGGCGCGCGTCAGGCGGCGAGCGCCGCCCAGCCGCAAGATGCGCCCCTTGTTCTGGACCTTCATGGCCAGACTCCCTTTTTCGATGATGGCCTCTGAACTGGACGCACCGGGCGAGGCCGGACCGGGCGTCCGTGCCGCCCCGCAGGACGGCACGTCGCGCTCAGGCGCCCGGCGGGATCGTGTAGAGCTTGGAGGTGTTCAGCTCGGCGTAGTCGCCTTCGTCGACCGCGCGCGTGAGGTCGCGGGCGGCGCCGAGGCGCACGAGGCGCGGGGTGCGGTGGGTGGTCATGGTCGTCTCCTCGTTGAAAAGTCGACAAAAGGTCGACGACGGACCATCAGCACCCCAAAGCAAATCGATTCAAACTATATTGCGCGTATACTTTGACTGGTCGGGATCGATCCGACGCGCGCGCGAGGCGATTGTTCCGGCGGTGATCCGCCAGCGGGCGTAGTAGGCGTCGATACTGTCACCCTCATGCGGACCGGCCGGCGCCTCTGTGGAAGCGGTCAGGCTCCTGAGCGGGGCGAGGCGGCGACGGACCCGCGCGAGACTCTCCAGTAGCGGCTGATTTTCGCAGACCTCGATCAGTTCGCCGATCCACGCATCGACGGCGCCATCCGAGGCTTCGGCTGGACTGGGGTGGCCGGCGCCGCGCGCCGCGAGGCGAATGTGCGCGGCCTCGAGATCCAGAAGGCCGAGGACGTCTTCCAGCGGCGTCGCCCGCGTGAAGTAGCCGAGCCCGCGGCGGTCCTCGATCAGACCCTCGCCGCAGAGCCGCGACAGGGCTTCGCGCACTGGACTGGTGCTGAGGTTCAGCGACGCCGCGATATCGGCCACCGACAGATGCTGGCCGGGCGCCAGACCGTCCTCGATCGCTGTCCGCAGACTGGCGAGCGCCGTTCCGAAGGGATCGCGCTGTCTCACCGCCCTCTCCCACACCGACCATGAGCGATCCGTAGGCGAGCGGTCGCCACACACCGGGGAAGCCCGGCAGCGGGACGGCGTCTATACTGTCGTCCGCAAGAAACTTGCGTCATAGCCGCAGCTTTTATGCTGTTGATCTTTATCGACTTTCATTTGACGCATGGCTGAGTCATTTTTCAACCTGTAGGGGTGAACCTAAGTTCGTAACGCGTGATGCCGACGGCGAGGGAGTAAACCGAGAGATGGACGCCCGGCACACCCCGTCGACGAATGCGGTGCTCTCCTCGAGCCTGCGCCTGATCCGCTCTCACCGGCGCATGCGGTCGATCGACGTCGCTCAGGCCATGAACATGGCGCTTCGGTCCTACGAGCATTTCGAGTCCGGTGCGGGGCGAATCAACATCGAACGCATTCACCGCTTCGCCGAGGTCACGAACAGCGATCCGCACGGAATTCTCGCGGCCCTCGCTCTCGGGTCCCCCGCCTTCGCCTTGCGGTGCGCCGACAACAAACTGGCGACCATCCTCGCCGTGGCGCTGCAGGAATTCGACGAGGAAGCCGGGGACGCCATAGCTGATCTCGACGCCCGGCCGATCATCAACACCTTCACCAGGATGTTCAGGGATCTCGCGGATCAGTCCGTCAAGCGCGACACCGAGGCAGACGCGTGGCTCGAGCAACGGCGGAGCAGACTGTTAGCGCCCGATCGAGAGGACAGCGGGACCAACAACGGCGGCTGAGACCGCCTGCCGGCGCCCCGCCCCGGTCGTAGAGTCACGGTGGGAAGGTCCCGGACTGGCGCGCGGCAGTGATTTCCCGGCTGGATTCGGTGATGAAAGCGCGCACCTCCCTTCCCACTGCGTCATCCACCCCGGGGCTCGAGGCCCTGACCGATCGGCAGCGCGAATGCCTGCAACTCGCCGCCACAGGATTGACCTCATCCGGCATCGGCGAACGGCTCGGACTCTCCCCCAGGACGGTCGATGAGCATCTCATGGCGGCCTGCAGCGTCCTCGGCGTGCGAACGCGCATCCAGGCCGTCGCCTGCCTGGCGGTGGCCGCCCGACGCGCCGCTGAACCCCGCAGTTTCCTACCGTAGATCTCCCACGGGGCGCTCGCGGGTCGCCGCCGCCGGCCTGATCCGATGGGATGGCGGCGGTTCCTGGAGGCCCCCATGCTCGACCTCGCGTTCGTTCTCGCCCTCTCGCAAAGCTGCGCGCCTTCGGTGGCGCCGCAGACCCTTGCGGCGATCGCGCACGTCGAGAGCCGGTTCGATCCCTTGGCCATCGGCGTCAATCGCAACGGCGCCCGTCCCGCTCGATCGCGCAACGCGACGGAGGCCGCGACGACGGCCCGTCGTCTCCTGAGCCGCGGCGCCAACCTCGATCTCGGGCTGGCCCAGATCAACAGCGACAACCTCGGCTGGCTGGGCCTGACGGTCGAAGACACCTTCGATCCTTGCCTCAACCTGCGGGCCGCGGCGACGGTCCTTCGCGCGGGCTACCGGCCCGTCGGCGAGACTCCGGCGCATCGTCAGTCCGCCCTGCGCGTCGCCCTGTCCCGCTACAACACCGGCGACGCCCGGCGGGGATTCCGCAACGGCTACGTCGCCAGGGTCGAGCAGGCGGCCGTCGCCTTGAACCTGGCCGGACCGCTTTCAGCGACCGTCGTCGAGCCGTCCGACGCGCGCCTTCCCGAACCGCCGCCCCCGAACGCCCCGCCTGCCGCTTGGGACGTGTTCGCGCGCGGGCCCGTGCGGGTCGCCTTTTCCACTTTCGTCGACCGGAGCCACTGATGTTTCGCCCCCTGACCCTTTCACCCTTCCCGCGTCACGCCGGCGCTGCGGCCTGCATCGCGCTGGCCGCCACCTGTCTGTCGGCGCAGCCGGCGCTCGCCTCGGCCAACGTCGAAGGCCTGCTGCAGAACGTCGTCGACATGCTCACGGGCAACACGGCCCGTCTGCTGGCAGTGCTGGCGGTCGTGGTCGTCGGCATCCTGTGGATGTTCGGCCTGTTCGACCTGCGCCGGGCGGCGATCGTCGTGCTCGGCATCGTCGTGGTCTTCGGCGCGGCCGAGATCGTCAATCTGATCACGGGCGGCGCCTGATGACGGTCGCCGCGCCTTGGCTGTGGATCGGGTCGGCGTCGGCCTTTCTCGCCCTGTGTCTGATGCTCGGCCTGAAGCTGATCTCGCCCAAGCGGTTCGCCCAGATCCTCGCCGGTCTCGGCTCGGGCCTGGCGATCGGCCTGGCCCTGTCGCGCCTGTCGGCGGGAGGGCCCCATGGCTGACGAACGTCTGACCGAGGATCCGCTGTTCCTGGCCTGCACGCGTCCGGCGATGATCCTCGGCGTGCCCATGGAGGCGATGGGCGTCAACGTCATCGTGTCGGGCGTCGTCTTCCTCGTCGGCGGCAGCCTCCTCTACCTCCTAGTCGCCCCGGCCCTGCACCTGGTGTTCCGGGCGATCTGCCGGGCCGACCACAACGCCTTCCGGCTGCTCTTCGTCTATGTCGACACCAAGGGCCGGTCACGCAACGCGGCGCTCTGGGGCGGGAGCTCGGCGACGCCCCTCCCCCTCGTCCGCCGTTATTGTCTGGCGGAGCTGTCCCGTGGCTGAGGGCGGCGTTCCTCCCGCGCGGCTGCGGCGCGAGGCCGACGCCCGCCCGCACCTGCCCTACGCCCGTCACGTCTCGGACCATGTGGTGGCGCTCGACAGCGGCGCCCTGATGATGGTGTTCCAGGTCGACGGCGCCAGCTTCGAGACCGCTGACGCCCGGGACCTCAACGACTGGCACGTCAAACTCAACCAGGCCTGGCGCAATCTCGCCGACGACCGTCTGGCGGTCTGGCACCATGTGGTGCGGCGCCCGGTCGAGATCGAGCGATCCGCCGGCTTCCGCTCGGCCTTCGCCGGGGAGCTCGGCGCCCTTTACGATGACCGTGTCGCGGGACGGCGGCTCTGGATCAATGAGCTGTTCGTCACCCTTGTGCTGCATCCGGGCCGGGACGCCGGCGATCGCGCCGCGGCGCTCGCCAAACGTCTGAGGGCGTCGCGCCGCAACGACGCCGAGGTCGAGTTGGCCCATATCCAGCGGATCGAGGAGGCCGGGCGCGACCTGGTCCAGTACCTCGGGCGCTATGCGCCGCGCCGGCTCGGCCTCTACGAACGCGGCGGCCTGTGGTTCTCCGAGCCGATGGAGGTCATGCGGCTGGTCCTGACCGGGCGCCGGTCGTCGGTCCCGATCGTGTTCGGCCACCTCGGTTCGGCAGTCTACACCGTGCGCGCCATCTTCGGGCGCGAGACGCTCGAGCTGCGGGACGCCGCCGAGGCGCGCTACGCCGGCGTCCTGGCCGTCAAGGAATACCCGGCCACGACCCGGCCCGGGCTGTGGGACGAACTGCTGAGCGTCCGGTTCGGCTTCGTGATCAGCCAGTCCTTCGCCTTCCTGTCCAAGGCCTCGGCCCGCGCCGTGATGGAGCGCAAGCAGAACCAGATGGTCTCGGCGCGGGACCGCGCGGCCTCGCAGATCACCGGCCTGTCGGACGCGCTCGACGATCTCGTGAGCAACCGCTTCGTCATGGGCGAGCACCAGGCCTCGATCCTCGTCCATGGGGATACCCCGACCGCATTGGCCGACTATCTGTCCAAGGCCCGCGCCATCCTCGCGGACTCCGGCCTCGTCGTGGCGCGCGAGGATCTCGGCCTGGAAGCGGCCTTCTGGTCCCAGTTCCCCGGGGCCTTCGCCCGCCGCACCCGGCCGGCCGCGATCACCTCGCGCAATTTCGCGGCCCTGGCGCCCTTCCACGCCCATCCGGTGGGCAAGGCGCGCGGCAACCATTGGGGCGACGCCGTCGCCGTGCTGCGCACCACGGCCGGCTCGCCCTTCTGGTTCAACTTCCATGTCGGCGATCTCGGCCACACCTTCATCTGCGGGCCTTCGGGGTCGGGCAAGACTGTGGTCCAGAACTTCATGCTGGCGCAGCTGGAGCGGTTCGACGCCCAGCAACTGTTCATCGACAAGGACCGGGGTGCCGAGATCTTCGTCCGCGCCTGCGGCGGGACCTATCTCGCCCTGCGCAACGGCGAACCGACCGGCTTCGCCCCGTTCAAGGCCCTCACCCCCAGCCCCGCCAACCGCGCGTTCCTCGTCCGCCTGGTCCGGACCCTCGTCGCCCGGCCGGACGAGACCCTGACGGTGCCCCAGGCCCGCGCCATCGATCAGGGCGTGGCCGCGCTGGAGGCCCTGCCGCGAGAGCGGCGATCCATCGCCGCCCTGCGCAGCCTCCTCGGCCAGGGCGACGCCGGCGGCGTGGGCGCGCGGCTGGAGCGTTGGCAAAGGGGCGGTCCCCTCGGCTGGGTCCTCGACAATGACGAGGACGCCCTCAGCCTGGAGGCCCGCTTCGCCGGCTTCGACATCACCCAGGTCCTCGACCACGACGAGGTCCGTACGCCAGCGATGTTGTATCTGTTCCACCGCATCGCCGAGCGGGTCGACGGCCGCCGTCTCGTCCTCGACATCGACGAGTTCTGGAAGGTGCTGGGCGACCCGGCCTTCACGGAACTGGCCCAGGACGGGCTCAAGACCTGGCGCAAGCAGAACGCCCTGATGGTGTTCGGCACCCAGTCTCCGGCTGACGCCCTGCGCTCCCCGATCGCCCACGCCATCCTCGAACAGTGCGCGACCAAGATCTTCCTGCCCAACGCCCACGGCCAGGCGCGCGACTACATCGACGGCTTCGGCCTCACCCAGGAGGAATTCCGACTGGTGCGTGAGGTCCTGACCCCCGAGTCGCACCGTTTCCTGGTCAAGCAGGGCCACGACAGCGTGGTCGTGGAACTGGACCTGAGCGGCATGGACGATGCCCTGTCGGTCCTGTCCGGCCGCACCGAAACCACCGCCCTCCTCGACCGCCTCCGCGCCGAGCTCGGCGACGACTACGCGCTGTGGCGCGATCCCTTCCATGACCAGAGGAGGTTCCTGTGAGAGCCCGCATCCCCTTCGTCGCGACGGCCGCCTGCCTCGTCCTCGCCGGCGCCCCGGCCGTCCAGGCGCAACAGATCGTCCACGACCCCCGGGCCCTGGCCCAGATGGTCGAGGAGGCCCGCACCACCCTGGAGCAGCTGAGGGCGCTGCAGACCCAGGTCGAGCAGGGCCAGCAGCTGTTCGACAGCCTGAACGACCTGTCCGGCGTCAACGCCCTGGCCAGCGAGCTGGGACTGCCGACGGTGCGCAACCCCCTGCCCGACATGCGTTCGCTGCGGGCGGCGGCCAATGGCGACCTGTCCGCGCTCGGCGACCTGGCCGAACGCGCCGACGCCATTCGCCGCGACACCCGGCTGTACACGCCGCCCGCGGGCGATCCGGGTTCGGCGGAAGCCTACTATCGCGACAGCCTCGAACGGGCGGGCGCCCGGACCGCGCGGGATCTCGCGGTGGGCGAAGCGGTGGCCGGCGCGGCGGATCTTCGCCTGCAGGGTCTGGAGACGCTCCGCTCCGCCCTCGACACCGCGCCCAACGCCCGCGCCGTCATGGACCTGGAAGCTCGCCTCGCGGCGGAACAGGCGCTGATCCAGAACGAGCAGGTACGGCTGCAGGGTCTCGCCCTGACCCAGGCGGCTGAGGCGCGGCTGGAAGAGCAGCGCGCCCGGGAACGGGCCGAGGCCGCCCGGGCGGCCCGTATGGATGTCTACGAACGGGCGTTCCGGTGAAACGGTCCGCGCTGCTCGTCGCGCTCGGCCTCGTCGGCTGCGGGGCGACCGACCGGACCGCTGATGACTTCGCCGCCGATCCCGACGCGGCCGAGGCGGTCGTGGCGGCCTGCGACGCCGGCCGCACCAACGACGAATGCGAGGCGGCGCGGCGCGGTCTGGCGGACGCGCGTCGCGAGGCGCGGATGCGCGCCTATGAGCGGGCCTTCTGAGGAGCCCGACGATGAGCTTTCGCGTCTTCGAGCCCAGCTACGACTTCATCGACGAGCGGCTCAACGTCTTCCTCGGCGACCGTCTGTCCTCGGTGATCGCCGAGGTCGAAGGGCCGCTGCGCATCGCCCTGGTCCTCTATGTCGTGCTCTACGGCGTCGCCATCCTGAGGGGCGCGATCAGCGAACCGGTGATGGATTTCGCGGTCCGGTCGCTGAAGCTGGCCTTCCTGTATCTGCTGGCGACGACGGCCGCCTATTCGACCTTCGTCACCGAGCCGCTGTTCACCGGCCTGCCCAACGCCCTGACCCGGGCCGTCAGCGGCGCGGACACGCCGAGCGTCGGCGCGGCCTTCGACCAGTTCTTCGCCTATGCGGCCTGGCTGGGCGAGGACATCTCGCGCGAGGGCTCGGCCTTCAATCCCGGTCCCTGGGTGGTGTCGGCCGCCGTCTTCATCATCGGCGCCCTGGCCGCCGCCCTCGGGTTCGGGGTGGTGCTGGTGGCCAAACTGGCTCTGGCGCTGCTCGTCACCCTCGGCCCCATCTTCATCGCCTGCGCCCTGTTCGACGCCACCCGCCGCTTCTTCTTCGGCTGGCTCAGCCAGGCGGTGAACTATCTCGTCCTGTTCGCCCTGATCATCGTCATCTTCCAGCTGGTCCTGTCGCTCGTGCGCGACCAGTGGGGCGCGATCCAGGGAGCCGACCCGATGATCGGCGGGCTGATCTTCATCGCCCTGTGCCTGCTCGGGGCGATCTTCTTTCTGCAGACCCCGGCCATCGCCGCCGGCATCGCGGGCGGCGCCAGCGCCGGCCTCGCCGACTTCGCCAACGCCGCGGCCCTGGGCGGGAGCGGCTCCGGCCGGTCTCAAGGTCCGCAAGAAGCCAGCCGCCAGCCGCCCAGGGGCGGCGGCACCATCCGACCGAGAGGCGCCTGACATGACCTATCGCTCCCTCCTGTTCGCCGGCCTGATGCTGCTGGGCGCCTGCGCCCACCGGGGCGATCCGGCGTTGCCGACCTGCGACGGCTCGGCCCGGCGGCCCGCCAATCCCCACGGATCGGTGCTCGCGCCGCAGACCGAACCCCCATCGGTCCCCGAGGCCGTAAGCTCGGACACGGGAGGCTGCGCATGAGCGGCGTCCCCTCCCCTGACCTGAAGCGCTACTTCACCGAGGCGCGACGCTGGGATCAGGACCGTCTGGCCTCGGCGCTCCGGTCCCGACGCCTGGCCTGGTCGGCCGCCGCCTTGGCTACGGGGCTGGCGGTGATCGCGACCGGCGCGGTGGCGATGCTGACGCCGTTGAAGTCCACCGAGCCCTTCGTCATCCGGGTGGACCAGGCGACCGGGGCGGTCGACGTCATGCGCGGCCTCTCGGCCGAGGATGGGCCGGTCCGCTACGACGAGGCCGTCAGCAAATATTTCCTCGGCCAGTATGTGCGCCAGCGCGAGGGCTACCTCGATCCGGCCGCAGAGGACGCCTTCCGGCTGGTCTCCATCCTGTCGGCGCCGGCCGAACAGCGGCGGTGGGCCGATCTGTTCCGCGGCTCCAATCCCGCCAGTCCGCAGAACCTCTACGGCCGCGACGGCGAGGCCATCATCTCGATCCGCGCCATCGGCTTCATCAACGACGGCGTCGCCAACGTCCGCTTCCACCGCACGGTCCGCCAAGCCCAGCAGACCGTGGAGAGCGACTGGATCGCCACCATCGCCTTCACCTACACTCGCGCGCCGATGTCCGAGCCGGACCGTCTGAGGAATCCCCTCGGCTTCCAGGTGACATCCTACCGCGCCGATCCGGAGGTCATCCGATGAGACGCCCCATTTTCCTCCTGCCCCTGATCGCCGCCCTTGCCCTCGCGTCCCCGGCCGCGGCGCAGGCCCCGCTGGATCCGCGTATTCGCGAGCTCACCTATGATCCGGCGGCCGTTTACCGGATCGCCGGGGCGTTCCGCACGGCGACCCAGATCGTCTTCTCGCCGGAGGAGACCATTCGCCATGCCGCGATCGGCGACAGCGTCGCCTGGGAGGTGGCCGCCGAGGGTTCGGTGCTCTTCCTCAAGCCTCGGGAACGCCATCAGGCGACCAATCTTCTGGTCGTCACCGAGCGCGAGGGCGCGGTCCGGCACTACGCCTTCGAGCTGCTCGCCCGCGAGGCCGGTGACCGGACGGCGATCGCCTATCAGGTCAGGTTCCGCTACCCGGCCGACGAACAGGCCCAGGCGGCCCGGGCGCTGGCCGTCCAGGCCGAGGCCGTGGAGCAACGCCTCATCGGACTGGAGCTGGAGCGGGGGGTCGTCGAGGGGACCCGCAATCTGGCCTGGTCCGCCCAGGGCGACGCCGCCTTGCAGCCGAGCGAGGTCAGCGACAATGGCCGCTTCACCGTGCTGCGTTTCCCCGGCGTCCAGGCGCTACCGGCCGTGTTCGAGGTCGGAGAGGACGGATCTGAGCGCCTGATCCCCTACGACGTCCGCGGCGAGTTCGTGGTGATCCACGGCGTGACGCGGGGTCTGCGGCTGAGGCGGGGCCAGTCGGTCCTGTGCCTGTTCAACGACGCCTATGACCGCCGCGGAGTCGGCGTGGGCACCGGGACGGCCTCGCCGGTCGTCGATCGCGCGCCGCTCGGAGGCCGGTCATGAGCGCGCCCGACCCCACGCCGCCGGCCGACGCCCCTCGCCCGCCCGCCGCGCCGGCCGATCGCGGCGTCTCGCCGATCGCCGGACGGCTCGGCGGTCGGCAGGGCAAGGTCATCACTTTGGCCGCCCTGGCCGTCGGATGCAGCGTCTTCCTGATCGCCAGCTGGGATCGCGGCGACGCCGGCGACGCCGAACCGGCCCGTCGCGACGAGCCCGCCCGGCAGACGACGCCGTTCGAGCCCGCCCGCCGCGAGGCGCCGCCCCTGCTGAGCAACGCCGCCGTCGATCCCGACGCGCCGACCCTGACCGGCGAAGAGCCCATCCCGCCTCTGGAGGCCGCGCCCCGGAATCCGGCGACACCCCGTTCCGGCCCCAGTCCGGCGGAACAGCGCCGCGCCCTGGCCGAAAGCGCCCGACGCGCGCCCGTCCTCGCCTATAGCCGGGCGGGCGGCGGCCAGCCGGGCGCGCCGTCGATCTTGACGACGCCGACGCCTCCAGGCGAACCGACGTCGCTCGACCAGTTGCGACAGGTCACGCCCGTGGGCCAGACCCGCGCCGGCCGCCTGCCGGACCGCAACCTGCTGGTCACCGCGGGGACCAGCGTGCCCTGCGTCCTGCAGACGGCCCTCGACAGCACCACGCCCGGCTTTGTGACTTGCGTCCTGCCGCGAGACGTCTGGTCCGACAACGGGGCCGTGGTCCTGATGGAACGCGGCACCCGGGTTCTGGGCGAGTATCGCGGAGGGCTACAGCAGGGCCGTCGTCGACTGTTCGTCCTCTGGACCCGGGCGGTGACGCCGACCGGAGTCGCCGTCGCCCTGGCCTCGCCGGCTGCCGACGCCCTGGGTCGGGCGGGGTTCGACGGCGTGGTCGACACCCATTTCTGGGACCGGTTCGGCGGCGCCCTGCTGCTCTCCATCGTCGACGACGGCGTCTACGCCGCCGCCGGCCGGAACGACGGCGCATCCTCGATGGCCCGCGTCCCATCCGATGCAGCGAGCGTCGCCCTCCAGGGTTCGGTCGAAATCCCGCCGACGCTGCGCAAGGGCCAGGGCGCCGAGGTGTCGATCTTCGTGGCCCAGGACCTGGATTTCGCCGGGGTCTACCAGCTTCGGCCGCGCTGATGGACGACACCTCGGTCCTGGATCACTACCTCGCGCCGCTCCGCCCCTTCCTCGAGCCGGCGGCGGTGACCGAGGTCGTCATAAACCGGCCGGGCGAGGTCGGGGTCGAGGCGGACGGCGCCTGGCGCTGGACGGAGGCGCCCGAACTGACCGAGGCGTGGCTGCGCACCCTGGCGGTGGCGGCCGCGGCCTACACCCGTCAGGATGTGGGCCCTGAACAGCCGATCTGTTCGACCACCCTGCCCGGCGACGTGCGCTGCCAGATCGTCCTGCCCCCGGTGGCGGCGGACGGCGGCCTCTCCCTGACCCTGAGAAAGCCGTCGCGGCGCCGTCTCGGCCTGGCGGAGTTCGCGGCGGCCGGCCTGTTCGACGAGGTCGCCGACGCCCAGGCGGACGCCACGGACCTCGTCGACGCCGAACTGATCCGTCTGCGGTCGGCCGGCGACTGGCCGGGCTTTCTGACCCTGGCGGTCACCGCCCGGCGCAACATCCTGATCTCGGGCTCGACCGGCTCGGGCAAGACGACCCTGGCCAAGGGGCTGATCGAACTCATCCCGGACCATGAGCGCCTGCTGACCATCGAGGACACCCGCGAGTTCGTGGTGCCGCACCGCAACGTCGTCCATCTGGTCTATTCCAAGGACGGACAGGGGCTGGCCAGGATCGGACCGAAGCAGCTTCTGGAAAGCGCCTTGCGCATGCGGCCCGATCGTATCCTGCTGCAGGAGCTCCGCGACGGGACGGCCTTCTTCTATCTGCGCAACGTCAACTCGGGCCATCCCGGGTCGATCACCACGGTGCATGCGGATTCCGCCGCCCTGGCCTTCGAGCAACTCACCCTGCTGGTGCGGGAGTCCGAAGGCGGGCGCGACCTGCCGCGCGAGGACATCCGCGCCCTGCTGCATCTGCTCGTCGACGTCGTCATCCAGATGAAGAAGGTCGACGGGCGCTTCCGCGTGACGGAGGTCTGGCATGACCCGGTTCGCAAGCGCCAGCCCGGGAGCTAGGGCGGCGGCGGTCGCCCTCGGCGGCCTGGCCGCCTTGAGCATCCTGGCCGTCCTCGCCGTACTCATCGCCCTGGTCGGTCTGGGCCAGTTCTCCGACGCCATCGACCCGACCCGGGTTCCGGCCTGGCTCTGGTATTATCGCCAGGATCCCGAGGTGCGCCGCTGGCTGACCGTCGGGGTCTCGGTTTCGGCCCTGGTCGGCGCGGTTCTCGTCGCGGCCGTCCTGCTCACGCGGCGCCGGCCCCTGCACGGCGCCGCCCGCTGGGCCTCGGGGTCGGAACAGCGACGCGCGGGGCTGCGGGCGCACCGCGGCGTCGTCCTGGGGCGTGCCGACGGCGGTTTCCTCATCGCCGACGGTCCCGAACACGTCATGCTGTACGCCCCTACCCGCACCGGCAAGGGCGTCGGCGTCGTCATCCCCAATCTGCTGGCCTGGCCGGACTCCGTGGTCGTGCTGGACATCAAGCGCGAGAATTTCCTCGCCACGGCGGGCTATCGCGCCGAGGCCGGCCAGACGGTGCATCTGTTCGACCCCCTGGCGCGGGACGGCCGCACGGCGCGCTTCAACCCGCTGGGCCATGTTGATCGCGCGGACCCCATCGCGGTGCTCGACGAGTTGCAGCGCATGGCGGTGATGCTGTTCCCGGTCCACGAACGGGCCGACCCCTTCTGGGCCGAGGCGGCGCGGACCGGCTTCATCGGCGTCGGCGGCTATGTCGCGGCCACGCCCGAACGCCCCTTCACCCTTGGCGAGATCTTCCGCCAGCTCACCGCCGGCGACGCCCGCGCGCGGCTGCCCCGGATCGTCGCGGCCCGGGATCGGGAGGGTCGCCCCCTGCCCGGACCGGTCGTGGCCGCGCTCACCGACTTCACCAGTTCCAGCGAGAACACCTTCGCCTCGGTGCGCCAGTCGATCACCACCCGGATGGGGCTGTGGCTCAACCCACGGGTCGACGCCGCCACCGCCGCGTCCGATTTCGACCTGCGCGATCTCCGCGGCGGCCGGCTCTCCCTCTATCTGGGCGCCACGCCGGACAACATGCTGCGGATCCAGCCCCTCTACGCCCTGCTCTTCCAGCAGTTGGTCGATCTGAACAGCCGCGCCCTGCCCGGTCCCGCCGACCGTCCCGCCCTGATCGTCCTCGACGAGTTCGCCCGTCTCGGACCGGCGCCGGTCCTGGCCCACGCCTTCGCCTGGGTCGCCGGCTACGGGCTGCGGCTGCTGGCGGTGCTTCAGAGCCCTTCGCAGCTGAGGGCGATCTACGGCCCGGACGTGGCCGAGGAGGTGATGACCAACTGCGGGGTCGAGATCGTCTTTGCGCCCAAGGAGCTCAAGATCGCCCAGGAGCTCAGCGATCGGCTCGGCGCCTATACGACGGACGGCCGCAGCCGCAGCCGACCGACGGGACTCAGCGCGGGTCGGCGCAGCACGACGGTCTCCGACCAGCGTCGGGCTCTGATGCTGCCCCAGGAACTGATGCAGTTGCCGCAGACCGCCTTGATCGTGCTGAAGGCCGGCCTGCCCCCGGTCCGGGGCCGGAAGATCGCCTATTTCCGGGAGCGCGCCTTCCACCGCCGACTGCGGCCCGCCCCCGATCTGGCGCCGGTCGCCGCGCCGGCATCGCCCCCCGCTCTGGAGGAGGATCCCATGGATTTCGACGTCATCGCGCGCGCCTTCGCCGCCGAAGGCCTGCCGCCGCCTGAGGTAGGGGCGGATGAAGACGCCGTCGGCGCCTGGCTGGACCGGGTCGTCGATACGGCCGTGCTGGAGCGCGAACCGTGAAGACGCCTGACGCCGCCCCGCTGTCTAACCGCCTCGGTCCCGCGCCGGGCCCGGCCGGGTCGCGCCGCTCAACCGCCAAGGGCGACGTGCCCGAGGCGGTGCTCGATCGCTATCTGGTCGAGCGCGACCTCCGGGGCCGGCCGGAACGCTTCTTTCGCGATCATCGCGCGGCCGAGCCGATGTTCCGCGACCGCGGCGGCTCGCTCGTCTCAAACCAGGCCTATCCGGACGCCGTCATCGACATGCTCAAGATCGCCCGCCATCGCGGCTGGGACCAGGTTCGGGTGTCCGGCGATCCGGCCTTCCGTCGCGAGGTCTGGATTCAGGCCCAGGCTCTGGGGATGGAGGTGCAGGGCCATCGACCGCGCGAGCGCGATCGGCAGGCCGCCGGCCTCGATCGTCCATCGCCCCGGCGAGACGCCGAACCCTCGAAGGCGCACGACGCGTTCGCCGAGCGTTTGGCGAAAGCAGCCATCGTGGTGGCCCGGTTGGTCCCCGATCCCGCGATCCAGACGCGCCTGCTCGAGGCCGCTTGGGCGCGCGCGGGCCGCCCTCGCCCGACGGAGCGCGAACCAGCCCGGGGACGCGACCGGCAGCGCTAGCGGCGCCACCTGACGGATGTTCTATTCCTCGTCCTCGCCAGCGTCCGCGAACCGGCCCAGTTCCAGTTCCAGCAACCGCAGACGGCTGTTGAACCCGGCGAAGATCGAGTTGGCCAGATCCTTGGGGAACCCGCGCGGCAGGCCGGCCTTGGTCACCCGGATCGCCTCGGGGGCGTCAGCGACGAATTGGGCGAACAGTCCGCGAATGGTCCCTTCATCCAGGCCCGCCCTTGCTCCGGTCTGATAGAAGTGCCGGGGCATGATGCTCTCAACCCGGTAGTGTCGGCGATCACCGACGGCCATCGCCATGCGGTAGCGGTTGTGGGTCAATTCTCGGGCGTCGATCACGGGCTGCACCGAAAGGACGTCATAGAGGGGCGTAAGGCGGAAACCGCCGCCCGGGTACAGAAAGACGCTGAAGTTCTTGGCGTGCCCGTCGGTCGCGCCGAGCAGCCAGAAGGCGACGACCGCTTTCAGGAAGGCTTGACGGTCCAGGGTGACCTCGTCACTCGCCCCTAAGAGGTCGAGACAGTCGATGATCCCGGGTCCGCCGTCATTTTCGTACTTCGTCACCCAGGGCACGGAGAGCGCCTGGCAGAAGTCCTCCTGGGGCTGACGCAACAGCCGTCCGTCCCGGGCGTAGGTCCGGTCAAATCTTTCAACCACGAGAACCCGCTTGCGGCCGAAGGTCTGAATCTCGACGTTCGCGGTGTCGAAGCCTAGCGCACGCAGGAAGGTCAGGCAGAGATATTCGTTTTCGACGCTGTTGGAAAAATCGATGGCGCTGCCTGGCGCCTTGCCGATCTGCGGCTTGAAGATGTGGGTGGTCGGCGTGGCGCCGCCCGGCTTCAGCCACTGGCCGTCATGACGCAGGAAGGCGGTCTTGTCCTGGACGCCGGCGAGTGAGATCCGGAAGTGTTCGCTGTCGTCGATACCCAAGGGATTGGCGGTCAGATCATCCAGGATTTTCGCAATGGCGCGGTCGCTGACGGGCTCACCCTCAATCTCGCCGGGCCGGGGCGGATCGCTGCCTTCGGGAAGAAATTGCAGGGCGCCCACGCAGTCGCGACCGATGGCGGCCAGGAGGCTGTAGGCGTCGATTCCGTCGGCGCCGACGCGCGCGGCGACCCGACCCCGGATCTTCTCATTGTCGGGAAGGAGGTTGTCGAAAACGGCGACGACGGGAGCCCCGATGTAGCGATCCTCGCGAAGCGGCAGCGAAAGCGACGCCGGGATCGCGTTTTCCCAAGCCAGCCAGGAGGGATCGTATTGAAAGTCGATGGCTCCGCTGGTCTCACGGCGAAGGCGACCGACGAGCCTGCCGTTGAGATAGACCAGGAGAGGGGCATTGCCTCGTCTCCGGGCCATCAGAACAGGTCTCCCATATCGGGCGCCCGGCCCCGGCTTCTGCGCCGCACGACGATTTCCAGCTCGAGCGCGCCGAGAGCGGCGAATAGGGTTTCAAGCGTGCCGGAGCCGCTTTCCAGATTGGATATGGTCGCCTGACGTTTGCTCGCCTTGGTCGCGAGGTCGCCTTGGGTCATATCCGCCAGTCTTCGGAAACGTCGAATGGCCGCGGCAAGCTGCTTTTCGCTTCGGACGATGGGCTCCATGTGAAAACTCCTTCAGCCGCGATATACGAAAATCCGCATCATTTGTCAATATACGCTTATACGTATACAGGTAGAAAATACGAAAATACGGATAAACCCATCCTACGCGGAAAACCGTATGGTCGGCCGCCGGAGCCCAAACCTCGCGTATCCCTTGGCCCCGCTCATCGAAGGCAGGCGTTACCGGTCCTCTGTGGAGAAGACATCAGACATGCGCCGCCTGGCTAACCGAGCGCGCCAGCCAGGTCGGTAGACGCGGCCCGACGGACACGAGTTCGCCGAACGCCGAGGGCCCCAGCTTTCGCTTCAGGGTTTCGAGCGCCATTCCGGCCTTGTCCGGCCCCAGCCAGGCCAGGGCGCGAACCGCCTCGCCGGCCGGACGATCGGCCAGGAGCAGTTGCCATGCGGGCGCGTGCTGGAACTCCACCGTCTGCTTGCCGACACTGAAGGTGCGGCTCCTCCCGTTGGTCAGATAGACCATGCGGATCGGCACCTGGGTGGTCAGGCCCAGGGCGTTGGCCGCCGCAGCGCCATTGGAGGCGACGACCTCGCCGCGCTGCTCGCTTACGGCGCGGACCACCTTCTCGACCGACGGCGTGCGGGAGCCGAAGCGGCTTTCCAGAGGGCGCATGTAGACGCCGCGACCGGCGCGCATGAGCCGGCCCCGGCGAACCAGCCGCGACAGGGCCTGGTCCACCGCCGCGCGCGTGCCCAGGTGCAGCAACGACTTGGCGGCGATCGGCGCGCCTTCCGGCAGCGTCGAGGCGCGCTCCATGATCTGATCGGCGAGTACTTGCATGACAACCTCAGTGTCAGAAATATAGGATAACTTCTGACACTTCGCAAACACGACGGCGGCGAGGACAATGAAGGACCACCTAACGCTCACGGGTCCGGCCAGGGTCGCGCTGTGTCTCGGCTCTCTGTCGCAGCGCCTGATCCCGCGTCATCGGCGACGGCCGCTCCCGCACGAACCGCTCCACCAAAGCGGCAAGGGCGCGGTCCCCGGCCCGCTCCGATCGCGATAGACGCAGGGCCTCGGCCACCAGGACGCGCCGGATAGCCAACTCGCGCGTACGGATCGCCTCCAGCCACGGCGCTTCGCCTCCGTCCGTGGTGAGCGCCGCCCGATAGGCGACGGCGAGCACCGCAGGCAAAGGCCCCTGCCCCGCGGCGAACCGTTCTCGCATCTTGCGCACCGGGATGCGTTCGGCCTTGCGGGTCACGCCCCGCGCCCGGCGCGGGGTCGCCTCGGCTTCGATGGCCCGGTCGCGAAGCGCGCGCGCGAACCCTTCCCGCCAGGCCTGCAGGTCCGCCTTGCGCGGATTGAGCCGTTCGCCGTCCTGCCCGAGCCTTCGCACCGTCAGATGGACATGCGGGTGCCGGCCTTCATCATGCAGTGCGAAGACATAGGGAAAGCGTTCGCCGAAGGTCTCGGCCGCGAAGGCCCGCGCCGCGTCATGCAGGCGGACGGCGTCGGTTCCGGCCGGCATGCTCAGGATGATCGACAGGCTGATCGATGCGTCCCGTCTGCGTCCCGGCTCAAACGCAAACTCCTCGGCCCAGTCGCGCGCCAGATCCCGCACCTGTCCACGGCCTTCCAGCCGCTCCGCATCGGGGCCCTCCAGCGCCAGGGGCCGTTGCGGCTGATGTAGTCCAGGTGCGCTTTCAGGTGGGCGCCGTCCCGGGTCCGGCCGGTGATCTTCACCATCACCTCCGGTGCGCGCCGCGCCACCCGCGCGAACCGGGCGGACGGATCGCCACCGCCTCCGCGAGCCGGCCGCAGCACCGCGGGCGTGATCCGGGCGCGACGGATATCGACGGGCGGCCGCAGCACCTCATCGAACCCGCGCGATGACCGGAAGTCGGTCACGAGGCCGGCGCCCAGTAGGCGAGATTGCCCTCGAAGGCCTCGCCGAGCGCATCGACCCAGGCCGAGATTTCCACTTGGAAGGCGCCGAGTTGACCCAGCTCCAGATCCAGCACCGGGCCGTCCATCACGGCGGTGTTCAGGGCCCGGGCGATCTGGTTGACGTTCACGCCGATCCGCCTCAGTTCGCGGCGCACCTCGATCAGGGCCAGAGCTTCGGGCCGGCTGAACTGCGGCCGATCGTGGAGACGGCGACGGATGAGCGCCGCGCTCCACTGGGTCCGCGACAAGCCCATCGCGGCCGCCTCGACCTCCAGGAGACGCAGGTCCGCTTCGCCCAGACGCAGGGTCAGCTTGCCCGACCTGGCCGTGGTCGGCGCTTGCTCCGGCGCCGGCAGGGGCGCTTGGGCGGCGGCTTCCATGAGCCTTCGCAACAGCCGCGAGCGTCCGCCCTGACCGGCCGCGGCAGCGTCGAACCGGCGGATCAGATCGGGCGAGAGGCGAAGAGTGATGCGGTCCATCGGAGAGCGGGTTTGTCAGACATTGCCGGCGCAAAGCCTATCCTGCCCTAGACCGTCACCACCCTCGCCCCGTAGACCTCCGGTGCTGCCCGCCCTCCCCTCGGCGTCCGCTCCACGGCCGCTCGCCCACCGCCCAATGGGCGCCCCAGCCGGACGGATCAGAAGGATGAGGTCTTCGCCGGCAGACGCCCGCGCTTTCGCGCGGGCGTCCTTCTTCAGCGGATCAGCAGCAGGGTCCGCCGTTACAGCAGGCCGCGAGAAGCTCGCAGCAGGAAGCGGCGGCCTTGACCACCGAGTCGGGCGCGGCCGCGAAGGCAGCCGAGGCCGAGGTCAGCAGCACGAGGGCCGCGAGCGAAAAAGCACGTTTCATTGTTGATCTCCATGGATCGGTTTTTTGAGAAAGGATCGTCGGTGGAGATCAGGCTCGAGGAGGCGGGTCCTCCGCTTCCGGATCCACCCCGGCGAGGGGATCGACCGGCGACCAGGGACGAGGGCCGGCGGCGGGCGTCAGGTGGGCGATCGCGGCCGGCGTTGGAACGAGCCCGTGGCAGAGCACGGCGCACAGTCGGGCGCAGGTCATCTTCACGGGATCGCAGGGGCTGTCCGAGCCGGTGTCGTCGGCGGGCGCCATGGCCATCGCCATGGGCGCGGCCGGCGTCTGCCAGGCCATGACCGGACTCGACGCGAACAGCAGGGCGAACACGGCCAGAATGGCCGGCGCCCAGGCCGCAGTCGTTCGACGTCCGATCATCAAGCTCAATTCGTCCAGCAAGGCGCCAAGGTTACAGCCCAGGTGAGGCGCGCGCCAGCCATGGCTGGCGCGCGCCCCTGCGTCCTTACGTCTCCGGGTCAGCAGACTTGGCCGCCCCATGAAGAAAGTCGACCGCGCGCTGGGCGTGGGCGGCGGCGGAGAAGATCAACCGATTGTCCTGACGCAGCGCCTCGAGCCATGAGGCGAGATAGGCGGCGTGATCTTCGCGCGGCTCCAGGGCCAGCCCCAGGTCGGCGCAGAGGAAGGCGGCGCCGAGTTCGGCCACCAGTTCCTCCCGGGCGTAGGCGTCGTCTCCATGCCGACGGCGTCCGAGGTCGCGATCGAGCCGGCTGGAATGCCGGGTCCAGTGCGTCAACTCATGGCCGAGGGTGGCGTAGTAGGCTTCCGGGTCAAGGAAGCTCTCGAACACCGGCATCTGCACGAAGTCCGGTCCAGGCGCATAGAAGGCGCAGCCGCCGCCGTGGCGAACATCGGCGCCCGTCGCGGCGAAGAAGGCTTCGGCTCGGGCGATCCTTTGACCGAGGTTCACGACCGGCGCGGGCGCCGGAGCGTACGAGGCCGGGAGACCCTCGATCTGTTCGACGTTGAACACGGTGTAGGCCTTCAGGAACGGAATACGCCGGGTTGCCTCCTCCCGGGTGTCGTCCTCGTCGGTGCGGACCAACGCATTGGCGTAGACGACCGTGGAGCCCTTTTCGCCCTTTCGGACATGAGCGTCCAACGCCAGCGCCTGCCGGAAGGTCATCCAGGTGGAGGACTGGAAGCCTCGGGCTGCGGCCTCGCCCCACAGCAGGACGACGTTGATGCCCCGGTAAGGCGTGCCGTCGTGTCGGAGGGGTCGGCTGACGCTCTGGGATACGACCCAGGGCCGGGTCCAGGGCCGAACGCCCGTTTCGAGCTGGGCGACGATTTGGTGGGTGATGCGGCTGTAGAGGTCGGGACGTGAGGGTTCGTTGGGGCGCGACATGGCGGCCTCCTCAGGATGGGGATTTGAAGAAGGGGCGGCGGCGCTGCCTCAGCGCCGCCGCGGCTTGGTCAGCGGGACCAGATCAGGCTGTGTCCGCCCTCGATCTCGACCAGCGAGGCGTAGATCGGCGCCGGGAAGCTGGGATCGTCGAGCTTGACCGACAGGTAGTCGCGGTTCTGCTGGCTCGTCTTCTTCCAGGCGGCGCCGAACTCGGTCTGGCCGGAGAAGATGCGGAAGTCGGGAGCCTTGTCGTCGGTCTTCTCGTTGGCCCGCAGCTGGGCCGCCTTGACGTTGAGGGTCAGGGTCTTGATCGAACCGCTGTAGCTGCCGTCCGCTTGCTGGGTGAAGGTGCCGATGGTGGCCATTGAAGTTTCTCCTTGCTGATGTCGGGCCACGCCTGCCGCGGCCTCGATGGCGATCGACGGACCGGAGACCGGACGGCCCGCAGGTCGAGCACGGCGAGACCCCGCAGCGCAGCGAAGGACCGGGAGAGCGACTTTCTTGCCTCGCGAGGAAGGCCGTCAGGCCGGGGAAGAAAATCGAGCGAGCGGTTGCGGAAGCTGGACGGGCTTCGGTCAGATCAGGCCATTGAGAGGCCGCGCAAGGCTGGCCTGCTGCAGGAGAGACGGCTGGTCACCGCCGCCTGAACCACGCGGGCCAGTCACGCCGGTCGTAGGGGTCATGCCGCCAATGCCGGCGCAGCCGCTCAGCCACGAAGGGCTCGCCGAGGCCCCACCGTTCCACCGTCGTCTGGACCTGGCCGCGTTCGACGACCTCAAGCCGGGACGCAGGACGCCGACAGGATCCGCACCGGAACCGTCCGGCGAGCCAGAGTTCGCCCAGCGCAACGGCGAGCGGCATCACGGGCAGGGTCGATCCCTCAAGAGTCTGGATGCGACCGCACGGTTCGCAGGCGATGCGCAACACCACCGCCTGACGCCGGGCGGCCTGGATCGTGACCAGACGCGGCGGAGCCGGCGGCCCGACAGGTCTGTGCATCCTAGAACCAGAGCCCCAGCGCCGCCAGCGAGATCGGCCCCTCCGCCTGATCGGCGTTGTTCGTGTAGGACACCTGAGCGACCCGATGCCCGCACTGGCACCGGAACCGATACGACCGGCCTGCCACAGGCCAGTGCTTCGTCGCACCGAACAGGGCGCGCGGGTCCAGCAGCGCGGCGCGACCACAGGCCGGCGCGTCGCAGCGAACGACCAGACGCCGCCCGACGGCGGGGACAATGTCTTCGCGTGGCGTCCGCGCTTCCCGTTCTCTCACGGCTCGCTCCCGTCAGCCAACCGACCCGCGGGTCCGTCTAGGGGCGCGAGCCTATCCAGACAAGGAGAATGTTCTTGTTATGTTCTGCTCCTGTGGAAACAGATCAGATAGACGGCGGCGGTTGAACTCGGCTTCGGAAGCCCTGTAGTTTGAGCGTGACCGCTCGCGTCCTGGGCGGCAAGGCAAGGAACGATCCCTTGGCGACACACGCAGCGGCCATCCAGTTCACGGTGATCCGCGGCGAGGGCGACTGGCGGGTTCTCCGCAACGGCAAGAACTCGGGGCGTTTCGATTTCAGCGTCGACGCCATCGAGTCCGCACTTGTGAAAGCCACGACGCTGATCGACAAGGGCGAGCGGGTCGAAGTCTTCGTCCAGGACGCGGCCGGGCAGCTGCGTCAGGTCGATCCGGTCGGCGGTGAAGTGCTGCACTGACACCGCGAGAGGGTCATCGCCGAAACCAAGCCGCGCTTTGACCGGTGAACCAGGCTGGCGTCACGACATGGCCGATCCCAAAGGCCCGAGCCACCGGTCCGGCCAGTTCAGCGGCGACCTGGGCCCAACTCGTCTCCAAGGCGCCGATCGTGGCGCTCGTGCGCGACCGACGCTCATCGTCCTCGGCCGGATGGCCGCTGAACATCCACGGATGATGAAAATCGTGGAGCTGTCGCCCCTTCAATCCCCGCCACTCGCAGCGGAAATGGACTTGGGTCGCTTCACCGAACTCGCGCGCGAACAGGGACGCATGCCGGACTAGTTCTGTCACCGACATGGCCATCTGGTTGGGACTGAACACTTGGCCAGGAGGTATGTCCTTCCACCAATGAGTATCCTCGATATAGCCGCGCTGGATGCTGGCCAAGCCCGAGGCCGTGACACGCCATAGGTCCGTCATGCCGACCGTGCTGTCCTGTTCGAGTAAGTTCATCTCGAGGAACTCGAGATCTCCATCGTCCAAGCGCTGATCGGTCTTGGAGCGCGGCCCGATCGGGCCGTCGAAGACATGGAACATGCCCCAGCCAGTGTGCACCTGCTGATCCAGTTCATGCCCTACCCGACGAAGCACGTCGGCAAGAACCGACATCTTCAGAGGTTCGCCTTGCGTCTCGATCGCATAGGCGAAATGAAAACGGGCGGTTCCGACCTTGCTGTCGGGGCAGTTCGCCTCGACTCCGCGGGAATAGGCGACGCTGGCCGCTTCCGCCCACGACGCCAGCACGGCGTCCAGTCCGGGCGCCTGATCGCCGCCCCGAAGCGCCACCTCAATGGCGCCGAGTAGGCTTGAACGCTCCGCCAAAGCACAGCGGCGGATCAGCGGCGCCCACTCCTGGGAAGTCAGCAGCGGCGCACTCTCTGGGCCCGGCTTGCGGATGTAATGCACACCTCGCGTAATCCCCTTGACGCGCCCGGCCGCATCCTGCGGCCCATCGGCGCAGGCGCAGACGGGCACAGCGCCGTGCGACGGCACGACGATGACGCCATAGGTTCGTCCTTCGGCATCATCCAAGATCCGCACGTCGCACTGTAAAGGCGGGTCCAAATATCGTTTGACCACCCGCGCAACGTCATCGCGTGTTGGCAGCGAGGGGCGAGGCTCCCGCGGCGTCAAGTCGTCATCGAAGCCGATGATCAGATAGCCACCGCCGTGGTTGGCCAGAGCGGCAATATGGCGGGCGAAATTCGCGCGGCCGATCGGCGTTTCCAGATCGATCTCGGCCTTATACTCCGCCCCCAGAGCTTCGTTTGGATCGTCGATCAGAGACTGAAGGGCGTCCATCGCCGCCCTAGCCATGGTCGTCCCGCGCCGCCTCGCGCAACTGAGCCAATCGCTCCTGACAGACGGTCGTCGCAACGGCGCGCAGCACTTCCACCCGCTCCGTCAGCCAAGTCAGTTCCTCGGCGCTGATCTTGTAGTGTTTGGAGTAGCGCGCCTTCACATAGGCCTCGCGCAGCAACTCGAAACAGCGGCGCTCGAACTTGGTCTCGCGCGGCCAAGCGTCCGCCAAACGGGCGTCGATGGCCTCGCACTTCTTGCGCAGGAAGGCGAGATTGTGAGCCTTGCCGCTGTAGAGCGTCACTACGAGCAGGACGGAATGGTAGAGGTGCTCGGAAGCTTGATGAAGGTTGAAGGCTGCGAGCTTGGAGTTGTCGATCGAAATGCAGTAGGCGGCGACTTTCTGAAAGCCAGCGGAGCTGGCCATCCAATCAGCGAAGAACTCCTCAGCTTCGGCCAGCGCGACCTGGGCTTTCAGGTCCGCCGGTTTGCGCAGCTTCGCACCCGGCGTGTCGAAGAGAACGATCCCTTCCCGCACGATGTCCGCCCAGAAATAGCGCCCGCGATCCAGTTGCTCGTTCACGTCGTCCAGACTGTGCACGATCAGGCTGACCGGGGTGCGGATCAGCGTTTCGCCCGGCATCAGCTTGTTCTCGGCGTCATGCCAGAACTCGCCGTCGGTCAGGTCTTCATGATCGACGACGATCAGCAGATCGAAATCCGAGAAGTAGCGCCCGACCGGATCGTGGACCCAGTCGCCGCGCGCATACGAGCCGTAGAGGATGATCTTGAGGATCTTGCCGTTCTTCAGCCGCTCGGCCCGACGGGTCGAGACGGCCTCGGCGAACGACTCCCGGATCACCTCTACCACCCGGCGCAGTTCCACCTGCTTGCGCGGCGGCAGATGATCGATCGAAGTCTTCATCGGGCGAGTCTCGCCCAAGGCGTGCATCGGGGCAAGGCGCGAAGCCTCAGTTCTGGATCAGGCGGATCAGGGTTCCGTCCGGGTCGATGAGCGCGCCGATCCGCAAACCCGACTCCTCGATCTTGGGCGCGTGCAGTCGGGGTTGGCCCCAGCACGCCTCCGGCAGGCCGGTGACAATGCACGCGGCGTAAAACGCGTCGAGATCGTCGAGCCGAAGGCAACAGCTGAAGTTGCTCGTCAGCGGATCGAGTTCCGGATGCGGGAAGAACTCGAGCGTCAGCCCGCCGCGTTTCAGGATCATCCAGCCCTCATCTCGCCAGCCCTCCTCGAAACCGATCCGCGCGTAGAACCGGGACGTGGCTTCGAAGTCCCGCGACGGCAGGTTGGGTGTGGCGTGGTCGGTCACAGCGAACTCCGGTGCAGCGATGCCGCCGAAGCCTAGCCGCAACACCCCTTGCCATCCACCTGGATCGGCGGACACGGCACATCGGCATAGGAGCAGAACACGCAGCAGTCGCCGGGTAAGGGCTTCAGCTTCACGCCGCAACCGAGACAATCGTAAAACCAGATGCAGGCGTCGGTGGGCATGGTCTCGGTCGCGACATGACCGCAATGCGGGCAGGTCAGCGTCGACTCCAGAACGATGGCCGGGGTCATCGCATGGCCGCCAGTCGCGGCATGGCCCATGGTTCGATGTAGGGCTGCCAGGCCAGGGACAGGACGATCAGCAGGCTGGCGATGACCAGCAGCCAGAAGGCGAGCCGCGAAGGGCGGCGGCAGGCCGCGTCCTTCCGACACATCCGCAGACGACGCCAATGCAGCAGCCAGCCGGCCACCAGTATGACGGCGGCCACCAGCGTCAGCCAGTTCCGCGCGCCCGCGATAACCGCGGCGCCGGCGAAGGAGACGCCCGCCACCGACAGAGCCAGCGGCAAAACGCAGCACGCGGCCCAGGCGAACACCGCGGCGACCCCGCCGATGGCGGCCGAGGCGCTGACGGCGACCTCGGGAATGCGGGGTCGGTCTTGATCGATGGCCATAGGGCCTCCCGTTCGATTTCTGCTACAGGCTACAACCCGTAGCCGCTACGGGATCAAGAGCCATGTCCGCACGAAGTTTGACGATCGGACGCCTCGCGGACAGCGCAGGGGTGAACCTGGAAACGGTGCGCTACTACGAGCGGATCGGCCTGATGCCTGCGCCGGCCCGCACGGAGGGCGGGCACAGAAGCTATGAGCCGGAACACGCCCAACGCCTGCGCTTCATCCGCCGATCCCGCGAACTGGGGTTCGGCATCGACGCTATTCGGCGGCTGATCGCCCTGAGCGAGCCGGGCGTCCAGGCGTGCTGTGAGGTCCGCGACATGGCCCAAGACCACATCGCCAGCGTAGACGCCAAAATCGCGGACCTAGAGCGGCTGCGGACGGTGCTGAAGCAGGCGGTAGCGGACTGCAGCGAAGGCGGGCGGGTCCGGTGCCCGGTGATCGAAGAACTAGGCTCGATCGCATAGGTGATCGCCGGAGCACCCCGTTGAGCCGGTAGGCTACTGCCCAATCAGGCGCCGATGACGCCCAAGTGCTCAAGCAGGATGGTCAAACCGAGCGCGACAAGGGCAAGGCCTCCGACCAGTTCGGCGATTTTGCCGAAGCGCTGGCCCACCGCCCGACCGATCAGCATGCCCACGGTGGTCAGCAGAAAGGTCGTGACGCCGATCGAGGCCGCGATGACCCAGATATTGGCCCCAATGAAGGCAAGGCCCACGCCGACGGCCGCGGCGTCGATGCTCGTGCCAACGGCCGTGGCGATCAGCCCCCACGGGCCCGACCGGCGAGGGGCCTGACCCGCATCCACCGCCAGCGGACGGGTCGCTTCCCAGATCATCTTACCGCCGACTGCGGCCAAGAGGCCGAAGGCAATCCAGTGATCGATCCGCTCGACGAGACCGGCGGCCACCATGCCGAGGGTCCAGCCGATCAAGGGGGTGACGGCTTCGATGACGCCGAACACCAAGCCTGCCTTCAAGGCGCCGGTGAGGTTCGGGCGATGCGAAGCGCCGCGACCGACGGCGGCGGCGAATGCGTCCGTGGACATGCTAAGAGACAGGACGGCGATAGCGACGGGAGTCATAACGAGCATCCACCGGGCGACGAACAGCGCTTCCCTCCCCGGCCGGTGCGGCGGTGGGACGCGCTGGTCTCGCTAGGCGGCGGTTCCGCTGGTCGGACCACGCGCCGAGACGCGAGTGTGTTGATCCGACCCCGGCGATCAAATCGCCGGAAGCTACTCCCCAACAGGAAGCGGCCTTCTACGGCGTGTCGGGCATATACGCCACCGACAAGACGACGCATCAGCGCCGCGCGCTGACTAAGGCCGCCGATGCGCTCGGCAGGGGTCTGCCGGACAAGACGAGATCGCCCCCCCGTTTGGCGAGACCAGCGTTTGCCGGCGATCGCCTTAGTGGCGTGAGAGGGTGATAGAGGACGCCGCCTCGCGGCAAGCGCCTTCGCAGCGACGGCATTCCTCGGCGCAGATGCGGCAATGCTCGTGCATCTCGGCGTGCTTCTCGCACTCGACGGCGCAGTCGGCGCACGCCTCGACGCAGGTGTCGAGCATGCGCTTGATCAAGGCTTCGTTGCTCCCCGCACGGCGCGCGGCGAGGCCGGCCGTGGCGAGACAGACATCGGCGCAGTCGAGGTCGAGCCGGATGCACTGGGTCAGTTCCTTGACCATCTCCTCGGCGAGGCAGGCGTCCGCGCAGATGCGGCACACGGCGGCGCAGCCGTAGGCCGCCTCGATGGCGCGGACGAGGCTGTCGTTGACGCTGCCGCGCACATCGGGATGGGTGCTGATTATTGGGTGGATTTGCATTGGGGCCTCCGCGGGTGATCGGAACTCAACCCCGAGGGTCGTCGGGATGTTCCGAACGGTGGAGCCTGCGGCTATCTGGTCATCAACACCGCGGCGCGAGGCAGCACGCTGTTAGCCTGTGCGTGTCGCCGCCGCCGTTGAGCGTTTATCCGGATTGGAGCCTGGCTCTCCGGCAAGCGTCACCTTGATGGGGCCCTTGCCCGCGTCTTCGGGTTTTAACGACGCAACTTCGCGGGGCGGTCGTTCGGGCTCCTTGTCGCTCGGTGAACGCGACTTGGTCGGGTCAGCCTTCGTCATAGACGTAGGAGCGGTCCACGAGCGGCAAGGTTGCGTTCCACCAGCGCAGCGCAGGCCCCAATGCCAGTTCAATCAAAGCCGGAGCGTCGCGAATGCCAAGCCGCGCAAGGTCGAAGAGGCGCCAGAAGCGGTCATTCACTGTCGGCCTCAAACACGACATTGAGGGTGGGTACGAGAGTCCTATCCGGCCGATTAGCTAAGACAGTTCCCGACCCTAAGCGGACATGCGCTGGCCGGTCGGCTCGACCGCATAGTCAGGACACTCGCCAGTGTTCAAGATGTTTGTAGACGATGACCTTGTTGGCCAGCACGGCGCCGTGGGTGGCGCAAAAGGCTTCCAACTGCTCACGGGCGCCGATCAGTTCGACGCACATGGTGAGCTCGGGGTTGGCGAGTTCATAGCCTTCCGCCTGAACTCGACCGTGATTGCTGTAACCATAATGCGTCTGATGGGCGATGGCATTCACGAGACCGGACGCCTTGGCCTGTTCGACGAGCTGACGATAAAGCGGCTTGGCGTGCCAAAACCGTTTGAGCGTACTCTCGACGGCTTTTTCACGGGGTTTCAGATAGATGCGGATCATGCCGATGTCCTGAACGGACACCGTGTGGGAAAGGGTCATGGCTGCTCGCTCGCCGGAGGTGCGGGGGACGATGGGGACGCGCCGGCCACGCCTCGCCGGAAGGTGGCGGCCACGGTCAGAAGGCGGGCCTGGCGCAAGGGCATGTCCGGCTTGAGCAGACCGGCGTCGCTCTTGGGAACGCCCAGACGCTGGGAAAGGTAGATGCCCGAATGGCCGCTGCAGAGGTAGGCGACGAAACAAGCCACTGCGATATAGGCCGTATGTTCGCCGCCGAAGAGCTCGACGCCGAGGATGGTGCTGGCGAGGGGCGTATTCGAAGCGCCGGCGAACACGGCCACGAAGCCGAGGGCGGCGAACAGTTCCGGCGGCGCGCCGAGTAGCCAAGCCAGGGCGTTGCCCAGCGCCGCGCCGATGAAGAACAGCGGCGTGACCTCGCCCCCCTTAAACCCCGCCCCCAGCGTGACGACGGTGAAGGCGAGCTTCAGCAGCCAGCTCCAATAGTCAGGGTGACTGGGATCGAAGAAGCCGAGAATGGTCGCGTCGCCCGGATTGGGCGACCAGACGCCCAGCCCGAGATACTCCCGGGTGCCCAAAGCGAACACCATCAGAATCAGGATCACCCCGCCCACAGCCGGGCGAAAGGGCGCATACGGGATAAGGCGTTTGAATAACGCACTGATGCGATGCTGCGCCTCGGCGAACAACAGGCTGACAAGGCCGAAGGCGACGCCGGCCACAGCGACCTTGGCCAACATCAAAGGTTCGATCGCGAACGCGCTCGGCGCGACATGATAGGCGATCTGATAGGCGATATGCCCGATGCCCCAGGCGTGGCAGACCCAGTCGCCGACCAACGCCGCCGCAAGGCAGGGAATCAGGGCCGTGTATTGAATGCGCCCAACGGTCAGCACTTCCAACGCGAAGACCGGCCCGGCCACGGGCGTACCGAACACCGCGCCGAAGCCCGCAGCGATTCCGGCCATCAACAAGACGCGTATGTCGGGCGGGTCCAATCGGAAGACCTTTGCGAAGGCGCTGGCCAAGCTGCCGCCCAGCTGCACTGCTGTGCCCTCCCGACCCGCCGAACCACCAAACAGATGGGTGATGACAGTCGCGATCAGGATGAGCGGCGCCATGCGAAGGGGAATGCCGCCCCCCGGCTCGTGAATCTGCTCCACGATCAGATTGTTGCCTCCCTCCGCTTCGCGTCCGAGCCGGTGATAAAGCAAGCCGACCGCGAGGCCGGCCAAAGGAAGCAGAAACAGCAACCAGGGGTGATCGAACCGCGCCCGCGTTGCGAGGTCCAGACTCCACAGAAACAGAGCGCACAGCGAGCCGATCATGGCGGCCGTGGGCGCAATGATCAGCGCCCACCGCAAGGCCGAAATCAGGTGATCGGCACGCCTGCGAATAAAGGCGGCAAATGGTGGATACGACTGATTGGACTCTACAGGCACGATTCCTCCTTTGAGCGGCTAGCCGCACGAAAGTAGGAATCATCAGCTCCTTCCTGAGGAGCGGTTCGGCATGACGCCAGGCGGAAATCCATCGCCAGAACTACGAATAAGGTGTCGATCTTGTCGGTGTCAACGCCCTGCCCTTGTTAACGCCAATGGCGGCACCTAGCACGTCGGCTTAGCGGAATGTACCAGCGCAGGCACGGCCTCCGAGGTGCGCCAAGTGGCGACGACTTCGCTACGGCCCACGCCGGCTGTTCACGGAACCGCAGACGCGCCCGGTCGATGGCATGTAGCGAACATCCTAGGGCCGCTTTGCGGGCGGCGAACCGATCAGTCTCGGCCTTCGGATCATCACCGCGCTCACCCGACAGCTTGGTGGCGCGTGGTCGCTTCGATCCGTTAATCCTGGCGCATGCGCCCGCCTCACCTGGTCAAGCGGCGTGGCCTTAAGCCTGCCGTTATGAGGCGCGAGCACCATTCGCGCCGCCTATTTACGCGTATCGGCAACGCGCCATGAGCTGACACGACGGTCACCTCGCAAGGGCGACATCCACCTGAGTGACCATGGCGAGCCACGACCTTTTGCTCGCGATCGCGCCAAGCCGATGGAGACGCAGGCTGCGTCAATCGTCATTGGTCGGCGACGTCAAACCCGTCTCCGGGCGTCATTGGCCGGTGCAGCTTAATCCCGACTTTGTCTAGATAGGGCTCGTAGACGTCGTAACGCTGCTTGAGGAAATAGTCGCGCGCGTAGCCGTCATGGACCGGCACGACAGATTTCGGCTTCATCCGCTTGGCGAAGGCATGGACGGTGAGCTCGGTCAGAAAGGGCGCCATCACCGGAAGGGCCAGCACCTCCACGCCCACGAATCGATCCAGACGGCTGTCGAAACTGTCGCCCGGGTTGAAGAAGACGTCGTTGACGAGGAAGGCGGTCAGTTGTGGGCTCTCGTCCGACAGGATGGGCTCATGCGCGACCGGCTGGGCCTGTAGCCGGAACGCGCCGAAGGTCCGTTCGCCTTCCTCGAACACCGTGACCGACAGGCCCTTCTCGCTGAGCTTGTTGGCGACCTCGCCGTTGCCGACGAGCGTTGCGCCACTCGCCTGCACGATCCTGCCCAGAGCGTCAGGGTCGATGTGGTCGGGATGGCCGTGCGTCAGGACGATCGCCGAGACGTCCGAAAAGACAGCGGGATCGACCCGTCTGTCCACGAACGAGAACTTGCCCGGATCGAAGAGCAGTCGCTCCTGGCCGATCGTCAGGCGCAGGCAGCTATGGACGAACTTGTCGATACGCATGGCGGCCGGTCCTATTCCGACTGTCTCTGGACGACCGGGCCGATCGCCTCCGGCGTTCCCGAGGCGATGACCAGCCAACGGCGGGGTGCGCCGGCGTCGGTGGCGACGACTTGGCGGATGGGACCCACCGCGTTGACCACGGCGGATCCGGCTGGATTGGTCATGAACTTCGCGAGAGGCTCCAGCGTCCCTGATCCGTCCGCCGCATTGGCGAAGGCGAGGACATAGGGCTTGCCGGGTTCGAGGCCTGCGGCGGCGATCTGCAGCATCTGGACCTGCCCCTGCTCAAACAGGGTTGCCTGGGACCGGGCGTCGCCGTCGCCCGTCAGAACGAGTTGATGCGAGGCGCGCGCGGCGCCCAGGGGCATGAGGTTGGCCTTGCCGTCACCCTCGGTGACCGCACGCGGCACATAGGTGACGCCCTGCGGTCCCTGACCGACCGGCACGGTGGCGATCACGCGGTTGGCCAGGGTGTCGATGACCGCCACGCCGTCGCCATTCTCCAACCCGACATAGATTCGCGAGCCGTCGCCGGAGGGCCACAGACCATGCGGCAGCGACCCCACCGCGATCTCGGTCACGGGGTCGAAGGTGTCGGTGCGGAAAACCTTGACGACGTTCTGGGTCCCCACAGTGACATAGGCGAACTGACCATCCCGATTTCGCACGATGTTGACGTGATTGGTCAGCGGGCCGGTGTCGAGCGTCTGAAGCACGGCAAATGGTGGACGGGCGTCGAACACCATCGTCTTGCCCACGTCCTTCAGCGTCATCCAGACCTGGTTCCCATCGGGCGTGGCGGCGATGTCTGGGCAGAACGGACTGGCCTGGGCCACCCGACCGACGATCTCACGGGTCGCAGTCCCGACCACGACTGTCTCGGGGCTGAAGCTGGAGCAGATGTAGGCGTAACGGCCGTCCGGCGAGAAGATGGTCATGCCCGGCCCGTTGGGCGTCTCGACCCGGGCTGTCTCCTGATAGGTCGCGGCGTCCAGCACCGAAACGTAGGCCTCGCCCCGCACCGTGACCCAGACCTCTTTGCCGTCCGGTGTGAAGAAGGCCTCGTGCGGAGAGCGTCCGACATAGGTCGTGTGTTTGACGACGTTGGTGGCCGTATCGATGAAGCTGACCGAGTTCGACCCGATCGAGACCACGGCGATCGTCTTGCCGTCCGGCGCCGCGCCGATGCCGTGAACCAGCAATTGGCCTTTGTAGAGCGGGCTGAGGTTGGCCGGGGTCGGCTCGCCGAGGGAAATCACCCCCAGCAGGCTGTTGGTCGAGGGATCGACCACCGAGACCGTGTTGGAGAACTGGTCGGCCGAATAGAACCGATCCTGCCCGCTGATCGGGATGGCGGGCGCCGCCGCCGCGCCGGGAACCTGATCGGCCAGGACCGGGGATGCCATCAGGGCAAGCGCCAGGACGAAGGGCGTCTTCGAAACGAAAGTCATGGGTCAGTGTCCGGTATGAGGTGAGGCGGGCGCGTTGGACGTCGGACGGGTGGCCGAGCGGTCGAGGAAGTCTTGCATCAAGGCGATCTCCTGGGTCTGTTCGACGATGATCCCCTGGGCCAGACGGCGCATCGGCTCGTCCTTGCCGTAGGCGAGTTCGATCCGCGCCATGTCGACCGCGCCCTGATGATGGGGGATCATCATGGCGGCGAAGTCGCGGTCGGAATCGCCGGTCGGCGCGATCGTCATGGCGGTGTGCATGCGCAACATGGCCTCGGTCATTTCCGTATCGAAGGGGGAGCGGGGCGCCTGGGCGAAGGCCATAAGCACAGCCCCGGCGAGGGCTGACCCGGCCATGAGCGCAATGAGTTTCAGCGGTAAGGTCATGCGGCGGTTCTCCATGATCGCCTGATCCTGGACGCCGTTCACGCCCGCCGCCAACGCGAAGTTCCGCTCGGAACGTTCGTCGCCATCGAACGATCCCTGTGCTTGGACCGGTGAACGCCTTAGGCTCCCGATATGACGCTCGACCAGCTCCGCATCTTCGTCGCCGTCGCCGAGCGGCAGCACGTCACCCGCGCGGCCGAGGCTTTGAATCTCACCCAGTCGGCCGTCAGTTCGGCGATCACCACGCTGGAGGGGCGGCATGGCGTGGCCCTGTTCGACCGCGTCGGCCGCAGCATCGTCCTGAACGCGGCGGGACAGGTCTTTCTGGAAGAAGCGCGCGCTGTCCTCGCTCGCGCCTCGGCGGCGGAGGATGCGCTGGATGATCTCGGCGCGCTGAAGCGGGGCCGGCTGTCGATCCAGGCGAGCCAGACCATCGCCGGCTGGTGGCTGCCCGCCCGTCTGGCCGCCTTCCACGCTCGCCATCCCGGCATCCGCATCGACGTCGCCATCGGCAATACCCGGGACGTGGCCCAGGCCGTCATCGACGGACGGGCGGAGCTGGGGCTGGTCGAGGGCGAGGTGGACGAAGCGGCCCTGACACGCACGGTTCTGGATCACGATGAACTGGTGCTGGTCGTCGCCGCCGATCATCCCATGGCCCAGGACGGCGCCGGTCCGCCCGACCTCAAGACCCTGTCCTGGGTGTTGCGCGAGCCGGGCTCCGGCACGCGCTCAGCCTTTGAAGCGGCTCTGGCTGTGCGGGGGTTGACGGTTGAGGATCTGGACGTCGCCATGACCCTGCCCGGCAATGAGGCCGTGGCTTCGGCTGTCGCCGCACGAGCCGGGGCGACCGTCGTGTCGCGCACTGTCGTCGCCGCCCGGCTGCGCTCCGGTGTTCTGGCGTGCCTCCCCCTCTCGCTTCCGGCTCGATCCTTCTGGTTGTTGCGGCATAAGCAAAGATACCGGTCCAAGGCGGGCCAGACCTTCCTCGACATGCTGAAGTCCTGATCGCCGATGCGCGGGTTTGCGACGGCACACGCAGGATCGCGGCGTTCGTCGAAGATATGGCCATCGATGACTGGCGACCGGGCTCCGCCTCACCCGCACCTTGACGCGCTCGACCAATGGCGAGACGGACTCGCTCATCCTTTTTCGGATGATGGCTGCCGGATGACCCCAGGCTTCGATCCTCTTGACGGCGGAGATCAGGCGGAACTTCTGGTCTTGCTGGAAACCCCCGCGCCAGGGCCCGCCGAGGACCGGATCGTCTCGATGGACAACCCGACGGGCACGAGCCGCAACCTTCGGCGCGCCATCATGGGCTCCCGACTGGATCGCCGCCGTCTGCTGATCTGGAACACGGTCCCTTGGCTTCGCAGTGGGGTGAGCCGCCCCTTGCGCACGGGGGAGATCGCCGCAGGCGTTGCCGCAACCGCTTCCCTCGTCGCGCGGCTCCCCCGATTGAAGGCGGCGATCGTTTGTGGCCGGGTCGCCGGTCAGGCCGCACCGAGCCTAAAGGCCGCCTTTCCGGAGGTTCGTCTCATCCCCGCGCCTCACCCCAGTCCAATCTATATCAACACCGACCCCTCGCATCGGGGGCGATTGGACGAGGCATTCGAAGCGGCGGCGCGCTTGCTCGACGAACCGATTGCAAGTGCGGAACGTTCGATCTGAACGAACGAACTCAGAGTGAGGTTGGGTTGGACTTCCGGGCCTGACACGGACCAGACTGGACCAATAGGAGAGCCGCATGATCCACCTGCAGTCCCCCGGGGCCAAGATGCTCGGCCGTCGTCGCTTCCTGATCGGTGGCGGTCTTGTCGGGGCGGCGACGCTGTCGGACCCCGCCTGGGCGCAACAGGTCGCCGACCTGGCCATGCCCGGCGGCCCTCGGCCCGGCCGCTCACTTCCAGCTATCCGGGAAAGGGCGAGATGATCCTGCAACGGAGCCGGCCGCCACTGCTGGAAACGCCCATGGAGGTCTTCGATCAGAATGTCTTCACGCCCAACGACCAGTTCTTCGTGCGTTGGCACTGGGCGGACGTTCCGACCTCCATCGACGCCACCACCTTCACCTTGAAAATCCACGGCCATGTCACCCGGCCGGTGACGGTCTCTCTCGCTGATCTCCTCTCCATGCCCCGTGTCCAGATGGCTGCGGTCAACCAGTGTTCCGGTAATTCCCGAGGACTGTTTCAGCCCCGCGTGCCGGGGCGCAGTGGGCGCATGGAGCCATGGGCAACGCCATGTGGATGGGCGTGAGCTTGCGCCATCTGCTTGATCTGGCCGGCGTCCGACCGGGTGCCCAGGTCGTTCGGTTCGGGGCCCTGGATCAGCCTGTTGTCGCCGGGGCGCCGGACTTCTCGAAATCCCTGGCCATCGATCATGCGCGTGACGGAGAGGTCATGGTCGCTTTCGCCATGAACGACGAGCAACTGCCTTTGCTCAACGGATTTCCAATCCGGCTGATCGTGCCGGGCTGGTTCTCAACCTACTGGGCCAAGTTGCTCAATGACATCGAAGTCCTCGACCAGCCAGACGACGGCTACTGGATGGCCAAGGCCTACAAGATTCCGGACACGCCGCTGGCCAATGTATCGCCAACGGACAAGGACTATCCGACGGTTCCGATCAACCGGATGGTTCCACGATCCTGGATCACCAGTATCGCGGGCGACCACCCCGTGGCCTGGCAGCCGAGCCTGTCAATCGGTGGCATCGCCATGGGCGGGGACACCGGGGTCGCCCGCGTCAACTGTCCTCGGACGGCGGACGGACCTGGCGACCAGCCCGTCTGGGGCCTGATCAGGGCAAGTACGGCTTCCGTCGCTTTGACGGAGAAGTTTCGATCGCCGCGCGTGGCCCCGTCCCCTTCATGGCCCGTTGCACCAATACGGCAGGCGTCACCCAGCCAATGACGCCGAACTGAAATCCGGGCGGCTTCATGCGGGCCTGCGTGGAAACGACGATAGTGACTTTCGCATGAGCAAGCCCTCCAGACCCTTCTCCACGGGCGTCTCGATCCTGCTCGCCGGGGCAGTCACCTCGGTAATCCTGATCGGCGCCATCATCGGCCAGAACGCTCCAGCAGTTCGTGAAGCGCCGCCGCCCCCGCCCCCGCCGGCGCCCGCACCGCCTGCGCCATCCTTCGTCTCTGGCGCAGGGTTCACCCTCACATCGGCCAGTATCGAACTACCGGATGAAGCGTCCCAATATCCCGAAGGGCCCGGTGCCGACCTGGTCAATGCAAGCTGCACATCCTGTCATTCGGCGAGCATGGCGCTGACCCAGCCGCGCCTGACGGAGGCGCAGTGGCGATCCACGGTGGTCAAGATGCGGGAAACCTACAAGGCTCCTATCGCTGCGTCTGATAGCGACGCGATCGTCGCCTATCTCACGCGACTGCCGACACAGGGTCCGGGAATCACCCAAAAGAGCTCAGACCCAAGTCCTCCGACGGTCGAAATCCCAGGAGCAACCGGCTAAATCGTTCGAACAAAACGATCGTTCAAATCGAAACAACACGTTGGAAAGAACAAACGCTCGGGACCAATCTCCAGATCAAGGAGCGCGCCGACTGTCGGCCAACACTCCATAGTGGAGATAAGCTATGAGCTCCGTCGTTCGTACCCGCCTTGATCTCCAGCCGATTGGCGCCGCAATACGGTATCGCCCGGCCGCACAGCGACGTCAGGGGCAGACCCTGCTCCCGGCGCCTTCGACGGAACAAGCAGCGCATATTCCGGACGTCGGCGATGGTCAGAGCCTGCATCGCCTTCAGCCCGAGGTGGGCCAGACCGGCGTTCACCCCGCCCTCGTCAAGTCCGTGGCGGGACTCTACGGCAGCATGGTCATGGTGTTCTGGCTGGTGTTCGGCAGTGGCGAAGCCGCCCTGGCCCTAGGCTTCATCACCGTCCTGGGAGTCATGTTTTTTGGCCTTCTCACCGGCCTGACGCTGTTGGCCGATACGCCCGGCCCCGCACGGCGCACGCGCAGCCTTTCGGAGTTTCTAAACGGACGGGTCATCACCTTCACCGGATGGATCACCGGCCGTGAAGCCGCGTTGCAGATGCTGACCCTGCCGGCTCTTCTGGTCGTGACGGCCGTCGTGCTGGGCGTGATCTGTCGCCTCAACGCCCATTAGTTTCATTCCAGCATTGTTCAGGACACTTCAGATGGCGCATGACCTTCACCTTCGCGACGTCGCCTTCGGCCTGCGGCCTCTGGCCAAACTCCAGCGGCCCAGCGAGGTCGTTCGCCAGTTCACCCCGAACTGGTTCGCCGCCACCATGGGCACAGGCATCCTGGCCATCGCCCTGAACCAGATTCCGATCGACATCCCTGGCGTGAAGCTGGTCGCCGAAGGTCTGTGGGTTTTCAACATCGGCCTCTTCGCCCTGTTCACCGTCCTCTACGCCGCGCGGTGGATCTTCTTCTTCGACGGCGCGCGCCGCATCTTCGGCCATTCGGTCGTCTCGATGTTCTTCGGCTGCATACCGATGGGACTGGCGACGATCATCAACGGCCTGATGGCCTTCGGCCTGGCGCGGTGGGGCGACGGCATCGTCCCTCTCGCCGAGACACTGTGGTGGATCGACGTGGCGATGGCGGTCGCCTGCGGCGTCGGCATCCCCTTTATGATGTTCACACGCCAGGAGCATTCCATCGACCAGATGACGGCGGTCTGGCTGTTGCCCGTCGTGGCCGCGGAGGTCGCGGCCGTCACCGGCGGGCTGATCGCGCCCCACCTGACCGACCCGAACGCGGCCTTGTCCGTGCTGGTGGTCAGCTACTCTCTTTGGGCGCTGTCGGTGCCTCTGGCGCTAAGCATCCTCGTCATCCTGGTTCTGCGCATGGCGATCCACAAACTACCGCACGCCGGCATGGCTGCGTCCAGCTGGCTGTCGCTCGGCCCGATCGGCACCGGAGCCCTTGGCATGCTGGTGCTGGGTCAGGCCGCGCCGGCGATCTTCACCGCCTCCGGGCTGGGTCAATACGGTGACGCGGCAAGAGGCATCGGACTGATCGGCGGCCTTTTGCTGTGGGCCTATGGCCTTTGGTGGGCAGCCATGGCTGCATTGATCACCCTGCGTTACCTTCGTCAGGGCCTGCCCTTCAACCTCGGCTGGTGGGGCTACACCTTCCCGATCGGCGTCTTCTCGGTCGCGACCCTGAAGCTGGGGACCTTGCTGCCGATCCCGGCCTTCAACATCTTCGGCGTGGCCCTGATCGCCGGCCTTGCAATCCTCTGGCTCATCGTCGGCGCCCGCACGATCCGCGGCGCTTGGCGCGGAGACCTGTTCGTCGCCCCCTGCCTTACGGACGCGGCCAAGCGCGACATTCCCTGCGCGCGCTGAGTCGCTCGTCAGTTTCCTGCCCGGAGGCCTCATGAACCCCGATATCCTTGTTCCCACTCGTCGCTCGATCATCGCTGTGGGAGCCGGCGCCCTGATCACGGCATGCGCGCCCCAAGCGGCGGAAGCCGATGACATGGTTCTGGGCCGTCAGGACGCCCCGGTAACCCTGATCGAATACGCTTCGAGCACCTGCGGCCCCTGCGCCCGGTTCGCGATCGAGGTGCTGCCCGAACTGCGCCGTCGCTATATGGATACCGGCCAGGTCAAGCTGATCTATCGGGAGTTCATCACCGGCCCTGCGAATCTTTCCGCCGCCGGCGTTCTTCTGGCGCGCTGTGCGGGGTCTCAGCGGTATTTCGAGGTGATTGACGCCCTGATGCACGGCCAGTCTGAATGGACCGGTGGACAGAGCCCGCGGGCTCATCTGGTGCGGGTCGCGGGTCGTTTCGGGATCGACGAGGCCCGGCTGAAAGCCTGCATCGCCGACCCTGACGCCATGGCCGCGTTGGAACGGCGTGTTCGCCGGGCGCAGGATGCGGGCGTCACCGGCACGCCGACTCTATTCGTTCAGGGCCGCCGGGTGGATGGCCCGCTGACTCTCGACAGCGTGGTCATCGCTATCGACACAGCTCTTTCCCAATCTTCCAAGCCCTGAGGTCCACAATGCCCAATACTCCCATCAAGGTCGCTGTGTCCGGTGCGGCCGGCCAGATCGCCTACGCCCTGCTGTTCCGTCTAGCGCAAGGCGACGTCTTCGGCCCCGAGACGCCGATCGACCTTCGCCTGCTCGATCTTCCCCAAGCCCTGCCGGCCCTCAAGGGCGTGACGATGGAGTTGGACGACTGCGCCTTCCCGCTCCTGACTGCGATCCGGACGACGGACGATCCGAGGGTCGCGTTCGACGATATCGACGCCGCCTTCCTGGTTGGCTCGCGTCCCCGATCCAAGGGCATGGAGCGCCGTGACCTGCTGGCCGCCAATGCCGCCATCTTCAAGACCCAAGGCGCCGCGCTCGACGCCGTCGCCAAGCGGAGCGTGAAGGTCCTCGTGGTGGGCAATCCCGCCAACACGAACGCCTGGGTGGCGATCCAGTCCGCGCCGAACCTGCCCGAGGGCGCCATCACCTCCATGATCCGGCTGGATCACAATCGCGCCGCCGCGCAACTGGCGCGAAAGGCAGGCGTGTCGGTCGATGCGATCGATCACCTCGCGGTCTGGGGCAATCACTCGCCCACCATGTTCACCGATTGGAGCCACGCCTCGGTGAGCGGCGAACGACTGGCCGCGCGCATCGGCGATGACGGCTGGTATCGCGACACCCTGATCCCGGAGGTGGCGCGGCGCGGTACGGCGGTCCTGGAGGCCCGCGGCGCATCGTCCGCCGCTTCCGCCGCCAATGCTGCCATCGATCACATGCGTGACTGGGTCCAGGGCTCGGACGGTCGCTGGGTGTCGATGGGCATCCCCGCCACAGGAGAATACGGTATTCCCGCAGGCCTGGTCTGCGGCGTACCGGCGGTCTGCCGCGATGGGCGCTATGCGCCTGTGAACAGTCTGGACCTCGACGTCTTCACCCGCGCCGGTCTGGCGGCGTCGGTTCAGGAACTCATCGGCGAACGCGACGCTGCGCTTTCGATCGTCTCCACCTGAGGCGCGTCGATCGCGCGACAATCACCGAACAACCCCTACTCATTCAGCAAGGCGCCCCATGACGGCTTCTACACCCCGATCTTCCTTCGCCGACGATGCGGGCCACGGCGGCCTGCAACTCGTGGTCCGCGCCGGCCCTGCCAGCTTCGTCGTCGATGAGCCTGTCGAACTGGGTGGGCTGGATCTCGGGCCGACCCCGCATGAACTGGTGCAGGCCGCTCTAGCCTCCTGCACCGCCCAGACCCTGCGCCTCTACGCGAACCGCAAGGGCTGGGCGATAGGCCCCTTGTCCGTCGAGGTTGTTCTGGTCCGACAGCCGGAAGCGACGCCCTCCGACCACTTCGTGCGGACCATCAGCCTGCCGGCAGACCTCCCACAGGAGCAACGCGACCGACTTCTTGAAATCGCCGACCGATGCCCGATCCACCGCATGCTCGTTGGGGCCGTCTCGATTGAAACCGAGGTCGGTTGATCTTAGCGAATTGTGTCGCCCGCCGCCGCCAAGCAGACATTCCAAACCGCCGCTAAGAGTCAGAAGCCGAAGTCCAGTCGTCACTGTGCCCTACCGTCGCACGCACGAAAAAGCCGCGCGCCCCCAAAGGGCGCGCGGCGAGTTTTCGTATCGAGGATGCTATTCTGCGGCGAACGAATAGGCGTCGTCGTCACGCGGTTCGTCCGCGCCCTGATCCTCCGGCTCCGCCGCATCCGACACCGTTCGCAGCGGAACGGGCAGCCATCCCTTCCCCTCCAACAGCCGCTCGGCGGCTTCGGCCATGTCCGCCTTCTTGAACCCGGCGATCCGGCCCGCTTCGTCCGGATTCACGGCCTCGGTCACCGCCTCCAACACCCGCGCCTTGGACACGCGGGTGAAGTAGCTGGCCGCCGTCGCCGTCCAAGTCCCGGCCATGTCGAGCCCGACCGCCGTCGCCAGCGTCTCGGCCTGCGCCAAGGCGCCGGGCCGCCGGTCGTGCGGATCGCGCACGGCGTAGAGGCCGACCCCGGCGCAACAGGCCATCAGGTCCAGCTGCTCCGAAGGCGGCAAGGCGGCCACCACGCCCCAGAGGTTTTCAGGGCGCTCGGGCAGGCGCGCGCCCAACGCCTCGCACCGGTCGCTGACCCGGCGTCCGGCGGGGCCATCGTCCACCCCCGGCGCCAGCCGCTCCAGCCCGGTCGTCGTCAGCCGAAGCTGCAACGGCGTCCAGACGCCGTAGGCCGGATAGAAGACCTGCAGGGCGAGCGCATGAACCACGGTCGCCAGCGCCGCGCCCACATCGGCCTGCACCGCGTCGCGCAGGCCCATGGTCTTGTGGGCCGTCAGGTCGATCAGCAGACGGTCCGACAGGGTTGAAGGCGTTTCGCCCTCGGGCGCGTCCGCACCTGCCTGCGCCCCACTGTCCGCACCGTCGTCAGCCGCCTCGTCCTCCGGCCACGGCGACGGCGGATCGGCGGGCACGTCCTCGGCCCGGACCAGACCGCGCTCGAAGCGGGCGAGGCCGTCGTGACCGAGCATCACCATGACCCCGGCGCGCGCCCTGGCCTCCGGCGCATAGGCGAAGTCCGGGCCGAACGCCTGCAAGGCCTTGTCGATCTCCTCCAGCCGCGCATCCGCCTCGGACGACAGGCCGTCATCGCCCGCCTCGGAGACGATGCCGTCGTATTCCTCCGACAGGGCCGCGATCTCGGCGGCGTCCGCCTCCGAGCGCTCGACCGCGACCGGGTAGACCCGACCGAACGCGGACACGTCGGGATAGTCCTGCGCCGCCTCGGCCCATTTCCAGCCCTCGCGCTCGCGCGCCTCGTCCGCCAGCCCGGCCAGCTTTTCGGCGACCAGCCGGTCCAGCAGGATAACGTCCTCCAGCCAGCCGCCGCCGTCCTCGGTGAACAGGTCGCGGAGAACTCCGCCGCCCGCCTCGGCGTAGGCCTCGACGCCGACGAAGCGGACGCGCCGATCATCAGCCCTGACCTTGGCCTCGGTCATGGCGCGCCGGATGGCGTAGGCCGGGGTATGCGGCCCGATCTGTTCGAACACCTGCCGCTGGCGGTCCCGATCCTCGCTGACACAGAAGGCCATCAACTGGTCGAGCGCCAGCGCTCCCTCCCGATAGGCCGCCATCAGCTCCGGCGCCGCCGACCCGAGCCGCAGCCGCTGGCGCACCACCTGAGCCGATACTCCGAACCGGGCGCCGATCTCCTCGGAGCCGTATCCCTTCTCCTCGGCCAGCCGCTGGAAGGCCTCGAACTGGTCGGCGGGGTGCATGGCCTCGCGCGTGATGTTCTCGTCGAGGCTGATCTCATGGGCGTCGTTCTCCGCGTCCACGATGACCCGCACCGGATGGGTCCGCTTGATCGCCTTGCGCCTGACCAGCAGCCGCAGGCCCTGACGGCGCCCCTCGCCGATGGTGACGAGGTAGTTCCCGGTCGGCTCGCCCTCCCCGTCCCGCTCGATCTCGACCACGGGCGGCTGCAACACCCCCTTGGCCTTGATGGAGGCGGCGAAGGCCTCGATGGTCGCCGGGCTGTGCGGGGTCTTCCTCGCATTCTTCGGCGAAGCCTTGAGCCGATTGAGCGGCACGGTGATCTCCGCGCCGTGCGCGGGGACGGTCGCCTCGGTCGCGACGGTTTCGATGGATTGAGCAGTCATGTCTGCCTCCTTGGGCAAGGGTTGCAGGCACGCGAACTGCGCGCCTGAAACCCTGCCCGTCGGCGAGACCGGGGTAGCAAGGGCCAGGGCGGACCGGCCGGAGGGGGATCGCCCGACCTGCACAAGCCTGACCCTGATGATGATCATGATGACGATCACCGGCGCGGAAGGTCGGGGATACCGGCCGGTCCGGCGGCGTAGCCGCTTCACCCTGGCCCGCGCGAGGGCGGAGCCCTTAGCCCTTCTGCGACGCCCGCCACGTGTCCTTCTGGCGCGGCGTCGCGGGCTTCAGCTTGAGGAAGACGATTTGACCGGGCCTGGCCTCGCCCCAGCTGACGTAGATGCGGCTGCTCCGGTCCGGCCCCACCACATCGATCATGTGGGGTCTGAGCACCGCGTCGGACGGCGTCGGCGCACCCTCGTCGTCGAGGTGGAACTTCAATCCCAGCCCTTGCAGGCGGAAGATCACCGCGACCAGCCGGCCCTGATCCTCGTCGATGACCGGAAGGGTCGAGACGGCCGAGCGGCCGAGGGACGCCTCGTGCGCGTCCGCATCCGTCGGCACTTCCAGACGCATGAGGCTGCGGGGCGGGATCGCCGTCAAGGCGTCGGCGATGTTCGCCATCGGCGGCGGATAGTCGCGGAACCGGTAGGGCCCGACCTTGAAGTCCATGCCCGTCGCATAGAGACCGGCCAGGGTTTTCATCGCCCAGAGTTCGAGCGCCTCGCCGGAGACGAGGATCGAGAACCGCTTGCGGGACAGGGACGCCTTGGTGGCGTGCATCTGCGCGGCCTCCAGAGCGAGAAACGCCCGCTGGGCATGGGCGTCCAAGGGCGAGAGCGCGGAGTTGTGGCGCTGGCACAGGATCTTGGACGTCAGGGCGTCAGCGGACGTGGCCATCACCGGCTCCGCCTGCCACGGCATGCCCCTGACCTTCAGCCCCGGCCGGCTGATCAGGCCCCGGCTGATGTAGTGCTCCCGGCTGATCGTTCGCGAGCAGTCGCCAGACCGGTTGAGATAGCATCTGGGGTGGGCATAGCCGGTGACCGGCGGCGGCGGGTGGATAGGCCCCAGCTTCAGATGGGGCCGCCCGTCGGGGCTCAAACAACAGTCGCCGAACGGCTTCCCGCTCTCGCAGGGACAGCGGTCACCGCGCGTCCAGGGGAAATCCCATTGATCCTGGGGCGGAGTGATCCAACGCCGCGGCGCCATCAGACCTCCGACGGCGGATAGGTTGTCAGATGATAGCCGCCGAGCCAGCCGATCCGCTGGCCGTCATAAGCGATCATCGCGAACACGATCCGGGCGATGATCTCCCGAACGAACTGCACATGAGGCCAGAGTCCCGATCCTGCCGAGGATCGCGGCTCGTCGGCGCGATAGTGGCCCCGGTGCACGATCTCGTTTCGGACGTTCACTGCACGATCCAGCGCCTCGAGATTGAGATCGGCGACCGGGACATTCCACTGCTTCATGAGCAGCCTCACCTTGTCTTTCAGCGGCCGGCGATTCAGGTCCGCCATCTTACCCGGCAGGGCCGTCAATAGCGCTTCAAGGTCAGGATTGCCTTGAGCCACTGGAGCCGCAGCCCGCATCGCGGTCGAGAGCCGTTTGAACTGCGTCGGCGAGAGAACATGGCTCTGGCGAGACGTCAGGTTGGCATGGCTCAGGTTTTCGAGAACGGTCATGGCCTGAACCAGCCGCATCTCCGTGTAACCCGCGGCCATGACGTACCATTCGAGGGCGAACATCAGCTGCTCGACCTTGAACACCGGTGAAAACCAGGCGTCGACGGCTGCACGCACGAAGGCCTGTTGGTTCAAGAAATGGATGACGGGCTGATGGGTGTCGCCCCCGCCGGCCTGCTCGAGGACTTCAAGCGTCCACTCCGTGCCGCTCGCGTACTCAAGGGTCGGGCCCTTGAGGCTCCGGCCGGCCGCGAAGCTCGTCATAAGCCTGAGGTACTCCAGCAGCCGCCCCGCCTCAGCCCGCCACGCCGGACGATCGGCGACGGCGGACGGCGCGACGAGAGTTATGAACCCCGAAATCGTGTCGTCGACTGGCTTGGCCGGGCCGCCGCCGACATAGATCGTTCCGAGGGCCGTCTCGACCTGATGCCGGCCGAAGCCCTGAAACGCCCGCAATCCCATACGTAGGAACGGCTCCTCGTGCGTCCGAGAGGCTGTCAGGGTCGCCAGCTGGGCCTGCCCCTTCAAGGCGAGATAAGACCCCTCCTGATCGTCATGAACGGGGGCGTTGAGGTGCAGATGATCCGTCGTCAGCGTCACCTCGCCCGACTGCGCGACCAAGCTGAAGTAGGACACCGTCTCACCGCGGTCGTCGGGGCCGCGCAGCCAGGCGGTAGCCTTGGTGAACGCCAGCTCCTCGAAGTCGAAGACGAGCGATCCGGACGGGGTGAGGGTGAGCTTGAACGCCACATATTGGTCGTCACCGCCTCTCGAAAGGCGGCCCGTAAACGCATGCGGCTTCCGGAAATCCAGCATGACACAACGGTACCCGTTCTCACGGGCTCCCGAAACCGAGGCGGTCCGTGAGCAGGCGCAGGACCGATCCACACCCAAAGTCGGCGGCGTTCAGACGGGCCGACAGCAGCGACTAGACGGGGAACAGCCCTCGTCGCCCGTCACCCCCGGAGAAGACTTCCAGATGCGCCCGAGTTTCCAGTCCGGTCGGCGGATCAACATTCTCCAGAATGACAAACTGAGCGTCGATCTCCAGCGAAGCCAGATGATCGAAGAAGCGGTCCTTGAGCGAGGTCGCCGCCAGCGCACGCTCGTCGTCCTCGAGCTCTCCGAACTTCGGCGTCTTTAAAGGATCGCGATAAGTCAGGAGCGGCGTGTCTAGGACCAGGAAGCCCGGGTGTGGCAAGCCCTTCTCACGGCAGAACAACAGGAGAGCGACCTTGAACGCAGCATGCGTGACGGCTCGGACGCCTTTGCCGTTGGCGACCCGAGCCTTGCCGTCAATCTTCAGATCGTAGGTCTCGTCATCAAACGAGACATGGTGCTCTCCGGGGAAGCCCCACTGCTCCAGCACGCCGCTGACGATCTGGGCGAACTCATGGGTGATGCTGCCGGCCAGGGCCAAGACAGGCCGATCCGCCTTGGGCGTCGCCTTCGCGCCTTCGTAACCGCCCCGACGTCGCGAGAGCTCGTCGCGCTGCGCCAGAAGGGCGAGGCCGCGTCGAGCCTGGTCCCGCGCCGCCACGATCTGTCCCAGGTCAGACTGCGATTGGGCGACCTGGGGCGTTAGGTCAGCGATATCGGCCTCGAGCTTATCGAGGCGGTCTGTGAGGCGGGGGAGTTCATCACCCAGAAGCGATTGCTCATCGCGGAGGGTGGCGAGAGTGCTTGCCAAGTCTTCGGACTGCCGACGGATCTTGGCGATCTCAACCAGAGCCGCCTCTCTCACCAACGCGATATCCTGATGGTCGTGAGCATGGACCTGGGCGGCTGGCGCGGCTCCGCACAACGGGCATTGCCGTTCGGCGGACAGGCCCAGAAGGAAGCCCGCTTCTTCCAGAGATTCCAGTCGGTCGATGTCGGATGCATACACCTCTTGAAGCTGCTCGAAGCGGTCAATGTGCAGGTTCACTTCGTCGAGCCGGCTCGACGCATCCGGAATGGCGCGCGCCAACGTCTGCTTCTCGGCCATGAGACCGCGGATTGAGGTCTGCAGAGTGGCGAAGCTGGCACTTGCCCCCTCGATGGAGCTTTCCAATCGATTGAGCTGATCCTCAAGGTCTTCGGTGTCCGGATACTCCGCCTCGATCGCAGCCTCGATCTCGGCGATCATATCGTCGACGACCTCGAGCCGAACCTGTTTGGCGGCGTTAAAGGTCTTTGGATCTTCGACCGCCACGAGTGCACTGTCGTCCAGACCTGTCAGCAATAGTCGGAACACGCTTCGCTCGGTCGTTCGGGCGTCACGCTGCCCGCCTTCGATCGGCGATCGTTCGATCTGGATGCTCGTTTCATCGACGAGATAGATCAGGCCGAGGTCGCGGAAACTCAAAGGCCGCTTCTGGCCAAACGCGTTGGTGGCGACCTCTTTGCCGCGCAGCCCGACTTCAGTGAGTAGCAACGCCGACAAATTACCATCGGCAACGGCGTCATGCTTGGGCTGCAGGGTCCGGGCGTTCTCGCCAGCAACGGGCGCAGTGACGTGCCCTTGGTGAAGGGAGAATGCGCCCCCACTCAAAGCACGCGACAGAGTCACGTCGCCCTCTTTCGGCAGCGTAAGCGCCAGCCACGCGGTGTCGTAGCCTTGGCGCTCGTTGATGTCCGGCAAGGCCTTTGAGCCGCCGAACATGAAGTCCAGCGCTTTCAGCGTGAAGGATTTGCCGGTGTTGGACGCGCCCCAGATCAGAGTCAGCTTGTCGCCGAACGTCAGGGCCGCCGACACCTTGTCTGGCCCTGTGAAGGTCAAGCTGCGCAGAACAATCCGATCAGACATGGGTGCTGGTCTCGCCGGCATAGTCGCCGCCATGGAACTCGATCCGCCAGCGCCCGATCCGTTCGGCGACGAGGTGCTCAAGGTCCGGTCGAGACCGCGAGAGCACATTGGATGCAAGCCATTCGGCCCGTTCCCGCAATGCGATCGAGTAGGGCGATCGCATCAACTCGATGACACCTACGGCCTCCTCGCTCGCCCGATAGAGCAAACCCGCGTCGCCGTCGGGCACGAACTCCACCAGGTGAAGTCGCCGCATCACCAGCAGACTGTCCTCGACCAGCCGACGGCGCACGAGCAGCTCTCCGCTCCGTTGCGGGACGTCTGGATGGAGGCTCTCCGGTCCGCCGATATCGCCGGTGTGGACGATCAGATGGTCGAACCAGGCGATCTCAGTGACGTCGAAAGCGCGGGGATAGGCCGCGTTCAGGACAACAATCGCCCGTACGCCGGTTTCGAGCGGGCTATTGAACAAGACGGGGGCGGCGCCGCTCATGGCTTCTGCCATCGTAGCCTCGGCTCAGCCTCGTTGGCGAAGTGGTGGCAGATCCCCTGCTTCGCCTTCACGCGGGAATGCTGTGCAAGGACGCCGCTCGGCTGAACGGTCGCCGCTTGTGACATCACAGCATCGGCTCGGCTCAGCGCATCGGCGTGAGGTCCGTCGCAGGTGTCTGCCACGCCATGATATATGTCGCTTTCGAACGCCTCGATCGCGGTCGCGTCGGTGTTGTCACGGTAGAAACGTTTGAAGGCGTCGGCGTCGTAGAAGCGTTCACGCTGTCGGGCCAGATGGGTTCCGAAGTGCGGGTGGCCCGCTGCGGCCTGATGGTCGGCAATGGGCGCGTCGGCGCGCTCGGAGTACGCCGCAAGCAGTTGGCCGATGTATGGAAGCTCGTCGTCGTGGACGACATCGGGCGTAGCCCCTAGGGGTGCCGGGCCGGGATCAGCCCCGAACCACTTGTACAGGACCGGCTTGGCGGCGGGGTCGCCGATAAGATCATCCAAGCCTACGCGGCCAATACGCGAGAAGTCATAGGCTTGGATAAAGGCCGTCAACTCAGGCGTCAGAGGCACGCTGGCCCCCTCGATTATCGTGTTTTCGCAGTGCTCGTTCCAGCCCGCAATGAAGGCTTGTTTGAACTCGACCGGTTTGAACAGGAGGCGCTGCAGGTTGCGATTGACGCCCTTTGGGGCGACGAACGAGAATGCCCTAGGCGGGGTGAACTCACCTAGGCTGGCGTAATAGAGAATCTTGCCGATCTCGTGGAAGGCCGAGGCGGTAGGAAGCGTCTTGCCGTACTGCTTGCACTGGAAATTGTCCCAGTCGCCCTCATGCAGCGTCTGATCAACAAAGCCCACGACGTCACGGCCTCGATCACCCGAGCCGCTGAACACCTCGACCTTGAAATATTGTGTCTTCTTCTCAAGCGCCCAGTCGCGAACGAACTTTTCCAAGTCCGTCGCCGTCAAGGCAAGCAGCTGTCGATCGTATGTCGCCACCATGGCCTGGAGAACTTCCCCGAGCGAGTCTCTCCCGCCTGAGGACGCTACCCATACGCGAGGACCACAGCAATCCTCGCGGAGAACGATGATCCGGAGGCTGCCGCCGCCGATTGATCGCTGCGCCTGATATGCGGGGATCAGGGCGTTAAGCACGCCAGCGTCCGGAAGGTGATCGAATAGCGCAGCGCGGTCATCGGCGTGATCGAATGCTCCCAGTCCCGGCGCACCTCGCCCGACAGCAGGTAGGCCGAGCCCGGCGCGAGCGGCGCGCCGGCCCGCGTCCAGCCGGCGCCGCGCTTCTGCCTGAGACGCATGATGCTGGGCGAGAGCAGCGAGACCCCGAGGATCCGGCCATACACGGGCCGGTCCCTGTGCCAGCCGATCCCGGCGCCGGGTTGATATTCGTTGACCAGCGCCTGAACGAAATCCTCCGCCGGCAGACCGGCCCGGTCGGTCAACTGGCCTAGCAGCTCCTGCAGGAACGCCGGCCAAGGCTCGGCCGCCTCCAACGCCTGGCGCGCCAGATCATAGCGCCGCCCGAATGCGGCGATGCGACGGTTGCCGAGATAGCCGAGGTGCTCGTAGGGCTTGAAGGACAAGGCCTGAAGCGCGCGCACCACCCTCGCCTGCTCGTCCTCTGAAAGGAGATCGGGCCAGTAGCGGAACCCGGCCGGGGCGGCGGGCCCGGTGGCGACCGGCTCGCCGAAGAGGTCTGCCTGCACACCCATCAGGCCAGGGCGAGTTGATCGGACGCCGAGACCGCCGGCGCCTTGAAGTTGGACAGGCTGACGCCGACCAGGCGGATGCCCTTGGCGGGCGGATAGAGGGAGCGGACCAGCAGCAGGCTGATCTCTTCCAGCCGCTCCCTGGACGTCACCGGCTCCGGAAAGGAACGGCTGCGGGTGGACTGCTGGAAGTCGGCCCATTTGACCTTCACCGTCACCGTGCGCCCGTATGCGTCCGATTTCTCGCACCAGCCCCAGACATCGCCCGCCATGGCGATAACACCGGCCTCGATCGCCGAGGGATCGGTCAGGTCGCTTCCGAAGGTCGTCTCCGATCCGGACGATTTGCGCTCGCGGTTCGGATTCACCGCGCGATGATCCTCGCCTCGCGAGATGGCGTAGTACCAGGGGCCGGACTTGCCGAAATGCTGTTGCAGGAAGGTTAGGGATTGGTGCCGCAGGTCCTCGCCGGTCTCGATGCCCAGCCGGCTCATCTTGGCGGCGGTCACCGGCCCGACCCCATGGAAGCGTTTCACCGGCAGGGTCTGGACGAAGGCCTCGCCCCGACCGGGCGGCACCACGAACTGGCCGTTCGGCTTGCGCTGGTCGGAAGCCAGCTTGGCCAGGAATTTGTTGTAGGAAATCCCGGCCGACGCCGTCAGGCCGGTCTCCTCCAGGATCCGGGCCCGGATTTCGACGGCGGTCTCCGAGGCGGTCGGCAGGCCGCGCAGGTTGTCGGTGACGTCGAGATAGGCCTCGTCCAGGGACAACGGCTCCACCAGAGGCGTGTAGTCCGCGAAGATCGCCTGGATCTGTTTGGAGACGGCGCGATACACCTCGAACCGGGGCGGGACGAAGACGAGGCCCGGGCACTGGCGCAAGGCCGTGGTCGAGGGCATGGCCGAACGCACGCCGAAGACCCGCGCCTCATAGCTGGCCGCCGCCACGACGCCACGCTGGGCGGCGTACCCCACCGCCACCGGCCGCCCGCGCAAAGCCGGGTCGTCGCGCTGCTCCACCGAGGCGAAGAAGGCGTCCATGTCCACGTGGATGATCTTGCGAACCGGCCCGTCGCTCATATCCCGCTGTACCAAGATCGGAACAGAAAGGGAACACACACACCCCATGTCCCTATCGCCTGCGCCGCTTGGCGGCAGTCGCCTCCTGTGACACCGGGTCGTTTCGCGGCGCGGCGGTCATCAGTCTAGGGTGTCCGTCTTCGCCGCAGCATCCGGATCGCCGCCCATGACCCGTCCTTCCCGCCGCGCCCTGCTGGTCGGCCTCTCCCTGACCGCCCTCGCCGGCCCGGCCCTCGCCACGCCGTCGAAGCGGATGACCGCGTACAAGACCCCCTGGTGCGGCTGCTGCGGCGGGTGGATCGCCCACATGCGTCAGGCCGGCTGGACCGTCGAGGTCGTCGAGCGCGAGGACCTGGCACCGATCCGGGCCCAGCATGGCATTCCCGACCGGCTGGCCTCCTGTCACACGGCGGTGGTCGGCGCCTACGCCATCGAGGGCCATGTTCCGGCCGACGACGTCGACCGGCTGCTCAGCGAGCGTCCGGCCGCCCGGGCGTTGAGCGCGCCCGGCATGCCCGCGGGCTCGCCGGGCATGGAGGCCGCCGGGCGCGAACCCTATACGACTGTCCTGATCCTCAACGACGGCTCCACCCGCGTGTTCGGCCGGCACAACGGCGCCTGACGCCCGACAGGCCGGCGGAGGTCGTCAGGCGACCGGTTCACGGCCGGTCGGGTCAGTCCGCCTCGTTCCCGTCCACCGTCCTGCCGTCGCCGCCATCGGCGCTGCGCGAAAAGTCAGCCTGATGCGGGTGACCGCCATGCTGGGCGCGGTACTCGGCCGGGCTGAGCCCCCTGCCCGTCATATGAAGCTTTGGCCGGGCCGCAGGCGTGACCGGATCAGCCTCGATGCCGACCCGCTCGCGATTCGACGCGGCGCTGGACGGATTGAGCCAGACCTGCACCGGGCGGTCGAAGCCGTACCGGAAGACCGCCGCCGCCACGAAGGCCCCGACGAAGCCGACGGCCCACAGGACCCAGCGAACGCCGGACGACCAGGCCTCCTGGCCCAGGGCGTCGAGCAGGCCGAACCAGACGATGCGGCTCACCTCATTGGTCAGGAACATCGAGAACGACATCAGGGCCAGATGCTCGATCAGCCGTGAGGGACTGCGCACCGGCACGGCGCCGGCGGCCCAGATGATCACGGTCATCAGGCCCAGCGACAGCAGGCTGAAGGCGCCGAAGGCCTGGAACAGGATGAGCGTGACGGCGGCTGCGACGCCGATCGCTCCGGCCAGGCGCGGCCCGACATAGACCCGCGCGCCGTAGAAGGCCGCCGCGACCCCGAGCAGGAACAGCGGCAGGGCGCGCAGGATGCCGTAGCGCATCGGCAGGCGGTAGATCGGATCGCCGAGCCAGAGCGAGGCGGCGACGTCAGCGGCGAGGACCAGGACCGTCGCGCCGAACACGACGACGACCGGCGGCCAGCGCCACAGGGCGCGGCAGATCCAGGGCAACAGCAGATAGCAGCCGATCAGGGCCGAGAGGGTCCAGGTCGGGGCGTTCCACCCCTGCCCGCCCGGCACGCCATAGGCCTGGACCAGCAGCACCTGCGCGGGCAGCTGCGACCAGTCGAACCATCGCGGATTGCTCGGCGTGATCCCCGCCAGGGCGGCGGCTCCGACGATGGCCACGAGCACGAGGCTGACGGCCAAATGGGCCGGAATGACCCTAAGCAGCCGCTGACGGGCATAGGCGCGCAGCGAGGCCTGGCCGGCGGCGAGCCGGTCGCCGTAGATGCGGGCCAGGACATAGCCGGAGTCGATGATGAAGAAGTCGGTGAGCAGATAGCCCCGGTCGAACACCGGATGCAGTTGCGGCAGCGGGACCGGCGAGGCCTCGCGGAAATGGTAGAGGATGATCAGCGCCCCGACGATGAAGCGCAGCGCGTCCAGCCATCCGCCCCGCGCAATCCGGACGGGACGAGGCGACGGCGCAAGCGCGGCAGGCTCCGGCATTCAGGACGGCTCCCGACCGAAGACCACCGCCGCCGGCTTGCGGTGTTCGTGGGGGCGGAGATGAATAGCGTCCCGAACGACGTAGAGGCTCGCCGTTCCCAGGATCCAGACGAGCGCCAGACCGGCCGTGATCATCACCCCTCCCCGGTCGCGCGGGCCCATCAGCAGGCTGCAGAGGGTCACGCCGGCGAGGATGACGCCATACCCCAGATGAAGGGGCAAGCCGTAGGAGCCAAGCAGCAGGAAGGCCATGCAGAGCACGAGTCCCCCTGCGATCAGGCTGGCGACGAGCGCGATCACCACATCAAGGACGGGCCGCGGTCTCGGCGGGCGGCTCAACAACGGCGATCGCCGTCGCTTGCCGTAGCGGCCCTCGCGCCAGCGAATGTCGCGACTTCGGACGGTGAAGCGCTTGCCCGCCACTGACTCAGGGCCTTCCGGCGGGGACCGGGGCGTCCTCGTGGCGGGCAAGCATTACCTTCATCCGGACGATTTCGGCGTCCTGCGCGGCGATGATCTCCTCGGCCAGATTGCGGACGTCCCGGGCCTCCCCGTGCTCGACGGCGATCTTCGCCATGGCGAGGGCGCCTTCATGGTGAGCGATCATGCCGCGCAGGAAGTCGATGTCGGGGTCGCCCGTGTAGTCGATACTCATGGCCGCGTGCATCTGGGCGCTCGCTTCACGATAGGCCGCCGTCGAGGGGTTGTCGGCCGGTCCTCCGGCGTGGCTCGCCCCGGTGTCGATCGGACGCGCGTCCACGGCCGGGCCCCGATCGGGGACGTCGCGGGCCTGCCGCGAGATCATGCCGAAGGCGAAGGCCGACAGGGCGAGAAAGACGGCGATGACGGAGGCCCATCCGATCCGTTTCATATCGATGTCCTCGAGAGCGCCGGAGAGGCCGCAGGGCCCGCCGGGATTGCGGTTGAGACGGCCGTCCGGGCCGGATCGCGGTAGGCAAGCAGCCGAAGGGCGTTGAACACCACCAGCAGGGTCGAGCCTTCGTGGAGCGCCACGGCGGGGCCGATGCCAAGGCCGAGGATGGTCGCCGGCACCAGGAAGGCGACCACGCCGAGGCTCACATAGAGGTTCTGGAGGATGATCCGGCGGGTCTGCCGGCTAAGGCCGACCGTGAACGGCAGTTGCGCCAGATCGTCGGACATCAGGGCGACATCCGCGGTCTCCAGAGCGACATCGGACCCGGCCGCGCCCATGGCGATGCCGACCGTGGCCGTGGCCATGGCGGGGGCGTCGTTCACGCCGTCGCCCACCATGGCGATCTTGCCGTCCGCGCGGAGTTTCTTGATGGCGTCGACCTTGTCCTCCGGCATGAGATCGCCCCACGCCTCGGTCAGCCCGACCTGCTCCGCGATGGCCTGGGCGGCCTTCTGGTGATCGCCCGAGATCATAATCATGCGCTGGACGCCGAGGGCCCGCAGCGCGGCGAGCGCCGGCCCGGCCGCAACCCGGGGCGTGTCGAGCAGGCCGATGACACCGAGGTCTCGCGTCCCGCGCCGCACCACCATCAGGGTCCGCCCTTGCTCGCGCAGTTGCGCGACGACGGCCGTCGTCTCGTCGTCGAGACCCGCCACGCCGTCGGCCCCGAACATCTCGGGCTTGCCGATCCAGATCGTCTCGCCGCCGTGTTGGGCCGTCACCCCCTTGCCGGTCAGGCTCTTGAGCTCGGTCGCGGCCACGAGCGCGGTATCGCCCAGCCGTTCAGAGCCGTCGCGGGCGATCGCTTCCGCGAGCGGATGGTCGCTGAGCCGCTCGACGGCGACCGCGATCGCGAGGAGGTCGGCTTCCGTCGTCCCGCGCACCGGCATGACGTCGGTGATCCGGGGCCGACCCTCGGTCAGGGTCCCGGTCTTGTCGAAGGCGATGGCGTTGAGCGAGCCCAGATTCTCCAACGGCGCGCCGCCCTTGATCAGAACACCCGCGCGCGCCGCACGGGCGACGCCCGACAGGACCGCGCTCGGGGTAGCGATGGCGAGCGCGCAAGGGCTCGCGGCGACCAGGACGGCCATGGCGCGATAGAAGCTGTCGCGGAACGGCTCATCGACCACCACCCAGGCGAACAACAACACGAAGGCCAAGCCCAGGACGACGGGTACGAAGATACGCTCGAACCTGTCCGTGAAGCGCTGGGTCGGCGACTTCTGGGTCTCGGCCTCGCTCACCATCCGGACCACCTTGGCTAGGGTGGTGTCGCTCGATTTGCGGGTGGTCTCGATCTCGATCGCACCCGCGCCGTTGATGGTGCCCGCGAAGACGAGGGACGCCGATCCGACCTGGGCCGGCCGCTCGCGCGCCGCGGCGGCGTCCGGGACCGGCTGCTTGTCCACCGGCATGCTCTCGCCGGTCACCGGGGCCTGATTGATGCTTGTCGTTCCCACCACGACGAAGCCGTCGGCCGGAAGGCGCTCGTTCGGACGCACCACCACGGTATCGCCGACCAGCAGTTCTTCGACCGGCAGTTCGACGACCTGCCCGTCACGCCGCACGTGGGCGGTCCGGGGCGCCAGATCCGCCAAGGCCTCGATCGCCCGTTTGGCCCGCCCCATGGCGTAGTGCTCAAGCGCATGACCGATGCTGAACAGAAACAGCAAGAGCGCGCCTTCGGCCCAGGCACCGAGCGCCGCCGCGCCTGCGGCGGCGACGAGCATCAGGGTATCGATCTCGAACCGCTTCTGCAGGAGGTTCTGGACCGCCTCGCGGACGGTGAAGAAGCCGCCGAACGCGTAGGCGACAAGGTAGAGCGCGAGCGGGATCCAGGTCGGGACGCCCGGCGCGAGCTTCTCCAGCGCGAACCCCACACCCAAGGCTGCGCCCGACGAGAGCGCGAAGATCACCTCGGTGTTGGGACCGAGGATGCCGCCATGGCCGTGATCGTGGCCATCTCCGGGACCGTGGTCTGCGGCCTTGGTCTGCTCTTCGGACGAATGTGTCGACGTCATACGCCGCTCTCCTTGTCGGATTTGGCGCGAGCTGCGTCGCGCAGGATTTCGACCCCACCCTTGGCGGCGATGGCGGCGACCAGCACGCCGACAACCAGGTCGGGCCAAGCCTGGTCCAGCCACATCACCAGTCCTCCGGCGACGAGGATGCCGCCGTTCGAGGCGAAGTCGTTGAAGCTGAAGGTTTCGGCCGCCTTCATGTTGACGTCGCCGCTGTTCTGGCGACGGATCAGGTGCAGGCAGATAAGATTGACGACGGCGGCGACCACGGCCAGCCCCATCATGGTCGGGCCGATCGGCTCTGTTCCGACGAGGAACCGGCGCCCGGCGTCGAGCAGGACGCCGGCGGCGAAGATCAGCAGCATGATCCCGGACAGACGGGCCGCGCCCCGCTTCCACGACCCGTCCCGACCGATCGCCAGGAAGCTGATCAGATAGACGGCGGCGTCGGATGCATTGTCGACGGCGTTGGCGAGCAAGGCGCTGGAATCGGCGGTGACGCCGCCGACGCCGAGCGCACCCGCCAGTCCGGCGTTGAGCGCGAGGACCGTCAACAGCGTGCGACGCTGCTGACGTTCGGTTTGATCGCGAGCCGTCAAAGCCGCTCTCCTAGTCGGCGTCCGCCGGAGCGGGGTTGGGCCAACGCAGGACCTCGACCGCCTCGAGCGTGACCGGGCCGAGGTGTTCGAGGTCGGAGAGGGTTTCAAGGAAACCCCTCAGCTTGGACTCATGATCGAGCAGTTCCACGATGAGGGATTGGTCGTCGTCGAGGACGTGACGGCGATGCAGGTGCGGGGTGTGGCCGAAGCCGACGAGGGCCTGCAGCACGGTCCCGCCGGCCAGACCGGCGGACCGGGCCCGCTCGGCCACGATTTCGAAGACCTTGCGATCGCCGAAATAGGCGGCCTCGTCGGTGTAGATGCGCATCAGTTTGATGGGGTCGGACATGATCGCCTCCTGAAAAGGGAGATCCCCGCCGCCGACGCGACGGCGGGGACCGGGACTATTCCGCCGGAACCGGTTCGCCGGCCGGCGCGTCGGTGGGCTTGGGACGCCGTCCCTCGGTCAGGCCGAGGACCAGCCGGCTCATCGCCGGCAGGACGAGCAGCGTCAGCAGGGTTGCGGTGACCAAGCCGCCGATGACGACCATGGCCAGGGGCTTCTGCACCTCGGCGCCGGTGCCGTGGGCCAGGGCCATGGGCACGAAGCCGATGGCCGGGACCAGGCCGGTCATGATGACCGGCCGCACCCGCTCCATGCAGCCCTCGATGATGGAGCGGGAGAGCTCCATTCCGGCGTCGAGCCGTTGCCGGATCGACGACATCACCACCAGGCCGTTCAGCACCGCGACCCCGGCGAGGCAGATAAAGCCCACCGCCGCCGACACCGAGAAGGAGATGCCGGTGAGGGCCAGGGCGAAGACGCCGCCCGCCAGACCGAGCGGCACGGTGAGGAAGACCGCCACCGCCCGCCCGAACGTCCCCACGGCGAGGAAGAGCACCGCGAAGATGGCCAGGAAGCAGATCGGCACGACCAGCGACAGGCGGTCGGAGGCCGCCTTGAGGTTCTGGAATTGGCCGCCCCACTCGATCCAGGAGCCGGCCGGCAAGGCGACCGTCTCCACCTTGGGCATGGCCTCCCGGACGAACGACCCGACGTCGCGGCCGCGGACGTTGGCCTGGACCACGACGCGACGCTTGCCGTTCTCGCGGCTGATCTGGTTCAGCCCCTCGGCGAAGCGGAACGACGCCACCTGCCGCAACGGGACGGACGCCCGTGTGCGGCCCTCCGCTTCCGGCAACATCACAGGGATGGCGCCGAGGGCGTCGAGGTCGTGTCGGCTGGCGTTGGGCACGCGGACCACCACGTCGAAGCGGCGGTCGCCTTCGAACAGCTGCCCGGCCTCACGCCCGCCCATGGCGGCGGCGACCGTGTCGGCCACCTCCTCCACCGTCAGGCCGAACCGCGCGATGGCGGCCCGGTCGAAGGTCACGTCCAGAGACGGCGCGCCGTCGGTCTGTTCGACCTTGACGTCGGCCGCGCCCGGCGTGGCGTTCAGCTGGGCCGCGATCCGGTTGGCCGTGGCCGTCAGCTTGTCGAGATCGTCGCCATAGATCTTGATGGCGACGTCGCCGCGGACGCCGGCGATCAGTTCGTTGAACCGCAACTCGATCGGCTGGCTGAGCTCATAGCCGTTGCCGACTTGGCCCGCCGCCGCGGCCTCGATGCGTTCGATCACGTCTTCCTTGGTGTTCACCCCGTCCGGCCACTGGTCCTGCGGCTTGAGGATGATGAAGCCGTCCGAGATGTTGGGCGGCATCGGATCGGTGGCCACCTCGGCGGTGCCGGTCTTGGAGAACATCAGCTCGACCTCGGGCAAGGCGATGATCGCGCTCTCCACGCCCCGCTGCATGCGGATCGACTGCTCCACCGCCGTGGAGGGCACCCGTTGGGAGGCCATGGCGAGGTTGCGTTCGTCCAGTGTCGGGATGAACTCCTGTCCCAGCATGGTGAAGATCACCCCGGCGACGGCGAACAGGGCCAGACCGCCGCCCACGAAGGGCCAGGGCCGGGCCACGGCCTGACGCAGCACAGGCTCGTACTTCGCCTTGATCCAGCGAATGACGAAGACGTCCTTTTCGGAGACCTTGTTGCGCATCACCAGGGCGACCATCGCCGGGATGAAGGTGATGGACAGGATGAAGGCCGCGACCAGGGCCAGCATCAGGGTGATGGCCATGGGCGAGAAGGTCTTGCCCTCGACGCCCTGGAAGGTGAGCAGCGGCGCGAAGACCAGCAGGATGATGGCCTGGCCGTAGACGGTCGGCTTGATCATCTCCTGGGTGGCGATGGTTGTTTCCTCGAGCCGCTCGCGCAGGCTCAGCAACCGGCCCTCGTGGTGTTGGCGCTCGGCCAGCCGCCGCAGGCAGTTCTCGATGATGATCACCGAGCCGTCGACGATGAGGCCGAAGTCGAGCGCCCCCAGGCTCATCAGATTGCCCGACACCCCCATGAAGTTCATGCCGATGGCGGTCATGAAGAAGGAGATCGGGATGATCGCCACCGCGATCAGGGCGGCGCGGACATTGCCCAGGAGCAGGAACAGAGCCACCGCCACGAGGATGGCGCCCTCGATCAGGTTGCGCTGAACGGTGGAGATGGTGGCGTTGACCAGTTTGGACCGGTCGAGGACGGGGGTCACCTTGATCCCCGGCGGGAGAGACCGAACGGTCGTCTCCAGCTGTTCGCCGACCGAACGGGCGACCGTGCGGCTGTTCTCGCCGATCAGCATCAGGGTGGTGCCGATGACGACCTCGTGGCCGTTCATGGTGGCCCCGCCGGTGCGCAGGTCCCCACCGAGACGGACGGCGGCGACGTCGCGAACGGCGACGGGCACGCCGCCACGGGTGGCGACGATGGCTTCCTCAATCTGGCTCAGGCTGCGGATACGGGCGTCGGCCCGCACCAGATAGGCCTCGCCGCCCCGCTCGACGAAATTGGCGCCGACGGAGAGGTTGGCGGATTCCAGACCGGCGGCCAGTTCGCTGAAGGAGACGCCGTACTGGGCCAAGCGGGTCGGGTCGGGTTCGACGACATACTGTTTCTCGAAGCCGCCGATGGTGTCGACGCCGGCCACGCCGTTCACCGTCCGCAGCTGCGGCGCGATGATCCAGTCCTGCACGGTCCGGAGATAGGCCGCGCGGGAGATGTCGTCGGTCAGGCGGTCGCCTTCCGGGGTCAGGAACGACCCGTCGGACTGCCAGCCCGGCTGGCCGTTACGCACGGTCGCGCCTCGCCCGCCCGGGTTGGTGAAGTCGATGGCGTACATGAAGACTTCGCCCAGACCGGTGGTGACCGGTCCGATCTGGGGCTGGACGCCCTCTGGCAGGCTTTCCTGGGCCTGGACGAGGCGCTCGCTGACCTGTTGCCGCGCGAAATAGAGGTCGACGTTCTCCTCGAAGATCACCGTGACCTGCGAGAAGCCGTTGCGCGACAGGGACCGGGTGGACTGCAGGCCGGGGATGCCGGCCATGGCCGTCTCGACCGGGAAGGTGACGCGCTTCTCGATCTCGACGGGGGAGAGCGAGGCGTCGGAGGTGTTGATCTGCACCTGGTTGTTGGTGATGTCGGGCACGGCGTCGATGGGCAGCTGTGTCAGCTGCCAGGCGCCGTAGGTGGAGACGAGCAGCACGAGGGCGATGATCATCCATCGCGCCCGCACCGACAGGGCCATGAGGTTGGCGATCATGGGCTAGTGCTCCACTTCGCCGGCGCCGAGCGCGGCCTTCAGAAGGAAGGCGTTGCGGGTGGCCACGGTCTGCCCCGCCGTCAGGCCGGAGGTGATCTGGGCCCGGCCGGCGCTGCGCTGGCCGACGATGACCGGCACGGGGTTGAAGCCCGTCGCCGTTCTGACGAAGACCACTTCGCGGCCTTCGACGGTCTGGATGGCTTCCTCGGGCACCGAAACGCCGGCGGAGGTCTGAGCGTCGCGGGTGTAGATCCGCACGGCGATGGCCTGGCCGGGGCGCAAGCCTCCCACGCCGGACACGGTGAGCAGGACGGTGGCGGCGCGGCTTTCCGCGTCCACCCCCGGGGTGATCGACCGCACCGTGGCCTGGACCTCGCCTTCCGGCAGGGTGATGCTGGCCCGGTCGCCTGGAGCGATCCGCCCCGCGTCGTCAGCGGAGACCGAGGCCTGGACCTCGATCTGGCTGGCGTTGGCGACCCGGAACAGTTCGGTCCCGGCCGTGACGAAGGCGCCGAGCGTCGCATTGGACACAGTCACTCGCCCGCTGATCGGGCTGACGACCCCGGTGCTGCGGCCGTCGCCGGAGACCCGGGCGGCGGCGGCAGCGGACGAAGTCCGGCGCGCTTCCGCCTCGGCCTCCGCCAGGACGGTCTGGGCGGCTTCGAGATCCTGTCGCGCGGTGATCTGCGAGTCGAACAGCCGCTGCTCGCGGGCGAGCGCCTGCCGGGCCGCGGTCAACCGGGCCTGGGCGGTCGCCCGTTCGGCGGCGATGGAGGAGGCCTCGCGGCTCTCGATCAGGGCCACGGTCTGGCCGGCGCGCACGCTGTCGCCGAGGCGCAGTGAGACGCCGGTGATCACGCCGTCGGCGCGGGCCGCGAGCACGGCCTCGCCTTGGGGCGTGCCCACGACGGTGCCCTGGGCCACGATCTCGGCGCTCAGCGAACCGCTGCCGACGGGCGCGAGGATGATGCCGGCCGCCTGAATGCGGGCGGCGTCCATCTCCAGGGCCTCGCCGGCGCCGTGTTCTTCTTCGGCTTCCGCCGCGGCTTCCGCCGGCGCTTCCGGACCACGCGTCATGCTCCAGACGGCGAACCCGCCGCCGAGGACGATCACGGCCGCCGCCGCGCCGCCGAGCAGGCGTTGCTGGTTGGTCAATCTCTTCATTGGGCGGATCCTTCGGTTTCGGTGGCGCGCGTCAGGGCGGCGACGGCTTGCGCCCGCTCCAGCTCGGCGGTGATCATGTCGGCCTGAACGGTGTTGAGCGCCTCTTCGGCGTCCAGCACGTCCAGCAGGGTGAAGCGGCCGGCCGAGAAGCCTTCACGCGCGATGCGCACGGCCTCGATCGCTTCGGGTTCGGCCTGGGTTTCGAGGAAGGCCAACTGGGCTTCGGCCGTGCGCAGCGCGGCCTGGGCGTCGCGGGTCCGCCGGATCGCGCCGGCGAGGGCGGCGTTACGGCGGGCCTCGGCTCCGGTCCGCTCGGCGTTGGCGGCGACGATATTGCCCTGGTTCCGGTCGAACAGACCGATCGGCATGGAGGCGCCGAACACCAGAGCCGTGTCGTCCGTGCCCCGGAACTGGCGGGCGCCGACGCTGACGGTCACATCGGGACGGGACAGGGTCCGCTCCCGCTCGACGACGGCGACCGAGGTGGCCACCTCCGCCTCGGCGAGACGCACGTCGAGCGCGCTGGCCGGGTCGATGACCGAGCTCGGCGCCGCTGGGGTCTCAGCGGCGGTCGGTTCGGGCAGCTCTTCACCGCCGCCCCACAGGGCGGCGAGCGCCCGCTGGGCTTCAGCGTACTCGGCTTCAGCCGCGCGAACCCGTCCGACCGCTTCCAGGGCGGCGGTGCGCGCTCGCAGAGCCCGCAACGGCGGTTCGCGGCCGGCGTCGACCAGTTCGGTGGCGATCGTCTGAAGGTTATCGGCGCGCATGAACTGATCGCGGGCCAGTTCGACCCGGCGGCTGTCCGCATAGGCCTCGGCGTAGGCGTCACGCACCTGTTGTTCCAGGTCCGCCCGCGCGACCGCGAGGCGCAGCCGGGCGGCGTCCACCTCGGCCTGGGCGGCGCGCTCGCGTGCGGGCCGCTTGCCGCCGAGTTCGAACCGCTGGCCGACGCTCAGGGTGCTTTCGGCGTCATCGACGCCGGAGAAGCCGCCAGTGCCGGCGAAATTCTCGATCTCGAGGCCGAGTTCGGGATTGGGCCGGAACCCGGCCTGTTGGGCGCGGCCGACGGCGGCGGCGACATCGGCTTCGGCGGCCGCCAGCGTGGGCGAGGAGGCCGCGGCGCGAGACAACGCCTCGGCCAGGGTGACGGGTTCGGCGAAGGCTGACCCTGGGGCCAGCATGGCCAGGATCGCCGCGAGCGTAATCGCGGCTGCGCCGGCCGCGGGGTGCGGCAGACGGCGATTAGGGGATGGCATAGGTCCTGTTTCCCGGATGGTTGACGTGGAGGGCGCGCGTTCGCGCGCAGTCCCGTCAGCCTCTGGGAGGGCGGTCTGGTCCGGCAGGCATGCGGGACGGCAAGCCATCCGCCAGCGGCAGGGCGTTTAGGTCCGCCCCGGCATGGGTCACGATCGGCGCTTCGGATGCTTGCGGCACAGCGATGCCGCTGTGGTGGCAATGGCCGTGAGCGCAGATGGCGTGGCTGTCGGGTCCGCCCCCGTCACTGTCATCGCCGGGGATGTCGGCGATCAAGCTGGCGGCGGAGGACGTGGGCCCTTCGGGACCGCAGGTCGCCGCATCGACAGCGGACACCAGGACGAACAGCGACAGGAACGCCGCGAGCAGCGCCGTCATCAGTCCATGCCTGATCGTAGGGAATCCCATGCGGTCCCTTACCATGATCCGTCGCCGCTTCAATCGCGTCATCGTCGCACCGTCGGCGGCGCGGCCTCCATGAGGGATCGCTCCGCCCGATAAAAGGAGATCGACCCGGTCAGCGTGGCCAGCGTTTCACACTCTCGAACATTGGCGAAACCCGCTTCGGCGATCAGCCGCGGCAGAATGCCGTCCGCGTTCGGCTGGGTGTTCTCATAGCCGTCCAGCGACTGGACGATCCGGAACAGAAAGCGCATGGCGCCCGCCTGGCGGCCGTAGTCGGCGATGTGCAGCGTTCCGCCCGGCTTGAGCGCCCGCAAGGCGGCCGCAAGTCCCCGGCGCTTTTCCTCCATCGGCAGTTGATGAAAGACCAGGCTGGACACGACCTTGTCCGCGACGCCGTCGCCGAGGATCGTGGCGACGTCGCGGGCGAAACCCTCGACGAAACGGATGTCCTGGCCCGCCGCCGCAGCCTTCGCCTGCGCGCGCTTGAGGATGTCGCCGTCAGGATCGAGGCCGATGATGCGCGCGCCGGGCACCCGCTGCGCCAGGCTCACCGCGAAAGAGCCGGTGCCGCAGCCGAGGTCGATGATCGTCTCGCCCGGCTTCGGCGCGACCTGGTCGAGCAGCCGCGCCCGCCACACGCGTTCGCGCGTCAACAGGGCGATGGCGGGATCATAGAAGCCGCTGAGGGCCGCATGGCCGAGCGCGGGGGTGAAGCTCGCCGTCACGCCGCGGCCTTCAGTTCTTCGCGGGACTGTTTGAGGATCGACCAGGCCGACTGGAGGAACACCACCGCCAGGACGCCGCCGGCGATGAGATCGGGCCATCGGGAGGCGGTCAGCCAGACCGCCACGCCCGTCGCCGCGACCACCAGGCTCTGGATCAGGTCGTTGCGCGTGCAGAGCCAGACCGAGCGCACATTGGCGTCGCCCTCGCGATGGCGGACCAGCAGGAGCGCGGCCAGGGCGTTGGCGAAGAAGCCCAGGGCGCCCAGTCCGGTGATGATGAACCCCTCCGGCGCCGCCCCGGACGTGGCGCGCCAGATCGCATAGCCCAGAATGAACAGGGCCAGCGCCGCGAGGCTGGCGCCCTTGACCACGGCGGCGGTGGATCGCACGGCGACCGAGCGGCCGATCACGGCCAGGCTGATGCCGTAAGTGGCGGCGTCGGCCAGGAAGTCGAGGGCGTTGGCGCCCAAGGAGGCCGAACCCTGCAAGGCCGCGCCGCCGGCGATGGCCACGAAGGCCAGGCCGTTGATGGCGATCACCGCCATCAGGATGCGGCGGTAGGCCGGGGTGGCGCCGTCGAATTTGACGGTCGCGCCGCAGCCGCAGCTGGAGGCGGCCGGTTCGGAGGATGAGGGATGTTCAGTCATGGAGCTCCACCTGTCATCCTGAGGATGCATCCTCCAGTCGCTCGAGGATCAAGAGCAAAATGCACACCGTCCCGCGTGGCTCGATCGTCCCCCAGAAAGGGCTTGATCCTCTAGTAGCTAGAGGGCGCACAAGAGAGCGGCAACAGGAGGCCCCATGATCACAGTGTTCCCGGCGCGTCGCGGCCCTGGCCCTCTCCAGGCGACGGCGCTCGCGCTTGCCGCTGTGGCCGCCGCCATCGACCAGGCCGCCAAGGTGCTGGCGCGCGCCCGGCTCGAGACCGCGGTGGACCTCACACCCTTCCTGGCCCTGCGGCTGGGGTTCAATCCGGGCGTTACCTTCGGCCTCTTCGCCGACGCCGGCGCCGCGGGCCGCTGGGCGTTGAGCGGCGTCACCCTGCTGATCATCGGCGCGCTGCTGGCGTGGATCTGGCGGACCCGCAGCCCTCTGACCGCGGCGGCCGCGGGCCTTCTCGTCGGCGGAGCCTCCGGCAACCTGATCGACCGCCTCCGGTTCGGCGCGGTGACCGACTTCATCGATCTGCATTGGGGCGACGCCCACTGGCCCACGTTCAACCTGGCCGATGCGGCCATTGTTTGCGGCGTGGGCTTGCTTCTGCTGACGGCGCGAGGCGTGAACGGCGAGGCCTCGTCGCCTATCCCGGGACGGAGCGCGCTATGACGCCTTCCGCCGAACAGAAGGCCATCCGCGTCCGGTCGGCGCTCGCCGTCGGCCTGACCGCCGCCGCCGTGGCGCTGGCCTGGCTTTGGCTTCCGCCGTCGCTGCTGGGCGCCTCGGCAGGGATGGCGACCGCCGATCGGCTCGCCTACGCCCTGAAGGCGGATCTGCTGGTGTTCCTGTGGCTTGGCGGCTGCCTCAGGACCGTCGCCAGCATTCGTTATCGCTCGGACGCCGACCGACCAGGCGCCGCCTACGGCCCGCCCAGCGCCCGGCTCGCCGTGCCGGCCGCCGTGCTTCAGAACTCCCTCGAACAGACCGTCCTGGCGGTCGGCGCCCACCTGATCCTGGCCACCGTCCTGCAGGGCGAGGAGATGATCCTGCTGCCGGTTCTGGTCGCCCTCTATCTGATCGGCCGGGTGCTGTTCGCGATTGGCTACGCCAGGGGCGCCGGCGCCCGCGCCTTCGGCATGGCGCTTACCGGGGCCTCCACGATCGGCGCCTTCGGCATCACCCTCGTTCTGCTGGCGCTTGGCCGATGATCGGGTCGAAGATGACCCTCCCGCCTTTCGGCTTCTGTTCATCAGGCTTCCAACCCATGATGGCGCGATGACCCCGCCCTCCGCTGTTTCGTCCGGGCTGCGCCCGATCGGCAAGCTTGCCGCCGCCACCGGCGTCAAGGTTCCGACCATCCGGTTCTACGAGCAGATCGGGCTGCTTCCCGCCCCGCCGCGCACCGCGAGCGATCGGCGGATGTATGACGATGGCGCGGAGCGGCGCCTGTCGTTCATCCGACATGCGCGGCAACTGGGCTTCGACCTGGACTCGATCCGCTCCCTGCTCGATCTGTCCGATCACCCCGACCGGCCCTGCGCGGAAGCCAACGTCATCGCCGAGAGTCACCTCGCGGACGTGAAGCAGAAGATCGCGCAGCTCAAAGCCCTTCAGCACGAGCTTTCCCGGATGACGGCGGAATGCGCCGGAGGGCGGGTCTCGGCCTGCAAGGTGATCGAAGCCCTGCACGATCACGCGGCGGCGCTTTAGGCGCGACAGTCTCTCGGCTCGAATGCTAATGCGAGCCGCTCACAACTAGGTTCCCCATGCGTCCTCTGTTCCGTCTGCTCGCCCTGCTGTTCGCCCTGGGGCTGGCCGCGCCCGCCCTCGCCCAGGCCCCGTCCGCCTCCGAGGCCCAGGTCGCCTGGCGACTGCTCGACTATGTGGCGGTCGACTACACAGGCGCGGTGGCGAACGGCGAAGTGATCAATCCGGCCGAATACGGGGAGATGGTCGAGTTCGGCGGCCAGATCCGAACGCGGCTGGACGCTCTGCCCTCCCATCCGGCCAAGGCGGGCCTGGTGCGCGACGCGGTCGCCCTGCAGGCGGCCATTCGAGACAAGGCCGACCCGCGCGTCGTGGGCGATCAGGCGAAGGCCTTGGCCGGCGCGGTGCTGACGGCCTATCCGAGCCCGCTCGCCCCCTCCTTCCCGCCCGATCTGGCCCGGGGCGCGACGCTCTACGCCGAGCAATGCGCGGTCTGTCATGGCGCGACGGGGCGCGCCGACGGCGCCGGCGCCGAAGGCCTCGATCCGCCCCCCATCGCGTTCGCGGACGTGGAGCGGGCCCGTCAGCGCAGCGTGTTCGGCCTCTATCAGGTGATCGACCAGGGCCTCGACGGCACGGCGATGGCCAGCTTCGCGCACCTGCCGGCCGAGGATCGCTGGGCCCTGGCCTTCTATGTGGGCCGTTTCGCCTTTACCGACGCCGAAGCCGCCGAAGGCCAGCGCCTCTGGAACAGCGACCCGGCGATCCGCGCCGCCTATCCCGATCTGGCCGCCATCACCCAGGCCACGCCGGCGGACCTGGCCACGCGCATCGGCGAGACCAAGGCGCGCGCGGTCACGGCCTATCTGCGTCGCCATCCTGAGGCGGCGAGCCGTCCGCAGGGCTCGACCCTGACCCTGGCCCGGACCCGTCTGGCCGAAAGCGAGGCCGCCTATCGTCGGGGCGACCGCAAGGCCGCCACGGATCTGGCCCTGTCGGCCTATCTCGACGGTTTCGAGCCGGTGGAGCCGGCGCTCGGAGCCCGCGACGGCGCCCTGCTGCGTCGGGTCGAGACGGCCATGACCGACCTGCGCGCCTCGATCGGCAAGGGCGCTCCGGCCGAGGAGGTCGCGAGCCGGGTCGCCCGCCTGAACGCCCTGCTGGACACGGCCGAGCGCGCGCTCGCGCCCCAGGAGGCGGACAATCTCGCCAGCTTCCTCGGCGCCTTCACCATCCTGCTTCGCGAGGGGCTGGAGGCGTTGCTCATCGTGGTGGCCATGATCGCCTTCCTCCGCAAGGCCGACCGGCCCGAGGTGCTGCGCTACGTTCACGGCGGATGGGTGGCGGCGCTGGTCGCCGGCGGCGCCACCTGGGCGGCCGCGACCTTCTTCATCTCGATCAGCGGCGCCAGCCGGGAACTCACCGAAGGTTTCGGGTCGCTTCTGGCGGCGGTCGTGCTCGTCTCCGTCGGCATCTGGATGCACGGAAAGTCGCACGCCGACGCCTGGCAAACCTATATCCGCGACAAGCTTTCCGCGGCGCTGTCGAAGCGGTCGGCCTGGTTCCTGTTCCTATTGGCCTTCGTGGTGGTCTACCGCGAGGTGTTTGAGACCATCCTGTTCTATGCGGCGATCTGGAGCCAGGGCGGCCACCTCGGCATGCTGGCCGGGGCCCTCACCGCGGTGGCGATCCTGGCCGTCGTGGCCTGGGCACTGCTGGCCTACAGCAAACGCCTGCCGATTGGCCGGTTCTTCTCGCTGAGCTCGATCCTGATGGCGGTTCTGTCGGTCATCCTCGTCGGCAAGGGCGTGGCGGCGCTGCAGGAGGCGGGCTGGCTCGATGTCCATCCGCTCGCTTGGGTCCCGCGTATCGAGATCCTCGGCCTCTACCCCACGGTCGAAGGTGTCGCGGTTCAACTTCTGACCATCGCCATCCTCGTGGTCGGCTTCGCCCGGACCTCGGCGCCGAAAGCGGTCCAGCCGACCTAGCGAGGCGGATGGCGACCGTCCGCGATGTAGGGCTTGGCTTGAGGGGGCGAGAGCGGCTGTCGTTTCCGGCCTGGCGAGTTCCGCGATCTATTGAGCGGCGATGGCGATGGATGAGAGATCGGAAGCGGCGTCGACCGGAACGCCCGCCGCCTTGCGTTCGGAATAGCGGTCGACGAGTTGGGCGGCATGGGGGCGGGTGAGAATGGTGAAGCGCACAAGCTCCTCCATCACATCGACGATGCGCTCATAGTAGGCCGAGGGCTTCATCCGGCCGGCCTCGTCGAACTCCTGGAAGGCCTTGGCCACGCTCGACTGGTTGGGGATGGTGATCATCCGCATCCAGCGGCCGAGCAGGCGCAGGGTGTTGACGGCGTTGAAGCTCTGCGACCCGCCCGAGACCTGCATGACGGCCAGGGTCCGGCCTTGGGTCGGGCGCATGCCCCCCAGGCTCAGCGGCAGGTGGTCGATCTGCAGCTTCATCAGGCCCGACACCTGGCCGTGCCGTTCCGGACTGCACCAGACCATGCCCTCCGACCACAGGGCGTGCTCGCGTAGCTCGCGCACCGCCGGGTGGGCGTCGTCGCCCGGCGCGCCCGGCAGGGGCAGGTCCGAGGGATCGAAGATGCGTGTCTCGCATCCCATCCGCTGCAGCAGCCGGGCCGCCTCCTCGACGCAGAGCCGCGAATAGGAGCGCTCGCGCAGCGACCCGTACAGGAGCAAAATCCGCGGCGCATGGTCGTGCGGGCCGAGGCCGCGGGCGGGATCGGCGGACAGATAGGCCGCATCCAGGGCCGGCAGATGATCCGGGTCCGGCAACGAGCGCAGGCGGGCGAAGGTCATCACAGGTCCTTGATCAGATAGGCAGCCGACGCCGGGCAGACGTCCGCGAACTCGCGGGTTCGCCGGATCGCGACGGGTGCGGCCGCCCGCTCGGCTGCGGCGAAGCCGCGCCGGGCGAAGAAGGGCTCGGCCGTCGTGGTGAGCAGGTGAAGCCGCTCGCCGCCCAGATCCCTCGCCACGGCTTCGACGGCGGTCAGGATGCGGCTGCCCAGTCCTTGGGCCTTCCGGTCGGCGAACACGACCAGGGAGCGCAGCAGCAGATCCCGCCCCTCCCCTTCGAGTCCGACGTATCCGGCGAGGGCGCCGTGTTCGCGGGCGGTGAAGTAGCGGCCGGCGCCGGGCTCCGGGAGGCCCTCGCCGCCCAGGGCCGCGATTAGCCCGGCGTCATCCCCGTCCACGATTTGCAGGACGACCATCAGCCGGCGTCCCCCGACGGGGCTGTGTCCGGAAACCAGCGTCGGCCCATCCACAGCGCGACCGACACCAGCAGGATCAGCACCGGCACCTCGACCAGTGGGCCGATGACGGCCGCGAAGGCGACCGGCGAGGTCAGGCCGAAGGCCGCGATGGCCACCGCGATGGCCAGTTCGAAATTGTTCGAGGCCGCGGTGAAGGCCAAGGCCGTGGTGCGCGGATAGTCGGCTTCGATCAGCTTGCCCATGAGGAAGCTGACCACGAACATGACGAGGAAATAGATCGTCAGCGGAATGGCGATGCGCAGGGCGTCCAGCGGCAGGGCCACCACCTCCCCGCCCTTGAGGCTGAACATGACCACGATGGTGAACAGCAGGGCGATCAGGGTGATCGGGCCGATGCGCGGCAGAAAGCGCCGCTCGTACCAGTCGGCGCCGCGGCGGGCGATCAGGCTGCGACGGGTCAGGAAGCCGGCCAGGAAGGGAAGGCCGAGGTAGACGAGCACCGCGCCGGCGATGGTCCAGACGCTTATGTCCACCACGCTGCCCTGCAGGCCGAACAGGGGCGGCAGGACGGTGAGGAAGATCCAGGCGTAGAGGCTGAAGAACAGGATCTGGAAGATCGAGTTGAAGGCGACGAGACCGGCGACATATTGGTTGTCGCCGCGCGCCAGCTGGTTCCAGACCAGCACCATGGCGATGCAGCGCGCCAGCCCGATCAGGATCACCCCGGTCATGTACTCCGGCTGATCGCGGAGGAAGATGACCGCCAGGGCGAACATCAGCACCGGTCCCAGCACCCAGTTCTGGAACAGGGACAGGGCCAGCACCCGCTTGTCGGCGAAAACGCGCGGCAGTTCCTCGTATCGGACCTTGGCCAGCGGCGGGTACATCATCAGGATCAGACCCATGGCGATCGGGATGTTGGTCGTGCCGACCGAGAGGCTGTCGACCCAGGCGGGCAGGCCCGGCGCCAGTGTCCCCAGAGCCACGCCGAGCCCCATGGCCGCGAAGATCCACAGCGTCAGCCAGCGGTCGAGAAAGGACAGGCGACGCGGCGCAGCGTCTGTCACGGGCGTATCGATCATCGCTTCACCCTCTGTCCGGCGGCGTCGATGACGACCTCGCCGTCCTCCTTGGCGAAAGGCTTGAGATCATCGGCGGGCAGCAGGTCCAGGACGGCTTCGGAGGGTCGGCACAGGCCGACGCCCAGAGTACTGACGACGATCGGGCGATTGAGCAGGACCGGATGGGCCTCGATCGCATCGAGCAACTGATCGTCCGTCAGGTCCGGGTCGCCGAGGCCCAGTTCGGCGAAGGGCGTGCCCTTCTCGCGCAACAGATCGCGCAGCGGCTTGCCGGTCCGTTCGGCCAGCCAGGCGACCATGGCGCGCGACGGGGGCGTCTTCAGATACTCGACGACATGCGGCTCAATGCCGACGTGGCGAATGAGCTCAAGCGCGTTGCGCGACGTCCCGCAGGCGGGGTTGTGATAGATGACGATGTCCACGGGATCCTCAGGGGCAGCAGGGCGCGAGTTCAGCCAGCAGGGGCTCACACAGGTCCGCCCTTCCGCCGCAGCAGTCCTTGAGCAGGAACAGGACCAGGTCACGGAACTGGTCCAGGTCGGCCCGGTAGATGATCGACCGGCTGCGCCGCTCCGACTTGATCAACCCCGCGCGGGCCAGGACGCCGAGATGGGACGACAGGGTGTTGGCCGGAATCGCCAGATGGTTGGAGATGTCACCGGCCGGCAAACCATCGGGTTCGTGACGCACGAGAAGGCGAAACGCCTCCAGCCGGGTCGATTGCGCCAGGGCGGCGAGAGCGAGAATCGAGGCTTCGGTTTCCATAGTTCCAAATTAGTCGAACTATGGAAATGTTCAACCCCCCTCGCCCATGTGCGCCGTAAGCCTACGGTGGAGAGGTTGCGGCTAGGCCTTCCGCAGTCTTTCGAGTTCGATTCCCCACAGCAACGTGGAGAGACTCGATGGCCCAGGCCGACCCACCGCTGAGGCGCACGATCAAGAAGCCGCAGCTCCGTCAGATGGTGCCGCTAGCCGACAGCACCATCTGGGAGATGGAACAGCGCGGACAGTTTCCTCGCCGATTCCTGCTGACGCCGCGCTGTGTCGTCTGGGACCTCGCCGAGGTCGAGGCCTGGCTGGCGCTTCGCCGGGCCAAGCCCATCCGCCGGGCGCCGCCGCCCGACGTCCGCAAGCGGATCACCCGACCTGTCAGAGCCGCGGATCGAAGCGAGGACCGGCCGTTTCCGGGATGACGAGCACGGGCGTGAACGCTCGCCCCGCCTCCCAGGCGTCCACCGCGTTCGACCACTCTTGGGCCATGTGCCGACGCTGGGCCTCGAACTCGGCCTTGTTGTAGACGCCGCGCGACGATCGCTCCTCGTGGGCGAGGCATTTCTCGATCCAGTCTGAGTTGAAGCCCATCTCGTGCAGAAGGGTCGAAGCGGTCCGCCGCAGGTCGTGGACCGTGAAGGGCTCCAACGGCAGGTCCCGCTCACGTGCCCGTTCGGCGATCGCCGAGGTCACCCGGTTGAAGGTCGCCCGCGACATCGGCGCGTCGGCGTCATAGCGCGACGGCAGGATGTAGCGGGAGTTGCCGGCGCAGGTCTTCAGCGCGATCAGGATGTCGAGCATCTGGGTCGAGAGGTAGACGTTGTGCGGCCGCGACCGCTTCATCCGCTCCTTGGGGATCGACCAGACGGCGTTGGCGAAATCCACCTCGTCCCAGACCCCGTCCTGGAGCTCGCTCTTCCGGACCATGCTCAGCAGGATGAACTTCAGGCCGAGGCGGATGGTTGGCAGGGTCGCCACCTCCCCCAGCAGGTTCAGAGCGATCCGGATCTCGGTCGGCGACAGCGACCGGTCACGCGCTCGGAAGGTGGCGATCGAGGCCGGCCCGACCCCGTCGGCCGGATTGTCGATCTTCTCGCCGTGCAGGATGGCGTAGGCGTAGATCTGTTTGACGATGTCGCGAACGTGGACGGCCGTCGCCGGCGCGCCCCGCTCGACGATGGTCTTGCAGTGGGCGCGAAGGTCGTTGGGCGTGATCTCGTTCAGCAGCCGGTTGCGCCATTGCGGCAGGATTTCCCGGTTGAAGATGGACCGCCGCATGTTGCGGGTGCTGTCCGCCATGGGCGCATGGTCCATCCATCGCTGGGCCACATGCTCGAAGCTTCGGGCGTGCTGCATGCGCCGTTTGGCCCGCTGCTTCTCGAGCGCGGGTGAAACGCCTTCCGCGATCATCCGCTTGGCGTCGATGACCTTCTCCCGCGCCTTCGCGAGGGACAGGCCGGCCGGTCCATAGGCGCCGAGGGTGACGGATTCCCGCCGCCCGTTGAAGCGGTAGTCGTACTTGAAGGCGATGCCGCCCTTGGGCGAAATCAGAAGGTACAGACCGTCCCTGTCGGTCATTTTATAAGGCTTTGATTTCGGGCGAATATTTCGCAATGCGGCGTCGGTAAGCATGCCGTTTTGACTCCAAAAGACCGTCAGGCGCTTTCGAGGTCTTTCGAGATCATTTTCCTTTGCCAAATCCGTAGCTTGGCTCGAAAAAAGACCGTCAGGACCCCGTCGGGCCTCTGACGGTATGGAGCGGAGTCCCGCCGGGCAATGGCGGCGGGACCGTCAGAGCGACCGACGCGAACGAAAGCAGCCCCTCGAAAGGTATCGAGAGGCTGCGAAAGCATTTATCTTATAAGTCAGTGTTTTAGAGCAACTTTCGGAAGCGCTCCGGAAAGATTCAGAATGCCCTGAATCATTCCCACTCGATGGTGCCGGGCGGCTTGGACGTCACGTCGTAGACGACGCGGTTGACGCCACGGACCTCGTTGACGATGCGTGTCGCGCATTTGCCCAGCACATCCCACGGGAACTCGAAAAAGTCGGCGGTCATGCCGTCGGTCGAAGAGACCGCGCGCAGGGCCAGCACCTTCTCATAGGTGCGGGCGTCGCCCATGACGCCGACCGTCTTGACCGGCAGCAGGACGGCGAAGGCCTGCCAGATCTTGTCATAGAGGCCCGCCTTGCGGATCTCGTCGAGGTAGATGGCGTCGGCTTCCTGCAGGGTCGCCACGGCCTCCGGCGTGATCTCGCCGGGGATGCGAATGGCCAGGCCCGGCCCCGGGAAGGGGTGGCGGCCCACGAAGGCGTCGGTCAGGCCCAGCTCGCGGCCCAGGGCCCGGACCTCGTCCTTGAACAGCTCGCGCAGCGGCTCGACCAACTTCAGCTTCATATAGTCCGGCAGGCCCCCGACATTGTGGTGGCTCTTGATGACGTGGGCCTTGCCCGACGACGAGGACACGCTCTCGATCACGTCCGGATAGAGGGTACCCTGGGCCAGGAACTCGGCGCCTTCGATCTTCGAGGCTTCGCGATCGAAGATCTCGATGAAGACGCGGCCGATGGTCTTGCGCTTGGTCTCGGGGTCCGACTGACCCGCCAGTTCGCCGAGGAATTCCTTCGACGCATCAACGTGGATCAGGGGGATGTTGTAGTGCTCACGGAAGAGCGTGGTGACCTGTTTCGCCTCGTCCTTGCGCAGCAGGCCGGTGTCGACGAAGACGCAGGTCAGCTGGTCGCCGATGGCTTCGTGAATCAGCACCGCCGCCACCGATGAGTCGACCCCGCCCGACAGGCCGCAGATGACCTTGGCCGAGCCGACCTGTTCGCGGATTTGGGCGATCTTCTCGTCGCGATAGGCGGCCATGGTCCAGTCGCCCTTCAGCCCGGCGATGCCGTGGGTGAAGTTCTTCAACATCTGATGGCCGCGCGGGGTGTGCATCACCTCGGGGTGGAACTGCACGCCATAGAAGCGGCGGGTCTCATCGGCGATCACCGCATAGGGCGAGCCGGCCGAGGAGGCGACGACGTCGAAGCCCTGCGGGATCGCGACGATCTTGTCGCCGTGGCTCATCCAGACGGTCTCTTCCTCGCCCACCGGGGCCAGGTCGGCCAGCAGGGGCGAGGCCTTCTCGACGGTGATCTCGGCGCGGCCGAACTCGCGGGTGTGGCCGCCCTCGACCTTGCCGCCCAGCTGTTCGCACATGGTCATCTCGCCGTAGCAGATGCCCAGCACCGGCACGCCCGCCTCGAACACGCCCTGCGGCGCGCGGGGGCTGCCCTCCTCGTGCACGCTCTCGGGGCCGCCCGACAGGATGATCGCCGCCGGCTTCATCGCCTGAAGCGCCGCCTCGGCCTTCTGGAACGGATGGATCTCGCAATAGACGCTGGCCTCGCGCAGGCGCCGGGCGATCAGCTGGGTCACCTGGCTGCCGAAGTCGACGATGAGGACCTTCTGGTGGTCGGTAGTCTGGGTCATGAGGTCGAATCCGGGGCGAGCGATTGGGTGGGGACTTGGCCGCCTGAGGCGGCGATATCAAGCGCTGAAAGGCCGCGTTCGGTCAGAACCGGGATCAGGGCGTCCAGCGCCGCCGCCAGGTTCTCGTCGACATGGTGCAGGGTCGAGGTCCAGTCCTCGAGCGCCTTCAGCTCGGCCTTGCCGTCCGAGACGCCGCGCAGGGCGACCAGGGGCACGCCGAAGGTCTGGGCCGAACGCAGCAGGGCGAAGGTCTCCATATCGACCATCTGCGCCTCGATGAGGTCATAGGCGGCGCCGGAAACGACCCCTCCCCCCGTCGACAGGGTCGCGGTCGGCACGCCGGGGATCGGGCACGGCAGGTCAAGGATGGCCGGCAGATCCAGCAGCGGCGTGATCCCTTTCGGGAAGCCCAGCGGACTGGCGTCCATGTCGCGATAGCCGACCGATGAAGCCTGATAGACCGCCGCATGCTCCAGTTCGCGAGACCCGCAGGAACCGAGGGACACGATCAGGTCCGGCAGGCAGTCCGACGCCGCCAGCCGGGCCAGGGCGGCGGTCAGGGCGACCGCGCCCTCCACCGGACCGATGCCGGTCATCAGAGGCAGGATCCGCGCCTGCAGATGGACGCCGTACTCCGCCGGCGCCGCCATAACGTAGAGGACCGAGACGTCGCCGTATCGCTCCAGTCGCCAGGCTTGGCTCATTGCGCCTTCTCGTAGACGGCGGCGAAGAAGCCGTCAGTGCCGGCGGTGGCGGGCGACAGACGCAGGCGATGTCCGCCTGTCGCCAGTTCGGCCAGCTTCTCGCGGCCCGCCTCGGTGAAGTTGGCGTTGTTCAGGGCCTCGGCGATGGCCACCGGGCGGAAGCCGGGGTGGTCCTCCTCGAAGGCCGCCACGCTGACCTCGTTCTCGGCCGTCAGCATCGAACAGGTGGCATAGACCAGACGCCCGCCGGGCTTGAGGAGCTTGGCCGCCCGCGCGACGATGGCGGTCTGCAGGCCCTGCATCCGGTCGACGTCCTCGGGCGTCAGCCGCCAGGCGTCCTCGGGGCGACGACGCCAGGTGCCCGAACCCGTACAGGGCGCATCGACCAGAACCACATCGGCCTGGCCGACCATGTCCTCGACCCCGCCGCCGTTGGGGCCGAGCTGGTGCAGTTCCGCCGCGACGCCCGCGCGCTGCAGGCGGGGCTTGATGTTGTCGAGCCGCTTCTGGACCACGTCATAGGCGACCAGCTTGCCGTCGGTGCGGACCACCGTCGCGGCCTTGCCCTTGGGCGCCTCGACCCAGCCGGTCGGCGTCCAGACCTTGGCCGGCTCTTCCGGTGCGGTCGGCTGCAGGCCCGTCGCGGCGCGCATCTGCATGGCCAGGCCGAGGGTCTTGCCCCCGCCCCCGGCGCAATAGTCGACGACGGTCATGCCCGGCTCGACGCCCGCCAGCCAGCAGATGATCTGGCTGCCCTCGTCCTGAATCTCGATCCGGCCCGCCTTGAAGGCCTCCAGCGCCTGGACGTTGGGCGGCGGCTCGGCCGACAGGCGCAGACCCCAGGCGGACCAGGGCGTTCGCTGCGGCTCCAGACCGGCCGCGCGCAGCTCGGCCTCGACGTCGGCGACCGTGGCCTTGGCGGCGTTGACGCGCAGGTCGATGGGCGCACGCGGGACCATCAGGGCTTTCGCCTCTTCCGCCCAGCCGTCGCCATAGGTGGACTTGAAGTCCTCCATCACGAACTCGGGCAGACCCGCCGCAACCCAGCCGGGCAGTTCATCGGTCGTGGCGGTAAGGCGGCTGCGCTCCTGCTTCGACAGGGGCTTGGGGCCATAGCCGTCGCCCATATGCAGGGCTTCGATCTCTTCCAGCGATAGGCCGTCGATCAGGCTCAGCGAGCCGATGACCAGGGCCCGGCCGTCCTCGCGCCCGCCCATGGCCCAGACCAGACGGCCCCGGGCGCGCAGCACGCGATAGACCCGGTCGGCGACGGCGCGACGATCCTTGGAGCCGGCGTAGCGGTTCTCGGTCCCCCAGGCCTTGAGCACGGCCTCGGCCGGTTGGCGGCCCTGGGCGATGGAGTCTAGGACGGAGGCGGCGGCGGCGAGACGAGCGGCTGGGGTCACTTAAGCTTTCAGACGAAGAGGGCCCAGATGACCATGATCAATCCGGCCAGCGAGACGATGAAGGCCAGCGAGCGCAGGCCGGTCACGCCGAAGGCGTAGAGTGGCACGTACAGGACGCGGGCGAGGAGATAGAGGTGCGTACCCCACAGGGTGAGCGCACCGCCGTCCTTACCGGCCACATGGGCCATGATTACGGCGGCGGCGAACAGCGGCAGGGTTTCGAACAGATTGGCCTGGGCCCTCATCAGACGACCGGCCAGCTTGCCCGGCGGCGGAACGGCCTCATCGCGCGGCCCCGCGTTCCATTTGGCCCCCAGCTCCGCCGTCCGCGCGATGGCGGCAGCGGAAATCTGCAGGATGGCCAGGATCAGAACGAAGGCCAGTGCGATGAACTCGGGCGTCATGTCCATGGTCGTTTCCCCCGGGATCAGCCCTGCCGGTAGTTCGGCGCTTCCCGCGTGATCATGACGTCATGGACGTGGCTCTCGCGCAATCCCGCCCCGGTGATGCGCACGAAGCGGGCGCGTTCCTGGAACTCGGCGATGCTGGGCGCGCCCACATAGCCCATGGCGGCGCGCAGCCCCCCGACCATCTGGTGCAGCACCGGCGAGATCGGCCCCTTGTAAGGGGTCTGGCCCTCAATGCCCTCGGGCACCAGCTTCTGGGTGTCCTGGACGTCCTTCTGGAAGTAGCGGTCGGCCGAGCCGGCGCCCATGGCCCCGACCGAGCCCATGCCGCGGTACGACTTGTAGCTGCGGCCCTGGTACAGGAAGACCTCGCCCGGGCTTTCGTCCGTGCCGGCGAACATCGAACCCATCATGGCGACCGAGGCGCCCGCCGCGATGGCCTTGGCCAGATCGCCCGAATATTTGATCCCGCCGTCGGCGATGACCGGCGTGCCGCTCTCCTTGGCCGCGCGAACGGCGTCGATGATGGCGGTCAGCTGGGGCACGCCCACGCCCGCGACGATGCGGGTGGTGCAGATGCTGCCCGGGCCGATCCCCACCTTCACGGCGTCGGCGCCGGCGTCGATCAGGGCGCGCGCGGCGTCATAGGTGGCGATATTGCCCGCCACGATCTGCAGCCGGTTGTTCTCACGCTTGATGCGCTCGACCACGCGCGACACCTGGGCCGAGTGGCCGTGGGCGGTGTCGATCACCACCACGTCGCAGCCGGCGTCGGCCAGGGCCATGGCCCGCTCGTAACCGGCGTCGCCGACGGTCGAGGCGGCGCCGACCAGCAGCCGGCCCTGATCGTCCTTGGCGGCGTTGGGGTGGGCCTGAGCCTTCTCGATGTCCTTCATCGTGATCAGGCCGGTGGCGCGATAGGCCTCGTCGACGACGATGACGCGTTCGATCTTGCGGTCCCGCAGCAGCGCCCTCGCCTCGTCACGGCCGGCGCCTTCGCGCACCGTGATCAGGTCGCCCTGGGTCATCAGTTCGGCCGCCTTGCGGGTCGGATCGGTGTCGAACCGCATGTCGCGGTTGGTAAGGATGCCGACCAGCTTGCCCGAGGCCGGATCGACCACCGGGAAGCCCGAAATCTTGCGCTCGGCGACGATGGCGCGGATCTCGCCCAGGGTCGTGTCCGGATGGATGGTCACCGGGTTGATGACCATGCCGCTTTCATAGCGCTTCACCTGCCGGACCTGATCGGCCTGTTCGGCGATGGTCATGTTGCGGTGAAGCACGCCCAGACCGCCAGCCTGCGCCATGGCGATCGCCAGACGGCTCTCGGTCACGGTGTCCATCGCCGAGGAGGCGAGCGGGATGTTCAGTCGGATGTCGCGTGTCAGCCGTGTCGAGACATCCGCGTCTGCGGGCATGGTCTCGGACGGGCCGGGTTCAAGCAAAACATCGTCGAAGGTAAGGCCTTCGCGAATCTCCATGGGAGTCTCCGTTTTGCGGGCCGCCTATCCTCTTTCGCGGGTGCGAAGTCAACTGTCTCGCGGCGCCTGAAGCGGAACGTCACAAAGGTTTATCGCTGGACGCCGTTCGCCCCTTGCAACTTCTGAGAACCATTCTCATTTAGACGACATGGTTCAAGCCATCGTCCAGTCCGTCCGCCGCCTCGCGCTCAAGATCGCCAGTTACGGGATCATGCATCTGGTCGTCGCGATCCTGGTGGCCTTCGCCATCACCCGCGACTGGCGGCTGGCACTCGCGGTGGGGGTGGTGGAGCCCCTGTTCCAGACCGTCGCCTATTCGATCCACGACCGCGTCTGGCACCGGATCGAGCGCCGCAAGACCCTTTCCCTGCCCGAGGAGACGGTCGAGGCCGTGGGCGCCCGGCTCGATCTCATGGACCCGAAAGAGCAAACCCGCAGCCACGGACATCATGGGCACAGCCACGCCCTGCCCCGCTCGCTGGGCCGGGTCGCGCTGAAGACCGTCACCTATGGCGTCATGCATTTCACCGTCGCGGTCAGCGTCGCCTTCGCCCTGACCCGCGACATCCGCATCGCCCTGACCATCGGTACGCTGGAGCCATTCGTCCAGACCGGCTTCTTCGCCATCCACGACCGGATCTGGAGCCGTATCGAGGCGAACCGCGCCCGCCGTCAGGCTCCGGCCGCCCCGGACAGTCAGGCCGCCTGATCGAACACCGCGCTGCCAAACGCTGCGTCCGGCGTTATGGTGCGACATGCACGCCTTCGAGACGATTCTGGCGGTCCTGCTGGGCGCGGTCCTGCTGTCGCTGGTCGCGCGCAGGCTAAAGGCGCCCTTCCCGCCCTTCCTCGCCCTGGGCGGCGCGGCCGTGGCCTTCCTGCCCTTCGCGCCCGAGATGACCCTCGACCCCGAACTGGTCCTGGCCCTGTTCGTGGCCCCGATCCTGCTGGATTCCTCGTTCGACAGCTCGCCGCGCGACCTGAAGCGCAACATCGTGCCCATCACCCTCATGAGTTTGGCCGCCGTCGGCATCACCGTCGTCGCTGTGGCCCTGACCGCGCGTCATCTGGAGCCCGAGATGGGCTGGGCGGTGGCGATCGCGCTCGGCGCCATCGTCGCCCCGCCGGATGCGGCCGCCGCCACCGCCGTCCTGCGCGCCGTGCCCGTCCCCTACCGGATCCGCACCATCCTCGAGGGCGAGAGCCTGTTCAACGACGCCAGCTCGCTGCTGACCTACCGGCTGGCGCTGACCGCGGCGCTCGGCGGGATGGCCGTGGGCTGGGGGCTGGCCGCGACCATCGTCTGGGCCCTGGTCGGCAGCGTCGTCTTCGCCATGGCCGTGGCCTGGATCACCACCCGGCTGACGCGCGGCATCACCGACGCCCCGGCCGCCATCCTGATCCAGTTCATCGGCACCTTCGGCCTGTGGATCGCGGCGGAGAAGCTGGGCCTGTCGGCCATCGTCACCGTGGTGGTCTACGGCCTGACCATCGCCCGGCTGGCGGCCCGCAACGCGGCGACCATCCGCGCTCCGGCCTATACGGTCTGGGACACGGTCGTCTTCGCCCTGAACGCCATGGCCTTCGCCCTCGTCGGCCTGCAGATCGGCCCCATCTGGCGAGGGCTGGAGCCGGCCCAGCGCGGCGAATACGCCCTGTTCGCCGTCGCCGTCCTGATCGTCGCCGTCCTCGCGCGTCTGGTCTGGGTCATGGGCTACAACACCTTCCTGCGCCTCAAGAACCACTGGTTCGGCGTCAACCTGCCGGAGGGGGTCAGCCCGCCGACCCCGGCCAGCGGCGTGATCATCGGCTGGGCCGGAATGCGCGGCGTGGTCAGCCTGGCCGCCGCGTACGCCCTGCCGATGAATTTCCCGCACCGCGACCTGCTGCTGCTGGCCACCTTCGCCGTGGTGATGGGCACGCTGGTGGTTCAGGGCCTGACCTTGGGCCCCTTGATCAAACTGCTGCGCGTCGAGGACGACGGCCTGCTGGAGCGCGAGATCAAACACGCCCGCCAAGTCGTGACCCAGGCCGCCGTCGACCACCTCAAGGGTTGCAAGGGCCGCGTCGCCGACCGTCTGAAGGACGAGTACGACGAGCGGCTGGACGCCGTCATGAGCGCCGACGCCGACGAGGGCCGGGTCGAACTGGAGTCCGACCAGATCCGCGACGACCTGCTGACCACCAAGCGAGACGCCCTCATGGCCCTGCGGACCTCGGGCGAGATCGGCGAGGCCGCCTACTACCAGATCGAGGAAGAACTCGACCGCTACGAGCTCAGCTGGACGCCGGTGGTGCGCTAGGGGCTGTAGAAACCGAAGTCGGTGCAGCCGGACCGGTAGGCCACGCTTCGCCTCTCGGCGTTGATGCACAGGGCGCTGACCAGACGGAGCCCGGCCGCCGCCTTGCCGTCGGCAAGCCAGACCACCCGCCCGTCGCGAACCCCGATCAGGGCCGCCCGGTTTTGCCGAGACAGGTTGTTGCTGGGCTCATCCCCCAGATTGATGGCCAGGACCTCATAGCCCGGATCGACCGCATCGGCGTAGCGGCGCACGCCCCGGTTCGCTCGCGCAAAGCCCTGTCCGCCGCCGGGCAGGACCTGCCCCAGCTGCATCCGGCCGTACAGTGCCGGGCCGGCGACCAGGGCCTCGCGCCGTTCCGCATTCAGGGCCGGCAGTTGCCAGGCGAAGGGCAGCAGGAACAGTCCCTGGATCAGGCCGGCCCTGTCGAAGCTCGCCGGGCGCCTGCGTCCCCGGTTGATCGTCGGCAGGGGTGGCAGGGGCGGCAGAGGCTGGCAGGCGTGCGTCAGGACGGCGTCCGCGGGCACGATCATATCCGGCCGGCGCCGCAGAAAGCCGTCCGCATCGGACAGGGGCAGACGGCCGGGCGTGACTGAAAGAACAGGATCGTGCCCCTCGACGATGGTCGCACGGATATAGGCGGACCGGTCCTCTCCGGGCCCGCGGACACGGTCGTGGATTCGTGGCGGATTGATCCAGCCGATCACCTCACCGTTTCGCACCATGGCATAGGCGGCCGCGATCGCCCAGGAGGCGTCGGGGCTGGTCAGCCGCACCCCGCAGGAATGTTGCTCGGGCGTCGGCGGCATCAGCTCTTCGACGGGATAGAGGTCCATCCGCCCCTCGGCGGTCTGCAGCGTGACCGCCGGCGCCGGATCGCGGGTCGCGCCGAGCCGGGTCAGGACCTCGGCCAGCGGCCGCCCCTGCACGGCGCTGATGGGCGTCACCGTGGGGTCAGCAGCCGCCGCCTGAAGCGGGACGCCGGCGACGGCCAGGACAACGGCGAGTATCCGCTTCATCACGCACCCCCGGCCACCCAATCATAGCGTGCACCATGGGGCTGGCCTCGCGCGAGCGCAACCGCTTCCTCCTGACCCGGCCAGGTCCGCAGGCGCAGCATGGGACGGCGCTCGAAACCGTCCTCCTCGGCCTCGAAGGTCAGCCAGGCGAGCGGCGCCTCCGCCGTCGCCCGCGCCCCGACGGCGGCCATATGGGCGCGGATGCGGGCTTGGGCCTCGAGCGGGAAATACTGGAAGGCGATGGTGTGCATCACCACGCGGCAGACGCCTGGAGCCGGTTCAAGCGACAGCCGCGCCTCCAGCCAGTCGGCGGCGTCGGCGGTCGCGATCTCCGGCGGTGTCTGGACGGCCAGGTCCAGCGCCGCATTGAGCCGGGCCAGCCGGTCTCGCTGATCGGTCCAGACATAGGCCGACAGGGTCCGTCGGGTCGCGGGATCGGTCACGTCCAGCGGATGGCGGTCCACGGCCTGACGCGAGATCACCCGCACCTCGGCCGAAGGCGGCGCCGCCCCGGTCCAGACCGGCTTCAGCTGCACCGGCGAGGCCGGATCGCCGACCCGGGTCCCGCCGAGGTCGTAGCCATAGCGGTCCAGCAAACTGTTCAGCCCGGCGCTGGCGCCCAGCTCATAGAGGTCGAACGGCAGGCCGAACCGGTCCGCCAGCGCCAGCAACCCGGCCATCAGCCCCGCCGACCGCCCGACCTCATTGGTCTGGGGCGGGCCGTCCAGCCAGGGATCGAGCGCTTGAGCGTGCGTCGCGATCGCCTCGGCGATCACGGCCCAGACCGCGTTATCGTCTTCGGGCGCGGTGTTCGGCGGGTAGATCGCGCTCAGGGCCGGATCGACGCCCGACCGTGCCAGATCATGCAGGCCGCCGCAGAACCGCAGCGGCAGGGCGTCGCCCTCATGCGAGGGATTGCCGGGCCAGTCCAGCACCCGCCGCCCGATCGGTCCCGACCGGTCCAGACGCGCCCCGACCAGTTCGCAGACCCGCCCGGTGAACGGCGCCCCGGCGGCGGCGCAGATCGCCGCCTGTTTGGCGAAGGCCTCCCGAACCCTGGCCTCGCCGGCGGCGTCGCTCATCGTTTGAGCTTGTTCAGCGCCACCAGATAGACCTCCGAGGAGCCCTTCCGGCTGGCCTCGGGCTTGACGTACTTCACGTCCTGGAAGTGGGCGCGCAGGTCGGCCAGCACGTGGCCCGCGTCGCCGCCCTGGAAATTCTTGGTCACGAAGGCCCCGCCGGGACGCAGGGTCCGGATGGCGAAGTCGGCCGCGATCTCGATCAGGGCGATGATCTTCAGATGGTCGGTCTGGCGGTGGCCGACCGTGTTATGGGCCATGTCGGAGATGACCAGATCGGGCGGGCCGCCGAGGGCGTCGATCAGCTGCTGGTCCACGCCGGGCTCGGTGAAGTCGGCCTGAATCAGGGTCGATCCCGGGATCGGCTCGATCGGCAGCAGGTCGACCCCGACCACCGAGGCTGCGCCTCGGTTGACGCAGACCTGGACCCAGCCGCCGGGCGCGGCGCCCAGGTCGATGACCCGCGAGCCCCGCTTCACCAGATGGAAGCGGTCGTCGATCTCGGCGAATTTGAAGGCGGCCCGGCTGCGCCAGCCTTCGGCGCGCGCCTTCTCGGACCAGGGATCGGCCAGCTGGCGCTTGATCCACTGGATGGAGGACATCGACTTCTTGTCCGCCGTCTTGATCTGGGTCCCCATGCCCCGGCCCTGGGCCGTTCCGCCGGTCGGCGGGCGCACCATCTTGCGGCGCGCGGGCGGCGTTTCAGTCGCCGGGGGGGTCTTTTCGTCCTTACTCATGCTTCCCACATAGCCCCGACGGACTTCCCGGGCTATGACCCCCGACCGGAATAGAAGAACCGGACCAGAATAAAGGAGCGCGCCCATGGCCGACGAAACCCTGACCCTTTCCCTCGACACCGGCGATGTCGTCATCAAGCTTCGGCCTGATCTGGCCCCCGGCCACGTCGCCCGCATCACCGAACTGGCCAAGGAAGGCTTCTACGACGGCGTCGTCTTCCACCGCGTGATCCCGGGCTTCATGGCCCAGGGCGGCGACCCGACCGGCACCGGCACCTCGGGCTCCAAGAAGCCGAACCTGAAGCAGGAGTTCTCCTCCGAGCCCCACGTTCGCGGCGTCTGCTCCATGGCCCGCACCTCGGACCCGAACAGCGCCAACTCGCAGTTCTTCATCTGCTTCGACGACGCCACCTTCCTGGATCGCCAGTACACGGTCTGGGGTCAGGTGATCGAAGGCATGGAAAACGTCGACGCCCTGCCCAAGGGCGAGCCGCCGCGCGAGCCGGGCAAAATCCTCAAGGCCACCGTGGCCTGAAACTGAAAAGGGCGGGTCGCAGGACCCGCCCTTTTTTTGATTCAGTCCCCGCCGTACCAGCGGAATTTCTGATTGCCGAAGGCCGAACCTCCGGCGCGGACCGTGCCGGTCAGGACCGGCGCCTCTTCCCCCAGATTGCGGCGGGCCGTGGCCAGGGCGCCCTGATCCAGCGTTCCGTTGAAGGCGACATTGCCCAGAACCGGATCGGTCCCCTCGAAGCGCACCCGGCCGTCGGTGACCTCATAGGTCTTCGGCAGAACGCGAATGGTCTCGGCGCCCTCCTTCTCGAACTCGATCATGACGGGGGCGAAGGTCGCAGACTTCGATGCGCCCTCCCAGGCCGCGAAGTCGGCGGACTGGCCCAGAAACAGGGCCTTGACCCGATAGCCGTCGATCGAAATCGGGGCGGCGGGAATGTAGTAGCCCGACAGGTCGCCGCTGATCTCATGCTTGAAGGTCGTCGCGGCCGGGACCGGGGCAGGCCCCTTCGCCGCCGGGGCGGGCTTGAAGTCGTCGCAGGCGGCGAGCGCCAGCGCCGTCAGCAGGATCGCGCCGGAACGCTTCATCAGGTCCCTCACGGCAGATGCAGCAGCGGGGCCAGCCAGCCGATGTCCTGCAGATGCTCGATCCCCTCGAAGATCGGGATCGCCAGCAGGAAGACCAGGCCGTCGCGCAGGGTCGTCAGGAAGAATTGCGGCCGCACTTCGAGCGACGGATTGTCCCACCAGCGCGAGAAGTCCGGCCCGTTGCGCGGCACCCGGCGCATATAGTCGGCATAGGGGGCGCCGAACGCGTTCAGCAGCCAGGCTTCCTCCCGCCGGACGGTGAAGTGGAACACCACCACCGAGATCAGGGTGAACAGCAGGGCCAGGACCAGGCTGCCGGTCTGGGCGCCGATGCCGAATGCCGCGAGGTGGCTGAAGAGGTAGAGGGGGTTGCGGCTGACCGAATAGGGGCCGGTGTCGACGATCTCTGCCTTCTTGCGCCCGCCGATATAGAGCGAGCACCAGGCGCGCCCCACGATGGCCACGACGATCGCGCCCAGACCGATGCTTTCCAGACCTTCATGGAAGACCCCGTCGCCCCACTCGGTGACCGTCACCATCGACAGCCCCACCGCGGCAAGAAGACAGCCTCCGATGGCCCACTTCCGCAGCCGCTGGATATGCTGAAGATCGAATCCCGTAACCGTCATCCCCCGTTCCTCCCTGTTTTTTCGAGGTGAACGCCTGTGACCGCCCGGACGCAAGCGCCAATGTCCGGTTACAGTCGAAAGTCAGCGATCCAGCGAGCGGTCCAGGGCCCGGAAGGCGGCGATGGCCAGTTCGGTCGAGGAGATGAAGGCCGAGGGAGTGATCTTGTCGAAATCGTCCGACGGGCGGTGATAGTCGGGGTGGTCGACGACGCCCATATAGATGAAGGGCAGGCCCGCCTTGAAGAATGGGCCGTGGTCCGAGGCGTCGGTCCAGTTGTCCGAGCCTGTGTCCTGCGGCGTGTCGTGGCCGAAGGCGAGCGAGATCGCGCCACTGGGGGCGACGGCATCGAGGATCGGGCGGAAGGTCGGGTTCTGATAGGTCCCCGAAACCCACAGATGACCATCGGTCTCGGCCCGCGACGTCATGTCGAAATTGAGGTTCAGGGCGATGGACGACAGAGGGACCGGCGGCGCCTGTACGAAATGCTTCGCCCCGATCAGTCCCCGCTCCTCGCCGTCGAAGGCGACGATCAGGACGGAATGCTCGGGCGCCTGGGCCTTCAGCCGGCGCGCCAGCTCCAGCATGGTCGCCACGCCCGAGGCGTTGTCGTCGGCCCCGTTGTAGACCAGGCCGTTGGCGACCCCCACGTGATCATAGTGGGCGCTGACGACGATATAGCGATCCGTCGCCCGGGTTCCGGGGATCAGGCCGATGATGTTGGTCCCCTTGTAGCGCACCAGCCCGGAGCGGCTCGGAACCTCGGCCTCGAACGGCTGCAGCCGGCCGACCGGCGGCGCTTCAATGCCCATGGCCTCCAGCCGCGACACGATATAGGCCCGCGCCCGCTCGCCGCCCGGCGAGCCGGTGTCACGTCCCTCCATGTCATCGGCCGACAGGATGCGGACGTCGTCCAGCAGCTGCTGAGCATTGGCCGGGACGGCGGGCGCCGGGGCCGGGGCGGGTGTCGGCGTCGTGGTCTGACAGCTCGCCAGCAGGGCGGCGGCGGCAAGGACGACAAGGCGACGCGACATGGCAGACTCCGAAGGACCGGCCCGCCCCTAGCGAGCGTCGGCAGGCCGGTCAGCATACGGTTCTGTCATGAGCCGCAAAAAACCGGTCGGCGGGAGTCCAATCCCCTCCCCTGCGGGTGGTATGAAACCCGCGATGGCCCAGACGAATCCGAACGCATCCTTTCCGGTCGATGACCTGACCGAAGACCAGGCCGCCGCCGAACTGGCCCGGCTGGCCGTGACCATGGCCCGAGCCGACTTCCTGTACAACGAGGCCAATCCCGAGCTGACGGACGCCGAATACGACGACCTCAAGGCCCGCAACCTGGCCATCGAGACCCGCTTCCCGGCCCTGATCCGCGCGGATTCACCGTCGCGGAAAGTGGGCTCGCCCGCCTCCAGCCAGTTCTCCGAAGTCCGCCACGGCGTGCCCATGCTGTCGCTGGACAACGCCTTCGACGAGGGCGACGTCGTCGACTTCGTGGCCCGCATCCAGCGCTTCCTGAAGCTGCCTCACGCAGATCCCGTGGCCTTCGTCGCCGAGCCCAAGATCGACGGCCTGTCCGCCAATATCCGCTATGAGAAGGGCGTGCTGGTCCAGGGCGCGACGCGCGGCGACGGCCGTACGGGCGAGGACATCACCGCCAATCTGAAGACCATTTCCGACATTCCGGTGAAGCTCGCAGGCTCCGGCTGGCCCGACCTGATCGAGGTGCGCGGCGAGGTCTATGCCCCCAACGAAGGTTTCACCGCCTTCAACACCGCCGCCGAAGCCGAGGGCAGGCGCACCTATGCCAACCCCCGCAATTTCGCCGCCGGATCGCTGCGCCAGATCGACCCCAAGGTGACGGCGGCCCGCCCCCTCGCCTTCTTCGCCTATGCCTGGGGCGAGACCTCGGCGCCGTTCGCGGAGACGCAAGACGAAGCCTTGGCGGCGCTCAAGTCCTGGGGCTTCAAGGTCAATCCGCGCTCGGTCCGGATCGAGGGCGTCGACGGGCTGATGGAGGTCTATCGCGGGCTGGAGACCGACCGCGCGGGCCTCGGCTATGACATCGACGGCGTGGTCTACAAGGTCGACCGGCTGGACTGGCAGGAGCGGCTGGGCTTCGTCTCGCGCAGCCCGCGCTGGGCCATCGCCCACAAATTCCCGGCCCAACAGGCCACGACGGTGCTCCGGGGCATCGACATCCAGGTCGGCCGAACCGGCTCCCTGACCCCGGTGGCGCGGCTCGAACCCGTGACCGTCGGCGGCGTGGTCGTCAGTAACGCCACCCTGCACAATGAGGACGAGATCGCCCGCAAGGACGTCCGCATCGGCGACACCGTCGTCCTGCAGCGCGCCGGCGACGTCATCCCCCAGATCGTTGAGGTGGTGCTGGATCGCCGCCCCGCCGACGCCGAAGCCTATGTCTTCCCGACCCACTGCCCGGTCTGCGGATCGGAGGCGGTGCGGCCCGAGGGCGAGGTGCGCCGCCGCTGCACCGGCGGCCTGGTCTGCAACGCCCAGCTGGTCGAACGGCTCAAGCATTTCGTCTCGCGCCGCGCCTTCGACATCGAGGGTCTGGGCGAGAAACAGCTGATCGCCTTCCATGAGCGCGGCTGGATCCATGAGCCCGCCGACATCTTCCGCCTGGCTCGCGACAAGGAGAAGCTGGACCTGTTGCGCGCCGAGGACGGCTATGGCGACACCAGCGTCAAGAACCTGGTTGCGGGCATCGACGCGCGGCGGGTGATCGCCCTGGAGCGGCTGATCTTCGGCCTGGGCATCCGCGACATCGGCGACCAGACCTCCCTGCTGCTGGCCCGGCATTTCGGAAGTTGGGATGCGTTCTACGCCGCGGGGCTGGAGGCCGCCGCCGGCATTCCGTCGCCCGACTGGACCCGGCTGGCCGAGGGCCATGGGGTTTCGCAGCGGACCCTGTCGGTGATGGCGGCGGCCGAACTGTCGCCCGCCGATCCCTGGCCCGAGGCGCCGGTCGACCAGAAGCTGGCCTTGGCCTTCCCCGGCGTCGCCACCCCCGCCCGCCGCGCGCTGGCCGAACTGGCGCCCGACTGGTCCGCCGTGCTGGAACTGGCCCGGATCGCGCGCGAGGACGGCCCGTCCGAGACACTCGGCCAGATCGCCGGGATCGCCGGCGTCGGCCCCGTCGCCGCCCGCGCCGTCGCCGAGTTCTTCCACGAGGCCCACAACCGCACGGTCGTCGATGCCCTCATCAACGAACTGACCGGGGTCGTCGACGCCGAAAAGCCGAAGACCGACAGCCCCGTCGCCGGCAAGACCGTCGTCTTCACCGGTTCGCTGGAGAAGTTCACCCGTGACGAGGCCAAGGCCCGCGCCGAAAGCCTCGGCGCCAAGGTCAGCGGATCGGTGTCCAAGAAGACCGACTATGTCGTCGCCGGCCCGGGCGCGGGCTCCAAGCTGAAAGACGCGGAAAAGCACGGGGTTAGCGTCCTGAGCGAGGACGACTGGCTGGCGCTGATCGGTTAGAAACTTGACCTAAGGTCCGGTTTTTTATCGACAATCAAGGAACCGTGATCGGCGGATCAGCCTTGTTTAGAACGGAAACGCGGGTCAGTCTGACCTCAACGGGCCGACACGGTCCGAACCAGGGAAACGATCATGAAAGCCACCCTTTTCGCCGCCGCCGCCCTCTCGGTCGCCGCCCTCGCCGCCTCCGCGGTCGCCGCCCCGCCTCCCGGCGATCCGACCGGCCTGTGGCAGACCCCGACCAACGGCGGTCAGGTGCGCATCAGCCGCTGCGGCCAGGCCCTGTGCGGCGTGCTGGTGACCTCGGACCACATCCGCGCCAATCCGGGCATGACCGACAGCCACAACCGCGATCAGGCCCAGCGCGCCCGTCCGCTGCGCAATCTGCAGATGCTGAGCGGCTTCACCGGCGGCCCGACCGAATGGCGCAACGGCTCGGTCTACAACCCCGATGACGGCGGCACCTATCGCGGCACCATCACCCTGACCAACCCGAACACCCTGCGCTTGCGCGGCTGTATCGTCGCGCCCCTGTGCAAGACGCAAACCTGGATGCGGGTTCAGTAGCAAACGAATCTCCTCCCCCTTCTGGGGGAGGGGGACCCCGACGGGGTGGAAGGGGGCCAGCCGCAGACACCGAGTCTGGATCAGCCCCCTCCGTCACGGCGCGAAGAGCGCCGCGCCACCTCCCCCGGCGGGGGAGGATTTCAGATCACCGATTCAACGCCGCCTGCCCCGCCGGCGCGTAGCGGTCGCCGGACGCCGAATCCTTCGGGAACACCGCCTCGATGGCGGCGAGGTCCTCGGACGTCAGGACCACATCGGCCGCCGCCGTATTGTCTTCCAGCGTCGCAATCCGCCGCGTGCCGGGGATCGGAACCAGATCCGACCCCTGCGCCAGCACCCAGGCCAGGGCCAGTTGCGCCGCCGTCAGACCCTTGGTCGCGGCCAAGGCCTTCACGGCGTCGACCAGATCGAGGTTCTTCTGGAAATTGTCGCCGAGGAAGCGCGGGTTGGAGCGGCGGAAGTCGTCGGGCGCCAGGTCGTCGATCGACTTGATCTCCCCGGACAGGAAGCCCCGGCCCAGCGGGCTGTAGGGCACGAAGCCGATGCCCAGCTCGCGCACCGTCGGCAGGATCTCCGCCTCGGGCTCGCGGCTCCACAGCGAGTATTCGGTCTGCAGCGCGGTGATCGGATGAGTGGCGTGGGCCTTGCGGATGGTCGCCGGCGCGGCCTCCGACAGGCCCAGGAAGCGGACCTTGCCCTCCTTGACCAGTTCGGCCATGGCCCCGACCGTCTCCTCGATTGGCGTGTCCGGATCGACCCGGTGCAGGTAGTAGAGGTCGACGTGGTCCATGTTCAGCCGCTTCAGGCTGCCCTCGATGGCGCGGCGGACATTGGCGGGCGAGCCGTCGATCTTGAGCGCCGTGCGGTCCTCGTTCCAGTTGATGCCGAACTTGGTGGCGACGAAGGCCTGGTCGCGCCTGCCCTCCAGCGCCTTGCCGACCTGCATCTCATTGGTGTGCGGGCCGTACATCTCGGCCGTGTCGAACAGGGTGACGCCGAGCTCGAGCGCGCGATGGATGACGGCCGTGGCCTGGGCCTCGTCCGACGGCTGTCCGTAAAAGGACGCCATCCCCATGCAGCCGAGACCGACGGCGCCGACCTCCGGGCCGGATTGTCCAAGCGTGCGGATCTTCATGGGGCGCTCCTTTTCGGTGAAGGCTTCAGGTCGTCACGACGCCGCCGAACCGCAAGGCTGGATCAGAGCGGCACCGCCTGAATTTTCAGCCACTCCAGCGCTTCACCATCCAGCAGCGGCCCGACCTTGGCCAGGGTCTCGGCGTGATAGGCGTCGACATAGGCGCGCTCGGCGTCGGTCAGCATCGACACGTCGATCAGGCGGCGGTCCAGCGGGGCGAAGGTCAGCTGTTCGAAGCCATGCATCGGCCGCTCGCCGCCCGGGATGGGCTCAGGCGCGGTGACGACCTGCAGGGTCTCGATACGGATGCCCCAGTGGCCCTCGCGGTAATAGCCGGGCTCGTTGGACAGGATCATGCCGGTCAGCAGCGGCTGGGTGTTCACCGCCTTGGCGATGCGTTGCGGCCCCTCGTGGACGCCGAGATAGCTGCCGACGCCGTGGCCGGTGCCGTGATCGTAGTCGAGGCCGGCCATCCACATCGGGGCGCGGGCGACGGCGTCCAGCTGGTGCCCCGTGGTGCCGACCGGGAAGCGAATCACCGCCATGGCGATATGGGCCTTGAGCACCAGGGTGAACATGCGGATCTGGTCCGCCGTCGGCTCGCCGATGGCCATGGTCCGGGTCACGTCGGTGGTGCCGTCCAGATACTGGCCGCCGCCGTCGACCAGCAGTAGGGAGCCCCTCTCGATGCGGCGGATCTTGTCGCCGACGGGCTTGTAGTGCGGCAGGGCGCCGTTGGGGCCCGCCCCGGCGATGGTGTCGAACGACAGGTCCTTGAGCGCGCCCGTGGCCTCGCGGAAGCCCTCCAGCACGCCCGCGATCTCACGCTCGTCCGGAAGCGTTTCCTGGGCCGTCGTGCCGACCCAGTGCAGGAAGCGGGTCAGGGCGGCGCCGTCGCGGATATGGGCCTGACGCGTGCCCTCGATCTCGACCGGGTTCTTGGCCGCGCGCGGCAGGGCGCAGGGGTCCATGGCGCGCACGATCGTCGCCCCCGCCCCTTCCAGCCGGTCGAAATACCAGGCCGAGGATTGCGCCGGGTCGATCAGCACCTTGCGGCCTGAAAGCTCGCCCAAGGCTTCGTCGAGATGGCCGGAGGGCTTGAGCGCGACGTCGTCGCCCAGCCAGCCGGGCAGTTCATTGGTCACCTTGGCCGGGTCGAGGAACAGCTGGGCCGAGCCGTCGGCGGCGACAATGGCCTGTCCCAGCGGCAGGGGCGAACGAATCACGTCGCCGCCGCGCACATTGAACAGCCAGGCGATGGAGGACGGGGCGGTCAGGACGGCGACGTCGGCGCCGGCGTCGGTGACGGCCCGGCCGATGCGGGCGCGCTTGGAGGCGCTGCTCTCGCCGGAATAGCGGTCCTCGTGCGGGACCACCGGCGCCTGGGGCTGGCCGGGACGGGCGTCGCCCCAGGCCTGGTCCAGCGGATTGACGTCGACGGGCTTCAGCTCCGCGCCCGCGCGGGCGGCGGCGCGGGTCAGGCCGGCCAGGGCGTCCGGGCTGTGCAGCCGGGCGTCATAGCCGATGACGGCGCCCTTGGGCGCGCCGGCCAGATAGGCGGGCACCCCGCCCTCGACGAGGTCGAGGATCTCGAACTGGCCCGGATCGACCTGGGCGCGGACCTGCACCGTATAGCGGCCGTCGGCGAAGACGGCGGCGCGGTCCTTGAGCACCACCGCGGCGCCCGCCGAGCCGGTGAAGCCGGTCAGCCAGGCCAGACGGTCGTTGGCCTCGGGCAGATATTCGTTCTGGTGCTCGTCCTCGTGCGGGACCAGCAGGCCGTCCAGGCCCTGCTCGGCCAGACGGGCGCGAACGAGCGGAAGGTGTTTGGCCCCGAAGGACGGATCGGTGGTTTCATCGAAGGACTGGCGCATGGCGCAGACCTAAGCCCGGAAACGCGTGGGCTCAAGTCGCTGAAACGTCCTGCGACGGCGACGCGGGGTCCAACGGCGTTTCCGGCGCGCTGTCAGGCGACCGGCGCCCTCTCAGCGCGAGGATCAGAGGCGTCAGGAACAGTCCGCCCACGAGGGCCAGGACACCGCCGATCACGCACATCATCGTCTGCGTGGACCCGCTTTCCGTCTCCTGAAATCCGGGTGCGCGAACCAAGGCGAAGGAGATGATGATATAGCCCACCCCGGCCAGCGCCAGCACCAGTCCCACCACCGCCAGGACGGCTCGCGGCAGAAACACCAGCAGCAGACGACGCGCCGGGGGCCGCCCGCCGGTGACGTAGGTCCGCCGATACAGCCACAGACGCCAGACGATGACCGCCGCCGCAGCCGTGAAGGCCGCCACGACGGCCCACCGCGAAGGCGCCCGCGGCATGGCGACCGCGCCGGCGATGGTCAGCAGGCACAGTACCAGACCGATCCCGTAGACCGTGACAAGCGACGATCGAAACAGCTGGCTCCGCGCCAACCTCCGACCGAGCTTCTGACCCGGATTGATCAATGTCCCGCCATCTCGTTGAAGGCGAGATAGAGCCACAACAGCGCCAGGGTGCTGAAGGTGAAGGTGGTCATGACGAACAGGGCCGTCATCCGGCAGACGGTGCCGAAGGCGCTGCGCTCATAGGCCCCCTTCATGTGCAGATACAGATGCACCGGCATGATCAGGATCAGCCACCAGGCCCAGCCGCCGATCAGCATCGACAGCAGCAGGATGACCGTCACCAGCAGCATCTGGAACGACAGGGAATGCATCGAGAAGACCAGATGGTCGAAGACGAAGAAGCGCCGGTTGAAGATGAACAGCAGGCTCAGCATCAGGGCCGAGACCGGCAGGGCCAAGATGGCCACGCGGTGCAGCCAGATCTCCATGATCAGGGAGAAGCGCTTGGGGTCCTCGCGGATCGCGTCGATGCGCACCTCGGCCCAGTGTTTGAACGCCTTCATCCGGGCGCTGTCGTTCGGGCTTGTGTCGATCATATGCCCGTCGGCGGCGGCCTCGGCCGTCTTCTGGTCGGCGACCGCCTGACCGAATTTGGCCCAGTCGCCATTCACGGCCATCAGCGCCGTCCGCTTCTCGGCGGCGGTCATGGTCGGATCCATGGCGATCTCGGCCCGCGCCTCATCGAGCGCGGCCCGGGTATGGGGCGTGTTCGGCAGGGGCAGCAGGCCCGTCGGCTTGTTCTGGGTCGGCTCCGTCGCCGCCTCGCCGGCTCCGTGATCCCCGCCCGGGGTGTTCACATGAACGGCGCTGTTGGTCGTCCCGTGAGCGCCCTCCTCCGCGCCATGCTCGGTCTTCTTCTGCGCCAGATGGCTGACGAACAGCACGACCAGAAGGATGACCAGGAACATGCGGAACGGCTGGACCTGCGAGGCCCGCTTGCCGTCCAGGAAGTCGCGGGTCAGCTTTCCGGGCCGACGCAGCAGATTGGGCAGGGTGCTGAACAGCTTGCCGTCGAGGTGCAGCAGGCTTTCCACCGCCTCGACCAGCAGGTGCCAGGAGTTGCGGTGGAAATCCTCGGCCAGTTGGCCGCAGGTATGGCAATAGGTCCCCTGCAGCGGCGTTTCGCAGTTGGCGCAGGGCGTGCCGACCGGAATGTCCGCATGTTTGCGCTTCCAGCGCAGCCAGCCGCCCGCCGAATCCAGCGCCGCCGCCTCAAGTTCCGCTGACATGACGCCCCCGTCTAGAATCTACACAGCCCAGACGGGTTTACGTTTTTCGAGGAAGGCGCGCACCCCCTCCTGCCCTTCTTCTGAAACACGAGCGCGTGCGATGCGCTTGGCCGTGTCTTCCATGAGACTGTTGTCCAGCTTGTGGGCGGCCACATGGTGCACCAGGGCCTTGGCGTCGCCCATGGCGCGGGGCGCGCTGCCCGCCAGGCTCTCGGTCAGCATGCTGACGAAGGCGTCGATCGAAGCCGTGTCCGGCAGGACCATGTCGATCAACCCCAGATGGGCGGCATAGTCGGCGTCGAAGGTGTTCCCGGTCAGGAACAGGGCCCGGGCCCGGCGCGCGCCGACCGCTTCGACCACATAGGGGGCGATGGTCGCGGGGATCAGGCCCAGCTTGACCTCGGAGAAGGCGAATTTGGCGCCGTCCACGCCGACGGCCATGTCGCAGGCGGCGACGATGCCCGCCCCGCCGCCCATGGCCGCGCCCTCGACGACGGCGACCGTCAGGGCCGGGACGTCGTGCAGGGCCTTCAGCATCTTCGCCAGCCCCATGGCGTCGTCGCGATTGTCGCTCTCGGACCAGTCGGCGGCAGAGCGCATCCACGACAGGTCGGCGCCCGCGCTGAACGTCCCGCCGGCGCCCCGGATGAAGACCACTCGCACCGTGTCGGCCCCGTGCAGGGTCAGGAAGGCCTCGTGCAGGGCGGCGATGGTCTCGGCGTTGAAGGCGTTCTTCTTCGCCGGCCGGTTGATGGTGACGAAGACCACCCCGTCCGTGGTCGACTCGATCAGGACCAGATCGGTGTTCGCATCGGGCGCCGGGTCGATGACCAGGGGCTGGGCGATGGGGTTGGCGTCGGCGGCGGCATTGGCCGCATCGCTGGCGTTGAGGTCGGTCTGGGGGGAGTTGGCGTCAGTCATCGGGGGTCCTCGTTCTCCCGGTCTGAACGCCCGGGCGCGGCTTTGGTCCGCCTTAGGCCGAAAGAAGACGACGGCAAAGCTCCTCAGGCGCCGCACCGGTCTGCTATCACGGGGCGGCACACAGAATCCGCCGACGGAGACGACCATGAGCCTGACGGGCGCCTATGACCCCGAGAACATCTTCTCCAAGATCCTGTCGGGCGGCATTCCCTCGGTGAAGGTGTGGGAGGACGAAGACGTCCTCGCCTTCATGGACGTCTTCCCCCAGTCGGAGGGTCATGTGCTGGTGATCTCGAAGACCTCCCGGGCGCGCAATCTGCTGGAGGTCGAACCCGAGGTGCTGGCCAAACTGACCGCCGCCGTCCAGCGCACGGCCAAGGCCGTGACCAAGGCCCTGGAGCCCGAAGGCTTCTCCATCATGCAGTTCAACGGCGAGGCGGGCGGCCAGACCGTCTACCACCTGCATTTCCACATCATCCCCCGCTGGTCCGACCGCCAACTCAAGGGCCACGGCCATGCGCCGATGGCCGACGCGGCCGTGCTGCGGGGGCTGGCGGACCGGATCGCGGCGGCGCTGGACTGAGGCCTGCGCGCTCAGACCAGCAGCATGATCGCATTGCCGAAATTGTGCATCAGCACCGGCAGCAGCAGGCTGCGCGTCTTCAGCACCAGCCAGACCCCGATCAGGGACGGCAGGCTGGTCAGGGCCATGGTCATCGGGTCGAACGAGAAGGCGCCGTCCGAGAAGCCGAAGGCGTGGGCCAGTCCGAACAGGGCGCAGGACAGCAGCGCGCCCAGACTCCAGTCGACGCCGAGCAGTCTCAGCCGCCCCGAGAAGGCCTGACCCAACGCCACGAGCAGGACGCCGCGATAGAACGGTTCCTCCTCAAGCCCCGGCATGGTCAGCTGGAAGGCGATCGCCTCCTTCGAGGCGCTCTCGTTCGGGAAGATCAGCGCCATCACCAGAAACAGACCCGCATAGGCCGCCGTCACGGGCAGGGCCGTCTTCCAGCTTCCGGGCGCCTGCGTCAGGGTCAGGCCCGACCGCTTCCACCCGAGCATCGGCAGGGCGGCGACCGCGAGGGTGACCGCCAGCGCCATCAGCTTGCCCTGCCAGTTCCAGTTGCTGTGCGGAATTACATCCGGGATCAGGCCCCAGACCCGGGTCAGCATGGCGTCGTTGACGAACACCAGCCCCGCCGCCGACAGCAGCCAGAGCCATGAGATCCTGCCCGGCAGCAGCAGGCCGAAACCGCCGCCCACGACGAGCAGAAGGGCGACCACGCCCAGAATACCGATAAAGCCGTCCACGCCGTTCACTCCACTGGCTGCGAGAGCGCGACGGATAGGATGGTCGGCAGCGACCGGCTTCTCAGAACCCGGCGAACCGCATCTCAAAACCTTGTGACGGTCAGATTCAGGCGGCGGGCGCCGTCCGGCCGGCTTCCGCATCGGAGGTCGAGAGCCGCGCCGACCGCCAGGCGCCGGGGCTGGCGCCCTCCACCTGCTGGAACACCCGGTTGAACGACGGCAGGGAGGCGAAGCCGCTGTCCATGGCGATGACGATCAGCTTCTCGTCGCGCCGCGCCGGATCGGCCAGCAACCGCCGCGCCTCTGCCATGCGGGCGGCGTTCAGGAAGGTGCGGAAGTGGTCATGGCCCAGCCGGTCGAGGATCAGCCGCCGCACCGCCCGCTCCGAGGCGCTCATCATGCGCACGAAGGCCGCAAGGTCGAGGTGGGGATCGAGCCAGACCTTGTCGACCTCCATCAGACGCCGCAGCCGGGCCTCCAGCGCGGTCGCTTCGGGATCGGAAGCGGTCGGCGCCCGGACGACGGCAGGCGACGCGGCCACACGGTCTCCTCCGAGAGCCAGAAGCCACCCCGTGAAGGCCAGCACCGCCGCGTTCTGGGCGATGGAGAAGAGCTGCGGCTGCCAGTCCAGACCGAAGGCCAGGTCGGCGCCCATGTCGGCCAGAAGCTGGGCGGCGGGCAGGATCGCGACCCACAGGCGCGAGCGGCGGCGGCTGTCGATCAGATCGCCCTCGCGGTCGCGGACCAACCGCCAGGCCAGATACGCCATCATCCCCAGCCCCATGGCGATCAGGACCCACGACAGGCCGCGCTGGGCGATCGCCTCGCCGAAGACGCCGCGGTCGGCGCAGGCCACGACCATCCACATCAGGCCGACGATCAGCACGGCGCCGCGCGGCCGGAAGGTCCAGTCGAACACCGACAGGCAGAACCACCAGAGGAAGGCGACCGTCAGACCGCTGAGCAGCACTGCCAGATGGCCGATGGGACCGCCCAGCTGCAACGCCGACACCGGCGTATTGCCCGCCAGAAACCCGCACAGACACAGGGCCAGCGGCGCGAACCAGCGATCATCAGACCTGTCCCCTCGCCGCCACTTGCCGATCGCGGCGACCACCAGAAGAGTCGCCCCGGCGATACGGATGATGACATCGAGCTGATCCAGCGGCATGGCTGGAGCCTATAGCCCGGCGTGGGTTCAGAAAATCCCCACCGCCCCCTGGGCCCAGACGAACAGGACGACGGCCAGGATCGCCAGCCCCAGGGCCAGCCGCAGCTGAAGCCCGCGCGCCCGCCAGAAGACCAGTTCGAAGGCCAGACCCGCGCTGATCAGAAGGGCGCCGGCGACGAGGAAGTCGAAGGTCGACCAGTTCACCTCGTGGATGAAGCGCATGGCGACCGCCGGGATCGCCAGCAGCACCGCGATCAGGCTCCAGCCGATCACCCGCACCGGGTTGAGGAAGGGCTTGCCGGAAGCCTGCGAGGAAATGTGGGTCATGGGGTTCGTCCGTGTGCTCGTGTCCCCTCCCCTATGCCGCGCCACAGCCGGAAAGGCATGTGGAGGTTCGGAGGATTTTCCCTGCACTGAAAATCCTTACGCCCCGCCCCCGTCCTAGAACGGCCCCCGGAAGATGAACCAGGCCCCGCCGAAGATCATGGCGAAGCCGACCGCATGGTTCATCGTCAGCTTCTCGCCCAGCACCGTCACCGAGAAGACGGCGAAGACCAGAAGGGTGATCACCTCCTGCATCGTCTTCAGCTCGGCCGCCGAATAGACCGTGTGGCCGATGCGGTTGGCGGGCACGGCCAGGCAGTATTCGAAGAAGGCGATGGCCCAGCTGACACCGACCACGATCCACAGCGGTTTGGAGCCGAACTTCAGGTGGCCGTACCAAGCGAAGGTCATGAAGACGTTCGACGCCACCAGCATCAGAATCGGGGCGAGATAGGGAAACGACAGCCGCATGGCGCCAATCTGCTTGCCCGCGACGCTTTCCGCCAGCATAACCCGCGCCGGACGCGGCCCGACCGCCTCCTCCTTCGCTGAAGGGCCGGCTTAGCTCAGTTGGTAGAGCGCCAGTTTTGTAAACTGGATGTCGCGGGTTCGATTCCTGCAGCCGGCACCAGCCGCCCTCTCCGCAGACCTAGGCCGGGCGTTCGGTGACGCGGGCGGCGGCGCTGACGATGGCCTGGTAGTCCGGGTCGGCGCGCTCGGCGCCCAGGACGTCGCAGGACGGATAGCGGCTGAGGATCTGGTTGAGCACATAGCGATGGCCCTGCATGGCCCGATCCCAGTCGGCGGCGGCGCGGTCGACCTCCGCCTGTTTGATCGCGCCGCGCGCGGCCATGGACTTGAGCTCCACGAGATCGAGTTCGCGGTCATGCGGCAGGGTCCGAACGGCGCGGAAGGCGCCGACGGCGAGGACGGCCAGCCGCTCGCGCGCGTCGTTCAGGCGGGCCCGGACCTGGGGCTCCGAGACGGCGCCCGGATCGTTCAGCCCGGCGGCCAGCTCAGCGTAGCACTGGTCGGAGACCGGAACGGCCACGCCGGCGGCAGCCGACTGAAGCGTCCATGCCATAAGGATGGCGATCATCGGTATCGGCGCCAGTCGGGTCGGAGGGGATCGCGGAGCCTGCCCGGGGGGCCTCGCGATGAAAGCGTGACAATGCGCCGGATTTTTACAATCGCAAGAGACGTTGCGGCCGGGGTCGTCCCGCTGGTGGAACGCTCAGTCGCCGGCGCCGCTGACGATGGGGATGTCGATCTCGAAAATCGAGCCGCCGCGCGGGCGGGTGCGGTGAAGGGCGCGGCCCCCGTGCGCCTCGGCGATGGCGCGGACGACCGCCAGGCCCAGACCGGTTCCCGAGGCCGCGCGCCCGTGCCGCTGGAAGGGATTGAAGGCCCGCCCCTCGAAACCTGGCGGCAGGCCGGGCCCCGCGTCCATCACCTGAAGGACGGCCCGATCGCCCTCTTGGCGGACCCCGATGGTCAGGGCGCCCGGCGTGGCGTGCACCCGGGCGTTCTCGATCAGCACAAGAGTGGCCTGACGCAGCCGAACCGGGTCGCAAACGGTCAGGACCCGGTCCAGCCGCCAGCGCGGCCGGAACCCCGCCTCGATCAGCCCCGGCTCGGCGACGCCGCGCAGCTCGCCGACGACCTCGGCCAGATCGACCAGCTCCTGCAGCAGGGACAGCCGCCGGCTGTCGGCCAGGCTGACGATGCGCAGGTCCTCGACCAGCCGGGCCAGGCCGTCGACCTGGCGCAGCAGGCTGGTCAGGTGGCCTCATCCATCTCGAACACCCCGTCCCAGACACCCTGAGCCTGCCTTTCAGGATGGTGACGGGGGTCCTGAGTTCATGGGCGATGGAGCCGTTCCAGGTGATCATGTCCTCGGCCTGGGTCTGCATCCGGGCCGCCATGGTGTTGAAGTCGTCGACCAGGACGGCGGTCTCGCCCAGCGACCGGTCGCCGACCGCGGCCCGGGCCGAAAGGTCGCCCTCGGTGATCTTGCGCGCAGCCTCAAAGGCCTGCAGCTTGTCGATGTCCTGATCCAGGGCGGTGATCATGACCACGGGGGTGTCGCCCCGGCGGCGCAGTTCGCCCAGCACGTCCCAGCCGTCCCGCTTGGGCATGCGGACGTCCAGCAGGACCAGGTCGGGCTTCAGGGCGGCGTGCAGGTCGGCGGCCACCTCCCCGTCGGCGGCGCAGACCGTGCGGAAGCCCTCGCGACGCAGATAGGCGTCCAGGATCTCGGCGATCTCGACTTCGTCTTCGGGATCAGGATCAGGGCGGGCATGGGATCTCCTCAGGCCCCGCCCATCGCGCGCGCGCGTTCCGGCGTCCAGCGAAAGGATGATTCGTCCATCGAAACGCCCGTAAACCTCCACACAATATCCAATAATGATCAGAAAATTCGCGATGCAGCCATCACGCGATCGCGACCAAAACGGCAAACCCCTCCGCCGCTGGAGCGACGGAGGGGCGGGAGATCGAGGAGAGGCGGACCTGGGGGCCGCCCTGCCCGGTCCTAGTATTTCGCCGTCAGCTGGATGCCGAATGTGCGCGGGGTGTTGAAGTTGCCGTAGTCGCCGATGGTGGCCCGGTTCGAGGGGTCACGACGGTAGACGTACTGCTCGTCCAGCAGGTTGCGCGACCAGACCGAGACTTCCAGCGAGGGCGCGCCGGGCGCCGTCTGGATGTCGGTGATGGCGACGCGGCCGTTCACGATCAGCGACTGGTCGTTGGTGATCGCGAACTGGTCGAAGCTCTGGGTGGCGTCGGCGTAGTTGACGTCCAGGTGAGCCTTGAAGGTCGCGCCCATCAACGGGGTGTCGAAGTCGGCGGCGACGCTGAAAGCGTTTTCCGGCGTATAGGCGATGAACACCTTCTGCAGGACGTTGTTGAACGGGTTCACCGTGTCCGGGATCTTGGCGTCGGTATAGGCGTAGGAGGCCGACAGACGCAGGTTCTCGGTGGCCTGGAACTGACCTTCCAGCTCGGCGCCGCGGATGGTCGTGGTGCCAGGGGCGTTGATCGTTTCCAGGGTGTTCCGGGTCGAGGCGCCGACGACGGTGACTAGGCTGAAGTCGATCTGGCTGTCCGTACGGTCCATCGCATAGACGGCGGCGTTCAGGCGCAGGCGGTTGTCGAGCAGGTCGCTCTTCACGCCGACTTCGTACGCCTTGACCTCTTCCGGATCGAACGAGCGGTAGGTCAGCGAGCGCGAGGAGGCGCCGCCGGCGCGGTAGCCGGTCGAGTATTTGGCGTAGACGTTGACCTGATCCGACACGTCATAGGCCAGGGTGACCATCGGGTCGAAACGGTCCACCGAGGAGTCGAACGTGAAGTTCGTCGCGGCGTTGTTGACCATGTACAGGATGCCGTCCTTGTCATCCCAGGTGTAGCGGCCGCCCACCGTCAGGTGCAGGGAGGCCATGCTGGCCGGGGTCCAGGTCGCCTGACCGTAGATGGCCTTGGATTCCGAATGGGCGGTCGAGGCGCGGTCGATCGAGCGGAAGCCTCGGATGGTCGGGGTCGGATCGTTGATCGTGTAGCCTGTGCCGTCGGCGTTCCAGCGGTTGGTCGACGGGGTCGCCGCGTCGTCCGAGACGGTTTCCTTGAAGTAGAACAGGCCGGCGACGTAGTCGATGCTGTCGCCCAGCGAACCGACTGCCTGGAGCTCCTGGCTGAACTGGTGCTGCCAGAAGCCGGCCAGGGAGTAGCGGCTGAAGTTGGTGTTCGGGCCGACGATCGGCGGACGGTGAGCGCCGGCGATGTTGTCGTACTGCTCGACGTCGACTTCACGGTAGGCGGTGATCGAGCGGATCTCGACGCTGTCGTTCGGGTGGTAGGACAGGTGCAGATCGGCGCCGCGGGTGTCGTCGACGCTGTACTGCTGCGGCACGCCGATGTCGGCGACGCGCATCACGCTGGTGCCGTTGACCTGGACGATCGGGGCCAGGGCGCGGATCGAGCCTGACGGAACGGTGGCCGAGGTGAACGGCACCACGGTCAGGTTGTTCGGGTTGAAGTTCAGCAGCTGGCTGTAGAACGGGGTGTTCTTGTCCTTGCCGATGTCGGCGGCCAGGTCGGCCGTGAAGTTGCTGGTCGGGGTCCAGCGCGTCTGGATGCGCAGGCCGCGGCGGTCATATTCGCCGAAGCCGGTCTGGCCCGGCAGCGGGTTCTTGGTGATCGGACCCTGGACCGAGATCACGCCGTCGACCTTGAAGGCGAAGTCGTTGAAGGCCGGGAAGTTGACGTGCAGTTCGGAGTTGTACGAGCCGTAGTTGCCGACGCCGGCGACCGCGCGCATGTCGAAGATGCCGGTCGGCTTGCGCGTCACCATCGAGAGCGCGCCGCCCTCGGTGTTGCGGCCGAACAGGGTGCCTTGCGGGCCCTTCAGGACTTCGACGCGTTCGATGTCGAGCAGGGCGGCGCCGAGGCCGTGCTGGCGGGCCAGATAGACGCCATCGACGTAGACGCCGACGCCCTGTTCACGGGCGGGCTGGTTGGCGTCGTTGGGCACGATGCCGCGGATGCCGATGGTCAGGGCCGACTGGCGGGCTTCGAAGGTTTGGACGCGCAGCGAGGGTACGGCGCCGTCGGCGAGGTCCATCAGGCTCTGCACGTGACGGTCGGCCAGCGCCTCGGAGTTGACCACCGAGATCGAGATCGGGGTGTCCTGCAGGTTGGTTTCGCGCTTCGTCGCGGTGACGACGATGTCGTCCAGGGCCGTCGATTGCTCTTCCGTGGCGGCGGGAGCGGTCTGGGCCTGGGCGAAGGCCGGAATAGCGGCAGCCATGATAGCGCTCCCCAGCAGAAGCCGGAGGCGCAGATGTTTTTGGCGGTTCATTATTGTCCCCTGAGTGAGGACGCCAAAACTAGGGCGGAATTGTTTTGGTCAGTTCACAGCTCAAAGACAGCAAAATGTATTCTGCGTGACGCGGAAATGTACTGCAGGTGACGCCTGCATGTCCCGATCATGTCGGTTTTGATACATGGCGGAGCCTCCCCCGCCCTCTGACCGCGCCGCTTCCCCGACGGCGCCCGTGCAGGGAAAGCGAGGTATATCCAGAACTTCGCCGACCCTACGGCGAGTTCATGTCGCCGCCTCAATCCCGACCCAATTCGCTACGCATGTAGCGCTACAAACGTAGCGTCGCGATGCGCGAGGAGTTGTCATGATCGAGTCCCTTCCCCGGCGGGAACGCGAGGTGTTTGAAACACTGTGTCGGCTGGAGTCGGGCGCGGTCGCCGATGTGCGCGACGCCCTGGCCGACCCGATCAGCGATTCCGCCGTCCGCACCCTGCTGGCGCGGCTGGAGACCAAGGGTCTCGTCGCCCGGACCCAGACCTCCGGCGGCGTCAGCTACCGCCCCGTCCCGCGCACCGACACGGTCGCCGCCGGCGCCCTGCAGAAGATGATCGACACCTTCTTCGCCGGTTCGGCGGCCAGCGCCGCTACGGCCCTGCTGGGTCTCGGCCAGCGGCTGACGCCCGAGGAGGCCGCCGCCCTCGAGCGCGCCATCGACGACGCCACCGAAAGGAAGGGAGGCCGCGAATGACCCTCGCCCTGTTCCTGTCCCTGCTGATCAAGTCCAGCCTCGTCGCCGGGGCCGGTCTGGCCGCCGCCCACTGGGTCGCGGGCCGGGCCGCCGATCGGGTCGACATCCTGCGCGCCACCGTCTGCGTCCTGCTGGCCCTGCCGGTGATCGCCGCCCTCATGCCGTCGCTGCAACTGGCCATCCTTCCGGCGTCCGCCGCGCCCGCCCCGTCCCCCTCCGCTCTCCCGGCGGCATTCTGGGCCGGAGACATCGGTCCGGTCGCGGGCGTCGAGGTGTCGGGCGCCCTGCCCGCGCCTTCGCCCGCTCAGATCGCAGGCCTGATCGCCGCCGTGATCTGGATCCTGGGCGTCCTGGCCGTCGCGGGCCGTTTCCTGCTGGGTCTGGCCACGCTCGACCGCTGGACCCGCGAGGGCCGCGCGGTCACCGCCCCGTCCTGGCTGACGCCCCTGGCCCGCCTGTCGCCCGCCCCGCGCCCGCGCCTGGTCAGCAGTGACCGCCTGTCCAGCCCACTCAGCTGGGGCGTCTCGCCGGGCGTGATCATCGTCGATCCGGCCAGTCTCGCCGCCGCCGAGACCGCCCCCGCCGTGCTCGCCCACGAGCTGGCGCATCTGAAGCGGCGCGACTGGGTCTTCCTGATCCTGTCGCGGCTGGCGCTGGCCCTGTTCTGGTTCAACCCCCTGGTCTGGCGGCTGCACGCCGTCCTCGCCGCCCGCTCGGAAGAAGCCGCCGACGCCGAAGCCCTGCGCACCGTCGACGCCCCGACCTATGCCCGCGCCCTCGTCCGGCTCGCGGCCTGCCCGCCCTCTCTCTCGCACGCCGCCACCCCCATGGCCGCGAACACCCGCACTCTCAAAAGAAGGATCGCCTGCATCATGAGCGCCTCGCCCAACCGCCGCCGCCCCCTGACCGTCGCCCTGACCGTCGCCGCCCTCGCCGCGGTCGCCACCCCGCTCGCCGCGCTCGAACTGCGCGAGCACGGCTTCGAAGCTCCGCCCCTGCCGCCCATCCCGGCCCTGCCCGCCATGAGCGCCGTCGTCGCGCCCCTCGCCCCGCTCGCGCCTCTGACCTCATGGTCGGATCAGGACGACGCCTTGCCCGCCCCGCCCGCGCCGCCGGCTCCTCCGGCGCCGCCCCCGGCTCCGGCTGCGTCCGACGAGTGGTCGATGAGCGCGCCTCCGGCCCCGCCGGCGCCGCCCGCCCCTGTGTCCATGCCCGCCCCGCCTGCTCCGCCGGTGCCCCCGCGCCGCCCCGGACGATCACCTACAGCTACGGCAACGGCTATTCGGTCACCCGCGAGGCCACGCCCGAGGAGCAACGCGCCGCCGCTGCGGCCCGCGCCCAGGCCGCCGAGGCTCGCCAACAGGCCAATGTCGCCCGTCAGGCCGCCGCCTCCGCCCGCGCCGAAGCCGCCCAGGCGCGGTCCCGAGCCATGGCCGACGCCCGCGCCAGCGCCGCGCCCCGGGCTGAGGCTCGCGTCCGCGCCGACGCCGCTCGCGTTCAGGCCGATCAGGCCCGGGCCCAAGCCGAGGTCGCCCGCCAACAGGCCACCCGCGCCCGCGCCGACGCCCGCGTCCAGATGGGCGCCGGCGCCCGCCAGATGCACAACGGCGCCGATCAGATGCGTGCAGAAGCCGCCCGCCTGCGCGATCCCGCCTATCGCGCCCGCCAGATCGCCGAGGCCCGCGAACAGGGCCGCACCGTCACCGACGAGCAGTTGCAGGAGCTGTCGCGCACCCTGCCCGGTCGGGCCGACGAACTGGAACGTCGTGCTGACGAGCTTCAGCGCCGGGCCGCCAATCCGGCCTGAGCGGCCGGCCTGAGACCAACCCGACCTAGGACTGGGACCGGTCGGTGATCGCGTTGCGGGCCTGGGTCTGGGCCAGGTCCTGGTTCGGCGCCAGGCCCGTGACGATCTTGCGGCCGTCCTCGTCGATCACCGTCCAGACCCAGGGCCCGACGCCGGGCGAACCCGCGTCCTCGGGCTGGATGGAATAGGACAGGGCGGTATCGACGGGCAGATCCATCGCTCAGCCTCTTTGGAGCGCAAACGGCGAGGTCGCCGCCGGAGACAGCGGGCACGATAGCGCCGGTCCGCACCCGTTACCAAGCCGTAAATATCTGGGACCGGTGTCAGCGCTGACGCAACCTCCCAGCGTGCCGCGCGTTGACGCGCCGCTTCAAATCTGGCGAAACGAATGGATGGTCCGGAAACGGCCCATTTCCTCCCCCTCGCTCGGACTGAGAGCGAACGCGCCCCGCCGGACGACACTTCCCCATGGCCCCGACCAACATCAACAAGCTCGGACACCGGATCGGCGCCCGCGGCGGCCGGACCCGAGCTTCCATCCTGTCCGCCACGCGCCGCCTGCTCGACAGCCGGCATCTGGGCGAGATCCGGGTCGCTGACGTCGCCGCCGAGGCCGGTCTGTCGCCGTCGAATTTCTACACCTATTTCAAGACTGTCGAAGAGCCGGTCCTGGCGCTGTGTGAGGATTGCGCCACCGACTTCCAGGTTCTGGCCCGCCATCTGGACGGCGACTGGTCGGGCGAACAGGCGTTCAACGCCGCCCGCGCCTATGTGGTCGACGTCCTCGCCTTCTGGCACGAGCACGGCCCGGTGCTGCGCATCGAACATATGCTGGCGGACAAGGGCGAGGCGGGCTTCATCGAGAGCCGGGTCAAGCGCCTGCGCCGTGTCCACCTCGCCTTCGAACGCCGCATCGCCCAAGCCCACGCCACCGGCTATCACGCCAAGGGGCTGGACCCGCGGCTGACGTCCTATCAGGTCGCCAACCTGGTCGAGGCCATGGCTGACGGCTTCGAGCTGCTCAAGCGCGGCGACACCCCGCCCGACGCCATCATCGACACCACGGGCCATATCGTCGTGAAGATCGTCACGGGACGCTGATCCGGGCCGCTAGAGCCCCAGCGGACCGTACAGCCAGGTCAGCCAGGCGCCGATGGCCAGGAAGGTTCCGAACGGCATCCGGTCCGCGCCCCGCACGGAATGCCGGAGCAGCAGCCGGGCCAGCACCAGGCTCAGTCCGACGACGCTGGCCCACAGCAGGACGCTGGGCAGGCCGGTCCAGCCGACCCAGGCGCCCGTGGCCCCGAACAGGATCGGATCGCCCCCGCCCAGGCCTTCACGCCCGCGCACCCGGCGATACAGCCAGGCCAGCAGCCAGAGCAGACCGAAACCGGCGACGGCGCCGACGATCTGGTTCCAGGGCAGCCCCCCCGCTAGAAGGCCCGAGGCGATCAGTCCCGTACCGATCAGCGGCATCGTCAGGACGTCGGGCAGCCAGAAATTCTCGGCGTCGATGATGGCGATCAGCAGCAGTTGCCAGCCCAGCAGGGCCGTCGCCCCGATCATCAGCCAGGACTGGCCGTTCAGCGCGCCCCAGACCCCGACGCCGCCCGCCGCGAGTTCGATCAGGATATATCGGCCCGAGATCCCCGCCCCGCACTGGCCGCAGCGGCCGCGCAGAATCAGCCAGCTGAACACGGGGACCATCTGCCAGGGCTTGAGCGGCTGGCGGCAGCTCATGCACCGCGACCGCCCCGCCACCACGTCCTCTTCCCGCGGCAGGCGCACGCTGACGGCCGCGAGGAAACTGCCGATGATCAGTCCGGCGAGACCCAGCAGAACGGCCGTGACGGCGGGTAGCGGCATGGACGAATCCGGCGCCGCGTCGCGCGCGGCCCTCCGGGCTTAGCCCCCGACCGCGCCGCCGCCAAGGGCGACCGCGACGTGATAGGTGACGAAGGAGGCCAGATAGGCCAAGCCGAACATGTAGGCGACCATCACCCACATCCAGCCCCAGCTGTTGGTCTCGCGCTTGACCACGCCCAGGGTCGCCACGCACTGGGGAGCGAAGATGTACCAGGCCAGGAAGCTGAGACCGGTCGCCAGCGACCATTGGGCCAGGATCGTCGTGCGCAGGGCCTCAAGGGCAGTGACCGAGGCGTCGACGTCGCCGACGGCATAGACCGTGCCCAAGGCCGCCACGGCGACCTCGCGCGCGGCCATGCCGGGCACCAGGGCGATGACCATCTGCCAGTTGAAGCCGATGGGCCGGAAGATCGGCTCGAGCGCATGCCCGATCATGCCGGCGAAGGAATAGTCGATGGGCGCCCCGGTCGCGCCCTCTGGCGGATAGGGGAAGGTCGACAGGAACCAGATCAGCACCATCAGCGGCAGGATGATCCGCGCCGCCCGCTCCATGAAGACCCGCGCCCGAAGCCACAGATTGAACAGAACGCTCTTCACGTCGGGGACCTTGTAGGTCGGCAGTTCCATCATGAAGGGCTCGACCGCGCCGCGCCAGAACACCTTGCGAATGACGAAAGAGACGGTCAGGGCCGAGACGATGCCCGCCACATACAGGCCGAACATCACCAGCCCCTGCAGGCTCAGAAAGCCCCAGACCGTCTGCTGCGGAATGAAGGCCCCGATGATCAGGGTGTAGACCGGAATACGCGCCGAACAGGTCATCAGGGGGGCGATCAGGATGGTGGTCATCCGGTCGCGCTTGGCCTCGATCACCCGCGCCGCCATCACGCCCGGGATGGCGCAGGCCACGCTGGACAGCAGGGGGATGAAGGCCCGGCCATGCAGGCCGGCGACGCCCATGATCCTGTCCAGCAGGAAGGCGGCCCGGGCCATATAGCCGAAGTCTTCCAGCAGGATGATGAAGGCGAACAGGATCACGATCTGGGGCAGGAAGACGAGCACGCTGCCGACCCCGGCGATGACGCCTTCGACCAGCAGGCTCTGCAACAGGCCCCACGCACCCTCGTCCGGAATCACCGCGCTGACGGCGGTTCCCAGCAGGCCGAAGCCCGCCTCGATGCCGTCCATCAGGGGTGCGGCCCAGGTGAAGACCGCCTGGAACATGACGAACAGGATCGCCGACAGGATCAGCAGGCCGAGTACCGGGTTCAGCAACACCCCGTCGATCTTGCCCGTCAGGGTGTCGGGCCGCTCGGGCGGGCGCACGCAGTCGCGCATGATCTGTTCGGCGCGGCGGTGGGCGGCGCGGATTTCCGACGCATCGGGGGCGTGCCAGCCGCCCTCACCGGTTTCACCCCGCGCGGCGGTCAGGGTCAGGTTCTCGACCTGGGCGACCAGGTCCTCGATCCCGCGTTTGCGCGTCGCCACGGTCGTCACGATCGGCAGGCCCAGCTCGGCCTGCAGCTTCTCCAGGTCGATCCTCAGGCCCTGCCGCTGGGCGATGTCGTACATGTTGAGGGCCAGCACCATCGGCCGCCCGACCTGCTTCAGCTCCAGCACCAGACGCAGCACGAGGCGCAGGTTGGTGGCGTCGGCGACGCAGATGATGGCGTCCGGTTCGGCCTCTCCGACCAGTTTGCCGAGGACGGCGTCGCGGGTGACCTCCTCGTCCGGGCTGCGGGCGCGCAGGGAATAGGTGCCCGGCAGGTCCAGCACCGACAGGCTTCGGCCCGAGGCGGAGCGGATGATCCCCTCCTTCCGCTCGACGGTGACGCCGGCGTAGTTGGCGACCTTCTGGTGGGCGCCGGTCAGGGCGTTGAACAGGGCGGTCTTGCCCGAGTTGGGATTGCCGACCAGGGCGACCCGGGCGGGACGTACGGCGATATCCATTATTCGGCGGCTTCCGCGATGTCGTCGCCGAGGCTAAGCGTCAGGCTGGCGGCCTCCTTGCGGCGCAGGGCCACGCGCATGTCATCGACCTTGACCGCGATCGGGTCGCGCCCGAACAGGCCCTGATGGATCAGCTCGATCCGCGCGCCCTCGACCAGGCCCAGCTCCAGCAGCCGCCGCTCCAGCTCGGTCTCCGCCGCCTCGTGATGGCAGTGGGTCCCCACGGAGGTGATGACGCCGCGATCGCCCAACCGGGCCTCGCTGAGCTTGATGACATTGGAGGGCATTCAGGATCACTCGGACGCGAAGGCTGGCGACGATAAAGGTCGCCGTAGCTGTGACTGATTATCAGGTGCGATACGGTCGCGTCCATAGGTCAAGCTGACCGATTGCGCCCCGCCCCGCCTCGGCTATCAATGACGCGCACAGGCGGGAGACGATCATGCGGTGGGCGATGCGACTGGGGATTGTGACGCTCGCGGCGGCAGGCTTGCTGGCCGGCTGCGGCTCCGGCGAGACCACGCCTGCGGCGCCGCCCGTGGCCGTTCCGCCGCCCCTGACCGGCGCCCAGCGAGCGACTATGCTGGCCGCCCTGCCCGCTCCCTACAACACCGCCGATCTGGAGCACGGGGCCAGGGTCTTCGCCCGCTGCAAGGCCTGCCACACCGCCACCGCAAACGGTCCGAACATGACCGGTCCCAACCTCTATGGCGTCATCGGCCGGGTCGCCGGGACCCATCCGGGCTACAACTATTCGAAAGCCGTGAAGGGCGCCGGCTTCGCCTGGGACGACGACCACATCGACCACTGGCTGGCCAATCCCCGCAGCGTCCTGCCCGGCAACAAGATGACCTTCCCCGGCCTGCCCGACGCCACGGACCGCCGCGACGTCATCGCGTATCTGAGCGTCGAGGCGGCGAAACGCTGAGAGTGAACGGTGCTGGTGAGCAAGAGGTGAGCAAGAAAGAGCGAGACCGCACCGTCCCCCGCTCACGCCTTGCTCACTAGCACCCCTCGCTCACTGAAACGCCTCCCCCCTACTCCGCCGCGTGCGGGACCCTGTCGTTGGCCGTCGTTTCCTGGGCTTCCCACTCTTCAATCTTGCGGGCCGTCCATTCGGGCGACTTGGTGAAGCGGGCCAGCGCCCCGTAGATCACCGGCACCACGAACAGGGTCAGCAGGGTCGAGAACATCGCGCCGGTGAAGATCACCACCCCGATGGTCTGGCGGCTGCCCGCCCCCGCCCCGTGCCACAGCACCAGCGGCAGGGCGCCGAAGGCCGTGGCGATCGAGGTCATGATGATGGGGCGCAGACGCAGCGTCGAGCTCTCGATGATCGCCTCGCGAATCGACCGGCCCTGGTCGCGCAGCTGGTTGGCGAACTCGACGATCAGGATGCCGTTCTTGGCCGCGACCCCGATCAGGATGATCAGGCCGATCTGCGAATAGATGTTCAGGCTGGACCCGGCCATCAAGAGGCCGAACAGACCGCCGGCGGCCGCCAGAGGCACCGTCAGCATGATCACCGCCGGGGTGATCCAGCTCTCGAACTGGGCCGCCAGCACCAGGAAGACCAGCAGCAGGGCCAGGCCGAAGGCCGCGCCCACCGCGCCGCCCGCCTCGGCCTGATCCCGCGCCGCCCCGCCCCACTGGATCGCCACAACCCCTTGAGGCTGTTTGGCCGCTTCCGCATTGAGGAAGGCCACGGCGTCGGCGATGGTCTCGCCGGGGTTCAGGTCGGCCTGCAGGCTGATCGAGCGCTGCCGGTCCAGACGACGCCGGTCGGGCGTGTCGCCCGAGGTCTTGGTGTCGACCACCGAGGACAGGGGCACCAGCGTCCCCGATCCGGTCGAGACATAGAGGCCCTCCAGATCGCCGACGCCCGAGCGGTTCTGCCGGTCCGTCTGCAGGATGACGTCATATTCCTGACCGCCGCGGATATAGGTCGTCGCGCGGCGGGAGCCGAACATGGTCTCCAGCGTGCGGCCGATCTCCTGCGAGGAAACGCCCAGGGCCGCCGCCTTTTCCGGATCCACATCGACCAGCAGGCGCGGGGCGTTGGGCTCATAGTTCAGGCGCGGGCGCGAGAAGCCGGGGTGCTCCAGCGCGGCGGCCAGCACGGGCTGCAGCCAGCGATAGATGTCCTCGTATTCCGGCCCGGTGACGATCATCTCGACCGAGTTGGAGTTGCCCCCGCCACCGCCGCCGCCGCGCTGGAAGGCGCCGGGGATGGAGGCGTTGACCTGGGCGCCCGTCTGGCCGCGCAGCTTGCCGTTCAGCTCCTGGGCGATCTCGTCGGCGGCGCGCTTGCGCTCGGACCAGTCCTTGAGGATCAGGGTGGCGTTGCCGGAGTTGTAGCTGCCGCCCCCGAAGCCGGGCGAGGAGATCAGATAGCTCTCGACCTCGCCGTCGGCCTTGTACTGGGCCAGGATCGGCTCGAGCCCGAGCATGATCTTCTTCGTATAGTCGAAGCCGGCGCCTTCCGGCCCCTGGACCCGCACCTGCACCCGGCCGCGGTCTTCCTGCGGCACCAGTTCGTTGGGCAGGATGAAGAACATCCCGACCGCTCCGCCCCCGACCACCAGGATCAGGGCGATCACGCCGATGACGGCGACGCGGCTGCCGACCAGCAGGTCCAGCGAGGCGCCGTAGCTGTTCTTGAGCCCGTCCATCGCCTTGTCGACGTTGCGCGCCACCCAGCCGGACCCGGCCGCGGGCTTGAGGATCTTGGACGCCAGCATCGGCGACAGGCTCAGCGCGAGGAAGGCCGAGAAGGCCACGGCCGCCGCGATCGCCGCCGCCAGTTCGACGAACAGCCGCCCGACATATCCGGGCAGGAACAGCAGCGGCGCGAATACCGCCAGCAGCACGATGGTCGTGGCCACGACGGCGAAGAAGACCTGACGCGCCCCGCGCTCGGCGGCGACCAGCGGCGGCTCGCCGTGATCCAGACGGCGCTGGATGTTTTCGGTCACCACGATGGCGTCGTCGACCACCAGACCGATCGCCAGCACCAGCGCCAGCAGGGTCAGGAGGTTCAGCGAGAAGCCCAGTGGCGCCAGCACGATGAAGGTCGCCAGCAGACAGATCGGGGCCACGATCGACGGGATCAGGGCCGCCCGCAGACTGCCGAGGAAGATGAAGTTCACCAGGGCCACCAGCGCCAGCGAAATGCCGATGGTGATCCAGACTTCGGAAATGGCGTGGGAGGTGAAGACCGAGTTGTCCGAGCCGACGACCAGCTCCGTGCCGGGCGGCAGACTGGCCTGCATGTCCTTCAGCGCCGCGTTGACCCCGTCCGAGATGGCGAGGTCGTTCGACTGGGCCTGACGCGTCACGCCCAGACCGATCTGGTCCAGGCCGTTGCCGCGGAACAGACGCCGCGCCTCGGCCGGCGCCTCTTCCACCCGCGCGATGTCGCCCAGGCGGGTGACATAGCGGTTGGCGCCGATGATCGCGCCCGTCGTGCCCGAGGTCGAGGGCTGGGTCGTGTTCGTATTGGTGTTGGTCGCCGCCGTCGGGGCCGAACCGGCCGTGCCGATGGGCAGCAGGGCGAAGTCCTCGGCCCGGGCATAGGTGCGGGCCACACGAACCGTATAGTCCTTGTCGGTCGACTCCAGCGAACCCGCGGGCAGTTCGACGTTCTGGGCGTTCAGGGCGTTCTCGACCTGGGTCACGGTAATGCCGCGCGCGGCCATGGCCCCGGCGTTCAGCCAGATGCGCATGGCGTAGCGCTGCTCGCCGAAGATCTGGGCCTGGGCCACGCCCGGCACGGTGGCCAGACGGTCCAGCAGATAGCGGTCGGCGTAGTCGGTCAGCTCCAGCCGGTTCATCGTCGACGACCGCAGGAACAGGATCATGATCGGCGAGGAATCGCTGTCCGCCTTGGACACCTCCGGCGGATCGGCCTGTTCAGGCAGGCGGCCGACGACCCGGGCGACGCGGTCGCGCACATCGTTGGCGGCGTCGTCGATATTGCGGTCCAGCGAGAATTCGATGGTCACGTTCGACCGGCCGTCGCGGCTGGACGAAGTGATCCGCTCGACGCCCTGAATGCCGGCGATCTGCTGCTCCACCGGCTCGGTGATGCGGTTCTCGATGACCTCGGCCGAGGCGCCGGCGTAGCTGGTGCTGATCGAGACGACCGGCGGATCGACGTCCGGCAGTTCGCGCACCGGCAGGAAGAAGAAGGCCGCCGCGCCGATGACGCACAGCACGATGGCGGCCACCGCCGCGAAGACGGGCCGCCGGACCGCGACGTCGGAGAGCATCATCGTGCGGCGCCCTGGCCAGCAGGAGCCTGACCACCGCGGCCACCGCCGCCCCCGCCCTGTCTGGCGCCGCGCGCGCCGCCCACGGTGACCGGGGCGTTGGGCTGGATGCGGTTCAGACCGCCGCCGACCACCTTCTCACCGACGCTCAGGCCTGAAACGATCTCCACGAACCCGCCCTCGACGGCGCCGGTCTCGACCTCGACACGCTGGGCGGTGGAGCCCCTCTCGCCCTTGGCGATGCGATAGACGAAGGCGCCCTGGCCTTCATACTGGATGGCGGCCTCGGGCACGGCGGCGCTCTGGCGCTCGCCCTGGGCGACCGCGACGCGCATCAGCATGCCGGGGCGGATCCGGCCGCCGGGATTGGGGAATTCGGCCCGGGCGGTGACCGCGCGGGTGGTCTCGTTGATGCGGGTGTCGATCAGGGCGATGCGGCCCTGGAAGGCCTCGCCGCCGAAGGCGTCGGCGGTGGCGGTAAGGGAAAGCCCCGGGCGCAGCACGCCCAGATACCGCTCCGGCACCGGGAAATCGACGCGGATGACGCTGGTGTCGTCCAGGGTCGTGATCACCGCGCCCGGATTGATCAGGGTGCCCGAGGTGACCGTGGTCAGGCCCAGCACGCCGGCGAAGGGCGCGCGGATCATCCGGTCGCCCCGACGCGCCTCGGCCGCCGCCAGAGAGGCGCGCGCCGTCGCCAGTGCCGTCTCGGACTGTTCGGCGGTCACGCGCGGCGCGATCCCCTTCTCGGCCAGGGCGCGATAGCGTTCGTATTCGCGCTCGGCCTGGGCGACCTCGGCGCGGGCCTCGATGATGCCGGCGTCTTCCTCGCGCGCCTGCAACTGCACCAGCGGCGCCCCGGCGGCGACGCGCTGGCCGTCGCGGAACAGGACCGCGGTGATCAGCTCGGTCGAGTTGGAGGTGATGTTCACCGACTTCAGCCCCCGGGCCACGCCCAGAACCCGGATGGTGTCGCTGAACGAGCGCGAGGCGACCGTCGCTTCCGACACCTGCTGGCCGCGCCCGCCGCGACCGCCACCCGGCGCGGCCTTGGCCGACCCCTCATCCTTGGCGAAGGCGATGTGCAGCACCGCCGCCAGGACCATAAGACCCAGCATGACGCCGGCGGCGACAAGGAAGAAATGGCGTTTGATCACGCGGGTACTCTCGGGAGCCGTGGGGGACGGACGTCTGAAGACTTTTCAGGCGGGGTCGGACATAGCCGGTCCTGCCGTCGAGGCAACTAAAGTCTGTGTAACGCGCGCCGTTCGTAACTCCGTCGGTCGCGGATGTCGCAGTTTCGGCTTTTTAGCGGTGATTTCAGAAGCGTCGCCATACCGCCAGCACCGGCCCGCCCGACACCGGCGTCTCCCGGCCCGCCGCCGTCTGTCGCCAGCCGGCCTGCAGGCTCCAGTCGCCGAGCCTGCGCACCACCGAGGTCTCGACCGACAGCCAGCGGGCCCCCTCCGCCGAGCCGTCGTCGTCGGCCGCCCCGCCGAAGGCCTGGGCCAGCACCATCCAGCTCTCGCCGAAATGGCCGCCGACAGTGAAATCCACCCGTGTCTCGTCCGGCAGGCCGTCGCGCATCCGCCGCGCCGCCTGCAGTTCGACGAAGGACCGGTCGGGGCCCCAGCGCACAGGCTGGCCGCCGAACGACCGCCCGACCGAGACCCGCGCCTCGAAATCATGATCGCCCACGCCCGGCGCCGCATAGCCGGCGTTGCGCCCCTCCCCGGCCGACGCATAGCCGCCATAGAGGCTGACGGCGGTCGCGTCGTCGCGCCAGACCTGCCAGGTCAGGCCGATCTCCAGCGGCCCCCGCCCCTCGTAGTTCAGGAAGATGTCCTCGCCGTCCTGCCAGTCGCCCTTGAACTGCACCGTCAGCCGGTCGGTCAGCCCATATTCCGCGAACACCCCCGCCGAGCTGTCGCGCCGCTCCTGAGGCAGGTCGACGCGATTACCGTCCGGGTCGAACCCCTGATCGGCACGCATATCCTCATATTTGACAATGATCTGGCCCTTGCCCTTCGGCTGGGTCCACGCTCCTGCGTCGGCCACTGCCGGAGACAGAAGGACCGCGACGCCTGCAAGAAGCGCCGCGGCCGCGTTCAAGCGTCGTAACCCGGGGATTTGCGGTCCAGCATCCGCAGCGCGCCCGGCCAGGCCAGGGCCGCGACGAAGGGCAGCCCCCCGCCCTGCTGCTTGGTCTCTTCCTGCGCCGCGTCCGGCGCGATCAGGACGTGCTCGCGGCCACCTGATAGCGCCGCCACCTGCTGGGCGCAGGCCCGCTCCAGGAAGAACATGCCGATCCAGGCCGCCGCCGCCGTCTGACCGACCGCCAGCGTCCCGTGATTGCGCAGCAGCATCAGCGGCTTGTCGCCCAGATCCGCCACCAGCCGCTCACGCTCGTCGTGGTTCAGCGCCAGCCCCTCATAGCCGTGATAGGCGACCTGATGCTGCAGCAGGCAGGCGTTCTGGCCGATCGGCAGCAGACCCTCCTGCTGCGCCGCCACCCCCACCCCCGCCGTGGTGTGCAGGTGGATGACGAAATGGGCGTCCTCGCGCGCGGCATGGACCGCCGAGTGGATGGTGAAGCCCGCCGGATTGATGAAGCTCTGGGTCTCCTGAACGATGTTGCCGTCCAGATCGACCTTCACGAGCGCCGAGGCGGTCATCTCCTCGAAATACCAGCCGTACGGATTGATCAGGAAATGGTGCTCGGGTCCCGGCACCCGGGCCGAGATATGGGTGAAGATCATGTCGTCCCAGCCGTGCAGGGCGACCAGCCGGTACAGCGCGGCCAGCTCGACCCGGGCCTGCCATTCGGCCTCGGAAACGCGGGACTTCAGACTTTGCGGGGCGGCGCCGTCGGCCATGGGGGTATCCTTCCTGTCGCCTCTCCGGACGTGACGGCCACCGTCCTCCCGTGACGCCGACCCGTCAAGCGTGACGCCGGGGAAGGCTCGGTAAGGTTGATGCCCGGTTAACCGAGTTTTCATGACCGGTACCGCACCATTCGATCCAGAATCGGACCTGATCCGACCGGAGTTCGCCGTGACCGCTGTCGCCTCGTTGCAAACCTTTGCCCCTTCGCGGCCGGAGAGCGTCTCGCCCGCCGATCTGCTGGCGTTGGCCAAGAGCCGCACCACGGACGACCGGCAACGGCTGCTGCTGGGCATCGCCGCCCTGTGCGACTCGACCCCGGCGGGCGCCGAGGTCTCTCCGGTCCTGACCGAGATCTTCCTCACCCTGGCCCGCCAGGCCGAGCACGACATCCGCAAGTCCCTGGCCGAGAGCCTGGCCGGCGCCGAATGGGCGCCCCTGGCCCTGGTCAATATGCTGGCGCTCGACGAGATCGAGATCGCCCGGCCGATCATCGCCAACAGCCCCCTGCTCAAGGATCACGACCTGATCCGCATCCTGGTCGAGGCCACGGTCGAGCATCATATCGAGGTCGCCCGTCGCCCGATGCTGAGCGGCGCCGTCGCCGACGCCATCATCGACGCCGCCGAGCCCGCGACCATGACGGCGCTGGCCTCCAACCGCACCGCCGAGATCAGCGAGAGCGGCCTCGGCCGTCTGGTCGAGCAGTCGCGCCGCGTCGCCGCCCTGCGTGCGCCCCTGACCCGCCACCCGCGCCTCAACGACGTCCTGGCCCGCGAGCTCTACGGTCTGGTCGGTCAGGCCCTGCGTCAGGCCATCGGCGAGCGCTTCCGCGTCGACGACGCCTATCTGGCCAAGGCGATCGAAACGGCCGTGATCAGCGTCGGCCCCGGCCGCATCCCGGTCCCCGCCACGCCCCAGCCGACTCATTCCGAGCGTGAGGAGATGGAGCGTCGCCTCGTCGCCAAGCTGCAGAGCGCGGGCCAGCTCCGCCCCGGCTTCCTGATCCGCGCCATCCGCGAGAAGCGCCTCAGCCTGTTCGAACATTCGCTGGCGGCCCTCGGCGGCTTCAGCATCGCCCAGATCCGCGCCGCGGTCAGCCGCCCCTCGCCCCAGGCCCTGTTCCTGGCCTGCAGCGCCGTCGGCATCGACCGCGCCGTCTTCCCGGCCGTGCTCGACGAAATCCGCAAACTGACCAACGGCCTGCCGGGCTGGGGCGGGGAATGGGGCATGGCCGGCGGTTCACAGGCCGACGCCGCCCGCGAATTCCGCGCCATGGTCGCCGACGTCGCCGCCTGACGTCGCACTTCGGTATTTGACTTCGCGGCTGGCCTCGGCTTGCGTGCGGCCGTGACCGAAACCACCCCCTCCCCCCCGATGGCTATCGCCTTCACCGCCAGCGAGCGTCCCGAGGCGCAGTTCGCGCGCGCCCTCCTGACCAAACGCTACGGCTCGGTCCCCATCGAGGAAGCCGACGTCATCGTGGCCCTGGGCGGGGACGGCTTCATGCTGGAGACCCTGCACAGCGACCTGACCCGGCGCACGCCCGTCTACGGCATGAATCGCGGCTCGGTCGGCTTCCTGATGAACGACTATGAGGAGGACGACCTTCCGGCCCGCATCGCCGCCGCCGGCCGCGCCGTCATCCACCCGCTGCAGATGGACGCCTGGAACGAGGCCGGAGAGGTCTCCAGCGGCCTGGCCATCAACGAGGTCTCCCTGCTGCGCCAGACGCGCCAGAGCGCCAAACTACGCATCACCATCGACGGCAAGGTGCGGCTGGACGAGCTGACCTGCGACGGCTGTATGGTCGCGACCCCGGCAGGCTCGACCGCCTACAACCTCTCGGCCCACGGCCCGATCATCCCCCTGGACGCCCGGATGCTGGCCCTGACCCCGATCAGCGCCTTTCGCCCCCGCCGATGGCGTGGCGCCCTGCTCTCGCACGAGGCCAGGGTCACCTTCGAGGTGCTGGAGCATGACAAACGCCCCGTCAGCGCCGTCGCCGACAATCTGGAGATCCGCCGCGTCGCCCGGGTCGAGGTCCGCGAGCGCCGCGACATCAGCCTGACCATGCTGTTCGAGGCCGGCCGCTCGTTCGAGGAGCGGGTCCTGCTGGAACAATTCACCGGATAGGCCGAAAGGTCACCGTTCCTTAAGGCAGATCGTTCAGTCTGGCGCTGCACGTCCCGAGGAGTCACCGTGAGCAACCCGGCCCAGGTCATTCGCCCGCCCAACACCCTGCGCCTCAAGGTCGGCGGCGGGTTCGGCGGAATCGACGCCAACGCCATCGCCAAGGCCGAAGAGGCCCTGAAGGCGATGTCGGCCCAATTCGGCCAGTGGCTGCAGGACGAAATCAACAAGCTGGACGCCGCCCAGGCCGCCATCCGCGCCGAGGGTCTGAACGCCCAGACCGCCGAGGGCCTGTATTTCCGCGCCCACGATCTCAAGGGTCTCGGCACCACCTATCAATATCCGCTGGTCACCCGCCTGGCCGGTTCGCTGTGCAAGCTGCTGGACGACCCGACCAAGCGCGCCAGCGCCCCGGTCCGCCTGCTGGACGCCCACATCGACGCCATCAAGGCCGTGGTTCGCGACCAGATCCAGACCGACGACCATCCGGTCGGCCGCGCCCTGGCCGAGACCCTCGAAGCCGAGGTCACCGCCTACCGGGCGTAAGCGTCACCGCACTCCACAATACAAAACGCCCGCTCGGATCGAGCGGGCGTTTTGCGTTTCAGAAGTAGCCTCAGGCCGCCGAGGCGTTGCGGCCCGTGGCGGGCACAGGCGGCTGGTCCAGCCGCTCCATCAGATAGGCCAGGTCGTCGCGCGGCGTGTTCGGGCGCTGGGTCAGGAACCGCTCCAGCATGCGCTGACGGAACTCCTCGCCCGAGGTGTCGGCGCCCTCGGCCTGAAGCGTGCGCCAGGTGTCGACACCGGCGCGGAAGGCCTGGAACAGCCGCGGCGGCAGGCCGGCCCGGTCATAGATGGCCTTGAGCCCCAGCGGACCCGCGTCATGCACCATCAGCCAGGCGCGCGAATGCGGCGTCGAGGCCAGTTCGGCGACGGCATGCTCGAACAGGATCATCTGGCCGCGCGCGAGGGCGCGCAGCAGCAGGGATGCGGTCAGGGCCTTGCGGGCGTTCAGCTGGGCCACGAAGCGCGGCAGGTCGGCGCTGGCGGCCGCCTGGTCGACCAGATCGATGGTCGAGCGCTCGCGGGCGAAGGTGGCCAGGCGGATGGCGGTCTCGGGGGCCACGGCGTGGCGGCTGATCAGGTGCTCGCGCACGGCGTCGCTGGCCAGGGCGATCAGCTTCTCGGTCACGCCCAGCGGCAGGACCTGGCGATAGGACAGGGCCGCGACGACTTCCGCGGTGTCGCCGAAGCGGTCGATGGAGCGCAGCATCGCCGTCTCGGACAGGTCGGCGTTGTCGTTGGAGGCCAGGGTGCGCACGGCCATCTCGCAGCCGTCGACGCTCAGGGCGTCGGCGACGTCGCGCGACACCTTCGGCCGCCCGGCGATGGCCACCTGACGCACGGCCGATCCGGCGCGGACGATCTCGATCAGGTCGTCATCGGTGAAGACGGGCGAGGACCCGATGATGGGCAGGGCCACGCTGTCGACGTCCGCCGCCAGCCGACGCGCCACGTCGTGCGGCAACAGGTCCGAGGATTTCAGCGTCACCGCCAGCGACCGGCGCACCAGTTCGGCGGCGTCATTGGCCAGGACGCGCAGGATCTTCTGGGCCGCCTCGCGGTCGGCGTCATCCAGCTCGGCCCGGTCGATGCTGCGGCACAGTTTGTGGGCCGCCGAGGCGCGCTCGTCCTCGTCGGACGCCTTGATCAGGCGGCGGATGTCGAACTCGGTCAGGCGGGCGCGAAAGGCGGTCATGCGGCGGCTCTTGGGAAGGGCGGACAGAGAATCGGCCCCCGGTTCATCCTCACCTTGCCATGCTTAACGTCTGGTTTACCAACACTGCGTTCCGGCGCCGCGAGCTCGCATTCCACTTGCCGCTTGGGCCTTGAAATCCCGCCGCCTTTCGCCCCGGACGGCCGTTCGGCTTAGCATGCCCCGGCCAGGGTGTAGGATGGCGTAGGGTCTTTGACATATCAGGCGACCGACGACGCCCGACGGCTCCGGCATTGCACCCGAGTGCAGGGGCGAGTGCAATCAGGTGTCTCAACAGCGCAGACGTCAAATCAATGACTTGCTTGCCGCCTCTTCATCCATTGCCTTCAGGATTGCACCTTTTGCACTCGCTTTTTTCGAGTGCAAACCCGGGCCTCAGCTCGCGTCGGGCTCCGGGCCGTAGGCGCCGCCGAAGCCGCTGCCGGAGCCCTGGCCGTCCTGCCCCAGCAGCAGGGCCAGCAGGCTCTCGTTCTGCTTCAGCCGGTCCAGGCGCGCGGCCATCATGATGTCCCGCTCCTGATCGGTCGGCGGCGTCGACAGCGACCGGCTGGAGCCGGCGGCCGGGGCCCCCTCGCCCGCGGTCTTCTGCAGATTGGCGTGAACCTCGGCCACCGTCGCCGAACGGCCGTCGCGGTAGAAGATCGAGCGGTTGGCCTGGGCCGCATCCGGGAACATCGAGGCCGCGCTGGCGCCGGGGTTGGACTTCATCGCCTCCATCAGCCGGGCCGCCCCGGCCGGGCCCAGGAAGTGGGCGGCGTACAGGTCTCCGGCGCCGGGCTCCTGCCCCGTCCGACCGCGCAGATAGGCGGCGTTCGACGCCGTCAGCTCCGCCGCCATGCTGGACGCCGCCTGCGGGTCGAACCTCAGGTCCATGACTACGTTCCGGGCCGAGCCCTCGACGCGCCAGCGCCCGTCGCGTCCCTGATGGATCAGGTCGGCGTACTGGCCGTATCCGTGCTTGGCCCCAGACTGTTTGACCGTGGACAGCCAGGTCTGTTCGATGAACTGGAACAGGCCCGCCGCAGACGAGGTCCGCGCCTGGGCCGAGGGGTTGAAGGCGCTCTCCCGACGGGCGGTCTTCATCAGGAAGTCGAAGTCCACGCCGGTCGCCGTCGAGGCGCGCCGGATGGCCGCCTCCACGCCGCCAGATGAGGGAATCGATCCAACCGTCATAATGTTTCGGACGCTCGTCGAACGTGGTTAACGAAAGATGAATCCGCCACCTTCGCGCGTGTCGCACCCAGGTGAGCATTGATAAGCTTGGCCTTGCCCAAAAGCCGACACAAGCTTGGCGCGAACTTCATCCGTGGGCGGCTGGGGAGCGGCCACAGGAGTGACTGCCATGATGATGAAGACAGCCGGCGGACCGGGTCTGGTCAGCCCTCTGGACTACGGCGAACGCAAGAAGCCTCTGCCGCGCGCCACCGTGATCGCGGTCGCGGTCGTGGTCCTGGCCCACGTCGGGGTGGGGGCGGCCCTCTACTATCAGAAGTTCGAACTGACGCCGACTGAGACGACGACAGAACCGCCCTCCATCACCATCTCGATGGAACGACCGATCATCCCGCCCGAGCCGCAGAAGCCTCAGCCACAGGAGCCACAGCCGGCGACCAACAACATCCATGAGACCCCGGCGCCGACCCTGCCGACGCCGACGATCTTCGCGGACACCTCGTCGCCCCCGTCGACGAACCCCGGCCCGGTCATCGCGTTCGAGGACCCGGCTCCGGTGGCGCCGGCGGTCGTCGCCGAGCCGCCGCGGACCCCGCCGGTCATCACCCGGCCGCAGTGGGCCAGCCAGCCCTCCGCGGCGCAGATGAGCCGGGCCTATCCGGAACGGGCGCTGACTGACGGGATCTCGGGCGCGGCCTCCCTGACATGCACCGTCAGCGCGGCCGGGACCCTGATCGGGGCGATCTGGCGCACTAGCCCCGCGACGCTCTCCGGCAGGCCCGTCAGGGGTTCCGCAGCGCCCGTGGCCAGCACCACCGTCGTCGCCACGATCCGACCCGCGTCGGTCTCGACGGCCCAGCCGGTCTCTATCCGCGAGATGCTCCGGGCCGCGCCCTCGACCACCGGCGCCTCCAACAGGGCGCGGAGTTGCGCCAGGGCGGCGACGGGATCGACCTGCACATCATCGGCCGCATGGACCTGCCCCTGCCCGTCCAGCGACGCCTCGAAGCCCAAGGCCCGCAGGGTCGCCACCGTCCGCTCGCCGTCCGCGCCGCGCCAGATGGCCGGCGCCGGCTTCAGCCTGATCCCGGCATAGTCCGCCCACAGGCGCCCCGCCTCGCGCAACAGCCGGGCGTGGTCAGGGCTCGCCCCATCGACGAAAGACTCGATCGCCGGCGCGATCATCCCCGCCGCCACGGACGAGGCGTTGCCGCCGCCGGGATCGAGCACGACCACCTGTCGCCCGCGCCGGGTCAGTTCTACAGCCGTGCACAGGCCCAGCACGCCGGCGCCGAGGACGAGAATGTCGGTACTCAGGGGAGAAGACGAAGAAGGCACGGACCGTCCTTCGACCGCCCGCGCCTTCATTTCAAGCCTTCTCCTCCCCGTCGCGCAGCGATGGGGAGGTGGCTCCGAGCCCTTCGCGAGGAGACGGCGGGGGCTCTTAAGCCGAGACGGCCAGCCCGCCCTCGGCGTTCAGACGCTCGACCAGCGCCTCGTGCTGGGCCCACAGGGCCTTGGGCAGTCGGTCGCCGAACTTGTCGTAGAAGGCCGGGATCAGCGAGGCCTCCTCGCTCCAGACCTGGGTGTCGACGTCCAGCAGCAGCTGCAGGTCGGCGTCCGACAGGTCGAGGCCTTCGAGGTCCAGCGCCGCGGCCGAGGGCACGCGGCCGACCGCGGTCTCGGTCGCCGTCGCCTTGCCGTCCAGCCGCTCGGAGATCCACTTCAGGACCCGGGCGTTCTCGCCAAAGCCCGGCCAGACGAACTGGCCGTCCTCGTTCTTGCGGAACCAGTTGACGAAGTAGATGCGCGGCAGCTTGGAGGCGTCGGCCGCCTTCTCGCCCAGGCCCAGCCAGTGCCTGAAGTAGTCGCCCATGTTGTAGCCGCAGAAGGGCAGCATGGCGAAGGGATCGCGGCGCAGCTCGCCGATGGCGTTCTCGGCGGCGGCGGTGCCTTCCGAGGCGACGGTCGAGCCCAGGAACACGCCATGCTCCCAGTCGAAGGCCTCGGTCACCAGCGGCACGGCCGAGGCGCGGCGGCCGCCGAACAGGATGGCCGAGATCGGCACGCCCTTCGGGTCTTCCCACTCGGGCGCGATGGTCGGGCACTGCGAGGCCGGCGAGGCGAAGCGGGCGTTCGGGTGGGCGGCGGGCTCGCCCGAGGCGGCGTCATAGGCTGCGCCCTTCCAGGTCGTCATCCCTTCCGGCGCGTCCTTGGACATCCCCTCCCACCAGACGTCGCCGTCGGCGGTCAGGGCGGTGTTGGTGAAGACGGTGTTGGTCGCCAGAGTGGCCATGGCGTTGGTGTTGGACGCATGGCTGGTGCCCGGCGCGACGCCGAAGAAGCCGGCCTCGGGGTTCACGGCGTACAGGCGGCCGTCGTCGCCGAAGCGCATCCAGGCGATGTCGTCGCCGATGGTCTCGGCCTTCCAGCCCGGCAGGGTCGGCTGCAGCATGGCCAGGTTGGTCTTGCCGCAGGCGCTCGGGAAGGCGGCGGCGACGTACTTGGCCTCACCCTCGGGATTGGTCAGCTTGAGGATCAGCATATGCTCGGCCAGCCAGCCCTCGTCGCGGGCCATGACCGAGGCGATGCGCAGGGCGTAGCACTTCTTGCCCAGCAGGGCGTTACCGCCGTAGCCCGAGCCGTAGGACCATATCTCGCGGGTCTCGGGGAAGTGGACGATCCACTTGTCGGCGTTGCAGGGCCACGGAACATCGCTCTGGCCGGGGGCCAGGGGCGCGCCCAGCGTATGGACCGCCGGCACGAAGATGCCGTCGTCGCCCAGCACGTCCAGCGCCGGCTTGCCCATCCGGGTCATGATGCCCATCGACACGGCGACATAGCCGCTGTCGGTGATCTCGACGCCCAGGGCCGAGATCTTCGAGCCCAGCGGCCCCATCGAGAACGGCACGACGTACATGGTCCGACCGACCATGCAGCCGTCGAACAGCCCGTCCAGCCGCTCGCGCATCTCGATCGGGTCGGACCAGTTGTTTGTCGGACCGGCGTCGGCCTCGTCTTCCGAGCAGATGAAGGTCCGGCTCTCCACCCGGGCCACGTCGCGCGGGTCCGAGGCGGCGTAGTAGCTGCCGGGCCGTTTGACCGGGTCCAGCGCCTTCAGCGTGCCCTTGTCGATCAGGTCGGCGACGATGGCGGCCTTCTCGGCCTCCGACCCGTCGCACCAGTGCACCCGATCCGGCCGCGTCAGCGCCGCGATCTGCTCAACCCAGGCGACCAGCCGGGCGTGACGTGTTGGCGCAGGGTGAAGGCCCGGTACGGATACCGGTTCGATCTCGAGGGCAGACATGGGATAGCTCCTGAACCACCGGCCGCAGCGCTCATTTCGAAGCGGCGCTGCTGAACCCTTGAAGTAACATGACGTGATGTTTCAGTTACAAAGACAGCCTGCGGACCCTGCGTCAACTGTGGCAAGTTTTCACCACGGCTGTCCGCTATGTCGTTCATCATAAAGTGATTTTTGACCTCGGAGATGACACCGGTATCATTCGAATGAAGACGATGGATACGCTTGAAAACCTCCCGTCGGGCGCAATTTCCTCGCCGGCGGCAAGACGCAATATCGAACCTGTCCGACAGGTCCTTGTTGCGCACTTTCCGACCCGTGGACGAGTGCTGGAGGTCGCCGCGGGGTCCGGAGAGCACGCCGTGGCCTTCGCCGAGTCGTTCCCGGGCCTCGACTGGACGCCCGCCGACCCAAGCGAGGAGGCGCGGATCAGCATCGGGGCCTGGACCGGCCTGCACGGCTCGCCGAACCTGCGCCCGCCGCTGGATCTGGACGCCGCCGACCCGGAGAGCTGGCCCGAGGGGCCGTTCGACGCCGTCCTCTGCATCAACATGGTCCACATCAGCCCCTGGGCCGCGACCGAGGGTCTGATGGCCGGCGCCGGGCGGGTTCTGGCCAACCCCGGCGGGCTGCTGGCCCTCTACGGGCCTTACCACGAGGCCGACACGCCGCTGGCCCCGTCCAACGCCGCCTTCGACGACAGCCTGAAGACCCGCAACCCCGACTGGGGCCTGCGCGACCGCGACGCCGTCGCCGCCGAGGCGAGGAAGCATGGCCTGCACCTGACGCTCAGGGTCGCCATGCCCGCCAACAACCTGATGCTCCTGTTCCGCCGCGCCTGACCCCTCCAACGACAACCAAGGAAACGACGCCCATGAAGACCGCCCTCGCCGCCCTCGCCTTCGCCGCCGCGACCTGTCCGCGCCCGCCTGGGCCCAGACGGCCGCGCCCGCCCCCGCCCCCTCCCCTCAGGCGCCTGCCTATGGCGCGCCGATCGGCATGGAGGCCGCACAGGCCCTGATCGCCCGCGCCGTGGCCGCCGCCGAGGCGCGTCACTTCCGCATGGCGGTGGCCATCGTCGAGCCCTCGGGCGAGCTGGTCGCCTTCGTGCGCATGGACGACACCCAGTACGGCTCGATCTATGTGGCCCAGAAGAAGGCCTCGACCGCCGCCCGCTACCGGCTGGCGACCTCGACGATGGAAGAGCGCACCCTGGCCGGCCGCACCGTCACCCTGGCCAACGAGGACACCCTGCCCATCGCCGGGGGCATCCCCATCGTCGTGGACGGCAAGATCGTCGGGGCCATCGGGGTCTCGGGCGCCGCCGCGTCGGAGGACAATGAGATCGCGAAGGCGGCGCTGGTTCAGTAAGCGCTTGCCCGAAGGGAGCCATGGCCTCTAGGACCGGCCATGGCTTTCACCCGCACCTATGACGGCGACGAACCGATCCGGCTGAACAAGTGGATGGGCCAGACCGGCGTCTGTTCCCGGCGCGAGGCCGACGCCCTGATCTCGCAAGGTCTGGTCTCCATCGACGGGACCGTGGTCACCGACGCGGGCCGCAAGATCGAGGCTGGCCAGACCCTGACCCTGGCGGATCAGGCGACCCAGGCCCTGGCCGCCGGCGTGACGATCCTGATCCACAAGCCCATCGGCTATGTCTCGGGCCAGCCCGAGCCCGACAAGATCCCCGCCGTACGCCTGCTGACCGAGGCCAACCGCGTCGGCGACGGCGAGGTCCCGGCGGCCGACGCCTCCCTGCCCCCGATCGGGAGGCTGGACGAGGACTCGCGCGGCCTGCTGCTGCTGTCCTCCGACGGGGTTGTGGCCAAGGCGGTGATCGGGCCCGACAGCGACCTCGACAAGGAGTACCTGGTCCGGGTCGTCGGCGACGTGACCGAGAAGAAGCTCAAGATCCTGCGGCACGGCCTGATGCTGGACGGGCGGCAGTTGCGGCCCGCCTATGTCAGCCGGATGGAGACCTTCCGGCTGAAGTTCATCCTGCGCGAAGGCCGCAATCGCCAGATCCGCCGGATGTGCGAGATGGTCGATCTGGAGGTCATCGACCTGATCCGGGTCCGCATCGGCCCGATCCGGCTGGACAACCTGCCCGAGGGCAAGTGGCGGATGGCCACCGCCGAGGAACGGGCCGCCCTGCTGGGTCAATCTGCCTAAGGCCGCCTGGGGCCGCCTAGCGCCTGAACACCCCAACCAGTTCGACGTGGGCCGACCAGAGGAACTGGTCGACGGGGGTCACCGTCTCCAGCCGGAAGCCGGCGTCGATCAGGACCCTGGCGTCGCGGGCGAAGGTGGTCGGGTTGCAGGACACGCCGACCACGACCGAAGCCTTGGTCCCGGCGATCTGCTGTGTCTGGTCGATGGCTCCGGCGCGAGGCGGGTCGAAGACGATGGCGTCGCAGCCCTTGAGGTCGAACGGCGACAGGGGGCGGCGGAACAGGTCGCGGGCCTCGGCCGTGATCTGGCGCAGGCCGGAGGTCGAGCTGACCCCCGCCTTCAGGGCCGCGATCCCGGCCGCCGAGGCGTCGGCCGCCAGCACCGGAGCGACGGTCGCCAGGGGGAAGGTGAAGCTGCCCGAGCCGCAGAACAGGTCGGCGACCTTCTTTGAGCCCTTCACGGCGGCGACGGCGCGGCTGGTCATGGCCAGTTCGGCCTCGGGCACGGCCTGAAGGAAGCCGCCCGGCGGCAGGGGCACGCTGGCCGGGCCGAACGTGATGCGGGGCTGGCGGGCCATGACCAACGTCTCGCCGGCCATGCTCAAGCGGGCCAGATCGGCCTCCCCGGCGGCGCGGATGGCCTGCATCTGGCGGTCGCGCGACAGGCCGCCCGACTTGCGCTCCACCCCGGTCACATCGACGTCGAGGCCGGCGTCGGTCCAGGTCACGTGGAGCGTCGGGGCCGACTTGGGATGTTCGAGGAAGGCCCCCGCGACCCTGGCCAGCGAGGGGAAGGCGCGGACCAGACGCGGGTCGGCGACCGGGCATTCGGCGATCTCGACCAGCCGCCAGCTCTTGCGGGCCTTGAAGCCGAGGATGACCTTGCCCTCGGGCGAGCGCCGGGCGTGCAGGGCCACCCGACGGCGCGAGGCCATGGGCACGGCGACCGTGGCCTCGATCTCGGTCTCGATGGCTTCGCGGGCCAGGGCCAGCCGAACCTGTTCGCGCTTCCACTCCAGATAGGGGCCGGTCGCCCAGTGCTGCAGGGAGCAGCCGCCGCAGTCGCCATACTGGGGCGAGACCGGCGCGATACGGTCGGGGCTCGGGGTCAGGATCTCCACGCCCTCGGCGCGGCCCTCCTTGATCGTCTCGGCGCGGATGATCTCGCCCGGCAGGGTCAGGGGCGCGAACACTAGCCCCTGCGGCGTCTGGGCGATCCCGTCGCCCTGTCCGCCGACGCGGGCGATCGTCAATGTTTCCATCAGCGGGCTTCTAGCCTCCAATACAGTCCGCGCTCAAGCACGGAGCCAAACCATGCCCTTGGCGCTCAAGCAGCGAGCCGCCGCGCGGCGAGCGATAGCGCCCCCAAAACATGAACGAAGATGAACGGCGCGCTCAAAGGCCGTTCAGCTTCGGAGTCGTAAACCTTGATGCAACAGACGCGGTGCTGATCCGTTCAGCGGCCACTTCTGCAACAGGGACCAGGGATTCACGATGTTCGCCTCCTTCTCAAAACCCGTTCTGGCCGCCGTAGCCGTCGCGACCGCCGCCGCCTCTCTGCCCGCCGCGGCCAGCGCCCAGACGTACGTCCAGGGCTATGGCGGCGCCACCTACGGTCAGCCGCAGTACGACTACGGCCAGCAACGCTACTACGACCCGTGCGACCGGGAGCGTCAGGGCCGCACCGGAGCCGGCGCCGTGATCGGCGCGGGCGCGGGCGCGGTCGTCGGCTCCCAGCTGGCCGCCCGTGGCCGCCGGACCGAGGGCTCGATCCTCGGCGGCGTCCTGGGCGCCGTCATCGGCGGCAGCGTCGGCCGCGGCTCGAGCGACCGCTGCTACGAAAACCAAGGCTATGGCCAGCCGGCGTATAGCTCGGGCTATGGCCAGCCCGTCTACCAGGGCTACGACCAGCGCGGTTATGACAACCGCAGCTACTCGCAGTCGTCGTCGGTCTATTACGACGAGAACGGCTATGGCCCCTACTCCACCGCCCCGTCTTACTCGGGCCCGTCCAGCAGCTATGGCTCCTACAACCAGGGCTATACGGACGGCCGTCAGGACGCCCGTCGGGACCGCCGGGACAGCTATGACCGTCGCGACGCCTACAGCGGCCGGGTCCAGTACAGCGCCGACGGCCTGTACTGGTACGACCCCCAATACGGCTGGCGCCCGCGCTAAGCCGAACAGAGATCGCGGCGTCGATTAGTTTCAGCCCCCCTGTCGGTCGACGACGTGACGGGAGCCCCCGGTGGAGCGATCCACCGGGGGTTTCTCATGTTTGAGGGTCGCTAACGCTCGCGACGCGGTCGCTCGCTGCTTGAGCGACGTTGCCCCTCCCCGCTCATCCCGGCGAATGCCGGGATCCAGATCCAGACACTTTGGCCGCCGCAGAGTCCGGGCCGCGCGAAACTCCGGACGCTCGACTTGAATCTGGATCCCGGCATTCGCCGGGATGAGCGGTAGGGGGGGTGAGCGCCTTCCCCCTACCGTTCCTTCTTCGCCCAGAGCAGGAACTCGACGTTGCCGTCACCGCCGGTGATGGGGCTTTTGGTGGTTTCGCGAACCGTCCAGCCTATGCCTTCCAGCCAGTCGCTGACGCCCGTGACGGCGGCGGCGTGGGCCTCGGGGTCCTTGACGACGCCCTTCTTGCCGGCGCTGGACGGCCCCGTGCCTTCGAACTGGGGTTTGACGAGGGCGATCAGGTCGGCGCCGGGCGCGGCCAGATCGAGGGCGGCGGGGAGGACCTTGGCCAGGCCGATGAAGCTGGCGTCGCAGACGACCAGTTGCGGCGCTTCGGGGATCAGGTCCGTGTCGAGGGTGCGGGCGTCGGTCTTCTCCAGATTGACCACGCGTGGGTCGTTGGCGATCCGCTCATGCATCTGACCCGAGCCGACATCGACGGCGAAGACCTTTACCGCGCCCCGCTCCAGACAGACCTCGGTGAAGCCGCCGGTCGAGGCGCCGACGTCCAGCGCCACCCTGCCCTCCACCGTGACGGGCCACAGGGTCAGGGCGTGATCCAGCTTGAGCGCGCCGCGCCCGACGAAACGGTGGGCATCCACGGCGGTGATCTCGACGTCACGATCGACCTTCTGGGAAGCGGACCTGGCAGGCTGGCCGTTGACGGTGACTCCGCCCGCTTCGATCGCCGCCCGCGCCCGCGACCGGCTCTCGGACAGGCCGCGATCGACGAGCAATTGGTCCAGTCGGTCTCTCATCATCGTCTCAACTCCAGGCCGGACGAGTCCGACGAAAAACACACTGACAGACTGCCAGAAACTGCCAAACCGGGCTCGGGAGTGGCCGGGTTCGAGGCCTGAAAAACACCGCCACACCGCCAAACACCGCCACTTCGGGCTGAGGCCGCGGACGGAATCCGCCGGGGATACATCCTAGCACGGGCGCGGGCGCGGCGGGTCGAAGGAAGTCGATGGGCAGTAGTTCAGCCGTGGCCGGATTTCCCTATGCTGATCCGAAATCCCAGTGCGCATTCGAGGGCGTGCCGGCGAGGGTGCGACAGCTTGTCCATTGCGGCGGTGCGTGGTCTTGTCCGGCGTCCAGCCCCCGAGGAGACCGTCCGCCATGTCCCGCAGCCGCCTGTCCGTCATCCTCGCCGCCCTGGCCGCGACCTTCGCCTCCGCCGCCGTGGCGCAAACGGTCCCGCCCGCGCAGGAAGACGCCCTGACCGCCTCGAAAAGCGAGATCCCGACCGCCTTCCAGCCGGGCGTCCCCGCCGACAACTATGTCCGGCGCGAGGTGATGATCCCGATGCGCGACGGAGTGAAGCTGCACACCGTCATCATCATCCCCAAGGGGCTGACCGATGCGCCGATGATCCTGGATCGCACCCCCTACAACGCCAACCGCCTGACCAACGGCACGGGCAGCACCCATGCCGAGATGCTGGTGCGTCAGGGGTATGGGACCCTGCTCCAGAACGGCTATATCCTCGTCGCCCAGGACGTACGCGGGAAATACGGCTCCGAGGGCGACTACGTCATGAACCGGCCGGTCGTCGGGCCGCTGAACGCGACCGGCGTCGACCATGCGACCGACGCCTATGACACCATCGACTGGCTGTCCAAGAATGTGCCCGAGTCCAACGGCCGGGTCGGGACCATGGGCAACTCCTACGACGGCTTCACGGTCACCCAGAGCCTGATCAACCCGCACCCGGCGCTCAAGGCCGCCGTGCCGATGATGGCCATGGTCGACGGCTGGATGGGCGACGACTGGTTCCACAACGGCGCCTTCCGCTGGCTCGGAGCCATCGACTACGCCCTGGGGCAGGAGGGCGCGCGCTCGGGCGGTCCGGCCTGGCCCGCCGCCTGTTTCGACGACTATGAGTGCGCCCTGGCGGCGGGCTCGGCGGCCCGGCTGGGCGAGGCCAAGGGCGTCCAGCAGACCGGCTTCTGGAACCAGCTGCTGCGGCACCCGTCGTACGACGCCTGGTGGCAGGCCCAGGCCGTGGACAAGATCCTGGCCGCCCAGCCGCTGAAGGTGCCGACCCTTTGGGTCAACGGCCTGTGGGATCAGGAGGATATCTACGGGACGATGGCCGCCTATCGCGCCGTCGAGCCCAAGGACGTCGGCAACGACATGAACTTCCTGGTCGCCGGCCCTTGGATGCACGGCGGCGCCTATCGCGACAGCGGCTCCAGCATCGGCCAGGTCCAGTTCGACAGCGCCACCGCCTTCTACTTCCAGCGCCATATCCTGCTGCCCTTCCTCGACGCCCATCTGAAGACCCATGGCGCCCCGGCGGACATCGCCCCCGTGACCCTGTTCGAGTCGGGCCGCAACGAATGGCGGCATCTGCAGTCCTGGCCGACCGACGTGCCGTCGCGACGCCTCTACCTGCAGGCCGGCAACGGGCTGGGCTTCAACGCCCCGGCGGAGAGCACTCAGGCCTTTGACGAATACATCTCCGACCCGGCCCATCCGGTGCCCTATATCCAGCGGCCGGTGCGCGGCGACGCCTGGCGGACCTGGCTGGCGACGGACCAGCGGCCCTACAGCGACCGCGCCGATGTGGTGACCTATGTCTCGGAGCCCCTGACCGAGCCGGTGCGCATCTCGGGCAATCCGCAGGTGCATCTGTTCGCGGCGACGAGCGGCACGGACTCCGACTGGGTGGTCAAGCTGATCGACGTCTATCCGTCGGAGTACTGGCTGCAGCCCGAGATGGGCGGCTATCAGCTCGCGGTGTCGATGGACATCTTCCGTGGCCGCTACCGCGAGAGCCTCAGCGATCCGAAGGCGATCGCGCCCAACCGGCCGCTGGAGTACAAATGGGCCCTGCCCGCGGCCAGCCACACCTTCCTGCCGGGTCACCGGATCATGGTGCAGGTCCAGTCCAGCTGGTTCCCGCTCTACGATCGAAACCCCCAGACCTTCGTGCCGAACATCATGTTCGCCAAGCCCGAGGATTATCGCCGCGCGACCCAGCGGGTCTATCACGCCGGGGCCAACGCCACCTTCATCGACCTGCCGATGGCGGTGGATCAGGCGGGCGAAGCGCACTGAGTCCCGGAGACCGGACGCCGACGGGCATCCGGTCTCCGGCCAAGACCCTCAGCCCATCGCGCCGATGCGGTCGAGGGCGGCGACCAGTTTGGCGTGGGCTTCCTCGGCCTCGGCCAGTTTGGCGCGCTGTTCGTCGATGACGGCGGGGGCCGCCTTGGCGACGAAGTTGGGGTTGCCGAGCTTCTTGTTGATGTGTTCGACGTCGGAGACCGCGGTCTTGATGGCCTTTTCCAGACGCGCCTGCTCGGCGGCCACGTCGATGGTCCCGGCCAGCGAGAGCGCCGCTGTGACGCCGCCGATGACGAAGCTGACGGCGCCCGCCGGAGCGGCCTCGGCCGTCGCGACCTCGGACACCCGGGCGAGCGTCAGGATCAACGGCTGGTGTAGCGCAATCCGGCCCGCGGTCACGCCGTCGGGGGCGACGAAGGCCAGCGGCGGCTTGGCGCCCGGCGGGACGTTCATCTCGGCGCGCAGCTGACGCACCTCGGTGACCAGATCGACCAGCCAGCCGATCTCGGCTTCGGCCTCGGCGTCAACGAAGGCGTCGGGCAGGACCGGCCATTGCGAGCCGATCAGCATCGGTTCGTCGCGGACGGGGCCTTCCTTGCCGAGTTCGTCCCACAGCTCTTCGGTGATGAAGGGCATGACGGGGTGGAGCAGCTTCAGGGTCTGGTCGAGGGTCCAGGCGGTCATGGCGCGGGTCTCGGCCTTCGCCGCCTCATCCGAGCCTTGCAGGACGGGCTTGGAAAGTTCGACGTACCAGTCGCAGAAGACGTTCCAGACGAAGCGGTACAGGGCCGAGGCGGCGTCGTCGAACCGGCCGCCCTCGATGGCCTCGGAGACCTGACGCTCGGCCTTGGTCAGCTCGCCCCGGATCCAGCGGTTGATGGTCTGGGTCACGGTCGCGGGGTCGAAGCCCTCGACACGGACGGCCTCGTTCATCTGGCTGAAGCGGGCGGCGTTCCACAGCTTGGTGCCGAAATTGCGATAGCCTTCAATGCGCTCCTTGGACAACTTGATGTCGCGCGTGCCCGACAGAATGGCCATGGTGAAGCGCAGCGGGTCGGCGCCGAGTTCGTCGATGATGACCAGGGGGTCGATGACGTTCCCCTTGGACTTCGACATCTTCTGCCCCTTCTCGTCGCGAACGAGGCCGTTGATGATGACGCGTTTGAACGGGACCTCGTCCATGAAATGCAGGCCCATCATCATCATCCGGGCGACCCAGAAGAAGATGATGTCGGCGGCCGTGACCAGGTCCGAGGTCGGGTAGAATTTCTCCAGATCCGCCGTCTTCTCCGGCCACCCCATGGTCGAGAAGGGCCACAGGGCCGAGGAGAACCAGGTGTCGAGAACGTCCTCGTCCTGGGTGATGGGCTTGTTGCCCGCCAGTTCGCGCGCCTCGGCCTCGGTCTCGGCGACATAGATCTGGCCGTCGGCGTCATACCAGGCCGGGATGCGGTGCCCCCACCAGAGCTGGCGCGAGATGCACCAGGGCTCGATGTTGCGCAGCCATTCGAAATAGATCTTGGAGTAGCTGGCGGGCTCGAAGACGGTGGCGCCGGTCTCGACGGCCTTGATGGCGGGTTGCGCGAGCGTGTGGGCGTCGACGTACCACTGGTCCGTCAGCCAGGGCTCGATGACCACGCCCGAACGGTCGCCGTGCGGGACCATGTGCTTCGTCTTCTCGATCTCCTTCAGCCAGCCCTCTTCCTCGGCGCGGGCGACGATGGCCTTGCGCGCGGCGAAGCGGTCCTGACCGGCGTATTCGGCCGGGACGTCGGGCGTGTCGACGTCGGTGATGCGGGCGAAGGCGTCGAGGATGTTGAGCGACGGCAGGCCCGCGCGCTTGCCGACCTGGAAATCGTTGAAGTCGTGGGCCGGGGTGATCTTGACCGCGCCCGAGCCCTTGGTCGGGTCGGCATACTCATCGGCGACGATGGGGATGCGGCGGCCGGTGATCGGCAGGATGACCGACTTGCCAACGATCGCGGCATAGCGTTCGTCGGTCGGGTGAACCGCGACGCCGGTGTCGCCCAGCATGGTCTCGGGCCGGGTCGTGGCGACGACGATATAGTCGCGCGTTTCGTATTCGGTCGCCTTGCCGTCCTCGTCGAAGGCGACCGGGTATTCGAAGGTCACGCCGTCAGCGAGCGGATAGGCGAAATGCCAGTAGGCGCCGTCGACCTCGCGCTGCTCGACCTCGAGGTCCGAGATGGCGGTCTGGAACTGCGGGTCCCAGTTGACCAGCCGCTTGTCGCGATAGATCAGGCCGTCCTTGTGCAGCTGGACGAAGACCTTGCGGACGGCGGCGTTCAGCCCCTCGTCCAGGGTGAAGCGTTCGCGCGACCAGTCGCAGGAGGCGCCGAGGCGGCGCAGCTGCTGGACGATGGCCCCGCCGCTCTCGGCCTTCCATTCCCAGACCTTTTCGACGAAGGCGTCGCGGCCCATGTCGCGGCGGCCGACATTGCCGGCGGCGGCGAGCTGGCGCTCGACGACCATCTGGGTGGCGATGCCGGCGTGGTCGGTGCCGGGCAGCCACAGGGCGGCCTTGCCCTTCATCCGGTGATAGCGAGTCAGGATGTCCTGCAGCGTATTGTTCAGCGCATGGCCGATGTGCAGCGACCCCGTCACGTTCGGCGGCGGGATGACGATCGAATAGGCTTCGGCGGCCCCCTCGGTGGGGGCGAAGGCGCCGGACTGTTCCCACTGGGCATAGAGGCGGGGTTCGGAGGCCTTGGGGTCGAAGGTCTTGTCGAGCATTGGTAATCCAAAAGGCGAAAGGGCGGCCCCTGCCGGAGCCGCCCCTGTGATCTAGTCGCGGGATGCGCGAAGGGCTAGCCGGCGGTGCGGGAGATTCGCTCTACCTCGGCCTTGACCGCGCGTTCGACAATGCCCGGCAGGTTGGCGTCGAGCCAGCCCTTGAGCATGGGCTTCAGCATCTCGGCGACCATGCCCTCGACGGTCGAGCCGCTGAGGAAGGTGAGGTCTCCGCTCGGGGCCGGAGCGGCGGCGCCCGGCTTCAGACTGGCGTGCAGGCCGGCGAAGGCCGAGGCGGCGCTGGCGGCAGCGCTTTCGCCGACCAGGCTGTCGTAGTCGGGCGTGGGCGCCGGGGCGGTCCAGGCGGTCGGGGCCTCGGGCTCGGGCGAGGAGACGTCCAGATCGCCGATGCTCTCGACGGCCGGGGCCTCATAGGTGTCGGTCAGTTCGAGGATGTCTTCCTCGACGGCCTCGGGCTCCTGCACCGACGGCGTCTCGTCCATCAGGGCGGCGCTCGGGAAGGGCTCGGGCTCGGGGGCCGGGGCGGGCTCGGGCGCGGCAGCCGCCGCCGTCTCGGCCGGAGCGTCGTCTTCGGAGATGATCCGGCGAATGGACGCCAGAATCTCTTCCATCGTCGGTTCCTGGGCGGTCGGGTCGGACATTCGTAAACCTCGGCGGCACTTGAAAGCGCACTTGACGGCGTGGATGGACGGCGCAGGACCTCAGGCGATCAGATCGCCCTGCCCCACGCTCCTGTCGTCGCATCAACGCCCGTTGGAATCAACGGGCGTTTTGCACCTGCACGGTAAACGCAGGCGGCCTCGCCGCCTCCGGTCACGATTGCGGCGCGGTCTTGACGATGTCGGACTGAAGCTGGGTGTCGATGGGAGCCTGGACGCCCTGCGGGGTCGGGGTGACCGGCGGGGCGGCGATGCGGTCGATCGTCTCCAGAACGCCGTCCCACGGCAGGGCGCCGCGACCGCGCACCGCGTCGGTGTTGGCGGCGGCGTCATAGGCTTCCAGCGACGGCACCAGGTTCGGGCCTTCGAGGCGGCCCATGGCGGCCAGCAGCGAGGACTGGGCGATGTAGGCGCTTGCCACGGCGCTGACCAGCTGGACCTGGGCCGAGCGCAGCTCCAGCTCCTGGTTCAGGACGTCCAGGGTGGTGCGCAGACCGACCTGGGCCTCCTGACGCACGCCCTCGGCGGCGACGGTGGCGGCTCGGACGGCTTCATTGCCGGCGGTGACGGTGGCCTTGGTCGAGACGACCCGGGCATAGGCGGAGGAGACGTCCTGCAGCACGCCGCGACGCTCGCCGTCGATGGCGATCTTGGCGGCGTTGGCGGTCTCGAGGGCCTGGGCGACGCGCGAGGCGTTCAGGCCGCCGGTGAACAGGGGCACCGAGATCTGGGCGCCGACGGTCAGGCTGGAGCGGTCGGCCAGATCGAAGTCGCTGAGGTCGCCGGAGCCGCCGTAGGAGGCGGTCAGGCCGGCCTGGGGCAGATAGGCCGAACGGGCGGCGGCGACGCGCGCCTCGGCGGCCTGCAGGGTGTAGTCGGCGGCGACGATGGACGGGTTCTCGACCAGACCGACGTCCAGCGCCTGTTCGAAGTCGGTCGGGACGCCCGGCAGCTCGGGCGGGGTCACCAGATTGGTCGGGGCCTGGCCGACGACGGCGGCATAGGCGGCGCGCGACACCGACAGCTGGGCCTGGGCGTTGGCCAGGTCGGCTTCCGAGGAGGCCAGACGCGACTCGGACTGGGCGACGTCGGTGCGGGTGATCTCGCCCACTTCGAAGCGGGCGTTGGATTCGTCGAGCTGGCGGCGCAGGACGGCCAGATTATCCTGACGGATCTGCAGGATCTGCATGTCGCGCTGGACGCCGACATAGGCCTCGATGACCGAGGCCAGGACCTGTTGCTCGACCGACCGCAGGTTCTCGCGGCCAGCCAGGACGTTGGCCTCGGCGGCGCTGACGGCGTGACCGATGCGGCCGCCGCTGTAGACGGTCTGCGACAGGCTGACTTCGAGGCTGGCGTTGTCGACGTCGGTGACGGGCGTGCCCTTGACGTCGGTGCGGGTGTAGCTGGCGCCGATGCCGACCTCGACGGTCGGGCGGTAGGAGGCGCGGGCCTGCGGAATGCTCTCGTCCAGGGCCCGCTGGTTGGCGCGCTGCGCCAGCAGGGTCGGGTTGGTCTGGTAGGCCAGGGCCAGCGCTTCCTGCAGCGTCTCGGCGGAGGCGGATCCGGCGGACACGGCCAGCCAGGACACAGAGGCGAGGGCGACCGCGATGACGGACGAACGTTTCAGCATGTCTAATTCCCGATAGGGCTCGCGGAGGAGCGCGTCCCTGGACACTTCTATTCACGCGTAGAGCGCATTCCGCCTACGCCACGCCAGTTAAGTTTTTTTCACGCGCCCGCCACCCCCGCCCGGCGGAAAAATGGACACTACAGTGCGAAAATCATCGGGGGCGACATTTCCGCCATAACCTGGGGGTTGGAATCGAACAGTTCGCGGCGCGACAGACCCTCGCGGCCACGGACATAGAGGACCGCCTTGCCGGCCGGGCCGGGGCGTTCGACGACGACCAGACGGCCGCCGACCTTGAGCGCCTTGATCCAGGCTTCCGGGCGAACCGGAGCGGCCATTTCCGAGACGATGATGTCGTATTCGCCGCCCGAGGGCTCGGTGACGGGCGCCACGACGGTGGTGACGCCGGCCTCGGCCAGGGCCTCGCCCGTGATCTCGAACACCGCCGCATCGGCTTCCTGGGCCGTGACCGTCAGGCCCAGATGGGCCAGCAGGGCCGCGGCATAGGGGCCGGCGATGGCCAGGGCCGTCTCGCCCGCGCGGGCGTCGGTCGCCTGCAGCAGCTTGGCCACGTCGCGGGCCATCATCAGCTTGCGGGTCGGGGTGATCTCGGTCTCGACCTCGGCATAGGCGGCGAAGGTCCGATCCGGGGCGCAGAAACGCTCGCGCGGCACGCTGTTCAGCGCGGCCTGCAGGCTGCGATCGGTGACGTCGTTCACCCGGACTTGCGAGTCCACCATGACCTTGCGCGCGGCGGCGTAATCCATCGGCGGCGAATCCTTGTGCGTTCAGAGAGGAAAAACTGGCGTGCTTATAGGTCCGTGCGTTGCAGCGGACAATCCGATCTGATAGCGAACGCCTCCCGATGACGACGGGGCCCCTTTTCGAGGGGCTCCCGACGGCCTGATGGCGGAGTGGTTACGCAGAGGACTGCAAATCCTTGCACCCCGGTTCGATTCCGGGTCAGGCCTCCATCGCGGGAATGAGGGGGGAGAGGCGCAAGCCCTCCCCCCTTTCTCTTTCTTACTTCAGAGCGCCGGAAGCGATCAGCGCAAACGGCGGACGAGTTTTCCGGCGAGGTGGAACACTACGGCCGCGCCGCCAAACACCAAGGCTCCGATCAGAAACGCGAACGGATTGCCGTCAAATTCCACGCCGGGAACAAAGCCCGCTGCAAAAGCGAGAAGGCAGATACAGGCCGCCAATCCGCCGACAACACTCCCCCACTTCGCCATCGCTCCAGAACCCGGCATCGGTTTGACGCGCAGTCTGAGCCTGGCGTCTGGGTCATTTGGGACAGGCGACGACATAGGTTTCCCGCTTCAAATAAGGGGGAGCGGCGCAAGCCCTCCCCCTTTCTCTTTCCTACTTCAGAGCGCTCGTATCCAGATTCAGGCTGGAGACCGGGATGACCTCGACGTTCGGGTGTTTGGCGCGCAGGGCGTCGATGAACTTTGAAGCGTCGCCGACGATGACCAGGCTGGCGTTCGAGACCGGCAGGGCGCGGGCGAAGGCGGCCTGGACCGAGGGACCGTCCACGGCGTCGACATTGCCGGTATAGGCGGCCAGATCGCTCATCGGCAGGTCGTAGAGAGCCAGATTGGCCACCAGCGAGCCCAGACCGTCCACCGTCTCCAGCTGGGAGCCGAAGGCGCCGGTCAGGATGGCGCGGCGGGTGGTCAGTTCGCTTTCGGTCGGCTGGGTCGCAGCCAGACGCTCGATCTCGGCCAGAATCAGATCCGACACCTCGACGGCCGTCTCGTTCTTGGTCTGGGCCGAGGCGGTGAACAGGCCGGGGCCCTCGCGCAGGCCCAGCGACGAGCGGGTGCCGTAGCTGAGGCCGCGCTTGATGCGGATTTCCTGATTGAGGCGCGAGGTGAAGCTGCCGCCCAGCAGGGTGTTGCCGAGCGTCAGGGGGAAGTAGTCGGCGTTGACGCGGGGCACGCCGCGCAGGGCCGCGACCACCGCCGCCTGACCGGCGCCGGGCTGGTCGATGACCACCACGCGCGGGGAAAGGGTCTGACCGGCCGGAGCGGCCGCCGCATTGACGGCCGAGGCGGTCGATGCGGCGCGCCAGTCGCCGAAGGCCGACTGGGCCAGGGCCCGCGCCGCTTCCGGGGTGATGTCGCCGCTGAACACCAGGGTGGCGTCCGACGGCTGGTAGCGGGCGGCGTGGAAGGCGACGACGTCGGCGCGGGTCAGGGCCGGAACGGTCGTGACCGTGCCGACGCCCGGCGCGCCATAGGGTGCGTCGCCATAGACTACCCGGCCCGAAACCATGGAGGCGACCTGACCCGGCGAGGCCAGCGACACCTTGAGACCATCGAGGGTCTGGGTCCGCTGCCGGTCCAGCTCCTCCTCGGCGAAGGTCGGGTTGCGGACCAGATCGGCCATCAGGGCCACGGCCTGCGGGAAGACGTCGGCCGGGGCGTTGGCGTAGACGCTGGTGAAATCGGCCCCGGCGCCGGCGCCGATCGAGGCGCCCAGCTGTTCGATCTGGGTAGCGATCTGGGGCGCGTCGCGGGTGGTGGTGCCCTGGGTCAGGAGGTTGGCGGTCATGGCCGCGACGCCCGACTTGCCGGCGCCGTCATCGGCCGAACCGGCGTCGAAGCTCAGACGAGCCGAGACCAGCGGCAGGCCCGGTTTGTTGACCACCAGAATGCGCATGCCGTTGTCCAGACGCGCCTCGGCGACCGCGGGGGTCGTGGGCGAGACGGCGGCGGTCGGCTCGGGCAGTTTCGCGCGCTCGGCCTCGGGCAGCAGGGTCAGGGCCTCACCGGCCGGGGCCAGATCGGCGATCTGGACCGGGGCGGTGACCTGGGTGTTCTGCTGCGTCACCGGATGCTGATCGTCGGCATTGAGGTAGCGGAGGGTGATGCTGCGCTCGGGCGTCAGATAGCGGCGGGCGACGCGCTGGATGTCGGCGGCGGTCACGGCCTGGATCGCCGCGATCTCCTTGTCCGCCACCGAGGCGTCATTGGTGTTGATCAGGGCGAAGCCGAGGACGTTGGCGCGGTCGTCGACCGTTTCGCGGTTCCTCAGGGCGTCGGCGACCAGTTCGTTCTTGGCCTCGGTCAGTTCGGCGGCGGTGACCGGGGCGTCGCGGAATTTCGCGACCTCGGCGTTCAGGGCGGCGATCCCCTCCTCCGGCGTATGGCCGCCGGCCATGATGGCATAGACCTGCAGATTGCCGGCCTGCTGCGAGGAATCCGGGCTGGAGCCGATCTGGGCGGCGATCTGCTGATCATAGACCAGCGAGCGGTAGAGCCTGGAGCTCTCGCCGGTCGACAGGATGCCGTCCAGCACGGTCAGGGGGATGCGGTCCTCGTCCCTGTAGGCCACGGTCGGATAAGCCACGACCACCGCCGGCAGGGGCACATTGGGGGCGTAGAAGGTGGCCTCGCGCGGGCCGGTCGGTTCGCGCTCCTTGACGTCATTGACCGGCAGGGGGCGGTCCGGATTGGTCAGGGGACCGAAATACTGGTCGATCCAGCCGTTCAGCTGGGCCTCATCGAAATTGCCCGCCACGATCAGGATGGCGTTGTCCGGACGGTAGTAGGTGGCGTGGAAGCGGCGCACATCGTCGATGGTCGCGGCGTCCAGATCCTCGATCGAGCCGATGGTCGAGCGGCGATAGGGGCTGTCCTGATAGATGGTCGCCGGGGCGAACAGGCCGAACAGGCGGCCATAGGGGCTCGAGAGGACGCTCTGGCGGTACTCTTCCTTGACGACGTCGCGCTCGGACTTGAACACATCCTCATTGACGACCAGCGAGCCCAGGCGGGTGGCCTCGGCGAAGATCAGCCGCTGCAGGTGATTGGCCGGGATGGTCTCGTGATAGGCGGTGACGTCATCGGAGGTGAAGGCGTTGTTGTTGCCGCCCACATCCTCGGTCAGGCGGTCGAAGGTCTCGTCCGGGAAGTCCTTGGTGGCCTTGAACATCAGGTGTTCGAACAGGTGGGCGAAGCCCGAGCGCTGCTGCGGATCGTCCTTCGACCCCACGCGGTACCAGACCTGGACCGTGACGTTCGACGTCGAGGTATCGCGCGCCGTATAGACGTCCAGGCCGTTGGCCAGGGTGCGTTTGGTGAAGCCCAGCGGCGGCACCTCGATCCCGGCGGTAGCGGCTGCCGGAGGCGCCGCGGGCGCGCCTTCGGCGAAGGCGGGGGCGGCGGCCAGCAGGGCGGCGGCGGACGCGGCGGCCAACAGACGGAACTTCATGCGATTTCACTTTCCGGACAGGTCTGGCTCCAGACCTAGGCCCGCGCGGGCGGCGGGGAAAGTGACCGATCTGTAATCTGGTGCGATCTCTAGCCGGGGCGTTTGCCGCCCGTGTCGCCGGGCCAGAGCGGTCCCGCGAAACGGCCGGCCAGATAGTCCATCAGGGCCGTGACCCGCGCCGGCCTCGGCCCGCCGCCGGGCGCCACCAGATGCAGGTCGATGCGCGGCAGCTCCCAGTCGGGCAGCAGGATCTCAAGCCTCCCATTCGCGATGTCGTCCCAGTGGAAGAAGTCGGGCTGTTCGGCGATGCCCAGCCCGGCCAGGAGCGAGGCGGTAAGAGCGTCGGCGTTGTTGGCGCGCAAGGGGCCGTGCGGCCGGACCATCACCTCGCGTCCGTCGGTTTTGTGGCGGAATTTCCAGGTGTTGGGCGTCGGCAGATAGGCATAGCCGAAGCACGAGTGGCGCGAGAGTTCCTCGGGATCCTGGGGTCGGCCGCGCTGCGCGATATATTCGGGCGAGGCGACCAGATGGCGCTTGATGGTGCGGAGCTTGCGCGCCGTCAGGGACGAGTCCGGCAGGGCCGCGATGCGCAGGGCGCAGTCGAAGCCGCCGCCGACCAGATCGACCACCTCGTCCGACAGATGCAGGTCGATGGAGACGTCGGGGTGGCGGGCCAGGAACTCCGGCAGGGCCGGCGCCACATAGGAGATGCCGAACGACATCGGCGCGGCCAGCCGCACCAGACCGCGCGGGTTCATCGACTGGTCCAGCGCCTGGGCCTCGGCGGCCTCGCCCTCGGCGACCATCTGGGCGGCGCGGGCGGCCAGCCCCCTGCCCTGTTCGGTCAGGGCGAAGCGACGCGAGGTCCGGTGCAGCAGGGTCGTGCCCAGACGCACCTCCAGCCGGCTGACGGCCTTGGACACCGTCGCCTTGGACAGGTTCAGCGCCTCGGCCGCGCCCGAGAAGGACTGGGTCTCGGCGACCTTGGCGAAGATGGCGAGAGCTTCGAGATCGGGCAGTTTCGACATGACGATCGGGCTTCTGGCGGAAACGATGTGTTTCAGTTGTTTCTATTTCTGATCGTTAGCGGATCGCTATCTTGCCCTCAAGCCAGAGCGGCGGCGCGCGCGGCGGGGATGTCCCCGCCCCCGCCGGACCGCGGAGACGAGACGATGATCGAGCGCAGACCTTTTGAATCCCTGGGCGGCGCCAACCACGGTTGGCTGAACGCCAAGCACCACTTCTCCTTCGCCAACTACTACGACCCCAAGCGGATGAGCTGGGGCAGCCTGCGGGTCTGGAACGACGACGAGATCGCCGCCGGCTCGGGCTTCCCGCCCCACCCGCACGCCGACATGGAGATCATCACCTATGTCCGCGACGGGGCCATCACCCATGAGGACAGCCTGGGCAACAAGGGCCGCACGGTCGCCGGCGACGTTCAGGTCATGAGCGCGGGCACCGGCATCCGCCACGCCGAATACAACGCCGAGCCGGAGCTGACCCGGATCTTCCAGATCTGGATCGAGCCGACCCGTCGTGGAGAAAAGCCCGCCTGGGGCGCGAAACCCTTCCCGAAGGGCGACCGCGCCGGTCAGTTCGTGGTCCTGGCCTCGGGCTTCGAGGATGACACGGATGCCCTGCCGATCCGCAGCGACGCCCGGGTCGTGGGCGCCACGCTGAAGGCGGGCGAGACGGCGACCTATCCGCTGGGCGCCGCCCGCCGCGGCTATCTCGTCCCCGCCATCGGCGAGGTCGAGGTCAATGGCGTCAAGCTGAACGCCCGTGACGGGGTGGCGATCACCGACGAGGACACCTTGACCGTGACAGCGCTCAAGGATGCTGAGATTGTCCTGGTTGACGCCGCCTGATAACTGGAACTAACACTGTTTCAATAAGACCCGGCGATCTCCGGCCGCCGGGCCTCTCTTCAGAGAAAGAAAGACAATGGCTTCCTTCAACACCGCACCCTGGGCGCCGCGCGCCCTCGCCGCCCTCCGCATCGTCGCGGGCCTGCTGTTCCTCGCCCACGGCGTGGTCAAGCTGTTCGGCTTCCCGGAAGGCGCCCAGCCTGGTCAGGTCGAACTGGCCAGCCTGTTCGGCGTCGGCGCCGTTCTGGAACTGGTCGGCGGCGCCCTGCTGATCCTGGGCCTGTTCACCCGCCCGGTCGCCTTCGTCCTGGCCGGCGAGATGGCCGTCGCCTACTGGATGTTCCACTTCCCCTCGAGCCCGTATCCGGCCGTGAACGGCGGCGACGCGGCCATCCTGTTCTGTTTCATCTTCCTGTACCTGGCCTGCGCCGGTGCGGGCGCCTGGAGCCTGGACGGCCGCCGCAAGTAAGCGCCTGAACGGCGTCAGACAGTCAAACGGCCCGGAGTTCGCTCCGGGCCGTTTTCGTGCGCGCTATTTCCGAGACGCCGCGCTGGCTTCGCGGACGCCCTCGAACTCATTGCCCGGCGTCCATTTCGGCCAGTCGGTCCCGATCGCCAGATCGCGGCCGACCTCATAGAGCAGCTGGACGTCGGCGGCGGCCCCGGTCATGTCCCAGCCCGGCTCCCAGGCGTCGGTCGGCTGGTGATAGCGGTCGCGGACATAGATGCGGCTGGCCTCGGACGCGCCGGTAAAGCCCGCCGCGGCGAACAGGGCCGGCACCCCCATCTTGGCCAGGGGGAAGTGGTCCGAGCGGTAGAAGGCCCCGACTTGCGGCGCCGGATCGGCGATCAGGGTCCGCCCCTCCTTCGCCGCGTCCCGCGCCAGCCGGTCCTGCAGATCGGTCTTGCCATAGCCGATGACCACGATCTCGGGCGACGGCCCGCCGGGCAGCAGCGAGTCCATATTGATGTTGGCGACCGTGGTCTCCAGCGGGACCAGCGGGTGGGCGGCATAGTAGTAGGCCCCCAGCAGACCCGCCTCCTCGGCCGCCCAGGAGACGAAGATCTGGGAGCGTTCGGTGCGCGGGGCGGCGGCGAACAGCCGGGCCAGCTCCAGCACGCCAGCGACGCCCGAGGCGTTGTCCACCGCGCCGTTATAGATGTCGTCGCCCTGGGCGTTGGGCGTGGCGTGACCGTAGGCGTCCCAGTGGGCGCCGAACATCACCGTCTCGTTGGGTCGGGTCGTGCCGGTCAGCTTGCCGGCGACGTTGCGGGTCGTCAGCCGCTCGTACTTGAGGCCGAAGTCCATCGACATCGTCACCCCGTTCAGGGCGACCGGATGGAAGTCCGCCGTCTGGGCCTGGGCCTTCAGCGTCGCATAGTCGAGACCGGCGGCGGCCATCAGCTTCGCGGCGATCGGCTGCTGGATCCAGCCCTGGGCCTGGACCCGCTCGGCCTCGACATTGTCGCGCACGATGTCGAAGCCGGCGGCGGTGGAGGAGTTCTGCAGGGTGGTCCAGGGATAGCCCGCGCCGGCGGTCTCATGGATGACCAGGACGCCCGCCGCCCCGCGCCGCGCCGCCTCCTCGAACTTGTAGACCCAGCGGCCGTAGTAGGTCATGCCCTTGCCGTCGAACTTGCCCGCCAAGGGGCTGTCGGCGGCGACCTCGAAGTCCGGGTCGTTGACCAGCATCAGCACGATCTTGCCGCGCACATCGACGCCCTTGAAGTCGTCCCAGCCGCGCTCGGGCGCCGTGACCCCATAGCCGACGAAGACCACCGGTACGTCCGTCAGGCTGATCCGCGAGACCGGGCGGTGGCTGCCGACGATGACGTCGGTCCCACGGTTGAAGGTCAGGGCCTCGCCGCCCGCGTTCGCCGAGAGGATCGCCGGGCCGTCCTGCAGGAAGCGGTTGATCGGCACGGTCTGGAACCAGGTCCCGTTGTCGCCCGCGGGCTCCAGCCCCATCGCCTTGAACTGGTCGGCGACATAGTTCACCGCAGCCTCTTCGCCGGGCGTCGTCGGGCCGCGCCCGCCCATGGCGTCGTCGGCGAGGGCCGCGATATGGGCGTTCAGCCGCGCCGGGTCGATGTGTTGGGCGTCTTGCGCGCTCGCCATGGAGGCGGCGGCCGCCAGCAGCAGGGCGAGGCCGGAAACGGCGGTCGATTTACGGAGGGGCATGGGGCGAACTCGCGACAGGTCGGGGACGGGCGAACCCTGCCCCCCGAGGGCCGTCGTGTCGACCTCTAACGCCCTGAAACGACTAGACCGGCGCCGTCATCCAGCCGATGGCGCCGGCGGTGCTGACCGCGAAGACCACCACGCCCAGAGCCGTCGCGATGCGGCCGTTGCGGGTGACGAAATCCAGAATGCTGCCCATGACAATCTCCCCGCGCGCATGGCGACACGGAAAGCGCGGTTCGGCAAGGTCAACAAAGCGTTAACGCCCTGATTTCGCGCGATTGTCACCGGATCGGCGCAATTGCTTCGCCCCCGATCCCGCGCGGGGAGAATTCGCCATCGGTTCGCAGTCCCGAGGCGCGTGTCAGCTGATGCAGGGCGATGGCCGAGGTCGCGGCCACGTTCAGGGAATCGAAGTCCCCGGCCATGGCGATCCCGACCGGGCGGCATCGGTCGATGATCCCCTGCGGCAGACCCGGCCCCTCCGACCCCAGCAGCAGGGCCCGCCGTCCGCCGGGTCGCAGCGCCGCCAGCGGCTCGGTCGCCGAGGGGGTTAGGGCGATGACCTCGAACCGCGCCGCCTTCAGGGTCTCGACCAGGTCCGCCAGCGGCAAGGGACGCGGGCAAGGCACGCGCAGCACCGCCCCGACCGAGACCCGGATCGACTTGCGATAGAAGGGATCGCCGCAGCGGTCGTCCAGCAGCACGGCCCCGGCCCCGAAGGCGGCGGCATTGCGGAAGATCCCGCCGATATTGTCGTGATTGCCGATCCCCTCGGCCGCGACCACCACCGCGTCCTCGCCCAGCCGGTCCAGCACGGCGGACGCCTCCTCCGGCTCGGGCTTCTCCCCGAGCGCCAGTATGCCCCGGTGCAGGGGAAAGCCCGCGACCGAATCGAGCACCGCCTGGCCGACCGAATAGACCGGCATGTCGGCGGGCGCGGCGGCGATAATGGGCTCCAGGGCCGCGATTCGCTTATCGGCGATCAGCATCGAGCGTGGCCGGCATAGGCCCGCGGACGAGACCAGATTCCTGAGCACCACCTCCCCTTCGGCGATGAACAGCCCTTCCCGCCCCGTCAGATCGCGCTCCCTGATGTCGCGATAGGCGGCGATCCGGGGATCGTCCGCGGCGTCGATGGAAATGATGCGCATGGCCCCACATTAGCCGTTGCAAGACGCGCGAAGCCACTGCTATACGCCCGCCTCCCGAGCAGATGTTCCGCAGTAGCTCAGTGGTAGAGCAGCCGACTGTTAATCGGCTGGTCGTAGGTTCGAATCCTACCTGCGGAGCCATCTCGGGCCTTCAGCGTCCCGCCCGGACGCCTTCCCTCGCAGAAGTATCCGATCTCAAGGTGCCCCTCCGACGCCCGCCCCTCCGACGTCAGGCCGGCTGGCGATTGCCGCCCGTGGCCGCGAAGATCTGGCCTGTCGAATAGCTGAGCGTCGGATCGGCGGCGGCGACATAAAGGCCGGCGATCTCTGCGGGCTGGCCGGGCCGTCCGAAGGGGCTCGACGCGCCGAAATTCCTGAGCTTCTCCGGCGTGGCGCCGCCGCTGACCTGCAGCGGTGTCCAGAACGGCCCGGGGGCCACGGCATTCACCCGGATGCCCCGCGGCGCCAACTGGGTCGCCAGCCCCTTGGTGAAGTTGAGCACCGCCGCCCGGGTCATGGCGTAGTCCATGATGTCCTCGGACGGGTCGCCCGCCTGTTCGGAAGCGGTGTTCACGATCACCGCCCCCTCCCCCATGATTTCCAGCGCGGCTTTCGACAGCCAGAAGGGCGCATAGACATTGGTCTTGAAGGTCGCGTCGAAATCCTCGGCGCTGATGTCGGCGATGGAGGGCCGCGTCTGCTGGCGCGCGGCGTTGTTGACCAGGATGTCGAGCCCGCCGAGCGCCCCGGCCGCTTCGGAGACCAGCCGGCGACAGAAGGCCTCGTCGCGCAGGTCGCCCGGGATCGACACGCCCTTGCGACCCTCGGCGGTGATCAGGTCGATGACCTCGCGCGCGTCTGGCTCTTCCTCGGGCAGATGGTTGATGACGACATCGGCGCCTTCGCGCGCGAAGGCGATGGCCGCGGCGCGTCCGATGCCGCTGTCGCCGCCGGTGATCAGGGCGCGCTTGCCCGCGAGACGGCCCGAGCCCCGGTAGCTGGTTTCGCCGTGGTCCGGCCGCGGCTCCATCTTCGAGGCCAGGCCGGGCCAGGGCTGTTTCTGGTCCGGGAACGGCGGGGTCGGATAACGGGGCGTGGGGTTGGACGCGTCGGCCATGGGATCACTCCGGTCTGGTCCGCTTCAACCGCCCCCCGCCGTGGGGGTTCCACCCATCGCCCAAACCGCCCCAGAACCGCCCCGGAGCCGCGCCTCAACCCGCCCCACGTCACTGCGCGAGACCAAGAAGTCAGGCCTTCAGCACCTTCCTCAGCGACGCCTCGATCTGGCCTCCGCTCCAGGTGTCGCCATAGTCCCGGCGCGCCTGTTCCGCGACCGCGACCAACGGCGGAAGGCCCGAAACCCGCTCGGCCAGGGCCGCCGTCCGGGGCGCGCTCTTTTTCAGAATCTCTCCGATCTGCGGAAAGCGATCGGCGATCGTGGTCCACAGGGTCGCGGTCACGATGTCGGCCAGGCCCGGCGCATCCCCGCCCAGAAGGAGACCGGACTCGGCCTTCAGGCCATGGCGACGGCCGATCTCCTCCCAGAACGACATCCACTTCGTCAGGCGCGGCTCGAACTCCGTCCAGCGATCGGGGGTCCACATCGATTTGCCGCCGTCGCGGGTGAGCTCGTCGATGACGTCGTTGGCGTCGCACACGACCTTCAGCGCCAGGGCGCGCCCGGCCGGATCTTCCGGCAGAAGAGCGAGGCTTTCGCCGAGGTAGAGCAGAATGGCCGGCATCTGGGAGACGGCGAAACCGCTCTGCTCATCGACGAGAACCGGCGGCCCCATGAAAGGGACCGGCATCGCCTTGACCGGGCCCTCCATCAACCTGCCGATCTGCTCGTCGCCCGCTTCCGCCCATGTCTTGCCGGCCCAGGCCAGGACGGCGCGAACAAACTGGCCCCGAAATGGCGCGGACCAGTAGTAGAGGGTGTAGTCGGTCATGGGCGCTCCTGAACACACCTCCCACCAACGTCGCCGCGGGTCCGGAGTTCAGGGTCGCGCCGCCTTGCCCCCTCGCCAGACGACGCCGCAGGCCAGGGCCGCGAAGACCCCCAGGTTCCAGACATAGTAGGCCGAGATATAGGCCCACTGTTCCAGGGTCCGGTCGCGCGCGAAGACGAAGTGGGTGCACAGGATCAGGAACTGGAAGCCCGCCGCCGCGCTGGTCCAGCCGCGCCGCGAATACAGGGCGGCGTAGAGCAGGAAGAGAAAGACCGCGACGTCGAGGCCGATGGCCATCCACGGCGGGTCGACCTTGTTGAAGGGCGTCAGGGCCGAGCCGATCCAGGCCGCGGCCAAGACGGCGACGGCAGTCCGCTCCCACCGTTCCCCACGCAGCAGCGCGGCCAGGCCGACCACGGCGAAGACGACGAGCGTGAACAGATAGATCGGCGACACGGCGATTCCCCCCGCCGTGTCCTACCTCCGATCAGGCGGTTTCCTCAACCAGCGATAGCCGAGGGAACATCCTCAGGCCGCGCGGCCCGGGGATGTCGTCCTTGTCCAGTCCGCCCAGCTTGATGCCCCGGAAGGCGGTGCGGTCCTGCACCTCGGCCAGGGCCTGATGCAGATCGACCATGGCGCGCTGGGACTCGATCTGGGCGGCCATGGCCCGGGACAGGGCGTCAAACACCGGCTGGCCGACGGTCGGCGACAGGCCGGCCTCGCGGCGCGACCGGGTCAGGGTCTCGGCCAGACGGCCCAGACGGGCGATGGACTGATCCTGACCGGTCTCGGCCTGGGTCAGGGCCATGTGCAGGCGAGCGGCGATGCTCGCGGCCTTTGCAGCGCGTTTCATTGGGACTTCCGGAGATGGGCCGGGGCCTTCAGCCGCCGTAGCGGAACTTCTGAAGAAGGAAGGCGAAGCTTTCCGCCCCTGCGAGGCTGAGAAGGATCAGCGCCGCCGCGGCGGCTACGCCGAAGACGACGAGGATGCGTCCGAGGAGTTCGTTTCCGTGAAGGACGGATTGAAGTCCTGATCGAGCAAGGCCGTCGCCAGATAGAAGAGCTCGGCCATCACCCCTTCGGGCGTCAGGAAGGGCGCCTGCTTGCGCGTGCCCTCCACCAGATGCCCGACCATCAAACGTTTGTCCGGCGTATTGGCCATTCCCATGAGAATGGCTTCCACCCCGTTCCAGCTGACGGCCGGCACCAGATCCTGTTTCGCGGTCATGATAATCCTCGTTCGCCCTCTCAAGGGACGCCGAAGACGGCCATTGGGCCATTGGGATCGGATCGGATTGGGAATCGGTCCCAACCGTCTCCCAGGCCGCCAGACGCAGGGCCGCGTCGATGCGGTTCCCGGCCTGAAGCTTGCGGACCGCGTTCTCGCAATGCCGATCCACCGTGCCCGGCTTGATGCCCAGTTCGCGCGCGATCTGTTTGGAGTTCAGGTGCGCATGAACGAGGCGCAGGCATTCGCGCTCGCGTTCCGTCAGCTTGTCCTGGGTTCCTGACATGGCCCTGCACTCGCGGCTTTTCCGCCCGATCATCGTTGAGGCCAGACGCCCGGCGACGCAAGGCGTCATACTGTCAGGCTTTGTTGCAATATCCGCCGATCTTAGGCCTCCAGACCGAACATCATCGGCCGGGCGTAGTCCGCCACCGCGCTGTCGGCGTCCAGATCCGGGGCCCAGCGCCACAGCTCGGCGGCGGCGTTGATCATGTCGTCCAGCATCCGGGCGGCCAGGGTCTGGTCCACCGCGCGGATTGAGCCGTCGATCATTCCGTTGGCGACCATCTGGCCGAAGCGGTCGCCGACCCGGCGGGTCGAGGTCGCGATGTCGGACCGCACTTCCTCCGGCGCGGCGCTGAGGGCGGTGTGGCGCAGCAACGGCCCCTGATCGGACAGCTGACGCCGGATCAGGGCCGCGACCGTCCGCGACAGCCTCTCCCAGCCCGTCACCTCCAGCGCGAAACCCGCGTCCTGGGCCCGGCGCACGATGCCGAAACTGCGTTCGAAACAGTCGCCGACCAGATCCGCCTTGGTGTCGAGGTGGTGGTAGAAGGAGCCCTTGGTCACCCCGAGCCGCGCCGAAATCTGGCTGACCGAGGCGCCCTGATAGCCCTTTTCGTTGAGCAGCCGGGTCGCGGCGCGCAAAAAGGCCTCGCGCGGTCCGTCATCTGATCCGGCGTCGAAGTCCAGCGGCTCGGGCGGCCAGGCGGCGTCCGCCGTCACGAGGCCGTTCAGCAGGATGTCCGCCGCCCGCGCCGCGATCCGGGGCAGGTCCTCCGGCTCGAACTCCCGCGCCCAGTGGGCTGCGCCAAAGACCACCGACAGCAGCAGATGCGCTCGCGCGTTGCGTCCCGACCGGGTGTCGCCCGCGCGCGGCGGCCCGATCAGCACCCGCCGCGCCCGCCGGAACAGGTTTTCGAAGGCGTCGAACACGGCCTCGGCCTGAGGCCCCGTCAGGGCGCTGAGGTCGCTGAAGCCGATCAGGTCCGGCGCCTGCCCCCGCGCCATCCGCGCCAGATGGTCGAAATGCAGATCCAGGAAGGCGCGGATCCGCCCCTCCCCCGCCTCCGTCGGCTCAACCGCATCCAGCAGACCGTCATAGGCCGCGATGGTCCGAAAGAAACAGGCCGCCGCCAGGTCGTCGCGGCGCGGGAAATAGTAGCTGACGCTGGTGTTGCTCAGGCCGATGCTGCGGGCGACGTCGATCAGGGTCGCCCCCTTCAGCCCCCGCGCCTTGAACAGCCGCGTGGCCTCGTCCAGGATCAGCCGGCGCTTGCTCTCGAAGCGCGTGGAGACGACGGCGTCGGTCATCGCCCCTAGGTGCCGGGTTGCCGATAGGGGATCAGTCCGACCAACCGCCGCTCCTCGCCGCGCGGATCGGGCGTGGCCCGGCTGACGGTGTCCCACTGCATGGTCACCCGCCCCGGCGAGTCATACTTCGGCCAGTCCGGAACCCCCGCCCCGTTCGGATTTCCCGTGCGGGCGAAGTTCAGCAGGGCGGTCGACATGGTCTCGGCCAGGGCCAGGGTATCCTCCCCGCCCCCCGTCATGGTCGGCATTTCACGGGTGTTGCGGAAGTAGAAGGGGATGTCGGCGCAGTGGGGCGCGCCCCATTTGCCGCCCATGGCCGGGCTCTTCCAGTCGAACTGATAGACCCAGGTCGAGGCGCCCGGCTGCACCGCCCGCCGGTCCGCCTGGATGATTTGGGCCCGCCACGAGCGCAGGGCCGTGGTCGCGGCGAAGAAGACCTCGGACGGCGAATAGGCCGGGTATTTGTCGCGATACCAGGCGGTCACCGCCTCCGGCGACATCTGGCCCATGTAGGACTGGATTGCCCGGGTCAGTTTCGCGGGTACATCCTCCCACTTCAGGTCGAACAGGGCCGGGTCGGAGGGGCCGATCAGCAGCCGGGTCTCATCATGGGTATTGCCCATGATCAGGGGCACATCGGCCGACAGGGGCGTGGCGTCGGGCTCGAACGGGTGGCGCGTCAGGCTGCGCCCGTCCAGCACCGGACCGTAGTAGACACCGCGGCTCGCCGCGATCAGCTGGTCCCTGGTCAGTCGCTTGAGCTCGGCGGGGGTCGAGACTCCGGCCTGGGTCAGGATCTTGCGCGCCGTCTCGGTCGCCATCTCGGGCGGGGTGACCGTGACCTGCTGGCCGCTCATGGTCATGACCCGGTGGAACAGGCCGCGCGCCGCCGGCATGGCCATCAGCACCGAGCATTTGGCCCCGCCGCCCGACTGGCCCCAGATGGTGACGCAGTCCGGATCGCCCCCGAACGCCGCGATATTGTCCCTGACCCACTGCAGCATCAGGACGAGGTCGAGCATGCCGGTGTTGCCGGAGTCCGCGAACTCCCCACGCTCGGATTCTGGGCCCAATTCCGCCAGATACAGATAGCCGAAGCTGTTCAGCCGGTGGTTCATCGACACCACCACCGCATCCCCAAACGCCGCCAGATGGGTCCCGTCGTAGAGGTCGCTGTTGGCCGAGAAGTTGATGAAGCCGCCGCCGTGGATCCAGACCAGAACCGGCCGCCTCTTCCCGTCCAGACCGGGGGTCCAGACGTTCAGCTTCAGCATGTCCTCCGAGGTATCGTCGGTGGTGAAGGCGCGGTCGGGCAGATAGCCGCTGTTGGCCCCGCTGGCCGGCTGGGGCGCCATGGGCCCGAAGGCGGTGCAGGCTTTCACGCCGCGCCAGGATCGGGGCGGCTTCGGCGCCGCGAACCGGGTCTCGGCCGTGTCCGCGCCATAGGGAATGCCCTTGAAGCCGAGGATGTCGCCATTGCGATAGCCGCTGACGCGTCCGTGGGCGGTGCGGGCGATTGGCGCGCTCTGGGCCAAGGCCAGACCCGGCGCGGTCAGGGCGGCCGTGGCTCCGGCGGCGGCCAGCAGGCTGCGGCGATCGAGATCAGCCATCGGTCTCTTCCTCACTGTTGGGGATGGGCCTGACGCCATTGGGCGTAAGCCGTCAGCACCTGCGCCCCGGCCGGGCTGTACCAGCCATAGCCGCCGCGCCGCTCCTGCTCGACCTCGGCGAGGTCATAGCGGATGATCCCGTCGCGCCCGGCGAAGATCGGCCGGTTGGTCCCGATCTCATAATAGCGCGCCCACAGCGGCGGGGCGTCGGGGTCGGACCGCACCAGGCCGTCGCCGTTCTCGCGCACGAAACGGATACCGCTGAGCCGGCTCCGGTCGAACCAGTCGGCGCCCTCGCGGACCGCGCGCCGGACCTCGGGCGACGGATGGTCGAGGCTCATCAGCAGCAGCAGGACGCCGACACTCTCCCCGCCCGAGATGGCGACGGGCTCGAAGCGGCGGGCCGCGCGCGGCTCCAGCGTGACCTCGTCATACTGCTGGGCCCAGGCGGTGCGTTTGCCGTCGACGACGATCTGGGTCTTGAGGATGAAGTCGAGCGCCTTGTCGAAGGCTCCCTTCGCCGCCTGCCTGTCGGCCTCGGGCAGGCTGGCGAAATCGCCGCCGTTCGCGACCTCGCCCAGCAAGGTCATCACGTCCACGATCATGTCGTCATTGAAGGTGGCGTAGCGTTCATAGCCCTCAGGCGGCGGCACGGAATGGGGCCAGCCGCCGGTCGGGTATTGATACATCAGGATAAAACCCAGCCCCCGACGCACGGCGGCCAGATCCCTGGCGTCGCCGGTGGCGCGATACGCCCGGGCCAGAAACCGCATCTCGTTGACCGTCGCCTTGATCAGGGCGCCGTCGCTCCCCCACGGCCCCGCCTGCGCCGGGTCGCCCCGGTTGAGCTCGCGCGTGGTGTTCATCAGGGGCCAGCCGCCGGTCGAGTCCTGCCAGGACAGGATGTTGGCCGTCATCGTCAGCCCCTCGGGCGTGCGGTACCAGGCGTCCGGCTGCTGGCTCACCGTCTCCGCCCACCAGCCGGTCGGGCGGTTGGGATTGGCGATCCGCGCCTGGGCCTGGGCCCGCAACTGCTCGGGCGTCATGGTCGCGAGCGTGGCCTGATCAGGCGAGGCCGTTTGGGCCTGCGGTACGGGCGCGGCGGCCTGAGCCAGCGCCCCGCCCGCCCCCGCCACACTGGCAATGAGCGAGGCGGCGGCGAGCCCCTTCAGAACAGCCATGGCGTTTCCCCGGGCCATTTGTGTTTGTGGTATGTTTTTCTTTAGGGGTGCGCCCGTTGCATGCGGACGTCAAGAGGCCGCGACGCCGCTGGAAGATCCAGTTCGGGAAGGCGGTATGCTAGCGCAGGTCGCGGATCACGGCCGCGCGGGTGATCGCGGCAGCCTCGGAATCGCTCAGGGTCCGGCCTCGCGCGAAGGCCGCCGCGCCCGGCCCATAAGAGCCATGGGTGGAGAAGCGCACGTCCTCGGGCTGAAGCATGGTGCGCGGATTGCCGTCGCGGCCCGTGAACCACATCTCGGTCCAGCCCTCCGGCGCGATATGGTCGTCCATCCAGCAGTCGAGATAGCTGGCCGCCGCCACGAAGCGTGGATCGCCGTAGCGCCCGTCCGGGAAGGCCGTCGTCGGCCGCCAGGGCCGCCCGAGGAAGACCGAAGCCCTCGCCGTCCCCGCCTCCTTCGTCAGCCGGCAGCGATGAAAGACGAAGCCGAACGGCTGGTCGATCGGGGTGCTGGGCGCGACGATATAGCCCTGATCCAGCTTGTCCGTCGTCTCGCCCGGGCGCGGCCGCGACCGGATTTCGCAGCCCTCGAACCAGACCCGCCCCGCGCCGAAGATGAAGTCATAGCTGCCGACGATCAGGCAGCGCTCGAACAGGGCCGTCCCGACATTGGCGAACAGGGTGTCCTGATAGCCGAGGATGTCGCAGTCGCGGATCACGCTGCGCTCCGAGCCCCGGTCCAGCATCAGGGCCACGCCTTGCGGCCCCGCCCCGTCGTGCGAGCGCAGGCCGCCCAACTTCGTCATCTCCGCCAGGCCTTCGAAGGCGTTGTTGAGGGTCAGGTTTTCGGCGCGAAAATCCGCCGCCCGCACGAACAGGGTCGCCGACCGCGTCGTGCCCCAGTTCCGCCCGTCCGGTCCCGCCAGTCCCGAGGCGGCCAGATGGTTGATCACGGAGCCGGTCCGACTGGCCCCGATGAGACGCACGAACGGCTTGTCGACCACGACCTGACCCTCATGGATCCCCGGCCCGATCCAGATCCGGAACGGCCGCGCCCCGTCGGCCGGCGCCGCCGCGATGGCCGAGGTCAGGTCGGGATAGACGGCCGCGCCGGCGGGCGCCCTCCCCTGACTGGGCTTCACGACCGCCGCGTCGAAGCCCGCAGGCGCGGCCCGGGCGGCTGACGCCAGGCCGCTCGCGGCGAGCGCTCCGAGGATCAGACGGCGGGAAACGACGGAGGTCATCCAACTCTTCTACCAGACCCTGTTCCAGCGTCACCTTGACCGTGGCCCGGCGCCGGTCCGGCGCGAACCTGCCTGATCGGGCAGAAAAAAGGCCGCGTCCGAGGACGCGGCCATAAAAAGTTTATTTGGGAGGAAACGCCCAGGAAAGGGCATGACGCCGAAGCGTCGAAAGACAATCTATGTTGCGACGCACAATTTCGCAAGTGCGAACTGCGTATTTGAAACACTCAGTGTCCTAAAGTTACAAAGCCTGTTCGGGAGGCTCCCGCCCGTGGCGCCCGACCGCGAACCGTCTTACATAGGGCGGAAACCTCGCAGCCGCTTACGACAAGGCCCTGTTTCCACGTGGAAATTACCGAAGATACAAAGGTCCTGATCATCGGCGCGGGCCACGCGGGCGGCTCTGCGGCGGCCCTCCTTCGCCAGTACGGGTTCGCGGGGAAAATCGTCCTCGCCGGGACGGAAAACGCCCCGCCCTATCAGCGCCCGCCCCTGTCCAAGGCCTGGTTGAAGGGCGAGGCCGACCTCGACGCCCTGTTGCTGCGCCCCGAAAGCTTCTACGCCGAACAGCAGATCGACCTGCGCACCGGCGTCACCGCCAACGCCATCGACCCGGCCGGCAAGACCGTGACCTTCGAGGACGGCGCGGTCGAACCCTGGGACATTCTCATCCTCGCCACCGGATCGGTGGCCCGCAAACTGCCCATCCCCGGTGCCGACCGGCCCGAACTGATCGAGCTGCGCACGCTTGAGGACGCAGAACGGCTGAAAGCCGCCCTCGGTCCCGGCAAGCGCATGGCCGTGGTCGGCGGCGGCTATGTCGGGCTGGAGGCCGCCGCCTCGGCCCGCAAACTGGGCGCCGAGGTCGTGGTGCTGGAGCGGATGGACCGGGTGCTCCAGCGGGTGGCCTCCGAGACCCTGTCGACCTTCTTCACCGATCACCACCGCGCGCACGGCGTCGAGATCCGCACCGGCGCCGAGGTCTCGGGCTTCGAAGAGGGCGGCGTCCGCCTCGCCGACGGCGAGCTGATCCCCGCCGATGTCATCCTGGTGGGCGTGGGGGCAATGGCCTGCGACGCCCTGGCCGGCGCCGCCGGCCTGAGCTGCGACAACGGAGTCGTGGTGGACGAAGCCGCCCGCACCTCCAATCCCTCCATCTTCGCCATCGGCGACATGACCCATCGGCCGATCCCGGCCATGGGCGGTCGGGTCATGCGGCTGGAAAGCGTGCCCAACGCCCTGGAACAGGCCAAACAAGCGGCGAGCGCCATCACCGGCCGCCCGGCCCCGGCGCCAGAGGTTCCGTGGTTCTGGTCCGACCAGTATGAGATCAAGCTCCAGATCGCCGGCCTGCCCTTCGACGCCGACCGCCAGATCGTGCGCGGTGATCTCCCTGAGGGCCGTTTCGCCGTCTTCCACCTTGCCGGCGACAGGGTCGTCTGCGTCGAGGCCGTCAACGCCCCGCCCGAGTTCATGGCCGGCCGCCTGCTGATCGGCCGCGGCACCCCGGTCGATCCCGCCAAACTGGCCGATCCCGCCGTCTCGATGAAGGAGGTCGCGGCTTGATCGCGCCCGACCGACGTCCCGCAATCCGGGCAAGAAAAAAGCCCGACGCGGGCGCCGGGCTGAAGAAGTTCGGTGATGGTGGTGTCCCCAAAAAGAAGACGATTCCTCCATCGGCCGTTTTGCTTAACGCGGGGTAAACGCCCTCAACCCGCCGGGAACCAGCTGCCCTGACGCGAGCGCGGCGGCACCGGCCAGGACACCGACCAGCCCTGCGGGTTGGAGACCATCGCCAGACCGTCTCCGCCACCGGCGCCCCCCCCGGCGCCGAGCGCCGGTCCGGGATAGGCATAGCGCCGCCCGGCCACCACGATCTCCGCCGCCCCGGCGCCCTCATTGGTCAGGACCAGACTCCAGCGCCCATCCGCCCCGACACGGACCTGCGTCGGCGCTCGCCCGGCGACCGAGACCGCGACACTCGAGCCCGCCGTCGCACGGCCCGAGGCCAGCAAGGCATGACCGTCGCTGTCGACCACGTCCAGCGGCCCGGCGGGGTCCAGCCGTTTCGTCGGGGCGCCGGGGCTCAGCAGGGCCGTCGGCCCGGCGGGGTCGTGCGACACCAGCATCCGATAGGGCGCGGGCGAGGCGTCCTGGCCGTCCTGGGTCTCGACCAGGAACAGGGTGTCATTGGCGGGCGAGCGCACCTGAAGATCGAACCGTCCGTTGGCGTCGGCGCCCACCGCATAGGCCGTGCCCCCCGCGGCGCGCAGCACCACCCGCCCCTGGGGCGCGGCCCGCCCCCGGACGGTCAGGCCCGCGGCGGTGCGTTCGACGGCTTCGATCTGCGGCGGCGTCACCCAGCCCGCGGCGGCTTGCGCCTCGGGCGCCCGGCCTTGCGGCGCGGGGGAGCAGGCGACGCCGCCGAGGCCAGCAAGAACTGTCATGCCGATGACGAAGATACGCCGTTTCATCCTGCTCGCCGTGTCTGTAGGACTGTCGGCCCAGATAGCCCGGCCCCGCATTGATTGTCTCGGCCTGTTATCCGCTTTCGTTCGAGGATTCATGTCCCTGCCCGCCACCGCCATCGCCCCCTTCGACGGCAAGTCCGTCTGCCTGTTCTGCGGCTCGGCCCCCGGCAACGATCCCGCCTACATCCAGGCCGCGACGGATTTCGGCGCGGCGACGGCCCGCGCCGGCTGGCGCCTGGTCTATGGCGGCGGCGGCGTCGGCCTGATGGGCGCCTCCGCACGCGCCGCGCATGAGGCCGGCGGCCGCGTCGTCGGCATCATGCCGGCCTTCCTGCGCAGCCGCGAACGGCTGTTCGACGACGTCGAGACCATCGTCGTCACCTCCATGCATGAGCGCAAGACGCTGATGTACGACCAGTCCGACGCCTTCGTCGTCGCCCCCGGCGGGGTCGGCACGCTCGAGGAGGTCATCGAGCTGTTGTCCTGGAAGCGGCTGGACCTGCACCACAAGCCGATCATCTTCCTGAACATCGACGGCTTCTGGCAGCCCCTGCTCGCCGTGCTGGAGGACAGCGTCGCCCGCGGCTTCAGCCCGCCCTCCTTCCTCCAGGCCTACAGCGTCGCCGACACGGTCGAGGACGCCATCGAGATGCTGGTCCGGGGCGATGCGCCTGTCGTGCAACATGATCAGAGATAACTGATCACCGATCATAAAAAAGTGCATCGCGCACGATTTCGCGCTTGACAGTTTTCTAATGAAACTGACATTGGCGTCTCAGGAGCGCATTTCCTGACGCTCCGACCCGTTCTTCGGAGACATCCCATGCGCGCTCTCGTGCTCGCGGCCGCCCTGTTCGCCGCCGCCCCTGCCCTGGCCGACACCCCGGCCACCAGCCTGACCCTCGCCGACGCCTCCAAGGCTCCGGCCGCCACCCTGATCATCGACGGCGCCTCGTGGCGCTGCGACGGCGCCTCGTGCACCGCCACGGGCGGCGCCAACCAGCCGGCCCCGCGCGCCTGCCGCCGCGTCGTGGCCCGCGTCGGTCAGGTCAGCGCCTTCTCCTACAAGGGCGTCGCCCTCAGCGCCGAACAACTGGCGACCTGCAACGCCGCTTAAGCCTCAAAGGCTTCAGCCCAACGATTTGAGAGCCGCCTGAAGCCTCGCTTCAGGCGGTTTTTCGCATTCAGGCCGTCTCGCCCTTCAGGCGCTGGATCATCCGCTCGCGGCCGATCAGCGGAACGATGGCCGCCATGTCCGGCCCATGCGGCTGGCCGGTCAGGATCAGCCGCAGCGGCATGAACAAGGCCTTGCCTTTGGCGCCGGTCTTGTCCTTGATCGCCGTCGTCCAGGCCGACCAGGCGGTCTCGTCGATGGTCTCGGGCAGCAGTTCCAGGGCGGCGGCTGCGAAGGCCGCGTCCTCGACCACCGGCGTCACCGGGCCCCGGACGATCTTGGCCAGCTCCACGACGTCGGCGAATTTCTGCAGGTTCGGGCGCACGACAGCCCAGAAGGCCTCGCCCAGATCGACGCCCAGGGCCTCGAGGCGCGGCTGGGCCGTCGCATAGTCCATGGCGTGCAGGGCCTGGGCGTTCAGACGGTCCAGATCGGCGGTGTCGTAGCGCGCCGGCGACCGGCCCATCTTGGTGAAGGCGAAGCTTTCGCCCAGAGCTTCGACCGAGGCGCCGACTTCCAGCGGATCAGAAGTGCCGATCCGGCCCAGATGGCTGGTGATGGCGATCGGCTCATAGCCCAGGTCGCGCATTTCGGAGATCGACAGCGAGCCCAGGCGCTTGGACAGGGCCGAGCCGTCCTCGCCGACCAGCAGCGGCATATGGGCGAAGCCGGGCGTGGGACCGCCCAGAGCTTCGAAGATCTCGATCTGGGCGCCCGTGTTGGTGACGTGGTCCTCGCCGCGGATCACGTGGGTGATGCCCATGTCGATGTCGTCGACCACCGACGGCAGGGTGTAGAGGAACAGGCCGTCCTCGCGGATCAGCACCGGGTCGGACATCGAGGCCGTGTCGACCTCGGCATGGCCGCGCGCCAGATCTTCCCAGGCGACGCGCTTGCCCTCCAGCTTGAAGCGCCAGTGCGGCTTGCGGCCCTCGGCCTCGAAGGCCGCCTTATCTTCATCGGTCAGGCTCAGGGCCGCGCGGTCGTAGATCGGCGGCAGGCCGCGAGCCAGTTGCACCTTGCGGCGGCGATCCAGCTCCTCGCCGGTCTCATAGGCGGGATACAGACGGCCCGAGGCCTTCAGCCGCGCGGCGGCCTCCTCATAGCGGTCGAAACGCTTGGACTGGTTGTAGCGCTCGTCCCAGAGCATCCCCAGCCAGGTCAGGTCGTCCTCGATCCCCTGTTCGAACTCGGCCGTCGAACGCGCCAGGTCGGTGTCGTCGATGCGCAGCACGAACGAACCGCCCTGCCCTTTCGCGAACATCCAGTTGACCAGAGCCGTGCGGACATTGCCGACGTGCAGCTTGCCGGTGGGCGACGGAGCGAAACGGACCTTGACGGACATGGGATGGGCGACCTTGAAAACGAGGCGCGTAGGTCGGTCACGGCGGTGGCGAAGTCAAGGCGTGGCTTGGGCGTGGCTTGGGATCAGACCCCCGTCATGATAGATTGCCCGCCGTCATGAACGCCCCCGTCCAGATCCGGAAGCCCGAAGTCGCGGAACGCCTGCGCGAACTCGCTCGCCTCGAAGGCAAGTCCATCACCGACCTGGTCGAGGAGATGGTGCGCGAGCGCGACGCGCGTCTGGTCGCTAGCCGGGAGGCGGACATCGCCGAACGTCGACGGGGGGTTGAGGAGGCGGTGAGGCGCTTCAACGCCCTGCCCGTCGTCGGGCCGTTGCTGACCGACGACGACTTCTACGACGACGACGGGATGCCGAAGTGATCGTGGTCGACGCTTCCGCTCTCGTCGCCATCCTGCTGAACGAGCCCGAAGCCGACGCCTTCAAGGAGTTTCTGCTGGCCGAGACCGACATCCGGCTTTCGCCCGTCGGATATTGGGAGGCGGCCACGCGACTGCGCGGCCTGCGGGGCGAACAAGGCGTCGCCGAGCTCGATATCGTCATCGAGCATCTGGCCGTCCGGATCACCGCGGCGACCGATCTGACGTCGCGCCTCGCCTGCGACGCGGAGAAGACGTTCGGCAAACGCACCCCGGCCAGGCTCAACATGGGCGACTGCTTCGCCTATGCCCTGGCACGGGAGCTGGACGCGCCCCTGCTCTACAAGGGCGCGGACTTCAACCAGACGGATATTCAGGCGGCTTTGATCGCTTGAAGCGGGCCGCCTGAACCCTCAGTCGTCGCGGTGGACGCGTTCGCGGCGCTCGTGGCGTTCCTGGGCCTCGACCGACAGGGTCGCCGTCGGGCGGGCTTCCAGTCGGCCCAGGCCGATCGGTTCGCCGGTGTCCTCGCAATAGCCGTACGAGCCGTCCTCGATCCGACGCAGGGCGTCCTCGATCTTGGAGATCAGCTTGCGCTGGCGGTCGCGGGTGCGAAGCTCCAGCGCCCGGTCGGATTCGGACGAGGCCCGATCGACAAGGTCCGGATGGTTCTCGGTCTCGGCCTTCAGATTGATGACCGTACCCTTGGACTCACGCAGGATATCATCCCGCCAGGCCATCAACTTGTGCTTGAAATAGGCCAGCTGCCGTTCGTTCATGAACGGCTCGTCGTCGGAAGGCCGGTACGCGACCGGCTCTTCGGCAGTTATGGACGCAACTGCGTTCATCGCACTCACGCTCTTCTACAAAACGCCCCCCTGTGGCGCAGACTGCCTTTAGGCGCACGCGAGAGTCGGGGCAACGCGGTTCGCGCGTCCGTGATCAGGGAAAACCCGCGCGACCGGGCCAGCGTGACATTTTGTCATCACAAGGCTCAGCCAGCAGGCGAAAACTTCAATGATTCGGAAGTTTTATGGTGCGTTGCGGCGAACTTCGGCCTTGGCCAGTTCAACCGCCGCGCGCAGATCGATCTGATCCAGCAGACCACTGAGACCCTCGTTTTGCGCTTCAGGTGTATCCTCGGGCCGCTCTTCGCGCAGCGACCGGCTCAGGCGCTCCAGGGCTTCGGCGTCATTGTCGCCGCCCAGCATCGCCAATTTGAGCTCGTCAAGCCGGTCCAGCAGGCCCCTTCCGCGCCGAATCGACCGACGCCGGCGCTCGGTCGCGCTCTCGACGCCCTGCAGGGCCATCAGGGCCGAGAGCCCTGCGACACCGCTTGCGCTGGAGGCCGAGGCCGCCGCCGTGGCGGGCGCCGAGCCCCCCGTCTGGGACAGGCTGAAGCCGCCCGCAGCCTTGGTGGAGCGGGCGCCGGACGACGACGTCGGGCCTGTGGGGCCGGTGACCTTCATGGGCAAACGCTCCGGAACATGGCTGATCCTCGCCGGATCACGGTGACTGTTTGGTTAACGGGCGGGCAGAATCTGCCGCCCTGAACGGCAAGCCTGACCATTCGATCATTGAAAACATTGAACTTTCAATTCGGCACGATCTTCGCATCGTGTTTCGGGTCACAGTCAGGATTACCCCCGATGTCGAAACGTCTTGCCGTCCTCTTCGCTCCCGTCCTGATCGGACTGGCCGCGCTGACGGGCGCGACCGCCGCCGACGCCCAGTCGCGGATCAAGGACATCGCCTCCATCGAGGGCGTTCGCTCCAACCAGCTGGTCGGCTACGGCCTGGTCGTCGGCCTGAACGGCACGGGCGACAGCCTTCGCAACTGCCCCTTCACCCGCCAGTCGCTGGAAGGGATGACCGAGCGCCTCGGCGTCAACATCCGCGGGGCAAACGCCAACTCCAAGAACATGGCGGCCATCATGGTGACGGCCGAGCTGCCGCCCTTCTCGACCCCCGGCTCGCGCATCGACGTCGCCGTCTCCAGCATGTGCGACGCCAAGAGCCTGCTGGGCGGCACCCTGCTGGTCACCAGCCTCCAGGGCGCGGACGGCGAAGTCTATGCGGTGGCGCAAGGCTCGGTTCAGACCGGCGCGGTCTCGGGCGGCGGCGCCTCGGGCTCCTCGGTGACGCGCGGCGTCCCCACCGCCGGCCGCATCGCCTCGGGCGCCACGGTCGAGCGTGAGACCGGCTTCAACCTCGATTCGATGCCCGAGGTTCGCCTGACCCTGCGCAATCCGGACTTCACCACGGCCCAGCGTATCGCCGCCGCCATCAACCAGTCCTTCCCCCAGTCGGCCCTGGCCGAGAACGGCTCGGTCGTCGCCCTGCGCGCCCCGGCCCAGTTGGGCATGGCGGGCTTCATCAGCCGCCTCGAGAACATCCCGGTCGCGGTCGACGCCCCGGCCAAGGTCATCATCGACGAGGTCAACGGCGTCATCGTCATGGGTGAGGCGGTCCGCATCTCCACCGTCGCGATCGCGCAGGGCAATCTGACCATCTCGGTGCAGGAGAACCCGCAGGTCAGCCAGCCGGCGCCCTTCAGCCAGGGCCAGACCGCCGTCGTCCCCTCCTCCACCGTCAATGTGGAAGAAGAGCTCGGCCGCGAGATGCGCATCGTCAACGGCTCGACCTCGCTCTCGACCCTGGTCAACGGCCTGAACGCCCTGGGCGTCTCGCCGCGCGACATGATCTCCATCCTCCAGGCCATCAAGTCGGCCGGCGCCCTCCAGGCTGAAATCGAGGTCATGTGAGCATGAGCGACCTCTCCGCCGTCTCCGCCCCCGCCGGCTTCCTGACCCCCGCCCCGACCGCCCCCACCGGCGCGGGCGCCGGCTCCACCATCAGCGACGCCCGCCGCGCCCAGATCAAGAAGACCGCCGAGGACTTCGAGGCCTCCTTCCTGTCGGAGATGCTCAAGCCGATGTTCCAGGGCCTGTCGACCGACGGCCCCTTCGGCGGCGGCGAAGCCGAGGGCACCTGGCGCAGCTTCATGATCGACGCCATGGCCAAACAGACGGTCAAGGCCGGCGGAATCGGCCTGAGCGGATCCATCATGTCTGAAATGCTCAAGATGCAGGAGGCCCGGCAATGACCGACGCCCACACCGCCACGTCCGCCGCCCGCCACCTGACCGAACTGACCGAGACCCTGACCGGCCGCCTCGAAGTCGAGACCCGCGCCTTCGCCGAACGTCGGCCCCAGGACGTCGTCGCCAGCCTGCCCGTCACCCAGGAACTGGCCAACCAGTACCGTCGCGAGTCGGCCCAAGTGAAGGCCAACCCGGCAATCCTGTCCGCCGCCCCGTCCAGCGAGCGCATCCGCCTGGTCAAGGCGACCGAGCGGTTCAACACCGTCCTGGCCAAGCACTCGGTCGCGGTCGAGGCCGCCCGGATCATCTCCGAAGGCCTGGTCCAGACCATCGCCGGAGAGGTCGCCGCCTCGCGCGCCATGGGCACGGGCTACGGCGCCTCGGGCCGGGCCACCGCCGGCGACGGCCGCGCCATCACCCTGAACCGCAGCGCCTGATAAAGCCGCTCAACGATCAGCGGTTTTCCTGCCGTTAACCCTGCCGATGCGGCGAAGCCTTAAGGCCTCGTCATCTAGGGTCGGGGTATGGAAATCCGCAAACGCCTCCTGGGATTCGCCTTCGCGTCGGCCGACCTGCTGGTCGAGCTGTCGCCGGATGGCCTCGTCGCCATGGCGCTCGGCATGGGCCCGGCTGTCGGCATGGGTCCGGAAGTCTTCCAGGGCCGGCCCTTCGCCGACCGTCTGGCGCCCGGCGGCGGCAAGATCCTGGCGCGCGCCATGGAGGTCCTCAAGCCCGGCGCCCGCACCAGCGCAGTGCCCCTGCTTCTGGCCTGCGGCGACGGCAAGGTCCGCCGCGCCACCTTCCGCGCCTTCATGCTGCCGGACCTGGCGCCGAACATCTCCTGCTCGATCAACTATGAGGGGCCGGTCTTCTCCAGCGTGCCGGACGAGGTCCCGCCGGTGCTCGATTCCGCCGGGTTCCTGGACACCGCCAAGGGGCTGCTCAGCGATCCGGACAGCGGGCCCTTCTCCGTCTCCTTCATCGACATCGGTGGCCTGTCAGCGCTCGGCTCCGACGCCCTGCGCGCCACGGCCCGCGTCGAGGCCACGCTGCAGTCCGCCTCCCTCGACGGCGCCACGGCCGCCCGTCTGACGCCCGAACGCTACGCCCTGCTGCGTGACCGCGACGACAAGCGCGATCTGGTCGGCGAGGTGCGCGAGGCCGTACGCAGCGAGGGGCTGGAGCTGTCTGTCACCGGCGCCACTTCGAACCTGCCGAACTGCCCGCCGGTCAACGCCCTGCGCGCCCTGCGCTTCACGGTCGAGGGCTGCCTGGCCGACGGCGGCCTCAACAATCCGGACGCCGCCTTCAACTCCGCCATGGCCCGCACCATGCAGGAGGCCGAGAGCTTCCGCGCCCTGGTCAAGGCCCGCGCCTTCCACCTGCATTACCAGCCGATCGTCGACCTCAAGACCGGCGCCGTGCACCATTTCGAGGCCCTGTCGCGCTTCAACGCCGACGCCAGCCCGGTCAACACCATCCGCATGGCCGAGGAGCTGGCCCTGATCGAGAGCTTCGATCTGGCCGTGGCCGAAAAGGCGCTGCAGCGGCTGCGCAAGCCGGGCTCGGGCCTGCTCAAGATCGCCATCAACGTCTCGGGCGCCTCCCTGGCCAGCGACGCCTATGTCGAGGCCCTGCTCAAGATGACGGCCGCCGCGCCGGACGAGCGCCGCCGCCTGATCGTCGAGATCACCGAGTCCGCCGCCCTGGCCGACATCGCCGCCGCCAACCGTCGCCTCGGCGCCCTGCGCGACGCCGGCATCAAACTGTGCATCGACGACTTCGGCGCCGGCGCCGCCTCGCTCGAATACATCCACGGCCTGTCGGTCGACACGGTCAAGATCGACGGCAAATTCATCCAGGGCCTGGACCGGGATCCCAAGGCGCGCACCGTCGTCAGCCATCTGGTCGAATTGTGCGGCTCGCTGAGCCTGACCACGATCGCCGAGTTCGTCGAGACAGAGTCCACCGCCGAAATCCTGCGCGGCCTCGGCGTCGACTACGCCCAGGGCTGGCTCTACGGCAAGGCCGAGGCCGAGCCCCGCACCATCCTGCAAACCTCCTCGGCGCCCGTCCGCCGCAAGGGCGCCGTCGCCAGCTGGGGTTGAGCCACCGTTCAGCTTGGCAGACGCCGGCCGGGGAAATCCCGGTCATTCAAGGCCCTGAGCGATCCCGGCGGCATTCGGCTAGGCATAGCCCGTGGCGGGCGTACAGTATTCGCCTCGGGTCTTTGACATCGCCGCCCGCCGGATGCACCCCGCTGCGCGCGAGTGCAAAGGCCATTCAGGGTTTTGTATTCAGAAACCGATTTTAGATCAAACGCGTATCGCCAATATCTAAGGAATGACTTCCGGCATTGCACTCGAGTGCAATGGTTTTTTCCACCTCCGCCCCGATCGCCGCAAGGAAGGCCGGGTCGTGGCTGACGACCAGCAGTGCGCCGTCCCAAGCCTGCAGCGCCGCCTCCACCCCCGTCACGGCGTCGAGGTCCAGATGGTTGGTCGGCTCGTCCAGAATCAACAGTTGACTAGGATTCTCGCCGCCCATCACACAGGCCAGCCCCGCCCTCAGCCGCTCGCCCCCGGACAGGGTCCCGACGACGCGGTCGCCCGCCGTGTTGCGGAACAGGAAGCGCGCCAGAGCCGCCCGCGCGGCGTTCGGCGTCGCCCCGGGGTTGAGCCTCAGGAAGGCCTCGACCACCGTCTCCTCCGGCCTCAGCAGGCTGGTCTCCTGATCCAGCAGCGCCGCCCGTACTGGCCGCTCGACCGTCCCCGCCGTCGGCTCCAGCAGGCCCGCCGCCAGCTTCAGCAGGGTCGTCTTCCCCGCCCCGTTCGGCCCGGTGATCGCCACCCGGCGCGGCCCGGTCAGGCTGAGATCGACCGGTCCGACGATGCGTCTTCCGTCGGGTGCATCCCAGGCCGCCCCGCTCATGGTCAGCACGGTCCGCCCCGCGGCCAGCCCGGTCGGCGGCAGCGGGATGGACAGCTCCCGCACCCGCTCGACCCGCGCCTGGGCCTCGCCCAGGGCCTGCTCCGCCGCCTCGGTCCGGCGTTCGGCCAGCCCGCTCTCGCGCGCGCCCGAGACCTCGGCCCGCTCGGCCATCATGCCCAGGACGATCTTCGGCGCCGAGCCGCTGGCGGCATAGGCCCGGCCCGCCCGGTCGCGCCGCGCCTTCTTCTCCGCCGCAACCCGGCCCTCGCGCGCGGCCCGGTCGACCTCGCGCTCGGCCGAAGCCAGATCCCGCCGGGCCGCCGCCCGCTCGGCCGCCTTCTGCTCGGCGTAGAGGTCGTAGTTCCCGCCATGGACGGCCGCGCCCAGGCTCGACAGCTCGACGATCCGGTCCATCCGGCGTAGCAGGTCGCGGTCGTGACTGACCACCACCGCCCCGCCCTTCCAGCGGCCCAGCACCTCGGCGACGATCTTGCGCGCATCCGCGTCCAGATGGTTGGTCGGCTCGTCCAGCAGCAGCAGGTCCGGCCGGGCGATCAGCAGCCCCGCCAGCCTCAGCCGCGTCAGCTCCCCGCCGCTGAGCCCCGAGGACAGCCGATCCAGCGCCAGTCCGGCCAAGCCGACCTGACCCAAGGCGTCCTCGATCCGCTCGCTCAACGTCCAATCGGCCTCGGCCAGATCCGCTTCGGTCCCCTCTCCGGCCAGCACCCGGTCCAGCACAGCCACGCCCGCCCCGACGCCGAGCGTCTCGGCCACGCGCTCGTGCGGTCCTGGTTCATGCCTCTGGTCCAGCATGCCCACAGTACCGGCGCGCGCGAGCGTCCCGCCGGACGGCGGATGCTCCCCCGCGAGGATGCGCAGAAGCGTGGACTTGCCCACGCCGTTGCGGCCCACCAGGCCGGTGCGCTCACGCCCGAAGGCGAGGCTCAGATTGTCGAAGAGACGGCGGCCGTCAGGCGTGTCAGCGCTGATGCGGTCCGCGATTGCGTACCCGGATGGGGACGCGCTTGGGCTTGGGGAGGTTCGAGACATAGACCGCGATCATGGCGACGAGGGAAAGGGCGGTGCCGATTTCCAGTGCGATGATCATGACGGTCGAGCCTCCTGAACAAACTCAGACAGGAAGGATGGCGCGTCCGGGACCGTTACGCAAGTGCGACGCCCCGCTGGCGGCGAACACGGCTCTGTGACAGGCTGAGCCATTGAGGAGGACTCCCCCATGCGCCTGACGCCCCTGATCACCTGTATCGCCGCCGGCCTGACCGTGTCGGGCTGCGTCACTCTCGGCGGCGGCGACGACGCGCCTTCAGGCCCGCCGACAGTCATCCGCACCCCGGGCGAACCGGCCCCGCCGCATGCAAGGCTCTATGCCGACTGCCTCGCCGCCTCGGTCGCCGCCGGGACCTATGAGAAGGAGCCGGGCGTCGAACTGCTGCGCCTGACCTGCGCCGGTGCCCCGGCCCGCGCCTTCTACGACGCCCTCGCCGCCTGGGCCTCGACCGGCGGCGGCTCCGAGGTCGTCGCCGAGGGCCGCACCTGGCGCTACACCCAGAAGATCGTCCGCAACCCCTACGGCCTCGACGACTGCTCCACCGACAACGCCGGCGACTACCGCTGCACCATCACCCTCAACGTCGGCGATTTCCTGTCGGCGCCGGCGATCTGATCAGGCGGCGTTCGGTTTGGGCTTCGGCTCCACCGGAATGACCAGCGGCTCGGGAGCCTTCTCCTCGCTGCTCTTCTCCTCACCGGGCGCGGGCAGCGCCGGCGGCGTCGCGCCTTCCTTAAGGGTCACATTGAGGTTGAAGCGGAACACCTTCCAGGCCTCGCCCTCCTTCTTGAACAGGACAGCCAGGGCCAGGGTGCGGTCCGGATATTCATAGATCCGGTTCAGCTCATAGGTCGAACCCGCCGTCCCGACGTTTGCGCGCCAGCCGCCGGTGGTTCCGGCCGGAACGGCCCCGGTGGGCACAAGCGTCTTGAGGACGGGCAACTGGGCACGTATCTGGCCCGGCGAGTTCTCCGAAGACATCCGGGCCAGGACCGCGTCCGCATTGCCGGCGCTGATGTCGGCCAGCAGGGCGTCAGCCTCAGCGTCCCGTTCAACATTGGGCTTCATCGCGGGCGCGACGCCGCACCCCGAAACCGCCATCGCGGCGCAAACGGCCACGGCCGCCGAACGATAGTTGAACATGTTGAGCTCCCCCTCGACCGCCACCTTGGCAGAAGCCTTGAAGCTCGCCAATCGGTTGCGGAAGCGGGTTCAGCGATCCTCGCGGGTATGGAAGATGCGCACGATTACCACCGCCTCCCCCTCGATCCGGAACCGCACGGCGTAGCCCGCTGCTACGAAGGGCGCGATCAGATCGCGGTAGTCGCCGCCGGGAACCCGGTTCACACGTTCCGGCATCTCAGCCAAGGAGTCGATCGCGGCGCGTAGAACACCCCGCCCTCTATCGGCGGTCTCGCTTGAGAACTCTTCAAGGAAGGCGGCCAATCTGATCAGGTCAAACTCGGCCGCACGGGTCAGCCTGACCCTGAACCTCATCCCGCCTTGCGGGCCGCCTTGCGGGCGCGGACGCGCGCGACCTCGGCGTCGAACGCCGCGAAGGCTTCCTCGACCGAGACCGTCTCACCCGTTCGAAGATACTCCGCCCAACGGCGATCATCCTCTTCGAAGTCCGGCATGCTTTGGGCGAGAAGGTCCCGGGTGAAGGCAACGACATCGACGCCGACGGCCTCGGCCGCCGACCGCAGACGCTCGGCCTGCTCACCCTCAATGCGTATGTCGAACCCGTCGGCCATGGCTGACGATACCTCCCCTTGTCATCAGCCGCAATGTTCCCACATTGTTCTTGCTGAAACCCCCGGATCAGTCCCCATATACTCCCGTTGCCCCGGACCCTGTCCGGCCCTCCCGCGTTTCCCCGGACACATGACCGAAAAGCACAACTTCATCCGCGTGCGTGGCGCGCGCGAGCACAATCTCAAGGGCGTGGATGTCGACATCCCGCGCGAGAAGCTGGTCGTGATGACCGGGCTGTCGGGCTCGGGTAAATCCTCGCTCGCCTTCGACACCATCTATGCCGAGGGCCAGCGCCGCTATGTGGAGAGCCTCTCGGCCTACGCCCGCCAGTTCCTGGAGCTGATGGGCAAGCCGGACGTGGATCTGATCGAGGGCCTGTCGCCGGCGATTTCGATCGAACAGAAGACGACGTCCAAAAACCCCCGTTCGACCGTCGGCACGGTGACCGAGATCCACGACTATATGCGCCTGCTCTGGGCGCGGGTCGGCGTGCCCTATTCGCCCGCCACCGGCCTGCCGATCGAGAGCCAGACGGTCTCCCAGATGGTCGACAAGCTGACGGCCCTGCCGGACGGCGAGCGCCTGCTGCTGCTGGCCCCGGTCGTTCGCGGCCGCAAGGGCGAGTACAAGAAGGAGATCGCCGAGTGGCAGCGCTCGGGCTACCAGCGGCTCAAGATCGACGGCCAGTTCTACGCCATCGAGGACGCCCCGACGCTCGACAAGAAGTTCAAGCACGACATCGACATCGTCGTGGACCGGATCGTCACCAAGGCGGGCCTCGAGCCGCGCTACGCCGACAGTATCCAGACCGCGCTCGGCCTCGCCGACGGCATCGCGGTCGCCGAATGGGCCAATGCAGAAGAGGGTCAGGAGCCCCGCCGCATCACCTTCTCCGAGAAGTTCGCCTGCCCGGTCTCGGGCTTCACGATCTCGGAGATCGAGCCCCGGCTGTTCTCGTTCAACAACCCCTTCGGCGCCTGTCCGGTCTGCGACGGCCTGGGCGTCAAGCTGGCCTTCGACGCCGATCTGGTCGTGCCTGACCGCGACAAGACCCTGCACAAGGGCGCCGTCGCCCCTTGGTCGCGCGGTCCCTCTCCGCTCTACACCCAGACGCTGCAGGCGCTGTCGACCCACTACGGCTTCTCGATGGACAAGCCATGGCGCGAGCTGCCGGCCAAGGCCCAGACCGTGATCCTGCAGGGCTCGGGCGGCGACAAGATCAAGTTCGTCTATGACGACAACGCCCGGAAGTACGAGACGGTGAAGACCTTCGAGGGGGTCCTGCCCAACCTCGAACGCCGCTGGCGCGAGACCGACAGCGCCTGGGTCCGCGAGGAGCTGGGCCGCTTCCAGTCCGAGACGCCCTGCGACGCCTGCCACGGCAAACGCCTCAAGCCCGAGGCTCTGGCGGTCAAGATCGACGGCTCGGATATCGCCGACATATCCACCCTGTCGATCAAGAAGGCCTATGACTGGGTCCAGGCCCTGCCCGAGGCCATGACCGACAAGCAGATGGAGATCGGCCGCCGCATCCTGAAGGAGATCGGCGACCGGCTGCGCTTCCTGAACAACGTCGGCCTCGACTACCTCTCGCTGGCCCGGTCCTCGGGCACCCTGTCCGGCGGCGAGAGCCAGCGCATCCGCCTGGCCAGCCAGATCGGCTCGGGCCTGACCGGCGTGCTCTACGTCCTCGACGAACCGTCCATCGGCCTGCACCAACGCGACAACACCCGGCTGCTGGAAAGCCTCATGGGCCTGCGCGACCTCGGCAATTCGGTCTTGGTGGTCGAGCATGACGAGGAAGCCATCCTGACCGCCGACTATGTCATCGACATGGGCCCGGCCGCCGGCGTCCACGGCGGCGAGATCTGCGCGGAGGGCACCCCCGCCGAGGTCATGGCCAATCCGAAGTCGCTGACCGGCAAGTACCTGACCGGCGAGCGCGAGATCGAACTGCCGCCCGAGGGCCGCCGTCCCGTCAACCGCAAGAAGATGCTCAGGATCTCGGGCGCGACCGGGAACAACCTCAAGACCGTGACCGGCGAGATCCCCGTCGGCCTGTTTACCTGCGTCACCGGGGTGTCGGGCGGCGGCAAGTCGACCTTCACCATCGAGACACTCTACAAGGCCGCCGCGCGCCGCCTGCATCAGGCCTCCGACGCCCCCGCCCCCCACGACCGCATCGAGGGGCTGGAGAATTTCGACAAGGTCATCGACATCGACCAGTCGCCGATCGGCCGCACCCCGCGTTCGAACCCGGCGACCTACACCGGCGCCTTCGGTCCGATCCGCGACTGGTACGCGGGCCTGCCGGAGTCCAAGGCGCGCGGCTACGGCCCCGGCCGGTTCAGCTTCAACGTCAAGGGCGGCCGCTGCGAGGCCTGTCAGGGCGACGGCCTGATCAAGATCGAGATGCACTTCCTGCCCGACGTCTACGTCACCTGCGACGTCTGCAAGGGCAAGCGCTACAATCGCGAGACGCTGGAAATCGTCTTCAAGGGCAAGAGCATATCCGACGTTCTGGACATGACGGTCGAGGAAGCCGGGCAGTTCTTCAAGGCCGTGCCGCCGATCCGCGACAAGATGCTGACCCTCAGCCGGGTCGGCCTCGACTACGTCAAGGTCGGCCAGTCGGCGACCACCCTGTCCGGCGGCGAGGCCCAGCGGGTCAAACTGTCCAAGGAGCTGTCCAAGCGCGCCACCGGCAAGACCCTCTACATCCTCGACGAGCCGACCACCGGCCTGCATTTCGAGGACACGAGGAAGCTGCTGGAGGTGCTGCAGGAGCTGGTCGACGCGAGCAACACCATCGTGGTCATCGAGCACAACCTCGATGTCATCAAGGTCGCGGACTACCTGCTCGACTTCGGCCCCGAAGGCGGCGACGGCGGCGGCGAGATCGTCGCGGTGGGCACGCCCGAGGAGGTCGCCCGCAACGAGCGCAGCTGGACCGGCAAATACCTCAAGGAGGTCCTCGACCGCCACGAGACCCGCCGCAAGGCTCGCGTCGCCGCACTGACGGCGGAGAACAAAGCCAAGCCAGCAAAGGTCCGCAAGACGGCGTGAGCGCCATGGTGAGCAAGAGGTGAAGAGTGAGCGTAGGAGTGAGCAACAGGTCAGGCCTCAAGGCTCCTTGCTCACTCGTCACTGACCCAACCACAATCTGGAGGTCCGGAAGTGCGGCCTTTCGGGGGTTCGCCGAACGCGCGTTAAATTCATCACAGGACGAACAATCGTTAACAGCCGTTAAGCTGAACCGTGAACCGCCTCGTAGCTCTCGCGTTGGTCCTGCGAATGCGAGTTTGATGATGTTCAAGGTCCTTGTCCCTGCTGTCGCCGCCCTCGGTCTGGTCGCCTTCGCGGCCAAGACCCAGGACTGGTCGCACGAAGACGCCGAGCCCTCGGCCGTCTCCGCCATGGCCCAACCGGTCATGGGCTGGCACCTCAGCTATGAGGGTCCGATGGCCAAGCTGGCGTACGGGGTCGAGAACTCCGACCAGCTGGCCCTGATGGTCACCTGCGCGCCGGGCGACCGGTCCGCTGTGGTCTATGGCGACGTCCTGCCCGCCTCCCCGCGCCTGGCCCAGGCCTCGCTGGGGTCGTTGGAGGACGAGGCGCGCATCCCGGTCACCGACCCGGCCCTGCAGAGCCTGGCCCGCAACGGGGTCATGCCGGTGGTCGGTGAAGCCGGTCCGACCCGCATCCACGCCAGCGACGCGGAACGCCGGGTCGTCTCGGGCTTTCTGTCCTATTGCGACCAGGCTGCCGCCTGACCATCTGCAAGCCTGACCATTCGGGGTTCACGACATCAGCGGGGGCTGAGCCATGACCACTACCCTCACCGCCCTGACGGCGGCGACGCATCTGGCGCTCGCCCTGTTGTCTGGCACGGCTGCCCAGGCGGCCGCCTGGACCTGGACCCTCTACGAGGGCGAAGGCCCCGTGGTTCTGGCCAATGAGGTGCCCGACACGCCGCAACTGAAGGCCACGCTGGAGTGCACGCCGGGATCGGGCGTCGCCCGGGTCTCGGTCTATGGCGGACCGCTCGCCGCCGGCATCGCCACCGTCACCTCCCAGGGCGGCTCGGCCCAGGCCCAGACCGAGGCCCAGGCCGGACGCGGCGGCAAGCTCGGCTTCGCCCTGCGCACCGACCATCCGGTCTTCGGCCAGTTCGTGGCCTCGGGCGACCTGACCGTCGCCGTCGGCGACCAGCATCAGGACGTCGAGATCGAAGCCGCCCACCTTGCCAAGCTGCGCCGCTTCGCGGACCTTTGCAGCGGATGAGACCCATTCACTGCAACCGGGACCGCTACGTGACCCCTGCCAGACTGCTGATCATCGCCGGTCTCGGCGCCCTGGCCACGGCCTGTTCAACCACCCGCGAGGGCGCGCCCGTTTCAGGCGCCTCCAGCGGATCGCCGCAGCCGGTGGCGGGGCTGGACTGGTTCTACCATCCGGACGCGGGCGAGGCGAAGCTGCTCTACGGCGTCGAGACCTCGGACGACCTGCGGCTGGGCCTGGCCTGCCAGAAGGGCGCGGGCCGGCTGGAGATCACCGCCAACGCCCCCCATGGGACCCGCGAGATCCATCTCGAGTCGGGCGGCGAGACCGAGCGCTTCCGCGCCGAGGGCGAGGCGTCGGAGCTGACCGACGGCGACTTCCTGACCGCCGAGGCCGCGACCTCGGCCCCGGTCTTCCAGCGCTTCCGCCGTGTCGGCTGGCTGGCCCAGTGGCAGGGCTCGCGCCGCGAGACCTATGTCCCCCACCCGTCGTCCGCCCCAGACATCGAGCGCTTCTTCGCCTTCTGCGGCTGACGCCGCTGGGGGCCTTCTGCGGCTAACGCCGCTTGGGGCCTTCTGCGGCTAACGACCCTCAAGCCCGCGCCGCTTCTCCTCGGGCGTCTCGTCCGGCTCCCCGTCGGCGTCGGCGTCGGTGAAGCGGGTCGGCCCCGTCCGCCCCGGATTGATGGCCATGGCGAACAGGGCGCCGATCAGGATCAGGACGCCCATTCCGACGATGAGGGTCTGCATGGCGGCTCTCCGAAGGGGACCCTGAGCCAACGCGGCCGGGACCCGGCGGTTGCCCTCCGCCGGCCCCGGACCAAAGACAGGTCGCCCCCGGACCTTGGCCGTAGGAATGTCCGGGTTCGGGCGCCGTTCTGACAAGGATCGGGATCACAGCGCCAGACGCGACTTCCCGCACCGATCGCCGATATCCATGACCGACGCCCCTGACGCCTCGCCCTCCCCCACTGGTCACGGCCATGGCGGCGGAGGGGGCGGCAAGCCGATCTTCCTCGACGCCACCGGGCGGCGGGCGCGGCGGCTGCGCTGGGCGGCCATCGCGGTGGCGGCGGTCGCGGCCGTGGTTCTGGCCAGCTTCGTCGCTAGTCTGGTGATCCTGCCGCGCCTGACCCATCTGGCCGTCGTCAGCCCCGCCTATTCCGGCCATGTGAAGCACGGCGGCCGTCACGCCGGGAACGCCCTGCTGCATCGCATCGCCCTCGACGACCGCCGGAACCGGGCGAAGCCGGTCTCCGCGGCCGGGACCATCGCCGGGGCCTGGTTCGCGCCCTGGGAGGACGGGGCGCTGGACAGCTTCCGCCATCACGCCGCCGACCTGACCCATGTCTATCCGACCTGGCTGGAGCTGAGCCCCGACGGCTCGGGCGTGCTGACCAAGGACTACGACCCCGCGAAGAACCCTACCACCGCGCCGCTGGTGCAGGCGGCGCGAGCCAATGGGGTGCGCATCGTTCCCGTCGTCGGCAACGCCACCGAGGGCTTGTTCGACCCGCACCGCATCGACCGGATGCTGGACGGCCCCAACGGCGAGGCCGTTATGAACCAGCTGGTCGGCTTCGTGGACCAGCACGACTTCGCGGGCCTGCAGATCGACTTCGAACAGTTGACGCCTGAGCAGATCCGGCGCGTCGTCCCCTGGCTGAGCCGCCTGCATCAGCGCCTGTCCGCACAGGGCAAGGAGCTGTCGATCGCGCTGGAGGTCAGCCTGTCCGACGCCGACATCCGGTCCCTGGCGGCGACCGTCGATTACGCCGCGGTCATGGCCTATGACGAGCATGGCGAGACCAGTGTCCCCGGGCCTATCTCCTCGGCGGGCTTCGTCGACCGGTCGCTGGACCGGTTCACCCGCCTGGTTCCCGCGAACAAGCTGATCCTCGGCGTCGGCGTCTACGGCTATGACTGGAAGGTCGGGACCGAGGCGGCCGACTCGATCACCAACACCGCCGCCCTGACCACGGCGCAGGGTTATCGTCCCGAGGAGGCCCCCGCCGAGGTGATCGACTTCGACCCCGTCGCCCTGCAGCCCACCTTCAGCTACCGCGACGACGCCGGCCGGATGCACGAGGTCTGGTTCCAGGACGCCGCCTCGGTCGCCAACGCCATGACCATGGCGCAGGGACGCGGCCTGCGCGGGGCCTCCCTGTGGGCGCTCGGCGAGGAAGACCCGACCAGCTGGAAGGTGTTCGGCAAGCACGCGGTCCCGGCGCCCCAGGCCGATGCGGCCATGCGCACCGTGACCCTGGCCCAGGCCATCGCCTTCACCGGCGAGGGCGAACTGCTGACCGTCACCCACGAGCCCCGCGCCGGACAGCGCACGCTGGAGCGCGATCCGTCCAGCGGTCTGATCACCGACGAGAGCTGGAGCGCCTGGCCCTCGGCCTGGACCATCCGCCGCCGCGGCGCGCCCGACCACGTCCTGGCCCTGACCTTCGACGACGGCCCCGATCCGGAATGGACGCCGAAGATCCTCGACATCCTCAAGGCCAAGCGGGTCAAGGCGACCTTCTTCATGATCGGCGACGAGGCCGTGGGCCATCCCGATCTGGTCCGCCGCGTCCAGGCCGAGGGCCATGAGATCGGCAACCACTCCTTCACCCACCCCAACATGGCCCATGTCGGGGACGAGCGGGTGCGGCTGGAGCTGACCGCCGCCGACCGGGCGCTGGAGAGCCTGACCGGACGCCAGATCACCCTGTTCCGCCCGCCCTACAACGCCGACTCAGAGCCCGACTCCTACGGCGAGATCGCGCCGATCGCGGTGGCCTCGCGCCTGGGCTATTCCACCGCGGGCGAGTCGATCGACCCCAACGACTGGGACCTGACCCGCAGCACGCCCGGCGGCGGGACGCACCGGCTGCGGCCCCAGGAGATCGTCGCCTCTGTCCTGGCCCAAGCCGACAAGGGCCACGCCATCCTGCTGCACGACGCCGGGGGCGACCGCTCGGCGACCGTGGCCGCCCTGCCCGCCATCATCGACGGCCTGAGGGCGCGCGGGTACGCGCTGACCACCATCGGCGGACTGGTCGGCCAGACGCCGGAGCAGACCATGCCCACCCTGCCGAAGGACGAGCAGTCGCTGATCGCGGCCGATCAGGCGGCCTTCGGCTTCACCCATCTGCTGGGCGTCATCCTGTTCTGGGGTTTCAGCCTGGCCATCGGCCTGGGCCTTTGCCGGATCGTGCTGATGCTGGGACTGGCCTCGGGCAAGCGCGCCCGCCCGCTCCCTGCGGCAGGGAGCGCCCTGCCCCGTCTCGACGTCATGGTCGCGGCCTATAACGAGGTGGAGGTCATCAACCGGACCATCGACAGCCTGCTCACCAGCCGCGACGTCGATGTGCGGGTGCTGGTCATCGACGACGGCTCGACCGACGGGACCTATGAGGCGGTCAAGGCGGCCTTCGGTCAGGACCCGCGCGTCCTGCTGCGCCGCAAGCCCAACGGCGGCAAGGCCTCGGCCCTGAATGTCGCCCTGGCCGAGGCGACCGCGCCGGTCGTGGTCGGGGTCGACGCCGACACCCAGCTGTCGCCGGACGCCCTGGCGAAGCTGGCCGCCTGGTTCGCCGATCCCCGCGTCGGCGCCGTCGCCGGCAACGTCAAGGTCGGCAACCGCCGCAACATCGTCACCCGCTGGCAGGCGCTGGAGTACATCACCAGCCAGAACGTCGACCGGCGCGCCCTGGCCCGTCTGAACGCCGTGACCGTGGTGCCCGGCGCCATCGGCGGCTGGCGCACCGAGGTGCTGCGCGCCGTCGGCGGCTATCGCTCCGACACCCTGGCCGAGGACATGGACCTGACCTGGCGGGTGCGCGAGGCCGGCTGGGTCATCGCCAACGAGCCCGAAGCCCTGGCCTTCACCGAGGCGCCAGATACGCTCGGCGGCCTGCTCAAGCAGCGCTTCCGCTGGAGCTTCGGCACCCTGCAGTGCCTGTGGAAGCACCGCCGGTCGGTCGGCAAACACGGCTGGTTCGGCGCCCTGGCCCTGCCCAGCCTGTGGCTATTCCAGATCGCGGGTCAGGTGCTGGCGCCCCTGATCGACCTGCAGCTGCTGATCGCCCTCGTGATCCGCCTGCTGTCATGGTGGGCGGCGGCGCAACACGCCGACATCAGCGCCAGCCCGGACACCACCCTGTGGCTGACCGTGGCGATCTACGCCACCTTCACCATGCTGGAGCTGGCGGCCAGCTGGATCGCCTATGGCTTCGACCGGGAGAACCGGCGCGACCTGTGGCTGCTGCCGACCCAGCGGCTGGTCTATCGCCAGATCATGTACGTCGTGGTCTGGCGGGCGCTGGAACGGGCCCTGACCGGCCTCGGCCAGGCCTGGGGCAAGCTGCGCCGCACCGGGGACGTGGTGCTGGAAGCCGGGAATGACACCGCTGGACATCTTGCCGGGCGCGCCGGATTAGTCATACAAATCTTCCCAAGAGATCGGCCCCGGGACGACGCTCCGTCCAACCCGCGGCGTCCCCCGGAGGAAGACCCATGCTGACCCGTCGTCGGTGGCTGCTGAGCGCGGCCGCCCTGCCCGTCGCCGCCAATCTCGTTCCAAACCTCGCCGTCGCCGAAGCGGCCACGCCGGAAACGGTGAAGGCGGCCATGAGCCGCGCGACCGCCTTCATGACCGACAAGGTCGCGTTGCACGGTGGCTATGTCTGGTCCTATCTGGCCGACGGCTCGCGCCGCTGGGGCGAGATGGAGGCCTATCCGACCATGATCTGGACCCAGGCCCCGGGCACGCCGGAGATGGGCCAGATCTTCCTCGATGCCTATCACGCCACCGGCGACGAACAGTACTACCGCGCCGCCGAACAGGCCGCCGACGCCCTGATCGCGGGCCAGCATCCGGCGGGCGGCTGGAACTACATCATCGACTTCGCGGGCGAGGACTCGCTGAAGCGCTGGTACGAGACCATCGGCAAGAATGGCTGGCGGCTGGAGGAATTCCAGCACTACTACGGCAACGCCACCTTTGACGACCACGCCACGGTCGAGTGCGGTCGCTTCCTGCTGCGGCTCCACATGGAGAAGGGCGATCCGAAGTACCGGGCGGCGGTCGACCGGGCGGTCGGCTTCGTCCTGGACAGCCAGTATCCGAACGGCGGCTGGCCGCAGCGGTATCCGCGGATGGGCCAGTTCTCGAACCACGGGCGGCCCGACTACACCGGCTTCATCACCCTGAACGACGAGGTGGCGGAGGAGAACATCAGCTTCCTGCTGGTCGTGCTGCAGCAGTTGAAGGACGAGCGGGTGCGCGCGCGCCTGATCAAGGCGATGGAGCTGATCATCGCCCTGCAGCAGCCGCAGCCGACGCCCGGATGGGCCATGCAGTATACGCCGGACCTGAAGCCCGCGACGGCCCGGACCTATGAGCCCGCTTCGATCACCCCGCACGGGACGGCGGCGGCGGTGGACCAGTTGCTCGACTACTACCGGCTGACCGGCGAGCGGAAGTATCTGGCGCGGGTCCCGGAGGCCATCGACTGGATCGCCAGCGTGGAGCTGCCGCCCGAGAAGCGCGCCCCGGACGGCCGCAACTTCTATCGAAACTACGAACCCGGGACCGGGCGGCTGATCGGCACCCACCGGCGGGGCTCGAACGCCCAGAACGGGGAATACTGGTCGGACTTCGACACCGAACACACCCAGCCGGAGAAGCACATCAATGTCGCCGCCCTGCGCCAGCGCTATGAGCGGGTGGCGGCGATGACGCCGGAACAGGCGACGCGGGATTCGGCGCTGCTGGGACGGGGCCCGTCGCTGCTGCCGCGCTATCTGATCACCTCCGACGTCGGCGGCTCGGACCTGAACGTCACCGAGACGCGGCAGGCGGCGGACGACGCGACCCTGCTGGTCAGTGAGCTGAACGCCGAGGGATACTGGCCGCTGGAGCTGCGCACCACCAGCCACCCGTATCAGGGCGACGGTCCGCCGGCCCCGCCGCCGGGCTTCGTCGACCGCGGCCAGGTGGGCGACGACTGGGACACCTCCCCCTTCACCGAGCCGTCAGGGCCGATGGGGATCTCCACCGGGACCTACATCAACAATATGAGCCGGCTGATCCGGTATCTGGACGGGCGCCGATGAAGCGCTGAAGCCCGCCGTCAGAACAGGGCCAGCACCACCAGCACGGGCACGAGGATGGCCAGGGCGCGGACGATGGCCCAGAGGGCGATGGCGGCCGCCTTCACATAGCCGATCGACAGCTTGTGGCGGAACCAGACGGTCTGGACGATCAGGAACCAGACCGCACCCACGATCATCACCGTCAGGCCGATGAGGTTGGGAATGTCGTGGCGCTGGAAGACGATGCCGCCCGCCGAGACGACCATCACGCAGGGCGCGGCCAGATAGCACTGGGCGTAGAAGGGCGCGCGCAGCGACTCGCGGCTCAGCCTCTTGCCCTGCCGGTGCACGAGGCTGGCCGCCGACACCAGCGGGATCAGGCTGAACACCAGCGAACGGAACAGCACCAGGTTCTGCTGCGACGCCGTCAGGGTCTTCATCGCGGCGGAGCCCGCCTCCAGCTCGGGAACATGGGCCTCTATGCCGATCAGGTTCCACAGGACGATGGTGGCCAGCAGGACCAGAGGCGGGCTCAGCGCGTCGTCGTAGCGCTTCTCTTCCGAATCCGCCTGTTCGCGGTCGGAGTAGTCCATCGTGGCCAGCGGCCGACGGATGATCCGCCACATCGTCAGGGGATAAAAGATCAGCCAGCTGGTGGCCTCGAAGATGAACTCCTCGAAGCTGCGCAGGATTTTCATGAAGTCCATTCGGGCCTCTCCGCGCCTGTGTGGGGATCAGCCTGACGAACACCGATCGCCTGTTCAACCCTGAATGGCTGCGATAGCCTCGCCTTAACCACGAAGGAGCCGCGCCATTACCCGTTCACCCCCGCCGGCGCGCGACTTTCCCTTCTATGCCGGCGTTCCCGTCGCGATTTCAGCGGGCGGCTGGTTGATGGTTATGGCGACCTGCGCCCTGGGCTTCGCCGCCCTGGTCTTCCAGGGCCTGATCTGGCCGACGGAGGCGGGCCGCTGGGCCGCGGTCGCCCTGTTCGTCGGCCTGCCACTCGCGGGCCTGCGGATCGCCGCCGGCGTCCACTGGCGCGCCCTGTTTGCCCCCATCAGGCTCAGGGACCTCGGCATCGGCCTCGCCTTCATGCCGCTGGTGGTGCTGGTCAGCGCCATGATCGCCCTGCTGGTGATGCACGCGGGCCCGACCGCCGCCAACCCGATCTTCGAGCAGTTCGGCAAGATGAGCGGGGCGCAACTGGCGCTGTTCGCCGCCAGCACCCTGCCGCAGCTGTTCGGCGAGGAGCTCATCACCATCCTGCCTCTCCTCGCCGTTTTGACGGCCTTGCGGTCAGGCGTTCGGATGCCGCGTCGGGCGGCCCTTCTGATCGCCTGGATCGTCTCGGCCCTGATCTTCGGCGCCCTGCACCTGCCGACCTACGGCTGGCATGTGGCCCAGGCCCTCGGCGTGATATTCGCGGCCCGCCTGGCGCTGACCCTGCCCTATCTGGTGACGAAGAGCCTCTGGGCCTCGACCGTGACGCACATCGTCAACGACTGGGCCGGCTTCCTGCTGGTGATGGGCATTACCGCCCTGAAGGGCTAGGCGGAGGGCCGTTTCGACGGGCGCGATGCGCTTCCGGAAACAGGCCCCCATGGTACGTCCTCTCGGGCTCGAACCGAGGACCCTCTGATTAAAAGTCAGATGCTCTAACCAACTGAGCTAAGGACGCGCCGTGGGGTGGGGGGCCTTCTGTTGCATCGCGCCATTCGGGTCAAGCCCGTGTCGCATCCTGAACGCAGGAAATGATCCGAAAGTCGCAGAACCGGCGCACGGAATCGCCACGGCAGGGGTGACCGGGGACCGGATGAGCGATATGGAACGGGTCTGTCCGGAGCGCGTTTTCGCCGGACGGGGGAGGACGACGATGAAACGACTGATTCTGGCGATCGCCATTTGCAGCGCAGCGGCCCTGGCCGCATGCGACGACGTCCGTCAGCCCCAGACCGAAACCGCCCCGCCTCCGCCCGAGGCCCCGCCGGTCGCCGAGGCTGCGCCCGATCACACCGCGCCCGCGTCGGACACCGTTCCCACGCCCCCGCCGCCGGTCGAAGGCACCCTGCCGCCCGACCAGCGTCCGTCCGAAGAGACGGTGAAGCCCGAAAGCGAAACCCTGTTCTACTGACCCCCGCCACAGGGTCGCCATCAGGGGATGATTTTCGCATCCCCCGGGCGGGCTTCAGGCAGACGAAGGCTCCAGTTTGATTTCACGGCCATTCCAGCCGGCCGACCGACCCCGGTGTCGCAAGGGCCCGTTCCGGATTGAAGTGCGGCTGGGGCTGATCGCCGCCCTTCTCGGCGCCCTCGCCTCCCCCGCATTGGCCGAGCCCAAGGCCCAGATTCGCGGCGAGATCGATGCCGCCCTGCGCGCCCAGCTGGCCCGCGCCGTGGGCGAGGTCGACGACGCCCCGGCCAACCGCTTCGAGGCCCGCCGCCGCGCCCGCTCCTCGGTCGAACTGGCCCAAGCCCTGCTGCGCTCCGAAGGCTATTACCAGGCGACCGTCGAAGACGTGGTCGAGGGCGAGGACACCCCCGTCGCCGCCATTAACGTCATTCCCGGTCCGCGCTTCCTGATCAGCCGGCCGGTCATCGACTGGATCGCCCCCGCACCCGCGCCCGAGGTGGAGACCGCCGTCAACGGCGAGCTGGGGTTGAACGTCGGCGATCCAGGCCGGGCCGTGGACGTCATCGCCGCCGAGGGCCGGATCGTCGCCGGCCTGACCCGCCGCGGCTATGCCGACGCGAAGACCGAACCGCGCCGGGTGGTGGTCGATCATGCCGGGTTCACGGTGCAACCGACCTACAAGATCGTCTCGGGCCTGCTGGTCCGGCTGGACGGGGTCAAGCTGGATACCGAAGGCTCGACCAATCCGAACTGGGTCGCGGGCCTGGCGCCCTGGCGAGAGGGCGACACCTTCGATCCGGACAAGGTCGCCGAGCTTGAGCGCCGGCTGCTGGACACCGGGGTCTATGACGGCGTCGGCGTAGCGCTTGCCCCTGCCGATCAGGCCAATGCCGACGGCAACCGGCCGGTCATCGTCAGCCTGAACGACCGGCCGCGCCGCATCCTGGAAGCCGGGGCCAGCTTCTCGACCGCCGAAGGCTCCGGCGTCGACGTCATCTGGACCTGGTTCAACCATTACAACCGCGCCGACACGATCAAATTCCAGGCCCGCGCCGCCAATATCGACAGCCGGCTGGGCGTCGATCTGTCCCTGCCCCACTGGCGCCATCCCGGCCAGACGCTGAAACTGTCGGTCGCCGCGGTCAACGAAGACACCGACGCCTATACCCGCACCGCCTTCACCACCTCGGCCGACCTGCAGCAGCGCATCGGCCGGACGTCCTATTACAGCTACGGCCTGGGGCTGGACGCCGGACGCTACTACGAAAACCGGTACGACCCGGTGACCCAGCTGCCGCTGAGCTTCGACCGCGACCTGGTCATCCTGACAGGCCGGGGCAGCGCCTATCTGGATCAATCGAACGACCCGCTGAACCCGACCAGGGGCTATCGCGTCACCCTGAATGTCCAGCCGACGGCGGTGGCGGGCGAGGACACGGTCCTGTTCCTTCGCGCCGAGACGCAAGGGACGATGTATGTCCCGATCGAGAAGGACGCCCATACCGTCCTGGCCGGGCGGATCCGGATCGGCTCGATCATCGGCGGGCAGGAGCTGACGGTGCCGTCGGACCGCCTGTTCTATTCGGGCGGCGGCGGTTCGGTACGCGGCTATGAGTACCAGGGCGTCAACCCGCGCCTGCCCGACAACACCCCGCGCGGCGGCCTGTCCCTGTTCGAGGGCTCCATCGAGGTGCGGCGCGACATCGGAGAGAGCTGGCAGGCCGTGGCCTTCGTCGACGCCGGGGCCATCGGCTTCCAGGAAACGCCCAACCTGACCAATATGCGTTACGGCGCCGGCGTCGGGGCTCGCTTCAAACTGCCGTTCGGTCCCGTGCGCGCCGACCTGGCCTTCCCGCTTTCGCCGCAGGAAGGCGACAGCAAGTTCCAGATCTACATCAGCATCGGTCAGGCGTTTTGACCGAGGAACCCGACATCGTCGAAGCCTTCAAGGCCGAGCCGGACACGCCGGCCAAGAAGGCGGTGAGGAAGCGCACGCGACTGCAGCTGGCGGCCTTCATCGCCGGGATCGTGACGGCCTCGCTGGTGGCCATCCTGCTGATCGGCCTGATCGGCGGGCGGATGTATCTGCTTTCGGACTCGGGGCGCGGCCTGGTCACCAGCTTCCTCGCCGGGACCAAGATCAGCCGTTATGGCCGGATCAATGTCGAGGGATTGAAGGGCGACCTGTTCGACGACTTCACGCTCGACCGGGTCACCATCACCGACAAGAAGGGCGTCTGGCTGGACGCGCGCAATGTGCGCGTCGACTGGTCGTACCTGCCGCTGCTGACCCGCCGCTTCCATGCCGACGAGATCAGCGCCGACAAGATCACCCTGATCCGCAGGCCCGAGATCGATCCGCCGGACGGCAAGCCGCCCCAGCCCGCCCCGATCAGCGTCGACATCGACCGGTTCGCCGCCAATATCGAGCTGCTGGAGGGCTTCTCCAAGGAATACGGCAGGTGGCGGCTGACCGGCGCCGCCGACATCCCGCGCTTCGGGGCCAAAGACGCCGAGGTCAACGCCTACAGCCTGAACCGTCAGGGCGACTATCTGCGGATGACCGCGACCTTCGGCGGCAAGCCCGAGGACCTGCGGCTGAACCTGCGCGCCAATGAGGCGCAGGGCGGACCGATCGCCGGCTCGCTGGGCTATTCGCCCGACCAGCCCTTCTCGGCCGTGGCCCTGATCAACGGGGAGATCGTCGATGCCACTGTGAAGACCGGCCAGTTCGTCCCGCTGGTGGTCAGGGGGCACTATGGCAAGGCCGGCGCGCGGATTTCGGGCTATGCGGACTTCAGCGGCTCGGACCTGCTGGAGCCTTTCGTCAAACGGATCGGCCGGACCGCCCGCTTCGGCTTCGCCGCCGTGCCGGACGAGACCCGCAAGGGATACCAGGGCGTCGGCTGGCGCTTCATTTCCGAGAATTTCAACTCCAACGCCCGAGGCCTGATCCGGATGTCGGACCGGTCGGCGCCCGACGGGATCCAGTTGGAGGTCGAGACCGGCTCCCTGACCCGGCTGCTGGGTCTCACGCTCGGCGGGCGCACGGCCTGGAGCGGGACCTTCCGCGGCGACGCGGCGACCTGGAGCCTGACCGGCCGCGCCACCATGCTGGCCGCCGACATAGCCAGCTACAAGGCGACCCGGATGACCGGCCCGCTGCATATCCAGGTCAAGAATGGCCGGATGGACATCGACGGCGACCTGATCACCAACGGCGGCTCCACCGAGGGGGTCATCGGCGCCCTGTTCGGCGCGACGCCTCGCCTGAAGGTCGAAGCGGCCCGGATGAAGGACGGCGCCTTCCTGTTCGAGAAGATCGACCTGGTCGGCCAGGGTCTGCTGGTGAACGGCGCCGGCACGCGCAACCTGACCGGCGGCCTCGGTTTCCGGGGTACGGCGCGGATCACCGACATCGGCCGGGTGCAGAAGGGCGCGAGCGGTCAGCTGGCCGGGACCATCACCGCCTCCAACCGCTCGGGTCAGCCGTGGCGGCTCGGCTTCGATGGACGCGGCCAGAAGGTGCTGACCGGCCTGTCCGAGCTGGACCGACTGCTGGGCCCGACCCCGCGCGTTCAGTTCGAAGGGCGGATGGAGCATGAGCTGACGGTCGACAAGCTGCTGGTCACCGGGACCATGGGCGAGGCCGCGGCCCGTGGGCTGATGGGCTTCGACGGCCGGCTGCGGCTGGCGCTCAACTGGAACGCCCGAGGGCCGTTCGGCGTCGGGCCGGTGGCCATCGACGGCGCCATGGTCGGCAACGGCGCCCTGACCGGCACCCTGGCCCAGCCGCGCGTGGATCTGACGGCGGGCTTCGACAAGGTCGACGCCGGGCCGCTGAAACTGACCCAGACCCAGCTGATCCTGAGTTTCCGCAAGGGGCTGGACGCCTCCGACGGTCGGGTGACCATCACCAGCGCCTCCAACTATGGCCCCGCCGCCGCCTCGGGCAGCTTCTTCCTGGGCGGAAAGGCGATCCGCCTGACCGATGTGGACGTCGACGCCGGGGGGGTGAAGGCGCAAGGGGCCATATCGCTGTCCGACAGCATCCCGTCGAGCGCCGACCTGACCTTCAGCGCCCGGCCCGGAGCCTTCATCGCCTCGGGCAGCGCCGAGGGCCGCGTCCGCCTGACCGAGGGAGGAGGCGATGACACCGCCATCCTGGACGTCACGGCCAAGAACGCCCGCCTGACCGGCTCGACCTATACGATCCGCAGCCTGGATCTTGAGGGGCGCGGCACCCTGTCCCGCCTGCCCTTCACCCTGGCCCTGGACGTCGGCGGCGACGTGCCGATCCAGTTCAACGGCTCCGGCGTCTATGCCCGCCCCAACAATACCGACCAGAGCGTCACCCTGCGGGGCGGCGGCCGGGTGCGAGAAATCAGCTTCACCACCCGCAACCCGGCGGTCATCGCCCTGGCCGGGGACGGCAAGGTGGCGCGGGTCGACCTGAACGTCGGCGGCGGCGTCCTGCTGGGCGAGCTGCGTCAGGATTCCAATGCGGCGGTCATCGAGGCCGACCTCAGCGCGGTGGAGCTCGGCTCCCTCGTCTCGGACCTGCGCGGCCAGATCACCGGCAAGGTCTCGCTGCGCGGCGCCGGCGATGATCTGGACGGCATCGCCAATGTGACCCTGAAGCAGATCCGCAGCGTCGACGCCCCGCGCGGCCTGGCCGTGGACGGCACCCTGAACGCGACCCTGAACAACGACGTCCTGCATGTCGTCGCCGCCGCCAATGACGACACGGAAGTTCGCGCCAACGTCGACCTGACCCTGCCGGTCGAGGCCTCGGCCGCGCCGCTGCGGCTGGCGGTGGTGCGGACTCGTCCTATGTCGGGCACGGTCTCGGTCCAGGGTCAGATCCAGCCGATCTGGGACCTGTTCCTGGGCGGTGAACGCTCCCTGGCCGGTCAGGTCAACGGCAATGCGACCATCGCCGGCACCATCGCCGAGCCGCGCATCAACGGCCGGCTGGACGTCAGGGAGGGCGCATTCCGCGACAACGCCACGGGCCTGCGCCTGAACGGCCTGACCATGGCCAGCCGGTTCGACGACACCACCGCCCTGATCGAGACCTTCGCCGCCAACGACGGGACCGGCGGCACGGTGACCGGCGACGGCCGCATCGGCCTGCGCGAAGGCTCGGGCTCCAGCTTCGAACTGGCGCTCGCGAAGTTCAGGATCATCGACAACGATATCGCCGAGGCCCACGCCTCCGGGCCCATCACCGTGGTGCGCGGCGCGGACGGCAACATCACCCTGACCGGCCAGATCGCGATCGACGATGCGAAGATCGAGGCCAATCCGCCGGGGGTGAACGGCGTGGTCGGCATGGATGTGGTCGAGATCAACCGCCCCGGCGGCGATCCGCCGGATCAGGACACGGCGAAGCAGCGCGGCCCGCAGTTCGGCCTGAACATCCGCCTGACCTCGCCCGGCGGCGACATCCGGGTGGTCGGGCGCGGCCTGAACGTCGAGATGCGCGTCAACGCCCAGGTCACCGGCACGATCGCCCAGCCGGTCCTGACCGGAAACGCCAGCGTGGTGCGCGGCGACTATGAGTTCGCGGGCAAGCGCTTCGTGTTCGACGACCGGGGCACAGTGGCCCTGTCGACCGATCCGGCCCTGATCCGGCTGAACCTGTCGGCGACGCGCGACGACCCGACCCTGTCGGCGACCGTCAAGGTCACAGGCACCGCCGCCGCACCCAAGATCGAACTGACGTCCACCCCGTCCCTGCCCCAAGACGAGATCCTGTCCCAGGTGCTGTTCGGCCGGTCGGCGTCGCAGCTGTCGGGCTTCGAGGCGGCGCAGCTGGCCTCGGGGGTCGCGTCCCTAGCCGGCGGCGGCGGCTTCGATGTGATCGGCAACCTGCGCGAACTGGCCGGGCTGGACCGGCTGTCGTTCGGCGGCGAGGCCTCGGCCCTGACGGTCGCGGGCGGGCGCTACATCACCGACAACGTCTATCTGGAGATCATCGGCGGCGGCGAAGGCGGGGCGGCGGTCAACGTCGAATGGCAGGTCCGCCGCAGCCTGGCCATCAGCTCCAAGGTCGGGGGCACCGGCGACGCGACCCTGTCGATCCGCTGGCGCCGTCAGAGCCGCAATCCCGGCGGACGGGCCGACAGCCGGCCGAACCGGAACTGACCGGGCGATGAGCCTTCTCGACCGGCTGAGCGTGTCGCTGCCCATCCTGCAGGCGCCGATGGCCGGGGTCTCGACGCCGGAGATGGCGGCGGCGGTCTCCAACGCCGGAGCGCTGGGCGGGATCGCGGTCGGGGCCACGGATGCGACCGGGCCGGCGGCGATGATCACGGCGGTGCGCGCCCTGACCCCGCGTCCGTTCAATGTGAACGTCTTCGTCCATACGACGCCGGTTGCGGACCCGGCGCGGGAGGACGACTGGCTGGGGGTCCTCGCGCCCCTGTTCGCCGGGTTCGGAGCCGAACCGCCGGCGCGGCTGAAGACGATCTATCAGAGCTTCAATGACGATGCGGCGATGCAGGCCCTGCTGGTGGAGACGGCCCCGCCGGTGGTCAGCTTCCACTTCGGCCTGCCCGGCGCGGATGTGATCGCGGCGCTGAAGGCGTCCGGCTGCGTCCTGCTGGCGACCGCGACGAGCCTCGCCGAGGCCCGCGCCGTCGAGGCGGCCGGGATCGACGCCGTGGTCGCCCAGGGCTGGGAGGCCGGCGGCCATCGCGGCGTCTTCGATCCGGACGCGGCCGACGACCGGCTGGGGACGATGGCCCTGACCCGACTGCTGGTCGAGCGGACATCCCTGCCCGTCATCGCGGCGGGCGGGATCATGGACGGGCGCGGCGTGCGGGCGGCGCTGGACCTTGGCGCGGTCGCGGCCCAGCTGGGCACAGCCTTCATCGCCTGCCCGGAGAGCTTGGCCGACAGCTTCTATCGTGAGGCGCTGGCCAGCGAGGCCGCCGACCATACGGTGATGACGCACGCCATCTCCGGTCGACCCGCCCGCTGTCTGGCCAACCGATTTACCGCATGGGGTCAGGCGAACGCCCTGCCCGCTCCCGCCTATCCCATCGCCTATGACGCCGGAAAGGCGCTGAACGCCGCCGCCAAGGCTCACGGCGACGGCGGATTCGGCGCCCAGTGGGCCGGTCAGGGCGCGCCCCTGGCGAGGTCCATGCCGGCAGCGGAACTGGTGGCTCGTCTCGTGCGGGAGATGGCCGCGGGGGTCTAGAGGACCTCCAGCACCCGTTCGATCGGGCGGCCGATGCGGGCGCCCTTGTCGGTTTCGAGGATGGGGCGTTCGACCAGGATCGGCTCGGCGATCATGGCCTTGAGGATGGCGGCGTCGGAGGCGTCGGCGGCGAGGAGGATCTTGGCGCCCTCCTCCTTGGTCCGCAGCAAGCCCCTGAGACCGCCGCCGGTCTCCGAAGCCAGCCGGTTCAGCGTCGCGGCGTCCCAGCCGGTCTTCAGATAGTCGACGATCTCCGGCTCGACGCCCCGCTCCCGCAACAGCGCCAGCGCATTGCGCGAGGTGCTGCAGCGGGGATTGTGGAACAGGCGAACGGTCAAATCAGTAGGCCGAGTTGGCGGCGTCCAGCTGGATCTGGTCGAGCTTGGAAATGCCCTTCAGTCCGGTGATGTGCAGGACGAACTGAATGATCTGGCTCACGACCGACAGGGCCGTCAGCCAGATGGGCGCCGACGGCATGCCGGGGACCATGCCCGAGAGAACCTGGGCGCAGGCGGTGGGCAGAAGGCCGAACAGAACGATCAGCACCATGAAGAGGATGGCGATCCACTTGGCAGGCTTTTGCCACTGCACGATGCCGAAGATGGCCGAGACGACCAACAGGGCGTAGCCGACGTACTCGCCGATCTTCGCGCCCGCCGCAGCCCCGGGATTGCTGCCCTGCATCTGGGACTGGGCGGCGGCGACGGCTTCGGCGAACTGGGGGTTCATCAGGGTCCAGAGCGCGCCGATGATTCCCACCACGACGCCGATGAAAATAGCGATGGCGCTGGCCCGGGCGGCCTTCAGGGCCTCGGCCTCGTTGGTGATCGGGGTGGTCGGCAACAGATGGGTCATGGGTGCTTCCTCAAGCTGACAGACGGCAACCCTAGCTTGCCGAACGGCGGAGCGAAACCGCCGACCTTCACCTTTTCGCTGGGGAAGCCTAGGGTCCCCCGGATGCGGATTCTCACCCCCGATCAGACCGTGCTGGACCATGTGGCGGCGCGGGAGGCCGCGATCATCGGCCGGGCCGTGGACTGGGCCGGGATCAACTCGGGCAGTCGCAACGCCGCCGGGCTGAACGCCATGCTGGACGTGCTGGAGGCCGAGGCGCGGCGCCTGCCGGCCGAGGTCGTGCGTATCCCGACACAAGGCTCGACCACCGTCGGCGACGACGGGACGGTGAAGGCCGAGGCCCATGCGGATGCGCTTCAGATCACCGCCCGGCCCGAGGCGCCGGTGCAGGTCGTCCTGACCGGCCATTACGACACAGTCTTCCCGGCGGAAAGCGGCTTCCAGTCGGTCGCGATGCGCGCCGACGGCGCCCTGAACGGGCCGGGCGTCGCCGATATGAAGGGCGGCATCTCGGTGATGCTGGCGGCGCTGGAGGCGTTCGAGACCCATCCGGATCACGCCCGGGTCGGCTGGACGGTGCTGCTGTCGCCGGACGAGGAAATCGGGTCGCCTGCGTCGGCGCCCCTGCTGGCCCGACTGGGCGCGGCGGGCCATGTCGGCATGACCTATGAGCCCGCCCTGGCCGACGGCACCCTGGCCGGCGAGCGCAAGGGCAGCGGGAACTTCCACCTGATCGTCACGGGTAAGGCCGCCCATGCGGGTCGGGCCTTCCACGAGGGGGCCAACGCCGTCGCCGGGGCCGCCATCATCGCCGCCGCCCTGCACGGCCTGAACGGCCGCCGCGAGGGGGTGACGGTCAATGTCGCCAAGATCAGCGGAGGCGGAGCCCTGAACGTCGTCGCCGACAATGCCGTGGTGCGGTTCAACGTCCGTGTCCCGGACGCCCAAAGCGCCGCCTGGATCACTGAAGCGATCCACGAGATCGCCGCGACGCCGCCGTACGAGGGGCTGACCCTGGATTTGCACGGCGGCATGACCCGCGCGCCCAAGCCGATGGACGCCAGCCAGACCGCTCTGTTCGAGGCCGTGCGCGAGACCGGCGCCCTGCTGGGCCAGACCATCGCCTGGACGCCGTCCGGCGGGGTCTGCGAGGGCAATAATCTGCACGCCGCAGGCCTGCCCAATATCGATACCCTCGGCGTCCGTGGCGGCGACATCCATTCGGATCGGGAGTTCGCCTGGCCCGACAGCTTCGTCGAGCGCGCGCAACTCAGCGCCCTGATCCTTTGTAAACTGGCCTCGGGCGAGATCGACGCCCAACGCCTGAAATCCCTGCGTCTGGAGACGATGTAAGAAATGCTCGTCGTCCGACCTGCCCTGCCCGCCGACCTCGACCATTTGCTGGAGCTGGCCATCCTGTCCGGCCCGGGCTTCACCAGCCTGCCCGAGGATCCGGACCAGCTGACCGAGCGTCTGGACCTGAGCCGCGACAGCTTCGCCGCCGCCATCCCGGCCGAGCAGCGCTGGTACACACTGATGCTCGAGGAGAGCGACACCGGCGACATCGACGGCATCGGCAGCGTCAAGGCGGCGGTGGGGCTGAAGCGGCCCTTCTTCTCCTATCGCGTGGTCAACAACGCCTCCTCTTCGCCGTCGCTGAACATCCGCCTGGAGCACCAGACCCTGGTGCTGGTCAATGAATGCACCGGCTGGACCGAGGTCGGATCGCTGTTCCTCAAGGCCGATCGGCGCAAGGGCGGGGCCGGGCGGCTGCTGAGCCAGTCGCGCTACATGCTTATCGGGGCCGAGCCCGACCTGTTCGCCGACACGGTGCTGGCCGAGCTGCGCGGCGTCTTCACGCCCGACGGCGCCTGCCCCTTCTGGGACCACGTCGCCCATAAGTTCTTCCCCATGCCGTTCGATCAGGCGGACATGATGACGGGCTCGACGGACAAGCAGTTCATCCTCGACCTCGCCCCGCGCCACCCGATCTATGTCGACCTCCTGCCCGAGCCGGCGCGGGCTGTGATCGGCAAGGTGCATCCGCAAGGGGTGCCGGCCATGGCCCTGCTGGAGAGCGAAGGTTTCCGGCCTAACGGCCTGATCGACATCTTCGACGCCGGTCCGACCGTCGCCTGCGGCCGCGACAATATCCGCACCGTCCGCGACGCCCGCTCCATGTCCGTCGCCATCGCCGAAGAGGTCGAGGCCGAGCTGCCCAGCCTGATCTCGACAAACAGCGTCGGGGCGTTCCGCGCGGTGCGCCAGCGTGTCGCTCTGGACGGCGACGTCGCCACCGTCTCGACTGAAACCGCCGACGCCCTGAAGGTCCGGGCCGGCGACACCGTACGTATCAAGGCCTGAGTGCAATCATGACCGTGTTCCAGTCGACCGACCCCGCCACCGGCGAAACCGTCTGGGAGGGCGAGGCCGCCTCCGCCGCGGACGCCGCCGCCGCTGTCGCCGCCGCCCGCGCCGCCTTCCCCGACTGGGCCGACCGTCCGCGAGGTGATCGGGTCGATGCGGTGAAACGCTATCAGGCCGTGCTCAAGCGCCGCGCGCCCGAGATGGCCGAGGCCATCAGCCGCGAGACCGGCAAGGCCCTGTGGGAGACCAGCACCGAGCTCGCCTCCATGGCCGGGAAGGTCGACATCTCCATCCGCGCCTATGACGAGCGGACCGGCGAGCGCACGACCGAGACCGCCTTCGGTCACGCCACCCTGCGGCACCGTCCGCACGGGGTCGCGGCGGTGCTGGGCCCGTTCAACTTCCCGGGCCATTTGCCTAACGGCCATATCGTCCCGGCCCTGCTGGCGGGCGACACCGTCGTCTTCAAGCCGTCGGAGGAGACGCCCCTGACCGGCCAGCTGATGGCCGAATGCCTGGCCGAGGCGGACCTGCCGACCGGGGTGTTCAACCTGCTACAGGGCGGGCGCGACACCGGCGCGGCCCTGCTGGACCAGCGTATCGACGCCCTGATGTTCACCGGCTCGGGCGCGGCGGGGGCTTACTTCCGCAAGAAGTTCGCCGACGATCCGCATGTGATCCTGGCGCTGGAGCTGGGCGGCAACAACCCGCTGGTGGTCTGGGACGCGGCCGACGCCGAGGCCGTAGCCGGGATCGCGGTCCAGTCGGCCTTCGTCACCACCGGCCAGCGCTGCTCCTGCGCGCGGCGTCTGGTCGTGCCCGAGGGACCGCAGGGGGACGCCATCGTCGAGGCCGTGGCGGCCCTGTCGGACCGTCTGGTCTTCGCGCCTTGGGACTCGTCGCCCGAACCCTATGCCGGGCCCCTGATCTCCGAGAAGGCCGCCAACGCCGCGCTTCAGGCCCTGCAGCAACGCATCGATCTGGGCGCGAAAGTGATCCGCGCCTCGGGTCCGGTCGACAACCTGCCGGGCGCCTTCGTCAAGCCGGCCATCATCGACGTCACCGGGCTGAAGGTGCTGGACGAGGAGATGTTCGCCCCCTTCCTGCAGGTCATCCGCGTCCCGAGCTTCGAGGCCGCCGTCGCCGCCGCCAACGACACCCGCTACGGCCTGTCGGCCGGTCTGGTGTCGGACGATCCGAAGACCTGGGATCGCTTCATCCGCCGCATCCGCGCGGGCGTGGTCAACTTCAACCGACCGACCACCGGCGCCGCCGGCGACATGCCCTTCGGCGGCCTCGGCGACAGCGGCAACCACCGCCCCAGCGCCTGGTACGCCGCCGACTACTGCGCCTATCCGGTGGCGAGTTTCGAGGCCGGGGCGGTGAAGAACATCGAGAGCGAGATCAAGGGGCTGCGGGGGTGATCTCCGCCGTCGAAGCCAATGCCGACGGTCTGATCGGTCCGACCCATTCCTATGCGGGCCTCAGCCCCGGCAACCTCGCGGCCAGCCTCAGCAAGGGCGAGGCGTCGAACCCGCGCGCGGCGGTGCTGCAGGGTCTAGACAAGATGAAGCGGCTGGCGGACCTCGGTCTGCCGCAGTTCGTGCTGCCGCCGCATGAGCGGCCCGACATCGGTTTCCTGCGTTCCCTCGGCTTCGATGGGACGGACGCCCAAGTGCTGGAGCGGGCATGGAAGGACGCGCCGGCCTATGTCGCCGCCGCCGCCTCGGCCTCGCCGATGTGGGCCGCCAACGCCGCGACGGTGACGCCGAGCGCGGACTCAGCCGACGGCCGGGTCCACTTCACCCCGGCCAATCTGCACACCAATCTGCACCGGTCGCTGGAGCACCGGCAGACGAAGCGGGCGCTGGACGCCCTGTTCCCCGACCCGGCTCAATTCGCGGTCCACGACGCCCTGCCTGCCCATGCCCAGTTCTCCGACGAGGGCGCGGCCAATCACGTCCGTCTGTGCGCCGAACAGGGCGCGCCGGGCGTCAATCTGCTGGTCTGGGGCCGCGAGGCGCACGAGCCTTGGGACGGCGCCTGGCCCGCCCGCCAGACGCTGGAAGCCTCGCAGGCCGTGGCGCGCCGCCACCAGCTTCTGGGAAACGGGGCCGGCCGCCCGGTCTTCCCGCGCCAGGGCAAGACCGCCATCGCCTGCGGGACCTTCCACAATGACGTGGTCTGCGTGGGATCGCTGGAAACCCTGCTGTTCCACGAACTGGCCTTCGAGGACACGGCGAAGACCAAGGCCGACATCCGCAGCGCCGCCGAGCGCCTGTTCGACCCGATCTTCGTCGAGATCGCCGAGGCCGACCTGCCGCTGGCTGACGCCATCCAGTCCTACCTGTTCAACTCCATGCTGATCCAGATTCCGGGCGAGGACCGCCTGACCCTGATTTGCCCGACCGAGACGCGCGACAACGAACGCGCCCATGCGGTCGCGCAGGGGCTGGCGGCGTCGAACGGCCCCATCGGCCGGGTCGAATATGTCGATGTGCGCCAGTCGATGCGGAACGGCGGCGGGCCGGCCTGTCTGAGGCTGCGGGTCGTGCTGACCGATGCGGAGCTCGCGGCGACCAATGCCGATATGCGGCTGACCGAGGGGCTGCACGGGGCGCTCAGCGTCTGGGCCGTCAACTGGTATCGTGATCGCCTGAACCCCGCCGACCTGGCCGATCCGGCCCTGCTGGACGAGAGCCGGGGGGCGCTGGACGAGCTGACCGGCATTCTGGGCCTCGGCTCCGGCTTCTATCCGTTCCAGAGGTAGTTTCGCGGTGAGCAAGGGGTGCTAGTGAGCAAGAGGTGAGCACAGTCCGCCATTCCGCATTCGGCTCACTCCTTGCTCACTAGCACCCCTCGCTTACCCCCGTATGCTCAAGGCCGAAGGAGTCGTTCATGACCGATCAGCCCATGACCCCGGCACGCCGCCTCCGGAACATCATCGGAGGATCCGCCGGCAATCTGGTGGAGTGGTTCGACTGGTACGCCTATGCGGCCTTCACCCTGTATTTCGCCCCGGTCTTCTTCCCCGACGAGAACCCGACAGCCCAGTTGCTGAGCGCGGCGGCCGTCTTCGCCGTTGGCTTCCTGATGCGGCCGATCGGGGCCTGGATCATGGGGGTCTATGCCGATCGCAAGGGACGCAAGGCAGGCCTGACCCTGTCGGTCAGCCTGATGTGCGCGGGCTCCCTGATCATCGGCTGCGCGCCCGGCTACGCCCAGATCGGCATCGCCGCCCCCATTCTGCTGCTGTTCGCGCGTCTGCTGCAGGGCATCAGCGTCGGTGGAGAGTACGGGTCTTCCGCCACCTATCTGTCGGAGATGGCCACGCCGAAGCATCGCGGCTTCTGGTCCAGCTTCCAGTACGTCACCCTGATCTCGGGCCAGCTGCTGGCGCTGCTGCTGCTGATCGTCCTGCAGCGGACGCTGAGCACGGAGGCGCTGGGGAGCTGGGGCTGGCGCATTCCGTTCTTCGTGGGCGCGCTGCTGGCCGTGGTGGTGTTCTGGCTGCGTCGTCGGCTGGACGAGACCGCCGCCTTCAAGGCCGAGGACGTTCGCACCGCGCCGAAATCCAGCGCCCTGCAGCTGGTCATGAAGCACCCGAAGGAGGCGTTGATGGTTCTGGGCCTGACGGCCGGCGGCACCCTCGCCTTCTATACCTACACGACCTACCTGCAGAAATTCCTGGTCAACACCTCGGGCTTCTCCAAGACCACGGCGACCGAGATCAGCGCCGGCGCCCTGCTGATCTATATGCTGCTCCAGCCCGCCGTCGGGGCCCTGTCGGACCGGATCGGGCGACGGCCGGTGATGATCGCCTTCGGGGTGCTGGGCGTGCTGTGCACCGTGCCGATCATGTCGGCGCTGGCGGTGACCACCAACGCCTACGCCGCCTTCGCCCTGGCCCTGACGGCCCTCGTGATCGTCTCGGGCTATACGGCCATCAATGCGGTGGTGAAGGCCGAGCTGTTCCCGGCCCATATCCGCGCACTGGGCGTCGCCCTGCCCTATGCCATCGCCAATGCGCTATTCGGCGGCACGGCCGAATACGTCGCCCTGTGGTTCAAGCTGGAGGGCGCCGAGAGCCGCTATTTCTGGTACGTCACCGTCATGATCGGGGTGTCGCTGCTGGTCTTCGTCTTCATGCGAGACACGAAGCATAAGACCCTGATCACCCACGAATAGGGATCAGGCCGCGAAGCGGCCGCCCCGGGCCGCATAGGATTGAGTGCCCCGCGTGATCACCCGGTCGTCCGGCAGGACGACGTCGACGGCGATGTCGGGCTGGCCCTTCAGGGCGTCATAGACCGGGCCGAAATCCTTCAGCGTCACGTCCTTCAGCGCCTCGATCGAGGGGATGACGAAATAGACCTGCTGGAAGTCGTCGATCCGGTAGAGCGTGCGCATGACCCGCTCAAGCTCGAAGCCGATGCGATTGGGCGACGCGTCCTCGAGCGCGAAGACGCTCTCGGTCGCCGAAGAGACGATGCCCGCGCCGTAGATGCGCAGACCCTTGGCCGATTCCATCAGGCCGAACTCGACCGTGTACCAGTAGAGCCGGGCCAGCTGGGGCAGCATACCCAGGGAGGCGGCGCGCTGGCCGCCCTTGCCATAGGCCTGCATATAGTCGGCGAAATCGGGGTCGGTCAGCATCGGCACGTGGCCGAAGACATCGTGGAAGATGTCGGGCTCCTGCAGATAGTCCAGTTGGTCCGGCTTGCGGATGAACTGACCCGAGACGAAGCGGCGGTTGGCCAGATGGTCGAAGAAGACGTCGTCGGGCACCAGGCCAGGCACGCACTCCACGGTCCAGCCGGTCAGGGCCTTGAGCTTGGGATTGAGCACCGCGAAGTCCGGAATGCCGCCGGTGTTCAGGTCCAGCGCCTTGAGCCCGTTCATGAAGGCGTCGGAGGCCCGGCCCGGCAAGATCTTCATCTGCCGCTCGTACAGGGTGTCCCAGGTGTCGTGCTCGACCTCCGTATAGGCGCGCCAGTTCTGGCTGATGGTCCAGTCGGCGGCCGCACCCGGAGGCGGGGCGTCGAAGACGTGTTCGAAATCAGACATGACGCACTCCTCTGACCCCAATCTAGGCGGCTGACGAACGCGCGGCTAGTGGATCGGCTGCCTTGCAGGCGCATGGTGGCCTGCGCCGTCGACCGTAAACCACTGCGCTTCGTCATCAGGGGTCAGGGGGGCGATGTCAGGATCGAGCTCCAGGACGCCCTCGGCGGCGTAAACGAGGAATCCCGAATCGTCGCCCATCGCCAGCACGCGGTAGAAGGGTTGGTCCCGGTGCTCCGGGCCGGGCTGGTCGGCAGGTCCGGCGTAGATCGGGTCGACGTCGACGATCAGGCCGCGAAAGACCTGCTCCCGGTGGCGGACGATCTGGCCGAGGCCGAATTTGGCTGTGTGCTCCTGGGTCATGATCACAAGCTACGGCGCGGGACCTGAGCCGGATCAGTCTGAGCCGTTCATCCGGTCGTCATATTCGCTTGGCGAGCGACGCGGGCTGCGTCTAGGTTGCCTGTGACGGGCGCCGTCTTCGGTTGCGCCCATATGAAAGTTCGGCCCATGCCGGAACCAGACGGCGCGCCTTCGGGGCGCGACGACCGGTCCCAGCGCCAGAGGTCCGACCGCGCTTCGCACCCGGCCAAACCCCGGGGCGGCGGCGCACAGGGCCATGGAGCGTCCGGTCGGGATGCGCCGCTGTATGGCGCGCTCGATCTGGGGACCAACAACTGCCGCCTGCTGATCGCCCGCCCGGCGCGGGAAGGCTTTCGCGTGGTCGACAGCTTCAGCCGCATCGTGCGCCTCGGCGAGGGCCTGAGCCACACCGGCCGGCTGGACGAGGCCGCGATGGACCGGGCCTATGACGCCCTCGCCTCCTGCGCCGAGCGGGTAGTGCGCAAGGGGCTCGATTCGGCCCGACTGACCGCCGTTGCCACCCAGGCCTGCCGCCAGGCCGAGAACGGCGCCGCCTTCATCGAACGCGTCCGCGCGGGCACCGGCCTGCGCCTGCGCATCATCGACCCGGCCGAAGAGGCGCGGCTGTCGGTCGAAGGCTGCCTGAACCTGTTTGATCCCCGGGCCGAGGCAGTGCTGGTCATCGACGTCGGCGGCGGCTCGACGGAACTGTCCTGGCTGCGGAAACAGGGCCGCGAGATGAAGACGGTGGCCTGGATGTCGGCCCCCCTGGGCGTGGTCACCCTGGCTGAACGGCATCCGGAGCCTGACGACGTCGTCGGCCCCGCGGGCGAGGTCTGGTACGAGGCCATGGTCGCCGACATGGGCGCGGCCATCGCCGCCGGCGGCATCGTCGACGCCGACATGCGCGACCTGTTCGGGCGCGGCCGGGGCCATATGGTCGGGACGTCGGGCGCGATCACCAGCTTGGCAGGGATCCATCTGAACCTGCGCCGCTATCAGCGCGACCGCATCGACGGCCTGTGGATGACGCGCAAACAGTGCGAGGCGGCGGCGGATCGGCTCAAGGCCCTGGGCCCGGACGGGCGGGCGGCCGAGGCCTGTATCGGGCCGGACCGCGCCGATCTGGTGCTGGCGGGCGCGGCTATTCTGGAGGCCGTGCAGCGGGCCTGGCCGTGCGAACGCGTGCGCGTCGCCGACCGGGGTCTGCGCGAGGGCCTGCTGCTGCAGAGAATGCGCGAGGACCGCAAGCCGCGCCGTCGGCGTCGGCGTGGACGCCAGCCCGCTGCAGCGGAATAGGGCCTAGCGCGGTCCCGACGCGCCTGCCGGGGCCGTACCGGCCGGAGCCGCCGCGACCACCGAACCGCCCGAGACCTGCACCGGCAGTGTGATGTCGCAGACCGAGAAGTCCGCGCCCCTGGACGCTCGCGTCATATCGACCATCGCCCGGAAGCGCGGCGACGCAGTGTCCAGCACCTGAACGCTGGGCCGGTCGGCCTCGGGCAGGTCGGCGGCGATGCGGACGGTCGTCATCCGGTCGGGATCGGTGACCAGACCGCTGCCCCCGGCGCCGGTCTTGAGATTGCGCACCACGTCCAGGCCCGAAACGACGGTCCCCCAGACGGTGTAGCGCTTGTCCAGCGACGGATAGGGCTGGCGCATCAGGAAGAACTGGCTGTTGGCGCTGTCCGGATTGTCGTCGCGCGCCATGCCCGCCACGCCCGGGCAATAGACGCCCCAGCCATGGACCATGTGGTCGGCCGTCGTCGCCATATAGCTGTCGGGCTGGGTCTGGATCGGCAGGGAGCGGACGAAGCCCAGCACGGCGCCGGCGGGCGCAGCCACAGGCGCGAACGGCAGGTCCGGCCCGCGGCGGAAGGTGAACTCGGCCTTCAGGTCGGGATAGGCGCTCTGGCCGTCACCGGTGCCCAGCGGGTCGCCGGTCTGGGCCATGAACAGGTCGATGACCCGGTGCCATGTCAGGTTGTCGAAGAAGCCGTTGCGGGCCAACAGCCGCATCCGCTCGACGTGCAGGGGCGCGACCTCGGGCGCCAGTTCGACCAGGATCCGGCCCTTGGTGGTCTCGATGACCATCAGGTTCTCGGGCGGCACGGTGCGCCACTCGGAGGGCGGAGCCGAGGCCGGCGCGGGCGGCGGAGGCGGCGGGGCCTCGGCCGCTTGCGTGGCGTGAGCCGGGGGATGGGCCGGGGCATGAGCCGCCGTCTGGGCCAGAGCCCCCGAGGCCATGATGAGGGGGGCCAGAGCCCCCGAGGCCATGATGAGGGCCAGCACGGCCCCCGCCGTCACGGATTTGATCACGCCGTCCCCTCCCCTGCCTGTTCTCAGCCGCCGGTCACGATCGACGGGGTCTCCACGTCGCAGATGCCGAAATTCAGCCCCAGACGGTTCCGGGTCGCCTCATAGCGCTGGGCGAAGGCCGGGCTGGTGGGCAGCAGCACCTTGACCACCGGGCGCTGGGCCTCCGGCATGGCCGACGCCAGCTGGGCCTTGGTCATCACGTCCGGATTGGCGACGGCGCCGTCGGAGGCGTCGGCTCCGGCGTTCAGCGCCTTGACCACATCCAGCCCGCTGACCACCCGGCCGAAGGTGGTGTAGGTCCCGTTCAGATTGGGGTTGGCGCCGGTCATCAGGTAGAATTGGCTGTTGGCGCTGTTCGGGTCAGCCGAGCGCGCCATGCCCGCGACGCCGGGGCAGAACAGGCCGCCGGCATCGACCTTCATGTCGGCGGTGACGAACATCTGGGCGTCGGGCTGGGTCTGGATCGGCAGGGAGCCGAGGATGCCGCGCACGCCGCTGGTCGAGGCGTTGGGCACGATGGCGAAGTCGGGGTTGCGGCCCCGGCGGAACGAGAACTCGCCCGGCACGTCCGGCAGGTCGCTGCTGCCGGCGCCGGTGCCCAGGGGGTCGCCCGTCTGGGCCATGAAGCCCCGGATGACGCGGTGGAACTTCAACCCGTCATAAAAGCCGCGGTTGGTCAGGGTTCGGATGCGCTCCACGCTCTGAGGCGCGACGCGGGGCTCCAGCTCCACCAGGATGCGGCCCTTGGTGGTGTCGATCACCAGAAGGTTGTCGGGCGACACCGTGCGCCAGTCGGCCGCATCGGCGGGCGGCAGAGGCGTCGCGGGCGGAACCGCGCCCTGGGGCGGGGGCGGAGCAATCACCTGGGCCCCGGCAGGACCGACGGCGAGGGCCATGACGCCGGCGACGGCGGCGGAGAGAACGGTGAGCGGACGCGAGTTCATACGTGTTTCTTTACCCTGGCCCGCACGCGCGCGGCGACGGCGGGGCTGACGAAGCTGTCGATATTCCCGTCCAGACGGGCGATCTCCTTGACCAGGCGTGAGGCGATCGCCTGATGGCGCGGATCAGCCATCAGGAACACGGTCTCGATGTCCTGATTGAGGCGCTGATTCATCGCCGTCATCTGGAACTCATATTCGAAGTCGGCGACGGCGCGCAGGCCGCGCACGATGACGCTGGCCTCCAGCTCTTCGGCGAAATGCATCAGCAGGCTCGAGAAGGGTTTGACCACGATGTCGCCGTCGAAGCGCGCCACCTCGGCGGCGACCATCTCCACCCGCTCGGCGGTCGAGAACAGCGGTCCCTTGTCGTCGTTCTGGGCCACGCCGATCACCAGCCGATCGACCAGCTTCGTGGCCCGGCCGATGATGTCCATATGACCGTTGGTCACCGGGTCGAAGGTGCCCGGATACAGTCCGATCCGCATTTTTCCGACTGGCATAAGGGGTCGCCCTCCCGCTTCACACGGCGGTGTTAGCAGGTGCGGCAGAGGTGGCCTAGAGGCGCAGCTCGCTTACTCGGCCTCGCCTGCGTCCAGCCCCTTTAGGTAGGGACGGGCCGCCAGGATGGCCTGGCTGCGGTTGCCGACGCCCAGCTTCTTGAAGATGGCCGACAGGTGCTGTTTCACCGTGCCCTCGGTCAGGTTCATGTCGCCGGCGATCTGCTTGTTCAGCCGGCCGTCGGCCAGGGCGACCAGGACACGCAGCTGGGCCGCGGACAGGGACGAGATCCGCTGCTGGAAATCCACTGCCGCCGGAGTGGCTGCGGGCGTCTCCGGGAAGGCGACCGCCTCACCCCGCATGATTGCGCCCACGGCGCTGAGCAACGAGGAGACCGGCGCCGACTTGGACAGATAGGCCGAGACGCCAAATGTCCGGGCCAGGGCCACCGTATGAGCGTCCGCCCGCGAGGAGACGATGGCGATCGGGACGCCCGGCAGAAGCTGCTGCAGACGGATCAGGGCGCTGAACCCCGTCGCATCGGGCAGCATCAGGTCCAGCAGGACCAGTTTGATGCGCGCACCGTTGGCGCGTGCGTAGGTTTCTGCCTCCGCCGCCGTCGTAACCCGGCCGACCTCCAGATGAGGGTAGGCCGCGCCGACCGAAAGTTCGAACGCTTCTCCGACCAACGGGTGGTCGTCGACGATCAGGACAATCCACTGCATGGCGATGAATCAAGCCTCCTTGCCCCATATTCCCCACAACCGGGGAACGAGGCAAACAAGAACGACAAGGTAAACGCAAGTTTACGGAATACTGATCTAAAGTTCGACCGTATTGGTAAATGCGAAGTAACTATAAGATCACTTCATGTATTCAATGCCATAAAACCATATAACCTTGGTGTGTTTTGGCTGGTTTTGAAGGCTGCAGTTGTAGACATCGACGGTTGAGAGGGCTCATCACGGCGTCATCAAGTTGCAAACGCCCCACCGGGAGAACGTCATGTCCAACAAGCTTTTCTTCGCCGCCGCCGCCCTCGTCGCCGCCGTCGCGAGCCCCGCCTTCGCCCAGTCCTCGGCCTCCACCACAGGCACGGGTTCGGTCACCATCGTCCGTCCGCTGACGATCACCAAGAACGCCGACCTGGCCTTCGGCACCGTGGTTCGCCCGGCGACGGGTTCGGGCACGGCGGTGGTCAGCGCCGCAGGCGCCCGCTCGGTGACCGGCGGCGTCGTCGGCCTGTCCTCGGGCGCCACGCCCGCCGCGGCCCAGTTCACCGTCTCCGGTGAAGGGGGGCAGTCGATCTCGGTCACCATCCCGGCGACCTTCTCGATGGCCAACGGCTCGGACACCCTGACCGTCACGACCTCGAACAACCTGACCGGCTCGGCTTCGGCCCAGACGCTCAGCAACGCCATGGGCGCCGCCGGGACCCTGGCCTTCAACGTCGGGGGCAGCGTGCCGATCGCCTCGACCACACCGACCGGCACCTACAGCGGCTCGTTCACGGTCTCGGCCGCCTATAACTAAAGGCGCATCCGGGACGCCGACAACGCGAGGTTGGGTTAACCCTTCGGCGCTAGTCTGCGGGTCGAAAGCCGCCCCCGGGTCCAGACCAATGCTCAGATCAGCCGCCCCCATCCTTGCTGCAGCGCTCGCTTTCGGGAGCGCCGCAGCGGCCCAGCCGCAAGCCGCCCCGGCCCAGACGCCGCCCGTCGCTCCCGTGGTCACTGCGACGCCGACGGGCGCCGATCTGAACATCTCGCCCCGCCGCGTCACCTTTGACGCGACCCAGCGTGCGGCCTCGGTCTATGTGTTCAACCAGGGCGACGCCCCCGCCACCTACACCGTCGAGCTGGTCGATCGGGTCATGTCGTCGGACGGTCAGATCCGCTCCGTCGCCGATGCGCCCGACGCCCCGCGATCTCCCTCGGCGATGGACCTGATCCAGTACACCCCGCGCCGGGTGACGCTGCAGCCCAAGGAAAGCCAGGTCATCCGGGTCCGCGTGCGTCCGCCGGAAGCCCCGGGCGAATACCGCACTCACCTGACCGTCACCGCCCTGCCGCCCGAGACCACCGGCTTCACCGCCGAACAAGCCGCCGAGAACAATCCGAACGGCGTGGCGCTGCAGATCACCGCCCTGTTCAGCGTAAGCATCCCCCTGATCGTGCGCGAAGGCCCCGTGGACGCCCGCGCCGCGGTCGAAAACGCCCGCCTCCTGCCCGCCGCCGATGGCGCGCCCAACGGCGCCGTCGCCGTCGACCTCGTCCGTCTGGGCGCGAACTCCGTCTATGGCGACGTCCAGATCCGCGCCGGAACGGGCGCTGACGAACATGTCGTCGGCCAGGTGCGCGGCATCGCCGTCTATCCGGAGATCGAACGTCGCGCTGTCGTAGCCCCCCTCGCGGTCCCGGTCGCCGCCGGAGAGTCGGTCCGGGTGGTCTATGTCGACGACGACGCCAACGCCGGCACGGTCCTGGGCTCCGCTCCCGCATCGCGATGATCTCCGCCCGCCCGGCCACGGCGGTCGCCCTGACCGTTCTGGCGGCCGGCGTCGCCGCGCCTGCCCTGGCCCAGAGCTCGAGCCAAAGCGTCGTGACCAATCTGGTCGTCGCCGCCGAGCCGGTCCCCTTCAACGCCGACGACCTTCTGTTCATGGAGGTCCAGGCCGACGGCTATCAGCTGGCCGAAACCATGAACGTCTATGGCTCGCGCGCGGGCGTCTATGTGCCGCTCGGCGAGTTCGCCCGGGTGCTGGACTTCGCCATCGGCGTCTTCCCCGCCCAGCGCCGCGCCGAGGGCTGGATCGGGTCGCGCGACCGCAAGCTGACGATCGACCTCAATACCGGCGTCGCCATCGTCAACGGCAAGGCCATCGCCTTCGCCCCCGGCCAGGCCGCGATCTTCGACAACGACCTCTATGTCCGCGCCGATCTGGCCGAGCAGCTCTTCCCTGTGAAGCTGCGCGCCGACATCAACGCCCAGACCCTGACGGTCAGCCCGACCGAGCCCCTGCCTTTCCAGCAGCGGCTGGCGCGCGAAGCCCGCGCTGCCGGCCTGAACCACCCCCAGGCGATCCTGCGCGTACAGGAGGCGCCGGCGCCATATGGGCTTTTCACCCCGCCCGCCTTCGACGTGAACCTGGGCGGACAGGTGGCGCGCGACGGGGTGGACCAGTCGCAGAGTTTCGACGTCCGCATGGCCGGCGACCTTCTGTACGCGGGCTTCCAGGGCTTTCTCGGCTCGGACCAGAACGGGGAGCCGGCCGCTGCCCGCGTCCTGTTCGAGCGCAAGGATCCGGACGGTCACGCCCTCGGCCGCTTCGGCGCCACCCGCGCGGGCCTCGGCGATGTCTTCACCCCCTCGATGTCACTCGGCGCCGGAAGCTACGGCGGGCGGGGCCTGGTCTATTCGACCGCGCCTCTTGAGACGGTCGATCTCGCCACCCCCCTGAACCTGCGCGGCGAACTGCCGATCGGCGAGGAGGTCGAGCTCTACGTAAATGAGGTGCTGCAGGCCGCCCGATCCACGCCGGATCAGGGCCGCTACGAATTCCTCGACGTTCCCCTGACCTTCGGGCTAAACACCATTCGCCTGGTCTTCTACGGACCACAGGGCCAGACCCGTGAAGAGGTGCGCCGCATCAATTTCGGCTCGGGCCAGATCGAGCCGGGCAAGTTCGTGATGCGTCTGGCCGCCATCCAGCAGGACCGGTCGGTCTTCGAGATCCAGTCCGATCCGACGCCCGACGACAGCCAGGGCGAAGCGCGGCTCGAAGCCCTGTTCGACTATGGGATCAGCACCGCCTTTACGATCAGCGGCGGCCTCGCGCGCTACGCCCCGGCCGGGTTCGATGAACGCACGGTCGGCCTGGCCGGAGTGCGCGGCTCCATCTGGGGCGTCGCAGCCCAGCTGGACGCGGCCCATGACAGCCAGGGCGGATCGGCCGCCATGCTCGGTCTGGCGGCCCGGCCGTTCGGCGTCTCCATCGTCGGCCGCCATGCAGAATACCGCGACGGCTTCGTGGACGAGACGCGTCAGGTCGGCGCCACCCAGGACAGTCTGCTGCGCCGCGCCACCGACCTCCGCGCCGACATGCAGTGGCGGATGCGCGATACCTTCAGCCTGCCTCTGTCGCTCGACCTGCGGCGTCTTGAGCGCATCGACGGCACGGGCGAGACCAACGCCGAGTTCCGCACCTCGGCGCCGGTCGACCGCTATTATCTGTCGACCAGCCTGGCCTGGCAGGACGTCACCACCCTGACGACGCGGCAGAAGCTCCTCATCGGCGCCGCCGACATCGCCACCCTGGTCGCCGCCCGCGCCCAGTTTCGCGGCGGCCTGACCTATACCCTGTCGCCCCGGACCGAGCTGGACAGCGCCTACATGACCGCCGACATCCAGATCTCCGAGCGCCGCACCCTGCGCCTCAGCGCCGTTCAAAGCCTGGGCGAACAGGACGCGACCACGCTTCAGGCCGCCGCCTTCTGGCGTGCGCGCCGGTTCGATATCGCCCTGACAAGCGCCTGGGAGACCCGATCCGGCGAATGGCAGGTGGGGCTCCAGATGGGCTTCGGCTTCGCCTTCGACTTCGCGCGCGGCCGCTACGACGTCGTGCGCCCCGGCGTCTCCGCCGGCGGCTCCATGGCCGTGAACGCCTTCGTCGACGCCAACGGCGACGGCCATCGGCAGCCCGACGAAAAGGGCGTTTCCAAGATCGTGGTCCAGACGCCCGCCGGCGCCGCCGTGACCGGCGCGGACGGGCGGGTCTTCGTTTCGGGTCTCGGCGACGGCGCCGCCGCCTCCATGCGCGTCAATCTGGAGGGCATCGACGATCCCTTCCTGCTGGGCCAGGCGGATGTCATCCGCACCGTGCCCCGTCCGGGCCGCACGGCCCGCGTCGAGTTGCCGCTTCAGCAGTCCGGCGAGGTCGAGATGACGGTCATGCTGCGCCGGGACGGCCAGGACCGCCCTCTCGCAGCCGTCAATCTGCAGCTGGTTCCGGAAGCCGGCGGCGCGCCGATCCCGGCCCGCAGCGATCACGCAGGCATCGTCTTCGTCGAGGACGTGCCGCCCGGCCGCTACAGGGTACAACTCGATCCGCAGCAGGCTGCCGATCTGGGCATGACCCTGGTCGCCGCGCCTGCCGCCGTCCTGCCCGCCGACGGCGGCTTCGTCCGTGCCGGAGCCGTCGTGGTCAGCATCGTTCAAGGAGGAGCCGCCTGATGCGCGTTCTCAAGATCCACAGCATCACCCTCGGCCTGACGGTCGCGAGCGTCATGTTCGCCTCACCCGCCCTGGCCCAGAGCCGGGGCGCGACAGCGACCGGCGCCCTTCAGGTCGAGCGCGCCCTGACCCTGAGCAACGTCCAGTCGATGAGTTTCGTGGCGACCCGCCGGAATGTCGACGGAGCCGGCGCTCCCAACGGAACGGCCGCCGATCCGACCGGCGACGCTTCCGACGCCCCGGCTGTAATCGACATCACTGGCGATCCGGGCCGCGTCTACCGGATCCAACTGCCCGCAACGATCGACACCGATCTGTCTGCGGGTGTCATCTCGGGGTTTCAGGTCTGGAGCGAAACCGTGGGCGACGTCTCGAAGACCATGACGGGTCGCCTCAACGCCGAAGGCCACGACCGGCTGCGCATCTCCGGCGTCCTGACCACCGCTCACGGAATGATCATCACTGACGTGCAGACCGCCGTTCCGGTCAACATCGACTACGAATAGGACGCTCCGGAGCGGGCACAGAGCCAGGAAACATTCTGGCGCGTGGACAGGTCCGGTCGGCTCGCTCATAGGGAGGCCGTGAGCGCCCTTGCCCCAAGTCCGGATTCCCACCCCGCATCGGCCGCCCCGGCGTCCACGCGCCGGCACGATCTGGACTGGCTGCGCATCGCCGCCTTCGCCCTGCTGATCGTCTATCACGTCGGGCTCGCCTACGGCCCCTACGACTGGCACGTCCACAGCGCCCATACTCTGGAGTGGATTCGCGAAGGGGTGCTGATCACCAATCCCTGGCGGCTGACCCTGCTGTTCCTCGTTTCCGGCGCGGCCCTGCGCTTCATGACCCTGAGGAAGACGCCCGCCGAAGTCGCGAAGCTGCGCCTCGCCCGCCTGGGCCCGCCGCTCGTCTTCGGGGTGCTGGTGCTGGTCACGATCCAGTCGTGGATCGAGGCGATGGACAAGTCGCACACCCCGATCAGCTATCCGGCCTGGCTGTGGCACGAGTTCAGCCCCTCGGGGATCGCCGACGGCATCCCCCTGAACCATCTGTGGTTCGTCCTCTACATCACCGTCTACAGCTTCGTCGTCGTGGCCCTGTTGAACCGGCCCGGCTGGATCGCCTGGGCGGAGGCGAAGATCGGCCCGGCGCTGAGCGGCTGGCGGCTGCTGGTCTTCCCGGCGCTGTATCTGATGATCGTGCGCTGCATCCTGTTCCCGCATTTCGGCCTGACCAACAACATCGTCTGGGACTGGTACAACCACGCCCAGTCCCTGGCCGCCTTCCTGTTCGGCTTCCTGGCCGTGCGGCAGGAAACGATCTGGCGCGACTTCCAGCGTTTTCGCTGGGTCGGCCTGGGCGTTGCGGCCGTGGCCCTGCCCCTGATGATGCTCCAGGTCGCCCATCCCGGCGGCGGCGCCTTCTGGGGCATTCCGCGCAACCTGGTCGTGGCGCTGGACCAGTGGTCGGTGATCGTCGCGGCCCTGGGCTTCGCCAGCCTCTACCTCCGGAACACCACCGGCCCGGTCCAGACCTATCTGAACGAGGCGGTTTTCACCCTGTATCTGGCCCACCAGACGGTGCTGGTCTGCGCCATCTGGCTGATCCGCCCCGCCGGCCTGCCGGTCTGGATCGAGGCCCCGACCTTGATCGCCGTCACCATCGGCGGCAGCCTGCTGATCTATGAGATCGTGCGCCGCGCGCCCCTGCTGCGTCCCCTCTGGGGTCTCAAGCCCCTGCCCGGCCGCGGCCTGTTCTCGGGTCTGGCCGTGACCCGCTATCGCCGTCGCCGCATCCTGCTGGGGATCGGGGTCTTCGCGCCCCTGCTGGCCCTCGCGGTCGTCGGCATGGCCATCCTCGCCTACCCGGGCTTCGACAATGCGCGCCAGTATCTCAGCGAGCTGGGCGGCGCCTCGTCGCCCATGCCCCGCATCTTCAACTGGGGCGTCTTCGTCGCGGGGGTGATGGCCGGGTTCGCAGGCGTCGGCTTCGGCCTGGCCGTGATCGCGATCACGCGCGCTCACATCGCCGGCTGGCTGACGGCGATCGTCTTCGTCCTGGCCGGTACGGGCCTCGCCCTGTCGACCCTGTTCCCGTATCCAGACCCCCGGCACATGTACATCAACATGGGTCTGGGCATTCAGGTCGCCCCCCTGCTGCTGCTCTGGGGCCTGGCCGGCAGCCGCGAGCTGTCGCGGCTGAAAGCCTTCCTGATCGGGGTGTTCGTGGTGATGACAGGCCTGACCGTGATGACTTATCATCTGGTCCTGCCCGGCACGGTGAACCCGTCCAACGTCGGCTGGTGGGAGCGGGTCTACGCCCTTGTGCTCGTCGGATGGGTCGGGATCGCGGCCTGGGCCTTGGGTCGGCGGCTGAGGCATCACGCCGAGAGCCCCTGACGGACTCAAGGAATCCGGGGTGGTCGCGAAAAAACACGGGACCATCACAACTCTGTGATTGATTTTCACGAAAATGCGTTCATGCTGCAATGCAGTAGTCCGCGCCTCCTCCGCCTCCCAAGCGCGGACTTTCGGGGAAATCAAAGCCGTCATGAACAGCCTGGCCCTGCGTAGCGAAGACTTCCTGTCCGGAGCCGTCGAATACGGCGCCGATGGATGGCTCCCCGACGAAGCGCCGCTGGACATGCCGCGCCAGGCTTTCGACGTTGAAACCGCGACGGTTTCGGCGCCCCTGCCGACCACCCCCGCCAAGGTCAAGGCCCGCCGTTTGGTGCTGTTGGCCGCCACGGTCGTGGTGACCGCCTTGGCCGCCGTCGCCCCCTTCATCCTCTACGCCCGCCACGGCTTCGACGGGCTGGAAGCCCTCGCCTTCGGCTTGTTCCTGATTCTGATCGCCTCGATCGCCTGCTGGTTCTCCAACTCGGCCATCGGCCTGTGGGTTCTGATGACGGATCGCGAGCAGGACGACCTCGACTTCCGTCCGCACCCGGCGGCGCCGACGACGCGCACCGCCTTGCTGATGCCGCTCTATAACGAGGACGCCCACACCGCCCTGGGCCGTCTGGCCCAGATCGACGCCGGTCTGGCCCGCCTCGGCGTGACCGACGCCTTCGACCTGTTCGTGCTGTCGGACACGAACAAGCAGGAGGCCCTGATGCTGGAACAGGCCGCCTTCGCCGGTTTCCGCATTCGCGCCCATTCCCAAGCTTTCTATCGTCACCGCGAAAAGAACACCGAGGCCAAGTCGGGCAACATCACCGACTGGACGCGTCGCTGGGGCGCAGCCTACGAATTCATGATCGTGCTGGACGCCGACTCGACCATGGCCGGCGAGACCGTCCTGCGTCTGGTCGACGCCATGGAGCGCAATCCGGGCGTCGGCCTGATCCAGACCGCCCCGACCATCGTCAAGGCCTCGACCCTGTTCGCCCGCGTCTCGCAGTTCAGCGTCAAGCTGTATGGCCGCGTCGCCGCCGCCGGCCTGGCCTGGTGGACCGGTTCGGAAGGCTCCTACTGGGGTCACAACGCCATCCTGCGCACCCGCGCCTTCGCCGAGGCCGCCGGCCTGCCGGTCCTGCCGGGCAAGAAGCCGTTCGGCGGCCACATCATGAGCCATGACGTCGTCGAGGCCGCCCTGCTGCGCCGCGCCGGCTGGGCCGTCCACGTCACCGCCGCCCTGGACGGTTCGTGCGAAGAGACCCCGCCGACCATCACCGACTTCATTCGCCGTGAGCACCGCTGGTGCCAGGGCAACCTGCAGCACATCGCCCTGCTGGGTTCGCGCGGCCTGAACGGCGCCTCGAAGATGCAGCTGTTCATGGGCGTGCTGGCCTATGTCGCCTCGCCGCTGTGGTTCGCCTCGCTGGTGACCGGCCTGGTGATCCAGCTCTACTATCCGATCGACTGGGCATCGTTCTTCTACTTCCTGCACCCCGAGTTCTCGCCCTTCATGCTGGCCTCGCTGTTGGCGGGCGTGCTCCTGATCGGGCCCAAGATCATGGGCGCGGTGCTGGTCCTGTCGCGTCCGCGCGAGCGTCGCGCCTTCGGCGGCGGCGTGCAGATCATCAAGGGCATGTGCGCCGAGATCTTCCTGTCGGCCCTGCTGGCCCCCATCCTGATGGTCGCCAACACCAAGGCCGTGCTCAAGATCCTGTGCGGTCAGGACGCCGGCTGGCACGCCCAGCAGCGCGACGCCGACGGCATCACCTGGTCCGACGCCTTCCGTTCGATGCGCTGGCAGATGGGCGTGGGTCTGGGCTTCTGCGCCGCCCTCGCCTTCCGTCCGGACCTGGCGACCTTCTTCATCCCGATCGTGGCCCCCCTGCTGCTGGCCGCGCCAATCGCGGTCTGGACCTCGCGCCGCGCCACCGGCGAGGCTCTGGCGGCAAAGGGCTATCTCGTCACCCCGGCCGGCGACGAGCAGAGCTCGACCCCCTCGGTCCTGCACGGCCCGATGCGTCCCAGCCCGATGCGCGAAGAATCCCGCGTCGCCGCCCTGCGCGCCCTGTCGAACGCGTAAGCGGGACACCAAGCCAGAACAAAAGGCCGCGCACGGACATCGTGCGCGGCCTTTCGCTTCCGGTCCCCGCCTTCGCGGGGACGATCGGCGGGCTTACAGTTGCCCCATCGAGTTGTCGTGATGCACGGCCTGCTGCTTCAGCCAGTCGACGAAGGCCACTGCGCTGGGCGAGGCCGGGCGGTCGCGCGGCAGAACCACATGATAGGCGAAATCTACGGCCTGACTGCCGTCGGCGAAGGGGGCGACCAGACGGCCGGAGTTGAGGTCGGCCTGGGCAAGGGTCCGTTTGGCGAGGGCCACGCCGCGTCCGGCCAGCGCTGCCTCGATCACCATGCTCGCCTGATTGAACCGCGCGCCGCGTCGGGGATCGGGATGCTTCACCCGCCGCGCCTTCAGCCACATGGCCCAGTCGGGCCTGCCCGGATCGCCGTCCTCGGACATGTCGTGCAGCAGGGTGTGATGGGCCAGGTCCGCCGGGGTCCGGATCGGATGTTTGCCGTCCATCAGCGAAGGCGCCGCGACCGGCAGCACCGTCTCGGCCATCAGCCGCTCGACGACATGGCCGGGATAGTCGCCGGGGCCGTAGCGCACGGCCAGATCGGCCCCGCCCTCCCCGAGGGTCGCCGGCTCCATATCGGCCGAGATCCAGACTTCGATCTCAGGATGGGCGGCGTGGAAATCGTCCATGCGCGGCATCAGCCATTTCGAGGCGAAGGACGGAGCGACGCTGATCGAGACCTGCTTCCTGCGCGGCGGCTCGCGCAGCAGGGACGAGGCGTCCATCAGCCGCTCGAACCCCTCGCGCAGCAGGGGCACGGCGCCGCGCCCCAGATCGGTCAGCTGCAGCCCCTTGGCCTCGCGCTTGAACAGCGGCCCGCCGACGATGTCCTCCAGCAAGCGGATCTGCTGGCTGACCGCGCCGGGCGTCACCGCCAGCTCATCGGCGGCGCGCGAGAAGTTCAGGTTTCGCGCCGCGCTCTCGAAGGCGCGCAGGGCATTGAGGGGGAGCAACGGTCTGGCCATGGCCGTTAGAAATCCTATCACCGCGCCAAAGACAATCTGGTTTGTGCATCGCACCCCATGAGCAGAGGGTCAGATCACGACCCACGGACAGGCTTACCCCTACCGATCGAGGCCGGTGGAGCCTGACATGAGAGTTTTTCTGGCGTCCATTCCGATGGACGACGCCCGCATCATCATCGTTGGAAGCGGCGACGCCGCCCTGGCCAAGTTGCGCCTGTTCGGCCAGACCCCGGCTGAGGTCGTCTGGTTCGCGCCGGGCGGCGCCCCCGTCGGCCCCGGCGCCTTGCAGGGCGGTCCCGCCCCCATCGAGCGCAGGCCCGAGGCTGCCGATCTGATCGGCGCCCGACTGGTCTTCATCGCCGTCGAGGACGAAGCGGTCGCCCGCGATCTGGCCGCGCTCGGCCGTGCGGCGGGCGCCCAGGTCAATGTCGTCGACCGTCCGGCGCTCAGCGACTTCCACACCCCCGCCCTGATCGACCGGGACGAGGTCGTCATCGGCGTCGCCACCGGCGGCTCGGCCCCGATCTTGGCGCGTGATGTGCGCAGCCGCATCGAGGCGGTCCTGCCCGCCGGCCTGACGAGCGTGGCGAAGCTGGCCCGCGACCTGCGCGACACCGTTATCGCCTCCGTCCCCGACTTCCTGGCGCGCCGCCGGTTCTGGGAGAAGGCCTTCCGCGGCCCCGCCGCCGACCTGGCTGCCGCCGGCCAGACCGCCGAGGCGCGCCGCGAGATGCTGCGCCTGCTGAACGTCGCGGCTCCTGAACAAGGCGTCGTCCATATCGTCGGCGCCGGTCCGGGCGATCCCGAACTGCTGACGCTCAAGGCCCTGCGCGTGCTTCAGGACGCCGACGTCATCATCCACGACCGTCTGGTGCCTGACGCGATCCTCGAACGCGCCCGCCGTGACGCCCGTCGTCTGTACGTTGGCAAGGCCCGCGCCGAGCACTCTGTGCCGCAAGACCAGATCGAAGCCCTGATGGTCGAGGAGGCCCGCGCCGGCCACCGCGTCGTTCGGCTGAAGGGCGGCGATCCCTTCGTCTTCGGCCGGGGCGGCGAGGAGCTGGAGGCCATGCGCCGCGCCGGCGTCCCCGTCTTCGTGGTGCCCGGCATCACGGCGGCGATCGGCTGCGCGGCCTCGGCCGGCATCCCCCTGACCCATCGCGACCACGCCCAGGCGGTGACCTTCGTCACGGCCCAGGAGAAGCCCGGCGGGATCGCGCCGGACTGGAGCCGTCTGGCCGCGCCCAACCACACCCTGGCCATCTATATGGGCGCCGACCGCGCCGAGCAGACGGCGGCAAACCTGATCGCGGCGGGCCGCTCGCCCGAGACCCCGGTCGCCATCGTCGAGAACGGCAGCCGCCCGGACGAGCGGGTCATCAACGGCGTGCTGAGCGACCTCGGCGGCCTCGTCGCCCGGTCGAGCCTGACCGGCCCGGCCCTGCTGTTCGTCGGCGAATGCGCGGCCTTCTCGGCGGCGCAACTGGATGTGCGCGCGGAGCTGGTTGCATGAAGCTGATCACCGCCAACCGCCTGTCCGACGGCCGCGTCATCTATGTCGGCGAGGACGCCTCCGTGGTCGAGGACATCGCCTCGGCCGCCCTGTTCGACGGCGACGCCGCCGACGCCGCCCTGATCGCCGCCGCCAGCCGGCCCGCGACCTTCGTGAACCCCTATCTGGTCGAGGTCACTGGCCACACCCCCTCAGGCCGCGACCGGCTGAAGGAGACCATCCGTTCGGCGGGTCCCACGGTCGGCAACAGCCTGAGGCACCACGAGACCGCCTGATGTACCGCTATGACGAGTTCGACGCCGCCCTGGTCCGGGAACGGGTCGAGGAATTCCGCGACCAGGTCGAGCGCCGGGCATCCGGCGCCCTGACCGAGGACGAGTTCAAGCCGCTGCGGCTGATGAATGGCGTCTACCTGCAGCTCCACGCCTATATGCTGCGTGTCGCCGTCCCTTATGGCGTCATGAACGGCGGCCAGATGCGCAAGCTGGCCCACATCGCCCGCACCTATGACAAGGGCTACGGCCACTTCACCACCCGGTGCAACATCCAGTATAATTGGCCCGCCCTGACCGACCTGCCGGCGATCCTGTCGGATCTGGCCGAGGTCGAGATGCACGCCATCCAGACGTCCGGGAACTGCATCCGCAACACCACCACCGACGTCTTCGCCGGCGCCGCCGACGATGAGGTGGAGGATCCGCGTCCCTGGTGCGAGGTCATCCGCCAGTGGTCGACCATCCACCCCGAATTCTCGTTCCTGCCGCGCAAGTTCAAGATCGCCGTGGTCGCGTCGCAGAAGGACCGCGCCGCCATCCGCACCCACGACGTGGGGCTGCAGATCGTGAAGGGCGCCGATGGAGGGACGGCCTTCCGTGTCTTCGTCGGCGGGGGTCAGGGTCGCCTGCCGCACATCGGTCAGGAGATCGCCCCGGCGGTTCCGGGCCATGAGCTGCTGGCCTATCTGACCGCCATCATCCGGGCCTGGAACCTGCTGGGCCGCCGCGACAACATCCACAAGGCGCGGATCAAGATTCTCGTCGCCTCGCTCGGCATCGACGCCTTCCGCGAAGAGGTGGACCGCCACTTCGCCACCCTGCGTCAGGAGGCCCTTCAGGTCCCGGCCGAAGAGCTGGCCCGTATCCAGGCCTATTTCGCTGCGCCTGCCTTCGCCGACCTGCCGCGCCAGTCAGCCGCGTTCGATCGCGCGGTCCTGGCCGACCCCGACTTCGCCCGCTTCAGCCGCAACAATGTCCGCCGCCACAAACAGGTGGGCTACGCCTCGGTGATCATCTCGCTGAAGCCCCTCGACGGTGTGCCCGGCGACATCACCGACGCCCAGATGGAGGTCGTCGCCGACCTGGCCGAGCGCTATTCGTTCGACGAGGTCCGCGCGGCCTATGAGCAGAACCTCGTTCTGCCCCACGTCCGGCTGGACGACACCCCTGCCCTGTGGCGCGAACTGCTGGCGACGGGACTGGGCACGCCCAACGCCGATCTGGTCACCGACATCATCGCCTGCCCGGGGCTCGACTACTGCTCCCTCGCCAACGCCCGATCGATCCCGGTCGCCCAGGCCCTGTCGAAGCGTCTCGCCGATCTGGACTGGCAGGAAAAGGTCGGTCCGGTCCGCATCAATATGAGCGGCTGCATCAACGCCTGCGGCCACCATCACGTCGGCCACATCGGGGTTCTGGGCGTCGACCGGAAGGGCGAGGAATATTACCAGATCACCGTCGGCGGCTCGCCCGACGAACAGGCCGCGCTCGGCGAGATCGTGGGTCGGTCCCTGCCCGCCGACGAGGTCGCGCCGGCCATCCAGCGCGCGCTGGATCGCTATCTCGAGGTCCGCATCGAGGGCGAGCGGTTCATCGACACCGTCCGCCGTCTGGGCGCCGATCCCTTCCGCGACGCCATCTATGCACACGAGTTCGCCAATGCCTGAGCTGCAGCTTCTCGACTCCCTCCACAACGGCCCGCGCTTTAGCGTCACCACTCCGCTCGAGGAGGTCGAAGCCGCGGCGGCGACGACCGATGTGCTGGTGCTGGAGTTCGACGCCTTCCGCGACGGGCGCGGCTTCTCCCTGGCCTCGGTCCTGCGCGAGCGGGGCTATACGGGGCGGCTGATCGCCGCCGGCAAGGTCCTGCCCGATCAAGCCCGTCACCTGCGTCGTACCGGCTTCGACGCGGTCGAGCTGAACCCCGGCGCCGATCAGGCGACCTGGCGGCGGATGGATGGTGCGTTCAGCGCCGCCTATCAGGACGCCGTCGACCCCGAGCTCACCATCTGGGAGCGGCGCGCCGCCGCGCGGGCCGCCCCCAATGCTGAGCTCCCCATCGCCCCCACCGAGGCCGAACTGGAAGCGCTCGCGGACCGTCTGAATACCGAGCTTGAGAGCGCTGATGCCGTGACCATCCTCAAGGCCGCTCTGGACCCCAGCCTCGGCCTCAAGGCCGCCGCCATCTCCTCCTTCGGGGCCGAGAGCGCGGCCCTGTTGCACCTGATCGCGAAGGAGGACGCGGCCCTGCCCGTGGTCTTCCTCGAAACCGGTCAGCACTTCTTCCAGACCCTGCAGTACCGCAAACAGCTGACGGAAAGCCTTGGCCTTTCCGATGTCCGGCTGGTCACGCCGGATGCCGCCGAAAAGGCCGATCTGGACGCCCGGGACGACCTCTGGAAGACCGACGCCGACGCCTGCTGCGACCTGCGCAAGACCCGCCCCCTGGCGCGCGCCACCGTCGGCTTCACCGCCCTGATCACCGGCCGCAAGCGGCATCAGAACGCGACCCGTGCGGCCCTGAAGCCGTTCGAGGTGCTGGACGGCGTCCTGCGGGTCAACCCGCTGGCCGACTGGGCCGCCGAGGATATCGAGGACCATCTGACCGCCCACGCCTTGCCGCGCCACCCGCTGGTCGAACAGGGCTACCTCTCGATCGGCTGCCACACCTGCACCCGGCCGGTGCAGGAGGGCGAGGACGCGCGCGCCGGCCGCTGGTCGGGGATGGACAAGACCGAGTGCGGCATCCATCTGGGACGACGTGAGCCCATCGCGGCCTGACCGACCTGCCTGCCCCTCGCCTGCCAGATTTACTGAAAGACCTCCCGTGACCGTTACCCGTTCCGTCACCGACCTGATCGGCAACACCCCGCTGATCCGGCTGAACCGTCTGTCGGAGGCGACCGGCTGCGAGATTCTGGGCAAGGCCGAGTTCATGAATCCCGGCGGCTCGATCAAGGATCGCGCCGCGCTGTCGATCGTCCAATCGGCGCGGGCCTCCGGCGCGCTCAGGCCCGGCGGGACCATTGTCGAGGGCACGGCTGGTAATACGGGCATCGGCCTGGCCCTGGTCGGCGCGGCGCTGGGCCATCCGGTCGTGATCGTCATTCCCCGGACCCAGTCCGAGGAGAAAAAGCAGGCGATCCGCTCGCTGGGCGCCCGTCTGGTCGAGGTCGACGCGGCCCCCTTCTCCAGCCCCAACCACTTCGTCCACTATTCGGGCCGCCTCGCCGCCGAGCTGAACGAGCGCGAAGCCAACGGCGCGATCTGGTCCAACCAGTTCGACAACCTGGCCAACCGCGAGGCCCACTACGCCACCACCGGCCCCGAAGTCTGGACCCAAACCGAGGGCAAGGTCGACGCCTTCGTCAGCGCCGTCGGCTCGGGCGGGACGCTGGTCGGAGTGTCCCAGTATCTGCGCGAACGGAACCCCGACATCCGCATCGGCCTGGCCGACCCGGCGGGCGCGGCCCTTTTCAACTGGTTCACCAAAAACGAGATGAGCTCCGAGGGCTCGTCCATCACCGAGGGCATCGGGGTGGCGCGGATCACCGGCAATCTGGAGGGCTTCACGCCCGACTTCGCCTACCGCATCGAGGACGCCGAGTTCCTGCCGATCCTGTTCGATCTCGTGAAAGACGAAGGCCTGTCGCTGGGCGGTTCGGCGGGCGTCAATCTGGCCGGCGCCGTGCGCCTGGCCAAGGACCTGGGCCCCGGCAAGACCATCGTCACCTGCCTGTGCGACCCCGGTGCGCGCTATGCTTCCAAGCTGTTCAACGCCGACTTCCTGCGCGGCAAGGGCCTGCCGATCCCCGACTGGGCCTCGGACGCCGCGCCGGAGATCGTGGCGGCCTGAGACGATCCGACTAAAGTCATAGGTTGCGGAAAAGACTTCCGAAACCATGACGTGTCACTGATGTCCGGGTCGCTCCGACGTCAGCACGCGCTCAGGATCCATGACCGTCCGCCTTCTCGTCATCGCCGCGGTGCTCTGGGTCTTCTCGGCCCTCGCGGCGCCGGCGCACGCCCAGATTCAGATCGCCTACAGCCCGACGGGATCGCCGGCGCTGGGGCGGATCGTGCGCGACAGCGGAGCCTCGACCTTCACCATCGGCACCAGTGGCGCGGTCACGCGGACTTCCGGCAGCGCCATTCGCCTGTCCAGCGCCTCGGTCACCCCGCCGACGATCACCATCTCCTGCGGCTTCCTCAACCTGGAGGGTCTGTGTGCGCTGCGTCAGGTGCGGGTGACGGTACAGGCGGTGCCGAACGCCAATGCGAAGATCACCCATTTCTACATCAGCGGCCTGCTGGGCAACCTGCTGTTCGCGGGCACGGCGCCGCCGTCTGGGTCCAGCATGAGCTTCGATCTCAAGCCTCTGGGTCTGCTCGGCACCGGCACCTTCACCCTGGGCATGGACGTCTGGATCTCGGGCGGACTGGCGAGCGGCCAGTACAACTTCGATTACGTCGTCACCGCGACCTTCATCTGACGCCTAGAGTGGCCAGAACAGCAGGATCAGGGGCGGACCGGCCAGTAGGACCAGCAGGCTCAGCGGCGCCCCCAACCTCGGATAGTCCGAAAACTTGTAGCCGCCCGGGCCCATGACCAGCGTATTGCACTGGTGCCCGATGGGGGTCAGGAAGTCGCATGCCGCGCCGACGGCCACCGCCATCAGGAAGGGATCGGGGTTGAAACCCAGCTGCCTGGCCAGGGTCGCGCCGATGGGAGCCACGATCAGCACGGTCGCGGCATTGTTAAGAAAGGGCGTCACGGCCATCGAGGCCAGCATGACGCCGCCGACCGCGATCACCCCCGGCATGCCGCCAAAGACGTTCCTCAGCAGGCTCGCGATCAGGTCCGACCCGCCGGTGTTCTGGATGGCGTCCGAGACCGGGATCAGGGCGGCGATCAGGACCAGCAGGGGTCCGTCCAGCGCCGCATAGGCCTCGCGCATCTTCAGACCGCCGAGTGCGACGATGACCACCGCCGCGCCGAAAAAGGCGATGGCGACGGGCACGACGCCGAAGCCGACCAGGGTCATGGCGATGGCCAGGGTCACCGCCGGCAGGAAGCGTTTGCGCACACTGCCCAGCCGCACCTCTCGCTCGGCGAGCGGCAGGAGGTCCAGCGCCTTGAGCGCCGTCGGCAGGCTCTGCTCCGCCCCCTGCAGCAGGACGATGTCGCCGGGCTGGAGTTTGGCCGTCCTCAGGTGCTGGGTCAGCTCATAGCCGCTGCGCGACACGCCCAGCAGGTTGATGCCGTGCTGGCCGTAGAGGTCTGACTGGCGCACCGACTGGCCCTGCAACAGGGAGTTGCGGCCGACCACCGCCTCGACGACGGCGATTTCCTCGCTGGACCTCTCCATCACAATGGGATGGTTCTCGCGCACCAGCCTCAGCTTCGAGCGACCGAGGAATTCCTCCAGCGCCTGCTGTTCACCCTCGACCAAAAGGACGTCGCCGGGGCGGATGACGGTATTGCCCCGCGGGCGGGGTCGGCGCTTGCCGTCGCGGATCAGGGCCATGACCCGCACATCCCCCTCGCCGCATTCGGTCAGGACCTTGATCGACATCGAGCCCGGGGCCCAGTCCTCGGGCGCACGGACCTCGGTGGCGTAGGCGTTGGCGGCCAGGGCCGCGTTCAGGTTCGCTGCCCCCTGCCGGTTCTTCGGCAGCAGCCGATAGCCGAAGGCCAGGAAGGCGAGCGCGATGGCCGTCAGCCCCAGACCGACCGGCGCATAGTCGAACATGGCGAAGGGTCGGCCGAGGATTTCGTGGCGGACCTCGGCGACGATGATGTTGGGCGCGGTCCCGACCAGGGTCACCATCCCGCCCGCCATCGCCCCGAAGGCCATGGGCATCAGCAGCCGCGACGGCGCCGATCCGGTCTTCCTCGCCACCTGAAGCGCCACCGGCATCATGATGGCCAGGGCGCCGACATTCTTGGTCGCCATCGACAGCAGGGTCACAGCCCCGGTCAGGACCGGCACCTGACTGCGCTCGGTCTTCAGGTGCGGCAGCAACCGCCGCATGGCCAGTTCGATGATCCCCGACCGGGCGAAGGCCGCCGAGACGATCAGGGCGCAGGCGATGATGACGGTGACGTCGTTCTTGAACCCGTCGAAGGCCGCGTCCGCCGGGATGATCCCGACCGCCAGCCCCAGCACCAGGGCCACCACCGCCACCAGATCGTAGCGGAACCGCCCCCAGACGAAGGCCCCGATGGTCAGGGCGATCAGTCCGAACGCCAGCCCCTGTTGCAGTGTCACGCGGTGTCAGCCCCTTGGAACGCTCGGGGCCTCAACCCGTGGCGCGCTTGGGCGTTCCGCTGCTCAGGAGTTCGCCCCATTGAAATCCGCAGGCCGGTACGGACCATGCCGCCGGAACCGCCCCGCTGTCCGGACGCTGACGCCCCATGGCCCTGAATGACCTCGAGAAGCTCAACGACACCAAGCTTCTGGTGTTCAGCGGCTCGACCCTGACCATGGGCGGGATGCTGACCGGCACCTTGATCATCGCCGCCTCGATCATTCTATCGAAGATCGTCGGCCGGGGGCTGAAAGGCCTGCGCGAGCGGTCGTCGCAGAAGTCGACGGCGGCGCTCTATCTGCTCGAGAAACTCTCGACCTACGGCCTGGTCATCCTGGGGGTGATCTCGGGCCTGACCACGGCGGGGCTGAACCTGTCCTCCATCGCCGTCTTCGCCGGGGCGATCGGCATCGGCATCGGTCTGGGCCTTCAGGGGGTGGTCAAGGAGTTCGTCTCGGGCCTGTTCCTGATCTTCGACCGGATGGTCTCGGTCGGGGACTATGTCGAGCTGGAGAGCGGGGTGCGCGGCGCCATCATGGAGATCGGCCCCCGGGCGACGCGGCTGCGCACCAATGACAACGTCAACATCATCGTCCCCAACTCGACCTTCATCCAGGATCCGGTGACCAACTGGACGCTGAAGGGGGACACCCGCCGCATCCACATCCCCTTCAAGGTCGCCTATGGCGCCGATCGCGGGAAGGTGCGTGACGCCGTGCTGGAGGCCGCCCGCGCCAGCCCCTTCACCCTTGCGGAGACCGAGGCGCGCAAGAGTCAGGTCTGGCTGGTCGGTTTCGGCGAGAACGGCCTGTCGTTCGAACTGGTGGTCTGGCCGACCCGGGCCGCAGTCAAGCGGCCGGCGGGGATGCACGCCGCCTATACCTGGCTGATCGCCGATGCGCTGGACGCCGCCGGGATCGAAATCCCCTTCCCCCAGACCGACATCCGCCTGCGCAGCGTCTTCGGCGAGGAAGGGGAAGCGGCGATGGAGCATCTCGGCTGGGCGAGGCCGAAGACGAGACGGGAGGCCGCGAAGCCCATCACGTCTGCGCAGACCGCCGCGCCCGCACCGAACGATGCGGCGGAAGAGCTGCTGAGCCCCCAGACCGATCCGACCGACCCGGACAACGAACCGGAAGACGTCGCGGACCGGAAGTCCTAGACGCCCGAGGTGTCGATCCGCGCGACCACCGACATGCCCGGCGCCAGACGGGTGGTCACTTCCTGATTGGGGTCGATGGCGATCCGCACCGGCACCCGTTGGGCTACCTTGGTGTAGTTGCCGGTGGCGTTGTCGGGCTTGATGACGCTGAACTCGGAGCCGGTCGCAGGCGAGATGCGCTCGACGCGACCGAGCAGCTTCGCCCCCCCGAGGGAATCGACCGTCATCTCGACCGGCTGGCCGATGCGGATGTTCTTCAGCTGGGTCTCCTTCATGTTGGCATTGACCCAGATGAGGTTGGGCACCAGCGAGGTCAGCTGCGTGCTGCCGGCGACTACCGACTGACCCAGCCGCACCGCGACCTCGCCGAGACGGCCGTCGGCGGGGGCGACGATGCGGGTGTTGTCCAGATTGATCTGCGCCAGACGGACCTGGGCGCGGGCGGCCTCGACCGCCGCCTCCAGCGAGCCTCTGGAGACCACCGCCGAGGAGACGCCGGTCTGGGCCACGCCCTGCAGGGCGTTGGCCTCGGCGACGGCGGCCTGGGCGGCGCGCAGCGAGGCCTGGGTGGTATCGATCTGGGCCTGGGCGACCCAGCCGCCTTCGAACAGTTTTCGGGCGCGCGTTGCATTGGCCTGGGCCTGAACCAGGGCCGCCTGGGCGGAGGCGATGGAGGCGCTGCGCTGCGCGACCGTCCCTTGCGCCGACGCCTGGGTGTTGGACGAGTTGGCCAGCGCCGCCTCGGCCGCGTGCAGGTTGGCCGTCGCCTGATCCAGCTGCTGGCGATAGATGCGGTCATCGACCGTGGCCAGAAGCTCACCCTGCTTGACCACCTGATAGTCCTGCACATGGACGGAGGTGACGTAGCCCGAGACCTGCGGGCTGATGATCGTCACCTGACCGCGCACGAAGGCGTTGTCGGTGTGCTGGATGGCGCCCGAGAAGGGCGGCAGCTTCCAGGCGTAGAGCACCAGGCCGATGCCCACGAGGGCGACCAGACCCAGGATCACGCCGAACAGGGCGCGTTTCGTCGGGGCGGCGGGAGCCGGTGCGGGGGCGGAGGGAGCGGTGGTGTCGGTCATGACGGGTCTCGGGGGCGCGGGTCTCGGGGAAATCAGTGGGCGGAGGCGGCCGCTTCAGCGGCCTCGCGGGCGGCGGCGCGGTGCGCCTTGATCCTGGGGCGGAAGTGCACGAACGTGGTCCACAGGCAGCCGGCGGCGGCCGCCAGGGCGATCAGCAGGAAGACGTCGTTGTAGGCGAGGACGTGGGCCTGGGTGGTGATCTGCTGGGTCAGCAGGCTGACCCCGTCGCCGGAGCGCAGGATCTGGTCGTTCTGAACCCGAGCATAGGCGCCGCCCAGCTGTTGCAGCCTCAGGACGGTGGCCGGGTCGCCCATGTTGACGGTCTCGGCGATCTGGCTGGAGTGGAATTTCTCACGGATCGTCTCGATGGAGCCGACGAGGGCGGTGCCTGCCAGGCTGCCGACGTTCTGGATCACCGAGAAGGTGACGATGAAGCTGACGAGGTTCTGCGGCGCCCTGGTCAGGACCTGGGTGATGCCGATCATCAGGGCCGGGCCGATGAACAGCGCCGAGGCGAAGGCCAGCAGGGCCTGGCTGAAGTAGAGATTGACCGGCCGGGTCAGGCTGGTGGCGTGGCTGTCGATGTAGGCGCCGACGGCGATCAGGGCCAGGGCGATGGCGATGGGCTTGTAGAGCTTGGCCATGTTCAGGGTCAGGGCGCTGGTCGCCGTCCCCGCCATCATCGCGATCAGGACCACCCAGAAAAGCGGACGCATCTGCTCCAGACCCAGGCCCATCTGCTGCAGGAAGCCGACCGAGCCCGAGGTCTGCTCCGACAGGACGACGCGCAGCAGGAGGATGGCGAGGATCAGCCGGATCAGGTCGCCGCCGCCGAGGAAGCGCAGGTCGATCAGCGGGCGCTTTCGATAGAATTCGATGATCATGGCCGTGGCCAGCAGCAGGATCGAGCCGATCAGGGCCCAGCCGATCCAGGTCGCCTCGGTCCACCAGACGTAGCGGCCCAAACCCAGCACGGCGCACAGCAGGGCGATGCCCGGGGCGAACAGGGCGAAAGTCAGGAAGTCGAGCGGCTGATAGGCGTCGATGCGCTGCGACGGCGGCAGGCGCAGGGCGAATATCCCGGCCAGGGACAGCAGGGCCAGCCCCAGCTGCGACAGGTTGAGCCCCTGCCAGTCGCCGATGTCGAGCAGATGGGTCGAGACGATCCGGGCGATCGGCACGGCGAAGCTGGACAGGCCAATCCCGACGATCAGCCCCTTGAGCCGGTGCGCGGCGGGGAAGGCCTGGATGATGTAGAGGAAGCCCAGCGTCGACATGCCCGCGCCGCAGATGCCCGCTACGGCTCGGGTCACCAGTTCCGATTCAAAGCTGGTGACGAAGACATTGGCGATCGAGACGGGCACGAAGATGCCCAGAATGATGCGGGTAAACGGCTGAAGCCCGTACTGCTGGCGGAACTTGACGAGGATCAGGTTCATGCAGGCGTTGGTCATGATGAAGACCACCGGCAGCCAGGCGGCCTCGGTCGTTGTCACCCCCAGATGGCCGGCGAGGCTCTGGATATTGGCCGTCACCACCGCATTGCCGAGGTTGCCGGTGATGGCCACCAGCAGACCGACGACGCCATAGGCCAGACGCAGCCGCCAGTGGTGGTCGGGCGTCGCCGGGGAGCCGATCAGGGTCGGCTTCTCATGCGGCTGAAGAGTCTTTTCGTACTCTTCCCAAGGCAGGTCGTGCGGGCGGGTCATGCGCGAATCCGGAGTCCGTCCAGCAGCAACGCGCGAATACGCTGTCCGAACATCTCGCGCTCTTCCGGCGTCGGTCGGCTGGCCCCGGCGCCGAGGATCATGGCGATGGCGCGGATGTCTTTCGGGCCCAGATCGGGACGGACCAGACCGGCGGCCTTGGCCCGTTCCAGCGCCCCCTCCCCGGCCTCGACCAGCTTGGTGCGGATGGGCTTGAGGGCGCCCGAGGACTGGGCCTCGCGCAGGGCCGCGTCGAGGCCGGCGTTCTTGCCCAGCACCTCGGCCAGCTGATCGACGAACCAGAAGAAGGCCTCGGGGTCGTCGCCACGCGCGCGGGTGCGCTGGGCCAGGTCCTCAAGCTGTTCCTCGAACACCGCCAGGGCCAGGGCCGTGCGGTCGGCGAAGTTGCGATAGAGGGTCGCGCGGCCGACGCCGGCCTTTTCGGCGATGACGTCCAGCGGGACGTTGTAGCCCTGATCGGCGAAGGCCTCGGCGGCGGCGACCAGCAGGGCGTCGCGTCTTTCGACCGCATCTTTTCGAGGGGCTCGGGCCATGCAGCGCTAAGTGGACACCAATGTCCGCTTTTGCAAGCCCATCAGACAGGTTGGCGGCAGATTTTCTTTCGCAGGTGCGAAATCATGCATGGTTCCGGCCGTCAGAGCCGCCAGACCTCGGACTTCTGACCCTCTTCCCCGAGCGTTCCGGCGACCCACCCGCAGATTTCGGCGGCGGCTTCGTCGGTCCCCGCGGGCGGATTGACCACCACCATGGCGCAGCCGTTCATCTTCATCGGATTGATCAGGGGGCGCAGACGGACCTCGGCGACAACCGCGGGATGGGCGGTCCCAAGCCGACGCAGGAAGCCGTCGAAGGTCTCCAGATCCTTGAGCGGGGTCCAGATGGCGATCGTCGCGTCGCGCCGCACCTTGAGGATGGCGAGGGTGGTGTCGGCGGTGCGCCAGTAGTCGTCAGGCTGCTCGAACGGCGGGTCGATCAGGACCAGGTCGGCAGGCCCGGCCGTGGTTTCGGCCAGCACGGCCTTGAACCCGTCGCCCGGACGGCCCGAGGCGTTCGGATGGCGACGCAGAGCCTCGACCAGCAAGGAGGCGACGTCGCCACTGATGTCGAACCCACCATAGCGGTCGTCAGGTCGAAGATGATGCGCGATCAGCAGGGGCGACCCCGGATAGAAGCGAACGCCGCCATTCGGATTGACCGCCCTCACCTCCGTCGCCAGGGCCTCGATCAGGGGCGGCAGACCTTCGGCCTGCATCAGCCGCGCCACTCCGGCCTCGGCCTCGCGTGAGCGCACCGCGTCGCCGGACAGGTCGTAGAGGCCGGCGCCGGCGTGGGTGTCGAGGACGGTAACCGTGTCGCGCTGGGCCTGACGAGCCTTGAGCAGCCAGAGGACAAGGGCGTGCTTGACCAGGTCGGCGAAATTTCCGGCATGAAAGCTGTGGCGATAGTTCATGCCTGCTCGTCCTCCGCCGACGCGATCAGGTCAAGCGGAACCGGCCACTGTTCCGAGCGCCAGCCGACACAGGAACCGGCGAACCTCGCGGAACGTTCGCCGCACATGCCCGACGGTTCCATCAGCTTCATCCCTGCTCACGAACTTCCCCATGAGGTTCCGAAGGGGCTTACGTATTGCAGCGACGAGAACCCCGGGCTGAGCCGAAGCCGCAGCGGGACGGGCTTTGCCTATCACGACGCGAAAGGCGCCCTGATCCGCGACAAGGCGGTGATCGACCGGATCAGGCATCTCGCCATCCCGCCCGCCTGGAACAATGTCTGGATCTGTCCGCGCGCCACCGGCCACATCCAGGCGACCGGCCGGGATGTGAAGGGGCGCAAACAGTACCGCTATCACCCCGACTGGAGCACGGCCCGGTCCGAGACCAAGTTTGACCGCCTGCCCGCCTTCGCACGCGCCCTGCCCAAGTTGCGCAAACGGGTCGAGGCGGATCTGGGCAAGCGCGGCGCGAGCCGGACCAAGGTTCTGGCCACCGCCGTACGCCTGCTGGAGATCACCCTGATCCGCGTGGGCAACGCCCAGTATGCGAAGCAGAACCGCTCCTATGGCCTGACCACCCTGAACAAGCGCCATCTGGAGGTCGACGGCGCCGCCCTGACCTTCGAGTTCCGGGGCAAGAGCGGGGTGGATCACAAGGTCAGCGTCCGCGATCGACGGCTGGCCACCGTCGTCCGGTCCCTGCGCGAACTGCCCGGCCAGCATCTGTTCAAATACCGGAGCGCCGACGGCGCCCTGTGCCCCATCACCTCCGACGATGTGAACGCCTATATCCGCGAGGCCATGGGCGACGGCTTTTCGGCCAAGGATTTCCGCACCTGGGCCGGGACGGTGTCGGCGGCGCGGGCCCTGCGCGACATGGATCCGGCGACCTCGCCCACAGACGCCAAGCGCCGGATCAACGTCTGCGTGAAGGCGGTCTCGGGCCTGCTGGGCAATACCCCCACCGTCTGCCGCGCCTCCTACGTCCACCCGGCGGTGTTCGAGGCCTATGTCGATGGCTCGCTGCGCAAGGTCCTGCCGGGATCGCAGACGGCGGGCTTCGAAAAGGCCCTGGTCAAGCTTCTGACCCAAGCATGACAAAAAGCTGAGTTGAGCACACGACGTTACGCGAGTATCGACACCCCATCATTCCTGAGGGGGAAATCGTCATGCGCCTGTCCAACGCCTTTCTGCGTCTCGCCGTCGTCTTCATCGTGATCGGGGTCAGCCTCGGCTACTATATGGGCTCGACCCAGAACTTCACCGCCTCGGCGGTGCACGCCCACATCAATCTGCTGGGCTGGGTGTCGATGTTCCTCTACGGCCTTTTCTATCGCGCTGTTCCTTCGGCCGCCGACGGCCGGCTGCCCAAGGTCCATTTCTGGTTCGCGGTGATCGGATTCCTGATCTTCATGCCCGCCCTGCTGGTCGAGGTGCTGCAGATCAAGGCCGCCCTGCCCGTCGCCCAGATCGGCCTGATCGTCGGCCCGACCCTGGTGGTCATCGGCATGTTCCTGTTCGCCTTTATCGTCTTCGGGGCCACCCGGACGCCCAAGGGCGCGCTCGCCTGACGGCGTTCTGCTGGGAGGAATGCTCCCAACTCGCGTTAGAAAATCCCCTTTTGCGAGATAGGGATTAACGGTCACGGTTCTTGGGCACAGCCAGGAGGATGACCCGTGCCCGCGACCTTGCCCCGAACCGCCCGCCGCCGAACGCGTGACCTGATTTCCCTGGCGGCGCTGGCGACCTGCGTCGCCGGGCCAGCGTTCGCCCAGACCGCCTTGCCGAGCGGAGGCGACGAAGGGGGAGCAGCCGCCGCGACACAGACCCGCCCCGTGGTGGATCCCAGCTACGCCAGCGTCGGCGACATCGTCGTCACGGCCCGCCGCCGTGACGAACGGGCCCAGGACGTGCCGATCGCCCTGACGGTGATCAATGAGGAGCTGCTCAACCGCACCGGCGCCTACAACGTCGCCCAGGTCACCCAGCTGGCCCCAAGCGTCCAGCTGCTCAGCCCCAACGCCCGCAACACCGCCATCACCATCCGGGGTCTCGGCGCCAGCTACGGCCTGGCCAACGACGGCCTCGAACAGGGCGTCGGCATCTATATCGATCAGGTCTATTACAGCCGCCCGGCGACGGCGACGCTCGACTTCGTCGACATCGACCGGATCGAGATCCTGCGCGGGCCGCAGGGGACGCTGTTCGGCAAGAACACCACCGCCGGCGCCCTGAACATCACCACCCGCGCGCCCAGCTTCACGCCAGAGGCCCAGGGCGAGCTGTCGATCGGCGACTATAACTTCGTCCAGGCCAAGGCGACGGTCTCCGGGCCGCTGATCGCCGATACCCTGGCTGCCCGCCTGTCCTTCGTCTCGACCCGGCGCGACGGCACGCTCGACAACGCCACCGTCGGTCACGCCCAGAACGCCCAGGAATCGATCAGCCTGCACGGCCAGCTGCTGTACCAGCCGACCGAGAAGCTGACGGTCCGCCTCTACGGCGATTATTCCGACCAGACGCCCGACTGCTGCACCCAGCTCTATGTCCGCGTCGGCGACACCGCCAAGCCCGTCAACCTGAGATTTGCGGCCCTCGCTGCGGGCCTCGGCTATGTCCCCGCCAGCACCAACCCCTATGACCGGACCGCGGACGTCGACGGGAAGATTCAGGCCGACCAGATCCAGCGCGGCTTCTCGGCGATCATCGATTACGATTTCGGCTTCGCCACCCTGACCTCGATCTCGGCCTGGCGGGCCTGGGACTGGCGTCCGGCCAATGACCGCGACTACACGGCGCTCGACATCACGCGCCAGTCGGCCAATCCGTCGGATCAGGACCAATGGAGCCAGGAACTGCGGCTGTCCTCCAACGGCCAGAACCGGATCGACTGGACCACCGGCCTGTACGCCTTCCACCAGGCGGTGGAGACGCATGGGATCACCGAGTACGGCCGCGACGCCTCCTACTGGCTGACCACGGTGCGTGATCTCGTCACCAACGCCCTCATCCCCGGCACCAACCCCGGTCTGCTGGATGGCTATACGGTGTTCAACAATTCCCGCATCGAGACAGACTCGGTCGCCGTCTTCGGTCAGCTGACGTGGAACATCACCGACCGCCTGCATCTGACGCCTGGCCTGCGCTATACCCACGAGGAAAAGAACGGCGTCTATGCCTCGACCGTCAGCGGCGGCGGCCCGGGCACTGCCGCCGACATAACGCGCCGCCTCGGCGTCTCGCGGCCGCAGGCCTATTCGGCCGAGATTTCCGACGGCGATCTGTCGGGCCAGGTCGCCCTGTCGTACGACGTGAGCGACAACGTTCTGGCCTACGGCTCCTTCGCGCGCGGCTACAAGTCCGGCGGGATCAACATGGCCGGCATTCCGAACCTGCCGGACGGCACGCCATCCCTGACAAACGCCACTGTCGAGCCCGAGGCTGTCACGACCTGGGAACTCGGCCTCAAGACCCAGTTGTTCGACAAGCGGGTCACCGCCAACCTCGCCGCCTATCGCACCGACGTCGATGACTATCAGGCCAATGTCGTCGACACCGGACCCGGCGCCCTGCGCGGCTATCTGGCCAATGCCAAGAAGGTCGAAATCCAGGGGATCGAGCTGGACGCATTCGCCCGGCCGACGCCCTGGCTGGACGCCTACGCCAACCTCGCCTGGACCGATGCGAAGTATGCCGACTTCACCAACGGCCCCTGCCCGCTGGAACTGATCGGAACGACCACCGTGGCCTGCGACCTATCGGGCAAGGATCTGCCGGGCGTCTCGCCCTGGGCGGCGTCAATCGGCGGCGAACTGCACAGCGACGTGAACGGTCTCGGCTATGCCGGCGAGGCCTATTTCGGCGCCGACGCCAACTATCGCTCGACCTACAATGCCGACGCTTCCGTCTCGAAATATACGGAGATCGAGGGCTATACGGTGCTCAATCTGCGGGCCGGCTTCCGGGCGGACAACGGCTGGGAGGCCTTCGTCTGGGTCCGCAATGCGCTCGACGAGGACTATCTGCAGCTGCTGACCGTTCAGGCCGGCAACTCGGGTCTGGTGCTGGGCACGCCCGGCGATCCCCGGACCTTCGGCCTTACGCTGCGGGCGAAATACTGAGGTCAGGCCCGATGGCGGCGGAGCCCACGAGGTCCTGGAGCGTGCGCCGTTCCAGGACCTCGGCCAGGGCGTCGCGGCCTTCCAGCAGGACGAAGCGGATGCTGCAGGTCGCGACATCGATACAGTTCTCGCAGGCCTCGAACCGGGTGCGCGAGGCGCAGGGCGTCAGGGCCAGGGGTCCGTCCATGACGCGGATGATATCGGCGACCGAAATCTCCGTCGCCGGCCTGGCCAAGGCATAGCCGCCCAGACGACCGCGCGAGCTGACCAGCAGTCCCTCGCGCTTCAGCCGCAGCATCACGGCTTCCAGATATTTTCGGGGCGCGGAGATGGCCTCGGCGACCTCGCCGATGGCGGCGGGCGTCGGGTGGCGTTCGGCGAGCGTCATCATCGCCCGCATGGCATATCGGGCCGTGTCAGACAGCATTGACGCCGTCCCCCATCACGAGAGTGTCGTCACGCCGCGTCCTGCCAGTTCAGCACGACCTTGCCCGACTGGCCCGACTTCATCGCCTCGAAGCCGTCGCGGTACTGCGAATAGCCCATGCGGTGGGTGATCAGGGGCTCCAGATCCAGACCGGCCTTGAGCAGGCCCAGCATCTTGCGCCAGGTCGTGAACATCTCGCGCCCGTAGACGCCCTTGATGGTCAGGGCCTTGAGGATGATCGTGCCCCAGTCCGTTTCCATCGGCTTCGAAGGAATGCCCAGCATGGCCATGCCGCCGCCCATGATCAGGGTGTCGACGCATTGCTTGAAAGCGATGGGCGAGCCGGACATTTCCAGCGCCACGTCGAAGCCGACCTTCAGGCCCAGCTCCTTCATCACATCGCGCAGATCCTCGCGCGAGGTGTTCACGGTGCGCACGCCGGGCGCAACCTTGTTCCCCAGATCGAGGCGATAGTCGTTGATGTCCGTCAGCACGACCGTGCGGGCGCCGGCGTGGCGCGCGACGGCGGCGGCCATGATGCCGATCGGGCCGGCGCCGGTGACCAGCACGTCCTCGCCCAGCAGGTCGAACTGCTGGGCCGTGTGCACGGCGTTGCCGAACGGATCGAGCATGGAGGCGATCTCGTCGGACACGTCGTCGGGCAGTTCGATGACGTTGAAGGCCGGGGCCACCACGAACTCGGCGAAGGCGCCCTGACGGTTCACGCCGATGCCGCGGGTGTGGGGGTCGAGGTGGAAGTGGCCCGCGCGGGCGGCTTCCGAGTTCAGGTCAATGACGTGACCCTCGGCCGAGACGCGCTGGCCGATCTTCAGCGGCCGGTTCACGTCCTTGCCGATGGCGACGATCTCGCCGGAGAACTCATGACCCGTGATCATCGGGGTCGGGACGTTCTTCTGGGACCACTCGTCCCAGTTCCAGATGTGGATGTCGGTGCCGCAGACGGCGGTGCGATGCACCCGGATCAGCACGTCCTCGGGACCCGCCTCGGGAATGGGCGCGTCGATCAGCTCCAGGCCGATCTCGGGCTTCATCTTGGCCAGGGCTTTCATCGTATCGGTCATCAGATCACTCCCAACTCTTTACCGGCCTGTTTGAAGGCTTCGACCGTCTGGTCGATGTGTTCGAACGTATGCGCCGCCGACATCTGCGTCCGGATGCGGGCCGCGCCGCGCGGCACCACCGGGAAGCTGAAGCCGATGACGTAGACGCCCAGCTCCAGCATCCGCGCCGCCAGGGTCTGGGCCAGTTTCGCGTCGCCCAGCATGACCGGGATGATCGGGTGCTCGCCGGGCAGAAGGTCGAAACCGGCGTCGGTCATGGCCATGCGATAGCGGTGGGCGTTGGCGCTGAGGCGGGTGCGCAGGGCGTCGCCTTCTGACCCCTGGGCGATGCGGATCGCCTCCATCGAGGCGCCGCAGACGGCCGGGGCCAGGGCGTTGGAGAAGAGGTAAGGCCGGGCGCGCTGCTTGAGCAGTTGGACCACGGGTGCGCTGGCGCAGATGAATCCGCCCATGGCGCCGCCAAGAGCCTTGCCGAAGGTGCCTGACAGGAAGTCGATCTTCACCCCGTGGTGGGCGAAGGAGCCCCTGCCCTGCGGCCCGAGGAAGCCGGTCGCGTGGCAGTCGTCGACCATGATCAGGGCGTCGTATCTGTCGGCTAGGACGCGGATCTCGTCGAGCTTGGCGATATAGCCGTCCATCGAGAAGGCGCCGTCGGTGGCGATGACGATGTTGCGCGCCCCGGCCTCGCGGGCTTCCTTCAAACGGCTTTCCAGCTCGTCCATATCGGAGTTGGCGAAGCGGTAGCGTTTGGCCTTGCACAGCCGCACGCCGTCGATGATCGAGGCGTGGTTCAGGCTGTCGGAGACGATGGCGTCCTCCTCCCCGAACAGGGGCTCGAACAGGCCGCCGTTGGCGTCGAAGGCGGCGGCGAACAGGATGGCGTCCTCGAAGCCGAGATAGCCCGCGATGGCGGCCTCCAGCTCCTTGTGGATGTCCTGGGTGCCGCAGATGAAACGGACCGAGGCCGTGCCCGCGCCGCGCCGGTCGGCGGCGGCTTTCGCGGCGTCGACGATGCGCTGGTCGCCGGCCAGGCCGAGGTAGTTGTTGGCGCAGAAATTGAGCACCTGACGCCCGCCGACCTCGATCACCGGCCCCTGTCGGGAGGCGATGACCCGCTCGGGCTTGGTCAGCCCCTGGGCGTCGATGTCGGCCAGTTCGGCGGCGATACGGGCGTGAAAGTCTGTCGGCATGGAGCCTCGGCAAGCGACTGCGAAGAGGCCCGCCGGTTACGCCGATTTCACCGTCATGACCAGCCGCGCCCCTCAGACCGTCGGCGCGACGTCCTCCGTCGTCGGCCGGATCGGGCTGACGTCTATGCGGCCGCCGCAGGGGGTGAAGGCCTGGGCGAAGGTGATGAAGTTGCTGTCGCCGGGCGCCGTGAAGCGCACCGTCGACGCGCTGGGGCAGACTCGCTCGCCCGCGCCCTCATTGGGCACGACGGTCCAGGCGATGTCGAAATACCCCTTGGCCTGGGGCGCCAGATTGACAGGACGCGGGGCCATGCCTCCGCTCAGATAGCTGCCCGGATGCTGGTCGACCTTGATCGCGGTCAGGCTGCGGCCACGGCCGTCCAGCAGGGTCACCGTCGGATAGCCGGTCAGGCTGCAGGCCTGGGTTCCGATGTTCTGCACGCCCAGGGTCGCCAGGCGATGGCCCATGCCGGCGTCGCCGCCGTCGGCCGACAGCTTCAGCTGATTGGTCTTGCACGGCAGGGCGGCGGGCAGGACGCCGCCGGGCGCGGGCACGGGCGGCTGGGTCGGGCCGACCGGTGTGTCGACACCCGAGGCCGGACGGCTGCAGCGCTCCAGAATGGCGACCCCGACATCCTGATTGGGCCCGAGGCGGCTGAGGGTCGCGGTCTCCTGACCGTCGCGGGTCGCAGTCCACCACTCGACGCCCGAGCCGGCGTAGCGGGCGCCGCTGGCCGCCTGGACGGTGCGAAGGGTATAGGTCTGGCCATTGTAGCCGAGCTGCGCCGTGGAAGTGTCGGGATACTGGACCACCACCGTCTTGCCGCTCTCGCAGGCATAGCCGATCGGCGGGGCGGGCGGCGCCTGGGGCGTCGTCGGGGCCTGGGCGGTCTGGGGCTGGGCCGGAGGCGCGGCCGCCTCGCGCGAGCAAGCCGCCATCAGGGCGGCGACGGCGACGAGAGCAGTAGCGGTCTTGGCGGCGCGGTGGGTCATGACGGTCCTCGGTTCGGCGAGGTTAACGTCGTTCTCTCTCAAAGGCTCCGCTTGAGGTTCACAGCAGCGTCCGCACCGATATGGGCCACGCCCTGCCCCGACGCGATCCCGACCTGCCGGTGACGCTCGGCATAGGCGGCGCGCTGTTCCTCCGTGCGATCCTGATGACAGGCCTCGCAGGAGACGCCCTCGACATAGAGGGGCGACAGCCGGCCTTCGGGGCTGACCGGCATGCGGCAACCGCGGCACAGGCTGTGGGTCCCCTCCTCCAGCCCGTGACCGACCGCGACCCGCTCGTCGAAGACGAAACACTCGCCGCGCCACAGGCTCTCGGCCTCGGGGATGTCCTCCAGATAACGCAGGATGCCGCCCTCCAGATGGTGGACGTCGTCGATCCCTTCGGCCTTGAGGAAGGCCGTCGCCTTCTCGCAGCGGATGCCGCCGGTGCAGTACATGGCGACCTTCGGCGGCCCCCCGGTCTTGAGTCGGCCCCCCTCGAACAGCGCCCTGCCCTCGCCCCGAACCCAGTCGGGGAAGTCGCGGAAGCTCTTCGTATTGGGCTGGATCGCGCCCTGGAAGGCGCCGACCGCGGCCTCATAGTCGTTGCGGGTGTCGATTACGATCGTCGCCGGATCGGCGATCAGGGCGTTCCAGTCCTGAGCGGAGACATAGGTCCCGGCGTCGGTGGCGGGATCGAGGTCCGGCTCGCCCATGGTCACGATCTCGGCCTTGATCCGCACCTTCAGCCGAAGGAAGGGCGGCTCGCTCGCCGTCGAGTATTTCAGCTCCAGGCGGTCGAAGCCCGGCAGGGCGTGGATGGCGGCAATGACCTCGGCGATCCCGGCCTCGGTGCCCGCGATAGTGCCGTTCAGCCCCTCATGCGCCACCAGCAGCGTGCCGCGCACGCCGTTGGCCGCGCAGACCGCCTCCAGCCCATCGCGCACGGCTTCGCGGTCCTCGATTCTGGCGAAGCGATAGAGGGCGGCGACCTGAAAGGGAGCGGGCGGGGAAATCATCGCGGGCTTATAGTCCGCACCCGCCGCCGGCGCCAAAACATCCCGTCGCCGCTAACGGCCCGCGATCGGGAGCGTGACTTCGAAGGTCGCACCCTCGGTCGTGGGCCTCAACCGGATCGAGGCCCGGCTGGCGGCCAGCAGCGAGACGGCGATGGACAGGCCCAGGCCCGCCCCACCCTCGCTGCGTTTCGAGGTGAAAAAGGGCTCGAACACCCGGTCGGCGTCGCCCGGCGGCACCCCCGGCCCGTCGTCGGCGACGGTCAGGATCAGGTCGCGGTCCTTACCCCGCGCGCTGATGACGACCCGCGTCGCCCCGGCCTGACGGCTGTTTTCGAGCAGGGTCGAGATAACCATCTCCAGCGTCGCGGGCGGCACGGCGACGGGCGGCGGGTCGTTCAGATCGACCGTGATCTCCAGCTCCCCGGCGCGGGCGTCCACCGCCTTGGATACCGCCGGGACCACATCAATGGCCAGATTGGCATCCGGCCGCGCCATATCGGCCCGGGCCAGATCCAGCAGCCGCGTCACCAGCCCGGCCAGCCGGCGCGCATCGGCGGCGATGTTGTCGAGGAAGCGCTTTCGCTGCCCCGTCTCCATGGTCTCGCCGTGGTCCTGCAGCAGTTCAACGGCCCCCTGAATCCCGGCCAGCGGCGTCTTGAACTCGTGACTGACGGCGGCGGCGAAGTCCCTCAGATAGCGGGAGCGCCGGTCCACCGCCTCGGCCATCAGGCTGAAGTCTTCATAGAGGGTGCGGATTTCGACCGCCGAGGTCGCGGGCGCGGGCGGCAGGGTCCCGCCCCCGGTCGTCACCTCGCGCGCCGCCTCGCTGAGCTTCTCGATCGGCCGGGCGATGCCCCGCGCGACCAGCACCGCCAGCACGGCGATCACGCTGAGCGTGCCGAGGATGCCGAGCGCGATCTTGATCCGGTCCTGATAGACTCCCTTGAACAGGGCGCGCGGCGACCGCGAGGTCAGGATCACCCCCCTCACCTGCCCGTCCACGACGATGGGCCGGGCGTGGTGGATGCGCAGGCCCGAGGCCCGGCTCAGCCACTCCATCGAATATCGCGGGTGATAGTCGGCGTTGCGGCGCAGCACAGTGTAAGGCCGCCCCGCCAGGGCGGACCGCACCTCCGGCAAATCGGCCAGGCTTCCGCCCTTGCCGTAGCCGTCGATGACCGTGCCCCGCCCGTCGAGCAGGACGATCGAGGCCAAGGTCGTCCGCGCCGTCTCGTCGGCGATGGGCTGCAGCCGTTCGTTCAGGAGAACCGCGTCCGGGTCGGGCGCCGGGGCCGGCCGCACGTCCGGCCGCGCCGGCAGAACCGGCGTCGAGCCTAGGTCAATCGTGGCCCCCTCAGGCTGATAGTACCCGGGCTCGAGCCTCGCCTCCGGCGTCACCACGCGCGGGACGGCCCCGGGCCACAGGGCCTCCGCCGTCGCCGAAAGCGCCGCCGTCTGGGCGATCAGCTCCGACTCCGTCTGGCGAACCAGCGTGTTCTCATAGACCCGCAGGAACACGCCCACGAGCCCCGGCAGGATGGCCGCGAACATCAGGACCGACAGCAGGATGGTCCGCAGCCTCAGCGCCGGCCAGTGCGACCGGATCCATTGACGTCCCTGCTGGTAGGCTGTCCGGATCACGCCGCTCCGCCCGCGCACGGCCCGATCTGATAGCCGATGCCCGCCCGCGTCTCGATCAAGTCGCCACCCCCGATCGCGTCGAACTTGGCGCGCAGATTGCGGACGTGGCTGTCGATGGTCCGGTCGGTCATGGCGAAGCCCGGTCCATGCACCCGGTCGATGATCGCGTCGCGGCTGAAGACCATCCGCGGCGCCTCTGCCAGAACCCTCAAGATGGCGAACTCGGTCACCGTCAGCGACACCTCCGTCCCGTTCCAGGCCGCACGCCAGCCCTCGCCGTCCAGCGTCAGCCGCCCGTGCGCCACGGCGTTCGTCGGCAGCGGCGGCGGGGTCCGCGAGACCCGGCGCAGGATGGCCGCGACCCGGGCCACGACCTCGCGCGGGCTGAACGGCTTGGTCACATAGTCGTCGGCGCCCAGTTCGATACCCAGGATGCGGTCGATCTCCTCGTCGCGCGAAGACAGGAACAGCACCGGCAGATCGCCCTCCGCCCGGATGCGGCGGCAGGTCTCGATCCCGTCCATGCGCGGCATGTTGATGTCGAGGATGACCAGATCGGACGGATGCGCCTGAAGGTCGACGAGCGCGGCCTCGCCGTCGGCGGCCTGACGCGTGGCCAGACCCGCCTTCTGCAGGGCGAAGACCAGAAGATCGCGGATGTGGGGGTCGTCGTCGACCACCAGGACGGTACGCTGCATGATCCCCATGTTCAGTGTCCTGCGTTCGAGGTCAACGGGGCGGTCGTTGGCGACTGCGTCCGTGCCGGGGTCGTCGTGATGACCGGCGGTGCTTGATAGGCCACCGGCGGCGGGGCGACCGGAGGCGGCGGAAGGATCGGCCGACCGTCGCAATCCCTGGGCAACGGCCCGAGGTCCGGCTTCTCCCATCCGACCAGAGACTGGGCTTTCGCCAGTCGCCGAGCGTCGCGCCAGGTCCAGCCGCGCCAGTGCGACTGCCGCGCCATCGTCGTCTGCTGCGCGCGCCAGCGCACCGCCGCGACGCGGGTCCGGAAGGCCGACGACGGGTTCGCCCGTTCCAGTTCGGCAAGGGACACCAGCGCCGCGGGTCCGAGCCGGTCGAGGTAGCAGAGGTCCAGCGCCGCCCCCTTGCCGTCGACCTCGGCCGCATGGCGCACGTTCCAGACCGCCGTCGCGGGCCCCAGATTGACCACCCCGACCGCCGCCAGCACGCCCAGCGCCGTCGCCAGATTGGCCTTCACCAGCCAGTCGGCGCTGCGGTTCCGTATCAGCCGCCAGCAGATCAGCAGCAGGCCGACCGCGACCAGAACCATCCAGATCATCGCCGCCAGCCGGACCCGGGTCAGGGAGAAGACCTCGACATAGTCAAAGGTCCTGAGCAGACTGGAGGCGACCAGCAGCATGTTCTGGGCGACCCAGACCATGACCAGTCTGCGCACCAGCGGCCGCGTCGCCGTCTCCGACCCCGGCCTCAGCGCCGTCAGGACGAAGGCGCCCGCCAGCAGGGCGGTCAGGATCAGCGGATAGGCGCCGCGATGGGCGTAGTCGGCCAGGGTCACGCCCTCCGGCAACGGCGCCCCGCTCCACAGGAAGGCGAGGTCCAGCCCGTTCTGCAGGGCGAACAGCAGGTTGAACACGATCAGCGACAGGGTCACCGAGGCCGTGCTGATCCCGGGGATGGGGCGCTGGTCCATCGGCAGGGCCGGCAGCAGCTTGCGGCGCCAGCGCGGTCTCAGGCTCGACCAGGCCGCGACGCCGACCAGACTCGAGAACAGGACCCTCACGACGGTTTCGGGCGACAGGGCCGGCGGCCTGAAGCGCGCCAGGGCGTCGGAGATCAGGGGGTTGGCCGCCGCGAACAGGCCGAGAAAGGCAAGACCGCCAAACAGGGGTACCGCGATCAGGGCGACCACGCGCATGAGAGACCCCGCCCGCGCCAGTCTGCGCTTCGCCCGTATCTGCGAGCGCCGCACCAGATCCAGCAGGGGCCCGAACAGCGAAACCGCCCCGTGGACGACCAGCTTCTGAACCCAGCGCCAGGCCGTCTCCCCTCGCGCCACCCGCGCCGACAGAACCGCCACGGTCATTGTGAGTGCGTACAGCCCCCAGAGCAGCAGGCTCGGCCGGTCGATCATGCCGAGCGCCAGCAAGGCCGCTGCGCCCATGGCGAGGACCGCCCGCACCTCCCTGAATAGCCCCGGCCGCGTCAATCCCAGCCCGACCAGCCAGATCAGGGCGAAGACCCCGACCGTCGTCCCGGGTCGATGGGCGAAGAACAGTCTGTCGGCGAGGACGATCAGGGCGCCGGCGAACGCCGCCTTGATGGCCAGTGTGGCGCGAATGGACGTCATCGAAGGCTCTCCGTGTGAGGAGGCCCCAGACTGCGCTCCGGCCGTCAGCCGCCGGTGGCGCGGATCGGGAGATGCCGAGGAAGAGCGGTGCAGAAGCCGTGCAGGCCGCGGCCGATCACCGTCGCGTCAGCGTAGCGATTGCGCCAAGGGCCGTTCAGGGTAATGTCCCACCGCCTCAGGAAAAGGACTGTCTGCCTATGCGTCTTCGCTCCGTCTCCCTCGCCGCCCTTCTCGCCGTGATCGCGCCCGCCGCGCCGGTTTTGGCCCAAACCGCCATCGCCCCCGCCGCCGCGGCCCTGGCCACCGCCGCCCAGGCCCCCGAGCTGCAGGCCGCGCCCGTCTCGGCCCTGGTGTCCGAGGTCAACATCCCGTGGAAGCGCTTCACCCTCGACAACGGCCTGACGGTCATCGTGCATGAGGATCACAAGGCGCCGGTCGTCGCCGTGTCCGTCTGGTACAATGTCGGCTCCAAGGACGAGCCCGCCGGCTCGACCGGCTTCGCCCACCTGTTCGAACACCTGATGTTCGGCGGCTCGGAAAACGCCCCGGGCTCCTACCTCGGCCGGATGCGCAACCTCGGCCCGTCGAACCTGAACGGCACGACCTGGTTCGACCGCACCAACTATTTCGAGACGGTCCCCACGCCGGCGCTGGAACAGGCCCTGTTCCTGGAAAGCGACCGCATGGGCTATCTGCTCGGCGCCCTGGGTCAGGACACGCTCGATCTGCAGCGCGGCGTCGTCCAGAACGAGAAGCGCCAGGGAGACAACCAGCCCTATGGCCTGTTCGAATACGCCCAGCTGGAAGCCCTCTTCCCCGAAGGCCACCCCTATCGCCACTCGACCATCGGCTCGATGGCCGATCTGGACGCCGCCAGCCTCGAGACCGTGCGCAACTGGTTCCGCGACAACTACGGCCCGAACAACGCCATCGTCGTCCTGTCGGGCGACATCGACGAGGCCAAGGCCCGCACCCTGACCCAGAAGTATTTCGGCGCCATTCCGCGCGGTCCGGTCAACACCCCGGCGGAGGCTCCGGTGCCGACCCTGGCCGCCCCGATCGTGGCCACCATGCATGACCGGGTCGCCAACACCCGCCTGACGCGCAGCTGGGCCGTTCCCGGCCTGACCAGCGACGACTCCGTGCCCCTGTCTGTCGCGGCCCAGGTTCTGGGCGGCCTCGCCTCCTCGCGCCTCGACAATCAGCTGGTGCGTGGCGAACAGACCGCCGTCTCGGTCTCGGCCGGCCTGCAGGACTTCCACCGCATCGGCATCTTCGAGATTTCGGTCGATGTGAAGCCGGGTCAGGACGCCGCCGCTGTCGGCCGCCAGCTGGACGCCATCGTCGCCGACTACATCGCCAAGGGCCCGACCGAGGAAGAGGTCGCCCGCGTCGCCACCCAATATGTCTCGCGCGTCGTCCAGAGCCTGGAACAGGTCAACGGCAAGGCCAACGTCCTGGCCGAAGGCCAGCTCTATTCGGGCGATCCGGATCACTACAAGAAGGAGCTGGCCGAGTACGCCTCGGTCACTCCGGCCCAGGTGACCGCGGTCATGCAGCGCTGGCTGACCCGTCCGGTCTTCGACATGACCATCGCCCCCGGCGAGCGTGAGCCTTACGCCGAAGCCTCGGCCGACAAGCCCGCCGCCATCCCGGCCCCCGAAATCCAGCGCGTCGCCCGCGACCCGATGCCGGCCATCGGCCAGGTGCCGGATCTGGTCTTCCCCGCCGTCGAGCGCGCCACCCTGTCGAACGGCATCAAGGTGGTCTACGCCCACGTCGACACCGTGCCGGCGACCAAGGTCGCCATCGATTTCGACGCCGGCTATGCCGCCGACGCCGCCGATCACCTCGGCGCCCAGGCCATGATGCTGGATCTGCTGGACGAGGGCACCACCACCCGCGACGCCAACCAGCTGGCCGAGGAGAAGGAACGGCTGGGCGCGTCGATCAACGTCGGCGCCTCCATGGACCGCACCTCGGCCGACCTGTCGACCGTGACCGCCAATCTGACGCCCTCCCTGACCCTTCTGGCGGACGTGGTGCGCAACCCGGCTTTCGCCCCGGCGGAGATCGAGCGCGTCCGCGCCCAGCGTCTGTCCGGTCTGGCCAGCGAGCGCACCAACCCGGGCTCCATCGCCGCCCGCGCCCTGCCGCCGCTGCTCTACGGCGCCGACAGTCCCTATGGCCGCTCCTTCACCGGCACGGGCGACGACAAGACCATCACGGCGCTCAGCCGCGCCGATCTGGTCGCCACCCACGACGCCTGGATCCGTCCGGACAATGCGACCATCTTCGTGGTGTCCGACCTGCCGCTGGCCCAGGTCACGCCGCAGCTGGAAGCCGCCTTCGGCGACTGGCGCGACCCGGCGGTCGCCAAGGGGACGAAGACCTTCTCCAACACCGTCCCCGCTCCGACCAACCGCATCGTTCTGATCGACCGTCCGCAGTCGCCGCAGTCGCTGATCTACGGCGGTGCGGTCCTGCCGCTGTCGGGCACCGACGACCTGCTGGCCCTGAACGCCGCCAACGTCACCCTGGGCTCGGACTTCCTGTCGCGGATCAACTCGGACCTGCGCGAGACCAAGGGCTGGTCCTATGGCGTGCGCGGCGGGATCAACCAGCTCGAGCACCGCGTGCCCTACATCGTCAACGCCCCGGTCCAGTCGAACCGGACCGGCGAGTCGGTCGCGGCCCTGATCGCCCAGTACGACCGCTTCCTGAAGACCGACGGCGTCACGCCGCAGGAGCTGGAGCGGACCATCAACGGCAACACCCGCCAACTGGCCGGCAGCTATGAGACCTCGGGCCAGATCCTCGGCGCCCTGCGGTCCAACGCCCTGTACGGCCGCCCGGACGACTACCAGACCACCCTGTCCAGCCGCACCCGCGCCCTCACCGCGGCCCAGCTGGACGCCTCGGCCCGGCAGGTCATCCACCCCGACCAGTTCGTCTGGGTCGTGGTTGGTGACGCCTCTGTCGTGAAGCCCCAACTCGACGCCCTGGGCCTGCCGGTCGAGGTCCGTTCGGCGCAGTAACCTGGCGTCCTGCCGTCGTTTCCGGGTCCGCCCGGGAACGGCACGGGGCCTTTCCAAAAGCAAACGGGCCCGGGCGCATCGCACCCGGGCCCGCCTTGTTTGGGAGCAGACCGCCGTCAGAACTTATAGCGGGCCCCGATGAACACCTGACGACCCGTGTGGTGATAGACATAGGTCGAGTTGCGTTCGCCGCCGAGGTCGCCGTGGTACTGGCGGTTCGGCTCGTCGGTCAGGTTGATGGCTTCCAGCGTCACCGTGACGTGGTCGGTCAGGGCATAGGAAGCCGAGCCGTCGATCGACAGGGTCTCGGTCTTGCCGGTGACCGCGATCCCGCGCGTGCCGCCGTTCGCCGCCGGAACCTGCTGGTAGTAGTCGTCCCGGTAGGCGGCCGAGATGCGGGCGTTCAGCGTGCCGTCGTCGTAATAGAGGGTGGCGTTCCAGGCGTTGGGCGACAGGTTCACCAGGTCCTCGGTCACATAGACGGAGCAGGCCGCGGTCGTGCAGTAGTCGATCTCGGACTCGACGTGGGTATAGTTCAGCTGGGTCCCGAGGTTGGAGAACAGGCCCGGCAGGAAGCGGAACGGCTGCTGATAGCTGATCTCGAAGCCCTTCAGCGGCCCGCCGGGCGTATTGGCCTGGGTCGAGAAGACGTGGTTCAGGTTCGGATCGCGCGCCCCGGCCGGGAAGGCCACCGGGTCGATCGCCGTCAGCTGGGAGTAAGGCAGGGTCGTCTGGGTGGTCTGAACGAAGGTCGAGATGTCCTTGTAGAAATAGGCGAAGGACAGCAGGGACTCCGGCGCGAAATACCATTCGACCGACACGTCGTAGGTCTTGGCGCGATAGGGCTCCAGATCGACATTGCCGATCGAGGCCGAAGGGTTCGGCGCGGTGGCGGCGCTGAGCGTATAGACCGGCACCAGGTTGGTGATCGGCGGACGCGCCATCACCTTGGCCGCGGCGAAGCGGATCTGCAGGTTCTCGATCGGCTCGAACGCCACGTTCAGGGACGGCAGGGTGTCGTCATACGCGTTGGAGCCCACCGTCAGCACCGGCAGGTTGTTGATGTTCGAATAGCCTGTGGCTTCCAGCTCGGTCTTGACCTGCCGCACCCCGAGGTTGCCGCGGAAGGGCACGCCGAACAGGGTGGTGTCCCAGTCCGCCTGGACCCAGTAGCCGGTGTCGGTCTCGGTGACCTGGCGGAAGCTGGCGAAGGAGCCGGGATTGTCCAGACCCAGCAGGCGGAAGTCGCCGCCGGCGACGCCGGTGTTGCAGTTGCAGTCCCACTTCCAGAGGTTCCGCAGGGCGTCCAGGTCTGGGATGATCCAGGAGGTCGCCGAACCCGCCGGCAGGTCCAGGTTCCGGCCAAAGCCGGTCAGCAGCTGGGTCACCGAGGCCATGGTCGTGCCCGCGGGCAAGGCCGGGGCGTCGTTGACGTTGTTCAGGCGGCTGTAGCCGGTGCTGATCGAGCTGTACTTCTTGCGGCTGGCCCCCGCCTTGAAGGTCAGGACGTCGGTGGCGTTCCACTCGAACGCGCCCTCGGCGGTGTCATAGATGTTGGTCTGGTAGCTGGTGTTCAGACGCAGTTCCGACTTCAGCAGGCCGGTCGGGCCGGTGACGCTCCAGGCGTTCGGGTCGGTGACGTCAAAGCCATAGTTGATCAGCGGCAGATCGTGGTTCGGGCGGAAGTCCCAGCTGTAGCCCGCGCCATTGATGTGATCGATGATGGCGTCGACCTGAAGCGGATTGCCGAAGTCGGATTTGGACCGACCGATGGTCCCGGTGAACTTCAAGGTGTCGGTGAACGACTGTTCCAGGGCCAGGGTGTTCTGGGTGTAGGACGTCTCCAGGATGTCGAAGCGGTTCTCGGTGCGCATGTCGACGTCGTTGAACCGGGCGTAGATCATCTCGCCGGTGTCCGGATCGATCACGGTATCGACGATGTCGACCTCGGGCTTGCCGCCCTGCGAGGCGTTGCGGCTGAAGGACCAGGCCTCAAGGAAATTTTCGCGCCGGGTCGAATCCAGCTGCGACCACAGACTGTCGAAGGTCAGCAGGGTCTTGCCGTTGTTGGGCCGGAACTGCGCCGAGAAGGTGAAGCCGGTGCGTTCCTGCTCGTGCGTCAGGCGGCCGTACCGCGGGATGCGCGGGTGGTAGAGGCCGCCGGCCGCCGCCGAACCGCCCGGCAGGGCCGTCGGGTTCTGGAAGCCGTTGTCGCCGTTGGCCGGCCCCCAGCGGACCGAGGAGAAGCCTTCCTCGATCGAGTCCTTCTTGCTGTAGGCCAGCGAGGCCAGGGCGCCGAGTTGCCCATCGAACCAGGTGCTGGAGGCCAGGACCGCGTAGCGCGGGCTCCAGGTCTGGGACAGGTCATTGTAGCCGCCCTGGACCGAGGCCGCGGCGGTAAAGCCGGGATAGTCGAACGGATGGCTGGTGCGCAGGTCGACCGTGGCTCCCAGCGAGCCTTCCTCGACCTCGGCCGAGGCGGTCTTGCGCACCGTGATGTTGTTGAAGAGCTCGGAAGCGAAGACGTTGAAATCGAAGCCCCGCCCGCGGTTGGTGCCGCCCGAGGAATCGGTCGCCCCCGTCGTGGCCTGGGCCTCGATGCCGTTGATGCGGGTGCGGGTGAAGTCAGGGCCGAGGCCGCGAACGGTGATGGTGCGCCCCTCCCCGGCGTCGCGGTCGATCGACACGCCCGGGATCCGCTGGATGGATTCGGCCAGGTTGGTGTCAGGGAAGTCGGCGATGTCCTCGGCCGAGATAGCGTCGACGACGCCGGCCTCGCGCCGCTTGATGTTGAGGGCGTTGGCCAGGCTGGCGCGGAAGCCGGTGACGACGATCTCGTCCACCGAGGTGGCGTCATCGTCCGGGGCCTGTGGCGGTGTTTGAGTTTGGGCGCGGGCGTCAACCGCCAGCGCCAGGGTCAGGGCGCCGAGCGAAACGCCGGCCAGGCGTGCGAACTTCCGGGTGGTCATCCTTGGGGTTCCTCTTCCCATGTCCCCGGCGGCGACTCTGTCGGCCCCCGTCCGGAGTTTGCCCGCGTGAACGGGCGTTGCGGCATTGAGAGCTTTCCCTCTGATACCGGTGTCATTGGAGACTACGCCCGACGTTTCATTATGGCAACATTGCGGCTTGGCCGGCCCGGCTCGCCCGGCCATCAGGCTCCGGGTCGGCAGCGCAGTTCCCGCGACACATGGGTTCGCGGCGTGACCGACCAAGCAGGCTGTGGTCTCGCCCGGAGCCCAAATCCCCTGACATTTTACGTGTCAGCTTGACCAGCTCAGTCGCCTGGCTTTCACCGGGTTCACAAACGCCCGATCCTCGCCTCGGCTGGCCAGCCATTCCCGCTTCAACTGAACGTACCACCGCGCCTGTTGATCGGCGTCCCCCACCCACAGGAACGGCGGGCTGTCCTTCAGATCCCTGCTCTGGGCGGTGATCACCACCTCGTCTTCCTGAAGGAAGCGGTGAACCGCAAACCGCACCAGCGGCGCCAGGAAGCGCAAAGCTCCGAAATCCGACCAGACGATCTGGGTCATTCGGGTCTCATGATCCGTCACGGGCGTCATGGCCGACAGGGCGAGGACTGACCGGGCGCCCAGACGCAGATGCTCCCACCGCAGCCCGGGCAGGCGGAAGACGATTTCAGTGACCGGCGAGGCTCCCAGAAGCCGATAGAGCCGCCCGCTTTCGGACGGCGCATGGCCGACCATAGTGAAACCCAGAGGCGAAGCGACGAAGGCTTTCGATTTCACCCGCGCGCGCGTCGGCTTTCGCCACCACCACTGACGATGGACGTAGGGGCCGTGGGCGGGGTCGACGAGGCCCAGGATGGCGTGGTCGACATGGACCGGATAGGCGATCGTCGCCACGGCCAGAGGCTTGCGACCGACGATCCCGGGAATGACCGGCGGCGGATGGTCGGGCTCCGCGCGGTCCTGGGTCATCCAGATCCAGATCAGCCCATGGGTCTCCACGACCCGGAAAGCCGACACGCGGATCGTCTCAACGGTGAAGTCCGGGTCAGCGTTGGCGGGAACCGAGGCGCAGACCCCGTCCGTGCGGAAACGCCACCCATGGTAGGGGCATTCAATCAGGTCTTCGCCTCGTGCGCCACGAACCGTCCGTCCCGCCGACAGGGGAACCGCCCTGTGGGGGCACCGGTCGTTGAGCGCCCAGACCTCGCCGGTCGGGGTCCGCCCCAACAACACCCGAAGGCCCAGAATCTGGCGCGGCAGCAGCTCTCCCGCCGCCAGTTGGCCGCTCACGGCCGCGACATACCAGCTGTTCCACAGAAAGCCCTGGCCGAGCCGTGCGCTTCCTTCCCGTCTGGCGTCGCTTCGGGAGGCCGGAATCTCGATGACGACGGTCAAGGCCGGTTCTCCTCCCGGCCCCAGTTGCCGAAGGGTTCGGCCTCGAGAACAGCCCGGGGACGCCGTGCCGGTCTCAGAGCCGCCGATGACGTCGGCGGGCTCGACGCGTCGAAGACCATCCGGCCGCCGCCGAGGGTCGCCCAGGCCGCGTGGAGCGACGCCTCGCCGGTTCCGTCGACAGCGCCGGAGCCGTCAAAGGCCCTGACCCAGCCGCCTTGATCCCAGATGTCCTGAACCAGCCGGTTCACCGACCGGCGATGGGCGGTGAAGTGGATCACAACCCCGACACCGAGCTCAGCCAGACGCCGGACGATGTCGAGCCCGTGGGCGTCGGCGACGTTGATCACCAGAGCCTGAGGCGCGGCGGTCTGAGGCGCGGCAAGCACCCCGGGCCGGGAAAGAAGCGCGCGCTCCATGTCAGTCCCCTTGAGACGACGACTGCGGATCAGCCGACCCTTGCCCCGCCGCGCTCGGATGGGCCCGGACGCCGGCAACCTCGATTTCCGGGTGATAGAGGCCGGTGACCTGGCCCACGGCGAAGCCGGCGGCCATGCGACCGATGTTGCGGCGCGGACCATAGGCGGCGCAGGGGTCGGGACGCGGAATGTCATGGACCTTGCGCGCCTTGCTGGCGAAGGCGTCGCCGACCGCGTCGCCCATGGGCTCGGCCATCTGCAAGGCGTCGCCGATGCGCGAAAGCGAAGGGGAATCCCGGCCGACATACTGGGCGTTGCGCGCCCAGGAGACGGCGGCAAGCTGGCGCCCCGAACCGGCCTCAAGCAGTTCGGACTCGATGGCCAGGCCGCCGGTGGCGCCCGGGGCGCGCAGATCGATCACGGGCACGAAATAGCCGACGGCGGCGCTGGCCGCGGACCCGATACGCCCGGTCGTCTGAAGGCGGACCACCGCGGTCCGGATAACCGCTGCGTCAGCGGACGCCTGGGGTGCGATGGTAAAGCGCTCGCTGACTTCGAAGCAGATCTGGCGATCGACCTCGTTGAGCACCCGCAGGCGCTCCGTCGGGGTCAGCCGGTCGCCGACGCCCGGGGCGAAGACGGCGGGCTGGAGGAAGACAGAGGCGACGGCGTCCGAGGCGGGGTCGTCGCGGCGCTGGCTGATCGAGGCGCTGCGGCTGCCCGGCCGCTCGAAACCGTCATAGCTGGCGAGGTAGCCCGAGCTGGGGGCGGGGGTGGTGTGGCAGGCCGCGAGGCCGGTGGCGGCCAGGAGCGGAACAAGGACGATATGGGGTCTGAACATCAGGGTCTCCGGGGTTGGAAAACAGGCAAGCGAAAGCGATGCGCCGTCGAGAACGACGCGGGGTGGAAGCTTGTCGGGGGAGGTTTGAGGGCAGAAAGGGGAGCCCGAGCGGCTCGGGCTGACGCCCTCAGGGCAGGGTCAGAAGGGTCGGGATCAAGCCCTCGAAGCGCGCGCCCGACAAGGCCGCCAGCAAGGGGATCGCGGCCAGCATGATGGCGCCGTCCAGGATCGTCGTGACGAAGCGGCAGGGGTCGATCTCGAGCGTGCGATCGTCGCGCCAGAGCGACCAACGCGGCCAGTATCGCGGCGTCGTCGCCCGGTAGCCCTCATAATCGGTCCCGAAGACCCCACAGAGGAAAGCCTCTTCGCGCAGCACGGTCGCCTGCATGACCACGAAGGTCAGGGCCAGGGCGCCGAGTGCGAGGATCAGGCTGCCGGTCTGGGCGCCGACGCCGAACGCCGCCAGGAAGCTGAAGACATAGAGGGGATTGCGGCTGACCGAATAAGGGCCCCGCCTGACGATCTCATGCGTCTTGCGGCCGCCGATATAGAGCGAGCACCAGCCGCGTCCGACGATGGCGGCGAAGATGGCGAACTGGCCGACGCCGACAAGAAGCGCGTGCAAGATGGTCTCTTCCGCGAGTGGGCGGATGACCGCCGCGGCGCCGACGAAGAGCACAAGCACGACCGCGAGCAGCGCCTTGCGTCGCAGCTGGACGCGTCGAAGCGCTGCGCTTTCTTCCGAAGAGGCGGGCGTGGAAAGGTCGTCGGCGCGTTGCGATTGCGGCAGGGGCATGGTCGTCTCGTCTCGATGGATCGCGCTCGCTGATCTGGCGCTCCGTCAATGACGCCGCCGGGCGCGAACCCTCGCAATGGCGAATGGAAATAATCGGAGAGGGGCATTGCGCGACGCGGAAAGCCGTTCGAAACAGGCGGTCTGATCGTCGCGTCACGCATGCACAGGTCCCACAGTTGACGCCAGGTCCCAAAGCCGAACTGCTCTCGGTCTACCTCGACCGCCGCCCAGCACTGGTCCGCTTCTTCACGACGCGCACCGGCTCGCAGGACCGCGCCGAGGACATCGTCCAGGACATCTATGTGCGGCTGCAGTCGATGCCGGACGAAGCGGCGGCCGGGGTCCAGTCGCCCCTGCCCTTCCTCTACCGGATCGGCGGCAATCTGATGCTGGACGCCATCCGGGGCGGCCGGCGGGCGACCGAGCGCGACAAGGCCTGGACCGACGCCTCCGGCGCCGCCGTGGACGGAATCGCCGTCGTCGACGCCCCCTCGCCCGAGGACGCCGCCTGGGCGCGTCTGAAGCTGGATCAGGTCGCCGCCGCCCTGGAAGGCGTGCCCGCCAAGGCGCGCGAGGCTTTCCGTCTGCACAAGATCGACGGCCTGACCCATGCCGAGGTCGCCGCCCGGATGGGGGTGTCCCGAAGCTCGGCCGAGAAGTACGTCAGCACGGTGCTGGCCCGCCTGCTGGAACAGGTCGGATGGCCATGATGTCGAGATTTCGCCATTTTCTCTTGTGGGGCGCCGCCAGTCGCGGCGTCTCTTCATCCGGACGCCCATTCGGACGTCCTGCCCGTCTGATCGAAACCGCATGACCCGCCGCGATGAACCTTCCCCGTCCGTCATGGAACAGGCCTCGGCCTGGGCCGTGCGGCTAGCCGGAGACGAGGCCACGGAAGCGGATTTCCTGGCGCTGGAAGCTTGGCTGGCGGTCTCGCCTGACCATGCGGAGGCCTATACCCGGGCCGAAGGTCTGCTCGCGGCGCTCGACGACGACCGGGCGGCGCTGGACGCGGCCCTGACACGCGCGGCGGCCGCCGCCGCGACGCCGGAAACAGCATCGGCTCGCCGGGTCGCAAGCCGGAAGCCGGCGCAGGGCGCGAGACCCTGGCGCTGGGTCGGCGGCGGGATTTCCATCGCCGCAGCGGTGGCGGTCGCCGTCTTGCTGGCGCCGTCGCTGGGCAGCCATACCGATGTCTACGTCACTGCCCCTGGCGAGCAGCGCACCCTGACGCTGGCCGATGGCTCGACCATCTTCATGAACGGCGGGTCGCGGCTGTCCGTTCGGCTGGACCGGCGCGAGAGGCGGGTGGAGATGGCCTCCGCTGAGGCGGCTTTCGACGTGGCCCACGACCCCCGTCGCCCGTTCCGCGTCACGGTGGGCGAGAGCCGGGTCGAGGTGCTGGGCACAGCCTTCGACATTCGCCAAGGGCAGGACGAGACCCGCGTCGCCGTCACGCGCGGCGTCGTGCGAGTGTCCGATCTCGCCAACCCCGCCCACAATGTCCGGCTGACACGGGGCCAGACCGTCGAGCGCGGTGACGACGACGGTGTCCTTCAGGTCGAGACCGTCGCCCCCGAGACGGCCGGCTGGCGGACCGGGCGTCTGGTCTATGACAACCGCCCCTTGTCCGAGGTCGTCGCCGACCTGAACCGCGCCTGGCCGATGCCGATCCGTGCCGTGGGCACGGCGGCCGATCTGCGGTTTACCGGCGTTCTGGCGCTGGATGGCCAGGCGCCCGAAGGTCAGGCGGCGACCATCCGTCGGCTCGAGGCCTTCCTCCCGGTGACCGCCGTCCAGCGGGACGGGACGATCGAGCTCAGGCCCCGCTGATCTGTTGATGACGGCGGGATTTCGACGACAGGCCTTCGGGGCAGGCCTTCTTTGGCTACTCGGTTGCGGCGCGGCGCAGGCGGACGTCCCGCGGCGCCTGAGCATCCCGGCGCAGCCGATGGCCCGCGCCGTCCTGAACCTGGGCGCACAGACCGGAATCTCGATCGGCGCGGGCGAAGCCGCCGCCTGCGGCTGGTCCCGGCCGGTGCAGGGAATGTTCGAGGTCGAGGCGGCCCTTCGCCTGATGTTGTCGGGCAGCGGCTGCACCTACCGGCGCATCGACGACAGGACCTTTTTGATCGTCCGTCGTCCGGCCGCGCGACCGCCGGTGCGACCCGCGCCGCCTCCCGAGCCCGAGGCCGTCGAACTCGGCGACGTGATCGTCACCGCGACGAAGCGGGACATGGCGCTGGCCGATGCCCCCTATTCCCTCTCGACCGTCGACGGCCTGTCGCTGGAGGCCGCGCCCCGGCTGGACACGGCGGCTCTCTCGACCCGGCTGGCCGGCCTGACGGTCACCAACCTGGGGCCAGGCCGCAACAAGCTTTTCGTCCGCGGCCTGGCCGACAGCGCCCTGACAGGACAGACCCAGGCGATGGTGGGCCTGTATCTGGACGATACACGCCTCACCTATGACGCGCCGGACCCGGACCTGAGACTGGTGGATCTGGATCGGGTCGAACTGCTGCGGGGGCCGCAAGGCACGCTGTACGGCGCGGGGGCCATCGGCGGGGTGCTGAAGCTGGTCAGCCGCGAGCCCCGTCTGGACGCCTGGGAGGGCGAGGTGACGGCAGGGCTGACGTTCGCCGATGACACGGCGCCGGGCCATTCGGGCGATGTGGTGTTCAACGCTCCGCTGCTGCGCGATCGTCTGGGCCTGCGGGTGGTGCTCTATGAAGAGGTGCTGGAAGGGGTGGTCGACGACCCGGGTCTGGATCTGACCAACACCGGCGCCACCAACCGCAGCGGCGGCCGGGTCAGCCTGCTGTGGAGGGTCAACGATCGGTGGGAAGCGCGGCTCGGTTCGGTGTTCCAGGAGCTTCACATCGACGACAGCCAGTATGCGTTCGAACGCCTCCCCTCCTACGAACGCTCGCTGTCGGTGCGCGAGCCGAGCAACAACGACTTCAACGGCGTGTCCCTGGCCCTGACCGGAGACTACGACTGGGGTCGCGTCCGGCTGACCAGCGCCTATCAGGGCCATGACCTCGATCGCCGATATGACGCCACCACCGCCGCCGGGCGTTTCGGCGGGAGCGGCGGCCCCATGGCCTATGACGAAGCCGACAGCATTCGCGCCTTCGCCATCGAAGCCTCTGTCGCGGCGCCCACCTCGGACCCGATCGGCTGGCTGGCGGGGCTTTACGGATCGCACTACAGCCACGACCGCACCGGCGAGGTACTCGACCTGAGCCCCGACGCCCGTCTCTATCAGGCGGAAAAGCAGGACGAGACCAATGAAGGCGCGGTGTTCGGCGAGGTCTCCTGGGCGCCGCTGCGCGATCTCAAGCTCATCCTCGGTGGGCGGTATTTCTACACCGCGACGCAATCCTCCACCCGCGCCCAGCTTCGCGGCGGCGTCGCGGACGCCTTTGACGGCGAGAATACGGATGACGGCGTCGTCTCCAAGGCCGTGGTGGAATACGCTTGGCGGGACAATGTCCTGATCTTCGGGCAGGTCAGCCAAGGCTATCGCATCGGCGGCTTCAACGGCGGCGCATTGCTGGACGGGGCCTATGGCCAGCCTGGTTCGGGTTCGCAGCCCTATCGGTCCTTCCGGCCGGACACCCTGCACAGCTATGAGCTGGGCGTGCGGTGGCGAGCCTTCGACGACCGCATCGCCCTTCGCCTCGCCGCCTTCGTCGTCGACTGGCGGTCGATCCAGTCCGACCGGGTCTCAAGCGATGGCCTGCCGTTCACCGCCAATATCGGCTCCGGCAGCAATGAGGGGATCGAGCTGGAAGGCGTCTGGAAGGACGGTCCCCTTCGGATCGACTTCAACCTGATGGGCAGCAATCCCGTGCTGGATGCATCCGACGACAGCTACCCTCTGGCCATTGATGGCGACCTCCCCGGCGTGCCGCGCATTCTGGGCGCCGTAAGCGCGCGCCGTGGTCTTTCAGTTCGTGGGCACAGGGCCTGGATCAGCGGATCGGTGGGTTATGTCGGTGCCTCGACCCAGCAACTGTCCTTGCAGACCAGGACGGATATGGGCGGCTATCCGACGACGGAGATGGCGGCAGGCGTCGATCTCGGCGCCTGGTCGGCGGTGATGCGCATCGATAATCTGTTCGGCGGCGAAGGCGACACCTTCGGCTATGGCAATCCGTTCCTGGTGGGCGTCGAGACCGTCGCCACGCCGCAGAGGCCTCGAAACCTGTCGCTTTCCCTGTCCCGGCGCTTCTGACCGAAGCGGCCGAACCTCAGTGCGCAGGCGCCGCGATCCCATCTCCCTCGATCACGAAGATCTTGCCGGGATTGAGGATATGGTTCGGATCGAGGGCGGTCTTCAGCCGCGCCATGAGACCCCGCTCCTCCGCCGACCGGGATACATGCAGGAAGTCCCGCTTGTGCAGCCCCACCCCGTGCTCGGCCGAGATCGAGCCCTTCACGCGCGCCAGAGGTTCGTAGACCAGCGCCTCCACATCGTGCCGGACGTCCTCGGCCGGGCCGTGGATATTGATGTTGATGTGCAGGTTTCCGTCGCCCAGATGCCCGAACACCCAGACGTCCGCAGCCTCGCCGAAGCGGTCGGCCAATGAGGCCTTGAGCGCGCGAACATAGGCCTCCATGTCGCCGATCTTCAGGCTGACGTCGAACAGGAAGATGGCGCCGCGACGGGCCGTTTCGGCGGTCCCCTCCTCGCGCACCATCCATATGGCGGCGGTCTCGGCGGTCGACTTGGCCAGGACCGCGTCGGCGACGAGCCCCGCCTCCAAAGCTTCGCCGAGCAGGGTCTCGAAGCGGGCCGCGTCGGCCTCCTGATCGGCGCCCATGGACTCGATCAGGGCGTAGTAGGCGTGGCCATGCGGCAGGATCGGAAGGGCGGGCGCGGGGGCCGTCGTCGCCAGGCGATAGGTGTCGCCCCACATCACCTCGAAAGCGCAGAGCGTGCCGCCCAACCCCCGATGCGCCGCCTCCAGCAGCTTGGGCAGAGCCTCGAAATCTTCGACCGCCACCAGGGCCGTGCACTGGCTCGTCGGCCGGGTCCGCAGGCGCAGCACCGCGCGGGTGACCACCCCGAGCGTGCCTTCCGAGCCGATGAACAGCTGCTTCAGGTCGTAGCCGGCGTTATTCTTGAGCAGACTGTTCAGGCTGCTGATCACCGTCCCGTCGGCCAGCACCGCCTCCAGCCCCAGGACATTGTCGCGCATCATGCCCCAACGCAGCACCCGGTTGCCGCCCGCGTTGGTGGACAGGACACCGCCCAGGGTCGCCGAGCCCCGCGCGCCGATGTCGACGGGGAAGAAGAGATCGACGGCCTCGGCCGCCTCCTGCGCCGTCTGAAGCTTGCAACCGGCCTGAACCGTCATCACCGAGTTGACGGTGTCGATGACCTCGACCTGGGCCATGCGTTCCAGCGTGATCGCGATCATGTCCTGAGCATGGGCGCTTTCGACAAGATTGGTCAGACCGCCGAACGGTACGACCGGCTGGCCTGCGGCGTTGCAAAGGCGCAGCGCCTGCGAGAGCTCGTCGGTCGTGCCGGGCCGCAGCACCGCCAGAGGCGTTCCGACGGGATAGTAGAGGGTGTGCACCTTCTCCCGGGCCGCCTCGCCCCGCAGCACATTGCCGGCGCCCAGCACCGCTTCAAGATCGTCGAACAGGCTCAACTCAGGACTTCCGGGTCGCGCGCCGCAAGCCCGGCGTCGGTTTGAGACTAGCGACCCCAGGCCCTGTTCAGGATGCGATTTGCTCATCTGATCATGCGTCAGATGCATGCCCCTCCCCCGAATGGTTTCATTCAACGCCTCGGCTGGGCCTGCCTTCGCGCGCCGCCTAAGGCTTGGGAACCTGAGACTGAGGAACGGACATGGCGGGACGGCTGGCGCACAAGGTCGCGATTATCACCGGCGCCAGCCGTGGCCTGGGCGCCTGGTGCGCCGAGGGATTTGGAGCCGAGGGCGCGGCGGTCGTCATCGCCGCCCGGTCCAAAGGCGAGGAGCCGCACACCCTCGCCCACACGGCCGGCCGGGTCGAGGCGGCGGGCGGCGTGGCCTTTCCGGTCATCTGCGACGTCGCCGATCCGGCGTCGATCCAGGCCATGGTCGATGCGGTTCTCGATCGCTTCGGGCGCGTCGACATCCTGATGACCAACGCCGTCTACTATGCGCCGGGATCCTTCTCGACGATCAGCGCGGAGGACTGGGAGCGGCAGTTCCGGGTCAATGTGCACGGCGTCTTCCACGCCATTCGCGCCGTCCTGCCGTCGATGATCCAGAACCGGAGCGGAAACATCATCACCGTGTCCTCGGTCGCCGCCGAACGGATCAGCCACTATGGGGCCACCAAACGCGCCGTCGCCGGAATGACCGTGGGATTCGCCGAGGAACAGCGCGAGAACGGCATCGCGGTGAACGCCCTGCGCCCCGTCGCGGCGATCCGGACGCCGGGCTGGGAGGAGTCGCGACCGGCTGAAGTCCTGCAGACCCGGGCCCACCGGGTCTCGCCGCCGGACAGCTATGTCGAAGCGGCCGTTCTGCTGGCCATGCGGACCTCGGCCGAGTGCACCGGCCAGGCGCTCACGGACGCCGAGGTGATCAACCGCTTCGGCGCTCCGGAAAGTCTGGGACATTTCAAGGCGATGAACGCCCCGGTCTGGAGCGAGGGGCTCTGAGCCCCCTCGCCCGCCAAATGAAACGATAGAAAACTCGCATAAAGATCGGTACGGCGACGGTGTAAGCTGGTGGCGTCAGGGCCCGAATGCCGGGACCGCACGGCGATGCGTTCGCATTCGCAAGTATGAATTCCCGCTCGGCGCGAACGCCAAAGAATAGCGGAAGAAACCCTAAACAAAATATCGCCGATCGTTCGGTAACGGCTCGCGCGATGCACTTTCGCTATATTATCATGCCTTGAACAAAGTCGGGGGCGGGATACCGTTTCCGGAACCTCGGATAAACCGGGGACGGGAGGATAGAATGAAAGCTTGGCTCGGCCGCAAGGGCCTTATGCTGGGGGTGTCCGTGGTCGCGCTGGCAAGCGCGCCGGCGGCGGTTTGGGCGCAGAACGCGACGCCCGCCGCGCAGGACGCCCAGGCCACCACCGTCGATGACATCATCGTCTCGGCCCAACGGCGGGATCAGAACAAGCAGGACGTCCCGGTCACCGTTACCGTTCTGGGCGGCGAGCAGATCGACGAGGCCCGCATCCAGACGGTCCAGGACGTCGTGGGCCGGACCCCTGGCCTCCAGTTTGACGCCTATCCCGCCAGCGAACCCCGGCTTTCGGTGCGTGGGGTGTCGTCCTCCGACCGCGGCGCCGCCGGCGACCCCAGTTCTGCGGTCTTCGTCGACGAAGTCTATTACGGCCGCCCGGCCGCCATCAATTTCGACAGCTTCGACCTGCAGCGCATCGAGGTCCTGAAAGGCCCCCAGGGCACCCTGTTCGGCCGCAACGTCGTCGGCGGCGCGGTGAACGTCGTCACCAACCGCCCCGACCTCAACAGCTTCGAAGCCGCCGCCGAGGGTTCGCTGGGCAACTTCAACAGCCGCGACCTGGCCGGGATGATCAACCTCCCCTTCGCCGACGGCAAGGCGGCGGTGCGCATCGGCGTCAGCATCCACCAGCATGACGGCTATGTCGACCGCATTGTCGACGGCGGCAAAGAAGGCGAGGTCGACGATCAGGACTCGCAAAGCGCGCGCATCCAGCTGCGCGCCGAGCCTGTCGAGACCTTCCGCCTGAACCTGACCGTCGACTATGCCCGCGACCGCGCCAACGGCCCGTCCAACCGCGCCCTCTATGACGACGGCAGCGGTGCGCTGAGCGGCCTTTATGTCATCAACTGGGATCGCGACTTCAACAACTCGACCTTCGACGGACAACAGGACCGCGACACCTGGGGCGTTCGCGCCAAGGCCGAATGGGACCTGCCCTTCGCGACCCTGAGCTACCTCGGCGCCTATCGCGATCTCGACTACTTCGCCCTCTATGATTTCGACGGCTCGGCGACCCCGACCGGCCTGCCCGAAGGGCTCGGAGGCATCTCGGGCGGCACCGACGAGCAGAGCAAGATCGACAGCCATGAGCTGCAGTTGAAGTCCCTGCCCGACAGCACCCTGACCTGGGTTCTGGGCCTGTACCGCTACCACGGCGAGACCCGGCGGACCGCCTCGTCCCTGCTCGACTTCGAAGATCTTTTCGGCCTTGTCATCGACGAATACATCACCCAGGACAACGAAACCGTCTCGACCGCTGTCTATGGCGACATCACCTGGCCGGTCACAGAAAAGCTGAACGTCTTCGGCGGCGCCCGCTACACCCGCGACGAGAAGGACATCGTCTCGACGGGCCTCAGCAATGTGCCCGGCACCTTCAACGTCAACGACGAGTACACGAACGTGGCGGCAGGCGACGACTGGGGCGCGGCCACCTGGCGGATCGGCGCCGACTACCACTTCTCGCCGGACGTGATGGGCTACGGCTCGGTCTCGCGCGGCTTCAAGAGCGGCGGCTTCCAGGAAAGCCCGGGCGATTCGGCCGAGGCCGTGGTGCCCTACGATCCCGAGTTCATCACCAACTATGAGCTGGGGATCCGCACCCAGTTCCTCGACCGCACGGTGACCCTGAACGCCTCGGTCTATCTGGCCAACTACACCGATCTGCAGGTCCGGATTCCCTCGGGCACCGGCCTGAAGACCGCCAACGCCGGCGAGGCGCGCATCGAGGGTCTGGAAACCGAGTTCGGCTGGAACCCGGGCAACGGCTTCTCGGTCAATGCGACCTACGCCTACACCCACGCCCGCTTCACCGACTACACCACGATCGAGAGCGGCGTTTCGGTGGACTATTCCGGCAATCACCTGACCCGAATTCCGGATCACAAGTTCACCCTGTCGCCGGCCTATGCCTTCAACCTGGCCTCGGGCGCCGAGATCAAGGTGGCGGCCGACTACGTCTACGAAAGCAAGATCTACGACGACCAGAGCAATCTGCCGCCGGAGATCCGCGACCCCACGAGCTTCCTCGACGCCCGGGTCATCTACACCGATCCGATGGACCGCTGGTCCTTCTCGGTCTGGGGCAAGAACCTGACCGACGAGCAGACCAAGACCTATGAGGGCACCTTCGCCGGCGTGACCTTCGGGTCGTTCAACCCGCCGCCGACCTATGGGGTCACGCTGCGGTACAACTACTGAGCCGGCCCGAACCTGGCGTCTCCCCAGGGCCTTGCGCCGATGGAGACGGGACGTGCGTTTTCTTGTGACCACCGACCTCAAAATCCCGGACGACGCCCGTCGTCCGGGATTTCTCTTTGCCGCCTCAGTCGCGGTAGCCGGGGCTGACGCGGTCCAGACGGCGCAGCAGGGCCGGCCAGGCGATGCGGTCGGCCAAGGCGCCCATCGGACCCTTGGTCTGGCGCTCGACCGTTTCCGGAATCCCTTCAGGCGGCGGGTTGAGCCCGTCCCGGCCTGCGGCCAGCATCATCACCTGGGCCTCGCAGGCCCGCTCCAGGATGTACATGCGCAGGAAGGCCTGACCCACGGTCTCGCCGACCGTCAGGGTGCCGTGGTTTCTCAGGATCAGGGCGCTCTTGTCCCCCATGTCGGCGACGATGCGCTCGCGCTCCCCAAGGGCTTCGGCGATGCCTTCATGGTCGTGATAGGCGACGTCGTGGTGAGCGATCATGGCCGTCTGGGTGTGGGGCAGCAGCCCCTCCTTCATCGCCGAGACCGCCTGGCCGTGCGGGGTGTGGAGATGGATCACCGCATTGGCGTCCTCGCGCGCCATGTGGATGGCCGAATGGATGATGAAGCCCGCCGGATTGACCACCCCGCCCGGCGCGTCATCGACGATGTTCCCCTCGACGTCGATCTTGATCAGGTTCGAGGCGGTGATCTCGTCGAACATGTTGCGATAGTCGTTGATCAGGAAATGGTGCTCCGGCCCCGGAACCCGCGCCGACAGATGGGTGAAGATCAGATCGTCCCAGCCATAGAGGGCCACCAGCCGATAGGCGGCGGCGAGGTCGACACGTTGGGCCCACTCCTCGGGCGAGACGCGATCGCGAAGCGTGGGAACCGGTTTCAGCTGGGCCGTCATGTTTGTTTCTCCCTTGAGTTTCGCCGACGGTATCTCCAGACCGGAACCGAGATTGTCGCGTTCGCGACAATTGAGGGAGGCGCGCCATGTCTCTGACGGACGAACAGAGGGCCGCAATGGCGACGGACGGCTGGTTCGGCGCCCTGCCCGCGCCTCGCCGGGCGCTGCTGCTCGACCAGGCCACGCCCCTGCGCCTGGCCGACGGCGCGCGTCTGTATGGGGCCGGCGATCCGCCCAATGGCCTGTGGGCCGTGGTCGAGGGGCAGGTCCGGCTCATGGCCTATCCCACCAGCGGGTCCGAGGTGGTCATCCGGCGTCTGGGTCCTGGCAGTTGGTGCGGCGAACTCTCCACCCTGGACGACGGGCCCAGACCCCAGGATGCGATCGCCTTTGGCCCCACCCTGGCGCTCAACATCCCGCAATCCAGGTTTGTGCGGCTGGCGGAGGCCGAACCCGCGCTCTGGCGGAATCTCGCTCTGCTCGGTTGCGCCCATCAGCGCGAGTCCCTGAACTTCATCGGCCAGCGCGTGGTGCAGCCGCCGCCCGTGCGTCTCGCTAAGGCCCTGCTGAACGCGGCGGCGAACACCGGCTCTGGGGCCCCGGCGCTGCGGCAGGCTGAGCTGGCGGTTCTGGTCGGGGTCAGCCGGCAGACGCTGAACCGCTATCTCAAGGCTCTGGAGCGCGACGGCCTGGTACGCGCGGAATACGGCCGCGTCGCTATTCTGGACGCCGAACGCCTGACCCTTTTGAGCCGCCGGAACGAGCCTCAGGCCCTGCCCGTTGGCCTATGATTCCATTTGGCCTTTGCATGCAGCAGCCCCGCTTCGTCCGCTAACTTCGGACGGCTCCTGATCGGGGGAGCGACAAGGACGCTCCGGTTGCGGCAGTCACGAACGCTCTACGACAAACTCGTCGACGACCACCGCGTTCGCAGTTTCGACGCGGCCGACAGCGCTCTGCTGCTCTATGTCGACCGGACGGTGCTCAACGAATACACCAGCCCCCAGGCCTTCACCGGTCTGCGCGAGGCCGGGCGATCGGTCTGGCGGCCCGAAGCGGCGCTCGGCGTGGTCGATCACGTCAACCCCACCGCCGCCCGCCGCGTCCGCGCCATGCCCGACCCGGGCGGGCAGAAGCAGACGGACTATTTTCACGAGAACTGCCGCGACTTCGGCATCGAGCTCTACGACATCCTGCATCCGCTGCAGGGGATCGAACACGTCGTCATGACAGAGACGGGCCGCGTCCTCCCGGGGATGGTGATCGCGGCGGGCGATTCCCACACCACGACCTATGGCGCGCTCGGAGCGCTCGGCTTCGGCATCGGAACCTCGGACATCGAGCATTATCTGGCGACCCAGACCGTGACCTACAGCCGGCTTCAGACCCTCAGGGTCGAGGTGACCGGCGCCCTCGGTCCCGGCGTCGCGCCCAAGGACGTCGTCATGGCCCTGATCCGCGAAATCGGAGCGGCGGGCGCGACGGGGTTCGCGATCGAGTTCTGCGGCGCGGTGATCGAGGCCATGAGCGTCGAAGGCCGTATGACCATCTGCAACATGGCCGTCGAATGCGGCGCGCGCGGCGCCCTGGTCGCGCCCGACGACAAGGTGTTCGCCTATCTGAAGGACAAGACGGGCCTCACGGCTGAGGCCTGGCGGGATGCGGTCGCGGTCTGGCGAACCCTGAGGAGCGATCCCGACGCCCTGTTCGACCGTACAGTGATCCTGGACGGCGCCCGGATCGAGCCCATGGTGACCTGGGGGACCAGTCCGGATCAGGCCCTGCCCATCGGCGCCGTGGTTCCGGACCCCGAAGCCGAGCCCGATGACGCCGTTCGCCGCGATCTGAAGCGGGCGCTGGACTATATGGGCCTGACGGCGGGCATGCCGCTGGAAGCCGTCGCCATCGACCGCGCCTTCATCGGCTCGTGCACCAACGCCCGCATAGAAGACCTGCGTGAGGCGGCTGACGTCCTGCGCGGCCGACGCATCGCCGAGGGCGTCCGGGGCATGGTCGTGCCCGGGTCGAGCGCGGTGAAGCGCCAGGCGGAAAGCGAAGGTCTGGACAAGATCTTCAGCGAGGCCGGCTTCGAGTGGCGCCAGTCGGGGTGCTCCATGTGTCTGGCCATGAACGACGACGTCCTGGCTCCCGGCGAACGCTGCGCCTCCAGCACCAATCGCAATTTCGAGGGGCGGCAGGGCCTCGGCGGCCGCACCCATCTGATGAGCCCGGCCATGGTGGCGGCGGCGGCGATTGCGGGGCGGCTGACTGACAGCCGACGACTGGACCGGTGACCATGGAGTCCTTTTCGATCGTCTCCGGGACGGCGGCGCCCCTGCCCGCCGCCAACCTCGACACCGACGTCATCATGCCCAAGCGTTATCTGAAGGGCGTGGATCGCGAAGGCCTGGCGATCGGCGTCCTGCATGAGCTGCGGTTCGACGCGGATGGCCGCCCCGACCCGGCCTTCATCCTGAACCAGCCCGGCTGGACCGATGCCGCCTTCCTCGTCGTCGGCCCGAATTTCGGCTGTGGCTCGAGCCGCGAGCATGCCGTCTGGGGCCTGCGTCAGCTTGGGATCCGCGCCCTGATCGGCACCACCTACGCCGGCATTTTCTACGACAACTGCGCCCGCAACGGGCTGCTGGCCGTGACCCTGTCGCCCGAGGAGATCGCGAGCCTTCTGGTCCTGGTCTCGGACGCCGCCCGCAACCGCCTGACCATCGACCTCCCCGCCCAGACCCTGACCACCGCCGACGGCGAAATTCACTTCAACATCGACGCGAATCTCAAGCTCAGGCTCATTGAGGATCTGGACGGGGTCGGGGCGACTCTGAAAGACGCCGACCGGATCCGCGCCTTCGAAGCCGCCTATCACGCCGAGCGCCCCTGGTTGGCCAGCGGGCGTCGCTCCAGCTATTGACTGTCACCGGCCAAACAGAGAGCCCGAATGTCCGCTTCCCGCCATCGCGTCGTCGTCACGCAGCGCTTCTTCGACGAGGCCACGATCGCCTATCTGGAAGACAACGGCTGCGAGGTGGCGATCGTCGATCTCGCGCCCGGGACGGCGGACGGGGACCTGAGTCACGACCAGCTGGTCCATCTGCTGGCGGACGCGGACGGCTGGATCGTCGGTCATGCCCGGGTCACCCGCGCCCTGCTCGAGGCCCTGCCCCGCCTGCAGATCATCTCGCGTCGAGGCGTGGGCTATGAGCGGGTCGATCTGGACGCCGCCCGGGACCTCGGCCGGGTCGTGGCCATCGGCGCGGGCGGCAATGACGCCTCCGTCGCGGACCACACCATCGGGATGATGCTGGCCATCGCCAAGCGGTTGCGGGAATCCCAGGCCAATATGCAGGCCGGCAAATGGAGCATCCTCACCGGCTCGGATCTCTATGAGAAGACCGTCGGGGTCATCGGCCTGGGGCGGATCGGCAAGAGCCTGGTCAAACGTTTGGGCGGGTTTGACGCCCGCGTCCTGGCCGTCACGGCCGATCCCGATCCGGCCTATGCCGCGGCGACGGGCGTCGAATATGTCGATCTGGACCGGCTGCTGGCCGAGAGCGACTACATCTCCCTTCACGCCCCGCTGACGGCCGAGACCCGCTATCTGATCAACGCCGAAGCCCTGGCCCGGATGAAGCCGGGCGCCATCCTGATCAACGCCGCGCGCGGCGGCCTGGTCCAGGACGCCGATCTTCTGGAGGCCCTGCGGTCCGGACATCTGGCCGGGGCCGGCCTTGACGTCTTCGTCAGCGAGAGCGATCCGGCCTTCATGGAGGTCACCAACGCCTTGCTCGCCCTGCCCAATGTCGTGGCCACGCCGCACGCCGCCGCGTCCTCGCGCGAAGGGCTGAACCGGACGAACCGGATCGCGGCCGAGTCCGTGGTTGCGGTCTTGTCAGGGGGCGAGCCCGCCCCGGGCTGTGTGGTGGCCGATGGCCGAACGGGAAGGTGACGACGTGGCGGATGACGCGACGGATTGGGCGGGCCTGACAGTCTGGATCACCGGCGCCTCGTCCGGTATCGGCGAGGCCTTGGCGCGGGAGGCGGCGGCGCGCGGCGCGGCCCTGATCCTGTCCGGGCGTCGGGTCGAGGCCCTGGACAGGGTCGCGCGCGACATCGCCGGGGATGCGCTGGTTCTGCCGTTCGAAGCCACCGACTACGACGCCCTGCCCTACGTGGTCGAGGCCGCCCTCGCCTGGCGCGGCGGCGTCGACCTCTTGATCAACAACGCCGGCGTCAGCCAGCGCAGCCTGGCCGTCGACACTCGATTCGAGGTCTATCGCGACCTGATGGAGATCGACTTCTTCGCTCCGCTGCGTCTGACCCAGCTGGTGCTGCCGGACATGATCGCCAAGGGGCGTGGCCATGTGGCGGTGATCAGTTCCGTCGCCGGCAAGGTCGGGACGCCGCTGCGCACCGGCTACAGCGCCGCCAAACACGCCTGCATCGGCTATTTCGACGCCCTGCGCGCCGAGCTGGAGGCCTCCTGCGGCGTTCGGGTCACCACTATCATGCCGGGCTATGTCCAGACGAATGTCTCGGCGAACGCCCTGACCGGCGACGGTTCGCCCCTGGGGACCACCGACGGCAATATCGCGGCGGGCATCGACCCCGCCGTCGCGGCCAAGGTCATTGTGGACGGTCTGGCCGCCGGTGCGCGGGAAATCGTGATCGCCGGCGAGCAGGAATCCCAGGCCCTGACCCTTCGCGCCAATGCGCCGGAGCTGCTGTTCGACATCCTGTCCGGCGAGGGCGCACGCCTGATGGCCGCGCGCGGGAGCGACGGCCCGAACGCCACCCTGTCGGCGGATCTGGTGACCAAAGCCTAGACCTTTGGCAGCCGTCGCCATGCAAAACCCGAATGGATAGATCAGGGCCGTAAGGGGCGCTTAGAACGCCGCCATGGCCTAGGTTGAGGGATCGGCGCGAGCGAAACGAAACTCGTTCAGACGCGCCCGAACAACGAAAAGACCATACCGAGGGACGGAAGACATGCTGGCGCTACTGGGCTTTGCCACCATCGGGCTGTTCATCGCCCTGGTCATGACCAACCGCCTGTCGGCGGTGGCGGCCCTGATCCTGATCCCCGTGGTGTTCGGCCTGCTGGGCGGCTTCGGCTTCGGCCTGGGCGAGATGATGGTCAAGGGCATCATCCAGACCGCACCGACCGCAGTGATGCTGGTCTTTGCCCTGCTCTACTTCCTTATCATGTATGAGGCCGGCCTGTTCGAGCCCTTCATCAACGGCATTCTGAAGCTGGTCGGCGACGATCCGGTCAAGATCGTGGTGGGGACGGCGGTGCTGGTCATGATCGTCGGCTTCGACGGCGACGGCGCCACGGCGGTCCTGATCACCATCAGCTCGATGTATCCAATCTATCGCCGGGTCGGCATCAACCCCCTGATCATCGCCCTGATGCTGGGGCTCATCAATCCGCTGATGAACTGGCTGCCCTGGGGCGGACCGGCGGCGCGCGCCGCGATCTCGCTGAAGGTCGATGTCGCCGATATCGTGGGGCCGATGATCCCGGCCCTGATCATCTCGCTCGTGGCGACCCTGATCTTCGCCTACTACCTCGGCCTGTCGGAGCGTCGTCGCCTCGCCGGACTGGCCGTGGCGTCGGGGCCGGAGCTGGAGGAACACGACCTCCTCCCGCGCGAGCGCAAGGTCATCACGCCGCGGAACTTCTGGTTCAACCTGCTGCTGACCGTCGGGATGATGGGCAGTCTGGCGGCCGGGCTGGCGCCCCTGCCCGCCCTCGTGATGGTCGGCTTCGCGATCGCCGTGACGGTCAATCTGCCCAACATCAAGGAACAGCAGGAACGGCTGAAGCCGCACGGCGCGACCGTGATGATGCTGGTCACCCTCGTGCTGGCCGCAGGCGCCTTTACGGGCATTCTGGACGAGACCGGCATGGTCAAGGCCATGGCCGACAGCCTGATCTCCGTCGTGCCCGAAAGCTGGGGGCCCTTCTTCGGCTATATCTCGGCCCTGCTCAGCATGCCCTTGCTGATCATCCTGTCGACCGACGCCTTCTACTTCGGCGTCCTGCCGATCCTGGGCCACACCGGCGCGGCCCATGGCGTGGCGCCGGAGGTCATCGCCCGCGCCGGCCTGATCGGCATGCCGATGCATTCGCTGAGCCCGCTGATCGCGCCGATCTATTTCGTGGCCAGTCTGCTGAGGACGGATGTCGGGTCGCTGCAACGGTTCGCCTGGCCCTGGACCATCGCCCTGTCCTTCGTCGCCCTGATCGCCGCCGCGCTGACCGGGGCCATCCCCTTCCCCTGAGACCTCAGAGGACGGCGTCGACGTCGTCGGCCAGTTTCGCGGCGGGATCCTGCGGCCGGTCGACCGTCTTCTGGTGGTGGCCGGAAGCGAGGCGGCCCAGCCCCGGGGCGACGCCGATGACCAGGACCAGCCGCGTCAGCTGCATCGCCAGGATCAGCGGCAGGTCCACGGCGATATTGGCCGCCATGGCCAGCACCACATCCGTGCCGCCGGGGTTCAACGCCATATAGGCGGTCAGGAAGCTGACATCTCCCACCCAGGCCAGAACTAGGCCCAGCACCGCGCACAGGGCCAGGATGGCGACGCTGCAGGCCAGGATGCGCGGCGCGAGGCGCGCTGTGTGCATCAGGGAGGCGCGGGTGAAGCTGAGCCCCACATGCCAGCCGATCAGGGCGAAGGCGATGGCCGAGAGAATGGGCGGAACGGCCGGCGCCGGCCAGTGGGCCACCTGCACCGCGATGCCCCCGAAGACCGGGATCAGCAGCACCAGAGCGGGCTTGCCCCAGCGCAGCGAGGCCCCGACGGCGGCGGCCGACAGGGCGACGGTCATACCCAGTCCCGCCCAGTCGATCGGGGCGAGCCAAGGCGTGGATGGACCTCCCGGCAAGGCAATGGCCGGGGGACCGAAGTGGGGCTGGCCCAGCAGGGACCCGATCGCCACCACCGCCAGGGCGGCACAGAGCAGCCGGACATACTGCATCACCGCCACGATCCGCTTGTCGGCGCCATAGGCCTCGGACAGCAGCACCATCGCCCCGGCGCCGCCCGGGGACATGCCCCAGATTCCGGCGGTGCCCGGCAGCCACCCGAACCGCGCCGTCAGCAGGCCGAGCCCGGCGATCGCGAGAATCATCAGAAGGTTCATGCCCAGCATCAGCGGCCAGCGCGGGGCCAGATCCGCGAGCAGAGGGGGCGACAGGGCGTGGGCGATGAGACAGCCCAGCACGGCCTGGGCGAGGACGGTCGCGCCCTTCGGCAGCCGCGCGCCCGGCTTCAGGATCGCGACAGCTATGGCCGAGATCATCGGCCCCAGCATCAGGGCGGCGGGCAGATGCAGGAGCCGCATCGCTCCGGTCAGGAAAAGGGTCAGGCCGACGAGGGCCGCCCAGGACAGACCGAGGCTACGGGTCATTCACGTCATCTCCATCGGGTCCGGCTTCGGCTCGGGTCGTCAGTGCTGGTTCGCCGGGGGTTCGCTGCCGGACTTGCCGACCAGGAAGTCCAGATCCGCCCCGTCGTGCGCCTGGTTGACGGTGTCGGTGTAGAGTTTGACCCAGCCCCGGGGGCTGTGCGGTGCGGGTCTGGCCCATTCGGCCAGACGCTGCTCGATCTCCTCGGCCGGAACCTTGAGTTCAAGGCGGCGCGCGGCGACGTCCAGCTCGACCAGATCGCCGTCCTGCACCACCGCCAGCACCCCGCCCACGGCCGATTCCGGCGAGACGTGAAGCACCACCGTACCGAAGGAGGTGCCGCTCATGCGCGCGTCGGACACGCGCACGATATCGCTGACGCCCTCTCGCAGCAGCTTGGCCGGCACGCGCATGATCCCGACCTCGGGCATGCCGGGAAAGCCCTTCGGCCCGCTGTTCTTGAGCACGAGGACAGAGGCGGCCGTGACCTTCAGCGACGGATCGTCGACGCGGGCCTCGAAATCCTCCTGGTTCTCGAACACCAAGGCGGGGCCGGTGTGGGTCAGCAGGTGCGGCGAGGCGGCCGACGGCTTGATGACTGCGCCCGAGGCCGCGAGGTTGCCCTTCAGCACGGCGATGCCGGTGTTAGGCTTGAAAGGTTGGGCCACGCTGAAGATGACCTCGGGATTGAAGCAGCGCGCCTCGGCGTTGTTCTCGGCCAGGGTCTTGCCGGTGCAGGTCAGGGCGTCACCGTGCAGCAGGCCGGACTCGCACAGGTCGCGGATGATCACCGGCAGGCCGCCGGCCTCGTGGAAGTCCTGCATCAGATAGTCGCCGGACGGCTGGATGTTCAGCAGGTTCGGGATGTTGCGGCTCTGGACGTCCCAGTCGTCGATGTCCAGCGGCACTTCAAGGCGACGAGCCACGGCGGTCAGATGGATGACGGCGTTGGTCGACCCGCCAACGGCGGCATTGACGCGCACGGCGTTCTCGATCGCCTCGCGGGTAACGATCTTTGTCATCGTCAGATCCTCGCGGACCATGTCGACGATGCGGCGGCCGACCATTCGGGCCATGACCTTGCGACGCGCATCCACCGCCGGAATTGTGGCGTTGTCAGGCAGCGACAGGCCCATCGCCTCGACGATAGAAGCCATGGTCGAGGCCGTGCCCATGACGTTGCAGACGCCGTGCGACCGGTTCAGGCAGCTTTCGGCGTCCTCGACGTCGCCGATGGTCGCGCGGCCCTCGCGCACGTCGTCGCCCAGTTTCCATGCGTCCTTGATGCCGAACGGCTTGCCGCGCCATGAGCCGTTCAGCATCGGGCCGGAGTTCAGGCCGATGGTCGGCAGGTCGACGCTGGCGGCCCCCATCAGAAGCGCCGGGGTGGTCTTGTCGCAGCCCATCAGCAGGACAACGCCGTCGATGGGATTGGCGCGCAGGGTCTCCTCGACATCCATACTGGTCAGGTTGCGCAGCAGCATGGCGGTCGGTCGGGTCAGGGTCTCGCCGGGCGAGGTGACCGGGAACTCCATCGGCACGCCGCCGGCCTCCAGGACGCCCTCGCGGACATACTGGGCCAGATCCCGGAAGTGGGAGTTGCAGGGCGTCAGCTCGGACCAGGTGTTGCAGATGCCGATGACGGGACGGCCGTCAAAATGATCGCCCGGGACGCCCCGGCTGCGCACCCAGGCGCGGTGGACGAAGCCCTTGGGGCCCCGGCCGCCGAACCAGTCCTGCGAACGGAGTCCGGGTTTCTTGCTGTCCGACATAGTACGCTTCCTCGATGATCTTCTTGTCTTGAGGGCGTTCATATCGAGGGCCGTCGGCCCGATGAACGCTTGAAACCATGCGTCAAACGTTGGGAGGCGCTCCCCTCGGCGAGGCCGTTTTCAGGCGCGGATTTCCTGCACGACCCGGTTGACCAGGGTCCCCAGACCCTCGATCTCGACCACCGCCTCATCGCCGGGCTTGAGCCAGAGATAGGGCTTGCGAGAGGCCCCTACCCCGCCAGGGGTGCCGGAGATGATGATATCGCCCGGCTCCAGGGTCATGGCTTCCGACAGGACGGAGACCAGGGTGGCGATGTCGAAGATCATGTCGTCGATCGAGGCGCTCTGCAGCAGCTCGCCGTTGACCTTCATGGTCAGGGTCATGCCCTTGCAGCCCTCGGGCAGTTCGTCGGCGGTGACCAGGGCGGGACCCACGGCGCCGGTGCCGTCCCAGACCTTGCCCATGGTCCATTGCGGCGACTTGATCTGATAGTCCCGCACCGAGGCGTCGTTGCACAGGGTATAGCCCACGACGTGATCCAGGGCCTCAGCCTTCGAGATATGCCGCCCGCCCTTGCCGATGACGGCGACCAGTTCGGCCTCATAGTCGAACATGTCCGAGGCGTCCGGCCGCACCAGAGGCGCGCCGTGCCCGATCAGGCTGTTGGCGAACCGGGCGAAGACCGTCGGATAGGTCGGGGCCTCGAAGCCGCTCTCGGCGCTGTGGTCGAGATAATTCAGGCCGATGCAGATGGTCTTGTTCGGCCGGGGCACGGGCGGAAGCAGATCGACCGTCTCCAGATCCACCAAAGGGGCCTGCGCCAGCCGCAGGGCCAGTCCGGCAAGGGCCTTGGTGTCGCCGAGGAAAGCCTTCAGCTCGCCGCCGAGATCAGCGGTGGACAGGCCGCGATAGCCGCCGTCCGTCCAGAGCCCCACGCCTTCGCCCGCCGCGCTGCTGTAGCTGATGAACCGCATGAACCGTCCTCCCGTCCTGGCCGTATCGCCGACCATCACGACGGCGGCCTCGCAGCTTTGGGAGGGCGCGGCCAATAGCATGATCGAATGAAATCATGCCCCCTGACCGGCGGGTCTTGGCTTGTGGAGCGGCATGGAGAAGAACCGTCGAACGACACCGGCGGACGCAGAGCCGCGGATCCCCACGGAGGAAACGATGGCCCACTACGGAGACTTTCAGCTCGAGATCTATTTCGGCGGCCTGCACGGGGTCTTGCCGAAGTATCCGGTCGATTTCGCGGGGCTGGAGCGGCGCGCCGAGGCGGCCATGGCGCCGTCCCTGCTGAAGTACGTCCAGGGCGGCTGCGGCGACGAGCTGACCCAGCGCCGAAATGCCGAGGCCTTCGGCCATTGGGGCCTGGTCCCTCGCATGATGGTCGATTGCTCCGCGCGCGACCTGTCGGTCGATCTGTTCGGGATGAAGCTTCCCAGCCCGTTGTTCATGGCCCCGATCGGAGTGACCGGCCTGTGCACCCAGGACGGCCACGGCGACCTGGCCGCCGCCCGCGCCGCAGCCCAGACCGGTGTGCCGCTCGTGGTCTCGACCCTGACCAACGACCCGCTGGAGGACGTCGCCGCCGCCATGGGCGACACCCCGGGCCTGTTCCAGCTCTACACGCCCAAGGATCCCGAACTCGCCGCCAGCCTGGTCGGGCGCGCCGAGGCCGCCGGCTACAAGGCCATCGTCGTCACCCTGGACACCTGGGTCACCGGCTGGCGGCCGCGCGACCTGAACGAGTCCAACTTTCCGCAACTGCGCGGACACGTGCTGTCGAACTACTGGTCCGATCCGCGCTTCCGTCAGATGACCGCCAAGCCGCCGGAGGAGGACGTCGCGGGTGCCGTCATGACCTGGGCCGGGACCTTCGGAAAGGTCCTGACCTGGGACGACATGCCCTGGCTGAGGTCGCTGACCAAACTGCCCATCATCCTCAAGGGCATCTGCCATCCGGACGACGTCCGCCGCGCCGCCGATGCGGGCGCGGACGGGATCTATTGTTCGAACCACGGCGGGCGTCAGGCCAACGGCGGCATGGCCGCGATCGACCTTCTGCCCGATGTCGTGGCGGCCGCCGGCGACATGCCGGTGCTGTTCGATTCCGGCATCCGGTCCGGCAGCGACGTCGCCAAGGCCCTGGCTCTCGGCGCGACGGCCGTCGGGGTCGGTCGTCCCTATTCCTACGGTCTGGCGCTCGGCGGGACCGAGGGCGCGGTCCACGTCCTGCGCTCACTGCTGGCCGAGGCCGACCTCCTGATGGCCGTGGACGGCTTCCCCGACATCGCGGCCCTGCGCGCCGCCGGCGCCGTCCGCATGGGCTGAGGCCTGAAACGCAAAAGCCGCACGACCGGGGTCGTGCGGCTTTCAACGGCAGCCTGGCGGTTCAGCGCTGCTGATTGACCCGCAGCGGCTCCAGCTCGGGCAGGAAGCCGAGGGTATTGGCCTCCAGGGTCGTGCCGAAATTCCGGGCGACGCAGGACTGCAGGATGTAGAGCCCATAGACCAGGATCAGGTCGGTCATGCCTTCGGGTCCGAACTGGTCGAACTGGCCCCAGGTCTCGTCCGACAGGCGATCCGAGAAATAGAGCTCGTCGACGGCCTTCACCACGACACGATCAAAGCCCTGCAGACGGGTGCTGTCCGGCCCCTCCGCGACCCCGTGAAGGTCCTCGTCCGTGACGCCCAGCTGCAGGATCGCCTTGCGATGCTGGGACCACAGATACTCGCTGTCGCACAGCCAGACCGTCCGCATACAGGCCAACTGCCAGTACCGCGGCGGCAGGGAGGTCTTGTCGATCGACCGGATGCCGAAGGGCGAGATCGCCTTCAGGAACTCCGGATAGTTGATCATCGCCTTTTGCAGCTTCGAGGTTGTCGGCAGGCCCCGACGGCCCATCCGGCGCGTCTGCTCGATCTGGGCCGGTGACAGGGCCGTATAGTCCGCCTCCATGACCCGCTTGGGATAGGGGCTGGGAGCGACGCCCGACCAGCCGCCGATCTCGCCCGAGGCCTGGACGGCCTGCAGCTCTCCGGAATAGCCGGTCAGGCCCTCGTCCAGCTGGACCCCGGTCGTGTTCGCGAAGGCGCTCAGGGTCACATAGAAGGAATAGGTGGTCATCAGGTCCATCGCGGCGTTGGGGCCGAGATGGTCGAAGCCAGTCCAGGCCTCGTCGGACAGGTAGTGGGTCGTGTGCATCTGATCGATCGCCTCGACCGCCAGCCGATCCAGCCCCTCCAGCCCCGCTCCGCCGAGCGCGATCCGTTGAATTTCGTCTTCCGTGACTCCGAGAACGAGCGCCTCGTCGCGATGCGTCGCCCACAGGTACTCGCAGTCGCACAGCCAGACGGTCCTCAGACAAGCCAGCTGATAGAGGCGCGGCGTCAGATCGCCGGTCAGCGTCACCCGGGTCGACATCCGCCCGATCGCCCGCGCGAACTCCGGATAGTTCAGCATGGTCCGCATCAGGTTCGGGGCTTCGGCGGTGCCGAATGGGCCCATCTTCAGGCTGATGTGGGCTTGGCGCGGCGAAAGGGCCGCGTGGTCTGCCGGGGCAACCCGCATCGGATGGGGCATCGAAATCTCCTGGTCTGGGCGCCGTCGCACACGGCCGCGCCCGTGATTGGCGCAGGTCGAGCGGCGGGGCCAATGCAGGCTTCACATGGTTGGATGCACGCCCTGTATCGTGGGCAGGACCGCGTCTCGCCTCAGGTCGCCATCGATTTCAGGACCCGTGACCACAGCTGCTCCGCAGCCGGCGCCTGCCGGGCCTTGGGCCGCCACAGGCGGATTTCGATCGGCACATCGTCTTCGGCCGTGCCGGCCCGCACCAGCTTGCCCGAGGCCAGATCGTCCTCGACCAGGCTCAGGGCCGTCCAGGCGATGCCCCGGTCGTCCTTGGCCATGGCGGTCAGCACACTGGCCAGATGCGAGGCGAAGATCGGCTGGACCGGCGCGGGCCGCCCGCCCGCCGCCCAAGCCGCGGTCAGGATGCGTCCCATCCCGGAATCCGCTGTGAAGCAGAGCTGGGGTGCATTGGCCAGGTCGGTCGTCCGGGCCAGCCGCGGAGACATGACCGGCAGCAGCACGTCGTCGCCCAGCTTCACCGAGCGGAAGTCGGCGCCCAGACGGGTGCTCGCCGCCTCGTGGTGATGGCACAGCAGGAACTGCACCCGCCCCTCGACCATCAGCCGTTCGCAGGCGACCATATTGTCCGCCGTCAGGGTGACCGTGACGCTGGCGGGCTCCCCGGCCTCAAGCTCGCGCAGCCAGGCGGGAAAGAAGGTCAGGGACAGGACGTGAGTGGCGGCGAAACGCAGGGTCTCCGACGCGGTCTTGGCGACCGACCGGGCTTCCTCGCGTCCGAATTGCAGCCGACGCAGCGCCTCTTCGGCGAAGACCCTGAACCGTTCGCCGGCCGGAGTGAGCCGCATCGTATGGGTGCTGCGGTCGACCAGAGTGGCCCCGACCCAGTCCTCGAGCGAGCGTATCCGGCGGCTGAAACTGGGCTGACTGACGTTCCGCTGCTCCGCCGCGCGCGAGAAACCGCCGCAATCGACAAGGGCCAGAAAGTCCTCAAGCCAGTCAGTATCCATACCGCTCGTCTGTCCCGAACCGCCGCCGTTTGCAACTGAAACCTGAGCCCGCGGACGTCGGTCAGGCACGCAGATCGGCCGGCCCGCGATGCGGACCGGCCGAGGTCGATATCGTCCTGAAAGGGCCGCCCGGAACGGGCTAGAGCTCCTTGTCGATCAGATAGGTGTATTGCTGGCCCGAGTGCAGATCGCGCTCCTCGACCCCGCCCTGGGAACCCCTTCGCGGATAGGAGATCTTGAGCACCTGCAGGGCCGGAACCGGATAGTGCTGCACCGTCGCCGGATCGACGTCGTAGATCTCCCCGATCGAGGCCGCGCTCAGGGTCGGGCTCTGGCTGTACCGGTCGTAGTTTTCCTGACTGTCGAACATCAGGTCGATGGTGACCCAGAAAGGTCCCGCGACCTTGGACCGAACGTGCCGGCAGACTTCCTTGACCTTAGGCAACGGCCTTCTCCTCGGTCGGGGCTTTCGCGACATCCAGGATTTCCATCCGGACGAGTTCGAGCGGATCGTCGATGTGGACCACATGGTTCAGGACGAACTGGTAGACCGGACCCCGGTCCACCTCGGCCGGGGTGAACGGCCAGCCATAGCTCGGCAGCTCCTCGCCCAGCCGGATCGGCATGTGGAAGAAATAGGGATTGCAGGCGTTGGCGATGGCGTGGGCCAGCTCCTGCGTCCCGGCGGTGAAGACGCCCATCAGCCCGATCTCCAGTGGCCGCGATCCCGGCGGCGGCGTCATGCCGCTGAGGGCGTTGTAGCCATACATCCGCAAGGAGATGTCGAACTCGTCCTCCGCCAGGCCGAGCGACGTCTTCACCCGCTCCTTCAGCCGCATCAGCATATGGTCGTGGAAGACCTCGGGTTCGGCCAGCACCTTGGGGTCGGCGATGCCGACGATGAGCAGCGACTGGTAGAGGTCGCCCGTCGCCCCTTCGAGCTTCATCGTATAGGGCTTGGGATCCCAGACAGAGCCCGTGACCCGCACCGTATTGTCGGTCAGCTGGATGTATTCGGACTTGGTGACATCCAGTTCGCCGCCCGGCTCCGTCAGCCGCCAGGGGCTCTTGTTCTCATACAGCAGGTGGGCCGAAATGCCGGTGACCAAGGCCTTGGTCTTCGGGTCCGCCGGTTGGACGTCGAAGCCGTCCTTGTGGATTTCGATCAGGACGCCGCGCTGGCCGGTGTTGGCGGTCGTCGACTGGGCGCCGCATTCGGCGATCTTGCCCGCATGCCACGACGGCCCGGCCGGAGCGCCCTTCCAAAGGGCGAAGGCGGCGATCACCGCCGGGTCCGACGTCCGCCCGCCGATGATGATGTCAGCGCCGGCTTCCAGCGCCTTGTGATAGGGCTCGGGGCCCATCAGAGCGACGATGTGCAGGCAATTGTCCAGGGTCGCGGCGTCCAGATCGCCGAGCGGCGGCAGATTGGTGATCTTCCCGTCGGTCAGCTTGGCCTTCATCGTCTCGGCTGTCTGTTCCGAATAGAGGACGGCGATCTTGGGCGACCATCCCTTCTCGCGGGCGATCTCCAGGGCGATGTCGCGGGTCCAGTCGACGTTCATGTCACCACCGGCCTGGGCTGCGGTGCCGATCAGCAGCGGGATGCCCGCCTTCTGCTGGGCGTCCATGAGAAAGCCCAGGTCCCGCTTGACCGATCCCCGGTCGTTCTTGGAAACGCCCTTGGCCAGATAGGCGGCCCCGGCGTCGGTCGAACCGGCGTCCAGGGCCATGGCGTGAGCCCCCCAGGCCAGGGCGTACTCCACCTCTTCAGGGAAGATGCCCACGCCCAGAGAGCCCTGGGGAACATAGATCTTCACCGACGAAAACTCGGCCTCGGTCGCCATCTGCATTTCCTCCTGACCGCCCGCCTTGGCCCGGCGGTCGGCCGGTGGCGAGGGGCTTTCAGTCCGGACTAGAAGCCCCCCGGTCGCGGCGCCAATCGAAAATCCGACTGGAACCATGCATCAGACCTTTGGGTCGGCTCATCTCCCGTATCTTATGATGCGCATTCGGCATTTCAGCCTCCCGGCACGCGGCCTTAGGCGAGGACGACACGCTCGCTGAAGGACCCGTCGATGACCTATCCCCGCCGCCTGCCCTACCCCGACATGGACAATCTGACGCCTGAGCAGATCGAACTGCGGCGCATCATGGGTCCTCGCCGGGGTGGGCCGAACGCGACCAGGCTGATGAAGATGCTGGTCAACTTCCCGATCTACGGCCAGGCGATCCGCTCGCTCGGCGCCCGCACCGCCGACAACAACTCCTTGCCGCCGCGCCTCTACCAGATCGCCTGCATGCGGGCCTCCTGGCTCTGCGACGCCGAATATCTGTGGTCCCAGCACCGCACGGCCTCCCTCGCCCTGGGGATCACGGATGAAGAACTCTACGCCGTCGCGGCCGGCCCGACGAACACGGTGCTCAAGGGGCTGGACCAGCAGATCGTCGTCGCGATCGACGAACTGCACTTCGATCACCGCTATTCCGACGCCTCCTGGACCGGGTTCGACGAACCTCTGGGCCCCGACGCGAAGCTGGATATCCTGATGACACACGCGATCTTCGTCATGCAGGCCAACCTCGCCAACTCGACGGGCGTTGATCTCGAGGACGGCGTCCCGGGCTTTTCCGAGGATCTGCTGGCGCTGCGGGCTGAGCAGCGTCAGGCCGGACAGGTCTGAACGACCTCTCGCGGCCCTCCGGCGAAGAGGTCGGCGATCTACAGGCTAACCTGACGTTCGTTCATGAAACCGAAGGTCGCGCATGCGAGGGTGGTGGCTTGAAACGAGGTCGCCATAATGAGCAAGGCCGGGGCATTGCGGCTTCTGGATACGACTGTGGGGGCCGGACCGGGCCTGTATTCGCGAATCGTCGAACGGCCCGGCCTGGGGCTTGCGCCCGCCGATCTTGAAGGCCTGATCGCCGATGTCCGCTCGGTCGCGCACAGCGTACTGGGCGACCGCGACCTGAACTATGGCGTCTTTTCCGGCGATCCGGAGACCCTGTCCCGCACGGTCCTGACGGTGGTCTATGAAAAGCGGAGCCGCCGTCCCGTCGCCTTCAACGCCTTGGCCATTCTGAACGCCGATTTGGGCGGGCGGGCGGTGGAGGTCCTGCATCTGGGACTAGTCATGGTGCGTCCGGACGTGCGCGGCAGCGGCCTGTCGGCGACCCTCTACGGCCTGACCTGCGTCCTGCTGTTCGTGCGCCGGCAGTGCCGCGCCGTCTGGGTGTCCAGCGTCACCCAGGTGCCCGCCGTGGTCGGCATGGTGGCGGAGACCTTCTCCGACGTCTGGCCCGGCCGCCCCGCCGCGCGGCGGTCGTTCCAGCACGAACGGCTGGCCCGGCAGATCATGGGCCGGTGGCGCCATGCCTTCGGCGTCGGCGACGAGGCGGGATTCGACGCCGACCGGTTCGTGATCACCGACGCCTATACCGGCGGCTCCGACGAGTTGAAGAAGACATATGAGGCCGCGGCCAAACATCGGGACGCCGTCTACAACGAACTCTGCGCGACCGAACTGGACTATGACCGGGGCGACGACCTGCTGCAGATCGGCCAGATCGATATGCGGGCCGCTGGCCGCTACCTCGGCAAGGTCGCGCCGCCGGACACCGTGCCCGGTCTGATCGGCGGCTTCGCCCTTCTGACGATCCAGACGGCCCTTCTGCCGCTGGTGCACTGGCTCGATCACAAACAGCCCTGGGGAAGCTTGCGCGCATGGAAGACGTGACGGCCTTCGATTACGCCGAGTTCACCACCCGCAACCTCGGTTTCGTCTCGGCGGCGGAACAGGCCGCCCTGAAGGCCGGCGCCGTGTTCGTCGCGGGGGTCGGCGGCATGGGCGGCGCCTGTTTCCTCGCGCTGGTCCGCGCGGGGGTGGGGCGGTTCGCGGTCTGCGACATCGACGTCTTCGAGACCTCGAACCTGAACCGCCAGGTCTTCGCCTTCACCGACACCTTGGGCCGCGACAAGGCCGAGGCCGCCTGCGCGGCGGCGCGCCGGATCAATCCGGAAGTCGAGATCGAACGGCTGGGCGCGGAGTGGGTCGATCGGATCCCGGACCTCGCAAGCCGCTATCCGGTCATCGTCAACGGCACGGACGACATCGCGGCGGGGGTGGCCCTCTACCGGGCGGCGCAGGCGGCGGGTGCGACGGTGATCGACGCCTACGCTTCTCCCCTGCCCTCGGTCATCGTGGTGCGGCCGACCGATCCGCGCCCCGAGGTGCGGCTGGGCTACCCCACGCACGGCAAGGCGCTGGACGCGATCACCCCCGAGGATCTGAGGGCGAGCTTCATGAAGGAGCTCGAATACGTGATGACCCATTCGTCATCGGCCGAGCACGTCGATCTGGAGGCCGCGGCGGCTCTGGCGGCCGGCGCCGCCCGGCGCATGTCCCTGGCGCCCATGGTGATCTCGACCGGCTGTCTGATGGCCTATGAGGCCCTGTGGCTGCTGATGGGGCGGCGCTCGAAGACGGACTGCCGGGGCTGGTTTCTCAACCCGTTCGCGGGTCGGACCGAACGGCCGCTGTGGCCCCCCGTCGCGGCGGTGAAGGGGCTGGTCGTTCGCGCCTTCATGGCCCGGTTGCTGAAGGGCGCCGCATGATCCGGCTGGAGACCCAGGCCCTGCTGGACGGCTTCGCGGCGGCGGGCCTCGCGGCCTATGTCGTGGCCCTGCTGGTGCGCCGGGCCGGAGGTCCCCTGACGCCGCGACTGGTCTTCCTGTTCGGGGTCATGGCCCTGTTCTACGGGGTGCGCAGCCTGGCGGTCAGGACCGGCTGGCCGGTCTTCGAGGTCGCCACCTTCGCGGTCATCTCCCTCGCCCCCCTCGCGGCCCTGCTGCTGGCCGAGGGACTGCTGCGCCGACATGCCCCCCGGTCGATGAAGATCGCGATCTTCGCCGCCTCCGCCGTCGGGCTGGGCTTCGCCCTGTTCACCACCGGCCATGTCGCTTTTGGATCGCGCATCACCCTGGCCGGGATCATCCTGCTGTCGCTGATCTCTGTCCTGATCCTGCTGTGGACGCGCGACCGGCGGTCGCTGTCGCGGGCCGAGAACGGCGCCGTCCGCCGCCTCGCCATCGGCCTCGCCGTGGTCATTCCCCTGATCGCCACGGATTTCACCGAGCTCGTGGCCTCTCCGATCGGCTTCAGCCCGATCGCCGCCCTGGTCATCGTCCTTCTGGCCCTGTCCAACGGGATCAGCGACGGCCGCGACGTCTGGATCGACGCCGTGGTGATCGTCGCCGCCACCCTGGCCCTGACCTGCGGCCTGATCGAGCAGCTGGACGTGGCGGCCTTCGACGACCGGGCCCGTCTGTTCGCCCTCGTCGGCGCGGTCCTGATCACCATGACCCTGATCGTGCGCATCCAGCCCTTCGGCGCCGCGGCGCGTCGCACCCATCTGCGGCGCAGCCTCGCCTCGGCGGACGCCCGCTCGCTGGACGCCTTCCTCGGCGACCTGTCCGAAGAGCCCATGCTGAAAGACCTCTCGATCGTCACCGGTCCCGGCCTGGCCGATTATCATCCTGAACAGCTGCTCGAGACCCTGGAGCGCCGGCCCCTGTGGAGCGTCGCCGCGCTCGGGGCCGGCGAAGGCGTCGTCGACGACGGCGCGCGCGAGCCGCTGCTCGACCTGCTGGCCAGCGCGGATGCGACCCACGTCGGCCTGCTGAGCCGGTCGCCGCTCCGGATCGGACTGGTCCGCCTGCCCGACCTGTTGCGCAACACCGAGGCGGAGATCGATCTGGCCCTGGCCTTCCGAATGGCCCGGCTGACGGCGGAGAAAAACGCGTGACGACGATCGGCCTGGACCTGCGCGAAGGCGATCTCGATGGCTTCTTCCGGGTCCCGTTCGAGATCTATGCGGCGGACAGCCCCTATGTGACACCGATGCGCGCCGACCTGAAGCGCTATCTGGATCCGGCCCGCAACCCGCTGATGCGCGATGACGGCGGCCGGCTGACCTTCTTTACCGCCTGGCGCGACGGCCGGCCGGTCGGGCGGCTGACGGCCCACACCCATCCGTCCTCCAATGCGCGGCACAGCCTGCGACGCTGCCAGTTCGGCTATTTCGACTGCGAGGACGACGTCGCGACCGCACGACTGCTGTTCGAGGCCGCGGAGGCCTTCGCCCGCGATCAGGGCTGCGACGAACTGGTCGGCGCCTTCAACCTGACGGCCATGCAGCAGGCCGGCGTGCTGACCGAGGGGTTCGACAACCAGACCTATACCGACATGGTCTGGGGCGCGCCGCACCTGCCCCGGCTGCTGGACGCCTGCGGTTATGCGCCCATGTTTCCGATGTCGACCTTCGAGTTCGATGTCGGGCCGGACACGGCCGACGCCCTGCTCGGCGAGCGGCAACGCGCCGTTTTGGCGGCCCCCGACTGGACCTGGATGCCGATCACCCGAAGCGCGTTCAAGGCCCGGTTCGAGGAGGCGCGGCAATGCCTCAACGACGGGTTCAGCGACAACCCGATGTTCGTTCCCCTGACCCCGGCGGAGTTCGACTTCCAGGCCGGGGAGATGATGTGGATCGTCGATCCCAGGATCGCCTGCGTGGCCCACTACAGGGGCGAGCCGGCGGGGGTGGTGATCTGCATTCCCGACCTCAATCCCTTCCAGAAGGCGACGCGCGGGCGGATGGGGCCCCTGACCCTGTTCCACTTCATCCGCGAGCGGCTGCGCCGGCGGCGGGCGGTGATCATCTTCTATTCGGTGAAGCGTGACCTGCACGGCCAGGGACTGAACGGCGCCATGCTGCACCGGGTGGTCAAGGCCCTGTTCGCGGGCGGCTACAGACAGTGCGGCGTGACCTGGATCGCGGATGAGAACACCGCCTCGCTGCGTCAGATGGAGAAGCTGAACGCCCGGCGGCTGCAGCGGCTGAACCTGTTCCGGAAAGGGCTGTGATGGGGCTCGACAGGGATATGTTCCGGAAGCTGGTGGCCGAGGCGGCTCTTTCGCCCAGCGTGCACAACACCCAGCCGACGCGCTGGCGCCTGACGCCCGACGGCCAGGTCGAGGTGCTGCAGGATGACAGCCGCCGACTGGCGATCGGCGATCCGGAAGGCCGCGACCTGAACGTCAGCCACGGTTCGGCGGTGGAGGGCTTCTGTCTGGTCTCCGGGCTCCGGGGATTGGCGGTGGAGGTGCGGCCGGGCGGCGGCGTCGTGACGCGGCTCGACGTCGGGCCGGGCGGCTTCGCCGATCCGCTGGCGGCTTTCCTTGCACAGCGCCGAACCTGGCGGGGCAAGTTCGAGCAGGGCGCGGCGGCGACGGCGGCCCTGGCGCGGCTTGAGCGCTCCGATGATGTGACTGTCGTCCAGACGCCGGATGAGGTCGCGCGACTGGCCGACCTCTATGACGCGGCCAGTCTGCGCTGGTTCCGCAACGCCCCCTATCGCGCCGAGCTGGTGTCCTGGATGCGGCTGTCGCGACGGCATCCGTCATGGTCGCTCGACGGGCTGAACGCCGAGGCGATGCAGATGTCCGCGATCGAGGCCGCCGGGGCCGGACTGGTGCTGCGCCCGGGGGTCTTCGAAGGCCTCGACCGGATCGGCCTGGCCGGCGCCCTGGTCGCCGAGGCGGCCGTGGTGCGCAGCGCCTCCGCCATCGCTCTGTTCCACCGCCCAGCCGGCGAAGCGCCGTTCGAGACCGGCCGCCGGTTTCATCGTGTCTGGCTGGGCTTCACACAGGTCGGGCTGTCGGCCTCGCCCATGGCCGTGCTGGCCGACGACGTCGAGGCGCGGGCGCGGGTCCAGGCGGACTTCGGCATCGGCGACGACCGTCGTCTGATCACCGCCTTCCGGCTGGGCGTCGCCCCTGCCCGCGACCTGACGCCGAAGCCCCGGCTGCCGCTCGACACCCTGATCGTCTGAGCTAGAGCCCTTTCAGATATTCGATCAGGTCCCACCGCTCGGCGACCGTCAGGCCCTCGACCTGGGCCTCATGCCCCCGATTGGAGCGGCCGGGCAGCCGGGTGTCGAACAGGGCCGGCGTCGACCACGGCTTGTAGCCGACTGGATAGACGCGCAGACCGTCCCGGTCCTCCCCGGCGATGCCGACCGTCCTGAAGTCCAGCCGATGCCCGCCGACGAGGAAGCGTTCGGCGCGAGGCTCCAGCAGCAGGAACTGAGCCAGGGTCGGCACCGAGCCGTTGTGCATATAGGGGGTGGTCGCCCAGAGACCGGACAGAAGGGGCGCGGCGTATTCCCCCGTCGGCCGGGCGTCCATGACCGCATCATAGCCGCCCGTCGAGGCATAGCGCGTCAGATCGGTGGTGAAGGCCGCGGCGCGGGCCGGATCGGACCCCACGCGGCCATGCCAGTTCGGGAAGCGCTCAAGACGCGGATTCAGCGCCGGACCGTCATAGGTCCCGTGGCAGGAGGAACAGCGGCTCGCATAGACGGCCGCCCCTCGCGCCGCCTTCTCCGGGTCGATCGCTCCGGGGAAGGCCTGCGGACGGCGCGTCTCCAGCCAGGCGAAGGCGCGCTCCGCCACCGGGATCTGGCGATGGGCGGCGCGCGGCGACTGACCCATGCTGGGCACGGTGAAGAAGCTGATGATGGCCGCCAGTCGGTCGCGGTGCTCCGGGGTCAGATCCTCGCGCCCGATGGGCCGCCAGCGCGGCTGGCCCTCTGGCGCATAGGCGCCGTCATAAAGCAGGGCCGAACGGAAGCCGCGGTCGGCCAGATCGGGGATGGAGGTATAGCCCGCCTCCGCGTCGCCGAGAACCACGTGGCCCTGCAGCTTCAGGGCGGCGACGCCGTTGGTCACCCCGGGCGAGCCGTTGACGAACGGCAAGGGTCCGGCCCCGTCGGGAATGGCGGCCAGCCGGCGCCGGGCCAGCGGCAGGACCGCCCAGCGCAGGCTGGCCCTCTCCCAGACGCCGGTGTCCGGGAACAGGGTCTGCACCGCCTGAAGGAGCTTGGGGGTATCCTGCGTCTGCCGCTTCAGGCCATGGTCACCGCCCGGGTATAGGCCTCCAGATCCAGGCTGGTGTTGGGCGAGCCCAGCCAGGCCGTCGCCGGCTGCGGCGTTCCGTCCGGCGCATAGACGGGTCCGGCATGGCAGGAGGCGCACGCGAGGTTGGCCACCGTCACCTTGACCGGCGGCAGGCCCGGCGTGACCTCGCCGACGCTGATCCCCAGCGGATGATCCCGGGCGGGCATGATCGGGCGATCCGCCCCCTCGATCCGTTCCGGCCAGAGGAAGCCGAAGGTCTGGAGCCGGGCCCGCAGATGCGCATGATCGACCCCGCCGCCCTCCGGATCGTCCAGAATCAGGGCCGCCGCCACCAGCTTCCACGGCAAGGCGACCGTGTTCAGCGCCCTGAAGTTGACCGCGCCGAAGTCGTGTCGGGCGAAGGCCTCCGCCCCGTCGCCCGGGGCGTGGGCGAGCGGCGCGGATGCGGTCAGCAGCAGGAGAGACAGCCACAGGGCGACGCGCGTCTTCATGTCCCGGCCTCCTCAAGCAGAAAGCGTTCGACGGCGGCCGCGAAGGCATCGGGCTGCTCCCAATGCGGATAGTGACCGCAGTGATCCAACAGGATTCGCTCGCACATGGGCAATAGAGTGACGGCGCGGTCGCTGTGGCGCACGGGGAAGACGCGGTCCTGCCGACCCCAGACGACCAGGGCCGGCCGCTCAAACCGGCGCGCCAGCGCTTCAAAACTGTCGCGCTCCCGCACCCCGGACAGGCCGACGCCGGTCTGAAGCGTACGCACGAACGAGCGTTCGCTGCCCGGGATCCGGGCGTATCGATTGGTCCATTCGACCAGTTCCGGCGTCACATGGCGCTGGTCGTGGATGGCCAGCCCGAGGGTCAGCCGATTGTTGGCGGGCGTCGGCCGCCCCAGCCAGTCGCCGACGACCGGCAGGGCCGGAAACCGCATCAGGGGGTGGGTCTCCCTGCCGAACCCGCCCGGCGCCGCCAGAACCGCCCTGTCGATCCGGTCGAGGTTCCGCTCCGAGAACCGGACAATGACGCCGGCGCCGAGAGAACTGCCGACCAGATGCGCGCGTCGGATCGCCATGGTGTCCAGCAGGGCCTTCAAATGCTCGACGAAGAAAGCGGAATCATAGGCGGCGACCGGCCGGTCCGCCTCTCCAAAGCCGGGCAGGTCGAAGGCCACAACGCGGAATCGCCGCGCCAGCCTTGGCAGGACCCGGCTCCAGATCTCGATCGAATTGGCCAGGCCGTGAACCAGCACCAGCGTCCGCCGGTCGCCGCCGGTGTCCAGCACCCGCGTCGTCAGTCCATTGGTCAGCGGGATTCTGACGGCTGTCATCTGCTCGTTCTAACGGAGCGAGACTGACGGAGTGTGAAATGTGGGCTTTGATCCTGCCGGCCCGGAAGCGGAGGTTCCGAACGACCGACACCAGCCCACGGCCGACATCCGCGCCTCGGACGATCGCAAGGGTCCGACATCTTGCCCTGATCGACTGCGTAGTGCTCACGCCTCTACCCGGCCGCGGGAACTACGACCTTGGAGTAACGGGCAAAATAAAAGCCCTGTTGCAGAACAACAGGGCTTCTAGAAGTGCGGTATTAGTGGGTGCGGGAGCAGGATTTGAACCTGCGACCTTCAGGTTATGAGCCTGACGAGCTACCGGGCTGCTCCATCCCGCGGCGAACGGTCGAGTGAAGGAAGATGTTCGAGAAGATTACAGAGGATATCCGCTTGGTAGACCCGGCGGCGACCTACTCTCCCACGCCTTGAGACGGAGTACCATTGGCTCTGGAGGGCTTAACGACCGAGTTCGGGATGGGATCGGGTGGGGAACCTCCGACATAGCCACCAGGTCAACCAAGCGGATATCGTACTGTAATGAGAAGACATTGTCGTATTCGAAAATCGAATGAGTTTTGCTGAGAAACGATCAAGCCGATCGGATTATTAGTACCAGTAAGCTTCACACGTCACCGCGCTTCCACACCTGGCCTATCAACGTGGTAGTCTTCCACGATCCTCAGCGAAGCCTTGTTTTGAGGTTAGTTTCCCGCTTAGATGCTTTCAGCGGTTATCTATTCCATACTTAGCTACCCTGCTGCACAGCTGGCGCCATGACAGGTACACCAGAGGTATGTCCATCCCGGTCCTCTCGTACTAGGGACAGATCCTCTCAAGCTTCGAACACCCACGGCAGATAGGGACCAAACTGTCTCACGACGTTCTGAACCCAGCTCACGTACCACTTTAATCGGCGAACAGCCGAACCCTTGGGACCTGCTCCAGCCCCAGGATGTGATGAGCCGACATCGAGGTGCCAAACTTTGCCGTCGATATGGACTCTTGGGCAAAATCAGCCTGTTATCCCTAGAGTACCTTTTATCCGTTGAGCGATGGCCCTTCCACTCGGGACCACCGGATCACTATGGCCGACTTTCGTCTCTGCTCGACTTGTCAGTCTCGCAGTCAGGCGGGCTTATGCCATTGCACTCGACGACCGATTTCCGACCGGTCTGAGCCCACCATCGCGCGCCTCCGTTACACTTTAGGAGGCGACCGCCCCAGTCAAACTACCCACCACGCCATGTCCCGGGACCGGATAACGGCCCTCGGTTAGACGTCAACGACAGTAAGGGTGGTATTTCAAGGATGGCTCCACCGGTGCTGGCGCCCCGGCTTCATAGCCTCCCACCTATCCTACACATACGGTCGCTAACGCCAAGGCGAAGCTATAGTAAAGGTTCATAGGGTCTTTCCGTCTGACCGCGGGAACCCCGCATCTTCACGGGGAATTCAATTTCACTGAGCCTATGCTGGAGACAGTGGGGAAGTCGTTACGCCATTCGTGCAGGTCGGAACTTACCCGACAAGGAATTTCGCTACCTTAGGACCGTTATAGTTACGGCCGCCGTTTACCTGGGCTTCAGTTCGACGCTTTCACATCTCCCTTTAACCTTCAGGCACCGGGCAGGCGTCAGACCCTATACGTCGCATTGCTGCTTCGCAGAGCCCTGTGTTTTTGCTAAACAGTCGCTACCCCCTGGCTTGTGCCACTCTGCAGAGGTTGCCCTTAGCAGAGTCACGCTTATTCCGAAGTTACGCGTGCAATTTGCCGAGTTCCTTCAGCATAGTTCTCTCAAACGCCTTGGTATGCTCTACCTGACCACCTGTGTCGGTTTCGGGTACGGTCTCTGCCAGAGTTATTTCCAGGGACAACTTCCCTGCCAGGACAATCCAATAAGCCCTGACAAGTTGCGCCATCCGTCACTTCTGGCTGGTGCAGGAATATTTACCTGCTTCCCATCGACTACGCTTTTCAGCCTCGCCTTAGGGGCCGACTAACCCTGCGCAGATTAGCTTTACGCAGGAACCCTTGGTCTTTCGGCGGGAGTGTCTCTCACACTCCTATCGTTACTCATGTCAGCATTCTCACTTCCGATACCTCCAGCCAGGCTCACGCCTGACCTTCACCGGCTTACGGAACGCTCCGCTACCGCGCACATAAGTGCACCCATATCTTCGGCGACTGGCTTGAGCCCCGTTACATTTTCCGCGCAGGATCGCTTGATCAGTGAGCTGTTACGCTTTCTTTAAAGGATGGCTGCTTCTAAGCCAACCTCCTGATTGTCAAAGCAATCCCACATCGTTTCCCACTTAGCCAGTACTTGGGGGCCTTAGATGATGGTTAGGGTTGTTTCCCTTTTCACGACGGACGTTAGCACCCGCCGTGTGTCTGCCCGATAGTTCTCTTAGGTATTCGGAGTTTGGTTAGTATTGGTACCGCTCGCGCAGCCCGCAACCATCCAGTGCTCTACCCCCTAAGGAATTCGTCGGACGCTCTACCTAAATAGATTTCGCGGAGAACCAGCTATGTCTAGGTTTGATTGGCCTTTCACCCCTATCCACAAGTCATCCGAGAATTTTTCAACATTCACCGGTTCGGTCCTCCAGTAAGTGTTACCTTACCTTCAACCTGCTCATGGATAGATCACCTAGTTTCGGGTCGTCATACGTCGAACTTAGCGCCCTATTCAGACTCGCTTTCGCTGCGCCTACACCTAACGGCTTAAGCTTGCTCGACACATGAAGTCGCTGACCCATTATACAAAAGGTACGCCGTCACCTCGCTTGGAGGCTCCGACTGCTTGTAGGCTTCCGATTTCAGGATCTGTTTCACTCCCCTTGTCGGGGTGCTTTTCACCTTTCCCTCACGGTACTTGTTCACTATCGGTCGTAGAGGAGTACTTAGGCTTGGAGGGTGGTCCCCCCATGTTCAGACAGGATTTCACGTGTCCCGCCCTACTCGAGTCTCTTGCTGTTTGACGCCTACGGGGCTTTCACCCGCTATGGCCGACCTTTCCAGATCGTTCGGCTTTATTTCACAAGAGCACTGGCCTGGTCCCGGTTCGCTCGCCACTACTACGGGAGTCTCGGTTGATGTCCTTTCCTCCGGGTACTGAGATGTTTCAGTTCCCCGGGTTTGCTTAATGAACCCTATGTATTCAGGTCATTATACCTTTGAACAATCCGCCAATCCGTACTCACCGAAGTGAGCAAAGTTGGAAGACTGTAAAGGTGGGTTTCCCCATTCGGAAATAACCGGATCAAAGGGTGCTAGCGCCTCCCCGGTTCTTATCGCAGCTTGCCACGTCCTTCATCGCCTCTCTACGCCAAGGCATCCGTCAGAAGCCCTTCAACGCTTGATCGTTTCTCAGCAAAACTCATGCAGGGATGATCCAGCCGACTGGAAAGAAATGCCGGCGGGTCCCTGCCTGATTTTTGTCAGACAATGTCTTCTCTCGAACAGGTCCTGAAAGCCTATGAGGGGCCGGTACCTATTCTTCCTTCACAATATCAATGCCGTCGGCCGCATAAGCAGCCGGGGCAATCTCTGTACGATCTAACGAGTTCCTGGTGGAGCCGGACGGAGTCGAACCGACGACATCCTGCTTGCAAAGCAGGCGCTCTACCAACTGAGCTACGGCCCCGTTCCATCAGGAACAGTGCGAAGCCCAGGAGAGCTGTCGGCGACCTGTCGGTAAGTCCAGCCTCAGGCTGGTAGGCCCGGGCAGACTCGAACTGCCGACCTTACGCTTATCAGGCGTACGCTCTAACCACCTGAGCTACGGGCCTATGGCAGCGACAGCCGGATCAGAAGACCCAGGCTCGCGATCGCACGCTTCTCAA